>DISW01000023.1:0-472263 GCA_002422605.1 Bacteriovoracaceae bacterium UBA6200 | reverse complement strand
ATGAGGAGCATTTATAGTCTGAATAAAGCTTTCTTCGATCTATCTCTTTTAGATGATAGAGAAGTTTTAAAACGAGACTTCGCTCGTGAACAATAAGCGACTTCGTATCAAAAAATAAAGCATGATCAGTTAAATGTGAAAGTTTCATGCTTGACTTTAACGGAAAAGTTACGTACAAGTCAAGAAGAAAAAAATTGAAGCGGTTTTACTTTCGCCGGCGAAAGTACCTAAAGCTTCACTTTTTTAGAATCCTTATAAAAGAGAAAAATTTCAGCACTAAGGAATAAAGTGAATGAAGAATAAAAAACCCAAATAAGAAAAACGAGGAGAGAAGCCGCCGCCCCATAAATAGAACTGGAAGCAACATTGCTAAAATAACGGGCCAGAACCATATTCCCAAGAATGAAGAAAATTGAAGACAGAATGCTCATTTTAAAAGCATCTCTCTTTCGAGGTTTGACCGAAGGAGCATAATATTGAATGAGCCAGAAAGTAACAATGTATGTGAAAACATTTATCAAAAAGGCAATAATTCGGTACAAGACAATGTTTGAATGATCTTTGAGGAAATAGGCAACTAATCCAGGAAGCGAAGCGGAGATAATAAGAAAAACTCCAGAGATAACAACAACGCCCATGGCGAAGATACGCTCTTTTACAAAACTCACAACAGAAATAGGAGTAAGAGGATTATGCTGTCGATATATAACATTAAAAGAATAACGTAATTGCAGAAAAACTAAGGAAGCCGTCCAAAGAATAATAACCAGACCGACGATCCCGGAAATAGAACCGATATCTACCCCTTCATTTACATTATTGAAAATGATTTGGGTCATGGTCCCCATTTCTTGCGAAAACTCAGTACAAAGTTTGATCACCTTTGTCTGAACATCTTCGCCAATAAGAGAGGCCACCGCCAGGAGAATTAATAAGAATGGAGCGATCGCCAGGGCCGAATAGTAAGAAACCGATGATGAGAGGAGAAAGAGGTTATCTTCGTAGACCTTATCGACAAGATTTTTAAGTCTTGTTAGTGGCGTCTTTTTGATCAATTCCATTATCACCCATTTCTAAATATTGCTCTTTATAGTGAATATAAGATTTATAGTGATTGGCGGTCCTTTCAATTTCTTCAGCGCTTAAAGGACGATCAACGACTGCAGGACGACCTTTAATCATGCTTCCTGGAGGAAACTTCTTACCTGGAGAAACTAAAGAACCGGCGGCAACAAGACAGTTGTCACCAATCTCGGCACCGTCAAGGATGATAGCACCCATGCCTATTAAACACCCACTGCCAATTTTGCAGCCGTGGAGAATAACTGAATGTCCTAAGGAGGTATTTTCACCGATTTCTAATGAATTCATTTCCGTTACGTGGAGCATGCAAAGATCTTGGATATTGGTGTTATGGCCAATTTTTATGTAGTTAACATCAGCGCGAATCACGGCGTTATACCAGACGTTCACATCGTTACCAAGCTCGGCACGGCCAATGATATGTGAACCGGGAGCCGCATAAACTCGAGAGCCTAATGCGGGATAGTAATCAAGGTATCTGCTAAAAGTCATGCTACTCTCCAAAAGAGTACATTATAGCCTTGTCCCCTGAATCGTGATAGCGTTTTAACAATGAAAAAAGATCAAGTCGTCTTTGGTATTGATATTGGCGGAACGAACTCAAAAATGGGTCTCTTTGACCTTGAGGGGAACCTATTAAAATCCCATCACAGGCCCACGAATAAGAATATTGATCCGGACAATTTCATTGCTGAACTGGCCCAAGATTGTAATGAAATGCTTAAATCTACACTTAATATCCAATTGGGAGATCCAAGAGTGTTAGGTGTTGGAGCTGGCGCACCGATGGCCAACACAGTTACTGGAATGGTCGGATATGCTCCTAATTTGGGTTGGCACAACGTTCCTTTAAAATATTTGTTTGAAAAACATTTTAAGACAAAAGCTGCTATCGAAAATGATGCTCATCTTGCCGCTGTAGGTGAAAATAGATGGGGGGCCGGGAAGGAACTTAAGCATTTCGTTCTTATCACTCTTGGAACTGGTGTTGGTTCAGGTCTTATTTTAAATAAAAAACTTCACGTAGGGTTCCAAGGACTCGGAGGTGAAGGCGGACATGTACTGATTGCTCACACTAAAGAACGTCAATGCTCTTGTGGTGGAATGAACCATATTGAAAGCTACCTCTCTGCTCAAGGAATTAAGCAGACGATCCAGGAAATGATTGGCGAAGCCTGGTCTATTGAGAAACTTGGCCAGGAATTTAAGGCAGGCCACTCTAAGGCAACTGAAGTTATCCATACTATTGCCGGAGAACTTGCTCGCGGGCTTGTCAGCATTGCAGTCGTTGTTGGACCAGAAGCTTTTATCATAGGCGGAGGAGTTTCAAATCTCGGAGAACCTTTTAATAAGATCGTGCTGGAAAAATTTGATGAGCTCGTTCACTTCTCTCTAAGAGGGCGAGTTAAGATTATACAGGCCAGTTTATCTTCTGATAAAGGCGCCATCTACGGGGGAGCGGCCTATATTCTTGATGAGGTTTTGCATTAATGATTATCCCGTCAGATTGGCACATGGATCCAGACCATAAAGAAACTAAAAAATTAAATGAGACTGTGGCCTCTCATGTTCGTAAACTCGAGAAAGCTTTATCGGAAGCAGGGACGAAAGAAGAAAAATATGCGGCGGTGTATGCCTTTTATAGAAAGTACTACACCCTCACTCTTAACAAGACTTTTGTGGCCGCGGGAATAAACCGATCACCAACCAGAGATATCATCCTGGATATTCCATGGAAGGAACTTAAACAAAATAGGATTTTCTGCTTAAAAATATGGGAAAAGATAAATCACTAACATTACCCTACCCGCTAATCCTGGCCTCAACGTCTAAGTATCGGGGGGAACTTTTATCTCAGTTAGGTTGGGACTTTAAGGCCCTGGCCCCTGGCGTGGACGAGGACCAGTTTAAAAACAACACCCTCTCTCCCCATGATCTGGCACTCACTCTTTCTGAATGTAAGGCCCAGGCGGTGTTTACAAATAACCCTGATGCCTGTGTGATCGGATCAGATCAAGTCTGCACGTTAGGGGAAAAAATCTTTAGTAAGCCCTATACTCCGGAAGCCGCTTTCAAACAGCTTAAAGAAATGCAAGGCAAGGCCCATCAGCTTCTGACGGCAGTGACCATCATTTCTCCTCAAGGGAAAGAGCGCTTTGTTAATACCACGACTCTTCATATGAGAAATCTAAACGATGAAGAGATACATTCTTATATCAAGGCCGATAATCCGGTGGATTGTGCCGGTAGTTATAAACTAGAAGGACGAGGAATTAAACTCTTTCAAAAAATAGAGATGAACGATCACACCGCCATCATCGGACTTCCTCTCATTGAACTCACTTCCCTGTTAATGAAATGGGGATACCCTTTGTGAGATTACTTCCCTTTCTGGTTTTTCTCCTTATAGGTTGCGCCCAACTTGGTACTAAGAAATACACCAAGGTTTCGGTCCTTCAAGGGATTACTAATTCCCGTGAAGTAGAATTTAGTATTGTTGCTGAAAGTTCTAAAGAATTAACTTTCGAATTAAGGAGTCAGGAAGGCGACATTCTTAAACCAGAGGAAATTAAACTGGTGGAACGTGATACATCAAATTATAGCGTTCATAAAATTATTTTCGCCCGTGATCCTCAGAGGGAGTACAACCTTTTCATTTACCATAAAGGGACTCCCATTGATCAAAGACTAGTAGGAAGAGGTCAGAGGAAAAGTGATAAGCTCCGTTTAGCGGCGGCCAGTGGTGCTAACGATTATTATGAAAAAGCTCCCCAGATATGGGACACGCTGGCGAGTAAGTCACCGGAGTATCTGGTGTTGGTGGGAAACGTTGTTTATACGGATGCCGCTAGTCCAACCACTGTTCAAGTAACGAGTCCTGACCTCATCTGGAAGCGTTACGTAGAGATGCGTTTTAATAATCCCCTCTTCTTTAGGGAAAAACTCATTCCGATCCATGCTGTCTGGAGTGATCACGATTACGGAGTTAAAAACGGCAACGAAAATTTCTCTCACAAGAAAGAATCAAAAGACATATTTGAGATTTTTTTCGCTCAAGATTTAGGGGCAGAGAATTGGACTAAAAGTCCCGCCAATGGAGGTCTTTTAAACCTCGGGGATTTCAATCTCTTTTTCCTGGATGGACGAAGCTTTCGGTCCCATCATGCAGAGGGTATGCATCTGGGTTTAGATCAATCGGCATGGTTTTACTCTAAACTGAAAGAGGAACCAAGTCCGGCATTCATTATAAAGGGCGATCAATTCTTTGGCGGCCACCACTCCTACGGTTCTTATGAGGGTGATCATGCCCTGGATTTCTCGCGCTTCATTGGTGAACTTAAAATAATCAATACGCCTTTCGTCTTTCTAACGGGAAGTCCCAGCATGAGTGAAATTATGCAGTTCCCTCGAAGCCTCTTTGGGATCCCGAGCTTTGAAATAACCACTGGTCCCATTCAAGAGAATCCTCTCCTGATCAATGAGACTAATCCATGGCGTGTGGTGGGAGCGAGTGGAAAGAATAATTTTATTATCATCGATAACCTTGCTCAGGATGATCATTGGTTCTTAGATGTGACAAGCTTTGGACCAGGGGGAGAAACCCAATTCCGAAGAGAGCTTGCAGTCTTCATTAAAGATCTACAAAACAACTTAATCGAAATCAGAAAAAAACGCAGAAGCGGTCAACGCCGTTACCGCAAGGCCCCTAGAAGAAAAAAACGCTAAGGAAAAAGAATGTCAGACACAAAAGGAATCTGGGGCGATGAAACCAGACACTTCCATATGCTTACTCCAGATCATGTTATGGAGGCGGCAGAAACCTTCGGAAAGAGACTCACGGGAAGAGTGATGACTCTTAATTCTCTTGAAAATAGAGTTTATGATGTGGAACTTGCTTCTCCAATAGAAGTGGAGAAAGGTTTTAGCTCTACCAATGTTATTTTAAAATTCTATCGTCCTGGCCGCTGGTCAAAAGATCAGATTCTGGAAGAACATAAATTCTTAAACAACCTTATAGAGTTTGAAGTTCCGGTTGTTGCCCCTCTGGAGTTTTCAGGCACGACTCTTCATCTGCATGAGAGCACCAATCTGTGGTTTGCTTTATTTCCCAAGGTGCAAGGGCGTCTGAAGGATGAACTCATTAAAGAAGAAATTGAACAAGTGGGACGTCTCATCGGCCGCATCCATAACATCGGCACTATGGGAAATTTTACTCACAGACTTGCTCTAAATCCCACAACCTTTGTAGAGGCCAACCGGATTGAATTAGAAAAAGTGCGTCCTGTTGATCATGTGAGTTTCTCCCATTACTTAAAACTCTTAGAGCAGCTCTACCCTCTTCTGAATACGCTCTTCAGCGGGTTACCTCAGCAAAAACTCCATGGTGACTTCCACCGCGGAAATATTGTCTGGACTTCGGCCGGCCCCATTGCCGTTGATTTTGATGACTGTTTAACCGGTCCTGTAGAGCAAGATCTGTGGTTACTTTTCCCAGGGAAAGATCAGTACAGTATTGATGACAGAGATCGATTTCTCGGGGCCTATAAAGAGATGACCCGTCAGGATAGTCTTAGGATGAACCTGACTGAGGCCCTTCGTACCATGCGTATGGTCCATTTCAATGCGTGGATTGCTAAGCGTTGGGAAGATCATTCTTTTCAACGAGTTTTTCCACAGTTCACTTCGCCAAATTATTGGGATCAAGAGTTAATTGACCTGCGCATGCAACTCGCGGCCCTCCAGGAAATGAGCTATTACAGCTAAAATTCAGGGCCATTATGGCCCATTTCTTCTCTCTTCTGGATCGAACTGACACCAAGATTCTAATATCGTCTTAAGTCCCGAATTTGATTTTGACAGAAAAATTTGCCTCTCATAAATTGCCTTTAAGACAAACACCTTGGAGGGTTTTGATGAGACTACTTAGCTTACTGGTTTTTTCTTTTGTTCTGCTAAATGCTTCATTTATGAATACAGCTGATGCTCAATATAGACCACGCCCTCGTCCAGGTTACGGTCAACAACCGGCCCCTCATCGCCCAGGTCCTCAAAGGCCAGTCCCGGGCCCAGGATACGGTCAACGCCCGGCCCCTCATCGTCCAGGCCCTCAATACCCACAACAACCACCTCGCCCAATTCCAGGCCCAGGGTACGGTTATCCGTCACCTGCACGAGTTGTCTGTAGCGCTGGAGACCGAGGATGGGAGGAACACTCAGGGGCCCATAGAAGCTGTGGTTCTTGTCTTCAACACCACGGTCGATGTGTAGAAACATGTTCAGAAGTAAGTCAATTATGTGAAGTTGAAGGAACTAACTACAATGGAGTTCGTTCAGTATTCAGAGCAGTGGGCGCAGATCGCTATGCTGCAGAGTCTGAAGCGAGAAGAAAATGTGAATGGAATAGAGACATGCGTTTTTGCCGGACTATTAGCTGCCGACCTGAAGAGCGTGTGGTTTCTCGAAGAGACTGTCGCTAATTAAAAATCGATTGGGGGGTCCTTTAAGGGCCCCTTTTATTATTCCTGCCCCTCATTGAACTTTATCCCAATTTTAAATTCAATCTGACTTTCATCAATCGCCCGATGAGACATGACCTTTCCAATCAAGGGATCATCCAGATTGAATTCTTCAAAGCCTACCACTTGAATGGTTGACCCCTTAGGGAAGGTTTCAGGATCCATAGATAGAAACCCCATCCCTCCTCGAGACAAATCAAAAAGTCTTAAAAAGTGAATCTCTTCGCTGGCATCAGTTTTAATCTTTACCCATTTATCAATTTTTGGACGCGCTCGAGGACTTTCCCGTTTATCTGCAAAAAGTTTTTCTTCTTCATCGAGGCTAACACTATCAAACTCGTTGTTTAAAAATTCCTGATCTCTTGATGAACGTTCAGACATGGATTTGACTTTGATATAATCGGGTCCATCATTCCCATCAAGTTTAAGTCTTTTGGTTTTCCAATGTCCCAATAGATCCACACCAACTTGCCCTTTTATTGTAGCCACATCGGGCTCTTCGAGTAATTTAATTTCTAAAGGAACTCCTGCAGTAAAGACACCGTCTTTAATACTTAGAACCATCGTTTTAAAAATGAACTGCTCATCTTCGCAGTAACAATAAATGGTGCCTTCATTAACATCAGAATTTTTATCGAAATGTAACTGGGCGGACTCTAGATTAAAGGAATTAAGAAATGAATCGAGGACCAGCTTTGAGCCGTCATCATTGTTTTGCCAAAGTACCAGAGGGTACTGATTACTGTGAAGAAGTTTGAAGATTTTCTGGAATGCCAGGAATCCAGAGTCCGACTTAATTACTTTCATTTGACTTAAATTTGCCTAACTGTTTTAGAAAATCTTAGCATATGTATAAGGATTAACAACATAAGGAAAATAACTTGCGATTCTTCGTGCTTTTTTTACTCTGCCTTTCAGTCAATACTTATGCCCACGAGATTCAAACTGTTACCCAACATGTGAATTTACGAAAGCAAAAAACCTCCGGCTGGCAACAAGACTTACTTGCTCGGATTAAGGTAAATGATAAAGTTAATGTAGGCGGACAAGTCACCTACCTTGAAAGATTTGATCTCTATGAAAAACGAATCGGGGGAATGGTTTCTTATCGCCCTTCGGAACGCTGGACTCTTGAGGCCCATTATCTCCAAGGTAAAGGGAATGAAATCCTGCCAGTGAAACAGACTATTTTAAGCGGATACTATGCCTGGCTAAGTGGCCTTTCTCCATATCTCTACTATCGAGACTCCCGTTATAGCAGCACCACTCTGCATACAGTAAATGCCGGAATGGAAATTGAGAAAATTCCCGGAGTTATTATTATTCCTTCTGTGATGTTCGGAAAAGCAAGTTTTGATTCACCGAAACAGACTCGTGATGTTCATAATTTTGGTATAAGAGCGATCTACTACCAGGAAAAGAAATATGCCGTGAGTGTATTTTCTTACAAAGGAAAGGAAGCTTCCCAAGGAATTATTGGTGAGTCATCAAAACTCGTTGATACCTTAACGGGAGGAATGTCCTTTACTTGGTACTTCTCTCCTACTTTTAAAAGCGAATTGGCCTTCGATCATACTGATTACGATCAACTAAAAACTGAATTTCATACAACAACCCTTAACCTAAGTTGGATGTTCTAATGATACAAGAAATTTGCATGCTTCTTTTAGTCTCTATTGCTGTTTATTTCCTGGCGGTTAACTTTATTTATGCCTTAATGATGGTCTTCTCATGGATTAAGATAAAAAAATTCCAATTAAGGTCCATTGAAACAGATAAAGAGCTTCCGGCCGTTAGCTTTATTATTCCGGCCTACAATGAAGCCTCCCTCATTGTGGAAACCATTCAAACCTATTTATCCTTACCGCAGGAAAAAAAAGAAATTATCGTGATTGATGATGGCTCTCAAGATCAAACAATCAGACTGCTTCAAACAATGTTCCAATTAAGAAAGTGTCCAGACGATGAGATGCTTTTCCAATCGATCACAAGACCTGAATTAAAAATCTTAAAGGCCCCACATAGTGGCAAAGCTCAAGCTTTGAATTTTGGTATCTCCCACTCGAGCTATGATCTTATTTGCACCATGGATGCGGACACAATTCCTGATGCAAAAGGAGTTGAGGCCTGTTTAAGTTCCTTTAAGCGCAATAAAAAACTCATTGCCGCAGGTGGAGTGATTCAAGTTCTTTCGGCCCAGGTATTAAAAAATAATCTTCCTCTTGTTTCTCGTGGGAAAGAATGGGTTAACCGTTTTCAGCGTATTGAATATTTAAGAACATTTGTTTGTGAAAGATTAGGCTGGAGCTATCTGGGATCAACTCTTTTGATTTCTGGTGCCTTCTGTATGTTAAAAAAAGATGCCTTAAAAAAGATTGGCGGTTTCAGCCACCGGTCTATTACAGAAGACTTTGATATGATTGTCCGTCTCCGTCGGGCCTACCCTGGAAGAGATCATCAGTTTAAAATCCTTCCTGTCACGACTTGTTACACTCAGGTTCCGAAAACGATTCCCCATCTTTCCCGACAGCGTATGCGTTGGCAAATGGGTTTGGTGCAAACTTTGCTTCAGAATTCAGGTCTTTTCTTCAGACCTTCACATGGTATCCTGGGTCTCGTTACTATTCCTTATTTTTGGTTAGTTGAAGCCTTCTCTCCTGTGGTCGTCTTTATGGCCTATCTATTGCTCCCTTTTGCCCTTATTCAGGGATGGGTTTCACTTGATCATGCGGCCATCTATTTAGGGCTAGGCCTTTTCTTTAATCTTTTTATTACGATTGTCGGGATTCAACTTGATATTAAATACGTTTCCCATCAGAAGAACTGGACCATGGCCAGAGGCATTCTTGATACTCTTCTCATCCATTTTGGTTATAAACAACTAAATACCTGGTGGAGACTGAATGCTCTTCTGCGTTCACTCAGTAAAAATCAGAAGTGGGGAGAGAAGCCAAGAGAAGAAATCATTCATCAGGCCCTTTAAAAAAGAGAAGGCGGTCCTTCCATTTTTTGGAAATTTTTCTTTCATGGGCAAGAGAAAACGGTTTCTTCCGATATCCCTGGCGATTAGGATCACTGGCAAGATCTATTTGCTGGTTTACGGTATATCTGAAAACTTCCATTAAGTTTTCATGATTATTTCCTGAATCCTCGAGGCCCATACGATTTAAATCCACTAGCACCTGGTGAAGGGATTCCACGGTTGAAAGACAACCGGGCATAGGTTGATGCTTCACTTTAAATTCAGAAATCCTCTGACTATTAAAACTCACTCTGGGAAGTGAATGAAGCTTAGTGGTGAGCTTCATCATTTTCTTAGCACAAGGCCAGGTACCGTCAATTACCAGGAACTGAGCCTTTTTAGTGAGTCTATTCTTTAATTCAGAAGTACCCAGATCAATGGTTTCAACTCCCGGATAAAGAATAAAGGTCTCATACTCGGGATCATTAAGAAGTTCATCTAAACGAGGATGCTTATCAAAACTCACATCAACCAGGATTTCAGAATTTTTCAAAATAAGATGGGAAAATCTTCCCGTTCCCACTTTTTCTTTTTTAAATTCCATCGGGTGCATAAGAATGATGAAGCGAGAATGGGTATCAAAGGGTTTAAGCTTCTCACACACACAGGTTAAAATGCGCCGTCGGCATTTAAGACATAAATTTAATCGGGTTTCAGGCAAATCACTCATCCGCCGGCCAGTTTGACTTTGAAACCGAGTTTTTCAAGATGGGCTTTTATCTTTTCTCTATGGTCTCCTTGAATCTCAATCATATTATTTTTATAGGCCCCACCTGTTCCGCATAAAGCTTTAAGCTTTTTTTCAACCCCTTTAAAATAGTCTTCATTTTGTGGGAGCTCAAAAACGACAGTCACTGTTTTCCCGCCACGTCCGTTCTTTTCCAGACGGATTTTCAGCGTATGATTGCCCGGCACCATTTGATCGGCCTTTGGGCAAGCACAAGGATACTTTTGGCACTTAGGGCAGCGTTTCTTGAAGTTTGGATCATCAGAATAAACAATTTCGTAATCAGACATGGAATGAATGTAAAATTTGACTCTTCCATGAGTCAAGCATTAGTTGAATGCCTGGGTTGAAAAGAGAGTGGCAAGCATTGAAAAAAGTCCTAAACCGATAACGAGAAATAATTTTTCCATAATTCCTCCCCTAAAAAACTTTTATAATGCTCCTCCCGAAAATTCATCTTACTTTTGCTCTCAATTGTAATTATGGTAATGTTTTCATATGCCAAGATACATTTTATTCCATAAGCCTTACGGCGTCCTCTCACAATTTACTCCCGAAGATGGAGCGAAATCCCTGGCGGAATATTCAATTCCCAAAGGCGTTTACCCTGCAGGAAGGCTTGATAAAGACTCTGAAGGACTCTTGCTCTTAACCGATGATGGGCCACTCATTGAAAGGCTTCTTAATCCTCGAAACGAGAAGCCAAAAACATATTGGGCCCTGGTAGAGAGAGTTCCAAATGAAGAATCTCTGGAAAAGATGAGGCAAGGTTTACGTATCGAAGATTATCTTACTCGTCCTTGCTCAGTTCAAATCCTTGAACCAGAACCGGATGTTCCTCCAAGAGATCCTCCTGTGAGGATAAGAAAAACGGTTCAAGATGTGTGGCTTGAAATTAAAATCATAGAAGGAAAAAACCGCCAGGTTAGAAAAATGACCGCGGCCATTGGTCACCCGACTTTAAGACTCATTCGAAAGAAAATAGCCAACCTTGAATTAAATGGGCTTAAGGCCGGTGAATGGATGGAGATTCCGCGTTCGGAAATTATTTTCTAGTTTCTTTCTTACGATCTTTATAAGTATCAGTCTTATTCATTTGACCAAGACCTAGTCCATAACTCTCCACAACACTTAGAGTGTTCATGGCCTCAGTGACGTCAATCTCTTCATTCAGAAGTCTAAGGTACGTTTTAATTTTTAAGTTAATTTCTTCTGGTGTCTCATTCAATGCTTCAAGACGGAAATGAGTGACACCTTTATCTGATAAATCTTTCATCAAAAAGCCGGCCGATTGGGGAGTCGCCTTGAAGAAGGTGTTACGGCATTCTTGATCGGCCTTAAGAAAATGCATATTTCCATAAGGATCTTTCAATTTCACATCATGCTTTTCACAAGGTTTCCCGCAGTCTCGAAATGAAGTTCCATTAGACAGAAAGGCCGCAAACACACAATGCTCCATATGAAATTCGGGCATGTACTGATGAAGAGTCACTTCAATTTTCGAAGGGTCAGAGAATTCCACCATATCAAAGAGTTGCTCTTGATTAAGATCATAGGAAACGTTTACTGTTTCAAGCCCTTTCCCGACGAGATAATCCAGGGTCATAGAGTTGGTCACATTCAGAGAAAAATCCCCAATCAGAGGGATTGTTGTTTTTGATTTAAGATAATGAAGGGCACCTAAATTACGGACCAAAATCATATCCGGATTACATCTGGTAATAATATTCAGATTATAATATTCAGAGGGCTTAAGAATCCTGGTGGTAGCAATTCCGGCCTTAAGTCCCAGGGATTTAATCAGTTCAACCGAAGGAGCGTAATCCTTTCCGAACTCAAAATCCAGAATCACACTGGCAATTAAATGCTCATATTCAGAGAAGTCTTTGAAGTCCTTAGCAAATCCTTCAACCTGATTTTTAGAACGAAGAAGGATATTTAAACCTTTGGCACCTGGATTTTTTACCATTTTAGGAATGGTAAACGGGACGACTTCAGCATCTCGCTTGGTTCGCACTTCATTCACCTTCTCAACCAGATGACGACGAAGTTCCTTAAGCTCTTTATGATTTAAAAAAAGTTGTTCCTGAATCTGGGCCTCAAATTCATTTAATTTATAGGCCGTGGTTCCAAGGGCACTGAGTTCATCAGCAATTTGAGAAGGAGTAAGTGATCGGTCCTTCGCTGCACTCAACGTGGACTCGGAATAAACTCTTACCTCCCGACCTTCAGGATCAGTAGCGGTCACAATGAGTTTTTCGCCAATTCTTCCTTCCACAAAGAAATTAAGCGGAATGCGTTTTTGTTTTTCACGAGTGAGCCAACCCTTCTGGAGTTCACGGGCCTCCGGCTCATTAGAGTTAAGGTAAACGGTCAGGCCTTTTTCGAGTTTAAGATTTTTTTGAACAAGCTCCACTTCAAAATTCTTACCGATTTTCTGAACAGCAAAAATCTTTGAGCCTTGCTCTTCTTGTCCAACCAGGAGAAGCCCCATGCCGGCCTTCAAAGGAACACTTGAATGAACCATGAAAGTTTTTTTCTTCACTTCTAGGATTTTCCCAACTTCAAGTCCCCTATGAGCACTATAAGTTCCATCCACCAACTTCTGGTGATTCACTCCGTGAAGCCAGCCAGAAAAGAAGCCACGGGAATAAGTGGTAGAGAGTTCCTGGGTTCGTTTTTCCAGATTTACAGGAGCACCATCGAGAACTTCTCGGTAATTCTTAGCGGCGGCCGCCACATACTCAGGAGTCTTAAGCCTTCCCTCTACTTTGAAAGAATTCACCCCTATTTCTTTAAGGAGCGGGATTTCTTCAATGCCCATTAAATCTTTGGGGGAAACGAGATATTTTTTAGATCCTAAATCTTTTTTTACTTCATCCACAAAAAGCTCATACTCAAGCCGGCAGCTTTGAGCACATTGTCCCCGGTTGGCACTTCGTCCTCCAAGAGATTCTGAAGTGAAGCACTGACCTGAATAGGCCACGCAAAGGGCACCATGAACAAAGACCTCAAGCTCTTTATCTGTATTTTCTCGAATGAGCTTTATTTCAGGTATTGAATTTTCTCGTCCTAATACAAAACGATCGATCTTCAAGTCATCTAAGATGGCGATAGCATCGGGATTAGTCACAGTCATTTGAGTAGATGCATGAATCCTCTGGTGAGGGGCCATGGTCCGGATTATTTTAGCGAGACCCAAATCCTGCACGATAAAAGCATCAGGACCCATCGGCAAAATTTTCTCTAGCAGCTCGATCGCCTTGGGGAATTCATCCTGAAAGATCACCACATTGAAAGCGAGATTAACTTTCACACCATAGAGATGGCACAAATCGATCATTTCTTTCAAATCTTCTAAGGAAAAGTCAGTACTTCGCCCACGAGCATTGAAAAACGGGACACCTACATAAATGGCATCAGCGCCATAATGCACAGCAGCCATACACATTTCCATATTTCCAACAGGCAAAAGTAATTCAGAATTCATAGGTTAGGAGTTGTATCTCTGGATCAGCACCTTGGCCAATACTTGTGATGGGCTTTAGGTGACAGTCTTTTATTTAGGAAATATTTACAGCGTTCCATCTTTTCTAAATCAGGGGTCTAATAAAAAGGGAACTCAATATTTTTTCTTAAGAGCACATCCATGAAATTACTTAAACCGCTTTCTCTTTGTCTAGGCCTCCTTATTAGCTCAACGTCGTTTGCGAAGGTCATCCAGATCCTTCATACCAATGACTTGCATTCTTATTTCCAGGGAACCCGAGGCGGGATCGGCGGCTATGCTCAATTGAAAGAAGTAGTGGATAATCTTAAAAAAGAAGCCGAAAAAAAAGGAATTCCTACCCTTTATCTTGATGGCGGTGATTTTGGTGAAGGCTCAAGCTTCTATTTTTCAGATCACGGGGTTGATTCTCTTCGCGCCCTGGATCTTCTGGGCGTTGATGTCACGGTTCTTGGAAATCATGATTTTATTCTAGGTGGAAAAGAGCTTGCCCGCCAAATCAGGAAAGCCGATCTTAAAGCAACCATGCT
The DNA here is from genome assembly GCA_002422605.1 of Bacteriovoracaceae bacterium UBA6200. GTDB lineage: Bacteria > Bdellovibrionota > Bacteriovoracia > Bacteriovoracales > Bacteriovoracaceae > Peredibacter. The sequence goes on along the minus strand of DISW01000023.1, from coordinate 457,877 downwards.
TTCAGCAAATCTTAAAGGCAAAAGGTTTCTTGGGCTCTCAAAACTCCTTCCAAATTATAAAGACTTTGATTTTGATGGAAAAAAGGTTCGCGTTTTTGGTTTAACGACCAATGAGATTCACTATATGTACCCTTTACGCCCACTGGGCTTCATTTCGAGTTCTCATAATGCTGGTATCAAACAAGCGACAAAAGCGAATAAAGACAAAGTCGATTTCACTATCGCCCTGACTCACATTGGTCTCTCAAAAGACATTCGTTTGGTGGAAAAGTCCCGAACCATCGACATGGTGGTTGGCGGTCACTCCCATATCCTCCTCTCTCGTCCACAGCTTACCAAGAATTTAAGTGGTCGATTAATTCCCATCATTCAGGCCGGAGCTCATTCCGGACATATCGGTGCCATGACTCTTGACCTCAAAGGGAACGGAGAGGCCGAGATGATTGATTATAGAATGATCAAGATCACTCAAGACATGCCTCAGGAAGAATCGATGAAGGCTTTTGTGAGTGATGCTTATCAAAAACGTGAAGATTATTTTGGAAGATCTTGGGATGAAGTCATTGGCCAGTCTGACATTACTTTAAGCGGTAACTATAACGGCCAGGACACTCAAACCAGAACCTGCTGGTCACATCATATTGCCCGCATGACAAGAACGGCGGCCAAGACTGACCTCGGTATGCAGTTTGATGTTTTCCAAGGTGAAGAAATCGCTCCAGGTCCCATTACCTTTGGAGACGTGGTGGATAACTTCCCTCACTTTCGCCGGTGGGGAGACCAAGGCTGGCATGTTTCACGAGCAAAAGTTTCAGGTTTTCTACTTAAAAAAATCCTCAGCATCATGGCAAGTTCCGAAGTTTCCCTCCAGGTCGTCATTGATGGTGTGGAAGTCAAAAACGGTAGAAGTGGAGTCACAACTCGCTTTGATCCAACGATTCATGATGTGAATGAGGCCATGATTAGTGGAGAGCAATTAAGTAACCTTCGCTACTACACGATAGCTCTTCCGTCTGAAGTCCCTTACGGAGTTTTAAAACTTGGCAACATTCTCGGTTTTGCACTCTTTAATAATCTTCGGAAGGTCAAAGACAGCAATTATTGGCCGATGATCGAAAACTACATCCGGGATAACTCCCCTTTACGTTGCTTACAGGACTAAGCTTAAAACTGCTCAGTCCTCAGAAGCACAAGTGTACAGGCATTTTCAACATTAATGCCCTTATCCTTTAAGGCCTTCTCAAGCTTTGGATTTTCAGCTCCAGGATTAAAGATCACTCGCTTGGGATGGACTTCAATCATTTCCTGTTGATATTTATCTGAGATGGCCGGATTGACATAAACAGTAATCGTGTCAATTTTCTGTCCCGTAAGCTCCCCTAATTTATGAATAACTTTTTTACCAAGTACTTCTTCTTCCCGAGGATGAACAGGCACTGCCTCATGTCCATATTCTTTAAGCATTTCCATGGCCTTATAAGAATATCGTGACGGATCACTCGAAGCTCCGATAACTGCAACAACTTCCATGGCCTCTCCTTAAAAAAAACGTTAAAATAGCATCAAAAAGTGAGTCGCATATGACATTTAAAACTAAAACATTTTACTCCCAAGCAGACCTGGTCAGTCACCTCAAGGCGCATCAACCTAGCTTCTATTTCTCATCAAAGACCTCAACTGTTATTCCCTATGATAAGCTGGACCAACTTCTTCCTTGGAAGAAGGATAATAATTTTTACCTGTGTGATCTTTCTAAATTACCTCCTCAGATGGATTTAAAAGAAAATGGCAACCTGATCATCAAAGGTGCTGTTTCTTGGGAAGACGCCCGCAATTTTTTGCGCGCTAAAGGAAGGAGTCTAAAAACATCACCGACTGAGCAATTGGCCCTGGTGACAGCTGGGATCGCCACATCTTGTACCGGAGAGCGCTGCTTTGCTTTTGGTAATATGCGCTCCCAAGTCGTTCGTTTGAAGTATCTGGATTATAACGGTGAAGAAAAAGAACTTCGCCGCGAAGATGATTTCACCTCTAGTTCACAGAATCTTAAGGCCTATCAGGAAGATTTCAAATCCTATCGGGGCTTCAAAAATGCTCCTTATCCCCGCTTTGATAAGGCCATCGATCTGATGATTGGGACTGAAGGTCAGCTAGGAATTGTGACAGAAGTAGAAATTGAAACCACAGACAATAGCGATGTGACATATGTCTTTATGCTTCTTCCTCGCTGGGAAGAAGATATGAATCCTCATATGGAAATTTACCATGCAGTTCAATCTCATCGAAATGTCATCTTTTCTTGCGAGCTTTTAGATGCCAATTGCATGAATTATCTTAAACCGGATGAGAAACTTGGAAATAATCAGGACGTTATTTTCCTGGAGGTCAAAACTAGTGACTTTGAGGAGATTTATGGAAATGTCCTTTGCGGTTTAGAGCTCACTTCACCAGAAAATGTTTTTGAGATTGCAGAAAATAAATTCCATCACGTTCGGGCCGGAGTTCCACGGGCCATTTTTGAAGTGAATTCACAAATGGGCGTCGTAAAAGTGGGAACTGATGTTCAAGTCGGCCCTGATCATATCGTTGACCTTTTAAACTTCTATCGTGAAGCATCCAAAATTGGAGTTCGCTACTGTCTCTTTGGCCATTTTGGTGACGGCCATCTTCACTTTAACTATATGCCTAGTAAGGATGAATCGGCCCGGTGTCTGGCAGAATTTGAGAAATTGTATGAACACGTTTTCAATTGGAAGGGCTCTCCCTTTGCTGAACATGGGATCGGGCTTTTAAAACAAAAATATATCAAACGCTTCCATGGTGAAAATCAGTTGAAACTTTTTCATGATCTGAAGAAAGAACATGATCCTTACAACCAATTCTTTCCTCAGGGCTTTATGAGTGAAGCGCAATAAGAGCAATTTCTTTTTTGTGGGCCGGTAAGTACTTAAGTTCAACTTTCTCGAAACCAAGATTTTTGAACTTTTCTCTTACCGTAGCTACGACTTCAAGATGCTTCAATTCATTCATTTTCAGGGTCAAAACAATTCCCCGAGGCTCGAGGAACCTGAGCATCCGATAAACTTCTTTAAGAACCACTGTGGGTGGAAGATTAATATCACTGATGATCCAATCAATATCTCGCAGATCATTTTCCGTAAGAGTTTCAAAAGGTCTTCGAAGATGCTTGAAGTTATTGTACTTCAAAATCCTTGGGTCCATATCGGCCGGATCTACTCCCAGAACTTTCATATCTTGTTCCAAAAGAAATAAACTCGCCCCTCCCGGAGCTGATCCCAACTCAAGGACACGTTCATGATTATCGAAGGGAAGATCAAATGCCTCAAAAGCTTCAGCTATTTTATAATAGGCGCGACTAGGGACATCTTCCCTTGGCAAGATTGAACTCACTTCACCCGGCGTTTGAAAATGATGCGACTTAAGTTTATAAGTCCCAACCCAAAACTCATCCGGTCCTATCATCATGATCAGGGTAACCTCCTCACCGACTTTATAAATCGTTTTTGCTGATACTTCCTGAAGACGGGGAGGTATTTCTAATTTATCATTTCTGGCCCAAACCCAGGCCTTGGAATAAAGAAGCTCTTTTTCCCTAAACTTCCCAATAGTCTGGCCGGAAACTCGGGCAAACAAAGGCCCAAAAGAGATTAATTTCTCCCCTTTAAAAGTTAAAAAACCAGGTCTAGAATAGCTAATCCTAAGTTCAGGGTATCTGAGAGAAACTTCTTCTTTCAGCAAAGATTCAGATTCGACATTTGTAAGGGCAAAATAATAATAGGCCATCTAAAATGAATATCAGAGAATTCGTTTTTAATCTGCAAAAAATTTACGATGAAATGGGAGAAACTTTTTCTTCCTACCAAGGATCAGTAGGCCTTAGTTGCCCTCCCGGTTGCGGGCAGTGTTGCCTTAATCCTGAGGTGGAAGCGTCAATGCTGGAAATGCTTCCCATGGCCTTAAAGATTTATGATGAAGGTAAACTGGAAGAATGGTTGGATCGTTTAGAATCAAACCAAGTCTCTCACTGCCTCATCTTTAATTATCAAGGAGGGCGTAAAGGACAGTGCACTTCCTATAAAGAAAGACCCTCTCTGTGCAGGATGTTCGGAGTCTCCGGATACATGGACAAAAAAGGTGAGATCGCTGTTTCCATCTGTAAGCTTATCAAACAGGACTTCCCGGAAACTTCCCAAGTAGTACAACAGGAACGGGACCCCAAAATTCCTAAGCTTCGGGACTGGTCTTATCATCTATCCACGATGCATCCAGAACTTATTCAAAAACGAATTCCAATCAATGATGCACTGAGAGAAGCATTAGAAAAAATTGCACTTTACGCAAAGTATTATGAAATCTAGAGAGCGAATTTCTTACAATCCCTGACTCTCATTTCTATTCTTTAATCTCGTGCTTTAACCATGATTTATTAAGTTCACGTGAGGACCAATTATTAGTTAAAATTAAGTGACAATTAAGGTTGGCTACTTTAGGATTTTTTCAAAATTAATCTACCGAAGGATAATGATGAAGGTCTTACTCTCGCTTTTAAGCTTGTTCATTCTCACAACAGGCTTTGCTCAGGTTGATCAAAAGCTCCCTAATGGTCAGTGGTCTTACTACGGATCAGAATTCTACTCCGCTGTCACTTCTAAGAAAAAACTCGATCGCACACTCTTTAACCGAATCTTCAATGAAGCTCACCAACCTGCTAAAGGTAAGCACGACGAGATCAAATCTCAGTGCAATAGCCAGGGTTGTTACCGTCATTTCTCAGTTGGCTACACAGCGGCCCGCAAAATCATGTTCGGTGAACTTGATATCCTAAGAGACAACGAAGGCACTTATGTTCGTGATGTCTACTGTGGGAAAAAATTCTACTTCAGAGGCCTCGATGAAGTTTCTGGAATGCATACTCGAGTCAATATCGAGCACACATGGCCTCAAAGTAAATTCAACGGTAACTTCTCAAAAGACATGCAGAAGTCAGACATGCACCATCTTTACCTTACTGACTCTCATGCGAACAGCCGTCGCGGGAATATCCCTTTCGGTCTCGTAAGACTTGATGAGAATGAAATGGTTGGTGAAGGCTGCGATATGAGCCGTTTTGGTTTTGCTGCCGGCGGTGATACTTATACTCCACCTCCTGCTCATCGTGGTAACGTTGCCCGCTCACTTTTCTACTTTGCCATGCACTACAACCTAGGCATCAGCAGCAGAGAAGAAGCTACTCTTAGAAAATGGCATAAAGATGATCCCATTGATTCAAATGAATTAATCCGCCACGAAAAAATTGCGAAACACCAAAATGTTCGTAACCCTTTCGTAGATCACCCGGAAATTGTCGATCTTATTTCAGATTTCTAAATACTAAAGGCCCCAAACTCTGGGGCCTTTTTCTTTTCATTCCCTCTCCCATACGATACCTTTTAACCCTCTAGAATCTTTTAGAAGGAGAAGCAATGTCTGGTTTTAATAAGGTTGTTAAAACATATGATGAGGCCTTAGCTGGTCTCACTGACAATATGTTTTTAATGGTTGGCGGTTTCGGCCTTTGCGGAATTCCTGAAAATCTCATCAAAAAAATTCATGATATGGGAACCAAGGGACTCACTGTTGTTTCAAATAATGCTGGCGTAGATGGCTTTGGTCTGGGTGTCCTTCTGGAAAAAAAACAAGTCAAAAAAATGATCTCTTCTTATGTGGGAGAAAACGCTCTTTTTGAAAAACAGGTTCTTTCCGGGGAGCTCGAACTAGAACTAACTCCTCAAGGCACTTTAGCTGAAAAAATCCGCGCCGCCGGTGCTGGCATTCCGGGATTCTTCACGGCCACCGGTTATGGAACTCTAGTGGCCGAGGGAAAAGACGTTAAGATGTTTGACGGAAGACCATATATTCTCGAGCCTGCATTTCCTAAGGCTGACTTTGCTCTCGTTAAGGCCTGGAAGGCCGATACCTTCGGAAATCTCATCTTCCGAAAAACGGCCGCGAACTTTAATCCAATGATTGCAACCGCCGGTAAAATGACGATTGTAGAAGTTGAGGAAATTGTCGAACCAGGTGAACTCGATCCAAACTTCATTCATGTTCCAGGAATCTACGTTGACCGTTTGATTAAAGGAACATTTGAGAAAAGAATCGAGCAAAGAACAATCAGAAAATAAGGATAATACATATGGCACTTTCAAGAGAACAAATCGCTCAAAGAATTGCAAAAGAACTTCGTGATGGCTATTACGTGAATCTGGGAATCGGTATTCCTACTCTGGTGGCCAACTACATTCCAAAAGGCATGGAGGTCATGTTTCAGAGTGAAAACGGAATCCTTGGCATGGGAGAATTCCCGACAGAAGAAACTATTGACCCGGATCTGATTAATGCCGGTAAACAAACAGTAACCGTGATTAAAGGTTCGGCCTTTTTTTCATCTGCGGACTCTTTCGCTATGATTCGTGGTGGACACGTGGATCTCACAGTCCTTGGGGCCTTTGAAGTTGATTCAACCGGCGCCCTCGCTAGCTGGATGATTCCAGGAAAACTAGTTAAAGGCATGGGTGGGGCCATGGATTTAGTGGCCGGCGCAGAAAACATCATCGTGGCCATGTCTCACGCTTCTAAAGACGGAAAATCAAAAATCCTCAATAAATGCTCATTGCCTCTGACCGGGGTGAACTGTGTGAAGCTGGTCGTAACAGATCTCGCCGTTCTCCGTTTAGAAGGCGGAAAATTCCATCTCATGGAACGCGCTCCCGGCGTCTCTGTTGAAGAGATTAAATCCCTCACAGAAGCTGAATTAGTCATCCCCGCCAACGTGCCAGAGATGACTTTCTAATTGTTCGAACGGTAGCGTCTACCTTTTAGCTTGGTGGCGGGGCCGGTGTTTCGCGATTCGGCTCCGTCGGCGTCTCTGGTTCATTCGGAATATCCGGACTTGGACTAAAGGGAGCAGAATCCGGGATATTGTCATAATTCACATTTGGTTTACTATGAAGATCCCCTGGATCCACTTCTACCGGCGAAGGACCGGGAACTGGGTTAGTTGGAACTGAAGGCTGATCGGGATTAGTACCAGGACCGTTTAAAAATGGATTCATTTTGACCTCCTCGGTTAAGAAGTATCATAGCGACCCATCCCTCGCTTCCCAAGGACACTGCATTCTAGTCCTATTAAATCTGTTAATTTCCCATTACCATTAATTCATGCAAAAAAGAGTCGTTATTAAATTAGGTTCCCTCGCCGTTACTGATGAAATGGGTGGAGTTTCTCTCCCGAAAATCAAAAACATCGTTCAGGAACTGGTCCATTTAAAATCCCAGGGGTACTCTCCCATTCTGGTAAGTTCTGGTGCCGTTAACTCTGGTAAACATCTCATTAAGAAACCAGATGAAAAAAAAATGATGATCTCTTTCCAACAGGCCGCTGCGGCGATCGGCCAACCTCTTCTCATGAAGGCCTATGTTGGAACTCTTTTAGATCAAGGTCTTCACTGCGCTCAGATACTTGTGACCCATGAGGATTTTAAAATCCAAAAAAGATTTTTAAATATTCGAAACACCATTAACCAACTTTTAGAAAATAACATCATCCCGATTGTGAATGAAAACGACACCGTTTCTTATGAAGAAATTACGGTTGGTGATAATGACCAATTAGCGGTGATGATCACTCAGGTGGCCGATGCAGAAAAACTCATCCTCTTAACCGAAGCCGACGGTCTCTTTAACAAAAATCCTAAAGACCCGGATGCCATACGCTTTGATGAGATCGATTTTAAAGATGATTTTTCAGGAGTTAAGTTCGCCGCAAAAACCAGCGTCGGCCGGGGTGGTATGGACACCAAACTTAAGGCCGTGAGAAAACTCACTCCCATTGGAGTGGACGTGATTATTGGCACCTTCCTCACGACTCATCCCCTCACTCGTCTCCTGGATAAAAACGGCGGCACTCTTTTTAAAGGGAACCCTGAAAAACAAACTTCCCGTCGGAAATCCTGGCTTTCAACCGTTGTAAAAAACGAGGCCTGGGTAGTGGTGGATGAAGGCTGCGCTCTCGCTCTTATGAAGGGCAACACTTCCCTTCTCCCCATCGGCATCAAAAAGGTATGCGGTACCTTTCGGCGAGGGGATGTGATTCAGGTGAAGTTTAAGAGTAAGAGCATTGCGGTGGGAATTACTGAGTATGATTATAAGGAAATGGAACTTATCAAAGGGAAGAAGTCTGGAGAGATTTCTAGTCTGATGGAAAACCCGCCGTCCAAAGTGGCCATTCATAAAGATAATTTGCTTTTGAAGAGTGATTACTAACCCGCGACCTTTTCGACCTTGCAACGAATTTAAAATCAAGAGACCATAGGAGAGATTCCCCCTATGGGATCCGTAACCGGATCTGGATGTGGTTCGGCAGGTAAAGAGGGATGAACCACATCCATCTCTGATGACTCTTAAGCAAAATCTCGGGCAAGTTCCCAAAATTTAAGCCATCAATAATTCGCCCCTTTGACTCACACCGCAAACAAAACAACATACCCACTCATGGATTTTTCCGTTAAACTTGATTTTCAACATGGAGAGCTTCATGAGCGTCAAAAAAATTGCCCAAATGGCCAAGAAGGCCACAACTCAACTACAGTCCCTTCCCGAAGAACAGCGCTTAATGGCCTTAGAGAGTATCGCTCTCGCTTTAACTAAAAACTGTGCTGAAATTCTCATTGAGAATAAAAAAGATCTGGATGAGGCCCGCAAAAATCAACTCACTTCAGCGATCATTGACCGCCTCACTCTGACAGATAAATCCATCGATTCTCTTTCTCAAATGTGCCGGGATGTGGCCGATCAGGTTCAGGTCGTAGGCACTATCATAGAAGAATACACTCGCCCCAATGGTCTTGTGATTCAAAAGCAAAGAATCCCACTGGGAGTGATTGGAATGATTTTTGAGTCACGCCCTAATGTGGTGGTGGATGGTGCCGCTCTGTCGATTAAATCAGGCAACGCGATTATTTTAAAAGGCGGAAAGGAAGCCCAATATTCAAATAGAAAACTTTTTGAAGTGATTCATGGAGCGATTGAGAGGATTCTTCCTGCAGGTTCAGTGTCTCTGGTTGAAACCCGAGAGGATGTGGCAGAACTTTTAAAACTTCATGAATACATCGATCTCATGGTTCCGCGTGGAGGCAGTGCCCTCATTCAACATGTTCGCACTCACGCCACTATGCCGGTGGTGGCCCATGATAAGGGTCTATGCCACTTGTATGTTCATCAGGATGCTGAGAGAGAAAAAGTCATTCCGATTATTTTGAATGCTAAAACCCAGAGGCCCGGAGTGTGTAATGCTCTGGAGTCACTTCTGTTAAATGAGAATTACCCGGAAAATAAAAAAATCATTCAGGCCCTTCTTGATGCGGGAGTGGAACTCCGGGGAGATGATGAAAGCATTGCTCTTAATGATAAGGTTAAAAAGGCCACTTCAAAGGATTATGAAACTGAATATCTGGATAAAATTCTATCGCTAAGGATAGTCAAAACTCCGGAAGAAGCGATCTCCCATATTCAGGACCACTCCTCTCATCACACCGAAGTCATCCTTGCTCAGGACCCATCCATTATTGAGCTTTTTTTAAATTCACTGGATGCTTCCGCTTTGGTAGTAAATGCTTCCAGCCGCTTTAATGACGGAGGAGAACTTGGGCTGGGAGCGGAATTAGGCATCTCAACTTCTAAACTCCACGCCTATGGACCTATGGGCGCAAAAGAAATGACAACCACACGTTTCCTGGTGAAAGGTAACGGACAAATAAGATAAGGGTAAAATTATGGCATCGTTTGATTTAGTCTCAAGAATTGATGAAATGGAACTTAGTAACGCTCTTAAGAACACAGAGAAAATGATCTCTGGCCGTTTTGACTTTAAAGGGTCTGAGGCGAAAGCTGAATATAAAGAAAAAGAAAAGGTTATTGAAATCCGTGCTGAAGACGAGATGAAAGTAAAATCCGTCCTGGATATTCTTCGTACCAATATGGGGAAACGTGGAATCGGCATGAGAGGGATGAAAGAATCAGAAATTGAAAACTCAGGTCTTAAAAATAAAAAGATGACTCTTTCTCTCACGACTGGATTTGATAAGGACGCTCAAAAACTTATGAACCGCTTGATTAAGGAATCTGGTTTTAAAGGAAAGACTCAGTACATGGATGAGAAATATCGGGTTGAATCAAAGTCCATCGATGATCTGCAAAATCTCTTTCAGTTTCTTCGGACCCACAAAGACATGAATCTAGAACTACACATGGAAAATATGAAACGCTAAGGAGCGCTTATGACTCTAATGGAACAAGTAAATAACGATATTAAAGAAGCCATGAAGGCCAAACAACAAGAGCGCCTTGATGCTCTTAGAATGCTTAAAGCTGAGTATATTAAAAACAATACCTCAACTAAACCAACCGATGAACTCTCAGTAACCGTGGCCCATAATAAGCGTCTGCAAGACTCATTAGAGATGTATGAAGCTGGTACGGAAGCTCACAGTAAAATCGTTCGCGAAATGGACTTCCTTAAACCTTACCTTCCCCAGGCCATGGAAGAGTCAGAAGTTGTGGCCCTTATTCAGTCCATTAAAGCTTCAGGTGCCAAAGATATGGGCGCCATTATGAAAGAGCTTCAGCCTCAAATTAAAGGGCGCTTCGATGGTAAACGCGCTTCTGATTTAGTTAAGGCCGCCCTTTAAAATGAAGATCCAGGACTTCGGTGAAAACTTTGAATTAAAAAAATTATTCAAGGCCCGAGACGTCGCTAGGGAAATAACTTATGAGCTTGCCTCATTAGTACGCCCGGGGATGAAAGAAGAAGAAGTCCTGGAACTTTATAAAAAGATCATAGTCAGGTATCCGGTTGAGAAACAATGGCATCCGCCTAAACTCAGACTTGGCCCCAATACGATTTGTAATTTCAAAGACCCTTCTGTCCCCTACACCCTTAAAGAAAATGACATTTTTTTTATCGACATCGGCCCCGTATTGGAAGGACATGAAGCGGATTTCGGTGAGACCTTCACTCTGGGTTCTTCCTCGGAATACACCAGGATTTGTGAGGCCCAAAAGAAAGTCTTCGATGAAGTAACTGAGTTTTGGAAAGAGACAGGGGCCAGTGGTGCTCCCCTCTATGAATTTGCGAATAAATCGGCCCAGAATCACGGCTATCTTCTCAATCAGGATCAAGACGGTCACCGCATAGGGGACTTCCCCCACCATGTCTTTTTTAGAGGGGGGCTGGCCGAATGCAGTGAGGTGGTGATACCCAATGCCTGGATTCTGGAAATCCATCTCTGGGACCCAGAGAAGCGTTTTGGGGCCTTTTACGAGGACATACTGACAAATGACTAAGAAAATCGTTTCGGCCTGCCTGGCAGGATTTCATTGCCGCTTTGATTGCGCTCATCAGGAGCGGGAATCCATTCGTCTAATGGTTGAAAAGGGCGAAGCGATAGCCGTCTGTCCGGAACAAATGGGAGGCCTCTCTACTCCCCGCACTCCTTCTGAAATCATTGGGGATAAAGTGATTTCAAAAACGGGTGAGGATATGACAAGTGCTTACGAGCTTGGTGCTCAGGAAGCCTTGAAGATGGCCCAGCTGGTAGGAGCGACGGAAGCTTACTTAAAATCAAGATCTCCTATGTGCGGTTCTGGAACCATTTATGATGGGACTTTTTCAGGCAAGCTCACTTCCGGGGATGGTGTTTTCAGTAAGCTTCTCAAAAAATACAATATCAAAGTCATCTCAATTGATTAATGACCATAAGATTCCTTAATCTTCCTCTAATCTCCCCTGTAATTATTTCTCTTAAGACCTATAAAGACCCCTTCTCCACTAAAATCCCCTTATGAAATTTATTCTTTCCCTTCTACTCCTTGTGACCTCAGGTCTCATAAAAGCAGAGTCTTCTCCTGCTCAAAATATGCTTAAGGGTAAGGGGCTACTTCCTCAAGGACTTCACCTCCTCCATCAGGGCGAAGGAAATCCTATTCTTCTCATCCATGGGATCAATCCGGAACCTGATTTACCTGAATGGGTAAATCCTTTGGATAAGCTTTTAGAGGAGAATCGCACCATTTATTTTTATCGTTGGTCCAAGTATAAATCGATGGAAAAGAATCATACTCTTCTGACAGAGAGTTATCTGGATATTTTGAGTGAAAATGAAAATAAGGATCTAACTGTTATTGGATTTTCCGCCGGCGGGGTGATTGCTCTTATGGCCAAACATACTCTGAAAAATAATCCTTTTGATAAAAGAATCACTCTCCATACTGGCGCTTCACCAGTATTTGGTTATGGGGCGCCTAAAGGGATTAGCTATCTAATGGCCCCAATCGTTGGAAGCACAACAATGACTTTAGGTGTAGGGATGCCAAAGAAAATTATTCAAGAAGGGATTAATCAATGCTTTCACTGGGTAACAACTGATTGTGAGAAAGATAAACACGCCTGTCCTTTTAAAGAAGGCCGTTACTCTCAAATGGGTGAATCAATGCCTTGTGGATCTGAAAATACAATCTCCCTTCCAGATGCCGATCATACTTCTGTTCTTCAAACGATCGTTGACTCACTTTAAGCCTTAAGATTGCCGTCCCCGCACCCGCGCGGTATGGACCCGAGGAAGAATAAGGCTTGTAACAGTCATAACCAACATTCCACTGATTACTAACATCATTTCCATATAAATATCCTCCTTAGTATTTGTCTCGATCCTTGAGTCACTTTTTGGGCCGCCATCCTGGTGATCCATTGATATCTATTAAGCAGGAATTGTGCCAAGTGGGATTTTTGAAAGATCAGGTATTTAGATGAATTTCACCAGGGTCAGAGTGACTCTGGTGACTTACAGAACTCTTCTCGAAAGGCCGTTTGGATATCAATCGCTTCCCATTCAAGGCTATCGTCATGAAGATCCCAGCCCTGGTACTTGCCCTGGATGTAATGAACTAATTCGTGGGCCACAGAATCATCCATGCAGCGACCGGTTTTTTGGTAATAGGCGGCCTCATCCAGAATGTAGATGTCGTTATGGTGAAGAATAAAAGCATTGGTGATGCGTTCCGGGCGAAAGCCCCATTGTGGCTCTACTGCATCCTGAAATTGCTTCAGCGGAGTTGAGCTTTCAAAGAAAAAACGAGGAAAAGGAATCTCAGGTCTATGGGCCTGTCTTTTTTTCTCCAATACTTTCTCAAGAATAAATTCCAGACTGTACCGAAGCTTTGCCGGCTCCGGTTGGGCAAAAGAAGTCATAGGTAACAGACAAAAAATTAAAAGGAGTTTTTTCATGAGATTGATCATATAGCAGATCAACTTCATGACTACCGAGCTTATAAAATTTACTTAGGAAGTGTTTAAAAATTGGTTCGTCCATGAACCAGGCGGGCACCAACCTTGTGCTCACACCGCTCTTATCCTTGAGGCAACACTTATATTTCATTCGTGATCTTAAAGATTTCTACCATCCTGGCGGAAGTCCTTAATCTCAATAAATGCTTGAGCAGAATTCATGCCAATTCTCCCCTGTAAAAATTTCTGATAGTTAGAGTGAAGATGACTACTCAGCAGGGGCCAGTGTGACTATGTCTCGCTGTCACCAGGGCCATCATGGGGGCAATAAGTTGAGTGCAGAATTTTTTTTAATCAGAGCTATTGTGAAGTCTATTTTTCTATGAAACGATCTTTATAGAACAGGAATTAATGATTAGTTCCTGCAGAGTCACCAGGAGGGTGAATTCATGAATCCACATTATTACCTCATGAAAAACAAAAAGATTCTTCGCTTAGAAGAGGAAGAATCATTCTCTCTGCTCCCGCTCAACATTCGCGAACGCGTACTAGAACCAGATCACATTTTCTCACTTGATCAGGCCCAGGCTAATTGGCGGGTTGTTATTTTCCGTGATGAGATTCTCGACTTAGGTGAATACACTGAGTGGTTAAACTCTCCGGAAGCCTTATATCAGGAAGAAGAGGAATTAGAGCTAATTGCCAATTATTAGTGGCAAAAAATCTCAATTTTGAGACTTCACTTGATATCACTCTAAGTCTAACTCCTTAGACTTAGGCGAAGACACTTTCCTGGCCCCGTTTTATGTGACAATGCCCACATTCAACGGAGGCCAGTGTGCAGACAAAAAATAATCCTCATGACTCTTCTCGGCAGGAAATCATAAAAAATTTCATGCCCACCATTCGCTACTGGGCCAAACACTATCATTATCAATATCACCAGGTTCTGGAGTTCGAAGACTTAGTCATGGTTGGGGTCATAGGTCTCATCGATGCCATGAATAAGTATAAGAAAGATAAAAAGAATCAATTCAAAACCTACGCTGAGTTTAGAATCCGCGGTGAGATTATCGATGAGCTAAGGAAACAAGACTGGATGACCCGCTCTGAAAGAAATAAGCAAAAAGAATATAAGAAAGCGAAGAACAATCTGACTGAAGAATTGGGTCGGGCCCCTACTTCAATGGAGATGTCGAATGTATTGCCATTCAAGTCCCGGGATATGATCCGTCTCGAACAATATGAAAGCGGTGATACCATCAAGCAATATGTGGAAGGCGAAACCATTCAACAGGCAAACCTTCTTAATTCTGAATTTGAAAACTATGCCTTGAAGAAAACCTTAAGTGTAGTGATGGATGAACTTCCTCGAACCATGAGACTTATCGTAATGCTAAAATATTTTGAGGATTTAAATTTCTTTGAAATATCAAAGGTCGTGAATCTGTCTGAAGGAAGAATTTGTCAGCTCCATGCAGAGGCCTTGAATATGCTTAAGAATCATCTGGAAACTGAGAACATTGATATCCTGGCAGCTTAAGAAAAATCCCCTGAGCGGGCCTTCTGAGTCTTAGAAACCCACACCCTGAAAAAGGCCAGGAGTTTTTGAGTCACCTCTGGTCCTTCAAGAATTCCTAAAGCGTGGGCCATGGCCTCATAGGTGGAAACCCATTCAGCATGTTGCGCTTTCCGAAGACCATATTCTGCCAAAATCCCTGGAGGCAGTTTTACTGCTGGTAAATTGGTAAAAGCTTCCTCACGTTGACGAACTTTCCGGGCCTGCTGCCAGTTCCCGTCGGGAATGATCAGGTGATATGGGCCAGGGAACTTCTTTTTAAAATCTTCGTTTAATTCAAGTGCATCTTCGTGGGGATAGAGAAACAGGGGCCTTCCCGGTTTCTCCAATAAGGGAGAGCCATCAAATTTTTCATTCATCCGACCGCGGATCACGACCTCAGCATTACTCGGTAACATCATCTGGGCAAATTGAGCCGTATTAGAAGTGAGTTTCACTTCTCGCACATGAACCACTAATGAAACCTGGGTCTCAATGGCAAAAGGTTTTATGTCCTCACAGGCGCACAACTGCACGTTGACTCTGCATTTAGAGCAACGGTTAACATGTCCTGCCCGACGCTGGCTCATATTAAAAAACTCGACTAAAATAAGTGAATCTCATGACGCACATCCTAATGGAAGGAGTTTTAAATGGCAAAATCTGTTTTCGATTTTTCAGTTAAGGACATTAATGGAAAAGAGGTCCCTCTCTCTCAGTACCAAGGTAAATTTCTTTTAATCGTCAACGTTGCCAGCAAATGTGGATTTACTCCTCAGTATGAAGGCCTTGAAGCCATTTACGAGGAACTGAAAGATAAAGTCGAAGTACTCGCCTTCCCTTGCAATCAATTCGGCTCCCAGGAGCCAGGGGACGCTGAGGAAATTAAAAACTTCTGCTCACTTACCTACAATGTGAGCTTCCCGCTTTTTGAAAAGATAGATGTTAACGGTAAAGAAGCCGATCCTTTGTACCAATTCTTAAAAAAAGAGAAACCGGGGCTCTTAGGAAGTGAAATGATCAAATGGAACTTCACTAAATTTCTCATTAATCCTGAAGGTCAGGTCATAAAGCGCTATGCCCCCACTGATAAGCCGGAAGATATTAAAAATGATTTGTCAAAAATGCTCTAGTATTCTCTCTTAGAATTTTTTCCTTCATCAGAGTATAATATTTTCTATTTTAGTCTGATGAAGGAGTCATTATGTTGTTTAACGGTCAGGCCTTTCGCCTGGAAACTCTCCCCCACGATATTTTAAAAATCACTTATGATTTAAAAGATCAAAGCGCCAACGTACTCAATGCTGTTTCCCTGAATGAAATGGGTGAAATGCTCGAGGTAATTAAGAAGCAAAAGGCCCGAGGCCTTCTTTTTACTTCAGGAAAACCAAGTGGTTTTATCTTTGGAGCAGACATTACTGAATTTCTTGGACACTTTAAAAAGACTGAAGAAGAAATGAAGACCTGGATCGCAGGCATTAACGATATTTTTAACGGTTATGAAGATCTACCTTTTCCAAAAGTCGCTCTGGTTAATGGATTTGCCTTAGGTGGTGGCTGCGAAGTTACACTCACAATGGATTATCGTCTCGCCTCACCCAAAGCCGCCATGGGACTGCCTGAAACTAAATTAGGAATTATTCCTGGTTGGGGCGGAACTGTTCGTCTTCCTCGTTTGATCGGAGCTGATAACGCAATTGAGTGGATCACAAGTGGTAAACACAATAAAGCGGAAGCTGCCATGAAGTTAGGGGCCATTGACGGCATTATTGAAGACTCAAAACTTGAAGCCGCGGGTCTCGCTCTCCTTGAAAAATGTATTAGCGGTGAGCTTGACTGGAAAGCGAGAGTCGAGCAAAAAAAATCTCCACTCAAGCTAGATAAAATTGAATCCATGATGAGTTTTGATGGCGGGAAAGGTTTTGTTGCCGCAGCAGCAGGTCCTCATTACCCGGCACCAGTAAAAGCCGTTGAGACAATGCAGAAGGCAGCTCGCCTTGACCGCGCAGGAGCTCTTCTTCTAGAGCATGAAACCTTTGCAGCTTGCGCTCAAACGAAAACCGCAGAATGCCTGACTCAGGTTTTTCTGGGAGATCAGTATCTTAAAAAAGTTTCTAAGAAAATTACTCAGAATGCGGCACCAACCAAGATGGGTGCGGTTCTAGGTGCAGGGATTATGGGAGGCGGGATTGCTTACCAGTCAGCTTCTTCTGGTGTTCCGGTTCTGATGAAAGACATTAAACAAGAGCAGCTTGATCTCGGAATGAATGAAGCTGGAAAAATCCTTCTTAAAGCACTAGAAAGGAAAAAAACTTCTCCGGATAAAATGGCAAAAATTATTTCCAGTATTTCTCCTACTCTTTCCTATGCAGACTTTACCAACACACAATTTGTGGTGGAAGCTGTGGTAGAAAATGAAAAGATAAAAAAGGCCGTTCTCGCCGATGTCGAAAAAGTCACAACTCCGGAAACAATTCTTGCTTCCAATACGTCAACTATTTCGATCACGAAACTAGCGGAAGGACTTTCACGCCCGGAAAAATTCTGCGGGATGCACTTCTTTAATCCTGTTCACCGCATGCCACTGGTTGAAATTATCAGAGGAGCAAAAACCTCTGAAGAAACCATCGCACAGGCCGTGAATTACGCCAATCAAATGGGAAAAACTCCCATCGTCGTTAATGACTGCGCAGGTTTTTTAGTGAACCGGATTCTTTTCCCTTATTTTAAAGGATTTGTTCATCTGATTGAAGATGGTGTGGATTTTCAACGCATCGATAAAGTCATGGAAAAATTTGGCTGGCCTATGGGTCCGGCCTACCTTCTTGATGTGGTAGGAATTGATACAGGAGTTCACGCTTCAAAAATCATGGCAGACGCTTTCCCCGATCGTATGGCCTACACCTCCAAGAACATTCTTGAAGTCATGTATGAGAATAAGAGATTTGGCCAAAAGAACAGTCTTGGTTTCTATGAATACGAAACAGACAAGAAAGGGAAACCTGTTAAGAAAGTTAATCCTGCTGTTTATGAACTTATTAAACCAGTCATCAAAAAACAAACAGAAGTAACTGATGAAGAGATCATCATGCGTATGATGATTCCGATGATTATCGAATCTTCTCGCTGTCTGGAAGATAAAATCGTTAACACCCAGGTGGAAGTTGATATGGGTCTACTTTTAGGCTTAGGCTTCCCTCCATTCCGCGCCGGCGCTCTTAAATATGCTGATACTATTGGGTTGAAGAAACTTGAGGAAGAAAGCAAGAAGTATCACGGCATTGGCCACATGTATGAGTTCACTCCATTCATGAAGGGTCTTGCAGCGGAAAACAAAACTTATTATTAAGAGGAAATGAATATGAAAAATGCAGTAATTGTAGATGCCGTTAGAACACCGATGGCAAGATCCAAGGCCGGTAATTACAGAAATATCCGCGCGGAAGATCTCTCTGCCCACTTGATGCGTGAAATTTTAAAAAGAAATCCTCAGGTGAATCCTGCAGAAATTGAAGACATTATCTGGGGCTGCGTTCAGCAAACTCTTGAGCAGTGTTATAACATCGGCCGAAACGCTCAGCTTCTGACAGAAATTCCTAAAACGGTTTCTGCTCAGACAGTTAACCGCCTTTGTGGTTCTTCCATGACGGCCATTCACATGGCGACTCAAGGTATCTGGTCAGGCCAGGGAGATTTCTATCTCTGTGGCGGTGTAGAACACATGGGCCACGTACCTATGACCTATGGTGTGGACTTCAACCCGGCCCTTGCTAAGACCACTTCCAGGGGAGCGGGCTCAATGGGACTTACGGCCGAACTTCTTGGAAGAATCCACGGAGTCACCCGTCAGCAGCAAGATGAATTTGCAGCGGCTTCTCATCGTAAGGCCCATGAAGCAACAATTCAGGGCCGCTTTAAGGATGAAATTGTGGCAACTCCGGGTCATGATGATCTGGGTGTTCCTTCTATGATTAGTATTGATGAAGTGATTCGTCCTGAAACAACTGTTGAGACTTTGGGAAAACTCCCTGCAGTCTTTGATCCAAAAAACGGTACCGTCACAGCAGGTAACTCTTCTGCTCTATCTGATGGCGCTTCATGCGTGATTGTTATGTCAGAAGAGAAGGCCCGTGCCCTTGGACTTAAACCTCTGGCAAAAATTCTTGCCATGGCAAGCACTGGTTGTGAGCCGAGTATCATGGGTTATGGGCCGGTTGCTTCTTCTAAAAAAGCATTGGAACGAGCAGGCCTTAAAATGGATCAGATGGACATCATTGAACTGAATGAAGCCTTTGCGGCCCAATCGATTCCTGTTCTGAAAGATCTGGGATTACTAGATACTGCTGACAAGAGAGTTAATCTTAATGGAGGAGCGATTGCCTTAGGACATCCACTCGGTTGTTCAGGTGCTCGAATCACTGGAACTCTTGCTCATCAGCTTCGTCAAAATAACAAGAAGTACGGTCTGGCCACAATGTGTATTGGTTTAGGTCAAGGTGTTGCAACTGTTATAGAAAACTTATCTTAATTAATAACGGGGCCCAAACGGGCCCCATTATTATTACAGCTCACAATTATAACGGATCACTACTCGAGTCTCACCAAGAAAAGTTATTTGTCTTAACATATGGGCGCCATCATCAACATAACCCTGCCATTTCCAGGCACCGCTAAGACCGGTTCCACTATTAAGTCTTTTATACTCATAGCTACCTTCACCTGTCATAAGGATGAGTGAATCACCTCTTAAGGCATATCGGTAGACCTCGCCTGACTTAACTTTAATATTACAAGCGATACGTCTTCCTTGTGCAGTGGAAGTTTTATCGGCCATGAATTGGATATCAGCACCAGAGATTTTTACAGGAACTTCAATCATGGACTCTAAGAGATCAACCCCTTGTCCATCGGCACCTCTCATCGACTCGCAGGCCACTTCCCTCCCATTTAAATTACATAATCCGGACTCAGCATTGGTTCGAGAATCTTTAGATCCTCCTCCTCCTCCACTACCGCCGTCTTTTCCGCAAGAAACGGAGAGCATTACAATAAAAATCAGGGACGCGAGTTTCATAGTTTCTCCTCTGTTTAAAAAACAGGAGAAACCTATCAGGAAAAAACACAAATACCTCAAATAAAAATCTTACACTTTTACTTACTAAGGTATGACAGTGTCATAAGGTGCAAAGCGAATCTTACGAAGACACATGTAAATGAATTATAAATGGTCTTATCTTTAGCTAAGTTTAAGGTGACCCAACATTTACACCATCACTGGATGTAATCTTGATCATTATCAAAATCGAGTTCTCCGGAATTTTCTCCTCCTGCATCGTGATAATCTTCGCTACCGGTGTTGTCTTCATCAAATGAATAAGAGTCATCCTGAAGAGAAGCTTCTTCATTCTCTAAAACTTCACTTTCTGCATCCGACATAACACCAGAAGAGAGTTTCTCAGTCTCTTTGCCTTTGTTAGGCTGAGCATTTTGAAGTTTTTTTTCAAGATTGCCATCGGCCTGATCAAAAAAAGTAGAGTGTTCTTGATTTTCAGACCATTCGTCATTTTTATTTTCATTCATCGTGTCCTCCCTGAAAGGGATACTTTATCCCTTTCCTTTTAAGAGCATAAACGATGCCATGACTAACGAATGATTTTACCAAAGAAGATGTGGATTTTTTCCACATCTACTCATACTTTCGTCCCAAATCACGCATGATATATCCAATTGCATAGGGAACTGATGAATCCCTACTGACTGAATAAGAACTATCATGAGTAAACCCAAGCTTATGAATCCATTCATGGAACACATTCCCTGCCACTTGAGCCGGTGAATAGTTATCAAAGAACTTGGTATTCATAAAAATGCGAAGTGAATTGGCCGTCGTATAACCAACCGTACTGGTCCAGGAATAATAAAGCTCCAGCTCTAAATCCATCTCATGATCGATTTCAGGTCTAAGATCTTCTTTACCGTCGAGGAGCATTTGATAAATTTGTTGATTGGAAAATCCCTTATTATCGACAAAAGTTTTCTTACCTTGATAGGTGTAACCAATGACTTGATCCCGGAATTCTTTGGTCGCAATCACTGTTTTGATAATCTCGATCGCTTTAAGAACTTTATCCTCATCAAGCCTCTCGAAATTAAAGAGATCTACCTTAGCATCGAAGATCAAGGCTTCATGAGGGACTTCCTCCCCTTCATCTGGAAGGGGCTCCGGTACTGGTTCGGGCTCAGGTTCAGGGGCAGGACAAGCAGCGGCCTGATTTTCTGAACTTTTTTCTTGTTGAGTCTGACACTCGGAATTATTACAACTGAAAAGAAAGAGCGACAATACGGTAAGTACAATGAGCTTGGCCATCTAACCATCCTTGGTTTCGGGGTCATACTTTAGTATGCCCCTACCATAGGACCAGCCTCAAGAGGGCAAAAATGGGTCTTAAATTAAAGGGCTCGTCTTGGCTTGATAAGAATGTTACCGAAAAAGAGTCCCACCACCAGGGCCAGGGCAAGCGTTACCATTGTGAAGGCCGTCCCTAATCCGCCGACTACGTCCCTTTCCATCATAAAACTGAAAGAGCGATATCCTACAGAACCGGGAACCAGAAGAATGATACCAGGGTAATGAAAAATACTTGATGGCTTATTGGTTATACGAGCAAAAATATTACTCATCCCTCCGACACAAGTGCCGCCAAAGAACATACCTAATTCCGGTCCTAGATAGTGGGCCCCAAGTTTTGAACAAAGGAATCCAAAGATCCCCGCACCAGTAATCCACTTCCAATCTTCTTTATTCGCTTTGAAGCTCACTTGAGACATAAGGGCCGTAAGAGGAAGAGTCGCATAAGTAACCCAGAGAGGGATAACTTCAAAACCTATATCAAGAGGCTGGTAGTGAAACCAGCTTGCTAGTTTGCTTCCGATGAATACACCAAAGGTTAATTTTAAAAGAATCATCACCCCACCAACCAAACGTGCTGTTCCAGAGACGAGGTGCTGGGCCGCAATTTCAGCTATAGCATTGGTGATGAAAAGACCTGGCATGAAGATGATTAAACTAGAAAGGATGACTACTCCTACATTTAGACCGGGCCATAATTTGGCCAGGAGATAGGTCGCAAAGCTCGCAATCACCGCCACAATGGCTTCTACCAATTGGGCCATGGTCCCCTGAGGTTTGAACAAAACGATCAAACCCATTAATACCCCCACGATCATGGACGCAAAGAGATCGCCCCATGTACCGCCGAAGAGAATCATAAATCCGGAAGTCGAAAACAAGTAATACATGACACGAATGCGTTTACCAAAAGGTTCAGGGGCATTCAAAATATCATCTAGTTTTTGATACCCATCTTCATAGGATACTTCATTTAAAATGACTTCACGGGAAATCTGATCGATATGTGCAAGTCTTCCAAGATTAACACTCACTGGCTCAACTCTTTCGATACGAGTGATTTCTTCTTCACCATTTGAAAAACTTGAAAGGATGGCAGTTGGCTGAGAAACGAATGAGCCCCGGATATCCATCATCTGACACATATCACTCATGGTACCTTCAAGCGTATGTGAGGGGGCCCCACTGGCATGCAAAGCCTTACCGAATCGAAGGATAAATTTTACTTTCCGTTTGAACTCAAGGTCTTCCATTTCACCAGGTCTTTTTCAGATCTTCACTGAGTTTCATTATTGTCATGATAGTAAGGTCTTTATAGGTCTTAAGTAAGGGGGAAAGGATTTCTGTTTCAATCGTTTCAAAGTTCTTTTGCTCTTCCGGGACTGAAATAAAAACAGGATTTCTGATTTCTGATTCATAAGTCCTGTAGGCAAGTGTCACACTCGGAAGTTCTTTCATTTTAAGCTTTTCCAATCGTTTATGATAGGAATGAAGGGGAACGAGAGTTGATGCTTTAATTTTTACAATCATCTCTTCCGGGAAAGCCACCCCACTATGTTTATCAGTATGGGCACTCGTCCATGATAATTCACTCATGACAATGATTAGAGCATCAAAGTTAAGGTCTTTTGAAACATCGTTCAGAAAATGTTTTTGATGCTCGGACCACTTCGGTCCACTCATTAGCTCAGTGGCAGGAACCAAGGCAAATGACATATCACGGGCGCCGCGAGGATTTAGCAGAGTTGTAGTTGTGGTTTTTCTACCAGAATCCAGAAAAAAGATATCATCCGGAGCAAGGGCAGCACGAGAACTCAAAACGTAATCTTTTTCGGCAGAACCATACTTGTTAAAAGAAGGGGCCTTCTTAACTGCATTCAGTGAAACATAATTAAGGCGAGGGGCCACAATACCAAAAACTTCCTCCCAGACGCTTAATAGTTTTTCAGTCAGGAGTTGTTTACCAGCCTCTGAAAGATAAACCAGATCATTGCCGGCAAGACCTCCCCGTGTTGGTTGAATCATGGATTCAAAAATGATGATCCCTACTCTTTTAAGAGGATTTTGCCCCGGACCAAAAAGTTCATCAAGCTTACCAACTTTAGGTTCTCTCAGGGAAGTCATAACCACTTGAGGAGAAAGCTCCCTGAGCTGCTCCGAGGTATACTCCCTTTGAACATCATATAAATATTTTCTTTCGCCACCACTATTGATGGTACCCATTGAACATGAGGAAATAAAAAGAAGAGCTAAGAAGATACGTAGCATAGATGGGAACCTTTTTTGATAGTCAAAATCTCATTCCATTCTACCTGCTCCCCTGTTGAAATTTCCACCCGAAAGGTTGAAGATCTCATTATTTTGCGAATGATCCCCTGAGTCTTTCCCCTTACAGTCTCAAACTCAAGCTCCCCTTTATGACGAAGTTTGCACGCAAGACTTTCGTTTTCAGTTAAGTTCTCGCTCTTGAGCACAGCTTTAACATTCATCCAATTGATGGTCCTGGGCGGAGTCAAAAGTTCGAATCGATCCCCCTCGGTCCATTCGAGACCTTGGGTTTCCCCGATCCACAACTCTCCCCTCTCTTCAATTAATAGAAACTGGTGCTTAAAACTTAACTCAAACGGTAAAAGAGTTTCGTTACGTTTATGAAAGTTTCTCTCGAAGATTAAAGCAAAAGGATAATGCCTTCTCTGCTCTAGAGGCACTTCTTCCTTTAATGTCAGCCAATTCTCCAGTTTAAGTCTGGGAAGGAGATCACCATGAGATTCAATGGCAACTAAATGAAAGGGAGTTTGCCGATGATAGAGTACGTTCAACATTCGGTCTAAAACTGGACCGGTTGGGAAATATAAAAAATAGACATCCCCCTCTGGAATAAGGTCACGGAGTAAATCGCCATGAATCAGTTCAACATTATTTATCTTGAACTGATCCCTAAACTCTTGTCCATACCGGAGTCTCGCCTTCTCAAAATCAATCCCGACAGCATTCCTCTCTGGGAAGAGGCTTCCATAAACAAGACATCCTTCGCCGGTACCACAACCAAGATCGACTAGCTTCCCCTGGATCAAAGGATGTTGAAAAAGATTCAAGAGATCTTTTCGGTTGGTATAGAGAGCATCAGAAGACAGGCCTTGGTAACTTCCAAATCTGGCAGTGACGTCTTCTTCTATCGCCTCAAAGGGAGGCTTAAAATGTTCCCAGAACCGTGGTAAAGAAGAGTTCATAATTATTACTTTTATCTAATCCATCAATGACGTAACTTCCCCTAACTCCAATACTGAATGGCAGGAAGATTCTAAGGAAATGCATTTCAAAAATTGTTTCCCAGCCGTAAGAGGCGGCCCTGTATGACATTCCCTTAAAGCGGCCATTCAACTCATCATAAAAGAGATTTAAAGAAATTCTTTTAAAATAGAGATAGCGGGATAAATTATAATCAGGATAAAAAAGCGGTAATAAATAGTTTCCTGAATATTTTGTTAATTCCTGCAGAAAAATACTTCTCGTACCACGCGGATAGAATACCAGAGAAGAGTATTGATAAAGATCATCCCTTTGCCTTTCATAGGCCAGCTGATGATAAAAAGAATGATGATACCATAGTCCCGGAAGATAAAGTCTTGAATCCAAATGCTTTAGACTTCCTGCTTGATCAGTACCAGTAATGTCTTTTCCTTCTTCAACTTTCATAAAGAGAGAAAAACCCAAATGAGGATTAATATCCCGTCGGGCCAATCGTGATATGGCCGAATAACTAAGTTCCGCTCCTGGAGAATGGAGGGCCCCATCATTAATCTCTGAAAGATCATCCGCCCTTTTATTCACCACTTTAATGATTTTAGAAAAAGCTCGGATGGTGAACTGATGAGTAAATCTTCCCTGAAGATATTTCCATGGAATTTGAATTCCAGCTTCAACGGTTCCTTCTTCCCAACGATGTTCTTTCTCTCCCTCAGGGGTTGCGAATTCTTCTCTTCTTCCTCCATAACCGGCACGTAAATCAAATAAAGGATAGTAATGAGACCAAAGTCCTGAAACGAAAACCTGTCCTACTCTTTCACCTAAATGGTATTCGGCTCCGGCAGTAAGACTAAAGTTATTCAGAATGTCCCGACTGTATCCTACTAAAGTAATTGTATTGCTTAAGGGAGGAGCGAAAATAGTCCAACTATGAAGATTAAAAGAATTCTTAGGCTGAGAATATTTTTGACTGGTGTAAGTTTTTTTATCCAATAGCTCGCTATTTAATTCTGAATAGTTTTCGCTTTTGGCGAACTTTTCATAAATGGGATAGAAGCTTCCTTCGGACTTTTGTTCTTCATCAAAGGGAAGATTCTTCGAAACAATATCCATTCCGGAAGCAGTGTAATCATTATAATAAAGTTTACCTTTGGAAAGAAGAGGCGCATATGAGCCATAGAGCGAACTCGTTATCTGTCTAGGACCATCCTCAGTATAAAGCCAGATATTATCAATGCCTGACTCCGGACTTTCATAAAGGATCTTTCCTTCATTAACAGTCACTGATCCTAAATTAGTTACTTCCTTAGGGATTAAGACTTCCCTATTCCACGTGGCAAGATTAAGACGAATCATTGATTTTTGGTCATCATAATCTTTAACGATCATGACAATATTTTCTTCATCCACCCAGTCCATGGAAGTAATGACTTCTTCTTTTGGAAAAGGAAACCTTAGCAGCTCTTTCCCTTTCAGGCTGGTTACGACAATATTTTGTCCCTGATCAGGCTTCCAATCCACATACAAGATCCGACTTCCCTCATGATCAATAACTGCCAGTCGACCTTTAGTTTTTCTGGTATCAAGGATAAACTTTTCTTCCTTCAGATCGTAAACTTTAAGACGTGAGTAATCCCGGTATCCCCACCTTGGATCAAGTTCATTTTCAAAAAAGGCGAAGCGTCCCTTTCGAAGCTTGAACGGATACTCACTCTGAAGGGATGAAGGATAGAAGAGAGTTTTCTCTTCTGATCCATTAATTAAAACAAATTGCGGAATGTGTGAGAGTCCTTTTTTCAGGGCGAGGATCTTCCCATCTTCTGTTAACTGAGGATAAAGATAATTGGTCCAACCAAAACGTTTGCCTTTGTTCAAAACCTCATAAGGAGTGGGAGAAAGTTCAGCGACCCGTTCTTTCCACTCGCGAACCAGATCCCCCATCACGTTCCGGTAAAAACTTTCGAAAGTTTCACCGGTCAGGCTTTCTGTAGTGAGATAAAAGTTTAGAGGATTCCAACTATTTTTGGCCGACTCATCTGCAAGCCTTGAAAGAAAAAGATCACCATACTTATTCCTTAGCCATGAGGTGTAAAAGTATCCATAGACGTAGTGATTAGGAACGTAGTCCTCATAGGACCCTAAATGGGCCTTATCATAGTTCCATTTCTTATCAGAAAGAAGAAGAGTTCTAAGATCCCTATCAAATAAAGGAAGTCTTCCTCGACCGCCTTTCGTCAGGGCCGTTTCTATTCCGACAGCATCACCTTCCAAAAACCAAGGCGGTAGAGTTAACCCAAGACCTAAGGCCTGTCCGATTTCGCCCAAGAGGATTTCCAGGGCGATATTAAATCCTTGACGCGTTTTATGAAACTGAACCACATGACGGAATTCATGAATAGAAAGAGTTTTTAACCATTCGGTGTTAGTCAGAACCGGATCCACAGCAGGTGTCACGTACCATTCTGACCTACGAGGGGCGAGAGTGACAAAACCATTAGACGTCGTTGATTGATTTTGAAGAACAAGTGGAATACGGGGGGGGCTCGTTTCCAAAGAACGAGTGACATAAGGGTAAGCCTTCTCCAAAATATGGGCCACTCGTTGGGCCTCATCTTCAATGTCCTGAGGAAAAATAATATCAAAATGTTCTGTGACAATATGTCTCCACTCCAGATGGGAGGGGTTTTGAGCAAAGTCTGCAGCGATGGGAGGAGCTTCAATAACATTGGCCCTGACATCAAGAACAATAAAGAGCATTGCTAGTAACACAAATCGACGCATCATTTAATTCTCTTTTTTAGCGGAAACTAATTCATCCCAGAAAATCTTAGCAACAACTCCCAGCTGATGTCTCTTCTGTCGTATGAGATTAATATCTAATTCCCTGGGATGGATGTCCTCAAAGTTCAGAATAACCAGTTTATTCTCTTGAATTTCACGCTCAATCGAGTGTTCCGGCATATGACCCCAGCCTAGACCCGAAAGAATGAGTTCGCGTTTAAAATTATTGTCTTTTAAACGCCATTTTTTACCATGCTCAAGTAGACCAAAACTAATGCCTTTCCCTCCCCGGCGATCTCCCGTGATGATTTGATCAATCTCGGCCAGATCACTCTGGGAAGAAATCCTTCTCTCCTCATAAAGCTCCCGGCTCATGACGGGAATCATTTTCACAGAGGTAAAAGGAATCACTTCCAAAGAAGAGTAGTCAGTAACAAAATGAGCAATTCCCATATCAGCTTCCCGACTGAGAACTTTCTCTTCTGAACCACTTAAAATATTAAATTGGAGATTAAGTTTAGTATTTGGATAGCGAACGCCTAGATCTTTAAAAAAATGAAGCAAACCTGGAAGTGGTGCAATCCCGTCTACCGCGATGGTTATCTCAGGCTCCTCTTGATTTCTAAAACTCTGAGACATTCCTTCAAGCTCGTGCATCCCGTGGAGCACCTTGAGTGACTTTTCAAAGAAAGCTTTTCCATGGACTGTCAGAACCGGACGGTAGCCGGTCCGATCAAACAACTCAACTTCTAACTCTTCTTCCAGCTTCTTAATAGATAAACTTATCGCAGGCTGGGTCTTATGGAGCTCGACAGCTGCGGATTTGAAGCTGCCTGCTTGTATAATCTTATGAAAAACAAGTACTTGCTCAAACGTCATATGTATAACTTTTTTTTATATTGTTTATCAAAATTACTAACTTTTTTTTTATCAGAAACTACACCATGATTAAAGAGCAAAGAATACTGAAAGATTCAATCTTAACAATTAAGGAGTTCAAGATGAAAATACTTATGGCCGCACTTTTCACCATTTCAAGTTTTGGAGCGTTTGCTCAAACTTACAATGTAGACCCTGCACAAACTAAAATCACTTACGTTGGTAAGAAAGTAACTGGCGAACATACCGGTCACTTAAAAGCTAAAAGTGGTAAAATTACTGTAAAAGGTGACGAAATAACTGGTGGGGAAGTTGTAGTTGATATGAATTCTCTAACCAGCACCGACATCACAGACCCTGAATACAATGCTAAGTTTATCGGTCACATGAAATCAGAAGATTTCTTTAATACGCCTAAATATCCTGAAGCAAAACTAGTCATTAAAAGTTCAAAGAAAAGCGATAAGGGTTTAGAAGTTAAAGGCGACATGACTATCTTGGGTCAAACTAAGCCAGTCTCATTTGTCGTTACAGACATTAAGAAGACTGATTCTTCTTTTAGCGGTAAATCAAACCTTACTTTAGACCGCACTCTTTGGGGCATTAAGTACGGCTCAACTTCATTCTTTAAAAGCCTGGGCGATAAGGCCATTAACAACGAATTTAATCTGACAATCGAATTAGCTGCTAAAAAATAGTTCCTCCCGTCGGGGCCCAAGTGGGCCCCTTTTTTTTAGCCTTCCTTCCCGTTTACTATTACAATCATTTCATGATCCAAATTCTCTTTATTCTCATCTTCCATTCTTTAATAGGACAGGCCGCCACTATCGCTATTATTGATACTGGCTTTGACCTGGATCATGAGTACTTAAGACCAAAGATTCTTAAAAAAGAAACAGATGAAGAAGCCTTAGAATTTGTAGGTCAGGATCTTTTTGACAATAGCCATTTAAAAAAACCTGTCATTGATGACAAGTCAGAGCTTCAGGAAATTCTCCTTTACCGGAATCTTCGTGCGAAAGGACACCGCCAGGGATTATCAGTAGAAGAGTTTGAATGGTACAAGAAAAAAAAGGCCGATAAGTCTTTCATGGATAAAGTGAAACTTTTTAAAAGGCATTCACACGGAACCTTCGTTGCAGGTATCGCCCTTCGTGAAGGGGAGAACATCAATATTTTTCCTATTCGAGGCCTAAATTTACCTAATCCGGTTGTGGCCGTAGAAGATGCTTCAGAGCAAGGGAAAGAAGCGCCTAAGGGTAAAACAGCGGAGGAAAAATTTCATGATGAAATACGTCAGTCGGTTAACCGAGTCTCAAAAAAGTTCTCAAAAATCTGTCGTTTTGTTTCTCAGAAAAAAATTGAAATCGTAAATGCTTCTTACGGCATTACCTATAAAAATATCATGACTAAGTTTCGTGAACGTTATAAAGAGATGACTGGAAATGATATCGAAGAAACCAGTCTTAAAATCATAGTTGATGATTATTTCGCCAAGCTTTATCAAAGCGGTGAAAAAACAATGAAAAGGTACCCACATATTCTTTTTGTTTTTTCTGCCGGAAATTCCGGATTAAATAATGACGAATACCATCACTACCCTTCTCGCATAAAAGTTCCCAACGCCATAGCGGTAGCGGCCATGAATGGTGAATATCTCGCAACCTTTTCAAATTTCGGTAAAGATCACGTAGATATCGGAGCTCCTGGTGTGGCGATTCTATCTATTGTGCCTAAGGTTTATTCTGATGATGGAAGTGAACTTTATTCCCCGGCCAGTGGAACTTCCATGTCTGCGCCTTATATTTCAAACCTTGCAGCACAAATTAAAAATACTAATCCCAAATTAGGCCCTGCCGAAATAAAGAAGATCATACTTGAGACTGGTGAAATTAAAGAGCATCTACAGACGAAAATATATTCCGCTGCGGTCGCCAATAATCATAAGGCCATTAAGGCAGCCCTACTCTCCAAAGATATGATTCTCGATCAGGCCATTACTCTTGGAAAATCAGATCTTGTACCGATGGAGGATAAAGTCAGCATTGGTCTGTCTCCCGCCAGGGCTCCGGAAGATATGCAAAAAAAGGTGATGGAATCTTTCCCAAGTGTGATCACTCCCCAGGAAGTGGAAGACATTCAGGATGAGGAATCTACCAGTGCAAAGTCTTCTTTATTGAAGGATCAAGAGACAAAGCAACCGGACAATTTATCGCAGCTTCCTTTATCTGATCCAGAAGTTCAGGAGAAATCCCCTGATCCAGTCCCTGCCAGTCAAACCGAAGAACAATCTCAGAAATCTTCCGAGGAGCTGCCTGCATCTTCTTCTGAACCTCAATCGTCACTCCCCGAAGCTCAATCCCAAGCGAGCGGGCCTTCATCGCCCCAATTGTAAGCATACAAGTGGCCAGAGATGTACTCATAAGATCAGTTGGTGAGAACGCCTCTCCTTGACCTTGATTGTCTTTAGGAGCATCGGTTAAAATTTGATTTTGTGAATCGAGATGAATGGCCGTAGTACGAAACCCACCCTCATAAGTTATTTTCATCTGATGCATTGATTACCCTTTGTCATTTTTTAAGTTATTTTATGATTAAGTAGACAAGAAAGCAAAAGGACCCCTTCATGGGGCCCTTTTTCTAACCGGGAGGGAATTGTCGGCTTAGTTCAGGTTCGCATCCGTGTTTTGCTTGCTACCTGAAATTAAAATCTTTTTACTCTGAGTTTTAACTTCTTTCGGAATCATAATCATCACTACCCCATTCTCGTAAGCAGCTTCAATACCCTCTGTATTAACATGTTGCGGGAGAGAGAAGACCCGAGTGAATTTACCGTAACGTTTTTCAGTCTTCACAACCTGGTCTTGCTCAGTCTTTACTTCTGTTTTCCTCTCACCGGTAACATGGAGTCGGTTATCCTTAACCTCGATATCTATTTCTTCCTGCTTCAGACCTGGTACATCCAAAGAAATAGTAAATTGTTTTTCTTCGTCTCTAATCTCACAGGCCGGAGTATAGATGGCTTCTTTAGTAGCAGGACCCCGGAAAACGCGTTCCATATCTTTTTCCCATTGATTCAAAGGAGAAAGGAAAGCTGGTGTTAAATCAAAGTGATACATACTTGCCTCCTATAATAGGCCAAATGGCCGTCTCATTTCTTACTCTTAAAATGGGTTCAACATGAGATTCGTCAAGGTTTGGAATGAAAAAAAGTTTTTTCCTTCTAAAGTTGCGTCCTGAGGAATAAAATAAGGACACTATTCAGGAGAATTTTATGACTAAAGAGATCCCGGCCAAAAAAGCCGTAAAAAAAGTTGCGACTAAAAAGGTTATCTCAAGACCGGCAAAAAAAGCGACCGCAAAAAAAACGACCACTGTTAAAAAAAGTGTTCCCAAAAAAATCAACACTAAAACCCAAACGATTGAATCAATCTTAGAACTCATTCGTCGTACTTCAACTGAAGTGCCTGACGATGTGGCCAAAACATTAATGAAGGCACGTTCACAAGAAGCTCAGAACACCACCGCTTCTTATGCCATGGGAATTATCAAAGATAATATTGATCTCGCTAAATTTAAATCCCAGCCTTTATGCCAGGATACCGGGACCGTGATTTTCTTTGTCTATCACCCACCAGGGTTCTTTCAAAATAATTTTAAAGAATTGATCAAGAAGGCCGTGGTTAAGGCGACTGAGAAAGGCTATTTACGTCAGAACTCTGTTCACTCCCTTACTGGAGCTAACGCCGGAACAAATTTAGGAGAAGGCCATCCCTCTATCCACTTCTACGAGCACAATAAAAAAGACGTGGAAATAAAACTCGTTCTTAAAGGCGGAGGATGCGAAAACGTCTCTACTCAGTACTCTCTTCCAGACACGGCATTGGGAGCAGGTCGAGATCTTGCAGGAGTGAGAAAAGTTGTGATTGATGCCGTTTATAAAGCTCAAGGTAAAGGTTGCGGTCCAGGAGCACTTGGTGTTTGCATTGGCGGTGATCGTGCTGATTCAGCTTATAATGCGAAGAAACAGCTTCTAAGAAAACTCGATGATAAAAACAGCATTCCTGATTTAGCGAAACTTGAAGAGGACATTGTTAAAACATGTAACGAACTAGGAATTGGTCCAATGGGATTTGGCGGGAAGACAACTCTTCTTTCCTGTAAAATGACTCATGCTAATCGTGTTCCAGCTTCATTTTTTGTTTCCATCTCTTATATGTGCTGGGCCTTCCGTCGTCAGGGCGTCGTTCTTGATGCTAAGAAAAACACTATTAAAAATTGGTTATACTAGGAGGAAATGATGAAACACTTAACTTACCCCTTTTCTCCTGAAGCCGTTCGAGAATTAAAAGTCGGCGACATGGTTCTTATATCAGGTAAACTTTTCACCGGAAGAGATGCCGTTCATAAATATCTTCACGAAGGAAATAAACCTCCAGTCGATCTTAAAAACCAAATCATCTATCACTGTGGCCCAGTAACAATGAAAGATAAAAAAACTGGTAAATGGACTGTTACAGCGGCAGGCCCTACGACTTCTATCCGTGAGGAACCTTATCAGTGGGAAGTGATTCGTGACCATGGAATCGTTGGAGTTATTGGGAAAGGTGGAATGGGTCAAAGGACTCTTGATGCCTGCAAAGAATATGGCTGCGTTTATTTCCATGCGATCGGCGGAGCCGCTCAAGTTCTTGCTGAAAAAATTAAATCAGTGGATGGACTCTATCTTGAAGAATTCGGATTGCCTGAAGCTATTTGGGAATTAACCATTGAAGACTTCCCTGTAGTGGTTACCATGGATTCTCACGGGAACTCACTTCACCAGGAAGTTGAAAATTCCTCAAAAGAAGCGTTAAAAAATCTTATCTAAAATTAAAAACGGGGTCCTTAGGGGCCCCGTTTTTTTTCATTGTTTATTTTCTTGGCCGATTTCTTTTCCTTAACAACTTCTTTTTCAGAATTATCTGAAGCACTCATCGACGACTGTTTTATATTCTCCCTCACTCTGCTTTGCCCGGCAAAGGCTGAGAAGCTCATCACTAGTGACAACACTATAAATATACGCATAGATCCCCCTGAATAATTCATATTATATAGTGACTTTATCTAAGTTGAAAAAAAAGGCCCAAACCACTGTTTTTCCATCTAGAAAAAGAAGTGACTTGGGCCAGAATGGCATAATTATTGGTCAATCAAAGGCCTATTCAGCGAAAGCTTCATTCCATTCAAGGTTATGGTAAACCTTTTGAACATCATCATCGCCTTCTAAAACATCGATGAGCTTTTGGATTTTCTCATAACTTTCTTTAGTGATTTCTTTAGTATTCAGGGGCAGACGCTCAAGGCCTGAATCTTCAACTTTAATTTTTAGCTCTTCAAGCTTTTTATAAATATCATGGTACGACTCAACTGGGCCTTTAACTGTGACAAAGCCTTCTTCCGACTCAACATCATCAATATTGTAATCAATAAGTTCCATCATGAGATCATCGGTAGACATGCCACCTAAACTTTCTTCTTTAATTTCAAAAGTTGCTTTACGTTCAAAAACAAATTGTAAGCAGCCGGGTGTCCCTAAGCTACCCCCATACTTATTAAAGTAAGAACGAATGTTACTTACTGTACGGGTTGGATTATCAGTTGCGGTTTCAATAAAGAGGGCAACTCCATCCAGACCATAGCCTTCATAGTTAATCTCTTCAATTTGAGCACCATCTTGTCCCAGCCCCTTTTTAATGGCCTTATCTACGTTATCTTTTGGAACGTTAAACTCGCGGGCCTTGGCCAGGGCAATTTTAAGGGCGAAGTTAGCCTCAACTTCAGCGTGGCCGGCATTTTTAACGGCCATTAAAATCTCCCGAAGCACTTTGGTATAACTTTGTGAACGCTGCTTATCTTGAGCAGCTTTTTTCATTTTAATGTTGTTCCATTTACGACCCACAAGCTCTCCTGTTTCTTCAATTAAATTACAGTCTTACTATAGCGAAAAAAGTTTAAATCTGTCTTTAAAAAGGGAAAATTAACGCGTCGTATTCTGGCAAATAATGAAAATCAAGTGATAATAGTCACATGAAAACACTAATCACACTTACGACATTACTTTTTACTCTCAATGCTTTCTCACTCACGACTGGAAGTATCGCCCCTGACTTCACCTTGCAAAATTTTAATCTCAAAGATTATAAAGGAAAAACAGTCGTGCTCGAGTGGCTCAACCATGGGTGTCCCTTCGTAAGAAAACATTATGATTCGGGGAATATGCAGTCTCTTCAGAAAAAATATTCTGATAAAGGCGTAGTATGGGCATCGGTGATCTCATCAGCACCGGGCAAACAAGGTTACGTAGAAGAAAAAGAAGCAAAGTTAGAAAAAGAAAAATATAAATCCCAAGCGAGCCACATCCTTTTAGATCCTACAGGTAAGGTAGGAATACTTTATGGAGCAAAGGCCACGCCTCATATGTACATCATTAATCCAGAGGGTAAGCTCATATATCAGGGTGCTATAGATGATCGTCCGGATACCGACCAGAAATCCATTAAAGGGGCCCGTAACTTCGTAAGTCTGGCCTTGGATGCTTCTCTTGAAGGTCGGCCAATACCGACCCCAACAACTAAGGCTTATGGTTGTTCAGTAAAATACCCATAGCCGACAAAAGCAGTCTTTGAAATCTTAATATTTTTCCCCTTGAGAGAACAAGTTACATAACGCTAGAATGAATGAGATATTTGATTTTTCTCAAGGAGGAGAGAATGATTTTGAAATTTACTTTTATGGCCATGGCCTTTAGCCTTTACTACTTCACTCAGTACATCAACTAATTCCCGCTCTTAGTAAACTTCACCATAAAATGATCTTTAGCAGCAGCAGTCATGATAGTCATATCATCCCGGTAGCCTAATTCTGTCATCGCTTGAATGAAGCGTTGAAGATAACTCCTGCCGGGATCTGCCAAAAGTATAGTTCCACCTGGTTTAAGAAATTTGATAAGCCCGAGCGCCACTTCACTAGCATGCTTAGATTCATAAAGAATATCTGATCCCATTACCACATCAAAGAGGCCCAGTTCTTCACCATCTTCTCGCCAATTTAAGCGCTGATAAGAACAGGTAAGGGATGAATGACGACAATTTCTTTTAAAGTAAGCCTCCACATCGGGATGAAAATCTGTAGCAAGAACTTCACCACCTAAGTGAGTTGCCACTAATGACGGAAACCCTAATCCGCAACCAAGCTCCAATACGCTCTTATTTTTTACGATTTCAGGATGCTCGCCTAAAAATTGAGAGAGAGCTTCTGCTGCCGGCCAGAGAATTCCGAAATAAGGACAAAGATCTTCCGCAAAAGGATCCAGCTGTTCTTCCGGAGTCATGGCCTCACAAATGAGATCTATCGCCTCATCTAGGTCCCGAATGGCTTCAAGAACGTAAAGTTTATCGCCAAGCTTTCTTTGTTGAATGTGAGTCGGATAAGTGATCGTAATAGGCTTCATGCCTGTCATTATACATGGTGGATGTTAAACATCCACCACATGAAGAAAGCTAATTAATATTCTAAACGAACTTTAACTGTGTCAAAGGACGTCTTAATTTTGAAGCGGCAATCTTGATTGTAAACACGGTTATGACGGAAAACCGATACTCCACGTTGTACAACTTTAGCACAAACAACGGTTTCTCCATTATCTGCAGTATATGTGATTTCGTTACTGTTTGAATCAAAGTTAAGACCTGGAAGAGTTGAGTAATGGTAATTTGTTACATAATGTTGATCACCATATTGCATCTGCTCTTCAACTTGAGTCAAAATCTTTACATCACTCGTTCCATACTTAATGAAAAATGATGACTTCGCATCAGCATTTCGAAAGTCATGTTTCACATTCAAAACGTCTACTGAACCTGCGAAGGCTTGACCGATCATGAGAGACAGAACAAGAGCTAACATTTTCATAAAATCTCCTTTGACATTAATAGAAACGGAAAATTAGCAAAGAGGTTTATGAAATAAAAGATGTCAGGTATGTCTTAATCATATTTGAACAAACTATTAAGATAGATTTTGTAGCAGTGTTTGCACAGTCGTTTTTTAAGAGTGAGAAGAGATGACGTGTACGGTTTGTACACGTCATCTCCAGAAAAATTACCTCGTAATGAGATGAACTTGAGTCATATCAACTCTATGTCCACGATAACCATCATCAATATATTTCTTCACTCTTTTCACTTTCAACTGACAACCAGTTGGTGTGATTTTATCGTGTCGAAAAATGGATCGACCTCTGGTTCTGACATTGGCGCATTCAATAAGGCCACCATCTTTTTCCAGCATAATTTTTGATAAAGAAGAATCAAAATACAATCCAGGTACGCGAGTCCGATGTTCCTGATAAACTCTATCGTTCCGTCTACCCTGTTGAGCAAAAAGGGCAACCCAAGCGCGACCTTGTGTTTTATTCACTTCAAACACAGTTTCATTCCCTGTTGTCCAATGGGATGTAGGAATTTCTAAAATTATCATTGAAGCGGCGTGTGCGGAGGCCATGACAAATAAAGAAAGAGAAAGTGCGAGCTTTTTCATTTCGAACCCCTAGGTGTAAATGTCGACAATTAGTAAGTAAGGACTGCTTGCATTACTGATTGATGGCGGATGCGAAAGCCGTCATCAACTTCTTTTCTCACTTTCTTTACTTTAAGTGAGCAATTAAGGGGTGTGATTTTATCATAACGAAAAATCGATCTACCCCTCGGACTTACTTTGGCACAGTCATGAATGGCCCCATCTTTGTCATAGACAATAGTTTTGGTGCTAGCATCGTAACTTAATCCAGGAACCAATTCACGAATTTCTCTGGTGCGGTGTTCGCTTCTTGGACCTCGCCGGAATTCGGTAATATCCATAACAACCCAGGCCCTACCCAGTTCCTTATTCACTTCAAAGCGAGCTTCCGCTTTTCCATTGGTAAAGAAGTCGAGAGTTTCCAGAACGACGATATCAGAAGCGTGGGCCGCTCCCATCGTCAAAAGACAGAGTGATAGTGCTAACTTTTTCACTTAAATTACCTCCATTGTTTAGTTTCAAGTGACACTTGAATTTTTAACTTAGAGGTCTACTTAAGTTGACTTAAACTTAGCTTAAGGGCTTAGACCTAACTTTTATGGGGAATATAATTTTTCATTCGGAAGTAGCTACTTTTTAATTATTTTTCAAACTTCCAAGTAAGAATTTATTTTTAACTCAAAACTAAGTCCTGACAAAATCTTCACACGAATTAAATATTATTAAATTAAATACTGACGATCCATGTTAAACCAATCCTCTCCTAATTTTGTATTCATTGAGAGATTATGGTCGCCTAATTTCTCCATAATCTCATGAGGTGAAATAGTCCCGCCTCCCTTCTTTAAAAAACGAATTTTAACTAGGCCAATCGCCATAACCTCATTCTTAAGAAGGAACTTTTGTCTCACAAAAAAATACTTATCATCAAAACCAATATTTTGAGTTTCAATTTGAAATTTATCCCAAAGTTTTAGAGATTTTTTAAACTTTATATTTTCTCCTGCAACGACAGCATAAATCTTGTTTTGCGTTGAAAGTTTATAGAGACCTGTACGGAAAACCATATCCCAACGGCCAAAGTCCATGAACGAGAAATAGACGCCATTATTTACATGCCACAGTAGATCAAGGTCTGTTGGCAGAACGCGCATGCTGATCAAGGTAGGGTCTCCTATGTGAGCTGGCCTTAGGAGACCCCTTTTGAAAAAGATAAGAATGGTACGAAGAATCATATGCATATTATTTACCGCTCAATAATGGCCGCCACTCCCATCCCCCCTGCTGTACAGATCGAAATAAGAATTCTTCCCTGGCCTTTTTCTTTGAGGATTTTCGCAGCTGAAGCAATAATTCTTCCCCCTGTCGCCGCAAATGGATGGCCAAGAGCGAGACTTCCACCTTTGATATTCATTTTCGTTCTATCAATAGAACCCAAGGGAGCGTCACGTTTTAAAACGTTTTGACAGTAATCCGCATCTTCCCAGGCCTTAAGTGTACAGAGAACTTGTCCGGCAAAGGCTTCGTGAATTTCATAAAAATCAAAATCCGATAGTTGAAGGTTGTTGCGTGCAAGAAGACGAGAGACGGCAACTGTAGGGGCCATCAAAAGCCCTGCACCCTTTACAAAATCAAGGGCCGCCACTTCACAATCTTTTAAATAAGCCGATACTTCCAGATTGTTTTCTTTGGCCCACTCTTCTGATGAGAGTAACACCACAGAAGCTCCATCAGTAAGGGGCGTTGAATTTCCTGCAGTCAGACTTCCAGCTCCTGATTTATCAAAGGCGGGTTTAAGTTTAGCGAGTTTTTCAACGGTCGTATCTTTTCTGGTGATTGTATCCTTAGAAACTTTTTTAAAGCTTACCAGAAGATCATCATGAAAACCTTCCTCATAGGCCTTAGCGGCTTTCTGATGAGATTCATAGGCCAGTTGATCCTGTTCTTTACGTGAGATCTTCCATTCCTTAACCATCAGTTCTGTATGCTCTCCCATGGAAAGTCCTGTACGAGGTTCTTTAACCGCCGGAAGCTGAGGTTTTAAATATTTCGGGTTAAAGTCTGCAATGACTTTTAGTTTCTCGCCGAGTGATTTGGCATTTTGTAAGCGGATAAGCCAATGAGTAAGTTTTCTCTGTCCAATCAGGGGGATATCAGAATTGGTATCGGAACCACCTGCGATACCGACTTCAACCTGACCTGAAGCAATTTTTAAACCCAGAATATTTGCCGCTTCAAGACCTGTTCCACAGGCCCTTTGTATATTGAATCCTGGAGTCTCATGGGCAAGGCCCGAACCTAATACGACCTCACGTGAGAGATTCCAATCGAAGGGATGATTCATGACGGTTCCCATGATCACATCACCCAGCATTTTTCCTTCAAGTTTATTTTTTTTAATCAGATCATTAAAAGCAGTACTTAAAAGATCGTAATTTCCGGCGCCCTGATACTGGGCCATGGATTTTACAAAGGGAGTTCGTGAACCATTAATTATTGCAACTTTTCTCATAAAAATATTTCCTTTTTTGACAACCTACCGGTCGGTAGGTTAGGATAGTGTAAACGAGGATTGGTCTCATGTCGACAGCTACAACAAAAATCGAGTTATTACATGAAGCAAGTCGAATGCTACTTGCCCGAGGGCTTAACGGTTTTAGCCTCCAGGAATTGGCAACTTCTCTTAATATCAAAAAGGCCAGCCTCTATCATCACTATCCTTCCAAAAATGCCTTAGCGATCGAACTGTATCGTTTCTATCAAGAATCATTCTGTAGTTGGGTTAAAAAGTACGAACATCTCACTCCTGAAAAACAAGTGATAAACTATGCCCATAAGCTTACAGACTGGATTGTAAAAAAACAGCGCATTTGTCCGGTGGGAGCGCTAAGTCTTGAATGGCAATTAGTAGATCAAAATCTTAAAGTCGAAATTACTAAACTTCATGAGCTCCATCGGGATTGGCTGACTCAGTTATTTAAAAAGATACCAACTAAAATCCCCCGAAAAGATGCTGTGAGCAGTGTCATGGCACTCATTCAGGGAAGTATCCAAATAGCCCGTATGGATGATGATCCTGACCTTGTAGTTAAAAATTTAAAAACATATTTAAAAAGTATCAAATTATGAGCGCTCACAAAGAATTTTTAGAGTTGATTAAGAAATTCCCTAAAAACCTACAACTTCCTCCTCCTACACTGGGAGAACTGGGACTTGAGTATGTGGAAATGAATCCTGGAAAAAATTTAAAGGCCAAAGTTCCTTTTCAACAAAGATTCACCAACCCTGTTGGTCTTTATCAAGGTGGAATGCTGGCGGCCTGTATTGATGAAGTTTTTGGACCTCTTAGTTTTATGACGGCCAATGCTCCATGTATTACTCTATCGATGAATATTACTTACCTCCAGGCCTTTACAAAAGAGATGGGTCATTGCCTGATTGAAGCTTCCATATTAAAAAAGACCAAGAATTTTATCTTTATGAGAGCAGACTTAACGTCCCCTGACGGTGACTTGATTGCTCATGCAGAAACACATGTGAAAATATTATGAGATTACGTCAGCTATTTTTGGAAAAAGTCATTAATTTCTACGGGCCCTTTCTGGGTGCAGGCGTAAAACTTCACAAGATGACCAAAGATTACCGCTATGCCAGAGTTTCTATGAAGCTCACTTTTTATAATAAAAATTATATGGGTACGCAGTTCGGTGGCTCCCTTTATGCCATGGTTGATCCTTGGTACATGCTAATGCTGATTAAAAATCTAGGTCCCGAATATATTGTTTGGGACAAAGCCGCCACTATCAATTTCAGAAAACCTGGAAAAGGAACGGTCTTTGCGGAATTTAATCTTACGGAAGATCATTTAAAAGAAATTAGGGCCACCTTAGTGGCCCAGAATAAAATGGATTATATTTTTAAAGTCGAAATTAAAGACAAGGACGGAAAGTTGATTGCTGAAGTAGATAAGGTTCTCTACATCAGAAAGAAAGCTTAAACTGCATGTGCTTGTTGGTACTCATCCTCTGATTGATAGAGAGACCATCCTCGGGATTTTTTAGAAAAGCTCATTTTTTCCCCTGTATCAAGCTTTCCAATAAAGCGTCTACCGTCACTGCTCTCACCTAAAATAACAAAGTACTTAATTTGATGTGACCAATCGTTGAATCTAACTTTAACTTGTTTTCTACCGGCGGAACGCCATACTTTATCAAGACTTTGCCAAATCATGTTTCCCTCCTTGGGTCCAATATGCTAATGATACACCATGACTGAAAATTTCTATAATAAATCATCCTCAAGAGCAGGGCGTTTTAAGAAAAAATTAGTTTCTCAGGATGAGTTAAATACGGAAGCACCTTTAGTAGGTGCAAAATTGACACCTTTTTACAAGTTGCTTCAGGATGGAAAAATAAATGAAGCTCAATTTGTGGCCTGTTATATCATTGTTTTCTTAGCACATCGGAACCCTGGTTCGTGGCCAGGGGCCAAAAAATCGGTTTTAAGAATTAATGGCATTCCTTTTCGAAATCTTCCCTTTCATTTTGAATCGAATGTTTTAAAACGCCTTCAAGAGTTTGAGACCATAGAGGAAATTTTTGCCAATTTTGCTTTTAAGTCCACCCCCGCTTCGGTTAACCGGGCGATCCTTTCATGGATCAGTGGGAGCTATGGATTGGAATTGATGTTCAGGATTCCTACTCCCGGCGAAGTATTACAGCAGCAGAAGCAAGGCAGAAGATGTGTCACTTGTATCATGGATAAAAGACTCTCCACTTACATCCTTGGGGAAAGAGATGCTCTAAGTTTTACTATGCACGATTTGATTCACGCCGATCACTTTTATCATCATAATAATTGTTATGAGGGGCAACTTGGCTTTTATGGCCTGTTGGATAAAACTTTGGACTATTTCGATCTTTCCAGAAAAGAGTTTGCTGATGAATTTGAGTATCTCATTGCCGACATGAATGCTTACGCCATTCATTTATTGAAGTGTTTAAAATCGGCCATGGTCCATTATTTTTCAGAGAATTATTTTAATGAATGGCCTAAGGATCTTAATCCCCCTCTGGCGCTGCAGTTACTCAATAACGAAGGTTACATTCCTGAAGTTATGGATCAAGAAATTCTGAATTGGTTAAATCAGTTTAGACACAAGTAAAACGCCACTTACCATAATAATACATTGAGATGGCCGTACCAATATGCCACAAAGAGTGCCACTGAAACCAGCTTTCAGGTTCACAACCAAAGTGGAATTCATCCAGCAAAAACATTCCAAAAGAAATGACCAATATGCCCAGAGAAATCTGAAGAGCTCGATGTTTAAAAAAATCTATTCCACAAGTGCGAACTAAATCAAAGAGTGAAAAAGCAAAGACTAAAAGGCTAATAAATATCTTGGGCCATTTATCCATGTAATACATGATTGCAAATACAGAAATGTAATAGAGAAGGAAAATGAAGAATATTCTAAAAATCTTCTCGCGGTAATTTCCCATCAGATTCAACAAGGCAAAAAAACTTAAAACTAAAATAATAGAAGCAAAATCTAAGGCCAAAGCCAGATTGATAAAGCTACCATGTCCAAAAAGACTCGATAGCCCCATCAAGAAACAAACTCCGGCCCACATTTTAAGTTCAACCGTTTTGTTCCCTATTTCACGGTAAATAAGAAGAGCTGTAAAGAGATAGGCAAATGAGCTCCAGAAGGCCGAGGGCTGACGAATGAGGGCATCCCGGGTAAATTCACAGTTGCATTGGTCAGGTAAACATGTCGCTGGGAGGAAGCTGCTCCAGGGATTCATGGAATAAATTTAGCGCTATTTTTCTCATTCTCAGAGACTTCAACCAATGTGATCCAAGCGCGCTCTCCATAAAGGCTTTTTAGAATCTTCATCGCCTCTTCATAAACAAAAAGAGCGGTCCCCTCCATTCCAGGATTAGGCATGACTCTTAATTGAATCACTCCCTCGTTGTTTAATTTTTTAAAGTCCTCCAGATGGGGATCATCTTGAGCAATTAAGAAAGTGTGATCAAACATATGCTCAAGCCATGTTTTTAATTCTTTTAAACCGCCAAAATCGACGACCCAACCTTCAGGGGTTAGTTCATTTGAGGCAAATTCAAAATAAAAGGAACGAGAGTAACCATGAACAAACCGGCAGTGAGAGCTTGCTCGCCACTGACGATGGGTACAAGGGAAACCTGAAAAGCGTTTTGTAGAGATAAATTTTTTTGGATTCATGACAACATCCTAACACGTTTCGGCCAGACTGCGCCAGCCTTCGGTTTTATGCTTTAGGTTTTTTAAAACCATCAGATGTTTGCGGGCGAGCAGATCTACTCCGGGATGGGATTTATAGAGTCGGGACAAGTACTTATCAGGATTTGCATATATTTCTTCATCAGAATCACTGGTATAACCATGGCCCAAAACGTGATTTTTTCTGATCACTATCACTGATTTTTCACCCAAAGTCCTTCCCTCTCCGATTAAAATCAGGTTATCGGCAGGGAAACGGGTGATTTTTGCAAGTGAATCCACTTTTTGATTATGCCGCAATATTTCTTCTTTTGATTTCCCACCCTCTCGGTAAATAAAGGTATTATCTTTTAAGGCCCGTTTAAGTTCATTAAGTTTCTTCTTAGCACTCTCCAGATTCTTAAAATACCAAAGGCCCTCAACATCTTTTCGGTAAGCTTTAATTTTGAAATACTTTTCCATTTTGTGAAGCTCAGTCACGATGACAAAATGAGGATGAAAAGGTTTGAATCGAAGTTTTTTAAATTCAGCTATTAGGGCCGAACCAGTAATTTCAGCTTCCACGCTCTGAACATTCAGGAGTAAATCACGATTTGAGGGCTTAACCAGCAAGAGGTCCCTGGCCGTTTTTTGCATGTTAAATGAGGCTTCAATTCTTATGACTTTTCCTTCTCCATTTTTGAAATACAGGTTCCCGGCCTTTGAAGGAATCATTTTCATGATTTTTTCATGCTGAGGTAGATAAAAAACTTTGGGAGTAGGTTTATATCTTAAATCTTGAAGCTCTTTAAAAAGCGATAACGTTGCCTTGGCATC
Organism: Bacteriovoracaceae bacterium UBA6200; assembly: GCA_002422605.1. Taxonomy (GTDB): domain Bacteria; phylum Bdellovibrionota; class Bacteriovoracia; order Bacteriovoracales; family Bacteriovoracaceae; genus Peredibacter. The sequence goes on along the minus strand of DISW01000023.1, from coordinate 414,019 downwards.
TCCTATCGCCCGATGACGATCCTTAATTTTTATATTAAAAAAGTTACAGAGGGCATCGAGGTTATAATTACTGAGGCCAGGAATCTCAAATTGGGCCATTTTAAGAGTGCAAAAATCTTTTATTTTTAATTCATGACCCATTTCTTTAAATTTTTTTCTTAATAGCCCCAAATCGAACTCAGTGTTGTGGGAAACAAAGATCGCCCCATCCAAACGAGAAAGGATTGCTTCAGAAATCTCATAGAACTTGGGAGCTTCTTTCAAACTACGATTGGAAATACCGGTTAGATTGGTAATGAACTCAGGAACATTTCTTAATGGATTGACCAGGGTTTCATAGACATCGATGACCTTATTATCTTCAAAAGTCAAAAGAGCAAGTTCGATAATGTCAGCTTCGCTATCCAGACCAGTGGCCTCAAGATCACAAATAACATATCTCTTCGTAGTCATAACTTATCATAATAATTTCGCCCCTCCTTTGGCCAAAATAAAAGAAATAAGTTAAAAATACATCATGAATTTAGCATTAGATGAAAGCTGGTCTGCATACCTTAGTCAGGAACTGAAAGCTCCATACATGGAGGAATTATTCAGGTTTTTAAATCAGGAATTCAAGTCGGGTAAACAAATCTATCCCCCGGCCTCAAATATTTTTGAAGCCTTTCGCTTAACCCCCTTTGATCAGGTAAAAGTCATCATCCTGGGACAAGATCCTTATCACGGCCCAGATCAGGCCCATGGATTGTGTTTTTCCGTTAATAAAGAAGTAAAAATTCCGCCCTCTTTAGTGAATATCTTTAAAGAGTTAAATAACGATTTGGGAATACAAGTACCAACTCATGGATGCTTAGAAAGCTGGGCGCGCCAGGGAGTTTTACTTCTCAATAACGTTCTGACAGTTGAAGATGGTAAGGCCGGAAGTCATCATCAAAAAGGCTGGGAAAAATTCACTGACCGGGTGATTGAAATCTTGAACCATGAAAAAGATCATCTCGTCTTCATTCTTTGGGGAAGCCCGGCCCAAAAGAAAGCTTCCAAGGTTGATGAGAACAGGCACAAGATCATCAAATCTGTGCACCCCTCTCCTCTATCCGTATACCGCGGGTTTGTAGGTTCTAAACCTTTTTCACAAACCAATACCTATCTAAAAGAAAAAGGCTTAAAAGAAATTGACTGGAGTCTTACTTAATCCTCTTAACCACGGCCAGATAAAAGGGACCCCATCCGGTTGTATCAGGTAACACCTGCCATCCAAATTCAGTCACTTCACCGAAAGAAAATTCTTTACGGATCAATTCAAAACGACCTGGCCGTTTTTGATAAAGCTTACGAATGATCTCGTCATTTTCTAACTGAGACAGAGCACAGGTCGAATAAACAATCGTTCCCCCGACTTTAACGATATCCAGGGCCGAAGCCAGCATAGCAAATTGAGTTATGGCTATCGCCTTGGTTCTACCAGGTGCCCAGACAGATAACTCCTTTGAGTCTTCAAGAACATGACGTTCAGATGAGCAAGGAGCATCTAATAGAACCTTATCAAAAATACTTTTTTGATAGAGACTCCACTTGGTAGCGTCGTATCCGGTAATCGAATGGTTTTTTTGTTCAGACTTAGGAAGATAGTCATCAAAAATACGGTGAATACGTGCCCGTCTGGCGGCCGACCGGTCATTCGATACCAGATGACCTTGATTTTTTAATTTCCAAGCACACAGTAAGCTCTTACCGCCAGGTGCCGCACACAAGTCGACAACTTTCTCACCAGGAACAAGGTCCAAGGCTTCTACAGGAAGGATGCTTGCCGCATCCATCAGATAATAATTATGAAAGCCCTCTTCGGTTTGAGCAGGCTGCGGGAAGTTTTCCCTCACATCATGCTCATAGGAGATTCCTGTTATGTGAAGTGGCGTATCAATGAATTTAAATTTCGAAAAAGGATTTAAAACAGCAACATGTTTTTTAGGCGCCAGTAATGCTTCTTTTAAACGCGGCCAGCGCTCACCATACATAGAACTATAAAATGCTTCAAATCCCTCAGGCCCTTTTGTCATGTATTCATTGTAACAAACTTTTAAAGTTATGGGCCAAATGATTCTTTTTCTGGGAAAATGATCCCATGAAAACGTTCACTTTACTTTTATGTTTAATGGTGGGAACGCAACTAGGGGCCAAAACTATGAGCAAAGAAACTGCGACTCTTGCTGGCGGATGCTTCTGGGGAATGGAAGAAATTATCAAAGAAATTCCTGGAGTGATTGAGACAACTGTTGGATACACGGGAGGTTCGGTCGACAATCCTACTTATAGGATAGTCAGTCTTGGAACAACTAATCATGCGGAAACAGTGCAAGTAGTGTTTGATCCCAAAAAATTAACTTTTAAAGATCTTTTGGGGTATTTTTTCCGGATGCATGACCCTACGACTTTGAACCAACAGGGCAATGATAAAGGGACTCAATACCGTTCAGTTATTTTTTATCATTCACCTGAACAAAAAATAACTGCTGAAGAGAAAATCAAAGAAGTTAATGAGTCTAAGAAATGGCCTAAGCCTATCGTGACTCAAGTTGTCCCGGCCCAGACCTTTTATCCGGCGGAAGAATACCATCAAGATTACTTAAAAAAGAATCCAGGAGGTTATACCTGCCATTGGCTACGAAATTAATAAGGTATGTTGGGTATATAAGGAATGATTTTTCGGTTTTTAAACATATCCTTAAATTGATTCAAAGAATCCGCTTTAAGACAGATAAATTCAAGACCCATATAGGTGCGTGAGCCATCGTTATCGCTTTGTTTCACCCAGCGACAGACTCCACTACCATTAATATGATGTTCGCCTACTAAGAGATCAAATTGAATGGTGTCTCCAACATCAAATCGGCCGGATTGATTCGTTATTTCTATAGCTGCTCCACCACGACCAAAATAAATGTCATCATTTTCAGTTGTCGTGATGCTCTTTTGAGCGGTAAGCGGCTGGGTAAAACGCTCATCAATTGGCGCCATACAACGAGATGCCATATTGATGAGATCATCAAGTTTGAAAGGTTTACTGATGAGAGCTTCGGCCCCCTTATCAAAGGCATCTTCCAGGGTGATATCAGCAAAACCAGTGATAAGAATGACAGGGGGACAAGGACGATCGTGGGCCTTAATCGTTTCTAGTAGGTCTATCCCAGTTCCGCCAGGCATACGAATGTCTGAAATAACAAGATCAATTTCTTGCTCATTAAGAATATTCTGGGCCTTGAGTATGTTTTCTGCTTGAAAAACCTTTGCGCCCATAAACTCTAATTCACTGGCAACAATCTCTCTTAAATCCAGCTCATCATCAACGACTAGTACTGTTTTATTGCTTAAGACATCTTCCATAGTGCTTCACTCTACTTTTATGCGCGTAACCTTATCAAAATTTAAGCTAAACAGTAGAATAAGGTTAACTTAAGATTAAACAACTTGTAATAAATCAGGTAACTTATGCCAATTTTGATAGTCCTCTTTTTAAGCTTCACCGTAGCGGCCAACAGCGAGATTGAAGATGTTAAGGCTTCCATAACCTCTCTAATAGCTCCTTTAATACCTCACTCTAAGGCAAATAAAACTCCGTCTAAAGATGGCTTCCGGGTGGATAAGTGTGAAAAGAAGAAAATAAACTGGTTCAACATTATGACCATGAAAGAAGAAGTAACTTTAAATTTTAAATTTGCTCCAGGTTGTGACATTGAAGGATCGTTTAAACCTAAAATATTTTCGCCCTTCCCGGTGACATTGAATCTCAGAAATATAAAATCATTTAATAAAATGACTTCGGAAAATAGAATCACCGCAAGCCTGGAAAATCCTCCTATCCTGAATCTCAAAATCAATAGTGGAGAACTTCAAGGAACTAAGTCTAAGGTTAAATTCGAAGCAGATTATAAACTCCAGATCAATCCTCTAAATCCCACCGGGATAGAAAAGAATTTAGGAGGAGAATTAAGGATTCATGAAATTAATGGAAAGAAAGTAAGCATAAAAGAAAAAATCTATATAAAGTAAAAAAAGCAGGGGCACTTAAGGCCCCTAAAGATTAATTGAAATAGTAACGTCCACCAAAGATTAGATGCAACTCTAGTCCAGTTTTCCCAATCAGATCAACGATAGGGGCAACCTCTGCAAAAACGTCGGCCGACTCTGCTTCAAAACGATGAGCAATTCCCAAAGGTACACGCACCCCTAGTTCAATTTCATCAGCAAATTCCATTCTTCCCCCAACGCCGTAATAAAAATCCAGCGGGTGAATATCATTAAAGTAGAACGCACCTTCCTTATGCAGGAGGTAATCAGAATGAATACTCACCTCCTGATTTTTTCCCAGTGACCATGCCAGACCTGCGTCTACTGCCCTAGATGAATTGAGCCAATACTTCCCATTCAGACCGGTTGGATTACCAATAGAAATGCCTAACCCTTTCTCATTGGCCTGAGCCGATAGGCCCATAAATATAAAACAAATAATAATGGCATATTTCACAAAAGCTCCTTGAAATAACTCAACACTATTATTATCACTGAAAACTCAATGTCAAAACCACTTGAGAAAATTCAGTAATCCGTGTTCAATGGGTCATGGGTCTTAGAAACATACTCCTGGTCATTTCTTTTATTATTGTCGGCTTTTGCTTGAGTCTTTACTTTCAGAATGAGCAAGAAGCTTCCTCGATGTATTGGGATGACCATAAAAGCGTTCAATCACAAAATGAAAAATCCCGATCATTGGAAGAGTTTAATAAGAAAATTCTTCCATATGACCTGGAAGTCTTGATCAGAGAAATTTCTGAGAAGAATCGATTTGCTGGACAAAAAACCAGGGTTATGGAAATTGGCGGAGACGATGGCCGCATTCTTATGGAAATCAGAAAAAGGTTCCCCGATATTGAACTCTATGGCATTCACAACAAGCAAATCCATACCTTCTATCGACGCGAAAATTACATGCTCGATGCACTTAAATTTAAAGTCTTTACTAAAAAAGAAATTGAAGAAGTCGATTTACCCTACCTCGTCTTCAAAGAACTGGATTTTGGAGAAAACATTCCCTATGGGGACAATAAGTTTGACTTAATTTTTACGGCAGGTTTTATAAAACAAATCAGGTACAAATTTGAGCTTTTTAACGAAATCATGAGGGTTCTAAAGCCTAAGGGAATCTCACTTCATACAGAAATGGAAGGTATACAGTTTTACTATCAGGGCGTTGCTATTGACCTTAATGATACTTGGGTAGAGATGAGAAAACATGGGATAGACATCAAACACCTAGAGGATCATAAGAGCATTATATTTCGTAAAGGTGAAACTATAACATTTCCAGTGATTCCCCATAGGCCTATTCCTGAAAATAAGAGCAACTTAAGTCCAGAATTCAAACGCCCAGAGATGGGATATACCTTGTCTTTTTAAACAAAAAAAAAGGCCCTCTCTCATCTTTCCTGATGAGAGAGGGCCTCTGACAGAAAAACCTAGCTTCCGCAGCTTACGCAGTCTTCAGGGTTGTCCAGAGAACAAACCATCGCCGCTTGCTGGTCAGCTGATGAACCAGTTGACGTTTCTTTAATTGTAAATTTAATCGCATCCACAGCTGGACGTGTTCTCAAGTAGTACATACCTGTTTTAAGTCCAAGCTTCCAGGCCGTAAAGTGCAAGGAGGAAAGCTTACCGAAGTTAGTATCTTCCATATGAACGTTAAGGGATTGAGATTGGTCGATATAGGCACCACGGTCTGCGGCCATCTCAAGAATCGACTTCTGTTTAATTTCCCAAACTGTTCTATAAAGCTCTTTAAGCTCGGCAGGGATCTCAGGAATGTATTGGACTGAACCATTGTGAGCAATGATTCGGTCCTTCATTTCTTCGCTCCAAAGACCAAGGCCGATAAGGTCACGAACAAGATGTTTATTAACCATCGCGAACTCACCAGAAAGAACACGGCGAGTATAGATGTTAGAAGTTACAGGCTCGATACACTCATTGTTCCCAAGGATCTGAGAAGTTGAAGCTGTTGGCATAGGGGCCATAAGAAGAGAGTTACGAACACCGTAAGTCTTAATCTTAGCTCTTAAAGTAGTCCAGTCCCAACGCTCAGATGGAGTCACTCCCCACATATCGTGCTGGAGGATACCTTGAGAGATCGGAGAACCTTCATAGGACTCATAAGCTCCCTGATCCTTAGCAAGATCACAAGAAGCTGATAGAGATGCATAGTAGATAGTTTCGAAAATTTCTTTGTTAACGGTACGAGCCCCTTCTGAATCGAAAGGAAGTCTCATTTTAAAGAAAGTATCGGCCAACCCTTGTACACCTAGTCCTACTGGGCGGTTTTTCATATTCGAGTAACGAGCTTCTTCTACCGGATAGTAGTTAAGGTCGATCACGCGGTTAAGGTTACGTGTTACCTGATAAGTCACATCATAAAGTTTTTTATGGTCGAACTTCCCATCAACAACAAACATAGGCAGAGCAATCGAAGCCAGATTACAAACAGCAATTTCTTTATCAGAAGTATACTGCATGATCTCTGTACAAAGGTTTGAAGACTTAATAGTTCCAAGATTCTTTTGGTTTGATTTCTCGTTTGCTGCATCTTTATAGAGCATGAATGGCATTCCAGTCTCAATTTGAGATGAAATGACCTTGAACCAAAGGTCACGAGCTTTAACAACTTTAAGACCGCGGCCTTCTTTTTCATATTTTTCGTAAAGAGCTTCGAACTCTTTACCGTAAACATCAGCTAAACCTGGAGACTTATTTGGACACATGAGAGTCCAGTCAGCGTCTGTTTCTACACGCTTCATGAAAAGATCGTTGATCCATAGAGCATAGAAAAGATCTCTGGCACGAAGTTCTTCTTTACCGTGGTTTTTACGGAGATCAATAAAGTCTTCGATGTCAGCATGCCAAGGCTCAAGATAGATCGCAAAAGCACCCTTACGCTTACCACCGCCCTGATCAACATAACGAGCAGTATCGTTAAATACACGAAGCATTGGAACGATACCGTTTGAAGTACCGTTTGTTCCACGGATGAAAGAACCTTTGGCACGGATATTGTGGATCGATAGACCGATACCACCAGCTGATTGGGAAATAAGAGCACACTGTTTTAAAGTTTCGTAAATGCCTTCGATAGAATCGTCTTTAGTGGCTACCAGGAAGCATGACGACATTTGCGCTTTATTAGTACCGGCATTAAACAAAGTCGGAGAAGCATGTGTAAACCAGCCTTCGGAAATAAGATGATAGGTTTTAATAGCTTCTTCGATGTTTCCAATTTGCACTCCTAGGGCCACGCGCATGAATAAATGCTGAGGACGCTCAACAATTTTTCCGTTCACTTTTAATAGATATGATTTTTCTAAAGTCTTGAATCCGAAATAATCGAATTCGAAGTCACGAGAATAGGCAATTTCTGAAGAAATTCTATCTTTGTGCTCGCGAGCAAAAGCATAGATTTCGTCTGAAAGAAGAGGTTGTTTCTCTTTTGTGAATTCATTCTCGTAATTATAAAGAGTCTCGAAAGTCTCCATGAATGAATCGGAAGTTGAACGGTGAAGATTCGCCACCGCAATACGGCCGGCAAGTCTTGCATAGTCCGGATGAACTGAAGTCATATAGGCCGAAACTTCTGCTGAAAGGTTATCCAATTCATCAGTTGTGATGCCATCAAAAAGACCATTGATGGTACGTTTTGCTACCTGAATAGCATCAACATACTTTTGGTCTAGATTGTAAGAGAGTTGAGAAATTCTGTGCGTGATTTTATCAAACTGCACCGGCTCTCTTTTTCCTGAACGTGTAATAACAAACATTTCCTTATCTCCTGTCGTAAACTTTTTAAAAAATTAGAAATCCATATCTGTAGAGAAAGCGAAATTAGAACCAGCCGCTTCCTTGGTAGAATTGATTACTCCGGCCTTTTGGTACTCAGAAACTTTTCTTTCAAAAAAGTTCGTCTTACCTTGCATAGAGATCAGTTCCATCCAGTCAAATGGGTTTTTAGCTTCATAGATATTTGAATAGCCAAGCTGTCTCATAAGTCTGTCAGCAACGAACTTAATGTATTCTTTCATCATGTCTGCATTCATACCGATAAGAGAAACCGGAAGAGCTTCAGTGATGAATTCACATTCAAACTCAACTGCTTCAATAATCAATTCACGAATACGGCTTTCAGATGGCTTGTTCTGAATGTAGTTTTTGTAAAGAAGACAAGCGAAGTCTGTGTGGAGACCTTCATCACGAGAGATAAGTTCGTTAGAGAAGGTAAGACCTGGCATTAGACCACGTTTTTTAAGCCAGAAAATTGAACAAAATGAGCCCGAGAAGAAAATTCCTTCAATCGCCGCGAAGGCCACCAGACGTTCAGCAAAGGATTCATTTCCATAAATCCATTTAAGGGCCCAGTCAGCTTTTTTCTTAATGCATGGAATATTATCGATGGCCTTAAATAGGTAATCTTTTTTAGCAGCATCTTTAATGTAAGTATCAATTAAAAGCCCGTAGGTTTCAGCATGGATATTTTCCATGGCAATTTGAAACCCGTAAAAAGAACGCGCCTCAGGAATTTGAATATCATTATAAAAACGAAGAGCAAGGTTCTCGTTTACGATGCCATCTGAAGCCGAGAAAAAGGCCAGAACGTGAGAGATATAGTGACGTTCCTGGTCGTTCAAAGATTCCCAATCATTTAAGTCGGAATAAAGATCGATTTCTTCTGCGGTCCAAAAACTGGCCATTGCCTTTTTATACATATCCCAGATGTCGTGATATTTAATCGGGAATAGAACAAAACGATCGTTAGTCTGCTTTAAAAGTGTTTCCGTGCTCATTACCCCAGCTCCTTCTTCATGATGTGTGGTGGTGTTGTTTGTCTGTCTTAAAAATAAGCGTAGTAGTTGATCTGATATTTGAAAAGATAAAAATCTATATATAGTGGTATTGACATTTTTTTGACGGTCTTTCTAACTAGATTTAGTGTAATCCCCTACAAATTTCATCGAGAAAAAGGCCTAAAACCTAAAGATTTCTTACATGAAATTATGCGCAAGGCCTATCTTCTTTACAAAAAGAAATTCAAAAAACATGACCCAGCTCATGCTAGGACCTATCTCTTTATAGAGAATATCAATTAGATTAAAGGCCAATTGAGGACTAAACTAGGGCCATCAAATAAACAAAGGATTCATTATGAAAATTGACATCGGAATGAGTGAACAGGATAGATCGGACATAGCTAAGGGTTTAAATCACCTTCTGGCCGACACCTATACCCTTTATCTCATGACTCATAACTTTCATTGGAACGTAAAAGGCCCGATGTTTAACACTCTTCACCTTATGTTTGAAGGGCAATACAATGAACTCGCCCTTGCCGTAGATTTAATCGCTGAAAGAATTCGCGCACTGGGATACCCAGCACCTGGAACTTATGGAGAGTTCGCAGAACTTAGTTCAATCAAAGAAGTTAAGGGTCAACCAGTTGCTGAAGAGATGATAAGACACTTGGTACTCGGTCAGGAATCAATTGTAAAAACTGCCCGCTCTCTATTCCCTGCAGTTGAAAAAGCGGCTGACGAACCTACTGCTGATTTACTAACCCAACGTATGCAGCTTCATGAAAAAAACGCATGGATGTTAAGAAGTTTATTAGAAAAATAATCCTTAAATTTAGTCCTGCTGATATTTTTCAGCAGGAACTAAATTCCCTGCTCCTTCCTCAGATTCGCCACTTTCTTTCTCACCTAAATAAAAAAATAAATTTCATATCAAGATGGAGATTTAGGTTATTTTAAAAGGTAATTTCGTCGAAAGGCATCTATCCCACGGAGGGCACAAGATGATTTTTTACACCATACAAGGTCCTAAATACTGCTTAGAAATTCATGAAGATTCCATCAAATTAGTTCCCAAGAAATGGTTTCATTTTGGTGAAGGAAAAGGCCCGGAACAGAGCTGGGAAATACAGAAGCTTTCCCTTTTTGAGATGACCAGAAGTAAGTTTATGATATTCAATGGTCAGTTAAAATGGGAGACATTTGAAGGGGCACACGGTGTTTTTCGTTTTAACACTTCACCTGCCATGGTGAAGAAAATTGAAACCTATCTTCAAAAAAGAATTATTAAAAATCATCAAACTCCGAGAAACTAAAACTCAAAAAGAATCCCGCCGAAGCGGGATTCTTTTTTTAGATTTTTCCTGTTTCTGCAAAAAAGTTCAGAGGTTGTCTTACATCAACTACCCCACCACCTTTAGGCTTAGGAAAGTCGATAAGACTTAGGACTTGTCCCATACACCCCACACCTTTCTTAGAGAACTGAGCATCTTTAACTTTAATATTATACTTTGATACTTTCCCAACCGGAGAGATCGTAAAATTAAGATCAATGACACCTTTAATTTTGTCTGAATTCCCGATAAGTTCTTGTTGATAGCAGTGACGGAACTGGGGAATATACTCACGTAGAATCTTGCGTAAGAGTTCTGGATCCATTGAGCCTAAAACGACAGTTTTGGGTTCAAGGTAAGCAGAGTCAAATCCTGATTTAGAGGCCAGTCCTCGTGAACCGTAAGATCCGCTGCCTGATCCTGATTTGTCAGAGCCATTAAATTTAGAAACCCCAATATCTGCTCCGGCCACTAATTCTCCCGCATCAGCAGAACCAGTATTAAAGGTAGAATCAGTTACTGAACCTTTGGCGCTACTTCCCTGAGTATTAATTTTTGGAGCATCTCCCACTAATGAATTAAAGGATACAGAACTTGTAAACTCATAGGCCTTAACAGGAGCTGTTTCAACCGGTTTAGCAGCGGCCGCTTTAGGAGCAGTGGATTTTGCTGTAACTTTTTGTTTCTGGGAAGCTTGGGCAAACTCAACTTTAGTATTTGGTTGCTCAGTTTCCTTATGGCCAGTATTTTCAGTTTTACTGGTTAATACTTCCGCCGATAAGTCAGACTTCTCCTGAGCTTCCGTTGGTTTTTGCACCTTTTCCGGTAATTTGTAAATGACGGCCATTTCTTCTTTTAAATCTTCATTACTTGGTATGGTAACAAATAATAAGAGGAGAAGAGGAAAGAAAACGGCCGCAAAAACTTTACCTCCATGAGTAAAGAACTCTCGATCGCGGTAGAAGAAAGGAATATCTTTCCAGCTCGTACTATGGTCGACCAGTCGCAAAGAAACCTGTTCAGCTCCATGAGTAAGAAATAATGGCTCATTGAGATCAATCCTGTCCCATGAAGAAGATGGAATCACTGATTCATTGGCATAAAACTTCAACTCCCCATTATGAATGGAAAAGATTTTAATATTCTGAAGTGTGTGAAAAAGGATATCAGTCTTACCCTTCTTAACAGAATTAAACTGATAATCACCATCTTTGAGATCGAGGTAGGACACATCCATCATGAGACCATTCACGTAGCTTATGATCTCCAGGCGTTTATCTTTAGTTGAGTGAGCAATATCAAGTGGTATATCCATTCCATCCAATGGGACATAGTCTCCATTGATATGGACTTGTGGAATGCTTGAAAGGGGCTCAAAACCTGAGTCATCAAACTGAATGTCACAATACTCTCCATCAATGAAAACCAAACCTTCTCTTGGAGGAAGCTCAACAAAAACAGGTGTCTCCTTAATAACAATCTGTTCATCAGGATTAAATACTGGACCATCAATTTCCAGTGAATCAATTGAAAAGCTAAGGGTCCCTAATGTCAGGGTGTCACCTGCAAACAAAGTGGCCTCATCAACTCTTCTTCCATTAACAAAAACCCCACCTTCTGAGCAAAGGTCTTTAACCAGAAATCCTTCTCCGGTTACGTAGATAAAGGCATGTATCGATGAAACTGAAGTATCATGGACCTGAAAGTCACATTTATCCGCTGAACCAATCAGTAGCTTTTTCTTATCTACAATAAAAGGTTCCTTAATTCTCTGATCCAGACATGATAATCTGAATTGTCCCTGTACAACTGCTGTTTTCATATCTATTCCTCTTTCATTCTTTGAAGGAGTATCTTTTCAATTTTTTGCGATATTGCGGTAATTTCTGGAACATCCGATCTTTCACGGTTGTGCATAATTTCTTTTGCCGCTTTGAGATCACCTATTTTAATCAAATACAAAGCATAGGTTGCTGCGATGTCTTCTCTTTTATAATGGTCAAGTGGAATCATCTTAAAATAGGAAGAAGCTTCTTTTAAGTTCCCTTTATAAAGATAAGCATTGGCCATTGAGAAGTAGACATCGATATCCTTATGCCCGCGGAAGGCCCTTTCACTAAGAACAGAAATGGCATTGTCGTAAAGACCAAATTGCAAATAAAGTTGCGAAATATTATAGCGAGGAGTTTTGAAACTAGGGGCCAGCTTCATAGACTGTTGAAGGAAATTTCTCCCCTTTTCCCATTGTTCATATTTAAAATGAATAAGACCAAGATTATTTAAGGCAATAGACTTAACGGTAGACTCTTTATTCTCATCAAGTGCCATGCGATAAAAGAACTCAGCCTTTGTCCATAATTCCTGAACAAAATAACAGTTACCAATATGGAGCCAATAATAGGGGGTTTGTCCCTTTGTCAGATAATCTTTTTTATACTTTTCAAGAGTATCCTTAGCTTTACCTTGATAACAACTTACTACCGTATGATCAGGATTTGCATTTTTTTTCAAACGAAGCTCATCCCAACGTAAATAGGATTCATCAGCGAGTGAATCCCAGGTCACATCAGAGATCTTCCTGTCAATTCTTGAGGAAGAGCAAGATGCAAGAACCAGTAAAACGAACAAGATGGAAATTGTTTTCATGTTCTACTCCTTACTCTTATCCATGGTAAGTCCCGTAAAGAAGGAAAATACCGGATTCTCAACTTCTTCAAAAGAAGCAATCGAACGAGATCCCCACGCAAGCATTTCTTTATCCTTTAAGACCTTTTCAAGATTTTTATCGTACTGTTTTGAAGCAGTGATAAATTGTCCTGAAACATTTTTCATCGCTTTTTGAAACTCTTTTATCGTTTTATCATCCATCCCTTTAGGATGAAGATTTTGGATAGTTTCACCAATATGGAGATAGACTTCAGAAAAAGAGCGAGTGGTAAGAATGGCTAAATCCACTTGAGAAGATTCTGTTAAATTCTGATAACGATCTTTAAAACCCTTAAGTTTTAGAAGATAGTTTTCAAGAGACTTATTAAAAAGTTCTCCATCAAATACTGGTCTATCCCATACAACAGTACTCATAATAGCTTGCATATCTTCCTGAGCCTGTTTTTGTAGAGCAATTTCTTTTAACCAGGCATTGGACTCTGGATGTTTTAGGGCAACAAATTCTTTTTTGATTTGATCCTTTAAGTTCAAATCATTTTTTTCCCAGTACCATTTTTGAAGTGTGAAACGATATTGACTGATATAAGGCTCAACAGGATGACGCTTCAGAAAATTTCTTAATGTAAAAAATTTACCCTGTTTTTCATGATACTGATAAATTTGGGCCAACGCCTGGTCCTTTTGGTCAGCATTAGGAATGCATTTTGTATAATCTTGAATAATCTTTTCTGCGTTATCAGGAAGCCCCTCAACCACTGCTGTCATAACAGCAATCTCATAGAAACGGTTCTGAGTCGCATCTTTTAGTGAACAATACTTCTTCAGGAGTAGTTCCGAAAGTTTGTAAGAAGTGACAAAGTCCTGAAGACGATAGGTCCTTTCGGCCATTCTTAGCTGTTCTTCACGACGCTCTAATTTCTCTGCTTCAGTCATTCTGGCATGAGCAAGTTCCTGCCAATAATAACTTTTTACAGTTTCACCTAGTTCCAGATAGGCCATTGCCGCAAAAAAAGCGGCCTGGTATTTAACTTTGTTTGGATAAAGTTTATGAACATAAAGACTTTCGAAACCTTTAGCGGCAGCAAGGCGCTCGCCTTTTTTAGCAAGGTCCTGATATTGGATGAAAAGAATATTTCCAAGTACGATTTCGGTTTTTTCAATCGTAGCTTTACTGAATGCCAGAAAACCTAGCTTAAATTCTGAAACCCAATGGGCAAGCTTGTCGGTATTTTGTTTCTCGATAAACTGATCGAGAACTTTCGTCATGAATGTCTGTTGTTCTTTTAAATGCTCAGGATAGGCCTTATTATAGGTGCGAATCAAATCCGTAGCTTTCATATCATCATAAGCTTCTCGGTAAATATCAAAAAGTTTAGGGTAAATCTTTTCGGATTTTTCATCTCGTGGCCACAATCCAATGTGCTCGGAATAAGCAAATACCAGAAATTTTAAATTCTCTTTTTTCTCAAGTACTTCTAAACCAGTAAGAGCTAAAAGCGAATTGAGGGATTTTCGGGCAAGATCTTCATTTTTAACTCTCTTCGCCTCAGTAATGGCCTCAACATAACTTGGAGCTGCATCCATAAATTTGTGGACAGAATAGTAAGTCTCTGCTCTGAAATAGAAATATTCAACTTTACGGGTATGATCTAAAGTAATCAAGTGAGAGAAGTAGTTTAAAACAAGATCTAACTCCTGGGCGTTATGATGGCCTTCATCTTTTTTAACATCTTTTGCCAGTTTTATTTGAAGGAAGCCTGCTAGAGTACGCATCTTTTCAATAGCATCTTCTTTCATTTCGATTTTAAATTTAGTCTTTTTATCTTTCTCTAATTCCTGATGGGCCTTCTTATAATAGGCCACAAGATTTCTCGCAATTTTCTCATGATCGGTAAAGCGATTATAATGACGATAATAGTCCAGGTAAGTATGAAGCAATTCTTCCTGGTGTTCAATAAAGTCGTTTTTATCAATGACTTTTTGAGCGGCATCCAGAATAGTCTTCGTTTCTCTTTCGTGCCCTTTATCTGAAGTTTTTACGGCCATTGGCATTAGATATGGAAGTGGATTCTTTTCATTTGTCAGATAAAAATCCAGACCATCCAATGGTCTTCCCGCATACACATAAAATGAGCCTATGTTATCGAGGACCTGATCTTTAATGTTAACGTAAATAGGATTTTTACTCTCAAAATAAGATTTTTTGATAGTCTCAATCGCCCGGTCAAATTCTCGATTTTTAAGATAACACCATGAAAGGTTAAATAAATGCTTTGTCATCCAGTCGTCTTCGACTTTTGTAATTACTCTCTCATAGTATTTAATAGCTTCAGGAAAGCGTTTTTCATTATAAAAGAAATCGGCCAGAGCTGTTTCAGCATGGTGACGGAGAGAATTATGGGGATCTTTTACCAGAGAAATTACTTCTAATAAGTACTTTTCAGTGATGTTATCGTGTCCATAGTCACGTGAATTTAAGGCCAGAGCATAAAGAACTTCTGCTCTTCTGTATTTAGAAGGATTTTTCTTTATCAGATCAAGGCCAAATTTTTTTGTAAGGTTATAATAGTTTCGAGTTTCTTTGAAGAAACTTTCCTTGTTTTTTCCAGAACCAATTTTTACAGATTTCTCCATGAATTCCAGGTTATTCTTTTCGTGAACAAGCTTAAGCTTTTCCGAATGCAGTTCCAGCATACGGTATCTGATATCTACACCTTTACGTTTAGCCCCCTCCAGGATCTTCATTTCCTGGCCAACCAAAGTCATAAGAGTGCGCCATCTTTTATTAGTCAATTCCTTCTTAGCGACGACATTATCGGCTGCAAGAGAAACGCTTGAAAAGAGGATAGCGACAAGTAATATTTTCATCCTAGTAGTTCCCTTTCACAATGAACTTAAATTGTGAATAACCTGCAAGAGCAGAGTCGTGCATGACTCTTTGAACGACCGCGTAGTCCATATCCTTGTCAAATATGAGGTTAATCAGGTCCGGGTTAATTTGCTGGTTAGCAAGTTTCTTCTTATTTTCAGCAACAATATCGGCCTTAGCAACTTTTAAGGATTCTGTAAGCTGCTTCATTTCTCCTGAAGCTGGCAGCCTCCCTACTTCTTTGTTGTTAACAAAGACCACTGCCGATTTATCAATCTGAACGACAGGGGCATATCGGGTCATTTCTCTTGCATAGGAGTCGGCCATTTCAATATTCGGTTGAAGATCAAGCTTCAAGTCTGAGGCGTTATAACTCATCAAAAGAAACACCAGGAGAATTGTGAGAATATCCAGGAGAGATGTAATATCAACATCTACCGGTTCACTTTCTCTTTTGCGGGAGAATCTCTTTTTCATATTATCTCACTCCATTGTTATCAAAAACGATCTGGTCAAAGAGTTTCTTGTCTTTGCCAGCATCATTATTCTGAGTACTGTCAATAACAGAGACCAGGCTTTGAAAAGAGATCTTCGGGTCAGCTTTTAAGATCATCGTGTTTTCTTTAGGATGCTGACGTTTTAGCTCAGTAAGATAATCCTTCATCTCCTTCTTTTGTTCAGAAGCAAAAGTCCGTGAACGAATAGAACGAAGACCGGTTTTCACAACTATCTGAGTTTTTGTAACTTCCAGTGTCAGATTCAGGGGATCCTTCTCCTGCTTTTCTTCTTTTGCTACTTTGGTCATTGGTACTGAAGAGCCGATCTCGTAAACATCAACAAATTGAGCGGACATCAATAGGAAAAAGATGAAAATGAAAACCGAATCCAGAATTGGAACCAGGTTAAGTTTTTCAATCTTTTTAAGTTTATGACCAGTTTTCATACTTCTATCCTTATCCCTTAAGCTGCCTTATCAAGATTAGCTGACACATGACCTTTCTTTGTTGAAAGAAGATCCAGGAGTTTCACTGAATTTTCTTCAATCTCTTTAATCATCTTTTCACCTCTTGCCATGAGGATAGTGTGAATAACCATGAGAGAAATAGCAGAGATTAGTCCGAGGGCCGTGGTGTTCATCGCCACCGCAATACCTTCAGCAAGGAGCTGAGCTTTTTCAGAGGCCGCGGCCTGTGCTACAGCTGCGAATGACTGGATCAGACCTTGAATGGTCCCAAGGAGTCCTAATAGAGTAGAAAGGTTGGCGGCCAGGGCGAGATAAGTAAGACGCTTTTCAATTTTTGGAACAGATTCAAGGATACTGGCTTCCAGAGCGTCTTGAATTTGCTCTTTACTTTGGTTAGCTCTCTTAAGACCGTTTTTCATAACAAAGGGAAGAAGAGCATTTGATTCAGAACAGGTTTGGATGGCCTCCTGAACCTGGTTCCCGATTACGAACTTCTTAATGGTACCCATCAGGCTTGTTCCATCGATATCGAACTTAAAGAAGGCCTTAAGCCGCTCAGCAGAGATGGCAACACCTATGCACCAAACAATAGCAATAATCCACATGAAGACACCACCTTCATTCATGAACCTTGCGATCCACTGAAGCATGTTTTCTTGAACAACAGGATTCGTTACGACTTCTTCCATAAGTGTCCCCCTTAAAGTGACTCAATTTTAAAAACGTTTGTGATGAGATATGCAGATACAACATTTCCTAATAACAGGAGCTGTATGTTTTGGAGTGGATGATTCATGTGGGATCCGAAAAGACTCTGGGAGTCTTTCTTTTTTTATTTCTAGACATCAACAAACGTGCAACTTGAGATAACGTCCAACAGAAGAAATAAAAAAATGTCTTTCAACGGTGGTGATTCTACTCTTCTAAGTTTTAATCACAACCATCATTTAATAAAAAAGTTGAAAACGTCCGTGTTTAGAAAACTTACCGAGACAGTGCCTCAAAAAATGGTAATCCTCTTCCTGGATGGCGACTTTTTGAGGCATGAAAAGCAGAAGCTAATACCATGGAATTACTAGCGCAGGGACTCGACATCTTTCTTAATAAAGCTGTCGAAATCCTTACGTGAATATAAATCCAGTTCAAATCTTCTTCGTTCTCTTTCTCTTACTGAGATATCACCTGGTGCTATTAACTGACCTTTAACTTCTAAGTTACCAAGGTCAAATTTTTCATATTTTTTATACTGATAAATAACCTGTTGTTCTTCACCCCAGGCATCTTGCATAAGGTATAAACCCAATACATAAACTAAGATTTTCATGTTACTCCTTTTCTTCCGTGATCTGGCGTACAGTCTGACAATTTGATTTTAAACCCAAAGAATAGTCACCTAATTCATCGGCCCAAAAGGCGCCCTGGAAGGTCCAAAAGTATTCAAACTTTGATCTCTTAACGTTTGAATAGTCTCCCCTGCTTCGATCAGCAATCAGCTTTTTATTAGAATAAACAAGATCTTTCTTTCTCGCGATAATCTCAAGGTTCAGTTTAAAAAGCTCGGAAGAAAGAAATGGTACTTGCTCCAAAAACTGAAAGACATCCGTTTTTGCATTGTAGTTAATTTTGGCGGTCATATTTTCCTTCACTTCAGCAAGGTGAGGTAGGAGCATATTTTTAATAACAGGCTTCTCATTGTTATTAATTCTTCGCATTTCCTGGTTGATCTTATAGATCGCATTGGCATCAAGACTAAATCGAGTCTGCTTTTTCATACGAATGATAATACTGCGAACGAATTTTTCATGTTTTTTAAGTTCATCACCTGGTTTGAACATTAAATTATAAAAATAATCATTAGATTTTCTATTCTTCCTTAAAACCCCTTCCAGTGCCTGGAAGCGTGGTCGATAAACCTGGTAGAACTGGTTAACAATCGTCATACTGTCTTCATAAAGACAAAGACGAAAGTATGAAAGCGCTGCCAGATATTCTGCCTCAGGAAAGAAATAGGTATCCAGGAGCGGAGACTTATAGGTTGTGAGAAGTCCCAAAGTGCGGTTATAGTCACCCATCTGGTAATACACCCATGCCATCTCAAGTAAGAGATAAGGCCACTTGTATGACTTCTTGGGTATCTTTGTATAGGCTTCCAGAGATTCCTTATATTCTTCTACTTTAAAATGATGTCGGGCCTTATTGACCAGACAAATTTCATGAACCATCCGGTAGTAGCGTTTAATCTTTTCACTTAAAGCGGAGTTTTCGTGACTGGTTGCTGAAGCCTGACATGCTTCATAGGACTCAAGGCGCTTTTTAGGATTATTTTGCTGATCATAGACTTGTGCTTCGAGGAGTTTACCCTCTGGATAATAACGATGGTCCGGGTGGACCATAGCAAAGAGTTCCAGGGCCTTTTTATAATTTTTCTTCTGTAAGGCCTGGCGTCCAAGGATAAATCTAGTAGAAGATGTAGGATACTTCTGAAGCAATGACGGTTCATAGTCTTCAAGAAGCTCTATCCCGGTAAAATACAAAAGATCTTCAAGCCGCTTCAAATCATCCTTAATGAGGACCTTGTCATAGGTTTCCATAAAGTACTCATTCAAAGCTGAGTAGTAATACTTTTTGTTTTCCAATACCTCGGACATACTTAATTTTTTATCTTTCTGTCCAAAGGCCTGCATCGATAACGAGAGCGATATCAATATTAAAAGGTGCTTCATAAGTGGTCCTTAATAAGAAAATCCAACACTAATCATGATGTCCGTATTTGTTCGCAATTTATCACTTTTAGGATCTTTAGGACCTGGTGCCATGTAATAGGTATTCATATATTCAAGACCCACATGGATGTTCTCCGTCACGTGTAGCTTTACATTTGATTTAAGAATACCACCTGTGTAGGTTTCTTTTTCGTAACTATTCTTCACATTACCGAGACGAACCGTTTTTATATTACTTTCTGTTGTGACCTTTGCAAGACCTGCTCCAAACGACCAGTCAAAATAGAAAATCTTGTTAAAGGTATTAATCTTACCGTAGAACGGTGACCAGATAAGATTGGCACCAAAGCTTGAGTCCATTCGGCGAATAAAAGGCTCAGCCTGGTTAATCAATCTAACGTTATCAAAGTCATCATTGTTTTTATTAGAATACTTATTGTAAAAAAGTTCCAAGCCCCATTCTTCATGGATGAAATATCCTGCGCGAGCTCCGAAACCGCTGGTGTCCTGAAACTTCGAAGTGAAGTTTGAGATATAACCGACATCGAAATAAAAAGATTGTTCCTTTTTATAAAGCTTGTTCTGGAGGACGTAAACTTTCTTATCCGGATCCAGCCAGAGGAAGTCGTATAACGACTCCTCTCCGGCATGGGTTCTTTTTGTCATCATCATCATAAGAGCAAGAGCAATGATCGAAATTTTTAGCATACGTCCCTCTTAATTACTGTTTCACATAAGTGACTGTGATCTCGGCACCAACTGAAGGTATATGTCCAACATCAAACTTGATTGAGCGTGAAGCTTCATCAAAAGAGAAATTGTTAGTTGCAACACCATCGACATAAACTTTCAAAGTGCCGCTTACTGGATCATTGGCAAGAGCAAAGGAATCAAGAAGATTTATAATTGTTCCGCCCATGTCTGTAAGAGACTTGTGAAAATCGTCTCGGATGTTTGCAACAATACCTGCAGTATTTTTTGAAGCATCTGCATAACGTTTATAACCAGTACTTACTCCGTATCCTTGGTTATTAGTTAAACCAACATCAACAATGGAATAAACTTTAACCAGACCTTCTTCGTCCTTGAGTTTTTTAAGCTCATTGGTATAAGTGGCAACACTCTTAGGAGACTGATCTTCTTCGTCTGAAAGGATTACCACTGCAAGATAGGCATCTTTTCTGATGAATGAAGAAGAATATCTCTTCCTAAATTCATCTGCAGCTTCTAAACCTTTCTCATAACCAGAACCAGATGTCCCAACTTGCACCAGTTTTTTAAAGTCTTCCATGAACTTCACTGGGTTGTTTTGTGCAGCTGCAAAATTTAGTTTTTCAGCACTGCCAGTTACCATGCGACCTCTCTCATAGTTTGAGCTTGTATCAGTTGTTGTGATGGCCATTCGAAAATCGATATCACGGCTAATAAAATCCTGAATGAATGCACTGAAGTTATCACCAAGGGCATCTTGTTCATCTCTCATTGAACCAGAGTTATCAATCACCCAAACGATATCGAGTTTCTTACTTTCCGAACTAGACTGACTGAAAGTTTCTTTTTTACATCTTGGATCTGTAGCAATGGTAGGATTCGATCCATCAACACCATCTGCATCATTTCCATGGCCTTGATTACAATCAACGTATCCACCAGTTGAACCACCATTTGTTCCGCCGTCATCCGGATCAGTAGGATCAGTTGGAGATGATCCACCAGTTGAACCACCTGTTGTTCCACCGTCATCCGGATCTGTAGGATCAGTTGGAGTTGATCCACCAGTTGAACCACCTGTTGTTCCACCGTCATTCGGATCTGTAGGGTCTGTTGGAGTTGATCCACCAGTTGAACCACCTGTTGTTCCACCGTCATCCGGATCTGTAGGATTTGTTGGATCTGTTGGAGTTGATCCTCCTGTTGATCCCCCAGCAGAACCACCATCATCAGGATCAGTTGGTTCAGAAGGAGAGGATCCGGTGGTACCTCCAGTTGTACCACCATCGACTCCACTATCCACTCCACCTTGAGTGCCCCCATCCGTTCCAGGAAGATCACCATCGTGGCCCCCGTTATCTACCGATTCATTGGTAGTGGGATCCTGGAAAGGATTATCCAAGAATTCTTTTTCATAGAAATCATCTTTGTTACAGGAAGCAAGTCCCAAACAAAATGTTAATGAAAGAAACATGTTAGTAAATGTTGTAACCCTGGTCTTCATGACTAGACTCCTAAAGGAGCGAAAGGCTGACAAAAGTGTTCATCTGCTTTCAGAGAAAACGAAGTTTTTCTTACAACAGACTTTTGGCCCTGCGGTTCTTCTCGATTTTGGTCTCTACATACGTGCAGCTTGAATTAACGTCCAACAACAAAATCGAAAATAAAAGAATTTTTTAGTTCTGGGCCGATTCTACTCTGGAGAAAATTATAATCAACGAGGATTTGGTGAAAAAATGTCAAAGTTCAGATGTTATGAAGCTTTAGAAAAGACTCGCCAAAAATTGTGGTAAGAGCTTTTTTAACCCTCCAACTAAAGAGGGCTAGAGACCTAACTCAAGATTTAACTTCTTAGATTTGTTGGAATTAATAAGAACTGATCTGACTCTTTCAAAATCGTTGCCAATAACAATCTCACAATATTGCCCTTTGTGACTAAAAGTATAACGATTGAAAAATTTCATTTTCTTTAAAAGATAAAAGTATCTTGTACTCACTTTCGGACAGTCAACAACGAGAGATCCTGCATAGACATCTGCGTGCGGTTTCATATTAAGAACGTATCTTTTAGAAGTACCAGATGATGAATAGTTTTTTCCATTGGCTTCTATACCCACTAATTCCCAGTGTCCTGCAGGAATGGCCTTTCTACCAATTCCCGGCTCTAATACGAGAGAAAGAGGACTTGCCTTATCAACATTCTGTAAATGAATGATGATCTTCTGCTGTGATAATAATTCCCAGACGGCCCCATATTTTAAAGCAACGGCCTTTTCCGCTTCAGCTTTTTTCTTCTCTTGAACTTTTTTAGTTGGAAGGAATGAGCAGGCAGAAGTGAGTAGTAGCAGGGATATTAAAAGGGTTTTCATAGGGTTATTATGCCTAAGCAAAAAAAAGAGGTCAATCAGACCACTCCTTAATTAGCGACATTTCATTGCCGGATTGTTATAATTGCCGGATGAAATTGATCTCGGCCTATTCCCTCAACCAAGAAGATTGGCTTCACCTTCTTATGACTTCTGGTAGCACCAAACATCTCCTTCCGTTTTGGCTGGATGGCCTTTATAAAGATCGTACCATTTGGGAGCGTCATGTTTCCCCTAAGCTCCTTGAAGATCTTCAGCAGAAAATGAATTTTAGCTTACCTAGGATTTCTTCTGTACAGGAATCTCAGGATGGTACAGTTAAGTTTCTTATTCAATTTGAAGATTCATTGGAAGTGGAAACCGTACTCATCCCCTTTCATAAAAGATTCACAGTCTGCCTGTCCTCTCAAGTTGGATGTGGCATGAACTGCAGTTTCTGTTATACTGGGACTCAAGGTCTTAAAAGAAATCTTACCAGTGGAGAAATTGTCGGGCAGTATTTAGTGGCCCGCAATTGGCTTAAGAATAAAAATTCTAAGGTACTTAATCCAAGTATTGTTTTCATGGGGCAAGGCGAACCTCTACATAATTTAACAGAATTAAAAAAAGCGATAAGTATTCTTAGTGATCCGCAGATTTTGGGGATTGGCCCTAAGCAAATGACTCTCTCAACCGTCGGTTATTTACCAGGTTTAAAAACTTTTGAAACTCTTCCCAATCTCAATCTGGCATTATCCCTGCACTCTCCTTTTGATGAGGAAAGAAAAGTTCTTATCCCGATCAATGAGCGCTGGCCACTACCGGACGTCATGAAGGAACTGGACCGAATTACCGAAGGGAGCAAGAGAATCATCACCTATGAGTATTTACTTATCAAAGATTTCAACATGAGTGATGAACATGTTGAAGGACTATATAAGCTTTTAGGGAACCGCCCTGCCATTCTTAATCTTATCCCTTTTAATCCCTTTCCTGGATCTAACTGGGAACGCCCAGAGATGAGCCTGATAGATGCCTTCAAAGAAAAACTTGTGACAAAAAAGTTACGAGTCATGATCAGAACGACAAAAGGTTCTGACATTCTGGCCGCTTGTGGACAACTTAAAGTTAATAATTTAGCGAGGAATCATGAAAAACATTGAAAGTGATTACGAAGCACGTTTCGGTGGAATAGGACGACTCTTTGGAAGAAAGAGTCTTGGTAAAATTAAAGAATCTCGAGTTTTGGTCATTGGAATTGGCGGAGTCGGCTCATGGGCAGCAGAATCTCTTGCTCGTACTGGCATAGGTGCTATTACTTTGGTTGATCTCGATGATGTTTGTGTAACAAACATTAATCGTCAAAGTGTGGCCAGTAGTTCCACTGTTGGTCAATTTAAAGTGGATATTATGGAAAAGAGGATCAAAGACATTAATCCTGACTGCGAAGTGAAAAGCATGCAGTGTTTTTTCTCTCCTAAGAATTTGGAAATGATTTTCGACAAACCTTACGACTTTGTTCTGGATGCCTGCGATGATTTCACCAATAAGTGCCAATTAATTATTCATTGCCGAAAAAATAAAATTCCTCTTGTTGTTATGGGAGGCGCTGGAGGTAAAGTTGATCCTCTCCAAATCAGCGTCTCGGATATGTCGACTTCCTCTAATGATCGACTCCTTGCCAGACTCAGGAAACAGCTTCGTCAGGAGTTCTCCTTTCCTTTGGAAAACGAAGGTGATTTTGGTGTTTGGGCCGTCTGGTCAAGAGAAAGAGCAGTTTATCCAACCGCCACCGGTTGTTTAACCTACAAGCCCCCGGGAATGGCAAAGAATATGGATTGTGAAGAAGGATTTGGTTCTGCCAGTTTTGTGACAGGAGCATTTGCTTTTGCTGCCACCTCTCTCATTTTGCGTGAGCTTACAAAGGATACGAATGAAATTCTTCCATGACTTAAAAAACTTTATTGTTAATACCGCAAATGATGAGCGCATTCCGGCTCGAGATAAAAAAGTTCTACTGGTAATGATTGGTTTACTCATTTCTCCATTAGATTTCATTCCAGATTGGATTCCCGTGATCGGTCTTTTGGATGATTTAATTATTCTGTCATTTATTTTGGATTATTTTTTCAGTGTACTCGATTCACACATTCTACTTTCCCATTTCCCGTGGAATATGAAAGCGTTTGCAAGACTGCGTGCCATTTCCCGTGGTTTGCAGTTTTTAGTGCCAAAATTTATCAAAAATAAAATCTGGAAATATGTAGCTGATCCTTACTAGGAATCAATTTTGAGGCAATATACGCTTGGCCTCGCTGCTGATGGCCTGAAACTGGGCGCCATCGAGATCATTAGAAAGGGTGCCAACAGAAGCTGGAAGACGGTTTGCAACGGAAGTGGCTTCGGTGGTGAGTTGTGACCATTGATCGGGATTCATATTTTTCATCCGAAGTTTTGCTTTTTCAGCTTCTGCCGGTGAAATGACGTTCTCTCTAACCATTTGATCTAAAATCGTTCCCACACGGTCACGAGACACATCCGCCAAACTTGGTAATGAAAATAAAACGAAAAGTATCAAAGACCATTTCATTCAAACTCCCGTGAAGAACGCCTCACAGGAGTATCGGTGAATAATGCCTTTCTCTTGAAAGAAAATTGGGTACTAACAAAAATCCAATATGTTAGGCTTTTTCCGAGAAAGAGAAATGGGCCACCACAAGATTATGATGGCAGAAATAATTGTCAGCTGAACTTTAAAACTTGGTAATTTCTGGTTTCTTTCGGGGTCTCAACTTCAAATTCATCACCGGGCTTAAGGCCCATTAAAGCGTCTCCAATTGGAGAAAAAACTGAAACTACCATGACCGCTTCACCATTAGCATTGATAACTGTTCCCCCGGCGGTAGGAATGAGAAAATAGGTGCGCTTTTGATCGTTGTGGAGAAGTTCTACTAAGGCCCCAATGCTAATCTCGCCTAATTTCTGAGAAGCTTCCAGATCAACTTCTTCAAGGATTTGAACTTCTAATTTAAGTTCCTCAACACGTTTCGCCTCAGCGCCGGCGAGATAGGAAGCTTCTAAAGCGCGAGTATCATATTTACTTTCGGCCTTAAATTCCTGATCAGTGGCAAATTCAAGATTGGCCTTGGCGGAAGCTTCAAGGCCCGCCAATTCCTGACGGGCCCGAGAAATAAGTTCGTTTAGAATAATTTTTTTCAATTAGGCCCCACAGCACTTTTTGAATTTTTTGCCAGATCCACAAGAACAAGGATCATTTCTACCAATTTTTGGTTCTAATCTTTTTACAGGCTGAGCACCATGAATCTGCCCTTCACGGAACAACCACTCGCCATCTTTTTTCTGGAATAAAGATGTTTCATGGTGGTGAAGCTCGGTTCCAGAAGCCTTATCTTTATAATGGGCCACGAACTCGACGACTCCTGTATTATCGTTTGATTCACCTTTTTGAGCTTTTTTAATCTCGAGGCCCATCCATTCTGAACTATCGGCCCATTTTAAAGCTTCTTCTTTATTAAAAACTTCATTTTCTAATGTGATCTGGGTCTCATCAATGTAGTCGATGTTTTTCACAACGTAAGCCGAGTAGCGTGAGCGCATAAGGGCTTCGGCCGTAGGGGCCTTTTTCTTACCAATAAGAAATGGTTCGCAACATTCTTCATATTGCATTTTAACTTGGTCTATCGACCGGCATGGGCAAAGTGACATATCTACTCCTAGGAATTCACTTATTATCAAGGTAAGATTGGAAAGATTCAATCAAATGTTTGGTGCTGCATGAAGCAAAATGAAAAACTAGTTCTTCCCATCGATATTTATTTACCAGAAATCGTAGCGGCCACTCAAAACTACTCAACTATTCTAGTCAAGGCTTCACCTGGAAGCGGGAAAACGACACGTTTACCCTGGGCCCTCACTAAATCCTTCAAAAAAGTGGCGGTACTTGAGCCAAGGAGGCTGGCAGCTAAAATGGCGGCGTCTCGAATCGCCAGTGAAGAAGATCTAACTCTTGGTGAAGAAGTTGGATATCATTTTCGTTTTGAGAAGAATACGGGACTTAAAACCCGTCTGGTCTTTTATACCGAAGGAACTTTCCTTAAGCGCTTTTTATCGGATCCCCTCTTACAGGATATTGATGTGGTGGTGCTGGATGAATTTCATGAACGTCATCTAGATACCGATTTAGCTCTTGCGCTCTTATTGGATCTTCAGACGAGAAGGAAAGATCTAAAAATAATTCTTATGTCAGCGACACTTGATGAGAATATTTTCTCAGCACTTCCTGATCCTCGCTTATTTGAAATCGAAGCGCCTTTATTCCCCGTAGATATAAGTTATCTCCCAAATCAGCCCAGTATTTTAAATCAGCCTTTGGAAACCAAAGTGAAAAAAGCAGTTGATTCACTAAGCCCTTCGTCCGGGGATGTGCTGGTATTTGTTCCAGGTATGAGAGAGATGCTTAAAATTAAAGACACTCTTCACTCTCATAATGTTTTCCTTCTTCATGCAGATCTGGAAAAAGAGGAACAAGAAAAGGCGCTTACGTCATCCGAGACGCGGAAAATCATTCTGGCCACAAATATAGCTGAAAGTTCTCTCACAATACCGGGAATCAAAGTTGTTATCGATTCCGGAATCCAACGAGAAGCCCACTACTCTGCCTGGAATGGGCTTAAATTTATCGAAGACAGACCAGTGACAAAATCTTCTGCCATACAGAGAGCAGGCAGGGCCGGACGGACGGCCCCGGGGATTTGTCTCAGGCTTTATAGTCAGCATGATTTTAATGAACGAGCAGACCATATAATTCCAGAAATAGAAAAAGCCGATTTAACTGATACTTGTTTACTCGTAAAAAGTACTGGTCTCACCCCTCAGTGGTTCCATGCTCCCCCTGTAGAAAAATGGCAAAAGGCCTTAAAACTTCTGGAACAAATGAATGCCGTAACACTCGAAGGAAAAATAACCTCGATTGGTGAAAAGATGCTTGAGATCCCTCTCGACTCGAGACTTGCCCGTATATTGGTTGAAGGTGAAAAGCTGCCACGAAAAAAGAAGGAACAGCTTCTGGATTATATCTGCTTTCAGATTGAAGAAGATCGTTCCGGAACTCTTAAGCGGAGAATGAATTTTTATCTAAGAAGTGAAGGATCAGATCATTTTCCATGGGAAAGCTGCCTGATAAAAGGTTTTGTCGATCAAGTTGCAAAGATCCGTCATAAACAAAGAGATCTCATCCATTATTCAGGAAGAACACTGAAGCTTCACTCAAGTCTTGATAACCTGATGGATGATTATTTCATTGTTTTAAATATCACTCAAAGGCAAGAAGCGATAAAGATCTTTCCGGTAGAAGAAGAATGGATCTGGGCATTGGAGCCTTTCCCTTTTACGGAAGAAGATGAAATACAAATTGAAGAAGATATAACCATCAGGCGGAAAACGAAATTTGGAAGCATTGTGGTTGAAGAAAACATCCTGAAACTTAACTGGAGTGAACTTGATCAGTCGGTGAAGGATAAAATTAATATCCTGTCACAATCGATGATGAAACAGAAGATCTCCCGCTGGCAAGAAAGCTCCACATATGGGCGCTTTGAATTCTGGGCCCGTTATAAGAGACTCAACATGGAAGAGGTTTTTACAGATCTTAAGGCCGGAGATTTTTTTCAATTCGCAGAAACTCTTAAGTGGGAAGGATTTGAGGACTATCTCAAAAACAGGATTGAAGAGAAGTTTAAGATCTCAAATCTTGATGTTGAGTTACCTCTCAAAATGGACCTAGGCGGAAGAAGAGAACTCCTTATCCATTATCCCGTCGGGATGGATCCCTATTTGGAAGCCCCCATTCAGGACTTTTATGGTTTAAGTGATACTCCCCGAATCATCCACGGACAGGTTCCGCTTACTTTGAAATTATTAGGTCCCCATAAAAGACCGATACAGGTCACTAAAGATCTGATCAACTTTTGGAACAAAACTTATCAGGAAATGAAAAAAGAATACCAAAGAGAGTATCCACGCCACTACTGGCCAGAGAAACCCTGGGAGTCCCGGCC
Source organism: Bacteriovoracaceae bacterium UBA6200 (assembly GCA_002422605.1). Taxonomy (GTDB): domain Bacteria; phylum Bdellovibrionota; class Bacteriovoracia; order Bacteriovoracales; family Bacteriovoracaceae; genus Peredibacter. The sequence goes on along the minus strand of DISW01000023.1, from coordinate 385,450 downwards.
AATCCTTCTAAAATCTCAGCTTCCTAAAGCCTAGCTTTCCCTTTCTGATCACCGATGTATTTAAATCGTGGGAGGATTTTCCCATCAATTTCCACTGATTCTAAAAACATCCCCAAAGGACGCACCCAAAGTTTTCCTTCAGGATTCTCATAGAGGCATTCATAAAGTACCATCCACTCCAGCGTTTCAGAGTGCCGGGCAAGGTCTTTAACGATGTAGTTTTTGCCTTTATAGTGCTGGTAAATTCCGCCAATTTTTAAATCATTCATAGTAGTACAGTTATCAAACATTCCTTCTCTTGTACAAGCCCGAAAAAAACAGATAATATGACGTCATGGAAAATTCAAAAGCACCAATTATCTTTCTTCATTCAGCTTTGGGTACGGCACAGGACCTTGAACCTCTCATGACTTTGTTTCAAGAGAAAGGTTATGAAACCCATTCATTTAATTTTTCTGGTCATGGCATCGGTTCTGCAGAACCTAATGAATTTAGGATTGATTTATTTGCCCATGATCTACAAAACTATATTCAAAAAAATTCCCTGAAGGATGTAATCATTTTTGGTCACTCCATGGGGGGGTATGTGGCCCTATATCATAAGGCCAATTTCGAAGACTCACCCATTAAAATGATTTTCACCTACGGAACAAAGTTTAACTGGAGTGAAGGAAGTGTTTTAAAGGAACTTCCTCTCTTAGACCCGGTTAATGTTCAAAATAGTTTGCCTCAATTCGCGGCCCTTCTTGAAAAGAAACATGGAGATCGCTGGAAACAGTTATTAAGATCAACTGCTCATATGATGCAGAATCTAGAGCGCCTTGATGGATTAACCAAAGAGGACATGGCCGACATCAATATTCCTGTAACGCTTATCTTAGGTGATCATGACCGGATGGTAACAACTGAAGAGACTCTTCTCACAAAGAACTGGCTTTCTAATGCCAGAATGGCGACCATCTCCCACTCCAAGCATGAACTTGAAAAAACGAATTTGCGAGAGATGGCCAATATTATTGAAGCAGAGATTGATTAAATCAGACCTTCTTCTTTAAGAGCTCGCTGAACACCTGGACGTTCACTGATTCGCTTCTGATAATCAGAAATATTAGTCCATGCATTCACATCCAGACCAATAAATTTGCCCCAACCAAGACAAGTGAATAAATAAGCATCTGCCACGGTAAAGGTATCCCCAAGAAGATATTTATTTGTTCCTAGTTTTTCTGAAACAAAACCCAATTTAGCTTTAAGGATTTCAAGGGCCGAAGCCTTGTATTCCTCTTTTCCTTCAGCATTTTTCATCATGCGATCTAGTCCAAAGAAAGGACCAATACCTTTGTGGATTTCAGTTGCTATAAAATTCAACCACTCTATTGTGCGGTAACGATCGATTGTCCCGATTTTAGGCATAAGCGTTGAATCAATATCCTGTTCGGCCAAATACTGACAAATAACGGCAGCTTCAGTCAAAATTTCACCATTATCCATAAGAAGGGCCGGAACTGATCCTTTAGGATTGATCTTTCGAAAATCGCCACTTGTGCAGGCCTTAGTCGCCAGATCCACCGCTTCAAGTTCATAGGCCATATTAAGTTCGGCCAAAACAATGTGAGGAGCAAGTGCGCAGGCCCCTGCCTTGTAAAAAAGTTTCATTTAAACTCCTTGTGATAAGTAGGCGATTATTCTCTCTTAAAGGGGAGGTTTTGGGCCAGAGAAATACTTTAGGTATTCTTTAGGTGAGGTCAAAGAAAAGTTGAGCTAAAAAGCCATACATTCAAAATTTCTTGAGAAAACTGGAGCGAAAGTGGCGAAAGTAATTGCTGTGATTGATGATGAAACCGAAATGGAATACCTCTACAGCTTATTACTCGAACGGCAAATAAAAAAAGGTTTAGTAGAACTTAAGTTTTTCTCAAACTCTTTACACTTTGCTGAATGGTTTAAAGGTAACACTCCTGATCTGATATTAAGCGATATCAATATGCCCCAGCTAGATGGTGAGGCGATTATGCAAATGATCAAAAACTCTAACCGACGCATTCCAACGTATTTTGTGAGCGGATATGATGAGAGAGAGTTTAAAAAAATCATGCAAGAGCTTGGGGTGTACCGCTTCATAAGTAAGCCATTGAATTTCAATCACGTGTTGAGTCTGATTGAATTAGATTTAGGTATACTTGCGGCTAACCTATAGTCGAACCCTACTTTTTCGATACAATAACGGCCTGTAAAAAGGGCCGACCATGAGGGATTATTCCTGGATTGCCGAAATAGCTCTCGAAACAAAGTCTTACTCTTCTTCCTTAGGAGTTTATCTTGCTAAGGCCCTAACCAAAGTCAGATTCGATCCCGTCTCCGATTTTGAAATGAAAAGGGCCTGGGCCGTTCTTACCAGGGATCTGGTTCATTATGGATTAGACCCTGATTTTGATCTACCTCCTGATTTAGAAGCAACTATTGAGTCCCTTCAGACGATGGGTATAGAGAAGTATAATCAAGAACTGGTCGATGAAAATAAGATCGCCCCTCTTCTCACTGAAGCTTTTGAAAAAACTTTTGAAATTCTTGGAGAACATCCAGAGCTTTTAGATCTCATTGATCAGGCCGATATTGTAGAAGATATCTTAACAACGATTGCCAATCGAACGATCCCCTTTTTTCAGCTTTTTCCTGTTTTTTCCACCGAGGCCATGAGTCTCGTGCCTTATTTGAAAGAGCCACTGTTTACTGCCTTATACGAACTGCCGGAGATGGAACATCATAAATTAACCCGCTTAACAGAACGAATTTTACATCGATTCTACATCAATGAAGTTCGTCCTCAGTTAGAAGAGATGTTGGTTGATAATATTAAAGGAAAAAATCTTTTACTTCCTCTGATCGACCAGGCGGTTGCTCATCTTCCTCCTGATCGCTGTATGACTTCCTTGATCAGTATTCTTTGCACACCTAAGGATGAACTCACCCAAGGAAGAATCATTTCCATTGTCCTTCAGGAACTGGGAGGCATGTACGTAAAGATGGCCCAGGTTTTGGCAGAAATGGCGCCTCCTCTTCTTTCACGAGAACTTCGTCATCAACAAGATAATCTTGGAGGCATCTTCGGAAGTCAGTCAAAATCATGGAAGTATGTTTTAGAGATCTTTCAGCGTCCAGGTTGGGAGAGGCTTAAAAACTACATTCACATACCGGATGAAGTACAGAATGCTTATGCCGGCGCTTCCGTTGGGGCCATTTATGAGTTTGAGTTAACAGAATTAGGTCAAAGAAAACTTCGTACCAATAATACCGTTTTAATAAAAGTTCAACGCCCTCACCTCGCGGATTTATTTGAAGCCCAGAAAAATACTCTCCTTACCATTCTTGGACAACTGGATGAAGATCTCCCTCAAAGCGAACTCACAGAAGATGAACAGCAGGAAGTTAAAGGTTTTATCACCGCTCTTAAAAGATCCATTATTAATTATGCCGCTCAGAGTGTGGGCGAATTAGATTTTCGGATAGAAAAAAGAAATGCCGACCGAATCAGAGAGGCCCTAAAGGGTGAGTTCGATCTCCAGATTCCCCAGTACTTTCATGTTGAAGCCGATGTGGCCATGATGGAGAAAATTTCAGGTGAAAAGATCACTTCAGTCGTCCATTCGAGATATTTGGAAAGGATGAGCATTGCAGATATGGTGAGTGATGCTTATCTCTATTTGATTTTCCAAAAAGGTATTATCTGGGCCGATCCCCATGCGGGAAACATTCTTTATGATCCGGAAAATCATCAGGTAAAGCTGATTGACCTGAACCCATGCTTTAACTGGGACAATAAAACCATAAAAGTTTTCATTGGTTTCCTTTATCGTCTTATCCTTAGCGATCACAGAGGAGTTTTTGAAAGTCTTAAGGGCCTGGTGGAGAATCCCATAGACTTAAAAGATCCCAAAACCGAAGTCCTGATAAAAAACTTCATCAGTAATGGGATTCAAGGTGCCTTTATTCATTATCTTTCAGATTTTATCCGGCTGTTAGGAGAGGCCAATATTAATTTAAGAATTGAAGTCCAAGCCGCGATGAGAGGAATCACTCAAGTTTATCTCACTTCATCAGCGATTTCTTCCCGACACAATTTCGGGCAAATATTTCAGAAGCAGTTTGGTTGGAAAATGCTCATTCGGCATATTCTCTCAATTGGACCTTTTAAAGTCCTGAAAGCGATTTTGCCTCTGGCCTTTGACTTAGTAAAAAATACTCCCGAACAGGAAGTAGGACCAACGCTGGATGAACGGGATATAGCTGCTATCGAAGAATCATTAGTTCAGCTAGAAGCCGAGAATGTTTGTAATATTGAACTTACCAGAACTTCTCCTGAGGAAAACACTCGTCTCACTATGGCGACAGATGGATCGAGCCTTATTAAAAGCACTAATCTCCGCTTAGAGATTCAAACCGAAACAAAACCTGCTTCTGTTCGTTACCTACTGGAAATTCCTTCCAAAGAATGGCTAAAAGACCGGCAGGAATATGTAAAGCTACAAGGTATGGGGCTTGCTCTTTGCCTGGTGGAATGCCTGGAACAACTTCGAAGGCATTCTTTGGAAGACTATTGGTATGTGGTAGAAAGTTGGAGTACTCCCTCATCAAAGCGCTCCTGGAGAGAGGCGAGTTTAATTGGTGACGTGAGGCTTGCGGCAAGAAATCTCTTTGCCCGTCGCTATCAAAATATTTGGACTTCTGAATTTATGACGGTTTCTCGCTGGCACCGGTTTTTATGGAAAACCTTGATTCGAATTGAGGAGCGGTTTGATAAGAGAGAATCAGGTTATTTTTATTTACTCAGTAAAAAAATGGGTGCTGAGATTGTGGGTCAGTACACCTTTGGAACTCTTCACCGAATAAAAGTCATCGTTTATAGACTAATCATTTCATGGCTTAAAACCCTGATTCGCCGTTCCCGCTTTGAAATGAATCTCCTTCCTCTTACAACAGATGAACTTATTCACCGCATGCTTCATGGCCTTTTAAGGCGGAGTGGCCCGGAAAAATTGACAAAGATCCCTTAAATATGGGTAATTAAGACATGTTAAAACTTCTCCCAATCCTCTTCTTTATGAGTTCTTTCGCCTTGGCCGCTCCCCGGGAAGAGGCGGCCCGAATTCTTGAAAGTTATCGTTCCGAGAACTCAACTGCAATTAAACTTGAAGCTTTCTCCCGAATGTTTGTCGGTCTTCCTTATGGAAAGAACGGTCCCTTAGGAGAAGGTCCTCTTGGAAAGTATGATCAGGATCCACTTTACCGTTTTGATACTTTTGATTGCACAACTTATGTTGAAACCATCATGGCCCTGGCCCAGGCAAAAGATGTGGATGAGTTTGAGTATCTTCTCAACAACATCCGCTATGAAGACGGGATCATTGGTTATTTAAAAAGAAACCATTTCACAGATCTCCAATGGATTCCAAATAACATTCACACAGGCCAACTGCTTGAGATTACCGCCGAGACTTTTGGAAAGGCGCATATTCAACTGGCACAAGCGGACATCAATTTCCCTGGCTGGCTTAAGTCCCATAAAGTGGAGCAGATTATCTTAATTAATGGCACCATGGCCGAGAAGGAAGAAAGATTAGGTGAACTTCATGCGGAAGCCGTGAACTACGTCATTCAAAAAGCGACTGTTCCGTATGTCTCTATAAAAACGCTCCTTGCCCGCCCCGAGCTTTTAAACAAAGTACCACAAGCTTCCCTGGTTAACTTTGTAAGACCAAACTGGGATTTAACAGAGGCGGCAGGCACTCATCAGAATATTTCCCACCAGGGCTTTCTCTTCTGGAAAAATAAAAAACTCTACCTCCGCCATGCAAGTACCGCAGGCAAAGTTGAGGATGTTTTATTTCTGGATTATTTAAAGAAGTTTCAGAACCACGTAACCCTCAAAGGAATACATCTTATGGGGATGGGGTTTTAATTAAATCACTTCAATGATCAGATGATGGATCTCAAATTGGGTTTGAATCAGATCCCGGTAATCGGCCGATCCTTGATTCTGATTATTCTTTATCACAATCTCACAACCCACTTGCCCTGGGGCCAATTTCCAAAGATGGATATCCATCACTTTTGACCCGTCTTCTTCCAGAACTTTGACTAATCTATCACGATCAATAGAGTCTTCATGGGCATCCAGAAGATCCATTCCACTTTGACGGATCAAATTAATGGCCCATTTCATTACAACAATACCGCCAATCATACCGACTGCTGGATCTAGCCAGCTCCATCCCTGCCATTTACCCATAATGAGAGCGAAGATGGCCAAAACCGAAGTTAAAGCATCAGTAAGAACGTGGACATAAGCACTTTGATGATTATGGTCGTGATGATGATGATCATGCTTGTGATCGTGATCATGGTGATCGTGATGATGATGATCATCGCCAGTATGGAGAATTTTGGCACAAACCAAATTAATAATTAAACCAAACCCGGCCACGATCAAAGCTTCTTCGTAATGAATGGACTTGGTTTCAAAAAATGAGAAGAAGGATTCATAAATCATTGACCCTGCAATAAAGATCAACAAAAGTGAACTCGTATAGCCACCAAGTGAAAGAATTTTTCCTCCACCGAAAGTAAATGAAGCACGAAATCTTGGGTGACGATAAAGATAATAGACAAACAGGGACAAAATAAAGGCCATTGAGTGTGAGGCCATATGCCAGCCATCGGCCAACAAGGCCATTGATTGGGACCAGTAACCTACGCTGATTTCAACTATCATGGTAACGATCGAAATCGCTGTAACCAATTTGGTTTTCCGCTCATTCGCTAGAAAAACGCCAGTATCTTCATGACCAATCGTACAGTGTTCCATTATGACTCCTGACTATCAGCTTATCTTTTTGTAAAAACAATGTCTAAAATTCCTGAGCTTGCCCCGGAAATAATTAATAACATCGCAATTAAAATATGATCCTCTAATGACTGCCCTCCAAAAAAGATAAGTCCCAGAGTAGAAATGACGGGGGTAAGATAAGACAAGGCGCCTATGATCCGTGAATCGCCAATTAAAAGAGCGCGATCCCAGGTATAAAAGGCCAATCCGCAGGGACCAATACCTATCACGATTAATTTCCAAACATCATGACCTTGCAAAACCACCCTTGGTTCCAGCCAAAAATGGGCCATAAAACACAAAATTCCCGTCCCTAGACAAAAACCTCCAACACTCCAGACTGAAGTTGGAGGAAGTTTCTTTTTACCAATAGAATATATTGGCCATAAAATGGCCGCTCCAAGGGCAAGTAAATAGCCCGGGATAAATTCACTTTTAAGCGTACCTCCCTCACCCAAAACTAAAACCACCGATCCTAGAATGGCCAAAATGCCTCCAAGAAGATGATAAAATTTTAGTTTCTCCTCCCTAAAAAAAGCTGGAGTTAAAATTACCATGATGACCGGCCATAAATAATTAATTAAATTGGCCTCAATCGCCGGCGCATAACGGAAAGAGGAAAAGAGAAAAAAATGATAGCCAAACATGCCCGCCACTCCAAAAGCAAATATCCTCAGATTTGGGAACATTTTTTTGGGACGAAACCATGAAGGTAGAGAACCTAAAATAAAACAAATCCCCAAAATATAAAAAGGGGGCAAGTGAATGAGTAAGTTTCCCAGGGTAGCGAGACTTCCCCACATTAAAATTGTTGTCAGGGCAAGCAGTATAGAGAAAAATTGCTGGGTCATGGGAAAACTCTAGCTTGAAAGGCCTATGCCGGCCAGTCTACAATAGCTCATGCGTCGATTCATGGCCTTTCTCATTTTATCTTTTGTTAAAACAGTTTCCTGGATTTTTTTCCGAGCGAAGTTTCAATGGTTAAATGTTCCTCCAAAGGATCACTGGAAAAAAGCTAAGTTATACGTTTTCCTCAATCACACTTCCCTCTTCGAGCCTCTCTATATTCAGGCCTTACCTTTTTCTTATTTATGGCATCTGGCAGGCCATATGAATGTTCCAGGAGCAGATATCACTTTAAATCGGCCTATTGTCGGGCGCTTTTGGAAATTAATGATTCCCCATATTGCGTCAGTGTCACGAAGAAAAGACGCCACCTGGGGTAATTATTTAAAATCAATCAGGCCAGATTCAGTTATTTTTATTGCCGCTGAAGGCCGAATGAAAAGACCGAATGGTCTTGATAAATATGGAAAACCTATGACTGTTCGGGGCGGGGCCGTTGATATCATCGAACATCTTAATGAGGGTGGGATGATCCTCGCTTTTTCCGGCGGCCTCCACCATATCCAGGCCCCTGGTGAACACTTTCCAAAACTCTTTAGAAGCATAAAAATGAACTTCAGCTATCATGATATTTCTGAGTACAAGAAAATGTTCTCTGAAAATCCTTGGGAACGTAAAATTCAAATGGTTCAGGACTTGCAGCAAAGACTAGAAAGGGATTGTCCATGACAAAGACAACTTATGTTTCCAAACAACCTAATGCCAATGGGCTCATTGATTGGACAACTGCAGAAAATAATACATGGAAGACTCTCATCACCAGACAAACAGAAACGGTAAAGACCCGAGCCAGTCCGGAATTCTTAGAAGGTCTTGAACGCATTGGTTTTTCCTTAGATCATGTTCCTCAACACACTGAAATTAACTCCCGTTTAAAAAACTTAAGCGGCTGGGAAGTAGAAGTCGTTCCGGCCTTGATTCCTGCTAAAGATTTTTTCACCTTACTTGCTAATAAAAAGTTTCCTGCGGCAAGCTTCATTAGAACTCCTGAGGAACTCGATTACATCGAAGAACCGGATATCTTCCATGAGTTCTACGGGCACGTGCCTCTTCTTACCTTCTCCGACTATGCCCGCTTTATGGAGGAGTTTGGCAAAATCGCCCTTTCCTTAAATGGAAAAGACCGCCGCCGCATTTTTCGTTTATTCTGGTTCACAGTTGAATTTGGATTAGTTCACACAAATAACGGCATAAAGGCCTATGGCGGTGGAATGCTTTCTTCAATTCATGAAACTGTTTATTCAGTTGAAAGCCCTATTCCTAAAAGAGAAGACTTCGATCCATTGAAAGCCTTAAGAACCCCTTATCGAATTGATATCCCCCAACCACTTTATTATGTTCTTCAGAGCTTCTCTGATCTTTACCGGATCTTGGATTATGATCTCCTGGCTCTTCTAGAAGAATCTAAAGATCTTGGTGATTTCAAGCCTTTATTTGAACCCGCCGGTGATGAACTTTAGACAGGCATGTAAGTTTGACAGGTAAATCATCTGTATGTTGTGAATAATTCTACCTCAAGGTAAAGTTAGTTTATGGAATTGGCCCAAAAATTTATCTTCTTATTCTTGGTAGGAATAACTGTCCTTAACTTCAGTATTGCACTGGCGGCAAGGATCAGAACCAATTATAAAGACTTCACCCAGCTCGTTTTATACTGGCCAACACTTCTGCTGACTTTTGTTACTGCTGCTATCCTCAGTAGAAACGAAACCCAGATTGCAGTGTCTTATTTCTTTCAAATTATTCCTACAATGTTCGTTACCAAGATGCTCATGGATTCTAGGGGATTGCGCTTTAATCTTCCGTTCTATACGGTCGTTTACTTTGTTGGGGCTTCAGTTTCTGCTTATTTAATTTTTGCTACTCAAACAGATTTCACAACCTCATTGTTACCAGTAACTTTTGCAACCGCTTTACCTCTTTTTCCAAATGTCTGGGACACATTGGTAACTCAAAGGAAAGAGTCAAGCTGGGTAGAAAAAGGCATGGGTTTAACGATGGCCACAGGTATCGTTAACCATTTTAATTTCGCCTTTTTCAGGTTAGATGACTCTGCTTCTTGGTGGGGTTGGGGTCTTGCCATTATTCAATATCAATGTGTTTCCATCTTTCTTCCTCTTATGTTTAACCAACGACGTGAGGACCATGAACGAAAGAATCTGGAACTGGCCTTAACAAAAATCTCAGGCGTGAGTGCTTCATCTAGTGTAGAAATTGATGAACTTTATAAAACTCTAGAGCACCAGATAACTTTAAAAGAAGAATTCTCACAAGAACTTAAGAAAACGAACATGCATCTGGAAGATGAGCGAGAAATGAATGAGATATTGATAAAAACAATTTCTCACGATATCGCTAATCCATTAACCGTAATTAATGCATACGTCAGCATGATTGAATCAGGACGAATCCCGCCAGAAGACTACAAAAAAATCATTGGGAAGGTATCTTTAAGTGTTGATTCTGCCTTGAAAATGGTGACTAGAATTCGTAATGCGATTGTTACCCGAAACCAAGCAAGCTTTTTAAATATTCAAAACGTTTCTTTGGATCATTCTATTAATCAATTAATCTCTCAATTTGAATCAAGACTTAATGATAAAAAAATCAAAGTCATTTATAAGAATGATCATTTAGAAAATATTTTTGTGAGAGCTGAAGAGCATGCCCTGAATGAGCATGTGTTTTCAAATATCCTATCTAACTCCATTAAATTTTCTCATGAAGGATCAGATATCATTATTTCAGTTATCGATATGGAGGATGAGGTCACAGTTCAGTTCCGCGATAATGGAATCGGTATAAAAAAAGATCGTATGGAAAGACGACTTCTCAGCTCCACCCATGGAACGAATGGAGAGACAGGTTCAGGTTTTGGAATGATTGTTATGGGTTACTTTTTGAATCAGTTTGGAGCTAGTTATAACCTTCATTCAGATGGAGTAAATAAAGGGACTACCATCTCTATCAAACTTAAGAAATCTAATGGTTCACATTCTAAACTTCATATTCAGAATGAAATGCCAACATCTTCAGTAATTCCACATCTTCAATCCTAAATTTTTCTTTATATAGCACTCATTTCGTAACGTAAGTCTCACCACTTAAAAAGAACTCTTCCTCTTCTTCCGCTTTAAGTTTGAATCAACGTTATCATTATTCCTGCCACAAACCGGGAGTAGCGATGGAAGATTGGATTAAGGATTGTCGATATATCATAATGCCGACTCGACAGGCCCCAGAAGGACTCGAGGCTGAGTATCATGCGGCCTATATGACCTGGAGAAAAGCATGGGAAAAGTATCGTGAAGAACAAAATATAACCTCACATCTGCGTTCAGACGGGTTTCTCCTACCAGATGAGATGGGTGTCCTCTTTTATCAGTCCCAATGTGTAGGGCTTTGCTGTTTTTCACACGGAGACCTCAACATAGGTCCTCTTAGTGATCTGGGATGGTTTAGTGCCTGGGACGAGTTATCACTTAGAAGGCTTAAAAATATTTCAACTAAGAGTATTATTTGCACTCAATTTACTGTTGATCCGGCCTTTGCCGGCAAAGGGCAAGTTGTCCGCTGGAAAGAAATCATTTCATTATTTTCCTATCTTCGTTTTTATTATTCTGACAAGGAAGTCATGGCCGGATGCCTGAACCTCACAAGAGGAATGCAGAATTCATCAGGAGAAGATATTGGGGCCATCATTTTGAATCCTATTCACAAATTCGTTTTAGGAGAAAAAGAGATTCCTGCTCAACTGGTGGCCTATACCAAAGAGGGGTTTGAAAAATTTGTAGCTAAAAAAGAATTAGCACCTTTGTGCGAAAAGCTTTGGAAACAGCATTTTCACTGTACTGAGATTCCCCTTAATACCCAAGACATCAAAAAAGCTGCTTAAAAGAAAGGAGATCAAGATGAATATTAATGATGAATTTTTAAAAACAATGGAAGAGTTTAAGAAAAATTGCCATCCCCATTCTTTTAGAAATCCTCAGGTCTATCAGGAATGGCTGGCACAAACTTATTTTTTTGTTCGACATTCAACTGCCCTTTTAGGATTCTCCCTTCCTTACTTGAAAAACGATGATCTACGTCACCATTTTGAAAAGCATCTTGGCGAAGAAACACGCCATGATTCCATCGCATTGAAAGACCTTCAACTTATGAATAGAAATATCAACGAGTTCAGGCCACTCCACGCTACAGAAGCCTTTTATCAGTCTCAATATTACAGAATTCAATTTGAGGGAGGGACTTCCCTACTAGGATACATCCTATTCTTGGAAGGCATTGCCGTTCATTGGGGTAAAGAAGTCTTTACAGAAGTTCAGAAGTATCACAAAGGGGTTCATTTTGCCCGAATCCATGTGAGTGAAGACCCGGTCCATCTTGAAGGTGCTTTAAAAACCATTAGTTCACTAAGTGAAGACCAGCAATTGGCGATTATGAATAACCTCAAGTTCACTCAACACATGTATGAGGCAATCATTTCAGAAATCCTACAAAATAACTCACTGCTAAAGGTGGCCTAATATAATCTATAATATTCTTACAAACTAAGGACGTGGGTATCTGCCTTTGATATAACGATCCTCCTTTCAAAAATCGAGGAGGATCATTTTGAAGACACTTTTTGTACTTGCCCTTGCTCTAGCAAGCTCTATCACTTGGGCCTTTCCTGAAGCCCCGTTCAACGCTCTTGAGAAATCTCATTTAAAGTCACTTCCATCAATGGAAGCTGCTGGATACGACTTCGAAGGAATTGTAAAACTTAGTAACTGTTCAGGCTCTCTCGTGGCCTTCAATGGTCAATCTGTTCACAGTAAGGCGATCGTTATGACGAATGGTCACTGTATCAGTGCTCCCGGCGGTTTCCTTAAACCAGGTGAAGTTTGGACAAATCGTTCTGCTCCTCGAAAAATGAAAATTTTTGACAGCAAAATGAAGCTTCATAACATCAATGCTACGAAGATTCTTTATGCCACAATGACAAATACAGATATGGCCTATTATGAACTCAATGAAACATACAATGAGATCTTGAACAGAACTAAAGTTCGTCCTTTTCTCTTAGATACAGTACGTCCACTAACTGGCATTTCGATTGATATTATTTCTGGCTACTGGGATCGTGGTTACTCGTGCGAGATCGATGGATTCGTTTTCGCAATGAAAGAAGATGTTTGGACCTTCACTGATTCAGTTCGCTACACTCAGGGCTGTGACACTATTGGTGGAACTTCTGGTTCACCAATCATCGCTCGCGGAGAAAGACGGGTCGTCGCCATTAATAACACTTCTAATGAAAGTGGCCGTCGTTGCACAATGAATAATCCTTGTGAAATCGATGAGGCCGGTCAGATCACAGTAAGAAAAGGTGTTCGTTACGGTCAGCAGACTTACCAAACTTACTCTTGCCTCACTCCTGATTTCCGTATTGACGTAAATCTTCCAGGCTGTGAACTGCCTCGTTAATTTTTAATCTCTAAGGGTTGGCCCAAAACCTGTTTATTCAGGAGCGGGCCGGCCCTTTTTTCATTTGGACAGGTTATGAAAGGAACATTTTTCAATAAACCCCTCGAGTGGAACGTTGAAACTGATAAAGAAAATTGGGTTCAGGGAGATATTCTTAAAGGAATTCTCACCGTTAAAAATCATGGTGCAGAAACAGTCTCACTTGAGGACTGTGGAATAGGTCTGGCTTATGCGGACATCAAAAAAGTCCAGACCCGGACCGCCGGAGCCATTAAGCCGGAATTCCTTCAACAGTTTGATCAGAATGAACTCAACAGTGGAGAACAAAGAGAACTACGTTTTTCTTTTTCCATCCCAAAGGATGGAAGAGTGAGTGATAAAAAAAGTAGCTTTTATCTTTCTTACGGAAAAGAATTTATTGAGGCTCAACTTCAATTGAATGTTTCGCCCTCTCAACTTTTCTCCCAGATCACAGGTCTTCTGGATACTTTTTTAAGATTTAAAATTAAAGAGATAAAATCCGGAAAAAAAGGCGTGGAGTACAAACTTCTTCCACCGACATCGCGGGAAATGGCAAATATTACATCCCTGGTTCTCGCCTTCTCTATGCCGGAAGATAAGCTCATCATGAATTTTGATTTTCAAATCAAACGTCTTGATACGGCATCAGTTACGACCAAGATCAACAATGAAAGTATCATCATTAAAAAAGAACTCTCCCCAAAAGAATATTCTCTTGGCGGCAATATGATTAACCAGGACCAATTACTAAAAGCTCTGGAAAGTGTCTTGGGTGAAGTAAAAATGAAAAGTGTATTTTAAGAGATGCAATTGAACAAAAACCTCATTCCTTCCTGGTATTTTAAATTATTTAATTGGGTAGCTGAAAATCGGATTAAAGAAAACGATTTAGAACTTCGTGACATCCATAGTTCTTTGGCCATGACTTTAACCACCAGTCTTTTAATGTGGGGTTATGGATTTCTCGCCTACTTCACTATTAGCTCACCGATCCCATGGATAGTTGGTTTTATTTGTTCCTTCATACACTTATTAAGTCCGATTCTTTTCCGGGTATCAAACAATACTTTTCTGATCACAAATATTGCCCTTCTCGCTGGAGTCACTCATCAAGGGACTTACACCTACTACACAGGCGGCTTTTTGAGCCACATCCTGATTTGGTACGGTCTCATTCCTGTTTTAGGAGGACTGGTTGCGGGACCCAGAGGCGGCATTTTATGGTTTTTCATTACCATTTTTATTTCCCTCTGCTATTTCATACTCCATCTGGTTGATTACCCCTTCCCTGATTTAATTTCAGAAATGGGATTACTCTGGACTCATGCCATGCTGGTATTCGGCTGGATTTTCCTCAGTTCGGCAATTGTCGTGGTCTATGGAAGCCTCAGGGAACATACTGAAATGACCCTTAAAAAGCAGAGTGAAAAGATTGAAGAACTATTCCGGGTTCTCTTCCATGATCTGGCGAATCCATTAAGTAGATTATCAATTGGTCTATCAATGGCAGAAAAAACAATGGAAAACGCCGATACAAATCGAGGTCTCATCATTGCTAAGTCTTCCACTCAATCAATGCTTGAGATCACACAAAATGTCAGAAATATTTATGCCGCCAATAAAGGGAAAGCCGATTTCAAATTAAAATACGTCCCTTTGAACTCTTCCATTACCTATCTCACAAAACTTTACTCACCGGAGCTTCTCAAAAAGAATATTCAGCTGTCATATGATTTTAAAGAGCATGAAAGACTAAACTTATTAGTCGATTCCGTTAGTTTTAATAATCAAGTGCTTGGAAACATCCTGTCCAATGCGATTAAATTCTCTCATCCCAATAGCGAGATTGAAATTCAGGTATATGAAGCCGAGAGTGGATTATACCAGCTTCAGATTAAGGACCACGGAGTTGGAATACCTTCTTCCATGATTAATGATCTATTTGATTACAATAAGAAAGTTTCCCGTCCAGGGACTCTTGGAGAAATGGGAAGTGGATTTGGGATGCAAATCATGCAATCTTTCGTCACTCTTTATGGAGGGAAGATAGAAGTCGAATCAGAAGTTGGTGCAGGAACAACGATTAAGATTTTTATTAAAGGGAAAATTGAATAAAAAGAAGGCCCCTCGAGAGGAGCCTTCATTTTTATTAGTGTTGAACAGGTGTGTAGATTTCATTCAGTCCTGCCAGAGGGACTTTACCATTCATAAACTTAGGATCTTTTGCTTTCATCCAAAGCATATCCGGACGAGTTTCAGAGACCCATACTCCACCGATGATATTTCCTGTCTGATCAAGCTCAAGAATATACTCATAGTTTCTGACCGCAAAAGACTGGGCCGGAGTTCCGGTAACTGGTTCTTTCGAAATAAATCCAAGGTATCCCTGAGCTTCATATTTAGGGTTATAAGGCACAAGCTCTTCAGTATAAGTCATAACAGTCTTAAGCTGTACTTTACGGGCAATTCCGCTTCTTAACTCTTTAGGAGTAACGGCAACATCACCTACGATTTCTGATTCATAACCTACTACCGGTTGGTTCCAGACATCGGCGAATCTATCCACTTCAGCAACGAAACCTTGAGAGTTTACACCGATCATACTTGCAAGAACGATATGGAATGTTCCTGCGTTCACATCTTCACAAGCAGGCTTATTGGCCTGATTTGCCGGTGGTGGAGCAATCACAACGTCAGCTCCCTCAATACCTTCTCCTGGAACCTTTCCACGAGCATTACAACGGTCACCTACCCGAACGTAACGTCCTTTTGAATTATAAGTGTCATGCATCGCTATCAGCGCTTTAACATCTGAAGCTCCAAAAGGAACTTTTACACCGTCTTTATTAGTGATGACGACTTTATTAGGTTCAGCATAGTTGTTGGCAGCTGTTGCCCAGCCATCACAAATTCCTTCCCACCAAAGGTCAGTAGGCTTGTACATGCTGAGAGTTTTTTTTGTAAGGGTATAGTTATAATCACCTTGTGAAAGATCATAAAGTTCAGCAGGAGAAAGCTGACCTAATTCAGTTTCATTCATCGCAAGAATTTCTTCTTTCGTATGAAGACGAAATTTAAAGGGCTGAGGATCCGGGTGATTCCAACGGAAAGCAATCCCGCCTTTACGAGACGGCCAGAATGATTCAGACCAGCCAAATCGATCATCTTGTAAGCGGGCAACTAAAGGCAAATCCGCAAAGGCCTTAGTCATATCTTTTTTTGCAATAGCATTAAAAAAATCAGGGTTATTACTTCTGTTCCATTTAGCAGCAAACGCTGAGTTCCCCACTAAGGCCAATGAGGCCAAAACAATAAGCTTATTCATTTCTGTTCCTTTGTTAAACTAATTGGCTGCCTTATACCCGGCCGGGCCAGAATAGACAACTGAACAGGAATTAATTACAGGAAGTTAGGACCTAAATTAAGGTGCTGTTAACGTGGGTACAATGAAATCGACAATGTACAGATGGGCGGGAGTTAGTCTTTTTTACAGGTGCCGCGATACCGGGAATAGCCCTCATCGCAATTCCAGCTCTTTCCGTCAGGAGTGAGATGAGAATGGACCGGAAGGACCATTTTCACACAGCGGCCTCTTTTCTGAACGTGGCCTGGTTTGCAGGTCCACCCGGGATTTGTCTCTGATGGAAGGGCGTGAGTTGGTACTTCCACACAATTGCCTTCGAAGAAATTGAACCCTTTTGGACATTCTTTTTGTTCGGCCAGATGAATGCGATTGGGATAATCAGTGATGATTCCATCTACTCCCATTTTCTTGATGGCCTTCATTTCTTCCACTTCATTCACAGTCCAGGGGATGACTTTAGTTTTCTTTTCGTGAAGCTTATTCACGATCTCAGGAGTGAGTTTTTTATAATAAGGTGAATAAACGTAAGGGATGAAGCCCAGGCGTTTCAGATCTTCTTCAACTTTAATGTCATCGCCGGTTAAAGCGCTGAGGCGAACATCAGGATATTTCTTATGAATATACTGAAGAACTCTCCAGTCAAAACTTTGAATAATAAACCTGCTCGATGGAAGCTTTTCTATAATTGTACCAATCACCAGGTCAGTGAATTTTTCTACAGCTGGTTGAAAACCAAGCTTCTCGTTCTTAGGGTCAGATTTAATCTCAATGTTATAAACTACTTCTTTGCGATTAAGTTTCCTAAGTTGGGCTTCACTTACATCGAGAAGAGTGCTTAAAAGAGGTTTACCCACATTAACTTTCACCTGCTCCGGAAAACGCGGATAAGGTTTAGAACCGCAATCAAATTTCAGAATTTCATTGTAGGTCAATTTATAGAGATTATATTTCTTCCCTTTAAAGGAATTTCCATGAGCATCAAGACAGATCTCTTCATTCATCCAGGGTTCATGACTGACAACCACCTTGAGATCTTTTGAGACCACCACATCGAGTTCCAATGTGGTTACAGGATATTTCAGGGCTTCCATCATGGACCCCACGGTATTCTCAGGATAGAGACCCCGGGCCCCGCGATGTCCTTGCCAATCAAAGGCAAGAGATAAAGTTGAATGACATAGGATAAGAAGAAATAACAGTCGTGACATATGTACCTCAGTACCTTAATGCTGCCACGACCTGATCTAAAAATTAAACCGCAGTGCTTCTAAACTATTCTAAACCCAAGAATTGATCATAAGTGCACTCTTCATCCCGCACCCCACGTTCTTCAATTGAAATCACGCGATCGGCCACTGTTTGAATAAACTCATGGTCGTGGGAGGTAAATAGAATGGTTCCTTTAAAATCAATCAGACCCTCGTTCACTGAAGTGATTGTTTCAAGATCCAGATGGTTAGTAGGATTATCAAGAACCAGGACATTGGACCCGGAAAGCATCATTTTAGAGAGCATACAGCGTACTTTTTCGCCTCCAGAGAGGACGTTACACTTTTTGAGGGCCTCTTCTCCGGAAAACAACATACGCCCTAAAAAGCCACGTAAGAAAGTTTCTGTCTGATCCTTGGAGTACTGTCTAAGCCAGTCAATAAGGTTTAATTGAGCATCTTTAAAGTGCTCTGAATTGTCATTTGGAAGATAGGCCTGTGATGTGGTAATCCCCCACTCAAATTTACCCGAATCCGGTTCTTGCTCTCCCATGAGAACTTTAAAGAGAGCGGTGGTAACGACCTCTGACTTTGCCAGAAAAACAACTTTCTGCCCCTTTTTGATGGTGAAAGAAACATTATTAATAATCTTCTCACCTTCTAAACTAACAGTGAGGTTTTCAACGCGAAGAAGGTTATCACCGGCTTCACGATCGGCCTTGAAGCCCACATAAGGGTATTTACGGCTTGAAGGTTGTATATCTTCCAGAGTCAGCTTATCCAGCATTTTCTTACGGGATGTGGCCTGACTTGATTTGGAAGCGTTAGCGGAGAATCGCTGAATAAATTCTTTTAGCTCCTTCATCTTGTCTTCCACTTTCTTATTCTGGTCAGACATCATGCGCTGAGCGAGCTGAGAGGACTTGTACCAGAAGTCGTAGTTACCGACATAAAGTTTGATTTTGGAAAAATCGATATCACAAATATGCGTACAGACTTTATTCAAAAAGTGACGGTCATGGGAAACAACCAGGACTGTAGTGTCTTGCTGGTCCATGATGAAGTTCTCAAGCCACTGGATGGCCTTGATATCAAGATCGTTGGTCGGTTCATCCAGGAGCAGAATCTCAGGTTTACCAAAGAGGGCCTGGGCAAGAAGGACTTTTACCTTTTCTCCACCGGTGAGTTCTTTCATTTTCTTCTGGTGAAAATCGTCTTTGATACCTAATCCCGCTAATAAGCTCGCTGCATTGGCTTCAGCCTCCCAACCGTTCATTTCAGAAAAGATACCTTCTAATTCCGCCGTTCTTTCTCCATCTGCGTCCGAGAAGTCCTCTTTAGCGTAAAGAGCTTCTTTCTCTTTCATGATTTCAACTAATTTGGAGTGACCCAGAATAACTGTGGTTAAAACCTCTTCTTCTTCGAAAGCAAAGTGGTTCTGCTTTAAAACGGCCATCCTTTCACCAGGAGAAACTTCGATTCTTCCGGCAGTGGGAGAAATTTCACCGCTTAAAATTTTAAGGAAAGTAGATTTGCCAGCGCCATTGGCCCCAATAATTCCATAACAGTTACCTGGAATAAACTTTAGATTAACGTCATCAAATAGGGTTCTGCCGCCAAATTGCAGGCGAAGATCGTGTACAGCTAGCATAAAATACCTCGGAATTTTTTTCCAAGGTATCATAAAGGAGATCTAGTGAGAAGTCGTATCCATGAACTGATGATATTGGTCGATTACAGTCTCATAATGTGGACCAAGTATACTTTTTAGCTTTTCCTGATGCTGATAATCGAGTTCCGCCTGAACTCGCTCTAATTCCATAGCAGCTTCAGGAGAATGTTGTCCCTCATTTAGCATTGCCTCAAGTCCGGCATGGTAAGCTTTTTTTTCTTCCAAATAAGACTTATGGAGAGCTTCTGCATCATAGGGCTCAAGTCGGCCTAATACATTCAGTAGTTCTCCATTCCACCCTTCCTCTAAATCAGTCATAGAGGTTTCCTGGGGAAGGTCTGCTTCTGAATCTTCCTCAATGTCGTTATATTGATCTTGATTTGTCTCTTCGTCGTAGTTATCGACTGGTTCTTCCTGAAAATCCTGAGAATCTTCTTCGATCTCCGCTTGTGGATTCCCTTCCGACTGAACTTTTACCTTCTCGCGATTAGTGAGGATTCTTTCGCTCGTTGCAGTTTTTCGCTCAGGAGCTCCCATCTTAACCTTTACCTGGTCAATCCGGGCCACGGAGCTTTCCTCCTCAGAGCGGGGAGAGAAATAATAAAAAGCTGAAAGGAAAATAATAGATAGAATAAGTATTCTCATATCTAAAGTATAAATACTCTTGATTGAGATACAATGGCGGTTAATTCTGCCCACCTGAGTGATTAGATCAAACTTACATTTTACTTTCTAATTCCGCCCATTCGTTAAACAATAATTCAAGTTTATTCTCCGAGTCTTCTAGTTTCTTCTGAAGCTCCTCCATCTTAACCGTCGAATTTTTATCTAAACTACTGTAATCAATTCCTTCCAATTCGCTTTTACAGGATTGAATTCTTTTTTCGAGTTTCTCAATTTCTTCCGGAAGGGCCTGATAGCGATTTTTTTCTTTATTCGTAAGTTTCGATCCGCTCTCTACTTTTTCTGCTTGTGGCCGTGTCTGGGCCGGCACCTTCTTTTTTAACTCTTCTTCTAGTCGGAGGGCCTCAAGGTAGAGTTCTGCTTGAGAGAAGCCGGCCTCAAAGTTTTCGATCTCACCATCATGAAGAACCCAGCACTTATCAGTGACATTATCAATAAAAGATCTATCGTGACCTACAATGATGAGGGCCCCTTCATAATTTCTTAGTTCCTCTTCCAGAATCCCGATAGTTTCTAAATCCAGATCATTGGTAGGTTCATCAAAAATCCAAATGTCTCGGGCATGTTTCATAAACTGGGCCAGCTGCAGACGGTTTTTTTCTCCACCAGAAAAAGTATGGATCGGTCTTTTGATTTCATCTGAACTAAACAGGAAATTTTCCAAATAGCTCGCCACATGACGTTTATCACCAGTGTTGGAAATGACGTAATCAATTCCTTCACCGATCATAGTCCATGGAGTCTCATCGTCTTTTAGGGCCTCTCTTTTCTGGGAGAAGTACCCCACATCTAAACCCTGGGCCCTTGTGACCTTTCCCCCACTCGCTTCTAACTCTCCTAAGAGAATTTTCAGAAGAGAGGACTTCCCTACACCATTTCGTCCCAGGAGAGCGATCTTGTCACCCTTGGCTATAGAGAAGTTCAGATTTTCAAAGAGCGTTCTCTCACCAAATTTCAAAGTCAGATCTTCCGCAGCCAGAAGAACCTTGGTTTTTCGGCCGGAAGATTGAAGATTTAAGCTCACCGACTTATGGGCCTGGGATTTTAAATCCTGAATTGTTTTATTAAGGGTACTATAGTCCTCAATTCGCTTTTTACTTTTAGTTCTTCGGGCCTGAACTCCACGTCGGATCCATGCCGTCTCTCTTCTTTGAGCGTTGTTTAATTTATCCAGCTCTTTTTCACGACGTTTCTGATCTTCAATCAGAAATTCCAGGTAGGCCTCATAAGTTCCGCTGAAGGAACGAAGCTTCCCTTGTTGAATATGAATGATCCGGTCCACAACGTTATTAAGTAAGCTTCTATCGTGGGAGATGATCATGAATGTTTTGCGGGAACTTTGAAGTTCATCTTCAAAGTCCTGAATGGTTTCAAGATCAAGGTGGTTGGTAGGCTCATCCCAAAGAATGAGTTCCTGAGGAGCGGACAGACCTAAGGAGAGGGCCACCTTACGTTGTTCTCCTCCTGAAAGCGAGGCCATACTGCGTTCAAGGTTTTCTACTCCAAAATATTTCAGATAACTAATGAACTGAGAGTGAATCTTATCTTCACCAAGTTTTGTGAGTTCA
The DNA here is from genome assembly GCA_002422605.1 of Bacteriovoracaceae bacterium UBA6200. Classification (GTDB taxonomy): domain Bacteria; phylum Bdellovibrionota; class Bacteriovoracia; order Bacteriovoracales; family Bacteriovoracaceae; genus Peredibacter. The sequence continues at coordinate 363,672 of DISW01000023.1, read as the reverse complement.
TCATAAATACGGGATTGCTCATTAATGAGTTTTTCAAAATCCCCTTCTCCGGTACCTAACTTCTCATTAATAACATCAAGACGTTTTTTAAGGGCACCCATCTCCGGGTGAAACTCAAAGAAATAATTCTCAATAGTCCAATCAGAGAGATTGGTTAATTCCTGAGGAACATAGAAGAAAGTGAAGTCTTTATTCTTATCGTAGATAAAGGGAGGCACTGTAGTGTCAGGTTTAACCAGACCAGCAATGACTTTAAACAGAGAAGACTTGCCGTGGCCATTCAGACCCAGGACCCCGATTTTATCCCCTTGATTTAGGGTAAAAGTCACATCTTTAAAAATAACTTTATGAGGGTAATGGAGACTAAGATTTTGGAGTGTAAGTAGTGTTGACATGGAGGCATTCTACCGTGTCCTGCTTTCTTAGCCAAAGAGATCTTTCATCGTATCGAACATTTTAGCTTTAGAAAGGTAGTTCTTGATGAAATTCTTATTTTCCGGTTTATACCAGAAGAAAAAAGTCCGCTGCTTAGTCTTCTCATCAAGATTTATCGCCGTTTTGACTGGCTTTAAGGTGTAAGGGTGATAACCGGAATAATAAATCTCGGTGGCAACAGTCATAGGGGTTGGCGTAAAGTCCTGGATCTGCTCGAGCTTATAGCCCAGAGCTTTGGTCTTGGCCGCAAGCTTTGCCATATCTTCGGGAGTACAACCCGGGTGAGAAGAAATAAAATAAGGAATGATTTCCTGTCTAATACCTTTTTTCTTCGAGATTTCTTCAAAGCGAGTTTTGAATTTATAGAAGAATTCAAAGCTAGGCTTCCTCATGAGCTTTAAAACATCATCCTCTGTATGCTCAGGGGCAACTTTAAGACGGCCTGAAACATGATGAGTGATAAGTTGCTCCACATACTTCTCATCTTCTTTAGGATGAGTGCTTCGTGGATCAAACATTAAATCATATCGAAGACCTGAACTAATGAAGGCCTTCTTCACACCTTGGTGTTGATCAATGGCCTGATAGAGTTCCGTCATCTTTTGTGGATTGGTATCCAGGTTTTTACAAATCTGAGGAAAGACACAGGAAGGGGCCGCACACTTATCGCAGACACTTTGATCAATACCCTTCATTTGGTACATATTTGCCGAAGGGCCTCCGATATCAGAAATATAGCCTTTAAAATCGTGCATGCTCGCAACCTGATCCACTTCCTTCATGACTGATTCTTTAGATCGGCTGGCAATCATCTTTCCCTGATGCGCCGAAATGGTGCAGAAACTACAGCCTCCAAAACAACCCCGATGGGTATTAATGGAAAACTTAATCATCTCGAAAGCAGCTATTGGTCCACGATCTTTATATTTAGGATGGGGAAGCCGGGTAAAAGGAAGATCGAAAGAAGCATCAATCTCTTTTTCCGTCATAGTTGGATAAGGAGGATTAATCACAAGAATTTTATCTTCCACCACTTGAGTAAGTCGTTTTGCGAATTGCTTATTACTCTCCACCTCCACATACATGAAGTTTTTGGAATAAGCTTTTTTATCCACAAGACAATCTTCATGGGAAGTTAATTCAAAAGTTTCCCACTGTTTGTTCTTAGGTAGTTCCTGATTCTTGTCTTGCAGGAAGGCCGTCTGAGGAATCGTCTTAAGTGAAGAGAATGGAGTTCCTCGTAAAAGGTATTTTACAATATCACGAATGGGTTGCTCCCCCATTCCATAAATCAACATATCAGCATTGGAGCTAGTAAGAATATTTGGCATTAACCGGTCTTCCCAGAAGTCATAATGGGTCACCCGACGAAGAGAAGCCTCAATACCCCCTAAAAGAACCGGCACATCCGGAAATAAACTCTTAAGAATTTTGGTATATTCAATGGACGCATAGTCTGGACGAAAATCCGTTGAGCCACCTGGCGTATAAGCATCTTGGGAACGCAGTCTCTTGCCTGCGGTATACTTATTCACCATGGAATCCATATTCCCGGCAGTCACTCCGAAAAAGTATTTAGGTCGTCCAAATTTTTTGAAATCTCGAAGATCATCCCGCCAATTCGGCTGAGCAATGATGGCAACTTTTAAACCCAAAGACTCAAAGATTCGTCCCATAACCGACGCACCGAAGGCTGGGTGATCCACATATGCGTCACCAGTAACGAGAATCACATCCATTTCGTCCCAACCACGTTTCTTGGCCTCTTTCACAGTTGTCGGGAGCCAGGCAGTTATTGGCAGGTCACTAGGGTTTAATTTTTGCATAGCGGGCAATCTACAGGGGGAAACCAAGGATGACAAATCCCATGAAGAGATTACATAGTGAATCAGGCAGGATTCTGGAAGCGCTCATCCAAAAGAAATTTTTCCGGATGACGTCCCCTTATATTCTTATAGAATTCCAGAATCGTTTGGAAGTCTTTCTCGAAATGATCAGGCCAAATGACCGGGCCTAGGCCAAGGATCTTATTCTGGTAGTCACCATAGCCGAGAACAATGGGAACTCCGGCCTTTTGAGCAATGTAATAAAATCCCGTTTTCCAATGGGCCGTCGGTGAACGAGTCCCTTCGGGAGCAATCATGAGGACTAACTCCTGATACTGTTTAAAGAGTTCTGCCATCAAATCAGTATTATTAGCATGACCTAATCGTTTTAACTTTTCGCGGTCTAAACCGATCGCTCCGGCGGGTTTCATTAAAAGATTCATGGGAAACTTTAACCAATCATTCTTTATGACAAACTTGGCATTTCTTTTCATAAGTTTCGCCAGGGCCATAGCAGCGAAAAGATCTACATTGGAAGTGTGAGGGGCCCCTAAAAGGATGAAAGATCGTAAACTATCAGGAATTTCATTCTTGAAAGTCCATCCGTTATACTTATACCAAAGTCCACCGAGAGTTCTTAACATAATTTACACTTCCTAAGAACTGATGAGTTGTATCTTTTTCTGCCGACTAAGCTTCTTAACTGAGGCTTCAAACTTTGAAGCTTCAGAGCGATTCGGAAAAATCTTTGAATAGACAATTTTCACAGCGGCACCAGATCGGAAGAACTTTGCGCCTTTTTTGGATCCTTGATGTTCTCCAAAGCGGCGTTCCAGATCTGTAGTTATTCCAGTGTAATAATATCCTTTTTCGTTCTGGATGATATAAACAAACCAGCTCTTGTCTTTCATGTTAATATCATACAAGTATGGATAAAATTAATATACCTTTTTCAGAATTCACCTTCAGCTTCGCCCGCAGTGGCGGTGCTGGTGGCCAGAATGTTAATAAGGTAAATTCCAAAGTCACTCTCTACTGGAACATCACTGAGAGCTCGAGTTGTTCCCAGGAAGTTAAGGAACGCTTAAGACAAAGATATTCCCAATATATTTTAGATAGCGGAGAGGTGCAGCTGGTAAGTCAGAAGAATCGTTCTCAAAAGGCCAACATGGACGATTGCATCAGTAAACTTCATTCAATGTTAGAGAGTGTATTAAAACCACCTAAAGTGAGAAAGGCGACTAAGCCGAAAAGAAGTGCCGTCTTAAGTCGCCTGGAGTCTAAGAAAAAAGATTCAGACAAAAAGCGCTTAAGACGCAAAGATTTCTAATAGACCAGACCGCAATCCGGACATTCATTGGCCACAGGAGAGAAGCTTGCTCCACAGGCCTGACAGATAACTTGACTGGCATTGGGATCGTAAACAGCACTCATGTGTTCAAGATTCGGTGCATGACCTTTAACGTGTTTTAAAAAGTCGTTTTGAAAATGCTGAAGAAGAACTTCCTTATCTTGCTCACTACCCCAAACTTCTACCGTCACCTTACACCCGGTTGTGCATGTCTGCTCGTTAGTTTTAAGGGTGATTGCAATACCTTTTTCTTTTAATTCATACTGATGGTTCTTTGCTTCTTGAAGCCCCATCACACCGAAAAATAATTCTTCCAAACTACACCTCGAACTTTTCTGTCAGGTAAGACAGATAATCTTTTACTTCAAGCTCTCCTACCATATCTTTCACTGTTAAAGAACGTCCCTTAACATGAATATTATCTTTAAGGAAATCACCAATTCGGTTCATCTTCCCCTTACTGATGTCCTTTTTATATCCCGGAACGGCCTTCTTCATCTGTTTATAAAGTGTTCCCGAAATGAGATTTCCTAAAGTATAGGTTGGAAAGTAACCGAAAGCTCCACCGGCCCAGTGAGAATCCTGAAGAATCCCTTCACTGAAAGTTTTTGGTTTCAGTCCCAAATACTCTTCATATTTGGCATTCCAGATAGCAGGAAGATCTTCACTATTTAAACCCTGATTGAAAATCATCTCTTCAATTTCATAACGAATGATAATGTGAAGGTTATAGTAAAGTTCACAAGATTCAACACGAATGAGTCCTGGCACGGACTTATTGAAGACATGGAAGAGCCCTTCACGGGAAACTCCTTTCATAGATTTTGAAAACTGCTTTTTCATCTCAGGATGAAGGAACTCGCAAAAATCTTTTGAGCGGCCGATGACATTCTCCCAAAAGCGAGACTGTGATTCATGAACAGAATAAGAAATGGCTTCCTGAAGGGGTGTTCCCTCCCATTCACGGGGAAGATTAAGCTCATAAAGAGCATGGCCCGCTTCGTGCATGGTACTTGATAACGAATCCAGGTTTTCTTTTACATAACGAGTAGTAATCCGTTGATCCCGGGGAGAAATATTAATGCTGAACGGATGGGTAGAAACATCAAGCCTTGAATACTCTTCCGGAAGGCCGCATAAACGGGCCGCAAATTCGCTCAGGTTCTTCTGGGCCTTTATATCAAAAGGACCTTTTAAATCTTTCACTTTAACGAAAGTTTTATCTTTCTTAACTTTTTTTGTGAGTTCCAGAAGGCCCACTTTAAGATCACTGAACAATGCCGTAATTTCATCCGAAGAAAATTCCTTGTCATAGAATTTTATCATGGCATCGTAAGGTTTTTTCGTTTTATAAAAACCTGCTTCTCGCCTTTTTAGATCAATTAATTTCTGAAGATGAGGCTTAAAACTTTTCCAGTCGTTGTTCTTTCGTGCCTGTCCCCAGACATGGGTTGCCAGAGTCTGGGCGTGAGTGACCTCTTTTACATGCTTTTCCGGAAGAGCATTGTAAAGATCAAGATCAGATCGGAGTTCTCGCAATAATTTCTTTTCAAGGGGTTTAAGCTTACTTTTTTCAAGCTCCTTAATTAGCTTTTGGTATTCTTTGGAAGTTATGTGTGCGTGGGCCTTGCCTTGGATGAAAGCAAGTCTTGCTGCGCGATCCTCAACAGCTCCTGGCGGCATCATGGTTTCCATGTCCCAACTAAGAAGAGCATTTATACTTTTTAAATAGGAATATTCCTGAAGATAATCTTTTACTTTTTGGATACTCATTTGATTGCCTTATATTGTTCTTCATCAAAACCAAAGGCCAGAACCTTGCCTTCTTTTTCAATAATCGGTCGTTTAATCATCGAGGTGTTTTTAGTTAAAAAGACTTTTTTTTCTTTTTCACTTAAAACTTCAAACTCATCTTTAAGCTTTTTATAAGTGACACCTTTATTATTAACCGGCATTCCGCCAAAAGCTTCTCCCCAACGTTCAATGTCCTTAACGGTTGGAGCTGTTTTTTTGAAATCGATAAATTCAAAATCTAATTTCTTCTTTTCCAGATAGGTTCGAGCTTTTTTAACGGTGTCACAATTGGGTATCCCAAATACTTTAATCATAAACGTCCTGAATTTTTGTTAATAATGGGCTTAAGAATAACGTGAAACGGTTTTTAGAATCGTATCAAGTTCAACCGGCTTACTGAGGAAGGCCGTGATATTAAAGTTTTTCATTTTCTCTTTGGCATTAGCTTCTGCTGACATGACCACTGTAGGAATTTGTGCCCAGAGAGGATTTTTTAATTGCTCAGTCCGGAAAGTATAACCATCCATTACAGGCATCATTAGATCTATGAGGATTAAATCTGGTTGCCCTTTATTTTCAAGATACTTCAATCCCTCCAGACCATTAACAGCCGAAGAGACTGCATAGCCCTCGCTTTCAAGGAGTTCGACCAGAAGCTCTCTGATCGATGTGTCATCTTCTACAACTAGGATATTTTTGGTCATCGAAGGTCTTTACCTTAAAAAAAGTCAATAACAGACGTTCCATAGAACAGCTTAGTAACCTATGGAATTATCGCACATTTTGACGTTGAAGTTGAGAATTAAATCTGCAATTTATCCATATTACTAATCTCAAAACTTAAGAAAATTTGCGGTACTTCCTCTAAGCTATCGGAACAGTTTACTGTAAAGATTTTCTTAACAATTCTTCACTTTTAGAATGTCCTTCCAGGATGTCGTAAAACGCTGGCTTTTGTAATCAGCGATTGTTTTCCACTCATTATGAAGTCCACAGGCGGCACTTTTAATTGTGTGGGCCCCATATTTTACATTAATCAGATCCATCACTTCATTAAGCTTTTCATTATCACCTTTGGAGGAACTGAACAGATCCAACTGATTTTCATTTTGAGGCACAATATGCTGAAGCAAGACCCCTGCTTTCTTATAAGCAAAACCTGGACGATACATTTCATCAAGGATCTGCTGGGCAGCGCTGATAATTTTTAAGGTATCAGAAGTTCCGCTATTGAAGGTCACATGCCCTTCTCCGAAATACTGGGGAACTTCCATAAAGGGATTGGTGCGAATATAAGCATGCACACTATAGCAAACAGAATTTTGTCGTCTTAACTTTAAACTCGCATGAGTGGCAAAACTCGCCAATGCTTCCTGGAGCTGCCTCTTATCATAGACATTAATGCCAAAACTCCGCGAGGTTCCGGTATTCTTTTTATCTTGAACTTCTTCCAGCGGAAGACAACTCACTCCCCTAAGCTCTTCCTGAATCTGACGACCAGTCTTAGTGAGAAGTTTCTGAATGAGTTTATGATCTGGAAATACTTTAAATTCATAGGCAGTCTTTATCCCGATCATATTGAGTTTAATCGCCGACCTATGGCCGATTCCCCAAATATCCTTCACCGGAAATTTCTTTAAAACTTCATCTATCTCATCCTCTCTTGTCATGACCCAAACACCTTGGTGCTTCTTTGCCATTTTATTGGCCACTTTAGAGAGAACCTTCGTAGTGGATATTCCTACTCCGACTGGGATACCAGTTTGTAGCAAAACTTCTTGTCTGATTTTTTTTCCATACTCCATGAAGTCATAGTGATCGAAACCATCGAACTGCAGGAAGGCTTCATCAACTGAATAAATTTCCAGATCCGGTCCGAAGTCACGGAGAACATTCATGACTCTTTTAGACATGTCATCATAGAGAGTATAATTAGAGGAGAAAACTGCGACGTTGTATTTTTTTATCCGATCCTTAATTTGAAAAAAAGGTTCGCACATTTGTCCGAACCCGATGGCCTTGGCCTCTTTAGTAAAAGCAATGGCGCAACCATCATTATTAGAAAGAACAATAACAGGACGGTTGCGTGTTTCCGGATGAAAAACTCTCTCGCAGGAGCAGTAAAAAGAATTGCAATCGACCAAAGCGAAATATCTCAACGCTTGAACTCCCGTAGTAAGGTTGTGACCACTCCCCAGACAAAGTCCCCTGACTCTGGATCAGAGCTCTTAAAACGTTCCCGAGAAAATTTCTGTAAAGTAAATTCATTATTTAAGACCAGTAAAACTAACTGGCCCTCGTTAGGTCTAAGTGAGCGATCAATCAGAAGCTTATCTTCTTTTTTCACTCCTAAAGAAGGTGCATCAGTCGAAGCCTCGATGATAAAAAGAGAAGGTTTGTTTCGGAGATAGCGCTCATCGAGCGATAAAGGTTTTTCAGCAAATTCAGCACAAGGAGATTGGAAGCCTGTCATGTCGTAAGAAGAACTCATGGCCTGAGTATACGTACATTTTCCGTAATTATCAATAGGGGACAAATATTCCCTATAGAATCAGTACTATAGGCAACGTCCGGTGAGGGCTGCGCTTCCATCCTGCCACTCAGCTTCAATATGGGAAGGCGAATGCATAAGGACAGTTAACTTAGAAGGACCGGCCTCAAAAACTAAGGGAGAGGGCCCTTCTTCGACGTCCATATGGAAAGCATTTGCTACCCGCGCACCATTTAATTGATAGGTACCCTTCACACAGCGAAGATTCACTGTAACTTTATCAAAGCGACAATCAAGCTTTTGAGGACTATCGGAAATTCCATAGACCTCACAAAGATTTGCCCAGGAACTGAAAGGAAAACATATTAATGATAAAACGAGCAGGGCCTTCATTCAGAACCTTCGGTTAAAGAGATCTTCCGATCAAGCTTAAAAACTCAGAACGCAATTTCGAATCTTGTTGAAATTTCCCTGACAAAGCAGATGTCATCATAGAAGCATTTGCTTTCTTGGCCCCACGGCATGTAAGACATCCATGAGATCCTTCGATGACGACCATAACTCCTGCAGGTTTTAATTCCTCACGGATAGCGTTCATAATATTGTAGCACATACGTTCCTGAAGTTGTGGACGTTGCGCATGCATATCGACAATGTGAGCAAGTTTAGAAAGACCAACCACTCTTGAATCCTGACCATGAGTGGTATCAGGAAGATAGCCAACATGGGCCTTACCGTTAAATGGAAAAAAATGATGGCTGCATAAAGATGTGTAATCGATGTCTTTAAGAATAATGACTTCGTTATAATTCTCGGCCGGAAATGTCGTAGAAAATATTTCTTTCTGATTAGTACCAAGACCGGCGCAAATTTCAAGTAGGGCGCGGGCCATGCGATTAGGGCTTCCAATGAGATTCTTATCTTCCAGGTCCAGATCAGGAAAGGCCATTTTAAGACCTTTTAAAACTTTGTCATAACCTTCGGCCATAACTTCCCGGGCGGCGTTTAACTCCAGGGCACGCTTTTTATAAAGCTTAAGCTCCTGATCCAGAAGTTTTTCAGCATCCTCAGCAGAAGCAAGTTTGCGGGCAAGATCTTTATTGAAAGAATTTTCGAATGACATGGGGGCAACCTCAAAAAAATGAATATGCCCTACCATACACTAATCCTCTGATTTTTTAAACCTGCTTGTCCAAACTCATTCTTTTTTACCTAACTCCATAAAAAAAGACCGTCCATAATCACTGCTGGTCCTTTGAAATGAATCGCCGGTCCTGTCTGTGAGGGGAAGCCGAGTGACAGCTTCCAGGGCGGTCTTTTTTAAAAGAAGGCCATCTTCCGACGGCCTTCTCTTCGCGTTCGGTTTGTAATGAAACAAAATTACTGTGCCCATTTAACGTTAATTGAAGTCTACTCCTGTAAACCTCGGCTAACGTCTTTACGGGCCCTAGCCTTCCGAACACTTCTATCATAACAAATCCCGGAGAGAGCATCCCCTAAATCTTAGAGCAAGATATTAAAGAGAACCACTTCACTTGAGATATGGCGCCCTCGGAAATCAGGAGAAGACATGAGAAACTCCCTGTAAGCAAAAGGGGTCTGTAATGAAAAAACTCAAGATCTTTTTAACTCTTATCTTTATTATTGGTTCTTCATTGAATGTCTCAAGTCAGAAAGAAAAAGAACTTAATCCACCGATTGATGGGACAGAAGAGACTGAAGAACTTGCCGCTTAAAAATCTCCGGGAGCACATTGAAGAACCACAAGACCTAAGCCACGCCACATATCCACTACCTTCTGGCGGTCATCCAGGACAAAAAGGACGGAATACTGATCTTTGATATTCTGCATGTAAATCTCTTCTTTTATGATGTTATCAGGCCGCATATCAAAGGACTTTCTCATGAATAAAAAGTGATAAGGAACTTCAAACTTTTGAAGCCAGTTTACTGTTTGTTCCCGTAGGTCATCTGTCCGACCGGAAACAATAATAATATAATGATCACTCGCAAACCGAATGATGATCTCGCGGCACCATTCATGTAATTCATCCGTTTCAATACTTTTATTAAAGCTCCTCCAGTCTTTCTTCTTACCTTTCAGGTGCTTTAATCTGACCCGAATGTCGGCGAGAGTTCCATCCAGGTCAACAATAAGCGCTTTCATTGTAATTCTTCATTTTCATACCGGGTGAGCGGTAATCTATGAAAGGGACTTCTTTTCAGGATGAACTTTTTGAGTTTTGGAAGAAACCTCGACACCTGGGGCATCATCCCTGCTATCGGCCAAACACCCACATCATGCCCTGGTTTCACTGCATATTTCAAAATCGTTTGAGCGATAAGATCAGCATCATAAATGGGCGGACGAAACAGCGGACGATCTTCAGAAGCATCAAGTTTATCATAAGGCGTATCAAGTGCTTCCGGCATAATGATGGCCAGTTGAACCGGAACACTACCAAGAGACAATTCTTTTCGTAATGAATAAGAATAACTGATCACTGCTTGTTTGGAGGCGACGTAAAGGGGCTGTAATGGAGAGATGACATGAGAGAGTCCATTCCCCACATTCATAATGACTCCCCCTTCCTCGCACATTAAGGGAACTGCTATTTTACAGCCATTTACTATCCCCCAGAAATTTTCATCAAAGACTTTTTTAAAGTCACTGGTAAGAGTCATTTCAGGATCAATCGGAACGATGCCCACATTATTGATAAAAGTACTTATGCATCCGAAGGTTCTGATACAACTGTCAGCGGCAAAAGACAGTTGATCAAGTTCAGAAACTTCTGCCACCGCATAGGCGGTTTCATAACCTTTACTTCTGAGATCAGTTTGAATTTCTTCAAGATCCTCTTCATTATTATCAACCATGAAGATTTTGGCACCTTGCTCGACCGCCCTTTGAATGGTGGCCAGACCAATTCCACTGGTCGCTGCCGTTATAAAAATCACCTGCTCAGAGAGAGGTTTAAGTTTTAAAGACATGGAATACCTCCAATCAATTGATTGTGATCAACTTGTTGAGAGGAGAAAACTAAAGTTCAAATTGAGTCGGGCTTTGCGCATGGACTCTTTATTATCCATCAGGATTGAAATTTACTTACATCCCATGGCCAGAATAAAAGTCGAAAAATCTAATGAAGAATGGAAAATCCCTCGAGAAGAATTCAGGAAAAGATTTCATCAGAACTTCATGGATTCACATTTTAAACCCCATCAAGAGAAAATTGACCAGCTTGAGGAAGTGGCATGGGACAATTACTTAAATAGTCGCAAGGCCCCATTAACCAATAAGGCGGGCGATGGATATAGCGATCCTTCTTACGAATTAAGTGAGGAGTGGAGAAAAACAAAGCAGGCAATAACCCTGGCCCAGCAAGAATATGAAAATCCCATTACAAAATCCCGGGTTCTGATTATCTGCGGTTCAGATAGAAACGATCAAACCTGCCCAGGTGAGATCTCAAAATCATTTCGTCTTATGAAACAGGCAGAAGAGACACTAACAAAATTAAACCTTGATGTAGAAACACTCAATCTTTCAAAGATGACTTCGGAATATGGAAAGATCATCTTTCCTTGTAAAGGCTGTGTTTCAACTGCTATGCCATTATGTCACTGGCCCTGTTCTTGTTATCCAAACCACTCACTGAATCAGGTTAATGACTGGATGAATGAGATTTATCCCATGTGGGTCAGGGCCCACGGGATAATGATCATTACTCCTGTTTATTGGCATGGTCCCCCAAGCAGCTTAAAGCTGATGATCGACCGATTAGTTTGTGCAGATGGCGGTAACCCTGATCCCACGGCAACACAAGGAAAAGATCCGGAACTTGCCAAGAAGTTAGAACTAAATGGATGGGACTATCCCCGTCATTTAAAAGGAAGAATATTTTCAGTCATTGTTCATGGAGATGCTCAGGGAGTAGATGAATTAAAAAACTCATTAAGTTCCTGGCTAAGCGAGATGATGCTTGTACCGACCGGGACCATGGGACATCTTGCTCGATATATCGGCTATTATGAAAGCTATGCCAAATCCCACGAAGCTTTAACTAAAGATGAAGCCCTGTGGAAAGAACTTACTGTTTCATGCCAGTCACTTGCCTTAAGCATCGAAGCTAAAAGAGCTCATAAACTAGATTCCATAACACCAGATTTACCTGACCCACGCCCTAAATAACTAAGGAGGTTATTATGCAGGTTTCAGAAATTATGAATAAAGGTCTGTCAACTGCTTCACTCAATGATTCCATAAAATCAGTTGCTCAACTAATGAAGCAAGAGGATATCGGAGCAGTTCCAGTTATTGAGAATGATCAGGCGATAGGAATTGTTACCGATCGTGACATCGTCATAAACTGTGTTGCCAAAGGGGCTTCTCTGGATCGACCCATTTCGGATGCAATGAACAGGGATGTTTTATGCGTGCGAGAGAACGATGATGTAGAAGAAGCTTCTCGCTTAATGAAAGATCGCCAGGTGTCACGCGTGGTTGTCATTAATGAATCTAAAAGGCCTGTTGGTATGGTAAGTCTTCATGACTTAGCGAGATTTCATGATGACAGTGAGAAAGGTGAAATACTGTCAGATATAAAACAATAAGATCAGGTTTTTCCAGGGAGTTTTATCTCCCTGGAATTTCGTAGACATGCATTTAGAAATAAAAAAAAAGTTCTTTTTTTTTCACTCAAAAATCTCCCACTAAAATTCCCCGCTATCTTCAAACTACCTTAATAAAAACTTAAAATCACATTTTATAATTGATTCAATTATTGCGTTATAAATATCAAACACTGCGCGACTTAGTCAGGCATCAATAAAGTTTTGCTGAACCTATCGTCCCCAAGGGGTTGATGATGCTATTTCTTTATGTTTAACATAAGAGCACATCTTAAGAGTATCTCAAGGAAAGACAGCGAAGTTACTCCTTTGAAACAAACTAAGGAAGGTATAAATGACGAAGACTTTTTCAATATTATTTACGTTTTTATTTTTAGTTTCATGCGGCAAAGGCGGCGGCGGCGGAAGTAGCAGCGGTATGTCGGAACTAAATGAATCAGAATTGACCTCATCAACAGTAGCACCGGTACAAGCTCAGACATTCGAGATCAGAGCAGAACTTGTTGATTTCAATGCTGACCACGAAGCGAAAGTATATGAAGCCTTTGATATCATCAAAAGAGTAATTGCTTCTGATGAATTCAAGAAAAAGGTTCTTAATAAAAAGTTCAATGGAAAGAAGACTTATGTTGATAACAACGGTCTATCCAATGCCCAGATTTATAAAAAGATACTGGAAGCATCAGAGAAATTAACTCCGGGGAAAAACAACACGATGGATTTATCTCTTGCAACTTATTTCACTAAAGATCCGGTTATTGGATATACTATGCCGAGTATCAAAACGATTTATATGAACAGAAGATATTTGGATAATTTCCAACCGAACCTTGTAGCGATGAATGTCTTTCATGAGTGGTTACATAAAGTTGGATTTAAGCATTCTTATGAGAACAACAGTTCGCGTCCTCACTCAGTTCCCTATGCGGTCGGTTATATCATGAGAGATTTAGCAAAAAAATATTAATTAAAAGCAGATTCTCTAACAGGAAGTTAATGAATCAATGTTAGCAAAGTTCAAGGATGCCAAGGAAGGTAAGTTTATGACCGGAGGATTTTCCCTAGTTCTCAGTCTAATGTTACTCGTCTCGTGCCAATCAATCCGTCCCTCTCGTTCTACTCAAAAAGAACAAGAGAAAAACAACGGATTGATGGCACAGAGACGGGACATTTCCTCCACACAAAAGCAAGAAATCCCTGATCTTGCGGCTACCTGGGACACCCGTATCCATTTTGTAAATTTCACTCCCGTACAAGAAGAAAAAGTTCGTCAGGCAGTAGATATCCTGAAAAAAGTTATCGCCACAAAAGAATTTAAAGAGCGCTTAATCAACTTCACTTACAAAGGTAAAAAACAATTTGTAGACAGTGCAGGAAGAACGAATGAAGAAATCTATCAGATGATTCTTGATGGCGCCGAACGGATTGGTGACACCTCAAAAAATAATACAATGGATGTAGAACTCGAACTCTATCATCAGGCCACTAAAACAATCGGCTATACTTATCCAAATACAGTGCGTATCTGGATGAATAAAAAATATTTTAATCGTTATACGCCCTTAAAAGTGGCCGACAATCTTATGCATGAATGGATGCACAAATTAGGATTTAGTCACGAGACTTCCTGGTCACGTGACCGAGATTATTCAGTACCCTATGCTATAGGCTATTTAATTGAAGAACTCGCCCCCACTCTTTAGAACAGTTCTACTCAGTCTTTCGCCTTATCTTTAGAGAAATTATATTTCTCCCTTCTCTTATGAGTGACAAAATCCCCTTGTAAACAAGGAGGTTGCGATGCAAGTTTCAGAAGTGATGCATAAAGGTGTCAGTACAGTACAAATTTCCGACACGATAAAAAAAGTAGCTGCTCTCATGAAAAGAGAAGATATTGGTGCAGTTCCGGTATTCAAAAATGCGAGACCAGTTGGTTTTGTAACTGACCGGGATATCGTTATCTCCTGTGTGGCCAATGGACGAAATCCAGATGAGCCCATTTCACTGGCCATGACCTCAGATATTGTTTCTATCCAGGAAAAAGAAGAGCTCACGTTGGCCACCAAAATTATGCGTGATAAGCAGATCTCACGTCTTTTGGTTGTAGATGAAAAAGAAACACCTGTAGGTATGCTATCTCTGCAGGATATAACCAGATTCTCTGAAGACAAAGTTAATTCAGTCGAAACGATCGCTGAAATAAAAAGATAATATTCATGGAGGATTTTATGAAAAAGTTATTATTTTTGACTCTATCTGGTTTGATCGCTCTTCCGTTAGTAGCAGGCACAACAACCACTAAGACTTCCTCCAGTGTTGACGAAACAAGGGAAGCGGCCCCAATTATGGGGACTGATTTAGAAATGAATTCTGAACTTAGCCGTGATGATGAAATGATCGAAGCTCAGGAAGAAGATTACTTCAATGATATGGAACAAGAAAATATGGAACAAGAAAGAATGGAAGATAATTACTACAGTGAAGGAAGTGAAGTCGAAGAAGATATGATTGATTACAGAGATCGCACAAGAACTAATCGGGAAAGAAAAGCAATCAATACCGGTTCTGATGCCTCTGACGATCAGTAAAAAGAAATCCGGGGAGCAATCCCCGGACTATTAATAAGTTTTGGGTCCAGGCCAGGTTATCAGAAATTTTTTTGCAATATATAATCTAACATCTGGGACAGAAGGTCCTACTATTTTAATAATTTCCTTTAACTCCTCCGCTCTGACATTCAATTCACCACACCAATAGTTAAGCTCCCAACTCTCTTTCACATCAATTCTTAGATCCTGATGACGTAGCTTGATATCGTTATTCATAGTGATCTCCCTAGTTGCCCATGTTCTAGTCCTTACCATGAGCACTCGTAAATTAAGGGAATCAAAATTCGGCCAAACTTAATGCAGTTTGTGAACGAGGCGTGACAAAATGATTACGGATAAGGAGGTTTTATGAAGAAACTATATCCATTTCCTATAATAGGGATCCTTATTTCATCTGCAGCACTGGCCAATGGCGGCGACATCCGAATCCAGGAAGAGGAACAAGTTAGTGAGAGAACCGAGAGAACCCGCCAGAAGATGAGAGAGAACCCTCGAAATTCAAGTTTTCCAGGTAGCTTTGGACAAATCCATCCGCAAAATGAATCACAAGAACGCCAGGAAGAAAAAGGCCAGTGGTTGGATGACTTAACTGAGGACACCTATTGGGATACAGGCAATAGCGAAACGACCAATAAAACAAGAGAGCAAGACTCTACAGAACTTTAACCTGGGTTCCCTTGAATTCTACGATTTGACCGGATCTTATCTTACATCGTTTACGAAGCTCTACTTCCCCATTTACTTTTACCTGCCCCTCAGCAATCACGTGCTTGGCGTCAGCTCCTGAACCGGTAAGGCCTGTAATTTTCATGAGGTCACAAAGAGGGATAAATTCTGATCCAGAGAGATTAAATTCTTTCATCGGTTTCCTTTAAATAGTAGTTTTCTTGTACACTAAAAAAGGAAGCGGTTCAATAATAATTCCAAAGATTGATTGGGTCCTAAGACCCAACCAAGTTCATTACTTTAACGTGAAATCGTTACTCTCACCGGCATTCGTACTTTGGAAGCCCTTTTACTAAGGTCTCGGGATATTTCCCGATAGCTTCTTTTTACGGCCGACTTGATATGATTCACATTTTTTCTCAAGGCCCGTTTAGCAGCATACTTTTTTAGTGAAAACATCTCTCCTCCTTTTGAAAAACGATCGGCCCTCAACATATCCAAAATCATTCCATCTGGTCCAAGTAAAAACCATTTCACTCAAGCGCCCTTTGGGTACTCTTTAGTTACTTATATGAAAAAGAAGCGCTTCAATAAAAGCGGTGGCAATATGAAGAAAAAGTATATTCTGATTGTGGTCATGTCCGGATTTCAAATGTCCGCCTTTCCCTTAGGCGACAAAAGCGTGCTTCCAGCTTCCAATGATGCCATAACTGGCACGGCCAGAAGTCTTAATCAATTGACCCCGGAAGAAGTGGAAAAAGAAAGAATCGGCCCTCAGGAAATGCAGGAGAAGATTTACCAAGAGGACCTTAAAAGAGAAGAAAGACAAAAGAAGAAGGAAAACGAAAATCCTATTTTTTCCGACGAGCAGTTTTAATCAACACAGTATCCATTGGAACATTACTATGAAGGCCAATAGTTCCTGTCTTCACAGCTTTAATACGATTAACAACATGCATTCCTGAAGTTACTTTTCCAAAAACGGCATACCCATAACCATTTCCTGATGCTTCTTTAAAATTAAGGTAATCATTTTCAGCAACATTGATAAAAAACTGTGAGGTTGCTGAGTGCGGGTCACCCGTGCGGGCCATCGCCACTGTGCCAACAGAGTTTTTCAAACCATTGCTGGCCTCATTCTGAATGGGCTTATTGGTTTTCTTCTCATTCATCTTGGCATCAAATCCCCCGCCCTGGACCATAAAATTATTAATCACTCTATGAAAAATAGTCCCATCATAAAATTTACTGTCTACATAACTTAGGAAATTTTTAACTGTATTGGGAGCTTTGGTCTCCTCCAGTTCAATTTCAAAAGCGCCCATAGAGGTATCAAAGACGACCACAGGATTCTTCGCGAAAACAGAACATGAAAGAAACATCACCATCAATGAAAAGAGGAACTTCATATAAACTCCGAGGAATAATTTTAAATAATGGTAAATGAAAGCGAGGGAATTTACCAGACTTACTTCCATTAGCGGGTGAAGGTCGCCATAGTGTCCGGGTAAAGTTCTATAATCCAAGAATAGACATCAATGCTTAGTCTGGCCGAAAGAAATAGCAGCATAAAACCCGCACAACACATCATTACCCTGAGTCGTCTGGCATTTTGAAAAACAGGCATAAGGGCACTGGCCCCTACCGATAAGATAAGAAACCATAAAAGAGAAAAGGAAGCTGCCCCTAAGCCTAAGGCCATACGATTGGTAAGATCAGGGAATTTCGAAGAGTATCCACCGATCAGGACAATTCCATCCAGATAAGCATGAGGATTGATTACACTAAATGATATCGAACTCATAATCGCCAGTCGGAGTCCGCTTTTTCCTTTATCCGAAGTAATGGCGAATGATTTGTTCTCAAATCTAATTTTATTTAAACCATAAAGAAGTAAAAAACCAATTCCGAGGATCCCTACAAAAATCTTAACTTGCGGGTACTGGTTAAAAAGAGTTGCGGCCCCAACTACTCCAAACATAATGAGAGTTAAATCACACAAAAAGCAGATGAAGCTCACTACAAGATGGTGACGTTTCATAAGGCCTGATTCTAAAATAAAGAGGTTTTGCGGGCCCAATGCAAAAATCAAACTGGCCTGTAAAAGCATCCCCTCAAGATAGATCTGTCCCATAATCCTCCAATGATTAATGAGCGTAATTCATGGAGACAGCAATGTTTTTATTGCCTCACTAAGATACCACAAGCAATAGGAAGAGATTGCTCTGCAGTGAAAGGACCATAACCTGCAATTTCTGTCGCAAGTGGAGTCGTATGCTTAATTCCATGAACCATTACCACACGGCCTGAAAGATTAAGCTCCTCATGAGGATTCAGCTTAATAATAGAGTCGCGAGGATCAGGATCAACTGAACGAAGTCCTGCAAGCACGCGGCTTAAAGTTGTGCTTCTTCGATAAACAAAATTACCGGCATTATTTGAAATCGGACCATACTCGATACCATCGAGCTGCTCAGATAAGTCAGAATCCAGAGGGAGGAGTATTTTACCAGTATGAGAAATGGCTTCCTGGATATCAATAATGCCATCCTGATTGATATCAGAGGTTTCATCAGGACATTTTGAAGCTGAAAAAATATTCTGCAAATGTTTAACAGCGATTGGAGAACCTGCAACACGGCTTTCTACAAAGAAGTCATCTCCTTCAATCCTTACTTCTATTGTACCCGTGGTCTCACCGGATAATGCTGAGTTCAAAGGTTTAAACACTGCTTTATAAATACCTTCATCAGGTTGTTGCTCCATCGTTGTCTGATCGACCTCCCCTGTTTGAGGATCAGTGCTAACCATCATTCGGGGTGACTTGTCATTTGCGGCTTTACCGCACGCAGTGAATAAAATAAGACCGCTCAGAGGAAGAGCGATAGAAAAGAATTCTTTAAATGATGCAAACATGGATACTCCCTACGTTAACTCTTTAGACGAATCCCTTGAGAGCAAAGGCCGGGCCAGATGCTAAACCATTGAATGCTTTACACAGAACATAAAAGTTCCTGATCTAATGGGGTAAATTTCAGCGGCCCATGTGGCAAATTGACTTAACAACAAACGTAATGATTTTTTGAATAGAAATGAGTATTTGATTTTGCGAAAAGGAGTCGTATGAAAATTTATCTAACATTTTTTCTGCTCATTCTCGGTATTTCTTTATTAGTTCAAGCTCAAGAAGAATTTACGATTGAAGAAAATACTGGTGAAGGTTTTACTTATGAAGATGGGATGACCTACCCCGAAGCTGCACCTGAAGCACAGGAAGATATGCAATTTCAGTCTGGCGAAGAGCGTGACTGGAGTCTTGCCAGTGAGGATATGAATCAGGAAGATTACCAGGAGTAAAAACTAATTCATACCGGTGATGTTATTCATTAGTCCCCGTTTACCTAGCGGGACATCCCTTCCTTTTTCCTGGATACGAAGATCATTATAAACATCTTCCACTCCGGCAAGATTCTCGGCGTATTCTTCGGCCAGTTTCTTTTGTTCACGAGACTCGACAAACCCAACGAGTTGGACAATTCCATCTTCAACTTTCACTTCTATTTCGGAAGCATCTACCACAGTGCTTCGATAAAGGGCTTCGCAGACATCTTCTTTAATCAGATCATCAGATCGTCGGTAGTTTCTGGGACCCAGTCCCCGGTATCCAGCGTCAGCTTTCGTTTTATTTGATTTTAGCTTTTCTCTTCCACCCACAAGCGGATTATCAAAACTATAATGACGTTCCGATAAGACTTCATCATTATCAATTGGGACAGTTCTGTCCCGGGAATACTCAGACTCACCAGTTATAGAATATTTATCATCGGGATTAATATTTTCCAATGAGTCTTTATCATTTGAATAATTATTGGACCTTCCCATAAGCACTTCCTTGTTCAGACCTGCGAAGTGAGAGTTGATTATGAACACCTTTCACTCCTGATATATTTTCAATTTCCAGTTCTACCAGTTTTTTCTCATCACGGTTTTTCACTGTCCCTTTAAGGTACACGAGTCCTTCTTTTACTGAAACCTCGATATCACTGGCATCTACGTTGGCGCTGCTTTCCAAAGTTAGGCACACATCTTCATAAATTGAACTATCCGGCCGGCGATAACCTTTGGGTCCTTTTCCTATATTGCCTTTATCGTGAAACAACTGTCCGCCTCCATGACGTCTGTCACCACGATCATAGGAGCGATCATAAAATTCATCCCATCCCTTTCGATGGTTCCAATTGTAAAGTTTACCATTTTCAAAAGGACTTTCATCCCAGCGTCCAGTGTCTTCATCTTCAGCACTTCTTCGACCCCGGTTCTCTGAAGTCATTCCTCCTAAAGTATTGATCGTTCTTTTACTCACACCACGCTCCACTGGTCTATCTTGTATGAATTCAACATCTCGTTCATTTAATCTTCTTCTCATGTATCCTCCTCAGGTGATACCTAGATCTTTTTTTGTAACACCATCTGGTCCTCGAGATGGTGTTTGAGATTTTGTGAATATGACCAATTCATTTCGAATATCCTTCACACCAGCAAGATCATCTACAACATCTTCTGCAAGCCGCTTCATTTCCCGGGAATCAACAGCTCCGGTTAAGTAAACGACTCCACTCTCCACTCTGACAGCAATATTAGAACCATCGATAAATGGATGACCCATGAGCGTTTCACACACTTCTTCAAAAATCCGTTCATCGCTCCGCTGATAATTCTTAGGACCAATGCCCCGGAAGTTTCTTTCTAAGTATAAAGGTCCTCCACTAATGCCTGAAGGATTTGGCGCGGAAGATGTATCGCTTTCCTTGGTGGTATCAATCTCCCCAAGTTCAAATGGTCTCTCTGAATAATCCGGGCCTGCGATACGGGAATAATCATCATTTTCAAACTTATCCACTAACCGAAGACGTCTTTTTTTATTTCTCTCACTTTTATCAATGTCCATATCTTACTCCAGAGATTCTTATGCTATTTTGAACATCTTCAATTCCT
This sequence comes from Bacteriovoracaceae bacterium UBA6200, assembly GCA_002422605.1. Classification (GTDB taxonomy): domain Bacteria; phylum Bdellovibrionota; class Bacteriovoracia; order Bacteriovoracales; family Bacteriovoracaceae; genus Peredibacter. The sequence continues at coordinate 342,870 of DISW01000023.1, read as the reverse complement.
GAAATGTCCTCAACTAAATATTCCGCCAGTCTTTTAGCATGACGAGAACCAACCTCACCGGAGAGGTAGAGGCAGCGGTTTTTAACTGAAACACTAATTTCGGAAGCATCCAACTCACGGCTTTGACTTAATAATTCACATGCTTCCTCTTCCATACGGTCATGAGGGCGTTGATAACCTTTAGGACCTCGCCCAAAGTAATTTTCTTTGGAAGAGTCAGAACGAATATCATCAGACCATCGGTTAAAGTTGCCTCCATGCTGGTAAGGCTCTCTATGACCGTACTCACTCTGATAGGTCGGATCATAATCATCTCTATATTGATCATCCTGATAAGAATCATGCCTTATTCTTTCTTCACCAAAACGGTTTACTCCCCCAAAGCGGCCGAGTTGATTCTCTTCACTTGAATCTGACTCTCTAAATCTCTTACCAGTTTGGTCTCGATTCATAATTCCTCCTAAAAAGAGTTTGCACCTGCCTGATTGCAATCTATTTGCCGCTCCAAAAACCGTTTAGAAGTGGCGCTCAGGCTCAGGAAGGGGGCATAAATCTACAGCGATGCCAACAATTAGACGCAAAAGCTGTGTTTCTGCGATTCAAAAGCTTAAAGCAAAAGCGGTAAGTTCAAGAAATGTCGTAAAGTGAAAAGAGTTATTAATTAATCCCCTATAATGATCAAACCCGAACGATCAACTTGGATAAAGGAGGCACGTTTATGATTAAATTATCCACCTACGCTGAGGTTCGCGAAATGGAAACGACAAAGCAAAACTTCAGCCCAGGTTGATGGATGTTTTGAAAATCTAAGACAAAGACATTGAAGATAAGGGCCGCCATTGAATTTGGCGGCCTGCTTATTTTTAACCAACTTTTTGATGAACAGCTTGAATGAAATCCTGAATATCAAAAGGTTTTAAAAAACAAGTCTCGCCTTTTATATAACCATGGCCGGTAATGAACATTACAGGAATCTTATTAATTTCATCTAACTGCAACTGTTCGCGCCTGAATTCTACACCATTCTTAACCGGCATAATGAGATCGACTAAAATCAGATCCGGAAGATCAGGTTGATGAAGAAGACTGTTCAAACCAGTCTCACCATCCTTAGCGGTAGTAACACTGTAACCTTCATCTACTAGAACCTCACTTATAGCGAGACGGAAATCCTGGTCATCATCTATAATCATCACTTTCTTTCTTTTATTTGGATACAATCGAGCATCAAGATCTGCGAAAGAAGGATTCTTTAAATTTTCATCGTTCATTTCATGACTCTCTAACATAAGTCCTCCTTAGATTGATCCGATTTTTAACCAAAGTACTGATCTCAGTACAGATAAAACATTCTATACACGGGTATTAGGACCAGCATTTACCGCAAGATTAATCACTTTCCAATTCAACATTTAAAAAGACTTTAATGTTTCAAATGCACTGCTTAGTGTAAGAGGAATAAATGATGCACGATGCTTTGGCCACGCTTGAGATGACAATCACCTTTATTGTCAGACAGTATTACTCGTCCATTAAACGATGGGAGGTTTTATGCGCATTCTCATGTTGCTTCTTCTCTCGAGCTGGTGCACTACACTCTTGGCCGCCACAAATGTAACGACTCAGATCTATGACATAGACATGGGTCAAGTGAACGAAGAACCTTTAATTTTTTTAACTAACGGTCAAGTGGTTACGATCCCAGTTTCTGCTACTTCCGATTTAGAGTATCTCAGAGAAGCCCAAAGAAATAAAAAATGGCTGAACATTCATATTGATAATAAGCGGGAAATTATTGGCCTCGGGCCCGGTGGTTCCCCTATTCGTGAAATAAAAAGAAAAAGAGAAATGAATATAGAGAACGAATTCCAACCCTCCATTCTTGAGAATATGGGGATGGCCTCTTCTTTCTTTAAACAAGCACGAAGTAATGCAAGAAACGAATCTGAGTGTTTTAATCGCGCACATGCTTGGGCCTATGAATGGAGAATAAAGGAAAATTTATATTCATCGAAGGTATGGTTGTTCTTTACCCGTCGTTATATCAGGAAATATAAATTTGAATGGTGGTTCCATGTCGCTCCTATGGTGCATGTTATCGACGGTGGAACAGTAAAAGAAAGAATCATGGATATGAAATATGCCAGAGGACCTGCGGATTTAAAACGATGGACTAATATTTTCATTAAAGACCGCTCAGATTGCCCGGTGGTTGAGAAATATTCCGAGCAGGCCAATCATCCAGAATCAGGCTCATGCTTTGTGATGAAATCAAGTATGTACTATTATCAACCTGTCGATCTGGAACGTCTTGAACTGATGAAGGATGTAAGGACTCGATGGGATGAAGTGGAAGTGAGAAAAGCTTTTCAAGATGCTTTCAATGAAGAATTGTGAGGAACTTTATGAAATATTTTTTCATTCTAATGCTTTTATACAGTTGTTCCGAGGGTGGAGGATCTTCAAATAACATTGTTGCTCCTCCGATTATAGATACTTTAGAGACTGTAGAAGAAGAAGGAATATTCCAGGCGCTTTTAAAACCAGTAAATAAAGCAATTGGCCAACATCTAAATGGTGCCCTCACTCTGGTTAAAGAGAACAATGAATTCATTGCAGATGTACGTTTATCAGCAGGCCCTGCCAGTGTTCTTCACACTCAACATCTTCATATCGGTTCCCGTTGCCCTGATTCAAAAGACGATATCAATGGAGATGGATTTATCGACGGATTTGAAGGCGCCGAGGTATATAAAGAAGTGCTCATTCCTCTCGACGATGATTTAAGTTCTCAAAGAATGGGTGGCGGAATTTATCCGGCTTCAGATGAGTTCGGTTTTTACTACTATAGTAAGGCCACTAATTTTCAAAAAATGATGGATGATTTGTGGGAAGAAGACATCAATTTAACCGACGAGTACGTAAAACTAAGATTAAATGAAAAATTAACTCTCAAAAATAAAGTTGTCGTCATCCTGGGTATACCTGCCAGCACCTTGCTCCCGGACACAGTTAGTGGTTATGGGCGGCTCACACCCCACCAGGCACTGCCCATCGCTTGCGGAGTCGTTCAAAAATTAACTCAAGTTCCTGGAGTCATTGACTCCGACTCTACCGATATACCCATACCTCGTGGCGGCTCGATTGGAGGTTCTAACGGTGGAGAAGATGATGGAGCTATATTTAATACAGACTCTCAACCAGAAGGGCCTGGGAATTACGGGGAAGATTAATCTTACCTGGCCCGAATAATATTTACTCCAGGTGCTGGCCTTAAAGCATGTTTCACACAGAGGGAGGCCACTCGAGAGGCTTCAACCGGAGTCCATGAATCCAATAAAAGCGCCTTGGGAATTCTGGTTATAATCCCAAGAGAAAATTTCTCACCGGAGCGGGGCTCTTCTCTTTCACCCATTAAAGGTCCAGGTCGTACAATTGTTATTGAAGAAAATGATAATGCAGACACTTTATCTTCCAGCTCTCCTCTCATTTTCAAATAAAAAAAGAGAGATTTGGAATTGGCCCCTACAGTAGAAACTAGAATATAAGTTTTAATACCGTTCATGGCCGCGGCTTTAGCGGTTTCAAACTGATAATCATGATCAACACGATATTGGGCAGATTTAGAGCCGGCCTTTTTTAGGGTGGTTCCCAAGGCAGAAAATAGGACATCTCCGGAAATGCTATGCTTCCAGGACGGGTCTTCAAAATCAATGATACTTTCAATAAGTTTGGGATGCTTAATTCCGGTTGATCTCCGGGTATAAACTTGAACCGCTTTGAACTCATCAAGCTTCAGAAGTTTCAACAAGATATCTTTACCGACAAGGCCAGTGGCCCCAATAAGATTGGCCTTCATAAATCACATGCTAACAAGATTTATTATGGAGTGTATAGACTTTGTACACCATGAAGATTGTACAGGTCCCCAACCTTTAGATGCAATTCTGCTTCATAATACAGTCATGAAAAAAACCACTATTGCCCTATCATTAAGTACTCTTATGACTCTTTCTCCATTGGCTTCGGCACTGGAACTGGTTGTAGTAAACAACTATGACCTCGCTGATTCCAGTTCTCTGTGGAAGGATACTAAAACAGATCAAGTGCCCAGTGCTCTCCTCAGTTCAGAGAATGTATCGAATCCTTCGATGTCTTATAGTGCACTTTTTCCAAAAACTTTCATGCAAGAGTCATTGTTTGCTGTCTGTTATATGGACTGTAATAATAAGGATGGTTTTCGCTTAGATAACGGTGAGATCCGCGAACGTGACCTTAAAAAATGGGATACCGTTGAGCAGGCCAACGTTTATTTCTGGCTTAGCAGTTATTTCAACTTTCTAGAATCCAGGCTGAATTATCGCCCGAGTAAATTTCTAAAAGTTATCACAAATCGTGAACTGCGAGATGAAACGGCCGGTAAAGTAATGAAGAATAATGCATTCTTCAATCCCGGCGACATCTCATTAAGCTTTCTTCCTGCAAGTAAGAACTTGATGTTTAAACTAATGGGCGGAAAAATCAATCGCAGCGGGTTTGACCCTTCGGTCATTGTTCACGAAGCTTCACATTACTTGTTCCATCACCTCCTTCCTAACACGGTAAATGATGAGATTGGCGGACTTAATGAAGGCTTCGCTGATTACATGGCCAATATCTTTCTGAATAACTCTAAAATGGGTCTGGTTATGCTTCACGGGAAGGTACTACGCGATTCGGCGGTAGAAGTAGATTCCGCGGGAAGATTTAAAACTTATGCTCCCAAAATGGAAGTTCATGATTTAGGAGAAAGAATTTCTCTTGCTCTTTGGAAGACCCGGGATCTTTCTACTAATAAAAATGAATTTGATCGTCTGGTTATTGATGCCATCATAGACATGCGTACTAACCCTTATAGCAGCGTTCACGATTTTAAACAGAAGATGATTGAGCGTATTCCAACAATTGTTGAAAACCGCAATCTAACTGCTGTTAAAACAGTCTGGGAAACTATTTTTTCCGGAAATGCTAATCGCCTTAACAATAAGAATTTCTTTAATTCTGCTGACAAGGCCAGGAACATTATCGGCTTTAAAACAAAACAAGAAATGTCTCAAGAATTGGCCCGAGAGTACGGGGTTGAGGCCGTTCAGGAGTCAAACTATGTAGTCCTTCATCAGGAAATAGTTTCAGATAATCAAAAAGCCTCATTAGTAGGAAGTAAAGTTGATGATGGAATGAAAAAGTTTTGGATTGTTCATGACACTGCTCGCTCGAATATCCTGGGAATTTTTGATGAGAATGAAAACCTAATTACCAATGCTAAAACTTTAGAAACAGTTAAAAAGCTAGCAGACAATGTAAGTAATCTTGAGAGCACGACTAAGGATTTCACTGAGAAAGTAAAAGCATTCGCTGAACTATCTAAGGGTAAGGGTGAATTTTCTCTGGTTTATAAAGTGAGAGGAATAGACACAACCCAGTATAATGCTGACATTAATGATAATAGGCTTGCTGGTCAAAAAATCGAAATTCAAATTAAGAGGAAGGCCATTGTTGGAAGGCTGCTGGGCCTGCCTGAAATCACTGGGATTACACTTTACACTGCACCTGTGAATCTAAGTGCTCTGCCAGAAATTAATGGTCAACGAGTAATAGGATATAAGCTTGCTCTGAAAACCGGTACCGCCATGGAAGTTATACTTAACAAAATCGCTCTCTAATATGCTGACCATTTCAGATTAGTCATTCTGATCTGAAATGGTTTTCTTTTTTTTCCCCAATTGTTTCAAAGCATCCTACCCACTTCCAACGACTTAAATATGGCAAAGAACTTGCTTTCTTATGCTCCGTCTTTTGTGTCTATGATCACACACCATGAAGGGGTACTTAATGAAGAAGAGAAAGAAGTTGCCACACTTAACACCATTGATACTTGGGGCCTGTCTCCTCACTTTTGTTTCCTGCGGGAGCGATGATGATGATGATGGAGGAACTCAAGCTCCCCCCCAACAAGAAGAACAACAGACGGGAACTTTCCGGACAATACTTACTCCTTTAAATAGTAATGTTTCAGGACTTATAACCGGAACAGCAGAAGTACTATATGAAGGAGATACATTTGAAGTAAAAATAAACGTAACAGGTGCTCCAGAAGCGGCCCATCCTCAATTCATTTATCTAGGGACCTCATGCCCAGAAACTCCTGCTGACGCCAATCAGGATAGTTTTATAGATGGAATTGAAGCACAATCGACCGCAGGGAAAATCCTGATACCATTGGATGATGAATTAATCGCCCAATCGGCCGGTGGAAATTTTCCTTCTGGAGCGAATTACCAATACAGTGAATCGACATCGTTTTTGGCAATGTTCGGGGAATTAAAACTTCCTGACGATAATGCAACTGATTCTATAACTAAACTAGGAATCAATGATGACATTAATCTGGCAGGGAAAGTGATCATCATTCATGGTGTTCCGTCGACTACAAATCTTCCTGAAACTGTTCGAGGTGTTGATGGGGCCAGTGCTCAAGAAACTTTACCAATTGCTTGTGGTGTTTTGGAAAGACAACCATAATCACCAATGGGGATATAAGAGGGGTTTTAGAGGAGCGGTTTTACCGCTCCTCTTTATTTTAAATTCAAAATTGTTTGATATTCATCTCTACTCTTAGCATTCCCATCAAATTCTTCAACTAAATTGTTCTTCATAAAATGTTCTAAGACGGTTGTTGCCCGGGTTCCTTTTTCATTTTGAAGACTCCACTCCGCATGATCCAGCAGGAAACTTGCGGCCAGAATTCGGGAAAGAGACAATGCTATTCTTCGGGCATTAGTATTTAAATCCTCAACATTCACTTGCTTAATGATGGAAGAAATAACAAAAGAGCTCGCCTTAGTAATTTCAACTTTTATCTTTTGAAGTGATGGGTTCTTGATTCCATCCATTCGTAGGGTCATGTCCTGCAGAAAGCAATCACCTGCATTTTCTTTTTGTATCGCCCTCAGAGAATCTAATGCCAGAACGTTGGTGGTGCCTTCCCAAATGGAGAGGACCTGGGCATTTCGCAGTAATTGAGGAAGGCCTGTGTCCTCAACGTATCCAGCACCACCGAAAGACTCGATGACTTCTGAGGCGACCGCGACCCCTTCTTTGGCAGTATAAAGCTTTGTCAGGGGAATAAGTAAACGTAGCAGTCCAGATTCTACAGAAGATGATTTTCCGGTTTCTTCTTTTCCAAGCAAAAAACTTGCATGAAAGGTCATAAGAAATGAAGCTTCAAATCTTACTTGTAGGTCGGCCAAAGTTTGCTGATGAAGTCCATGCTCTATAATTGGCCTGCCAAAGGCCAGCCGTTTTTTGGCGTAATCTTGTGAAAGAGATATCCCCCGATGCATGTATCCAACTGCACAACAAGCATTGTAGAGTCGTGTGATGTTAAAAAGATTTGCAATCGATTTAACGCCCTTTCCACGTTCTCCAACAAGTACAGCAGGCACTCCAGTAAGGGTTAATTCCGCAGTAGGCAAGGCTTTCGTTCCAAGTTTATCTTTTAATCGGTTGATCTGAATACCTTGGAGGTCTCCATTTTCATCTCTTAGTTCAAGATAAAAAAGACTGAGTTTTTCTTCACCTTCTATTCTTGCGAGGGTCATGGCCATTTGGGAGGTTGTTGCAGAGGTAAACCATTTCTCGCCATACAGTCTAAAATTTCCGTTTTCAATCCTGGCAATAGTGGAAGTTCCGCTGACATCGGATCCCCCCGTTCTCTCCGTCATCCACTGGCCTGAGGTCCAAAATTTTTTGGGATCCCGTGAAGTCAAATACCGGTATGCTCGCTCTTTCATTTCGAGTGTACCAAATAGCTCGATAACCCGGGCCGCTCCATCAGTCATGGCCAATGGACAGGAGTAAATCGCCGATGAGGGATGATAGAGATAAAGCTTAGCAAACTGATAAAGGCGGGAGAATTCACCATAGGTTCTTTCGTACCCAGAAGCTACGATACCTTCTTCGGCAGCTATTTCATGCAGTCGATCCCACGCTGGTGAGACTTTGATGTAGTCTATTCTTTTACCCCAAGGTGCATAAGGAATATGCACAGGTAAAAAGGATTCAGCTTCTTGGGCAAGTGGAGTCATCTCATGTAAAACCCGATTTCCAAATCGCTTTAGATCCAGTTCCACTTCTCGATGAATCTCAGTAGGTAGCATCCTTCTTAGGTAGGATTTAAGTACATGATCACCTTCAAAAGGGTGATCTAACTCAGGAGCTGCCTGATAAAATTGCATAGAAAACCTCACTTCCTTTAACAATACCCGCTTATTTTAACCGACTAAATATAAGATTTTATAGCAATTACTCAAAACGTTCAGGAATAGCCTCTAAATTATTGATTTAACCTCAATTATATTAAGGAAACTAAAGGAAAAGACGATAAGTATTCGAGGGATATTATGCAATACTGGATTATATTTATTCTTAGTTTAACTTCCTTGAATATTCAAGCAAGTTCATTAACTGCCAGCATGCCTCTTTTAGGGGTTGCGGCCATCTTAAGCCAGGAACTACCTAACAATCTAAAACAAGTTTGTCGTAATATTGAAAATGAAGCCAAGAAACAATTTGGTGAAAAAAGCATGGAGTATTGTGATCAACAAATACCCAAATATTTGAAGAATAGAAATCAACTGATTGAATCCTGCTACGTAATGCTGTCTGAAAATAATAATGTCTATAATTCATGTGCACAAGAGTTTAAAATCCACGGAAACTTATCAGAGAATGATACCTCACGAACAGAAAAAGGTCTTATTGGAAATCGTGAAAACTCAATTCTAGCCAAAGAAGAAATTCGAGGTGTGTACTCTGCAAGAATGCACTTATGCCAGCCAGTAGATATTGGTAGGTGCACAGATGCTACTGCTCAGCTGGTGCTCCCTTTTAGTGATCTATTTGATGAGTTTGCCCCTGTACAAGAAGATGCTATCTACACTATTGCGCAACCCTCATATGATGAAACTAGTTGCAGATGCTTAGAAGATAAAATGAAAGAAAAATATACTTCTGCGGGCAGAAGTGAGAAGGACTTAAAGTCGGAAATTGATAAACAAAAAAACATGATCAATAGAGTCATTGAACGCTCGTTGGCCAGAAAATTCGCTAATGACTTTTCAGTTGGCCTCGAAGATGTAAATTATTATCTAACCAATAACTTCAGAGCTTTAGATCAGGAATATATAAAAGCTAATCAATTACAATGTAATGATTCCAAAAAATTTCAAAATGCCATGCAAGAATCATGTGAAAGAAATGACGTGGATTCAAAGACCAGAGATGAAAATATTAATGCTCTTTTGGGAAGCCAGGACAACGGAAATTCTCACCTGAGTTTTGAGGAGAAATTGAAAGCTCTCTCAGATGAAATAATGAACAAAAAGGCTTCAGGAAAAGAATCTCGAGCGGCTTATGATATTGCGAGGCTAGGGATTGTTAACAAAAGCCCTCAGCTTCATTTCATGAATCACCTCCTCACAAATTTTATTCAAGATCCTGAGTTGGTAAAAGAATTTAATAAAATTAAACGCCCTGAGGATACGCCTGGTGAGGTTTTGAATGAGCTTCTCAGAACGATGGATGACAATCTTCTCAGAAAAAGTATGGATTCAATTCTTAAGAAAAGCCGGGCCGGAATGCTTACACAGGACCAAAAAGAGTTCTACAACAATGTCGAGCTCATTAGTAAGTCCATAAATACCCATGAATTAAAAAAACTCATCGCTAAATCTGCGGATTTTTCGATCATGCAGTATCCTGGATATCGCGCCCTTTTAAAAGACTTCGATTTATTCAACAAGGTCCGGGACAAAAGTGTTGCTGATTCCATCATTAATACCCTCGAATCAAATCCGGACATGCTGGCCAGTCATTACTCTGATAATTGCAACAAGATGGTGACCCAGCTTGCCGAAATGGCTTGCTCACCAAAAAGTGATTATGTCTCCAAGGTTTCACCTGAAGAATTAAATAAGCTTTTGAATAAAACTCAACTTGATGTTGATCCCGAATTAAAGGATTCTTTATTATGTCAGGGGAGTAAAACGAAGGATACTCCTAAACTCACTGGTTTAGTTTTTGAAAACCAGCGGATTCTTCTCTCGGATTACTCTCAGAAAAAACATAATCCCACTGACCCAAATAAAACAGGTTATGAAAACTATTTAACTTCACTAAAAAGTGATGGTCAAACTAAAGGATACTTTTCTCAAGCTTCAAGCGTGGGTGAAGAAATCAGAAGTGTATCAGGTATCGAGAAGTTATTAGTTCAGCAAAAAGTATTACAGGAGAAGAATAAAGATTCTTTTCTGGCAGCTGCGACTGCTCCTGTACAAAAGCTGGTACAATCGGCCAAATCCGAAGTCTTCGATACTAATTTCCCCTCTCAACAAGCGGCCGTATCCAATTATAGTATGCCGCTCCCAAAAGTTGCCAAGCCATTATTTAATGATACTTCATCTGAAACAAAGTCCGATTCAAAATCCCTTTTGCGGGAGTTTCTGGCCGATGAAAATAACAAAGAAGAAGTTGATAAGCACCTAGCTAATACAAGTAATGAGGATCTTCAACGTCTGATGGAGCTTAAAGATTCCATTGCCAAAGATCAGGTCCGTCTTAATGAGCTACTAAGGCAAACTGACCAGGTTAAACTTCAGAACATGGAATCCAATCTGAAAAAGATGGAACAGGATATGAAGGTTTCTTCCCGAAAGGAACATTCTTCAGAAAGAATGAATGACTCATCCTACAATCAGAAATTTCTTCAAGGATCAGCTTCTCAGCAAAATTACACCAATGATTATTTTAGAGAAAACGCCAGGATCGCAGACTCCTCATCCGCAGGAAGTGCCAGAACATCTTCCAGCCGAAGCAGCAGTGGAGCTTTGGCCGGAGGGAGCAGATCGCCTGCTTCTATCCCTGAAGTGGCCCGTGCCATGAATCGCGAATCAACCGAAGGGGCGATTGTCATTGAATCCAGTATAGTAAGAACTCCGGGAAAAACTTTTGCCAGAGAAGAACTAAGCAAAGAAGTCATCTCTTACGTTAATGCTTCCCAGCTCAACATAGCGGACCTCATAAAAATGAAAGAAAGCGGCTTAGTCTTAAAAGTAAAATCTCTCCAGAATGGTCAAGAGGTACTGGAAGAAATTAAAGTTAGTTACAATGAACTTACTTCTGAGGCGCAGATGCTATTAGAGGATAAGATTGCTGGTGTCGAAAAAGTACATGAATATGAACGGCTGAAACGTGACTATGCATACCAGACTTTAAGACTTATCCTGGCCACTAAAGCTCAATCAGGCCTTTAAGTTTTCTTTCATCATTTGTCGTGGTAGCATCGGGTCATGGATAAAAAGTGCTGCCACACCCCTTTAAGCGAAGTTGAGGCCAAAGAAATTCTCAGCGAGAATGGACTTAACCGTACAAAAGGTAAAATTAGAATTCTTCAGGAAATCTCGAAATCTCATAAGCCTCTATCAGTTTATGAAATTCACACTCGCATGAAAGAGAGCTGTGATGTTTCGACCATCTTCCGTACGTTGACACAATTTAAAGACAAAGAACTGGTCCAGGAAGTCAATTTGAATGAGGGATTTGTTCGTTACGAACTTAATCACTCTCAAGAGACCCATCCATCCCCTCACCACCATCATCATGTCAGGTGTCGCATTTGCGGGGACATTAAAAATATCGACTATTGTGATTTAGGCCCCTTTGAGAAGGCCATCACAAAACTTGGCTTCAAAGAAATGGAGCATCGCCTGGAATTCTCAGGCATATGCTCCAAATGTAGTAAATAATATTAAAATTGAACCTGTACGCCCGCTATAAAGTTTCTTCCCGGTAAAGGGGAAATATCTTTAAGAGTTGAGACGTGGCTTCGCGCCTCATTGTCGAAAATATTTCTAACACGAGCAAAAAGGTCGAGAGATGTAAGGTTATCCACGACGTGGTAGGTATAACCAATATTAGTTAAATTGTAGGCATCAGTTCTCGTCTCAAAATCCGCTGTTTTAGTTTGCTGACTCACATACTGGTGTTCAACATCAGCACTCCACTGATCACTATTATACTCTATTCCCAAAGTAACTCTTGGAGGAGAGATTCGCGGAAGATTTTTTCCAGAATCAGTATCTTTGGCGCGGACGAAATCAAACTTACCAATGAGGTAAAGGGCACCTTGTGAGAGCTTTTTGATTTCATTCCGGCTATCGATGTCTAATCCGTAAAAGAGTGCATCGACTTGCTCATACTGATACACATCAAAGTTTTCGCCAGTTGAAATCGCTCCCGTTGGATTTAAAGAGATATAGTCTTTAAATACTTGCGTGTAAACACTCGCAGAAAATTGATTCTCATCACTTGTATTTTTATAGGTAACTTCAAAGGCCGTGGCCTTCTCTTTCACAAGAGTTGAATCACCCGATTCAAATGTGCTGGTCGCAATATGGTCACCATCAGCATAAAGCTCTTGAAAGTTCGGAGTTCTTTCAGAGTAGGAAATACTGCTCTCGAGTGTATTCTTTCGGGAAAAGTCATAACAATGCCCTAATGAAGCATTCATCCCGAGATAATTTTTCTCATCACTACTGCCAAAGTTCGCAGATAATTTCTTCTCCAGGGCTGAGTTCTCAAGTCGCCCGCCAAATCTGTAAGCATTCTTTCCCTGAGTAAGTTGTTGGAAAGAAAATAAGGCAACCTTCGAGTTATCTGATTCAGGAAGGAAGGCTTCCTCCCCTTTGGCCCCAAACTTAAAGAACTGAGTATGAATTCCAGTCACTCCATCCCAATTATTCGATTTATTCAAAAATTCTAGACGTGATTCATGTCCTTCATTTTTAAAAACAGTTCCCGTAGCTCCATCTTCAAGTTCTTTATGGAAGTAATCGCTGATAGCTGTCTTAAATTTTATTTTTCTAATAGAACTACTTTCCGGACGGTGTTCTCCGTGAAGTTCAAATCTATTCTGAGTCATATCGATCGTTACTTCGTCATCGGCAACCGATCCATAAAAAGTGTTGTAGTGGTTAAAAGAAGCTCCCACGTACCCGCGATCCATGATTCGAGAAACAGCTACCGCTACATTATCCTGCTTGTTGAAACTGTTAGGAAGTTTATCTTTCTCCTCTTCAGTTGAAGGATCCTGCTTTCTTAATTTCGAACTTCTGGCATAGCGCGGAATTTCCTGGTTCCCAAGGTTTCTTGTCGACCCATCAACGTGGAACATCCATTTATTAGCTCCATAGTTCATGTGGAGAGCATTACTTATTCCATTGTTAACAGTTTCGCCTTGGGTGAGAAACTTTGCAAAGAAACCTTCTTCATATGAGTAGTGAATTCTGTTTGTGACAAGATTTACCACCCCTCCAACTGCCGAAGAGCCATAGAGTAAACTCATAGGTCCTCTAATGATTTCCATCTGGTCAATTGTTAAAGTATCGACAGGGATAGCATGATCAAGACTTTGGGTTGAAGCATCCATTGTTCCAAGACTATTCTGAAGAATTCGGATGCGATCGCCATCTAAACCACGAATGATGGGGCGGGAAGAGTTAGGCCCGAAGCTTGTACTCTGAACTCCGGCCTCTCCACTTAACATATCTCCTATGCTCGTTTGACGTTTCTTGATGAGTTCCTGGCCTTTAAGTTTTGTTACACTTGGAACAAAATCAACCAGGCCTTGAGTTTCATCATAAGTAGAGACTTCGATATCATCGAGCTTTTCTTCATGGGCGAATGCAAGTGAAGTCATAAGAAAAGGGATTAACATTGCTGATTTCATAGTATCCTTAATTTGCAAGTGATTTGCAGTTTATTGTAGTAGTATTTTACTTCTTGTAAAGCATTGCTTTAAAAATGCTTTGCACAATAAAGGGGGCCAGCTACAATAAACATATGAAAAAAAATGCGTGGTCCTTTGTTCATAAACACGATGTGGTTGATATTATTGCTCCTGCCTCTCAGTCTCCAATTGATCGACTAGAAGATGGCATTCGTTGGGTGGAAAAGACTGGCCTCACTCCCCGTGTTCCTCTGGACATCATTAAAACGGATGTTTTCTTCGCTTCCCCCCTTGAAACTCAGCTTCGTCATCTAAAAGAGGCCCTCTATTCAGATTCAAAAATCATTTGGTGTCTGCGCGGTGGATATGGAAGCATGAGACTCATTCCTTATCTGTTAAAACTGAAACCTCCAAAGAACCCTAAACTTCTCATTGGTTTTAGCGATATCACTTCTCTTCATCTCTTTTTTAATCAGCATTGGAAGTGGCCAACCCTCCATGCCCGTACAATTAGTCAGATGCATCCTGATCTTGCATCAACTCCAGATCGAAAATTTCTTCAAGACATTATTTTCGGAAAGAAAACAGAAAAAACATTTAAAAGATTGGTCCCTCTCAATGAAATGGCCCGAAAAGAAAGACTCATTAAAGGCACCATTACCGGAGGAAACCTTCGAATTATTCAATCTTCATTGGGGACATCCTGGCAGGTTGATCCCAAAGGAAAAATTCTATTTATCGAAGACGTAGGTGAAAGAGGTTACAGTGTTGATCGAATGCTGGAACAAATGTTTCAGGCGAAGCTCATCGATAAAGGACCTAAGGCCATTATCTTTGGAGATTTCACTGAAGGATTAGAAAAGAATGGCAAGGATCTAACGATGGTTGCGATGAAAAGATTTGCTGAACGGGTTCCTTATCCGGTTTTTTCTGGTCTTAAGGCCGGCCACGATGCCGTTACCAACTATCCAATTCCTTTTAATACGTCTTGTGAACTGATAACTGGGAAAGCCGGCCAACTCCGTTGCACGTACGGTGGGATTATTTAACAGCAGGTCTCTTCTTATTTTTTTTAAGGAAAGACCAATCTAATTTTATTGGAGATTGAGCTTTTTCTGCTTCATTTTTATATTTATCAAAAACCTTTTCTTCTCTTTCAAAGTCTCTCCCACCAATAACGTAAATAAGACCAGAGTAGTAGTCATTAACATCAAAAGTATGCGGGTTCTTGTGGAGATTTTTCATGGCCGGAAGATAGTCTTCTCTAATGAATTTTGCAAAGAGAAAATAGGAAGAATAACATTCTTTAGAATTTCTTTATCTTTAAGCTAAACCTATCCAGAGCAATGGACTGAATGAACTGTGCCGCATCTTCCGGAGAATCAGTGAAATAAATATACTTCGTATCTTCAGGAGCAATAGTCCGGGCCCCCACTAATCTATCTTCAATTAAGCAACGTAGTGGTTCCCAAAAAGCCTTCCCCATTAAAACCACAGGGAAATGCTTGATTTTCTTAGTTTGAATCAAAGTCAAAATTCCGAATAATTCATCCAGCGTCCCAAAGCCTCCTGGGAGGGCCACAAAACCAAAGGAGAATTTGGCCAGCATGAACTTTCTAACCATGAAGTACTTAAACTCCATCCACATATCCAGATACTCATTCGGTTTCTGCTCCCTGGGAAGGGTGATATTGCATCCAACGGAACGACCGCCGATTCTTTTGGCCCCTTTATTGGCAGCTTCCATAATTCCAGGGCCACCACCAGTCATAACGGTAAAACCTTTACGGGAAAGCTCCTCTCCTACTTCCAGCCCAATCTGATAGTACTCGTGGCTTTCGGTAAATCTTGCAGAGCCAAAGACAGTGACACAAGGACCAATGGAGTGAAATTTACGCAATCCTTTAAGCATTTCCAGACCAACATTAATACCATGATGTATTTCAAAAAACCGGGACTTAGGTCCTTCTAGAAAGATTCGTTCTTCCTGGTCTCTAGATTCTTTTGCCCAATCAGGATTCTTTGCTGGTTCAATTTGGTCTTTCATCGTTTTATCATAAACAGTTTTAGCCTGACTGTTAAGGCGTCTTAGGCTAAACTCTCCTCATGAAAAAGAGTATCGCCTTAATTGCTCATGATAATTTAAAAAATAAATTAGTCGCCTGGGTAAAATTACATTCCCAGCAAGTAGAACAGTTCAATCTTTTTGCAACGGGAACCACTGGCAAGAGGATTGAGGACGAAACCGGCCTTTCCGTAACTAAGCTCAAAAGTGGCCCTCTTGGCGGTGACCAACAAATCGGTGCCGGCATAGCCGAAGGCACGATTCAAGCGGTGATTTTTTTCATGGATCCGCTTTCCCCACATCCCCATGATGTAGACGTAAAAGCATTGCTGAGAATTGCGGTTTTATACGATGTCCCTATGGCCTGCAATGAACAAACGGCCAATTTCATTATTGATGGTTTTTCACCAACCTGATTAAAAAAGATCGTTAAGAGAAACAACGGGGCAATACTCACCTAACAATTCTCTTTTCCATATCAAACGACTTTCTCGATATTCTTCAGGACTCGTAAAATGATATTGATAAAAACGGGCCCGCACCCATTTTGGAGGTGCTTCCCTAAAAGGCACAGTTCTAAAAAGCTTTAAAAGTTGAGAATCATTTTGCAGTAGTTTCTGCATCAACCTAATAAAGTAAAGAGAGTGTCCACGTACATAGATATTTTTGTTACTCACGAAAACAGAAAAGGGCAAAAACCACATCATCCAGTCCAGCCGTAAATGATAAGGCGCCACCACAGACGGGATTCGGTCTAAGGCCCCTGGTTTACCTTTAAATTCATACTCGATCCATGAAGATTCATCCTCTGGAAAATCACTCGAACTCCCCTCAATGACAACCTCGTAACGCTCTTTTGTGACACTTCCAAAAGCACCGTAGGCCCCAACTAGATGCCAGCGATTCCAACAGTAATTCATAAACTGTCTGGGAGAGAATAGGTTCAAAAGAGGTTTGTAACTAAGAATAAGCGCTAATACTAAAACGGCATACTGAACAGCTTCAAACCATAATGGTATTGGAGCGAGTTCCAGAGATGGAAGATTAAGATTAGAGATGGCCAAAAATCCCAAAATAATCGTTAACCAGTTAAGCCATGAGTAATTGCCGCTCACAACTAAGATGAATTGATGGGTGATTAAAAATATCCCGGCGATGCTTGAAATAGGTTGAGGTAAAAAAAGGCCAAAAGGTGCTACCAACTGACAGAAATGACTAAACCCTACTCCGAAGCGGTGAAACCATTTTGGTTGAGAATGAAAGTACCGGCTTAATGGATTTGGTAGTGGTTGGGTTTCGTGGTGATAGTATAAACAAGTAAAATCCTTCCAGCATGGGTCACCTCTTAACTTAATAAGACCCGCTCCCAGCTCTGTCCTAAAAAGCATCCAACGCAAAATAAGAATGGGAATCCATGATGGCGTTACCCATGAAGGTCCCATAAAGGCCGCAAAAAATCCGGCCTCAAGAAGCATTGTCTCCCATCCGAAACCATAAAACTCCTGACCTACATTAACGATCGATAAATATAAGAAATAGAGAAATAACCATGTAAACATATGGAGTAGAATTGGAGCAGTATCAAAAAGACCAAAAGTAAGAGTGAGTGAAAATAGCATACCAAACAGACAAACCATCTTTAATAAAGAGTCGCTATACCTCCAGTGAAATAGTCCTGGAGCTTCCTGAAATTTGACTCTTTTTACATATTCAGGAACCGGTAACAGTCCCTTCTCACCTAGTAAGGCCGGAAACTGATTAAAAGCACTGAGAAAAGCGACAAAGTAAAGGATAGCAAGTCCTCTATCAAAAAAGAGCCGTGCTAAGTAGTATTGAGGAGCCGCTAAGAATTCACTCATCGTTCCGTCTTACAAAGCCTGTTTTTTAATAGCTCTGATTTCTCATTATATTTTTTAATCTTCTTATCCTGGCAGGCCTTTTTAATAATTTCAGCTTCAGCTTGCTTAACTTCCTGAGTGATATCCTCTGATTTTAAAACGAGACGCTTTCTTTCACCCTCTCGTAAAATTTCTAATTTCACTTCTTTTTTATCTGCATTAAACAAACTGATCAGCTCAAAAACTTTTTCGATCCGTTTTCCATTCGCCTTTAAAACAATATCTCCGGATTCGAGGTTTTCTTTATTGGGAGAATTTTCCATTATCTTCTCTATTTGCAGGGCCCCTTTGACGTCTTTTACGAGATGCTTGATTTCTTCGGCCGTTAATTCTTTAAACTGAACTCTCGGTCTGAAGACTCTATCGGAGCAAGTATAATAGATTTCTATATGGGGAAAAGTCAGCGTCTCTTTCCAGCTATTAGTTGAAATACTACTGTAATCAATTCCTACGCCAATGGTGGAGTAACGGCTATAATAAGGATAGGCCCCCCCATAGATTGAAGGTCCCCAGGCGCCTCCGGTGCTTTTCGTGATTTCTTTCTCAATGGTTTTATCAAGAACATCGATTAAATTTGCGTGTTTTTTACCTTCCGATAAGCACTGATCGATGGCCCGAAACTCGGCATAAAGAATGGCCCGATCTTTTTTTGTATGGGCATTTGCTTTGAAACTAGAAATACGGAGTTCTTCGAAGGTCAGATCCCGGTATCCTTCCTTCTTTTTTTCTTTCTGGTAGGGAGTAGGTTTGCTGGTTGAACAGCTCACAACTAGTAGTAGGATGAGTAGCCGGGAGAACATGAAGCCTCCTCCTGAAAATAAAACGGCCATCCGAAGATGGCCGTTTTTGACCCATTGTATTTCTACTCGGTGTTTTTCAAATGATGCTTTATCAACTTCTCTTGTCGAACACCCTGGGCTTGATACAAAAGTACACCTACCCTCATCAAACGTGAAGAGAGTTGCCTCTAAATCTTTTCTCAAGAAACCTGACTTAAAAGTAGCTTCAGGAGATATCTCTCATATTCAGCGTTATCATTAAAAAGCTAAGGAGGGTCGCATGAAAAGACTCATTATCCTGACAGGAATCCTTTTCTCCATCTCAGGTGGAGCCGAAATCTGGGAACCACCTCCCTATCAACCAGATGAAAATCATCTTCCGCCTGAGGAACAGCAAAAACAGGAGGAAGAAAAATCTCCTGAAGAAGAGAAGAAAGTGAAACAAGATAAAGAGAACTCAACAAAGGATGAACTACCGGGTCGTCCCCTCTTTCCTATTAAATAGAGGCCAGCTTATGGTTGATTAAGCCATCGTTTAAAATGAAGGATTGGATGATGCCAGTCGAAGTGACGATGGCGGGCCTTATTGAATTGATAATGATGATACTTGTCTTCTTGCTCTTCACGGTACTTTTCTAGTCGCACAATCTGATCTGTGTTTTTATCAATGCGTGAAACTGACAAGAACATCCCAATTGGAAAAAGAAACCAAAAACTTAATCCTATAATGGTTAAAACAACTTCCAGGGTTATATCCATACCATCCTCCTGATATGCATATTTTAATTAACAACACAGGGAATGAATCTTAATTAAGGCCGTTGTTTGTATGACTGACTAACTTGGGTGCTAAAAGTTTAGAAAGGAAAAAGTTTCATAACAAAAAGCACACTCGGTAGATTAAGTGGAATGCAACAAGGAGATCTTATGAAAAAAATTTTATTAATGCTTTCGGTTCTCTCACTCATGATCTACGGATGTAATCGAAATGAAGAACCTGCAACTGGTGCTGGTACAGGAATGCAACAAGAAGAATCCAGATCGATGGATACAGCTCCATCTGATGTGGTTGAACCCGACATGAGAGATTCTGAGATTGAAGAGCAACGAGAAGAAAGTGGCCAGCAAATCGACGAGGCCCGCGACGAAATGAATGAAGAAACGATGGATGCTCGTCAAGAGATGGAAGAGACAAGAGATGAAGCTGTTGATGAATATAATGATTCAACTCTAGAAGAAGACCGCTAATCATTGTGGGTGGGAACTTCGTTCTCACCCCTCTAAGTCCCCATAAACTGGTGGCAATTTGATGCTAGCTATTCGACCGAGAAGTGAGTATTCGACAAAATTCTAAATCATTCCCACTGTCCCTCCCTTGAACAACAATAATTTCAACAACTTAAAACAACCATCCTCTGTTTAAATCATTACACCTATGTAAGTATTTCACTACTTGGCACCTTAATTCAAAATCAAGATATTATCACATTGCTCAAATACAAACCATCGGAGTGTGTGATGAAAAAAATCAAGTCATCGGTTCTCGCTGTTGCTGCACTATCAGTTCTTTCTACCTCTTGTGTAGATTTTAAAGCAGAAAAGAAAAAGTCTAATCGAATTACTAATAATTCCGATGCTAACGCCATCATTGGTGATGAAAATATTGAACTTCAAGTTATTTCTAAATCAGCATTTAAACTGGCCGCTATTAATAAGTCACTGCTAACGATCACTAATTCCAAAGTGATGAAAATATTAAAAGATTTACCACAGGGATCGGGAGCAGCTGAATCAATTAACAAATCAAAGTCTGATCTTAATTCTCAAGAAGAAACACTTTATATTGGTTTTCCAATTGGTCTAGTTGGTGAGCAAAATGTCTTTGGTGGAGTAATCACACAAGTTTCTGATAGAGTGAATGAAAGTCTTGGAATTTTAAAACTAACAGACCTGACTCCTGTTCATGTTCGCACCGTCATTAACTCCATGCCTGATGGTACTCCGGTTATGACCTTAGTGGGTTGTTTTTCTAATTGTACAGAAAGTTCAGCTCAATCTGCTCTTCTAAACTTACCAATCGTTGGTTACAACCAAGATAGCGGTATGCTTATCCTTGATATGTCAGTTATCGGTAAAGAGCTGGATCTTGTTTCTATGTTGGATCCTCAAGGCCAATACACAAAACTTAAGGCCATCTCAAGTGGTACGACTTCTGTTGAATATGACATGAAGACGCTTATTTTTGATGTCAAAACAACAATGATTCCAGTAACCGCTTCTGCCAACGATGCTTCTGCTCCAAGAACAGAATTCTCTGTTCGTTGGTACTTAAAACTCAACTCTGATCAGAATCCGGCATTCGAAGCTCGAGAAGCTGCTAATGGCGTAGGTTTCTTCCAGACAGATCGTGGTTCAAAAAGCAAAATCACTCGTTTTTCTACAACAGAAATGGCCCCGGGAATGGCCCCTGTTAAATACTTCATTAAAAACGTTCCGGATGAATTCAAAGGAGTTTTCGGAAGAGCATTAGACGACTGGAACGTAGAATTCAAAAATACAATCGGTCATAATCTTATTAGTTATGAATTCGTAGATGCGACTGACCCACGTGCCGCTCTACTGGTTCCAGGTGATATCCGTTACAACATTATTGAATGGGATCTTGTGAACAAAGCGGGTTACGGTGGTCTTGGACCTTCAATTGCAAACCAATACACCGGTCAGACTATGTCTGCTAACGTTCTAGTTCAAGGTCCAACAATTGTATCTCTTTATAAGAAGTGGTTCGGTGTTTCAGAGAAGGCCCGTGATCTTAAAGAAATGGGTAAGCTTGCTGAAGCTAATAAACTTATTAAAGAATTCAATGCTCAAGTTCAAAAAGAACTCGCACCTCGTACAAGCACTCAGTATAAGTTAAAACTTGGTAAACATCTTGATATGAATATCCATGCTCAAAAAGCTGAGCTTATGGATCCAATTGCTAAAGGCGAATTCGAAATCGTACCGGCCAATATGAGCTATGAAGAATACATGGACGGTTACATGCTAGAAATCGTGGCCCATGAAGTTGGTCACAACTTAGGTCTTCGTCACAACTTTAAAGGTAACCTCGGGGCTTATGAAAACGGCGAAGAAGGATCTGTTTCAAGATCTGTTATGGAATACCTTGGTCGTCCATATCGTCACCTGAATACAATCGGACCTTACGACCGCATGGCAATCGCTTATGGTTACACTGGTTCAATGCCTACGCACTTAGATTGGTTCTGTACAGATGAAGATCAAGGTAATGACTTGAACTCTATGAAGATTAAATCTCCTGAATGTACGAACTCTGATGCAACAAGTGATCCATTCTCTTTCTGGGAAGGTCGTATTGATCGAGTTCTTGACTTGGTACTAGAAAGAAAATCTGACGCAGCTCCTGTATGGACGGTAGCGGAAGTGAACACTCAATTAACAGAAGCCGTTACAAGACTATTGGCCTATGGTTTGAGTGCCGAAAATACAGCTGACACATGGACCAACTTCTTTGGTAAGAATGACCGTCCTGAAGACAAAACTCAGGTTAAAGAATATGTTCTTTATCGCCTTGAGAAGAAACTTTGTAACCCTAAGCTGCAACAAGTTCTTGAAAGCAAAGAATCTGCCGAAGCACGCACACTTGCTGAAGATAACTTGAAAAAAGTAATTGATGCAGTGGCCGCGACAACAACTGTTTACGTACAGAAAGCTATTAGCTGCGAAAAGTAAGAGCAAAGTTCTACACACTTCAAAGGGCCGCCGCAAGGTGGCCCTTTTTTATTTCTCTATGCTAGCCTTTCATTATGGATGCCCTACTTGCAGCTCGCCTACAAATGGCCTTCTCCCTCGGCTTTCACATTATCTTTGCCGTCATCGGCATGGTCATGCCTTTATTCATGAGTGCTAGTTACTGGATGTATTTGAAGAAAAAAGATCCCGAGTCATTAGAACTGACCAAAATCTGGATGAAGGGTGTCGCCATCTTTTTTGCCGTAGGTGCAGTGTCCGGTACCCTACTGAGTTTTGAATTAGGGCTTTTATGGCCTGAATTTATGAAACATGCTGGTCCCATTATCGGTCTTCCTTTTTCTCTGGAAGGCACGGCCTTTTTCCTGGAGGCGATTGCATTAGGGATTTTCCTTTATGGATTTGATCGGCTTTCTCCCTGGAAACATTGGTTCGCCTCTTTAATGGTTGGCATTGCAGGAGTTACTTCAGGAATCTTTGTCATGGCAGTCAATGCCTGGATGAACGCCCCACAAGGATTCGAGTTTAAGGATGGGGCCTACATAAATATTGATCCACTTAAGGCGATGTTTAACGATGCTTTTTTCTCTCAAACCCACCATATGACCCTTGCGGCCTTCACCAGTGTATCTGCCGGAGTACTCGGCATTCATTCCTTTCTTTATCTTCTGGGAAGGAGAAAAACTCTCAACCTCATGGCGATTAAAGTGGCCGCTCCTTTTTTTATTATTGCTTCCCTTCTCCAACCCCTGAGCGGAGATTTTGCGGCCAAGGATATAGCGATAAGACAGCCCTTAAAACTTGCTGCTATGGAAGCACTCTTTGAAACGACAGAAGGGGCCCCTCTTATCCTGGGAGGCCTCCCGGATGTAGAAAATGAGAAAGTAGATTATGCTCTTCATATTCCTAAGGCCTTAAGTTTTCTTGCTCATGGTGATTTCAATGCGCCAGTGAAAGGTCTAAAAGAATTTCCAAAGGATGAGTGGCCTCCTGTTTTAATTGTTCATTTTGCTTTTCAGATTATGATTTTTTGCGGCACACTCCTGGCCTTGGGAGCAATCATGGCCCTCATATGTCTCATCCGGAAAAAGCCACTTACAGACTATCCCTGGTTGTTGAAATACTTTGTCCTCATCTCTCCTCTTGGCATTATTGCCTTAGAGGCCGGCTGGACAGTCACTGAGGTGGGAAGACAGCCTTGGATCATTTATGGTTTTATGAAAACTAAAGACGCTCTGACACAAGCTCCTGCTTTACAGTTAACCTTCTATACCTATCTCTTTCTTTATTTCTTTTTAATGGGTGTGGTTTGCTGGCTCTTTTACCGCTTAATCCTGGTTCACTTCTTGAAAAAGGATGAAACATGATTGAGTTCATTCTCTTAATTACCGCCGTCGCTATTTTCCTTTATGCTTTCCTGGCGGGAGCTGATTTTGGCGCTGGTATCCTTCAAATCCTTCCGATTGGTATTGATAGAAAAGAAAAAACAACTCTCATCGGGAGGGCCATGGGCCCAGTCTGGGAATCAAACCACATCTGGTTAATCCTGGTCATCGTAATTACCTTCAATGCCTTTTCAACTATTTTTTGGTTCTTTTCAGAATGGTACCATTTCCCGGCAGGTGCCTTTGTTATTGGTATCATCTTCCGAGGCGCAAGCTTCACCTTTCTTCATTATGACCCCATCATAGATAATTCCCAAAAGGTCTATCATTGGTTTTTTGGGCTCTCGTCCATATGGTGCACATTCTGGATCGGCATCATTGTTGGTTCCCTCATGTTGGGTGATTTTACGTTGAATGATACAGGGGTTTTTGAAAGGTATTTCGGGCACTGGTTAAACCCGTTTAGTCTGTCGATGGGACTCTTTGTTACTTTACTCATGATGTTTAATGCTTCGTTATTTCTACTGATGGAAGCTGAAAAAAATATTCCAGAGTGGAGAAGACTCACTGTCCGTATCTTTATTTTCTTAATACTGAGCGGGATTTTAACTCACGGAATTCTCTTCCTGACAAATTTTGAGCGTTGGAAATTCTTTTATTTTAATCCAATAAGTATCGTTTTAATTCTTATGTCTTTTATTCTTCTTTTTCCCCAGATCACTTCGATTAAAAAAAGACAGAAGGCCATATCCCGAGTGATAGCTGGGGCCCAGCTCATCTGTATCGGGGCCGCAGGAGCAGTTCCTCTTTATCCGAATTTTGTCTTGATGAAAGACGGGACCACACTCAGTATGATTTCTAGTGCCGCTGAGCCTGAAGTATTAAAATACCTCTGTTTTGCCCTGATTATTGGGTTACCCCTCATCCTGCCGGGTTACTTCATTCTGATGAAAATATTTAAGTCGAAATAATCTCTAGAGACGACAATCTTTTGTAATTTGATATTCCTCTACTTCATCAAGTCTTGGAAGAAGGAGATTACTGTTCTGAGCATACTTTATAAACAGCTCCAGCCCTTTAATTGATGGAGTCTGCACATCGTGCTGAAGAACCACGCCACCGCCAATTGGATTATTAACAATAGAAGGAACTTTCACGTATCCATTACCTTGTTTTTTAAATCCTATGTAAGTACCACCTTCATTCCAGGCCACGATATTTCCAGCAACCTCTTCAGGCGTCATACCAGGAACCCAATCACTGGTATCAATATCCCAAAAAACCATATGAATGCAGTTCTCACCCATAAGCTCACGGGAGACTTCTTTCAAAGCATTGATGTGATGATAATCCGATCTTGTGCCATAGCTTCCATAAGGAAAGCGGTAATAATGTTTAGTAAACTCATGGCCTGCCTTCTTATACCAACGGGCCAGATCCATGAATGATTGTTTAGTTTGTCTCTTCCATTCTTCTTTGGATAAATCCCCTGAGCGGTCATGACTTGGACCATGGGAAGCCACAATATGGCCTTCATCAAGCATTCTCTTAATAAGAGGAAAGGTTTTATCATTTACAAGTTTTGTCAGAACAAAAAAAGTGGCCTTAACTTCATAGCGTTTTAAAATATCTAAAATCTGGGGAGTTCTCTTAGGATCAGGGCCATCATCAAAAGTTAAAGAGAAACTACCACTTTTATAAAGAGAGAGGGACCGATACGGACCCATTCCGCGATCGGCATCGGTGTAAGGGCGATCTTCCGGATAGTGCTCAGATTCATCAAAAGCAGAAAAAGAAGTAAGGGGCAAGAGAAGAAGTAAAATTAAGATTTTCATTCTGATAATTTACTTCTTCCGATACCTTTAGTTAAGATTCAAAGCGTTGAACTTCGTCCGATATCTGTAGGGAGAATTCCTTCATTAAGCTTAACAATGATGTCTGATTCAACCGGACCCACTCCGTGAACAAGTTCAACTACAGATTTGATGTAATCCCGGTCTTTTTGAGTTTTTACAGTACCACTCAAATGGACCTTTCTGTCAGTCACTTGAACCGTAATATCGCTGCTATCTACCCGGTCACTGTTATGGAGAAGTTCTTTAATGACGTTTTCAATTTCTTCGTCACCCTGGTAATGAATCCGGTTGGCGTGATAAGAATCTTCTCGCACATCCATGGCTTCAAAAAATTCTTCCTCAGGTCTTTCATTATTATCATTAATAATGCGGTCAAACTCTTCATTCTCGAAGTCTCTATATTCCCATTTGTTTTGATCGGTATGAAATGTAGAACTTTGTTTTTTTGGTTCCATTAGGTACCTCTCTTGTTAGGTACCTAATGATCTTAGAAATTGGCCAAAAGCTAAAGGCTCTATGTATCCTGATTAAAACTCATTAAAATATTTCTAACACCTACGATTCCAACCACTCTGATATAATTGATAGTGAGAAAAAGTCTGTCCACAGGATTCATCTCTAGATCAGATAGTGAAAACGTTTCCGCATTTTTGAGAAGTTTCAATCTTTTAAGATGCCGGGTATTTGTCACGCCGTTATAAAGATAATTTAATTTAATAATTCCGCCCTGATCCACATTAAAGTTTTCAACTTGTAAAATGACTGCGTCGTACCCGTTGCGTTCCACAATCACGACACCTTGTTGTTCCATCACTCTTTCAACTGGAACGGTCACATCATCAAAGACTTGTCCCTCAGGGGTCGTTTGAATATAGCGAATTGAATCAATGCTATTTTTCGCATTTGTTATGACATAAAAATCCATAACATCTTTATCAAACTCGGAAGTAATGACTGCGAGCTTAGTCATATTAGCGAAAGCAGTAAAAGAGAAAATCAATAAAAACAAAGTAATGAATGCTTTCAAAAAGCCTCCCGAAAAAAATTTTTATATTTTAGTGTCAGGAACGACACAAAGAAAAACTGCAACGCATAAGATTCAGCGCTATTTTGCTAGGGCGCTGTTAAACGCAAGAGAGAGCTTTAGTAGACAATAACGTGACAACTTTCCATGATGATCAAGCTTGTTCGTTATACGTAGAAAACAACGGAGGGTTCTATGCGCTTTATCGGACTATTACTTGGAATGCTTAGCTTACCAATTGTAGCCGCAACAGAGATGACATCTCAGATTTATGATGTTGACTATGGTTCAGATCCAAACGAAGTGGTGCTCATCTTTCTGTCCAACGGGAAGGTGGCAAAAATAAGCCCAGAGAATAAACCTCTCTTAGAAAAAATCACCAACACCAAAACTAAAAAAAACTGGTTAACCATTACTGTAGATAAAAATCGCTACATAAAAAAATTGGGACCAGCGGTTCAACCTCCTCCCACTCCTCTAGGTCCTCGGGAAGAAAAGATCGGCCAGTCCACGTATGTTCCGACAACAATTCCCAGCATGGATATTGCAAAAAAGTATTTCAAAGAGGCCCGTTATAATCCAAAAGACTCCCAATGCTTTAATCGCGCCCATATATGGAGCTACGAGTGGTGGAAAAAGCACAGTCTAAAATCCAATAAGATCATTATCTTTTTTTCTCGAACCTATATCCGTCGTTATAACTTTGAATGGTGGTGGCATATTGCCCCTCTTGTCCACGTCATGCATGAAGGAAAAGTTGTAGAACGGGCAATGGATGTCAAGTACACCAGAGGTCCCTTAGAGATTGGTCGATGGACAAACATCTTTATGCGAAACGATGCTCCATGCCAGGTCATCACCAAGTATTCAGATTATGCCGACAATCCCTATATGGGTGAGTGTTATCTCCACCGGGCAAACATGTACACATACCAGGCAGCTGACTTACAAATGCTTGAAGCCTGGAATTACACCAAAGACAGATTCTTAATGGATGAAGTGCGTGGAGCTTATCTGGAGGCATTCGATGAACGTATATAAAATAATTCCGGTTTTATCTCTCCTCCTGTTAATTGCTTCCTGTGGTAAGGATGGTGGCAGTAGTAGCGATGGTAAAGTTGAAGATAGCGGACCTGGGGACCAGGAAGAACGACAATCAGAAAATATTCCGGCCGATGGAAGCAATATAAACGGAACCTACACCGCCCGCTTTGTGACACTCAATTCTCAGGTTAACGGCACAATTCCAGGTTCGGCAACGTTCATGCGACAAGATGATAAATGGTTCGCCTATCTAAGACTTTTTGCAGGAATGCCTAAGGCATGGCACATGCAACATGTTTATACGGGCGATCGTTGCCCCACTCAAAATGATGATCTCAACCTTGATGGCTTTATCGATATTGTGGAAGCTGAAGCTGTGCTTGGAAAAATACTTATCCCCCTCGACTCAGATATCAGCTCCCAAAATTCTGGCAGACGTTTTTTTCCATTAGCGGATCTTTCAGGAAGTTATCACTATGAACGAGTCACTAGTTTCAGACGTTTTTTTGCTGACCTGAAGTCCCCCGACAAGGATCCAAATGATAATCTTGTAAAACTCGCCCCTGAAGAGGGACTAGCAATAGAAGGTAAGGCAGTTCTCATTCAAGGGATAAGTGAAGATGTAGAACTCCCGGAAACAGTGGCTTCAGTTGATAGAAGGAGACCTTTTCAAACCTTTCCTATCGCTTGCGGGATTTATCAAAAAGTAGAAGGTTTGCCTGGAGTTATACATAATGATGAAGATCCGATTCCCGGGCCAATTGCGGATGTCGAAGAAGGTCAGGATCGACCGGCCCCGGATGGGGATGAAGACCAAGACGACACATCAGATGGTTCAGGTTCAGAAAATGATACCAATGATTCAGATGATGGAAACGGACCAGTGTCGGATGGAGAAGGCCGAAGCCCTGACAGAACGACTTCTGGTTCTGGTTCAGGTTCAGGTTCTGGTTCTGGATCAGGTAGCGAGACAGGATCAGATGAAACCGACACCACGCCCCCAGATACCGAGGATGAAAATGATGATGATGAAGATGAAGAAGAGAATGAACCAAGCACAACAACTGATCCCGATAACACTTCAACCAGTGAACCAGAGAGCGAAGAATAAGCAAGGCCCTAAGGCCTTGCTTATGAAATGAATTTAGAATTTAGCAACGAGTGAAGTTGTGGTTGTATAATCGTAGTTTTTAAATCCTGCAAATGCCGGACGATTATCATACATACCCAAGTATGCGACCTTAAGTGAGAAAACAGAGTTAAGGATAGAAGTGATAGAAGCTTCACCGTTAATCATATAGTCAGAACTTTCAGTAAAGTTTGGAATATACTCCAACCAAAATTTATACTGAACAGTTTCTGAAATTTTATGATTAAATTCGTTATACAAACGGCCCTTGTTATCAAAAGTATTTGCTAATGGCTCATAACGGTCTTCGATCGCATATCGATAACCAAGTTCACTAAAAAAGTTTTTAAGGTCTGTTTTAATAAAATAGTACTTAAGGCCTAAGTCAGTATTGTATCGGGCCTTGATACCAATAAATCTATTTCCTTCGACCACTTCACCGAAAGTTAAAGAAAGGTGGTCAGTTAGAAGTCTTTCATACTTACCATTAACGTCCCAATTCCTCGCCGATACGCCATTGCTCGTTTCACCGTAGATATAGTGTCCACCGAACTTAAACTGATCTTTTTCCCATTTCTGGAGATTTGTTGTTTTAAAGTTATTGGTTTGAACATCGGAGTTTCCTCCTGTTTGGACTAATGAGAGTTCCGACTCATGAGTAAACTGCGCAAGGGCGCTGAAAGAAATAAGAGATAATAGAACCAAAATGAACTTCATGTCTTCCTCCATATTATTGAAGGAACATTATGTATAAGTGGATTTTATTCTACAAGTTATTTATCCCGCCATGTCTTCCCATTTGAGGCGACCTGCAGCAATTGAGCTTTCTCTGCCCTCTTCGGACTCCTTTCAATACCAACAGCATGAAGACCTACAAAATTTGCAGCAGCAAGAACACTACCTTCACCACAAAAGGGATTTACCAGAGTGCGAGTAGATGTTTCGTTGAGAATGAAATGACAGGCAACCAGAGAGGCTTCCAGCCCCATTCCTCTCACCCAGGTCTTGTCACCTAAATCAGGAATAACGTCGGCAGTGGACTTAGATAAATCGGGCACAACTGTTTTTGAAAAGCACAACATATGTGAGTAGGCCGGACGCCCAAAGGTAATCATACCAGGAGGGACACGACAGAAAATTTTATGCCAGAGTAGTTTATGCCCAAGTTTTTCGGCCGCTTTTTGCACCAGATAACCTTTATCCACCCATTCATTTTCAAACTTTATATCTGATTGAAAAAAAATGGCGACTCCTTCAGGAGAGGTCTTTGAAAGAATCAGTGCCGCTGTTTGCTCAAACCACTCTTTCCACCGCTCGAGTGAATAACCGGGAAATTCAGAGATATCAGGCAATGACCCAAGAAAAGAATGGCCACTGTGAAGTTCAAAATTATTCAGCCAACTTATGGCGTCTTCACAGAATACTTTTCTTTCGATTTTTAGCTCATCCATTCAGGCATTATATGCTATTCTCCTGTTATGTGTCAGCTTCTTGGAATGAACTGTAATGTTCCTACCGATATTTGCTTTTCCTTCACCGGCTTTCAGGCCCGTGGAGGACTCACAGATCATCATACTGATGGCTGGGGTATTTCATTCTTTGAAGGAAAAGGTGTGCGGCAGTTTTTAGATCCTAATGCTTCTGCTCACTCGGCGGTTGCAGATTTCATCCGAACCTATCCCATCAAATCCAAAAACGTCATTGCCCATATTCGAAAGGCCACTCAGGGAATTGTCACTCTGGAAAATACCCATCCTTTTGTCAGGGAACTTTGGGGAGAATATTGGTCGTTCGCCCATAATGGAGATTTGAAAGAATTATCCCTCAACCTTAACGGTCGTTTTACACCTGTGGGTAACACTGATTCAGAGATAGCGTTCTGTTATATTCTTCAAGAACTCGTCAATGAGTTTGGAGAAAAGAAACCTGACCTCGAGGTCCTGGGGGCTAAACTCCATCAATTAACCTTAGTCATGGCATCACGAGGAGTTTTCAATTATCTCCTCTCAAATGGCGATTTTATGATGGCCCACTGCTCCACTAAGCTTTCAAGCATTATCCGGAAAGCCCCTTTTTCTGTGGCCCAGCTGAAAGACCAGGATGTAAATGTTGATTTTAGTGCAGTGACCACTATGAATGATCGGGTGGCCGTCATCGCTACAAATCCCCTAACTGATAATGAAACCTGGCTCACTCATGCACCAGGCACACTCCTTCTCTTTTCAGAAGGTGAAATTATTCAGGAATATAAAACGATTGCTGGAGTTCCCTCCACAATTTAAGAATTTCTTTAGCTAGATTTTTTTGCCATCAAACTCTGATTGAACTACTTTTCCCCGGAACCATTTTCAGGGGAAATTATGAGAATATTTTTAGCTCTATTCATTCTTATTGGATTTCAGTTACAGGCCCAGGCCGACATAACACCTTTTGGTAAAGGTGACGTCAACTTTTCCATGGCCAGCAGCGACCTTGTCAGTGTTCAACAAATTTGTCCAACCATCCCGGGAAGAATCAACTGTCAGGCCTTTGGCTCCATGGCCAAAGTCATGGTAACGATGAATGGATGTCTTGATAAATTTGGCGGTCACTTTTCACGCTTTGAAGTCATCGACGGAAGAGGATATCTCTTTTTCGCTGCCGTTAATATTTACAACAAGGAATCAGATAATATTCGTTGCCTTCGAGCTCCTACCAAATTGGTTTCTATTATGATTCCTCATGAAGGACCGGTGGAACTGGTACCTTTAGATTTTAAAGGAACAAGTGATTTCTAAGAAGGCATAACCATAAGATTAGATGCTTCCAGATTAAGAATATGGATGCATTCGTTGGCCTGAATAAGCTGACTCATCTTTTGCGTACGACTTCGTTTAATAACGGCCATACTTATCTGATCCTGATTTATAATCTGGGCCAGTTGGTTGGCCGCTTCAAATTCCTGGGCTTCTTCCACTCTGACACTGATAAGATCCCCTTCATTGGAAAAAGAATGGATATCTTCAACTAAATCATCTTCAAATTGGTTCAATTCAAATCTGTCTTGAAGTAGTTCGGGAAGGTTGTGCCAGAGGGCCACAAATTCTGCTTCTTTAAATCCCAGCTTTCGATAAAAATCCAATATGGAAGTGATCATAAGCTGGGTTGAACCAGTATCATTAATGTAGCCGGCAATTTTATGGAATTGAATGGGACGACTGACGACAATCGTTGGCACTTCAACCAGTGAAATAATTTTCCGTGCCACTCCTCCCATCAGCTGTTTAAAAAAACCTTTCTTATTACTGTGGCCGATGACTAATAAATCATAGCTATTTTCTTCACGGTGCACAGTCTCTAAGATTTTCTGAGCGATTGGACCGCTTGTTATCCATCGTCTGGCCACAATGCCATTGCGTCTTATTTGTTCATCCATTTTTGAAGCTATTTCTTTATGATTATCGAACAAAGTATATTCGGAGATATGGAGAACATCTAGCTCTCCTCCAACTCTTTTGCGTATAATTTCTGCGCTTCTTAGAACTTCATTGGATTCCGGGCCTAAATCAGTACATGCCAGGATTCTCCTGATGGGAAACAACATATGAGCTTCCTTCTATTACTTTTTGATAATTCTGATCAAACTGCTGCTTTAACTTTTTGGCCGCTTTGAGATAGTCATCCTCATCTTTCCAAAGCCGCTGAGGATTAAAGTATTTTTTATCAATGCCCTCTAAATTCTCCGGGCTCTTTAATGAGAAAACGGGATCAGTAGTGAAAGTGACTGCAGGACCTATACCTTTTTGAATGGCACGGATGCAGTTTCTGGTAAAGGAAAGAGGATAGCGTTCACCGATGCCATAAGGACCACCAAACCATCCGGTATTAACCAGCCACACTTTTATTTTATGTTTATGCAGGAACTCTTTAAGTAAAAGTCCATAATCTGTGGGAGGTCTCATCATAAAGGGAGCACCAAAGCAGTGTGAGAATGTAGCTGTTACACCTTTTAAACCGATTTCTGTTCCTGCTACCTTAGCGGTATATCCTAAGAGGAAATAATACATGGCCTGATCATCACTTAAAGAACTGATTGCAGGCAGAACACCCATGGCATCTGCAGACAAAAAGAAAAAATTTGAGGGCAACTCTCCTCGACCATCAGGATCGAAGTCCTCTAAAAACCTTAAGGGATAAGTAGCTCTACCATTCTCAGTAATTGATTTATCTTCAAAACGAGGTTCCCGGGTGTCAGGATCTATAACGACGTTTTCCATGAGAGAGCCAAATCTATTGATCGCCCGATAAATCTGAGGTTCACCGGCCTCAGTCAGATTATAAGTTTTAGCGTAACAGCCTCCTTCAAAATTAAAGATGCCCCGTTCAGAAATGCCATGCTCATCATCACCGATAACCTGGAAGCCTTCGTCTGCGGACAGAGTTGTTTTGCCGGTACCGGAGAGGCCGAAGAAAACAGAGACACGGCCTTGATAATCTGAGTTCGCGCCGGAATGAAGCGGCAGCACTCCATAATCGGGAAGGATAGTGTTCATAACTGAGAAGATGGCCTTTTTTATCTCTCCACAATAGGCCGTGCCTCCGATCAGTATTTCCTGAGATTCAAAATTGATGGCAATAACAGTCGATGATCGAAGTTTGAATTTCTGGACATCAAATTCTAAATGGGGGTCGTGGTAAATGGTGAAGTTACCAAGGGGGTTATTCTCTCTTTTTTCTCTCATTATTTGCTGACAAAAAAAAGCATGAACGGGTGAAGTTGTGATCAGATTAACTCCTAAAGAGTACATCGGATCCGCTCCTGCACTGGCCTCAATGACATAAGTTTCAGGCTTAAGAAGATGGAGTTTTTTTAACATCTCAATTTTAAGTTCGTTAAAGCTTTCATCATTCATTTCATTGATTTTAGACTTCCAATCAATGATGTGATCAGAAGCTTTATTCCGGACGACGTACTTATCTTCGGCGGCCCTGCCGGTAAACTTGCCGGAGTTTACACAAAGAGTCCCATTGCGGGCGAGTTTCCCTTGATGTTTTTGAATAGTCTTTTCAATTAAAAAGGCAGGAGAAGGATTAACCCTCGTTTGAATTTCACCGGATACTATACCTTTCCACCATTCCCACATGAGGTCCTCCTCAATGAAAAAACACCCAGTTTAGGATGATTTAAAAGAAGAGGGATGAGAAGGAACGTTGCAAAAGCTAAGAAAGCAACTGAAGTAGACGCCCTTTGCAGGCATCAAAATGCTCAGGGTAATCCCCTAAGTCTTTCACGATTCTATGAGCATGGGCCTTTGATGGTTCAACAAAGGCATCATGCATAGGTTTTACTTGTTTAAAGAATTGTGCTCGGACACCTTCAGGTGTTCTGCCACGCTCTTTTACATCACGTTCAAGACGGCGTTCAAAACGAAGAGACTCAGGAGTATCAAAGAAAATCATTTCATCAAATTGAGAGCGTAAATAATCGGGATGAAAGATCAGGATTCCATCAACAATTACGATTTTAGTTGGATTAACTACAACTTCATCAGAGCTGCGAGTGTGGGTCTTGAAATCATAAACGGGTATCTGGGTTGAACGACCTTCTCTGAGGTCCCCCAAACATTTAGCGAGAAGTGCTAAATCGAGGCTCTCCGGGTGGTCAAAATTGACTGAACCCCCATCGTGGTCAAAATTTTTAGATTGATCAATATAGAAATTATCCTGGTAAACAATCGTGGCATGTTCCCCAAGGGCCTTATGGAGGGCCTTGGCGAAATAAGTTTTGCCCGAACCTGAGCCGCCAGCAACACCTAAAATAAAACTCTTCGTTTCTTTATTTTCAGCCACCGGATCTCCTTGTATTTAGTCATTTGACATTTAGACCATATTTCTTAATGTCACAAGAAGATTTAAGGATGTGTGTATTTTTTGGAGGGCTAATTTACCACTCGTGTAAGAGCCACGATGGCCTTTTCAAACATCTTGGAACTCCCATACACCTTGCGAATGTTTTCCAGGATCTCGCTCCGTTTTTCGTAATTATAAGCGGCTTCATGAAGCTGCTCACTAAATTGCTGACTGACTATAAAAATCGCGGATAACTGGTTAAAACGGTTGGAAGAAATTCCCATAGGAAAGCCCTTACCATCCGGCAGTTCGTGATGCTGTTCAATAATAGTAATTGTTTCGATGGGAATCAGAAGTCGATTTTTCTTTAAATTGTCAGCAATATCGGCAGGGTGCCTGCGAATATGCTCGGGGAGTTCTCCCCCATTCTTTTTCCAATCTCTAAGTATCTGAAAATCTTCCTTCGTCAGGATCATATCACACATCATAGAGGCCAGGGCCCCCTTCTCTTTTACCTGCTCTGAACGCCAGGGAAATTTATCGATAACAAGAGACATGATGTAATTAGTTAGAATCGACAAGAGAAACTCTTCTGAGCAGTTCTTCTTAAACTGCTTAATAAAAGCAAAAATGGAGGGTGCTTCGCTTAATAATGTCATGGCCCGGTTATTAATGGTTTTCAAGAGCCGAACGGTTTCTGGTTCAACTCCTAGCTGATTTATAACACCTTTGACTGTCTCCATAGCAGCGTTGACTGTCTCAACTTTTTGTTCGGCCACAGTATTTGGGTCGTAGAAACTTTGGGCAGACATGGATTTCTCCATCTGTTCGAGTACACTTCTGCAGTCAGCTTCCTTTATATAAACTTCGTGAACATCTTTTTGTTGAAGCTTCCGGAGAATACCCACAAAGTGGTCTTGTGAATAATTAAGCTTCACATACTTTCCATTAACAGGAAGGTGAACCTCAATTCCTGCAAATTTTTCTGCGAACTTAATCAAATGAGTGATGCCAATTTTTATTAAAAGACCTGAGTCAGCGGTATCCATTAAGTTTCCTAAATTTTTAGTCAATATAAAGACTTATCGGGTAACTAGCGAAATTTATAAAACTATAAATTGTCCGACTTAAAGGCACGGGAAACGTCACATGTGACGAGCCGATTTATCCTTCCTATCCTTAAGCCTTTATAAGGAGGAATTCCATGAAAGTTACAGAAATTAAGAGTGAATTGGAAAAGGTCTCTAAAGTCATCCCAGAGCTTCGTAAGGACCTCGATAAGGTCTATGCTATGGATAGTGGTAAAAAATCCAGGATCAAGCTGTTATGGCGTGAATACGAGAACCGCTATAATGAGATAAAGAATAGTAAGCTTTATAAAACACTTCACTAAAAGTTAAGCCCGACTCTCATAGTTGGAAAGTTTTGCCAACCCCGCAAAAAGCTCAAAATGTGCGACAATAAGCGTAGAAGGGGAATGGACAGCCCTTCTATGGGAGTCGTTATGAAATACATTTTGATAGTAATGTTCGCTTTTTCGCTAGTCTCATGCGCTACAGACAGATCCCCCTCTTCAGTGAATCCGGAAACTATTGAAGATGGCATGAATGCTGATTATTATAGTGCACCCAACCTGCGCTAAGCTTAAATACTCTACTGCTGCTCTACTGTTTCACGTACTAATGTTCTTAATTGCTCAATGCCAAAACTTTCCAGCGGTTTACCGTTAACAAAGAAAGTTGGAGTTCCTCTGATACCCAGAGTCTGAACGGCCTGGACTTCTTTTTCAATCATTGCATCTATGGCCGGGTCATTCATATCGTTCTTGACCTGTTCAATATCAACACCAGCTTCTGGAAGATACTTCCAAATCAGTTCTGGCTGGGGATGATGGTGGCTTCCCCAATATGGTTGGTAACGGAAAAGGGTTTCTAAGGCTTCCCAATACTTCCCTTGTTTACGAGAGGCTTCAAGAACCTTGATGATAAATTTTGAGTTCCCATGAAAAGGAGCATAACGAATAACCAACTGAACTTTTCCTGGGTGCTCATCCATAATCATTTTTACAAATGGATAAAACTCTCGGCAACTCTCACATTCAGGATCTAAAAATTCCACCAAATAAACTTTGGCATCAGCTGGCCCAAGTCTTGGAGCATATTCAGGAACGAAAGCTTCGAAATTTTCTTTTGCCATGAAACCAAGTCTTTCGGCTTCCTGATTTTTATAGATTTTCATTCCAATCAAAAAGAAAGCAATAACGAGGGCGACTGTCCCGATAATAAGACTCATTTTATTTTTCACGGCAAATTGTCCTGAAGCAAAGAGTTAATAGAATTAGAATTAAAGTAAAGCCCATAAGAGACATCAAAGGAATGGTGATGAAGCCAAACCATTCAACCTGAACTGTCGTACAGGACATCCCCCTAACACAAGGAGCTGCACTTTCCGGCAAAATTTTATAATAAAGAAGATTGTGATAAAGAGCAGTAAACCATCCCATAAGAACCAAGGGAGCAGAAAACTTAAGAACACTCCGATCGAAAGGGAAAAGGCCCATCAAAAAGATAGGAACTAATGGGTACATAAGAATTCTCTGATACCAACACAGCGAGCATGGAGGGAATTTCATAACTTCGCTGAAAAACAAGCTTCCTGCTGTAGAAACAGAAGCTATCAGCCAACAGGAAAAAATCAGAAACCATCTTTTATCATTCATTCCTCCTATACTATGTTCATCGTTTTGAGAATTCAAGGTAAGTGTGATACAAAAGCGCCCAATGACACACAAAACGTCGTTTTACCAATATTCCTTGAAAGAGATGCAGGATCTCTTCGCTCTTCATTCCCTGCCCGCTTCCGGGCCAGGGCTCCTGTATAATTGGCACTATAAAAAACGGATGATTGAGCCCTGCTTGAAGGATCTGGCAAAAATCAGTCAAGCCTACGTTGCAGAGAATTTTGATTTCACGCTGCCTCTTATAGATAAACTCTCCGAGTCCCAGGATAGAACAGTTAAGTTTCTTTTTAAGCTTAAGGATGGGAATAAAGTAGAATCGGTGCTGATTCCTTTCAATGACAAATATACAATCTGTCTTTCTTCTCAGGTAGGTTGTGCTATGAAATGCAGTTTTTGTTTCACTGGAACTCAGGGATTAAAACGCCACCTGCAAACCGAAGAAATCATCGGTCAATTCATCGCGGCTCAAAGATGGCTTAGTGAAAACCGACCGGGGGACGATAAAATACTCAATATCGTTTTCATGGGTCAGGGCGAACCTCTTCATAATTTTGATGCTGTAAAAAAAGCTTCCGAAATATTTCTTCTCCAACATGGTCTAAGCATTGCTCCCCACAAGATCACTATTTCTACCGCAGGATATCTGCCAGGACTTGAGCGATGGAAGAATGAAATGCCGAAAGTAAATATCGCAGTTTCACTTCATTCAACGATTAAAGAAAAGCGTGACAAGCTGATTCCTATTAATCAGCGCTATCCGATTGAGGATGTGGTGAAGTTTGCTCAAAATATTCCTGAGGGAAAAACGAGATTTGTGACTTATGAGTACCTTCTTATAAAAAACTTCAACGATACTGAAGAAGATGCTCATGCCACAGGAAAATTTCTTGAAGGAAAGAATGCCTACATTAGTCTGATTCCTTTCAATCCTTTTCCCGGAACAGAATATCAACGTCCTGAAATGAATGAAGTTGAAGACTTTAAGAAGATCCTTGATAGCTATAAAATTCCAACTTTGATCCGAAAGACCAAAGGCGACGAAATCCTCGCGGCCTGTGGTCAGCTCAATACCAAATAAGCTTATTTCCTCTTAAAAAGTTTATATAGTTCCACACAAGTCACTGGAATCATGCTTATCAGTACCAGTACCGCATTCTCAATTAGACTCACTGAGCGGACCTTAAAAAGCTTCTGATAGATCTCTGTATATTGAATACTAAGTTGAAGCAGGACGGGAATGACAACTGACATCAGGTGAATAGGATTAAATTTCAATTGAAAGAAAGTTTTGGTTTCGCTTCTGCATGAAAATGAACGAACTAGGCATAAGTAAATAAGGAATAAGAACATGTAACTCTTAGCTGTCAATTCATCGTAATGCTGAAGAGTCCAGTCATAAATAATAAGACCTAAAACCGTTGAAAGTAATCCAACAAAGAAAAGCTCCAGGTAAAAGGGTCTATCAAAGAAGCTCGATGGCGAAGGTCTGGTGCTGGTTTTTAAATAATCTTTTCCCACCGGCTCAGCTGCTAAAGCAAGCGAAGGCGGGCCATCAGTAACAAGATTAATCCATAAAAGATTAAGTGGTGCCAGCGGAGTAGGCATTCCTAAGATAACAGCTCCGAGCATGATCAAGAGTTCTGCCAGGTTTGTTGAAAGAAGATACTGAATGGTTCGCTTGATATTACCATAGATAGCTCTTCCCTCTTCAACCGCCGAAACAATACTTGAAAAGTTATCATCGGTTAAAATCATGGATGAGGATTGTCGGGCAACTTCTGTTCCGGCCTTCCCCATGGCAACTCCAATGGCGGCAGCTTTTAAGGCCGGAGCATCATTAACGCCGTCACCGGTCATTGAAACTATATGTCCATTGGACTCCAGGGCCTTAATGATTTTAAGCTTATGTTCAGGTGAAACTCGAGCATAAACGGCCGTATGCTCTGCCAACTTGCGAAGTTCTTCAGTATTCATTCTATCGAGGTCGCTTCCAGAGAGAACCCCGTCAAAAACACCTTGATCAGTTATGCCTAACTCATCTGCAATCGCCTTGGCAGTTAAGGGATGATCCCCGGTAATCATAACCACTTTAATGCCAGCGGCCTTACAGCTTTTAATGGAAGGAATCGTTTCTTCCTTTGGGGGATCGGCAATAGCGACTATACCTTTAAACGTTAGATCTTTTTCAATCAGGGAAGCGTCGTGCTTTTCTTCCTGAGAAAGACATTCCACTTTTTTAGAAGCAAGAGCGAGAGTTCTATGACCTTTGGAAGATAACGTTTCTACAACTTTTTCAATCTCTTCTCTCTCATTTTGAGAAAGATGACAGACCGGAAGAATGGTCTCGGGGGCACCTTTACTTAAGATATAGAGCCCTTCATTTGATTCGGCCGCAACACTCATTCTTTTTCGGTCACTCTCAAAACTCCATTCATGAATGCGCTTGAGATTCAGTGAAAATGATTTTTCATGAGCTTCATCCCGGGCCAGATACAACAGGGCCACTTCAGTCGGATCTCCTGATTCTCCTGGAGTAATGGTGGCATTATTACAGAGAGTCAGGATTTTATAGAACAGTTCGTCCCTTTCATCATTCAAAGTGAAAACTTCCCTGACCCGCATTTTACCGGTGGTAAGAGTTCCCGTTTTATCAGTACAAATCACATCTGTTGACCCTAAGGTTTCAACTGCCGGCATTTTCCTGACAATAGCGTTTCTTTTAGTCATTCTCCGCACGGCCAATGTCAGTGCCAAAGTGACGACGGTCGGGAGACCTTCGGGAATGGTGGCAACAGCAAGGCTAATGGCGATCATAAATATCTCTGACCAAGCTGTTCCTTTCATGAAGCCCAATATGGCCACAATCAGAATGACTCCAACCCCCATGATGATCAAAAGATTACTAAGTTTACCCATCCTCACCTGGAGAGGAGTTTCTTTGGTTTCAGAATGTGTTTCAAGAAGTCCCGCAATCCGTCCGATCTCTGTATTCATACCGGTGCCAGTGACAATCATTTTTCCTGAACCTTGAGCGATAGCGGTGCTGGCAAAGAGCATATTTGAGCGTTCTGCTAAAAGAGTCTCCTCTGGAACTTTATCGGCCTTTTTCTTAACTGGCATTGACTCTCCAGTTAAGATCGCTTCATCCGCTGATAATTGAAAACACTCTATGATCCGTCCATCAGCGACGACATAATCTCCCGATTCAAAAACAATTATATCACCGGGGACGACTTCATTTGAATCAATAATTACCACTCTACCGTCTCTCAGGACGCGGGCTTCTGGAACAGTAAGAGTCTTCAAGGCTTCAATGGCGTCTTCTGCTTTAGACTCTTGAGCAAAACCTATAAGAGCATTGAGAATAACAATGGCAAAGATTGCGATAGCATCGACGATTTCTCCCAGAAAAGCAGAAACGACTGTGGCAAAAACCAGAGTATAAACCATAGGGCTTTTAAACTGCTTAAGGAGAAGGAACCACTTACTAATCTGCTTTTCAGACTTTAGATTATTTGGCCCATATTCTTTTAATTTCTGAGCAACTTCATTAGCTGTAAGCCCTTGAGAAATATTTGTCTTATGATTTTCTGAAACGATCGAAATGTCTTGAGACCAAGGGGAAGAGCTCATGCTTAATCATGTTTTTTAATAATGATAATGTCCGCGTCGAGATGTTTAGTCACATAATGAGCGAATGAACTCTCAAAAAAGTCTCTCTTCTTACGAGTGGCCACAACCACTGTATCGGCCTTAACTTCTTTAGCAAAATCACAGAATGTTTCTTTAACATTCTCTCCAAAAAGACAATGGGCAACGGATTTCTCGACAATAGCTTCGGGAAGAATTTCTTTTTTTAGGGCATTCAGCTTGGTAATAATGGCCAATTCAATTTTCTCGCGATCTTCAATAACCGGATATACTAATGGAAATTCACCTAGCCCGACGGCGTAGTTGATAGTGTTAAAAACAGTAACCAAGTGAACTTCACTATCTTTAAGAAAATCCATTCCCTTTACGCCTTTTAGCATATCGCCCATGTTGTCAATTAAGGGCACGGCGAGCAGTACTTTTCTTGCAAATTTCATAGTGAATCCTTTAGCGAGGAGATGAAATAGTTCATTATTACGGTAAATCAAAATCATTAAAATAACATGACACAGATCACATTTATAGATAAGAAAACTGTTTCCTTTAAGTAGGGGGTTCAGCTAGGATTTAGGTATGAAAATATTAATTGCGCTATTAGTATCCCTCTTATGTTCAGTAAGCTGGGCCGATCCAGCTGAAAAAGAACCCCTAAAGATGTTTGTACGCATTGAACATAATAATGGGAACCTTATCATTCTTCGCTCGACAACCGGTGATACCATCCCTGGAGTTTTCAGCAGTAAAGAAATTGAAGAAGAGCTTTCTTCAATTTCAAAAGATGAAGAGGCCTTAATCGAAGGTTATATTAAATACCGCCCTATTTCTTCCGGAGAAAAAACAAGTTTCGCGCCCTATTTCTCAATTGAAGCTGTACGGCCAGTTTCACTTAATCGCCTTAGTGCTTTGGATTACGAAGCCCCTGCATCAAGCTTTGAATTTACTCCTATGGATCAAGAGTTCAGACCTTACACCATACCTGTAACAACCGAAGTCGCTTCGGCCCTGACAATGACCTCTACTTTCTTATTAATGGACTCACTTAGTTCCGGTGATGGGGAACCATCTGGTCGCCAGGATCTCCGGAAAGGACTCATTATCTCGGCCGGAACTATGGCCACAGTCCTCTTCATCTATGATCAAATTAAAAAAGGTAAAAAAGCCCATGAATAAATCTTTCCTTCTATGGACCGCCTTACTTATTTCAGCACCGGTCTTAACCTCAACCATACTTCCTATGAACCGGGCCTTTACTGCTTTGACGGAACTTCTTCCATATCTTCAAGACCAGTCTTCCTTTTTAGATAAAGCCCATGAGTCACAGATTAAAGAAAAGCTTATGGGCCTTGATAAGGCCATAAAGACGGCCAAACATGAGACTCTTCTCAAACATGATCTTTTTGCACCTTCATATGCTTTGATCACTGAAAATATGAATGAAAGTGTGAAGGCTTTCGAAGCTGGTAAGAAAAGTTACTCCCATTGGATGCTTCAGGAGCTAACCAACCTTTGTCTTGATTGCCATACCCGGGTGCCAGAATCCCATGCTTCTAGTTTTCAAAGCGGAGAGCTTCAACTGGAACCGTCTAAGTTTAAAAGCCCATATTCCCTGGCCACTGCTCAATTAATTGTCAGAAGATACGCTGACGCAAAAAACACCTTCATTCGGGACATTCAAGATAAGCTGATCAAGAAGG
Source organism: Bacteriovoracaceae bacterium UBA6200 (assembly GCA_002422605.1). Classification (GTDB taxonomy): domain Bacteria; phylum Bdellovibrionota; class Bacteriovoracia; order Bacteriovoracales; family Bacteriovoracaceae; genus Peredibacter. Next base: position 300,180 of record DISW01000023.1, on the reverse strand, counting down.
ATTTTGACAATCTTCTTCTCCCTTTCCAACAAATTCTCTTAATTGACACGAAGGTCCAAAGAGATCTTGAAGGCATGGAAAAAACCATTGATCTCTATCTAAAAAAAGAAACCATGCCTGATTCTATGAAAAAGACGCTTAAGAATTGGCAAAAGCGCCTTAGCTTTTGGAAAAAGGATCTTTTCTATAAGAATGGGATTAGAACGGACAAAGAGTTGAAACTTTTCATTAAGAATAAGCTCATTCCTTTAAAAAACACCGCCTATCTTGATGAAAGTTATCAGGTTGATCTCTTGATTGGTTCAGGCCTTCTTTCTCATTACTTTTTCATCAATCAGGATACAAATATGGCCCCTGAAATTAGCTATTGGTTAGGTCTTTTGGAAAAAAGACTTAAACGGAACAATTTCTTCGGGTCAGGGGATTATTTTCTCAAGCAATGTATCCGTAAGTATCCCAAGCATCCGGTCGCAAAAGAGTGCCTGGTTGAGTACAAGGAAAGTGTTGAATTTGACTTTTCCGGTTCGGGGGGGACGGTGATTCCTTTTGAGGTAAAAAAGGAAATTGAAGATTTCGATAAGTTGCTTAAGGACTCAGTTAAGAAGACTAAAAAAAGGTGATGAAAATCACGCTTTTTGGTTTTTTGTATGTTATCCTTCCCTCATAAATGAGGTAAAGGCCCATGCAAAAGCCGTTAAAAGTAATCGATTGTGAACACTGTGAATCCCGTGGAAAAGGGATTTTTTGTGACCTTGAACATCTAGCTCTTAATGGTGTAAGTGAGCATAAGATCATGAACCATTACAAGAAAGGCCAAACCATTTTCTTCCAAGGTAATCCTCCTTTCGGTCTCTACTGTATCAATAAAGGCAAAATCAAAGTTTCCAAGATTGGAAATGACGGGAAAGAGTCAATACTTCGTATTGCCGGGCCCGGTGATGTTTTAGGCCATAGAAGTCTTTTCAGTAAAGAGAACTATTCTGCATCTGCTACTGTTATTGAAGACTCAGATATCTGCTTCATAGATAAAAATTATATTTTCCAGGCTTTAAAAGAAAATCCAAGTATTGCTCTAAATCTTATTCACAAATTAAGTCGTGACATGGGTGCTGCTGAATCAAAAAATGCTTCATTATCACAAAAAAATGCACGTGAAAGATTGGCCGAATTATTCTTGAATTTTAAAAAAGCCTATGGTGTTGAGGAAGCAGATGGGCGTTGTCGCTTAGAGATAAAACTCAACCGTGATGAAATAGCTTCCCTGGTTGGGACTGCCAATGAAACAATTATTCGCTTAATATCTGAGTTCCGCGAAGAAGGTATTTTGGAGCAGGAAGGCAAAGTCATGTATATTGTCGATGAAGATAAATTATTGGAATTTGCTAACCTAGATTATTAAAAACCAATTTCAAAACATGACTTACAACATGTTTCTTTAGGCTCATTTCATTTAAATTCTAGGGATGAAGGAAAAAGTAAATTTTCTAAATTCTGAAGAAATTGAGGCGCTGACAAATCAGTACGATGTGCTCACTTTCGGTCATGATTTTGATCTGGTTTACGAAAATCAGGTTCCAGTCACAGGAATTGCTCTCATTGAAGGGAAAATTGAATTTATAAAAAGATCTAAGCCTTTCTTTCAAATTGCTCAAAGTTGTCTTCTCGGAGTTGAAGATCTTATGAGAGGTACTCCTCTCAAACATGGTTGCCGAATTAAAGAGAATTCAAAAATTATCCTCATAGGGAAATCTGAAATTCTCGCTTTATTAAAAAATCAAAAATCAAAGCTGTTTAATCTCGTAAAAGGCTCTAAAATAGATGGATGAGAAATAAACATACATTTCAAATCCTTAAATCTACTGGTCGCCCTGAAAAATTTTCCAAAAAAAAACTCATACACTCTCTCGTGCGGACGGGCCTTCCCAAACGTCAATGTGAGCATATTGCGAATGAAGTCACACATGATATCTGTGAAGGTCAAAAGACCAGTGACATCTATCGCAAGACCTTAAGACTTGTCCGGGAACGTTCTCCATTAGCAGGTATTCAATATTCATTAAAAAGGGCAATCTTTGAACTCGGTCCCACTGGCCATCATTTTGAAGAGTATGTTGGCCGCTACTTTGAAGAATTGGGCTATAAAACGAAGACCTGCCAAATTCTCAAAGGCAAATGGGTCAATCATGAAGTTGATGTCATTGCCATAAATCATCAAGAGAAATTTTTTGTTGAATGTAAGTTCCATAACAGAATGGGTATAAAAAATGATATTAAAACTGCTCTGTATGTTAAGGCCCGTTGGGACGATTTAAAAAGTGGCACTGCCGGCATCGGTCTAAGTGGCTTTTATCTGGCCAGCAATACCGCCTTTAGCCTGGATGCTATTCGATACGCTGAAGGAACTGGACTTAGACTTCTTGGGGTTAATGCTCCTACAGATAAATCCTTTCTTGAGCACATTAAAGAGTTAAGGCTTTATCCTATTACAAGTCTCAAAAGTTTGAATAAACACGCTAAACAATTATTAATCGAGAAAGGCTTCATTCTGGCAAAAGATATGAAAGGAAAAGAAGATCTCCTTTATAAATTAGGTTTTTCTGAATCAGAAATTAATAATATTCAGGATGAAGTTGATATCTTTTAAGGAGCAGTAATGAATATAACATTTTGGGGCGCAACCGATGAAGTAACAGGCTCTATGACATTCCTGGAGATCGGCGAGAAACTCATTTTAGTTGATGCTGGTATGGCCCAGGGTAACTCGGAAGTTGAAAGGCTCAATGCTCTTAAACTACCTTTTGAAGAAAAATCTATCGACGCTATTTTTATCACTCATGCTCACTTAGATCATTCAGGATACCTTCCCCGACTGGTAAAAAAAGGCTTTCGTGGCCATATTTATTGTACACCCGCAACAGCTCAGCTGGTAAAAGTCATTCTGGATGACAGTGCCTCATTAGTTGATGAGAATTTTTATTCTGACAAAGAAGTTGTGGCAGCTTGCCATATGATCAATGCTCGAGAATGGAACTGGCCGGTAAAAATAGATGATTCAACTTTTACTTTCATTCCGGCAGGACACATTCTGGGAGCATCATCCCTTATCATCGAGAGCGAAGGTAAAAAGATTGTTTTCTCGGGAGATCTTGGGCGTCAGGATGATACCCTCATTCCCGCTCCCTCACCATGTCCGGAAGCCGATATTATCATTATGGAATCCACTTATGGGGCGAAGGAACGGAAAGGGAATGCGGAAGAGGAACTGGAAAACTTTCTTCTCGAACTTTCCCGAAAACATGCCGTAGGTATTATCGCGAGCTTCGCCGTGGCCCGGGCCCAGATGCTCCTGACTCTCATTTATGAATACCTTGGCACCCATCCTGATAATAAGATCCGGGTTTATATGGATGGTCCGATGATGAAAGAGGCCAATCGTGTTTATAAACGCTTTGCTCACCTGACAAAAAGACCGGAAGATTTATTCCAGGCACTGGATAATATCGAATCCATCGATTTTGTACGCCAGTGGAACAGTATCAAAAGAAAAGAAGGTCCTCTTCTCATTATAAGCTCCAGTGGCATGCTCACCGGAGGACGCATCTGGAGGCACATCCAGAACTGGCAACATGATCCGGATGCTGTTCTTTTCCTTCCGGGTTATCAAGCCGCAGGAACCCCTGGCAGGGCCTTGGCGATGGGTGAGAGAACCCTTGAAGGTCCTCGGGAAGAGCAGGCGTCCTGGTCGGGAAAAGTGCTTGTTTCAGAAGCTTTTTCCTCTCATGCTGATCAAAATGAACTGATCACTTGGGTTTCCAAAGAAAACACAAAAGCACGGGTATTTTTGCTCCATGGGGAAAAGAATTCAAAGAAAGTTTTAGAAGAAAAATTGAAGAATAACCTTCTGGAAGTTGAAGTTCCTTTCAGGGGTCAAAGTTTTAAAATTTAAACTTGAGGAATTCATTCTATTGACTCTACAAAAGAGAAAACCATAATGTGATGATATGCGCGTTTTAATTTCTGGATTCGAAGCCTTTGGCGAACACAAAATAAACCCCACTGCTCTGATAGTGGAAGCCCTTAATCAGGGACTCATAGCCTCTCCCTCCACTCTTACAGTGGATCAAATCTTGTTGCCAGTTACATTTAAAGAGGCTTTCATAAAGTTTGATAAGAAGATCCAAACCTTCAATCCTGATGTGATCATTTCGTTTGGAGTTGCCAATAGAGACTCAATTGAATTAGAAAATGTGGCGCTTAATTATATTGATGCCCGTATTCAGGATAATGAAGGAGAACAACCTCGAAAGCGGCCAATATGCCTTAACGGACCTCCTTCCTATCTCTCTACTCTCCCTATACAAGGTATAGAATCAAGATTGAAAGAAGCCAGAATCCCGGTAAGAATCTCAAATGATGCGGGTGCGTATGTCTGCAACTATTTATTTTATAAATTAATGGAAAGCAATCAGGATACTTTCAGACTCTGTGGTTTCATTCATGTCCCGCCGATAGAAAAAATGTCTCAGTCCCAACTTCAAGAAGCTGTCTCACACATTCTTCATTACATTGATTATTAAGCCGCTTTATTTTTCAGCTTTTCATAAGCACTATTGATGTCTTTAGTGTTCTTCTCGGCAAGCCTTTTAAATTCGGCACCCATGGAGGCTACTCGATCAGGATGATTCTGTTTTAAGAGTTCAAAGTATCTTTTTTTAAGCTCAGCTTTAGTGACGGTTTGATTATCCTGAAGTCCAAATATCTTTTCAGGTGATATCTGCTGAGGACTTGAAGGCCTTTGTACCCTTGTTTTCTTTTGTTCAGTTTTTTTATGCTCTGTTTTCTTTTCTTCTTTTTTTTCTTCTTTCTTTAGAGTGCCAGCCTCTAACTTGGGAACTTCCCCATTCATAAGTTTCATTTTTCGCTGGAACTCTAAATAATCATCTACAGTATAGTCCTTAACTGCGATTTCTTTATTCCCTTGGTCTTCCTGTTTTTTTTGATTGTCTATACTCTTTCTAAAGAATAAAAAGGGCATCTTGATAAAGATAAAGTATCCACCTACCAGAAAGATGAATAAGGGAAGGAGCTTAGTAAAAGCATTTCCTAAAGTTGTTATGTAGTAATTAACCATCTCCATAGGTTCCCTATCGGCAGATAGAGACATCAGGATTAGTGTCAATATTTTAGACAGTTTTTAATACAAAAACTTAAGAAAACTTAAATAATAAATCTTAAGTAAAGCATTCATGATTTATTCGCTAAGATATTTGAATGAAGAATAAGTTTAAGGAACTTGTCCGTAGGTCGGCATTCCAAAAAACCTGGGCCCATCATCATAATGGGCACCAAATTGAAGTCAAAAATTGGTGGTCGATTCTTGGAATGAATGGCGAAAGTTATCATTTGGATGGAAGACTTATGGGTGAAAACTTCTACTGGTTATTGTCTGTAAAGACCCAATACTTATTTACGATTGATAATGTAGGTCTCTGTAAAGTAGTCATCGGGACGAAATGGTATGGAACACCTGGTTGCCACATCTACATTAATGATGAGCTTGTCGGTGGCGACATTGACTGTCACTTAACTCCCTAGCTAATTAATTCCAGTAAGAGCTGCTTGAAGGGATCGACTCCCTTAGAGAAAGACTGGCCCTTATTTTTGAATTGAGCCCAAACTTTTTCGAATTCCTTATCATCTGCAAGTAAACGGCTGCTTAAAACAGTTATCTCCCTCTCTGATAGTGGGTATTCTTGAGTAATCATTTTAATAAATAAGCTTAGATTTCCTAAATCCATCCTTTCTAGTTACCAGAAACTTGAATGACTCGCAATGTTCCAGCTAATCTATTAACAACAAGGATGTGGTTATGATTGATTTATTTTATTGGACAACTCCGAATGGGCATAAAATCACGATTTTTCTCGAAGAAAGTGTTCTCCCCTACAAAATTCACCCGATTAATATTGGTAAGGGCGAACAGTTCGAACCGGAATTTTTGAAAATAGCCCCCAATAACCGAATCCCCGCCATCATTGATCAACATCCTGATGATCAAAAAGGCCCTCTTTCTCTCTTCGAGTCCGGGGCAATCCTGTGGTACCTCGCGGAAAAAACTAAAAAGTTCATTCCTGTCGATACTAGAGGTAAGGCCTTAGTCTCTCAGTGGCTTTTCTGGCAAATGGGAGGACTCGGTCCCATGGCCGGGCAGAATCACCATTTTAATGTTTATGCTACAGAGAAAATCCCCTACGCAATGGAAAGATATATTAGGGAAACAAATCGTCTCTACGGCGTTTTAAATAAGCAATTAGAGGGTAAAGATTGGGTGGCCGGTGACTACTCGATTGCTGATATGGCCATTTATCCATGGATCGTGCCTTATGAGCGACAAGGACAGAATTTAAATGACTTTCCAAACCTTAAAAAGTGGTTTGAGAAAATGGCCAAAAGACCCGCTGTTATTAGGGCCTATGAACTGGCCGATAAAATAAACACTGATCAACCCATGACAGAAGAAGCAAAAAAAATTCTCTTCGGACAAAGCTCCCGATGAAATATTTATTTCTTATTTTGATTTCATTACCCGTCTACGCTGATTTTAATGGCAAGTTCTCAGGCACTGGAGCCGCTGTCTTTCATACAGGAAAACGCTACGAATGCTCAGAGGTTTTCCTGGATATTAATACTTCAGAGAAATCATTCAAGCTCCATCAAGGAGGCTACATTTGTGGCTTCCTTAAGGCGGCTTTTGATGCTTTTGAATTCACTATTAAGGATGGAATCCTCTTTCATGGAAACCTGGAGATGGGAAGTGTTTTCAAGAAGAAACTTCAATACCATTATTATGATCCAGAAGATGGTTCAACTTACTATTTAACACTAGTGAAAGACGATGAAGGACAAATTCATTACTTGGAAGAGTGGCATGATGGAGAAAAGATAGCTTTGACCGTGAAGGGAGATCTAAAACCTCTGTAAGATTTACAGGTCTTGAACATTCCCATAAATCTTGGGCTTAAAATCTGGACCATGAAAACTCAATTAAAACATCTCTTATTTTCAACCAGTCTTCTATCGATTCTCTTTCTGACTCTTGGGGCCTATGCCTCAAATGAAATACCTCTCAATCATTGCTCCCCAATAACTGGGTCTAAGCGCTACATCGATAGTGACTTCAGCACAAATTATCCGCGCAGAGTAAAATTTGAATGTGCTTATGAATGCCAACTAAAAGAAGGATTGGAGCAAGTCCTGGCAGTTAAAGATGTGATGATCAGGAACAGTGAAGATGATGCCAGAATGACGGCCTGTCAGGGAGTCCAGGTTAAGAAAGTTTCCTGGGGCTGGGACTTTGATAAAATCGTTCCTTTTTATGCCTATGACAGCAATATGCCAGATATGAAAGAATTCGCTTTTTCGAGAATTAATCAAAAGAATGAAACCGAAAGAAACTATCTCATCAAGTTGAAAAAAACATTAAAGCAAGTCTCTACTTCATTCAAAGTGACAGGAGTAAAGCATTTTCAAGAAGCGGGTCTAAGGCTTGAAAAGATTGCTGATGAATTGCCACTAAAAACGATTGAACTCGACCGTGCCATAGATGAGATTATTAACTTCAAGGGAAGACTTCCTTCAGCAATGGATTCTCAAGGGTTAGTACTGATTAATATTAATTCACATGCAGCCTGGAGAATTCCTTCTCACCTATTCTAAAGAGAAAAGAAATTGAGTCATGGCCCCTCCAGTTCCTAACCTTTGATCGTTAAGATAAACTGACCAATTGATAGGAAAGGACTGAGAGAGCATGGAACTCACACCACAATACTTTCTTGTGGCGAGCACCACTGCTTCAAGAAGTAAGGCTTCGTCTATGTTTCCAGTTAATTTCAACGTAAGGTCAGCTCCAATAAAAGTAATGGGATAACCATCGTCGCTTTGTTTCATATCGGTTTCAATCTCGAAAGAATCGACGAGCTGTCGATACTTTTTCAGAAGACCCACTACATCCATGCCAATGCAGCCTGCTAAAGAAGCAGCAAGCATTTCTTTAGGATTAACTCCCTTATCTTGACCCAAGGGATATTGGGCATCCATTGTAAGGTCGTGCTCTCCGATCATTGATTTGAACGACATTCCATTTTCCCATACTGTACTAAACTCCATAAAGGCTCCTTGCTGCAAGTGACGAAGGATCAATTTAGTATCGGTCTGCTATTGGTTTCGTCCAACTTAATATTAAAACAACGATAAGAGCGTTAGTCAGTTATCTGAGCCCAGTGCCATGATCAGAAGGAATTTTATCGTTACCATGCTCAATAATGGAAAATGAAAACAATAAGAAATTTGTCTTCAATTACTACCACATCTTTCTGGGACTAATGACCGTTCTGATCTTACGTAGTTGTCTGGAAGGAGCATCCATGGATCGCATGCCCTATAGTGAATTTAAATATCACCTGGAAAAAGGGGATGTTAAAAGTGTCACCATAAGGGGAGAAACCGCCAGTGGTGAATTCAAGAATCCTGTGGATGGAAAAACAATCTTTCAAACAACCGTAGTCCCACCCGACTTATCTAACGAACTCGATAAGTATGACATCGTCTATGCTAGTGAAGGACAATCAACTTTTCTAGGAAACTTCGTTCTCTTTTTCTTGCCTACTCTCCTCTTTATCGGTTTCTGGTACTTCATTCTTAGGCGTGGGTTAAAAGGCATGAACGCCGGAGGCGGATCCTTCATGTCCATCGGAAAGAGTAAGGCCAAGATTTATGTAGAAAAAGATACCAAGACCACTTTCAAAGACGTGGCCGGTGCAGATGAAGCTTTGGAGGAACTCCGAGAAATCATCGACTTCTTAAAAAATACTGATCAGGTAAAAAGCCTGGGCGGTAAAATGCCTAAAGGGATCTTACTCGTGGGTTCTCCCGGTACAGGCAAAACTCTTATCGCTAAGGCCATCGCAGGGGAAGCCAATGTTCCCTTCTTCTCAACCAGCGGTGCTGAATTTGTCGAAATGTTTGTAGGTGTAGGAGCTGCGCGTGTAAGGGATCTTTTTGAACAGGCCAAGAAGACAGCTCCTTGTATCATTTTTATTGATGAACTCGATGCCATGGGGAAAACACGCCATTCAAATATTATGTCCGGTAATGATGAAAAAGAACAAACTCTCAATCAACTCTTAGTTGAAATGGATGGCTTTGATACGCAGGGAGGCATCATTATTCTTGCAGCGACCAACAGACCCGAGATGATTGATCCTGCTCTTCTAAGGGCCGGACGATTTGACAGACAAGTAGTTGTCGATAAACCAGACCGTAAAGGCAGAACTGATATTCTTAGAATTCACACGAAAAAAGTAAAGTTAGGACCTAACGTAGAGCTGGATTCAATTGCTGCCATCACTCCTGGTTTTACAGGAGCAGATCTTGCCAATCTTGTGAATGAAGCGGCAATTATAGCCATGAGAGATAAAGCTGATGCGATTGTTTTGGATCACTTCACTCGTGCGATGGAAAGGATTGTGGCGGGTATTGAGAAAAAAAGTAAAGTCCTAAGTCCCAAAGAGAAAGAAATCGTTTCCTACCATGAAATGGGTCATGCGCTGGTAGGTTACGCCCTCAATAAAGATGATAAAATTCACAAGATCTCAATTATCCCTCACGGTATAGGATCTATGGGGTATACGATTCAACATCCCACAGAAGATCGTTATATTTTAACCAAAGAAGATCTCGAAAATAAGATGAGTGTTTTCATGGCCGGCAGGGCATCTGAAATGCTGGTCTTTGGGCATTTAAGCACCGGGGCTTCTGACGATTTAGTGAAGGCCACCTCTATTGCCCGCGAAATGGTTATGCGTTTTGGGATGACGAGTGAACTCGGCTATGTTGCTTACGAAGAACCTAGTTCACCTTTTTTAAATACTAAAGAAAGTCTCAGCTCCGCAGTACTCTCGGATGAAACGATTAATGAAATTGATGTGAATGTGAAAAGAATTGTCATGAATGCCTATGAGAGGGCCTATGAGTTTTTAGATAATCATCGTCCCATTCTGAATCTTGCTGCTAAGACTCTCATGGAGAAAGAGACACTGTCAGAAGATGAACTTCACAAGGTTTTAAAACTCCTTGATGAGAAGGTCTCAGATTCCCTTCCGGTGACCTATCAAGGGAAGCAAGACCCTGCGGATGAATCATTTATTCATTGAACTTCTTCGATACTGATTTCATTTCTTACACTCCATACACCAGACATTTTTTCGGCAATACGCTCTGCCTCTTTTATTTCTAAATAGCGTTTAACCGTTCCAAAAAGACATACAATCCCATTTAGAACAACGACTCGAATATTAGATGCATCAATAAGTTCATTCTCATAGAGAGCTTTCACTACATTGTCATGAATGCTTTGGTCGGAAGTTTCAAATGTTTCATCCAGCTTTCTATCTTCATGGTCAAAGTAAGATCCGCCTGTCGCGTAACTCCAGCTGGAGTCAGGAAAAGGACTTTCTATTCCAATTGGATGTGAGAGATTTCGCCGAAGATAATTAACCCAACTATCCTCCTCCCCCTCCTCTTCGTCATAAAGATCCTGATCATGGGTATACCAGGGAATATAAAGATGAAATTTACGTTTTTTCTTTTGCGTATCCATACATTTTATTCTGAAACTTTTCTGTGTCTAATGGCCAGACATACTAAGTAAATCAATACTTTACTAAGTTGTCTATTCTCTGATAAGACCTGTAAAAATTGCAATCGCCTTAAGCCAATCAAGTTAGAAAGGTAATATGAGGTCTAGCATTATCGAAGCGAGAGGAAACAGTCATGGTCAAGTCAATTTCTTTACTTTCAATACTACTACTCGTTAGTTGCGGCGGACCGGAATCATCGAATACAAAAAAACTATCTTTACCAGAGTCAACCTCAGGGGATACTTCCGTATTATTAATCGGCGCACATCTAACGGATCAGTTTAGAAGAGATGTAAAAGCTGCTGGCATATCCATAAGTGGAGATACCATCATTCGTTTGACTGGTGACTCCGAGGCCCTTAATAGTCTGGATATACCTGCAGATGAAGTTTTTGATTATACAATTGATACAGCGATCGATGTTCAAAAATCTGATTTCGGTAGGATTGATGAAAACGCCCTCTATCTTGCGAAAAAAGATTTTGGAATTCTTGATTTTTGGAAAAAATATCCGAAGGCCGACGGACGTGGCGTTATTGTTGGAGTCATTGATGACGGAATTTCACCAAATCAAATTGGTTTTTCACAAACAAGTACTGGTGAAAGAAAATTTCTGGCAAAGACATCACAGTCATCATTCAGCACTTATCCCCTGATTGATGGTGAGGAAGGCTTCACGGCCCTTATCAAAGAAGGAACAGGATTCTCTGGTAAATTAGATTTAAACCAAGACGGAGTTATTGGCAGTTTTAAGTCTACAGTATCTGTTGATGGCGAGAAGGTGTGTCTAGATCTCGATCTAGATGAAAAGTTTTCAACTGAAGAATGTAAAGGAACCTTTAAAAAATCCGGGGAATCTTTTGTTCTTCCTAAGAAGAATACGATGGTCATTATGGCCGAAGTGGATTTAGAGAAGAAAGAGATTAAAATTCTTCAACCAGAGACAGATGGTGATTCTCATGGAGAGGGTGTTGCGAGTGTGATGGCCTCTTACCATCAAGGGAACCTTCCGGGATTTGATGGTGTTGCCCCTGGTGCTCAAATTGCCGATTACGATCTTTCAGAAAATACGAATAAACCTGTTGAGAATGAATACACTTTAGGAACATTCCTTCTGGCCCTGGATTGGCTCGCCAAAGAAGGAGCTGAAGTTGCGAACGTAAGTTATTCACTCTTTTATACCAATGCTAAATCTCAAGCATTCATGGCAAAGGCCCTGGCCGCAATCGTAGAGAAACATAACATCGTCATTTCTTTCTCCGCTGGAAACAATGGACCAGGCCTTGGTTCTCTTAACCGCAGAATGATGTACCCATCATCCGTTATGGTGGCCGGTGCTTACGTTTCAAAAGAACTGGATGAAAGAGTCTGGGGAACAACTGGTCTTCCTGAAGAAGGACGAGTGGTCTATTACTCGAGTCGTGGTGCTGGTGCCGGAAGTATTGGCCCGACCATGATTTCTCCTCTATCAAGCTTAACCCATTCAAGTTCTTCAACCGGTTATCGCGCCTTCAATGGAACGAGTTCAGCGTCCCCGGCCCTTGCAGGGGCTGCGGCCGTATTGATCTCGGCCATCAAACAAGAGAATCTTAAAGTTCATGCTGATACAGTCGTCCAGGCGATGCGTTTGTCTTCTAAAAGGCTGGAGAATGAGCCGTTCATTTCTCAAGGGTATGGTCTGCCTCAAATTGAAAAAGCCCTTAACATATACCGTGACCTCATTAATGGTCAGAAATTCTCTTCAGTTGCCCATTCTGTAAACCGAGGTGGTCTGGATGGCACAAGCGCTCAGGGAATTGTTGTAAAAAAATCGGAAGCTTCAAGTATTGAAAGTTTCCGTGTGACCTTGGCCGGCCAGCTTTCAAATCTAGCTTCAGCAGATGCGACAACAAATCTTTTGGTACCTGTTGATATAGAATACTCGGCAGGGATATCTGGTGCAAAGGAACTATGGATCAGTGTCTCCTCCAGCCGGTTTTCAATAGATGTAGAGATTGATGAACTTCTAGGTGATCAAAGAGAAGCATTCGGTGAGATACGAATTATCGCAAAAGAGACCAAGGAATTACTTGCTATCATTCCGGTCACGGCAATTAATGATATGACGGCCGGAAATTTTCTAAGAGAAAAACTTTCTGTATCTGCTCAGGAAGGAAGTCGCCTTCACCTTAATGTTACGGAAGGAGTAAAGGCGCTTAAAGTGAGAGCAAGACTTCTGGAAGGAGAATCTCGTTTCTTAAATGCCGCGGCTTACAACCCTGAATTTATCCGTACTCATAATATGGCCATGTTTCAGGAAATTATTATACCGACGCCAAGGGCCGGTCATTATCAGCTCACCTTGATGATGGTTCAAGGAACTAAGCGAAGTGCAACAGTAGAATTTGAAGTTGAAGAGATTCAACTTGATTTACATACTACCGATGCTCAAAGTGCAGGTAAGCTTCTTATCGGTAACAATAGTCCATCTCCCCTTCAAGGAGACATTACATTAACTCCTAAGGCGAAGGTTCTAAAGACTGTGATATTTGATAACAAGACCATCCCAGAGGAGATTCTTACTCTTCCAAAGGGTACTTATCAAGTTGATATGTTTTCAACTGGACGCCATGATCTTTCTTATCTCTACGGCAACTGTAGTATTATGGAAAAGAAAGAGGAAATCTTTGAGGCAACAACTTCAACCGTTTTTGTAAATAGTAAAGATGAAGATGCTACTCTTAAATTTCGTTGTATCCCATTTGATTATGCCATAGAAGGCAATGAAGAACTTCTCTGGAAAATGGTTGTGACTGCTCCAAAAGTAGAAGCCAAAATTAGACTTGATGTGACAGGTATGGGCCGTAAGACGCTTCCCCTTCCTAATCTAGAGGCTGGCATTTATGAAATAGGTTTCACTCACGGCCTGTCTGGACAAAAGATATCCTTAGGTTCAATCGAAATATATTAAATTTTTCCAAGAGACCCTCTAGAGAGGGTCTCTTGTTTACTTGCCAAAAAGAACTGATTGTAAGAACATTTTTGAATGAAGAAAATTTTGCTCCTTTCTCTCCTCGTTAGTTGTTCATCCATTCCACCGAAACCTGAACAAACCCTCGTCTTAATTTCAGGACTCCATGTTTCCGGAGATATCTGGACTGAAGTGGTGCCTCACTTAGAATCAGCACAATTTAATGTTATTAATCTAGGGAGATTAGGAAGAGATACTGAAACGGCGCCAAGTCTGGCCACCATTGCTGAATTAAGCTGTCAGAACATTCCGCAGAAATCCGTTCTTGTGGCCCATAATTATGGAGGTGCCATCGCCAATCGTATGGCCGGTTTTTGTTCAAATAAGATTGAACGTATCGTTTATGTCACGGCCTTGATCCCAAAGAATAAAGAAAAGCCGTTGGACCATCTGAACAAAACTGACCAGCGTAATTACTCAAAGATTGTAACCTTTGGAAGATTTAAAATTGTTCCAAAAGATGCTCTTAGTTTTTATAAAGGAGCAGCTCCGGAGCTAATTCCAGATAAGTTCAAACCTCTGCACAGTGAATGGATTAGTTTAATTTCAGAAGCCGTTATCTATGATGAGGCATCTTTTGATAAAATTCCAAAAACATATATAAGCTCTCAAGGCGATCCGCTTCTCAGTGTGACCACTCAGTTTAAGTATATGTCCAGACTAGGGATACAAGATGTGCATGGAATTAAATCCGATCATTATCCTATGCTCTCTCATCCAGCTGAACTCTCTCAATCAATTATCGAAAGTGTTCAAAAGAAATTATAATTTCCTAAGAATGAACTTTATTTTTTCGAGATAGTCATCAAAGTCTTTGGGAGCAAGTCCTGATTTCTGATAAAGAAGTGAAGCATCGAACTTACCTTTTGAGAGTGTCAGGAAAAGTTTTTGAACCTTTTGATTATGCCCTTTAATCACTTCTTCTACCGCCTTCATTTTTCCAGTTTGGATCAACCTTTCAAATTCCTTATACACATCCAGGACGAGAAAATCTATTGGATCAACAGGAAGAGTTGTCTGGGCCCGAACCTCACTTGCTCTGGGAACGTATATTAAATCATCTATCGTTTTATATCGTTCAAGGTCTTTAAGATAATCCTCTTTAAATTGCAGCTCGCATATACCTCCCCGATCAATCAGCACTTCGCCAAAACGTGAGAGAAGCATTTTAAGATAGGTTACCTGGAAGGGATTACTTTCAAGATAAGGGAGGTATTCAAGAGAAATAGAACTTCGACAGTATCCAAAAAAAGCTCGTTGCTGCTCTTCATCTTTTGCTTCACAGTAAAAATCATCAAAATGTAATTCTTCCAAAATAGGTTGAACCCAAATGGCCGCAATCGAATCAAGCATCTTTTCAAAATTCTGAAGTTCTTCATCACTAAAACTATCGTCAAGTAAAGTATCGAATTCTTTCTGATGAATCTCGACCAAGCTTTCAAGGTCATCAACTGGCAAAGTGAAGTAAAAGTAATGAGAGCTGGACATAAAATTTTATCTCTTCGACTTAGGCAAAAATAATGAAAATGTCGATCCATCACCAAGTTTACTTTCGACCTTAATCTTTCCATGATGGGCCTTAACTATTTCACGCGCAATAAAAAGACCAAGTCCCAATCCACTAATATTAGAACTCGGAACGGCCCGTTCATAAAGATCAAATATTTTATCTAATTTATCTTCTGATATCCCGATGCCATGATCATGAACTTTGAGGATCACATCCTTCTGATTCTCTTCGATGCAAATATCAATTGGATTACCATCTCCATACTTCATGGCATTTGAGATAAAATTATTCACAACTTGTGTAAGCCTATGTTTATCCCCTATAACTTTTGACTCTTGGGTCTTTTTATGGAATTCAAGTTTTATTTTATTTCTTTCTAACAGAGGTTCCAGAATATCGATTGTTGTCTGCACTAGTTCTATCAAATCAACTTCTTCAATAAATAACTCAAGCTTATTCGAAGCGAAACGCGAGGATTCCAACATATCATCAACCAGCTTACTCATTCGGTCGATCTGGATATTGGCCAGTGCTATCCGTTTTTCTACTGCCTCCGGATTAAATACCTTAGGGTCCTTTCTTTGAATGAGTTTCATGGCCAATTGGAACTGAAGCTTCATTGATGTAATTGGCGTTTTAAGCTCATGAGAGGCAATACTTAAAAATTCATCCCTGACGGCTACAGCTTCTTTTGTTTCCTTATGTAGTTGAGCATTATCAATAGCAATTGCCGCTTGAGAGGCAATCCCTTCAATAAGAATTTTTTCCCTCTCCTCAAATACATTCGGCTTATTATGCCCGTAAAAGAGCGCGCCCATGACTTCTCCCGATCTCGATACAACCGGAACTCCCAATAAACTTCTTACAATAAAGTTCCCTTTAGTTATTCCGAAGTATTCTGGATCTTTTGTGATATCTCCAAAAAGAACATTCTTTTCTCCCTTAAAGACTGGAGAAAACATTTCTTTAAAGCTATCAAAAGGGAAATCTTCGAATGAAGCCTCGGAAGTATTGGAGAGAGAATAAACGGTATAATCACCCTGACCATCAAGATTGCGATAGTAAAAGAATGCTCCAAAAACACCATGAGACAACTCAAGACCAGCGTCAGTAATAGATTGAACTAATTTTTCTAGATCCAACTCTGCTGACAATACCTTTCCTATTCGATTGAGTGCTTCGTAATTCCGGGCCCGCTCTCTTTCTAATCTGGCATTCTTTAAGTGTTTCCAGACTAACCAGAAAAGTGTCAAAGAGAAGAAAGATCCCAAGGCCAGTATAATATAAGGGGTAAATTCTGAGGAGGTGGCCTGATGGTAATTATAAAATTTAATAATGAACTTACCGCCGGAGAATGGTAACTCTGATGTTTTAGTTTCGTCAGGAGTAAGTTTTTCATTCCCTCGATGATCCGAATAGATAAGATTATCGGCCGTATCATCTCCAATATAAACATCTAAGCCGTAATGTTCCACTTCATAATCTTTAAGAACTGTCTTAAAAAAATTCTTGGCCCTGAAAGGACTATAAATAAATCCTCGTAATTTTTTTTGTCTCTCCTTAGCAGTAAATAAGTTCTTGGTTGAATAATAAAGGGGAACATAAATTAAAAACCCATATTGGATATCAACATTAGTTTCCTGTACCAGTATTACCCTCGTGGTCATATAAGGAAGACCTGTATCTCGAGCCCCTGCCATCGCCTCTTTACGATCTTTCTCAGTATACATGTCAAAACCAAAGGCTTTTTGATTTCTCCAATCGAAAGGTTCAAGATAAACGATAGAGTAATATTCTGGTCGTTCGAATGTAGGCCAGACATGATAATCGGGAAAACCTTCACGCCTGATACTTTCTTCATGAGCACTGAGGTCTTTTGCTAAAATCCGCTCAACATAACCTAACCCCTGGATACTCGGATACATGTTAAGAATATCAAGATTATCTACATAGGTACTGAACTCCTCCCGACTTACAACTTTAGAGCTATAGAACATACTGCGAGTTTGAACCAAAACATTCAGATAGTTCTGCAGATGATAATTAACACTTTGACGAACTAAATAGGCCTGGTTTTCGAAGTCGATCTTTTGTTTTTGCTTGATCGATTCATTCGTTGAAAAAAAGGCAAGCAATGTAATAAGAAACGCCCCTAGAGAGGCGAAAGCGGATATCGATATTTTTGTTATGCGAAGTTTCATCAACCAACCCCGGTTAGAATATTATACATGGAGTTTCCATCTGGTCTACGACTTGCAACTCTCATAGAAGGTCACCAACAGAGGAGTCATGAATGGAAAGCTCAACATCATCACCTCGAGGAAGATCAGCAAGATCACCGCAAGAGATTCCACCTAAAGGTTGGAAAGATATAACGCTCAGGGTAAAGGATAGCATTAACTCTGATCGATTAAGCCTCCTATCGGCGGCTATGTCTTACTACTCTCTCTTCTCTTTAGTACCAGCATTATCATCACTCGTATTGATCTATGCATGGATCAGCGATCCTCAAGATATATCTAATCATATATCCTCCATGTCAGGGCTTATTCCTGCTGAGTTAGAGCAAGTGCTCACAAAAACGTTGGGAAATCTTGCAAGTACTGCTTCATCTTCACTGGGTATTGGAGCGATAGTATCGCTTCTCATTTCCTTATGGGCCGCTTCTAAAATTAGTAAATCAGCTATCGAGGCCATGAATATCATTTATGATGAAGAAGATAAGCGGGGCTTCTTTAAATCTGCTTTTCTCGCTCTAGGAATGACACTTCTGGGGATTGTACTGAGTATTATCGCACTCGCCGTCATTATAGGTATTCCAACTGTCACCAATATACTAAATCTTCCTGACACTCTCGCGACGTCTGTCACAGTGGGGAGTTGGGTTCTTCTATTGGCGATATTTAGTTTTTTTCTTTCTGTTATTTATCGTTATGGTCCAGATCGCCAGAATGCGAAATGGAGATGGGTTAGTATTGGGTCTGTCGTCGCTGCTGTACTTTGGGCGGTAACATCTCTTCTTTTTTCCTGGTATGCTAAAGAATTTGGGAATTTCAATAAAACATACGGATCTATGGCCTCTATTATCGTTCTCATGACTTGGTTCTACCTAACCAGTTTTGTGATTTTATTAGGGGCAGAAATCAACGCGGAATTAGAACACCAAACGAAAAGAGATTCGACCACTGGACAAGAAAAGCCAATGGGTAAACGCCATGCCAGAATGGCCGATTCGCTTGGAGCGAGTTTTAGTAAAAAAAGACACGCTTAAGGAGCTAGAACCGCTTAATAAATCGGAGATATTTAAAGCTCCAAAGCAAAACGGCAACGGTAAGAACAAAAGAGGAATATCCAAGATGTCGTAAATAGCCGTCCGGCATAAGAAAGGCCGTGACTCTGGTAGCGGCCGCAAAGGCCAATAGTCCGGTGACCAAATAAAGACCTCTCCAATTTTCCAAGGCCTTATCATTTGGACCATGGGACTGAATGACCCTGGTAGCAACAAGCAATCCTATCAGCACTATTCCAGAGATAAATAGACTATGGCTTGCGTGAATAGTTCCATCGGCCCATAAAGCTTTGAGCACAAAACTTAGAACGATTAAGTAGCCCGCTAGCCAAATATTCCATGTAAGGGCGGTACGATCTTTAGGAAGAGTGTGAAGTTTCCAATAGGAGAAAGCAATTGTTCCTACGACTACAGCACGAACAATACTCCCGTAAGAATCCAACAAGAAGTAGCTCCCTACAAATAAAGCTATCGAGAGATAGAAATGATAAGGAACAGTTTTGAATATAGATCCAGGCTTTTCGTACTTCTCTCTTTGGGCCTTGACAATTTCAATATGCCCTAAGATTCCTGGAATGAGGCGGCTGCCTACTCCTAAAATGATAGCAGTAATAGAACCTTCGTAGTGAAGCTGTTTAAAGGCATCAGTCCCGTAGAAGAAGCTTCCTAAACCGGAAATAAGCCATAAAAAAAGACCAACAAATATAAAGACGAAACTATATGGAGGATTTTCTTTTCTATGAGAAATCCTGCGAAACATAAATATTAAAATAATTAAAGACTGAAGAGATGAGAGGACAAAAACCCAGGCTTCTTCGTCTTGATAGGCCATTATCAGACCCGCGAATGTGACTAGAAAAAAACTTATAATCTCAAATTTCTGGGCTTCGAACGTTTTAGAAAATCTCGGCACAGCTGTCATCAAGAAACCAGCAATCAGCAATGAAACAAAACCATTCAACATTAAGTAACGATGTACTAAGACGGGATAATTATCGGGGCTCCAGATTTGTGGAATCCATAAAAGAATTCCGTACAATAGAGCAAAAATAGCAAAAGGAAAAAATAAACGATAAGGTTCAGATAAGCTTCGAACAAAGAATTTATTCAAAAGAAGCCTCACAGCTCAAAACAAGAAGGGCCCATATAAGGGCCCTTCTTTAGTAATAATTTAAAAACTAGTTTAAATGCTTACCAAGAAGACCAGTAAGTTCAAACATAGTAACTTCATCTTTGCCGAAAACTTTTTTTAGCTTATCGTCAGCAAGAATGTTTCTTTTGTTAGCAGGGTTTTGAAGATTATTAGACTTGATGTAATCCCACATAAGTTTAACAGCTTCAGTTCTGGCAACTGGTGTTGCACCGATTACATCTGCAAGCTCAGCTGAAGGAGTAAGGGCCTTCATAAAAGCAGCATTTGGTTTACGAGCAGATTTAGTTTTAGCAGTTTCCATATTTTCCATAGTAACCTCCATGTGTGTATTGAATAGTGTTCAAAATTAATTGCACAATAGCAACATTTTAATGAGGTATGTCACTTTGTTGACAGTCCCCTCGAAAATCTGATCTTTCACTTCCTAAAATTTCTCTTTTTCTTTAGACTTAGTCTATGAATGATTCAAAAATCCTCCTCGTAGAAAACATCCACCCTGTAGCTAAAGAATTTTTAGAGAATGATGGATTTAAGGTTGATCTTCTCTCCTATTCACCAAGTGAAGAAGAACTTATTCAACTCCTCCCTCAATATTGCGCGCTTGGTATCAGGTCAAAAACTGAGATCACGGCCAAAGTTTTGGAGCATTCTCAAAAGCTCGTAACCATCGGGTGCTTTTGTAT
Source organism: Bacteriovoracaceae bacterium UBA6200 (assembly GCA_002422605.1). Lineage (GTDB taxonomy): Bacteria > Bdellovibrionota > Bacteriovoracia > Bacteriovoracales > Bacteriovoracaceae > Peredibacter. Next base: position 279,838 of record DISW01000023.1, on the reverse strand, counting down.
TGGAACGAATCAAGTTGATCTTAATTCAGCACGCAAAAAAGGTGTTGCTGTTTTTAATGCTCCCCACTCTAATACCAGAAGTGTGGCCGAGCTTGTTATAGCTGAAATGATTTCACTTTCTCGCCAATTAGGAGACCGCAATACCAAGGCCCATCAAGGCGATTGGGTAAAGTCCGCCGAAGGCTCAAAAGAAGTTCGCGGTAAAATTCTAGGTATTGTGGGTTATGGACATATTGGAAGCCAGGTCAGCGTTTTAGCTGAAAGCATGGGTCTTAGAGTTATCTTTTATGATACAAAAAAAATGCTTCCTCTTGGTAATGCCCAGGCCATGACAACTCTCGAGGAGCTTTTGGAAAAAGCGGATTTTGTCACTCTTCATGTGCCTGAAGCCCCAGAAACCAAGAATATGATTTCTGAAAGAGAATTGAGCCTTATGAAAGAAGGAAGTTTTCTCATCAATGCCAGCCGTGGATCAGTCGTTGTCATAGAAGATCTGGCCAGCAAAATTAAATCCGGCCATATTGCCGGAGCCGCTGTAGATGTTTTCCCAGTCGAACCGTCATCTAATAAAGAAAAGTTTACTTCTCCCCTGCAGGGACTTCCTAATGTTATTCTGACTCCTCACATTGGCGGAAGCACAGAAGAAGCTCAAAAGAATATTGGAGTTGAAGTGGCCGAAAGCTTCCATCGCTATATCAAGATTGGCTCGTCTTCCGGTGCAGTTAATTTTCCAAATGTAGATCTACCAATCAAGAAGGGTGCTTCCCGAATTTTAAACGTTCACAGAAATGAACCAGGAGTATTGGGGGAGATCAATACCATTATATCCGGGGCGGGCGCCAACATTGAGGGACAATACCTGGCAACAGACGATGAAGTTGGTTATTTGATCATGGATGTTCACTCTGCTCAGGCCCAGGAACTGGCTAAAAATATTGAGCAGCTTAAGCGTTCTATCAAAACTCGTGTGGTGTATTAATCAGACAAGTTCATGGAAAGCGAGTAACGGCATACATTATTCGTAAGTTCATCTGTTATAGAATAAACACCGGTAAAATGCCGATTCTCGTTTCTCATTGAAAATCTTCCAATCAAATGAAGACGTTTACAATTATCATTTGCAAATGATGTTCCTGACAAGGGAGCGCATGTTCGTCCTAATACATCTATAGATGTGGATTCAGGATTGGCCGGAATTCTTCCTATCTGATGATAAGGAATAGTGACAACACCCGTTCTTAAACCAAGAAATAAATTGAGTTCTCCAGAAAAATCGAGTTCTAATCGTACTGCTTCCGCAAATAAGAGATTGCACTGATCCTCTCTATCAACCTCTTCAGTAATCGTTCCTTCATATTCGCCACAATAACCTTGTAGAGACCCAAAACCCTCACGGCATAAAGCGGCTTCTTCTTGTTTTTGGGCAACCATAGGATTTACCTTAACTAATTGAGAAGCGGATTTGGCCAATTCAATAGGATTTCCCTTTTCATCGCGAATCACGACACTGACAGGGATTGTAGTGGCAGTAGAATCTGCCCCAGCAAGGGAGCTTGAAAGATTAATCGATTTAACTCCTCTTTGCTCGGTCGGAAAGATTACATGAAAGTTTCTTCCGGCCTTATTTATTGTGCCTGAAACTTTGCCTTTTGCTTTAAAGTAATCATCCTGATAGATTCCTTCTAGCCGCTGGCCTTGCTCCGACCAAATCATGGAGTAGCTCACAGCTTTTGAAGACCCCAGGCCATATTTGCCATTCAATTTAAATTGTTCCTGGGCCCAAAGCGGAAAACATAAGAGACTAATAATAAGAATGCTTAGAAAATAGCTCATGACCCAATTTGATACTGAAAAACACCATTTTCAAATCAGGCCCCTGCCAAATTAATGAGGAATTGAGGTAATTAATGCAAAATTTAAAACTCAAGTTCTAAGCTGCAAAGCGGTCGATCTTATCCACCTTGAAAGCATTATGGGACTTTTTCAATATGCTAATGACTTTACCCATTCGTATGCTTTGAGCGAGCGAACTAAACTTAAAGCGCAAACCAAAACCTGTGTGACCGTGAATACTGTGCTCATTCATCACTTCAACAGGCACAGTGATATGCTGACCAAGAAAATTGAATTGCATCAAAAGTTTATCTCCCACCTTGAGGTAACTACTTTCCATGACGAAAGCACCTGTTTGGGAAATATTCAGAATCTCAGATGGAAAAACCACATGATCACCATGAAGTTTGCAGGTAATTTGAACATTGTAACGTGTCTTGGGTTCCCACCAGCGAATTCTTCTATCAAAGAATGGCTCCCGTGCTTTAGGTGATAGGAAGTATAAGAAAACGGCAGTTGAAGTCAGAGCAACAAGATAATGGTACATGAAAGGTGAATCACTATTATAAGGCCAGGTATATTTCTCATAGGTTAAAATGTTGTAAATGATATAGGCCAGAATCCCCATAAAAGAAAAGTAACTCCATTTTCTAAGTTTCAATATTAAGAGACCTGCTATCGGAAAGATCAGCCAGAAATCGATGACCTCTATAAAGCTGTTTCTCGCTTTAAGGTTGGCAAAGATCACTACAAAATCAAAATCTGTCATTGCTTTAAAATAAAGAATTTTGATAATGGGCTCTATAAAACAGAGGATGGAAAGGATAGTGAAGATTAATGGCTTATTTTTCATGGAAACCATCTTATCACTTTCAAAAAACTTCTCAATAAGCTCGATAGCACCGAAATATCTGATATCATTCACTGCCACAATCATTTTGCATCAGTAAAAGTCCACTGCCAAAGTTCTATGGCAGAGTTTTGCCTAGAAAATATCTGGACATCCTTATTGAACAAGATGAGTATGTGGATCTATGAGTGAAATTTGCAAAACCTGTCGAAAACCCAAAGCTAACTACCAGTGTGGTATCTGTGTTGAGCACATATGTAAGTCATGCACTCACTTTATCGGAGAAGAAAGTTTTACTTTTCTTAAAACAATCCCTACCGAACTCACTCACTCAACCTATTGCTCTCAATGTTTTGATGAAAATGTCAGTGGCCCTTTAAGTGAATATGAAGCCACGATGGAACAAGCAAAGGAAGTTATCTACTTTACAAAAGATCAAAGTAAGCAAACAAGCTTTTTGAAAAGAAAAGAAGATCCCTACTTTGTAGAAAACTGCGAGGATGAACAAGAAGCGATCATGAAAATGTCCTTCTATGCCGCTCAGGCAGGTTTTAATGCCCTCTTAGATATTAAGCTCTCGTCTAAAAAAATCATTGTTGGTTCTCATAAAAAAACGATCTGGTCTGGAACATCTATCCCTACCACTATTGATCCTAGTAAAATTCGTAGCGAATAAAATATAGATAAGCTTAAAGAAGTTTTAAAGCACCCTGACCTGAGGTATTGGCCTGGGCCAGAACGGCCGTTCCTGCAGCTGAAATGATATTATTCCTGGCCTGTTTCGCCGTCTCGTCTGCGAAATCAACATCCCTGATACGACTATTTGTCTCACTCATATTTTCTGAGTAGATATAAAGATTGTTCGAGCTGGAAGTTAATCTGTTTTGCAGAGATCCCAACACAGATCTTTGACCTGAAATTTTATTGATAGCAGAATCAATTCTTGAAAGACTCTGTTGGGCGCCTACTTTAGTGTTTATCCCCGAAGGACCTATCCCTAAAGCCTCTACTCCCGAATTCATCTGACTGGTGTTATAGGAAATTTGATCTTCGAAGTTATTTGATCCTACCCCGATTTGGAAATCGAGGGTTGGTCCTGAACCATTTAGAAGCTTTGTACCATTAAATTCTGTGGTTTTAGAAATCCGATCAAGTTCCGTTTTTAATCCCTGATATTCCAATGAAGTTTTGCTTCGATCAGAGTCAGTTAATGTATCAGAGGCTGCCTGGATGGCAAGTTCACGCATTCGAGTCAGGATGGAAGAGGATTCGTTTAATCCACCTTCTGCTGTTTGGATCAAAGATATCCCATCATTGGCATTTCGGTTGGCCTGCTTTGAGGATCTAATTTCGGCTTTTAACTTTTCCGAAATGGCCAAGCCAGCAGCATCGTCGGCGGCCTTGGTTATACGCTGCCCACTGCTAAGTTTAGCAGTACTTTCATCAATCTCCCTGGTGACTTTCTGGAGCGGAGATTGTGCCTGAATGGCGCTCATGTTGGTATTAATCCGAAGGCCCATGGCCACTTATCGGAAGATGGGGGGAATACTTAAGTGGCTTGGTACCTAATTACCCGAGCTTAAATCAAGGACATAAACTCCTCCATCGGACCTGAATTTTTGTTAAGATGGGCCATTATGAAACTTTTAAAAGAAATTAAAACCTGTAACCTCTGTGCAGATGTCCTACCTTTAGGTCCCAGACCTGTCCTTCAATTTTCTAAAGACTCTCCCCTGCTTCTAGTAGGCCAGGCACCAGGACTTAAAGTTCATGAGACTGGACGTCCCTGGAACGATGCCAGTGGCATCAGACTACGCCAATGGCTCTTAATGAATGAAGATGATTTCTACTCCACAAAAAAAATGGCCATTGTCCCCATGGGTTTTTGTTATCCTGGTCGAGGGGCCAGTGGCGATAATCCCCCACGTCCAGAATGCAGTGTCAGATGGATGGATATCATTCTTTCTTATCTACAAAATATCCAACTCACAATTCTCGTTGGCTCATACTCTACGGAGTATTTTCTTGGATCAGGAAAATTAACAGATAAAATTCGAGAATATGCTCGCAATGACTCACCGTTTGTTGTTCTACCGCACCCATCTCCCAGAAATAATATCTGGCTTGCAAAGAATCAATGGTTTGAAAAAGAAGATCTTGTGCTTATCAGAAAAAAACTGGACCGTGCTCAACTATCAGCCTAAGCAGAATAAGGAAATAAGCTGATCCAGCGCATTTTTCATTGGCCGATTTTCGTTAGAATAGGATAATGAAAAATCAAATCCAAAAACTTGACCCTAAGAAACTTGAGCTTTTAAAAAACTATTTTGAAACCATGAAATTTCAATCGGATTTTGATTTGGTTTATGAAAAACAAATTCCCAACACAGGAATTATTTTAATTAGTGGCGAATTGAACCTCTTGAAAAAGAAAAAGATTCTTGAACTAAAATTACCAGGTATCTCTTTAGGTATTAAAAATATGCTGGATAACATTCCGTTCCGTTTTAACTGCCGAGTAAAAAAAGATACTGAGCTCCTCTTAATTCCGAAATCTGAACTTATTAGGATCCTAAATGAAAAGAACTCACCACTCCATTCAGTCTGTACCCAATTAGGAGCGTGAGTTCTCTCAATGAACTTATCTTACTTCGTCGTTTTTTTATTTTTTGTCGGTGACATAATATCTACCAAAGCGTTAAGAGCATCTGTGGTAGTGAAAATCCCATACAGTTCATCAGTATCTTCCAGAACGATTGCCGAGCCTTTTTTTTCTGACGACAACCGGAACGCTACGTCACCTAAAGCTTCATTCTTATAAGCAATAAGAATAGAGTTGTTCATAATATCTTTTACTCTTAACTCCAGGCCCCATGGTTTTTCGAAGTTCGCCAGGATATCCCTTTCAGAAACAATGCCTACCACTTTTTGATCTTCAGTTACCGGAAGATGTCTAATGGTATTGTTCTTCATTAACTTAAAGGCATCCCCTAAGCTTAAATTCAAGTCTGCAGTGATTGGTGAAATGCTGGTGTATTCTTCAACTGTCATATTCATGATGTTCCTCCATTTAAAGCAATCTTAGCATGGAGGAAGAATAAAAAAGGTGACGTGGGTCATAATTTGAAAATAAGGCCCTCCTTAGGGAGGGCCTTATCAATGATTACGAACAACCGGTAGTAGTACCGCAAGAATCACATTTTAAACAAGAGCCATTCCTGACTAAAGTAAAGCTCTGGCATTCAGGGCAAGGATCGCCTTCGTAACCTTTTACCCGGGCCATTTGCCGTTTTTTAGCAGCTTCAGTCATCGCATAATTGGATTCAGCACTGAATACTTTTTGAGTTGAAATAGTCTGTTGTCCATCAGCGTACTGAACATTTTGATTATCAATCATCGCCAGTAGTGGTTCTTCATGAGCATCCTCATCCTGAATAGAACCTGGTTTAAGATCACTTGGTTTAACGTGAACCAGATCGTAACGACCGAGGTATCTGCAGGCAAGATCACGGAAGATATAATCAATAACCGAAGTGGCCATTTTTATATTATCGTGACCTGTAACAACACCGTTTGGCTCAAAACGGGTAAATGTAAAGGCATCTACAAATTCCTCAAGAGGAACTCCGTATTGAAGTCCTAGAGAGATAGCAATAGAGAAACAGTTCATAAGAGACCGGTAAGCCGCGCCTTCTTTATGCATATCAATGAAAATTTCGCCAACACTACCATCTTCATATTGACCAGTTCGTAGATAAACTTTATGTCCACCGATATTTGCTTTCTGAGTATAACCAATGCGGCGATTAGGTAGACTCTTACGGGCCGAAATTTCTTTATAAACAATCTTCTCAACGATTTTTTCTGCAACATTGATGATCTTCTCATGTTGTGAGGTCTCATCATCCATTATCGCTAAGTCTTCAAAGGCTGCAGCATTAAGAGGTTGAGAAAGCTTCGAACCATCTCTGTAAATAGCGTTTGCCTTAACCATTAATTTCCACGAAAGCATATAGGCATCAGAAATATCCTGTACAGTACACTCATTCGGCATATTAATGGTCTTCGAAATCGCCCCTGAGAGATAAGGCTGAGCAGCTGCCATCATTCTGATGTGACCAGAAGCTGAGATGATACGAGTACCGTAACGGCCGCACTTGTTAGCACAGTCAAAAACCGGAAGGTGTTCTTCTTGAAGCCCTGGTGCTCCTTCGATAGTCATTGTTCCGCAGACATAATCTGTGGCTTTCTGGATTTCTTCATTCGTAAATCCAATTTCTTTTAAGACATTCAGATTAAAATCATTCAACTTTGCATCTGGTATTTTAAGAGTATCACGTAAGAAATCATCTCCTAAAATATAGCGAGTGAAAGCAAAGGTAATGTCAAAGGCTGAAGCAAGATGAGACTCAACAACAGAAATCTTCTCGTCACTAAACCCCTTACTTCTCAAATCTTTATGAGTAATGGCCGGAGAACCAGCCAGGGTTCCATGTCCAACAGCATACTGAGTGATTTCGTTAATCGCCTTCTCTTTATAGCCAAGAGTTTGGAGGGCCCGTGGAACTGACTGGTTGATGATTTTGAAATAACCACCACCTGCAAGTTTTTTAAATTTTACGAGAGAGAAGTCAGGCTCGATACCGGTTGTATCACAGTCCATAACCAGACCGATGGTACCAGTTGGTGCCAATACTGTAGTTTGAGCATTTCTAAAGCCATACTCCTCACCAAGTGCAAGTGCTTCGTCCCAAAGACCTTGGGCAGCTTTTACTAAAAAGGCATCCACATGTTTTGGATCAAGACCTTGAGGTGTAATCGTCAGCCCTTCATAAACACTGGCATCTTCGCCATATACTGCACGACGGTGGTTTCTGATTACTCGAAGCATGTGCTCTTTATTTTTCTCATAACCTTTGAAGGCGCCATGTTCTTTCGCCATAAGAGCTGAGGTCTTATAAGCAGCTCCACCCATAACAGCTGCCAGAGCGCCGGCCATATTTCTCCCTTTATCGGAGTCATATGGAAGACCCATAATCATCAAGAGGGCCCCAATATTTGCATACCCCAAACCTAGAGTTCTGTATTTGAAAGATCTTTCAGCAATTTCCTGGGAAGGGAACTGCGCCATAAGTACGGAAATCTCAAGTACCATAGTCCATAGTTCACAAGCATGGATGTACTTTTCAACTTCAAACATTCCAGTGACTGGATCAATGAATTTTACTAAATTTAAAGAGGCCAGATTGCAGGCCGTATCGTCGAGGAACATGTATTCCGAACAAGGATTGGAGGCATTAATCCTTCCATCGTTCGGACAAGTGTGCCACTCGTTGATGGTGTCATCGAATTGCAGACCCGGATCGGCACACTGCCAGGCAGCTTCGTTAATGAGGCCCCATAGATCTCGAGATTTGATTTTTTTTACAGCTTTTTTATCTGTACGGGAGAGGAGTTCCCATTCTCCATTTTCTTCCAGTGATTTGAAAAAATGATTCGGTATACGAACGGAGTTATTAGAGTTTTGTCCTGAAACAGTGTTATAAGCTTCAGAGTTCCAGTCAGTATCGTAAACTTCAAATTCAATACTCTCAAATCCCTGACGGGCAAGATCAATCGTCCGTGAAACATAATTCATCGGAACCATGTCTTTATTGGCCTCTTTAAGGGCCAAGCGAAGAGCTGAGTTTCCTTTCGCAGTATATTTCTCATTTCCTTGAAGTGGAGAATTAACCATTGCCTTGAAAATATTCTCAATATGCTTTTTACAAATCTTTGAACCAGTTACCAAAGCAGCAACTTTTCTTTCTTCTTTTACTTTCCAGGCAACGAAGTCTTCAATATCCGGATGATCCAGATCAAGACAAACCATCTTGGCCGCTCTTCGAGTCGTTCCACCTGACTTGATGGCGCCGGCCGCACGGTCTCCAATTTTTAAGAAGGACATAAGACCCGAAGATTGTCCTCCACCAGACAACTTCTCTCCTGCTCCCCGAAGATTTGAGTAGTTCGTACCGGTTCCGGAACCGTATTTAAATAAGCGGGCCTCACGGCTCCAAAGATCCATAATACCGCCCTCATTTACGAGATCATCAGTAATGGATTGAATGAAACACGCATGAGGTTGAGGACGCTCATAGGCAGAAGTCGATTTTGTAAGCTTCTCCGTTTTAGGATCAACAAAGTAATGTCCTTGAGGATTTCCTTTTAGTCCATAGGCGGTAAAGAGACCTGTATTAAACCATTGCGGCGAATTGGGTGCGGCAATCTGATGGGCCAGTGTATAGGCAATCTCATCTTTAAAGGCATCAGCATCGGCTTTCGAATCAAAATAATTGAAACGGCTACCCCAAGAGGTCCAGCACTCTGCTAAACGGTTAAAGACCTGGCGAGCATCAGTTTCTCCGCCTAGGATTGGTTTACCGTTATCATCAAGAAGTACCTTGCCGTTTTCGTCCAGCTGAGGCACACCTTGTTTTCTAAAATACTTCTGAGCGATAATGTCGGCCGCTACTTGTGACCAGGTTTCTGGTACAGTAACTTCCATGGCCATCTTACTTGAACCATCGACATTTCTGATTTCGCTGATTTTTTTTACATAAACTTGATCTGAATAAGGGCCTTTACCTTTCTTGGTAAAGAGTCTTGTTATCTTCATTGATTACTCTCCGAGAATGTTTTGCTTAGTTTTATGATTCGCCTGTTTTAAATCTACGTCAATCAATATCTAGTGTTTTTTTAGTGTCAATTCCATGACAATCACTAGATATTGAATTTATCAAGTAATATTGTGAGATACATCAGTTTCATTCTGCTTGTCATATGAGACTTTTAAAACATGTTAGGAACACTTATATCATCACAACCAGTTCATATTTACGGTGCCGGCATCGCAGGCCTTATTCTCGCCTACCGGCTCAAAAAATCTCATGTGCCTTTTACTCTGTACGAAAAAAATCGAGTGGGCGGAAAGATTGCAACTACTCTAACCCCCCTGGGGCCGGCAGAAGCTGCCGCCAGCACCCTGTACATGAATATCTCGGCCGAAAAATTCATTACGGATTTAAATATTCCCTATCTTATTTCAACACCCAAACTTAAACGAAGGATCTGGAAAGAAGATGGACCTCATTCCGTTTTCAGCTTAAAACTTCTAAGTAAAGGGATAACGAAAATTGGAAAAAAATTTCCGTTAATTATGGAAGACTCAACCGTAGAAGAAATTTTCTACCCGTTTTTGGGTCAGGAACTTATTGATGAACTTTTATCCTCCGCTTTACAAGGTATTCATGGTGCCGAGGCAAAGGATCTTCATTTCCTAAGTATTTTCCCGATGGCAAAAAATAAACATTTTAAAAATTACTTACATTTTTTTAAGGAATTGAAGAAAAGCATCAGTTCACAAAAAGGAACAATTAAAGGCTCAATTAGTTTTCCAGGAGGAATGCAGACCTTAATCAATGCTCTTTATGAAGAAGTTAAAGAGAACATTAAACCTGTACCAGAGAACTTCTCACTTACTCCTAATACTGTCATCTGTACCGATGCTCTGGATGCGGCCGAACTCCTTAAGGATGAGGCTCCTGAAATAGCCAAGGAGCTCCAAAAGATTGAATACCGGCCGATCACTTCTTTTACTTTCTTTAGGGAAAGCGAAATCCCGGAACTTCACGAATGTTTCGGGATGCTGATTCCGCAAAAATTTAAAAAAAATCTCCTGGGCGTGATTCATCAATCAGCACTTTTTCCAGAGAACTATAAAAGTCACTGCTATAACAGTGTCAATAAAGGAATTTTGAACAAGGAAGAAGCCATTCTGGAACTAGAAAGCGTATTTCCGAAGTTTGATCCTGAAAAAATCAAAGAAAGTAAACTTACCCAATGGAAGAGAGGTCTTCCGCTCTTTAATTATCATCGTTATCAGGCCATTCAGAACATAGAGCGGAAACTCAAGAAAAGACCAGGACTTATGCTCTTTGGAAATTACACTAAAGGTATCAGCATTCGTTCCATGATTGAAGATGGCCAAACTGTGCTAAACCGACTTAATAATGACTGACGAAGCTAATTGCTTGGAAAATATTGTTTCAAAAACATGACCGCGGTCATCTTATTCACGTTTTAATCGAAGCATAATAGGGCGCATGAACACAATAAACGAACTTATCGAAAAGTATAATCGACCAGGCCCTCGCTACACTAGCTATCCACCGGTTCCCTACTGGCAAGGAACTCCAGATGAAGTGACCTGGATTAATCACCTAAATACTTCCTATGATCCGGAAAAAGGGATCGATCTTTACGTGCATGTGCCATTCTGTGAGAGTCTTTGCTACTACTGCGGCTGCAGCCGGATCATCACCAAAGATCATAGTGTTGAAAAAAGATACTTGGCGATGGTCATAAAAGAATGGGCCCTTTATGAAGAGAGACTTGGTTTTACTCCCAATATAAACTCTTTGCACTTTGGAGGCGGGACTCCCACTTTTCTCTCGGCGGCCCATCTCGATCTTTTAATTAAAACCCTTACTAAAAATAAGTTGCCACAATTTATCGGGTCGATTGAAATCGATCCTCGTACATGCCAAACAGATCATCTGGATGTGCTGGCAAAGAACGGTATTACACGGGTATCTTTAGGAATTCAGGATTTTGATCCCATTGTTCAAGAAGCTATTCATCGGCATCAGTCTCCAGAGATGGTCAAACTCTTAGTCGAAAAAATCAGAGAACGAGGAATAAATTCAATTAACTTTGATCTTATTTATGGGCTTCCGAAACAATCTTTAAATTCAATCTCAGGTACCATCGAGACAGTGATTAAACTTAATCCAGAGCTTATTGCCTTTTATAGCTACGCTCACTTACCGGAAAAGATTAAAAATCAAAGACTCATAAATGATTCTGATTTGCCTTCTCCTAAGCTTAAGCGTGAACTTTATGAATTGGGTAAAAAGCTGCTCCAGGAGAATGGTTATCACGACGTAGGAATGGATCACTTCGCTAAGCCAGGCAGCTACTTATATCAGGCCAAAAAAGAAGATAATCTTCATCGCAATTTTATGGGCTATGTAGATAAAAAGTCACCTATCCTTCTTGGACTTGGGCCAACCTCTATCTCAGACTCTTCTTTAAGCTTCATCCAAAATATTAAAGATGTGAAAAGCTATGAAGATAAAGTGAATGCCAATCAACTGCCTATACAAAAGGGTCATGTTCATAGCAAGAATGACTTGATGGTTCAGGATATCATTCTGGAACTCATGTGCCGAAATGAAACAACCCTTAATGACACTTCATTACCTTACTGGGATGATGTATTTAAAGAGTTAAAAGACTTTGAAGCGGATGGAATATTAGAACTTGAGCACAACAAGTTAAAACTTTCAGAACTAGGTAAAGTTTTTGTGAGAAATGTGGCGATGAGCTTTGATTTTCATTTAAGAGAACAAAGAACGGCCGTGAAGTTTAGTCAAACAATCTAACTAACTCAATTGGCCGGCACTTTAAGGCTTTTTATTGTAGATGCATGGAAATATAATTAACTCTACGAGGTGTCCTTTGACGATTGCAGAGATCATGACCAGTAATCTACATACTATCAGAAATGATGCTCTCATGCTTGATGCTGAGCAATTGATGAAAAAACTCTCTATCCGTCACCTTCCTGTGGTGAATGAATCTGGGGAGATTGTTGGTATCCTTAGTGATCGAGATGTTCAAAGAGCAGTCACCGTCGTTAACTCTGAAACCGGTCGATCTAACTATATTCAAAACCATAAGAAAGTTATTGATTTCATGATAACCGCTCTCCATACCATTAATGAAACGGACAGGATTGAAAGTGTAATCCGAGACATGATTGAAATGAAAATTTCATGTTTTCTAGTCAGATCAAAGTCCGATGAGATTACGGGTATTGTAACAACCGATGATTTTCTCCTCTACCTCCTTGATCTTCTTGGGGAAAAAAGAAACCCCTTAAATTTGAAAAGATTTTTTAAATAAGCATTAAAACCTGATCCAGGTCAATATTCCTCCTCTACTTGTATGATACTGTTGGTCTACATAAAAGGAAGAATAAACCATGCCTAAGCTCACCATCGTACCATGCGAGGACTGTACTCATAAGAATGATAGTATCTTCTGCTCTCTGGAGAGAGCCTCACTTGAAGGCTTAAGCCGTCACAAGGTTATGAATAATTACAAAAGAGGCCACACCATATTCTTCCAGGGAAATCCTCCCTTTGGGCTCTATTGTATCAATGAAGGCAAAATCAAAATCGCTAAAATTGGCAATGACGGAAAAGAATCCATCATCCGGATTGCTGGACCGGGAGATGTTATTGGCCATCGAAGTCTTTTAGGAAATGAAAACTACTCAGCAACGGCCACGGTCATAGAAGATGCCTCTGTATGCTTCATCGATAAAAAGCACATCACAGATGTCATTTATGAAAAACCAGAACTCGCTCTGAAAGTTATCGAGAAGCTAAGTAAAGAGATGGGACAAGCTGAAGCACGAAATGCCTCAATGTCGCAAAAAAATGTTTGTGAGCGATTAGCAGAGCTTTTACTCAACCTGAAGAACAAGTATGGTGTAAAAGAAGATCATGGCTGGAGGCTGGACATTAAATTAACTCGAGAAGAAATGGCTGCGATTATTGGTACGGCCAATGAAACAGTTATAAGAACTATTTCTGATTTTAGAAACGAAGGTATCCTGGATCAGATTGGTAAAACGATCTATATCACTGATGTAAAAAAACTAGAAAGCTTTGCAAATTTAAATTAAGCAACGGCTTTGGCAAAACTTTGAGAAATTTCTTGAGAAAATTTCTCGAAGTTTTCTTCATTTGTTCCAAGACCATGATAAATAACCTCAGAAAGGATTAAGGAAACCAAGACACGTGCTTGAAGTTTTCCGTTAATGTCATTTCTTACAACATTAATTTTCAATCCTTCATTCAAGAAATCTCTCACGGCCTTATAACAAGGACCAAGAATTGTCTCTTCCAAATCAGTATTAAAGTTTTCTTGAGCGTTGAATTTATTAATATGAATACGAATCACCTTGGAATGCTTTTGAATCAGGCGGCCTAACTCCTTCGCAAAAAGGTTAATTTTAAGAATAAAATCCTCACCGTCTAAGGGTGAAGTAAGAGGTAAACAAACGTTCTTAACTTCATCCAGATCAATGAGGTTTGAACAAACCTCATACAACTTTTCTTTGCCTCCAAAATAGTAAGAGATAGCGGCCAGATTACAATCAGAGGCTTCTGCAATTTCTCTGACACTCACACCTTCATAGCCTTTCTGTGAAAAAAGTTGAATGGCATTAACTAAAATATTGTTCTTTTTGTTTTCTATTGTTTGCATAGATAGAGATTAAAAGAATTTCACGAAATATTCAATCAAATGTTTGATTGAATTAAGGCAAAGTCTTAAAAATTAGTAGGATAACTAAAAAACACCTCTAAAAAAAATGGCCAGTAATTGCTCAATAAAATCTTGCCGGACATGAGAATCAGAAAAATTTCTTTTTGGTTTCGATTGCTCAAGGAACAGGATCTGCATAAAGAGAGGATCGATCAGATAACTGCACATAAAATTTATATTAAGGTTCTTATTTAAAATGTGACGATCTTGGGCTATTTGCAAGAAACGGGTTATACCATCAGGAATGACCTTAAAAATCTTCTCCATACTTTCCATCGCGGATTTTGAACCTACATCTTTTCCAATGATGAGGATTGTCTCTCTGTTCTTAAAACTGTGTTCGAAAAACTGATTGAGAAAGAGGCTTAATTTGGTCTTAAAATCGGCTTGATTTTCAGGATCTGTAAGGACTGTTGCAATGATGGCCTGGAGGTCATGACCTTCTAACCGGAAGCATTCACTATAAAGACCTTCTTTACTCCCAAAATGATAGGAGATCGCACTTACATTACAGGGAATTTTTTCACAAATAGTTCTGATACTGACACCGTCATAACCATGCTTTGCAAATAATCTACGCGCTTTTTTTAGAATAGCTTCTTTAGTGTCTAAGATAAGTTCCTCCGGATAAGCGAACGATATCCTATAAATTATACAAGATCTCCAAAAAGTTTCAAACAGATGATTGAAAAATTGAAGGATATTGTCTATTATCCACCACATGAATTTCAGAGTATTTTTTATTATCATTGTCCTTGCGGCATCAGCACAGATTTTGGCTTCAGAATCCGATGGTACTGATGATTTAGGTCCAAATATGGAGCAAGAGATTCTACGTCAGTTAGAACAAATTAATGGAATGGGTAAAACTTGGGATCAGAAGCTCGAGAAGGCACGCTCTCAAAGTAACAAGACCTCTAAAGACGATGAAGAACTAGGTAAAATCATGTAATTCGAAGCTGGCTGAAGACATCAACGACGCCAGGAATACTTTCAATTAAATCCTCCGCTACCCTCCTCATTCCAACTGATTTAATTTCACCTTTTAAGCTCACACAACCTTCTTCAACTTCAACTTCGAGTCCAGAAGCATCTACTTCAGTACTTCGATCTAAGGCCAGGCAAACATCTTCTTTAATACGCTCATCTGTTCTTTTCCATCCTTTTGGACCTAGACCTTCAAAGCTTTGATTATCGGGCTTAGAGCCATCATAATGATAAAATCCTCGGCTTTTAACTCTACTTTCACCGTGATCCGGAAAGTAATCATTAGTCTCAATATCAAAGTCGTCATCAAAAGGAATTCCTGTCACTCCTCCTGGATGTTGATCTCGATCGACGCTCCTCAAACGGCCGTTATCGTATTGATCACTGAATCCTCCATGACCCCAATTATCTTTTTGTGGACTCACAAAAAACTCCTTTGTTGAAATACAAATGGCCGTATCAAAACGGCCATTTGTTATCACTCCCGGCGCTTAATAGAGATTCTAATTAAGAAACCTTGAGGATTAATAGAATTTTAAAAAACTTCCCAAGGAAAGAGAATGTTTTTAACATGGATCTTTCCCTAAGATTTAATTAAGCTAGTTACTTAATTTTCCGGAACAACGATTGGTTCTCCTTCTGCTGGAAATTTCACCTCATGATTATCAAGTATTTCACGTTGTGCTTCTCCAAGAGGGCTAATGGCACTCATTTCAAAAGTACATTGCTCTGGAGGACTAGAAGACTCTTCATCACGAGTAAGTGTTCCAATCGCCTTTTGCACACCGACCTCAGTACAACCTTCCGGCGTACAGGTGTTCACGTTATCAACGGTGAGAAGCCATTGATCGGCCCGACAAACAAATACCTGATTCTGACCATTAACATCTACCTCAACTGTTTCTCCGCCGCTACAACGGTCACCACTAATCAGTAGTTCATTAGAAAGACGAGTGTTGAAAGATTTTTGGGCAGGACACTCCTGAGTTGGAGGAATTTCCTCATTTGATGTTCGGGTAATAACTCCACAAGCAATGGGAAGAGTATCTTGCGCTAGAGCATTTCCTCTTGTTCCCACGGAATCAGGAAGCTCCGTTAAAGGACTTATTCCCTGAACCATGACCACACGACCAGGTAAGTTTAAATTCTCAGTTGCACCAAGTTTACCCAATCCATCTGATGCATCAGTATCATCGGCGCGCAGATCGGCGAGCATTTGGGTTAATGAAGCACTTTCTTCATATTTATAGTTCCCATTCAGATCTGCCCTTGGAAAGGTATTACCCGCACTTTGAGCGCTTAAATCATCATCTAATGGAATAAGCCCTAATCCTGTCGCGGCTTCTGCTTCATTCACATCCACAAACCCGTCACCATTGGTGTCATTGGCCATGGTCGGACAAGCAGCGCCAACGAAAACATGCTGCCTATGGACGATAAGTCGTGGCGTATCATCTGCATCGAGATTAATCTGGACCTGGTCGGCTTGAATGTTAATGACGCCATCTATTTCAGAGGAACCTGAAACATTGTTATTGATTGGAAGAAGACGGAAATTATACACACCTTGATCAGGCACTTCTTCACTTTGAGGAGGATTTGGATTTGCAGTACCTCCTCCATCATCGTCATCATCACTGCCGCAAGCAGCAAAGAAATTTAAAAGTAACAAAAACATCAGAAGCGTACTGAGCTTCCGGGAATTCAAATTAGTCATTACAAACCTCCTGTAAGAAAGAACTCGATCATCACTCGCAAAGCTAATGCCATAATCTGCGGACTGCGCGCTTAACCATTCTTAAGAAACTCCTTTAGTGGACAAAAAAAGATTATCCTCACAAGATAAAATGCTTTTGAACTCAACTAACCAAGAGGGAATAATGAAAAAATTGGTCCGAACGACATTGCCGCTAGCAATACTTTTATTTCTCACTTCGTGTGGTGAAAGTATCAAATCAAATTCTCCTCAACTAGAGGTTGGGCCCGGAGAGCAGCCGGTGGGAAATGACGTCTCACAAAATGAGGTCATGGCTCCCGATGGTTCAAACATAGAGGGTTTCTACGCAGCGGACTTAATCCCTATGAATGTTAATCTTCATTTTCTAAAAGTAGGAATGGCAGGAGTAGAAAGAATTGATGATACATTTAATGCCTATGTCAGACTTAAATATGCTCCTAAAGGAGACGTGGAACATCGCCAGGCCATTTATACCGGAAGGAGATGTCCCACTATCAATGACGATTTAAATAAAGATGCTTATATCGATATCAAAGAAGCCCTGGTGGCCATTGGACAGATCACTATTCCCTTTGATGAAAATCTTGATTCTCAAGAACTAGGCTTTAATCAATTTCCTAGAGGAGATGTGAACACCGGAAAATATTTTTATAACCGGACAGCAAGTTTTTCTCGCATGTTTAATGACTTGAAAGCTGTAGATCAAAATCCAGAAGACAATATGATTAAGCTTGAAGAAGAAGAAGGACTCACATTCCCAGGTAGAGTAGTTCTGATTCAGGGAACAAATGACAAAAAAGAATTGCCTAAAACAGTTGCAAGTATAGGAAGTGACTCGGCCTACAAGACTCTCCCCGTTGCTTGTGGTGTGTTATGGAAAGTAAAAAGTCGTCCTGTTGAATTAACGCCAGAGGGTGAATAGAGAGGTCCTTTGGCCCTCTCTATTTAAAGCCAATACTTAATCGCTTCATGCAAATTTTCACTTCATCTGATTGAGCAAAAAATACTCCTCGGTTATAAACTTCATTGCTTAACTTCACTAAAGGAGAACATATGAAGTTTATCGTCTTAGGTCTTCTCTTGTCTTCAATCCCACCAACTTTTGCAGAAGTCTATGACGGAACAAACCATCCCAATAATTTTAAAAGAATTGCTGGAATGAATTTGGTTCTGAACTTTGGCGATCTTCCGACATCAGGGACATTATCTGATGATCGTTTAGGGTGGTCGGAAAGTTACTGGCCTTTTAATAAAGGCGGTGTTTCTTATAGATGGAATCATCCAGACCCTCAGCCTTTCAAATACCGGCTTCATACAAAAGCAGAACTGCAGAAAATGAATTCGGAAGAATTATCCAGACTATCCCCTTCCGAACTTTATGATATTGCCAATAATGATTATAACTACACATTGACCCGAAAATCATTTTCTCTCTACAGCCCTCGTGACTTGTGGTGGGAAGGTCTTTGCCATGGTTGGGCTCAAGCCGCGTCTCACTATCCAGAGCCGCAGCCAGTAGTCATAGCCAATAGAGACGGCATCAAAGTGCCTTTTGGGTCTTCGGATGTGAAAGCACTTCTGACGTTGCATGAATCCTATAACTTTAAGGGTGAAATTTTCGGTTTTGTGGGAGCTCGCTGTAGTGTTTCAGGAAAAGTAGAAGGTGAAGGTGATGAACGGGATCGCAACCCAAATCCTCCTTCAGAACAAGATGCCAACTCACCCAAGTGTAAAGACGTAAACGCAGGGGCCTTCCATGTCGTCTTATCAAACATGCTGGGTCTTCTTGGAAAAGGTTTCGTCGCTGATATTGATCGTTACGGAGACGTCTGGAACCAGCCCATCACCGGCTTCAGCACCAGCATCCAGGGCGAAGAAGCAGTGACAGGGGCTCACCGTTCTCAAGGTATTGAGAGAAGGATAAGAGTGAAAACTAATATGGTTTATGGTGAAGAATTAAAGTTTTACACTCCGGAACTTGCCGCGGCCGGAAATCAAAACTTCGTCTCAAAACTACCGGTAACTCTCACTCCTCATCAAAAATTTCTATCAAAGAATTATGAATATATCGTAGAACTCGATTATCGTGGAAATGTTATTGGTGGAGAATGGATCACAGGAACACGCCCCGATTTTCTTTGGATGTACGGAAGATCGAAGGCATTTAAAAACTCACCGATGCCACTTGCAGGTTTAAAGTATATTTATACTCCGTTAAGAAGATAAGCATTACATCAATCAGAAAAGGGTCCATCCCTTTTCTGATTGAATAATAAAAATTATTTTTTCTTCGCCTGATGAATTCCTTCAGAGATGATCTTAATCGTCACTTCATCGCCTACTGCCGGTCCGGCCTCAATCGCATCAGCGTAGAGGATGTTAAAATCTTTTCGGCTGATTTTTCCTTCAGCACTGACTGCGGCACGGGTGTTCTTCCAGGTGTCCACAACGGTTCCCAAATATTTCCCATCCAAAACGACTTCTTTCTTCACTCCTTTAATCGTGAGATCCCCTATCGCTTTAAAGTCTTCAAGTGTTCCGGTGCACTTTTTACTTTTAAAAGTCATTTGAGGATACTTAGATACTTCCAGAAAATCGGCACTCTTTAAATGTTCATCACGCTTGGCCACACCCGTATCCAGGGAGGCGGTCGGAATAGTTACATCGATTTTGCAATTGGCGACCTTTTCATTCAACGTGAATGTTCCTTTGACATCATTGAAGCGGCCTTCAACTTGAGAAATGACAAAGTGATCAATCAAAAATGAGACTCGAGTATGGGCAGGGTCAATTTCATAGACGCCTGGAACCAGCTTACCTACTGCCGCATGACCATTTAAACTGACTAATGACATTAAAGAGAGCGCTGTAAAAAATGCTTTCATAGATAACTCCTTTTCAATTTCAAAAGGGTATCAAACACACCATGGTCAAAACAAATGACCATAGTGCAAAGGAAATGGAGTGTTATACATTAACTAAAAAGAACTGAGCGCATAGATAAAGAACCTAACTGGATCCCTTCATAAACAAACTGGGCCTGATCTTTTTCATCGGAGGCGCCATAAGCATAGAGTAACGGCAGATAATGCTCTAAGGAAGGGTGCGCCACCGACCATAAAGAATCAAGTTTAGATTCCTGTTTAAGCAACAGTTTATTATTTCTTTCAATGATGGCCTTCTTAATCATTTCATCAAATTCCACGGCCCAATCCATTGGAGGAGCATCACCTTCCCAATTTACTCTTCTTAAATTGTGAGTAATATTTCCGCTTCCAACAATCAGAACACCTTCATCCCGCAAGGGTCTGAGGTCTCGGGCAAGATCCAAATGTTGAGAAAAAGTCATATTCCGATTAAGGCTTAGTTGCAGCACCGGGATATTGGCCTTTGGATAAAGATGTTTGAGTATGCTCCATGTTCCATGATCAAGTCCCCACTCTGTATCAGTGACTGCATGATGCTGACGAAGTAAATCCACAATTCTGTCTGCCACAATCGGGGCCCCTTTCGAGGGATACTGGATCTGATAAAGTTCAGTCGGAAAACCGTAGAAATCATGAATCGTTTTTGGAGGATCCGCTTTTAATACTTTCGTACCAATAGTTTCCCAGTGGGCCGAGATACATAATATGGCCTGGGGAGAAGGAAGAGTCTCCGAATAGTTCATAAGAAAATCCGTAAAATCATTCTTCTCGATCGCGTTCATTGGTGAGCCATGGCCAACAAAAAGTGCAGGCATTCTAACCATGCCATCCTCTTTTATTGTTTTATATAATAAGCTCCCCATAACTCCCCCCATTAATGTCCCCATAAACAAACGTCGATTTATCATAAGGTTTAGTATCTCATCTTTCGATTAGCTCTTAAAGCGGCCATTTTTGAGTTTCACTGTTCCAATATCAGGTATAATAATGATAGGTTTTAAGGGATATGAAGCCCCTTTACTTGCTGCTCGCCCATTTCACGCTATTTTATCCTTTAATAGGGTCTGCTAAAATTTTACCTGAGGTCTTTTATCTCTCTCCGGGAAGTCAGGCAGAGTTATGTTCCTCTAAGAGAAATAGTGCTGATTTTTGGTTTACCATCATGTCTTCACATATTGATAAGCTCCTTAATCAGACTGAACTAAATGACTTTGATCACGATGTTTTAAAAAACCAATTAGTGACTCAAAGTTACCTCGAATTAAGTCTTCGCTCTCACGGCCAGGAAAACAGCATGACTTACGTCTATGCCAATGCTTCTCATCATTTGGGTCGCCTCGTCCGCTATCATTACTGGGAGCGATACCCAAAGGAAGCTATCGGGCAAGAGGATAGATCTTATATTAGTGGAGAGATTCTCGGCACAGTTGTACGAACTGTACCACGCCTCCTCGCTAAAACCCTTATGAATCATAGCCTCTTCCTTTATAAGACTCTGAGCTGGAGTTTAGGGGCGAGTGTGATATGTGGTCAGGATGCTGTGGACCAAATGTTACAGACTACGACGAGCAAAAAAGTATTAGATGAAATATTTCCCCATTTCCCGTCAAGGAAGCAAAAAGAATTAATGAAGCGCTTACGAAAAGCCTTCACTGCTACTACACCGGAGCAGTTCATTTCAAGTTTTGTCGCCTTTGAGCAAACCTACCTTCAATACACAATGTATGCTTCTCCTGAAGTAAGTCTTCCAAGCTCCTTAGGGCTTTTGGATAAGATGCGATTTATTCCATTTAATGGCGAGAGAAGCCTCTCATACTATGATTGGTGTAAGGCCCGAAAGTGTCGTCAAACTTCCTTTAACTTAGAGCATAGAATTCTATTTGATCAAACGGTCATACTTAAAGAGATAAACCTCACGAAGAATGATCATCGAATAATGGATGAAAGAATTCAAAAAACTCATCTCAATGAGGTCTCGGATTTTATTTTGAATAATTTAATCCCAGGAAGGATGAAGGAAGATTTCACCACTGTGAGTATTCAGAATATTTCTAATTTCCCCCAGTAGTTGATTAAGATTAAATCCCAGAAAATCTGCTCCCTCTTTCAGTTTAATGTCCTCTAATAAATCTATCGCTCGGTGATAGTGCCCCTGAACTGAATCTGGTTGGAGAAGGTTATTTTTTACCCCTGCGGCCGAGAGCTTTATCAGGGCCTTTAGGAAATCGGCCACAACTCCGTGCCGCCTATGTGCATTCCATAAGGCCTCAAAATAGACATGGCTTTCCCAATAGTAGCGGTGATTAAAGAGGTCGATTCCATAACAAAATTCAGGAGACGTTTCAGGATGCTCTAAATCCAGAGGAGCGGCAATAGGCTCACTTTTCCCTTCCATGTGCCCTCCCTCTTTTTTAGGATGAGGATTCTGGCCAGGGATAAAAACATAAGAGGGAAAACTTTGCTCAGAATAACGTCTTTTAGTCATTCCTGACCTTACCCTCAGTTAAGTTATGATGCATGTAATTTGAAATATTTTCCGGCCGTGTGAATGTTCTCGTTCCTTCTCCTGAGTCAAAGAGATCAGACCACCAGTTAACACCTTTTTTTGAACCAAGATAATTATAAAACTCCTGCGAATTGCCTTTCATTTCTTTTTTCACGACATCTTTTACAATATCTCTTTGAATCATGTGATTAATAACTCCATGACCGTCGCGGTTAGCAGCCTTTCCTTCAAAGACGCGGTCTAAAAAAGGACCTGTTCTGATCGCCGTCCGGAATGCATCATTATCATTGGCCATGTCACTGACCCTGATATCTTTAGCACCAACGCTAATGATTCTGTCGCTTCTTCTTGGCATCATAGTGGTGAATTGATTATCTCCATTCGCCTTAAAGCGTTTAATCAGGATGACTGATATGGCGTGCTCACTCACCACACCTTTCTTTAATAGTTCTAAGTCTTGCGGTCTTCCCTTCTTGGCCATCCATTCAGCACTTTCTTTCACAAGGTTTTTAAAATATGGTTCCAAAACTTTTTTATCACCAAGCGAATTGTAAACGCCAACAATCGTGTCCTGAATATTGGGCGGCAAATCCTCCGCCCTTTTTAACATCTCTGCGTCTTTTATCGGCCGGAACTCATTAGACTTTTGAAAGGGGATCTCCCTTGGATGGGAAATGCTTACCCCTCCATTAATTTTAATGTTATCAATTGTTTTTTGTAAGTTTGGATACTGAGCAAAGAGAGATTTTGGAGCTATAGATTTTTTAGGTGGAGCGGCCGCTTTTTTTAGGTGAGGAAACTGCTTCATCGCAAGTTTAGGTCCCACCTTAATTAGCGCCACAATACCGGCAGGAGGTATGAAGACGTCCCCCAGGACTTTACAGATATACTTTGATTTTGCTTCTGAACGTAGACATCCAAATTCATCATATTCATTGGCAACCATTTCAGTGACTTTATCCAGGACGAGAGAACCGATTGCTCCACCCATCGCCATAAGGGCCTTCGTTTCCTTCATTGGCGGAGGACTTTTTGCTAAAGCTTTTTGATATTCAGTGTGAAGATAGAGCTTGGCGATTCCCATGAACTCAGAGGCTTCATCCGAAAGAGCTCCTCGTTTATCACCATCCCATGCCAGTTCCATGATGCTCCAAAGGAACTTCAGAATTTCTTCAACAGAATTCAATACACCTTGAGCACAGCCTTTAATATAATCCCAGCTATTAAGAGCAATCGGTCTTTCTATCTCACTACAACGAAGAAGGTCAGTGGCCGGAACAGATTTACAAGTCTGGCTTTTAACTATCACCTGGCACATTGTCTTTAACGATGAATTTACCGGGCGGATACCTTCAGTTAGACAGATCTCTTGATAAGTATTTATAGTGGGATTAAAAGAAAATCCCCCGGCCTTCACTTGAGAGTGATGAAAAAAGATTCCTATAAAAAATAAGACTAAAAGTGTCTTCATCATTTTAGCACGTGATCATTTATATATTTAAAGAACTCTTCCGTGTATTTTGCTGTTGTCGACATAGGACGAGTTTGAAGGATTTGAATCGTTTTAGATTTCTTGAAATGGTGGACTTCAATGAAAGCTATCTTTTTATGGCCTGAATCAAGGTAGTGCCCTTCAATCTTGAGTTCGTGACCTGATGGTAGTTCTTTCCACTGATACTTTTCGGCTTTCCACTCAGTAATACCAACGTAAGAGAGCAACTTTATTTTCCCTTTCTCAAAATCTTTAAAGAAATCTTCTGTCCCAACCTTAGACCAATCAAGTTTCTTTGAAGGCTTCTTTTCTTGCCATGATCCTGTGACATCAGTGTTGGCCTTAAGTTGCCATACTTTCACATCATCTAAATCGCTGCTAAGAATCCACCTCTCTCCAAAAGAGGATGAGGCCCACAAGGGGATAGTAATAAGAAACATAAAGGAATAGATCATTCTCGTTAATACGGACATGGACGACTTATCGGTGGATTTTAAACAAAATGGAGCTTTTTAATCACCTAAACTGAAGTTACTGAATTTGTTCACCTAATCCAAACTTCTGAGGAGAATTCTGGTAGACTTTCTCGGCTTCCGGTAACCACTCCTTTAAGTTCTTTTTACGGGTCACATCGGAAGGATGGGTTGAAAGAAATTCCGGAGGAGCAGTCCCACCATGGGCCTGACTCATACGGTCCCACAGCTCAATTGATTCGGCCGGATTATAGCCAGCTTTTGCCATATACACTTGTCCAAATTTATCTGCCTCGGTTTCATTGCTGCGAGAAAACTTTCGGTCAAAAAAAGCGATCCCAAATCCTGCCGCTGCCCCACCAAGACCTGTTAACAATTTACAAGATTCAGATTTACACAGTAACTCTCCACCTAAGGCCGTAGTCACACCAATTACGAGACCCGCCAGGTTGCCTCTAATCGCTCTGGCATAACTTTGTTTCCCATGGCGTTTCGTAGCATGGGCAACTTCATGTCCAAGAACTGCGGCAAGTGCTCCTTCCGTCTTTAAGACCGGCATAATACCCGTATAAACGGCCATCTTTCCTCCGGGCATGCACCAAGCGTTGACCTCAGGACTATCGATTAAAACCCATTCCCAATTAAAATTCTCACCGGATGATTTAGCAATCCGGGTCGCCACCCGATCAAGCATGGCGTTCCATTCTTTATGCTGGGATATTTTCGCCTGGGTCTTCACTTCCTGATAGGCCTTTAAGGCCATGGCTTCAATGTCTTTTTCTTCCGGATTGAGCGTGGAGCATCCATGCAGGAATGAAAAAGTAAAAAGGAGCGTAAAAAGAAGTACGACTTTTCTCATGGGAATGATGTTAATTAAAAAAAAGAAAAAAGCCTCGCGCTACGCCTTCACTGCGACGAATTCACCGCTAAAAGTACAGGACTTATCCGGGCCAGTTTGGATAAAAGCATCAAGTTTAATCCGGGCCTTTCCTCGACGCTCAAACACATGAATGAAATGAGAAAGAAGTTCTTCATCAGGCGCATGGCAAATGGCCTTTAAGTCTTCACGAACAGGTTTATGATACTGAGTATGACCGTCTTTAATCAGAACGTGGGCCTTATGCCCTTCGCTCTTTAATCGATTAAATAAGTAAGAATAGCAGGCCAGAATAAGAATGGTGGCTAGACTACCGCCGAAGGCCGTGTCCATATGATTGCTATTGGGAGCTAGTGGTGCAGTAATAATGACCTGATCAAGACTTGCCTCTTCGATCTCAATTCCAATGGCCCGGGCCAGGGGGATTTGATCAAAAAGATAGTCCCTAAGGTCATGAGCTTTCATGAAATGAGCCGGTACATCACAATGAAATGAAGGAAAGCACCAACAACGGTACAGATATGAAATAGTTCATGATAACCGAAGACATCAGGAATAGGATTCGGTCGTTTAAAAGCATAGAAAATAGCGCCCACAAAATAAACAAGACAACCAAGAATAATCAAAATCAAATTGGTCAATCCTAAACCAGCATTCAATTCAGAGATGTAAGGAAGAAAGAGTGCAGCAACTCCTGTGTACAACAAAGCAGCAAGCATCTTTGGTGCCTTAACCCAGACTATCGACTTTATGATTCCGAAGGTCACGGCCACATAGACGATTGTAAGCAGCTTAATTCCATTTGATTCATCTAATGCCAATAGGCAAATGGGAGTGAAGCATCCGGCAATCAATAGATAAATGGCCGAATGATCAAAGCGTCGCATGATAGCGCGTTTTCTCACATCCCAATTAGGGCGGTGATAAACAGCACTGATACCGAAAAGAGAAACTAAGCCGATTGAATAGATCAATGCCGCTACAAAGGTCATGGTTGTTGAAGCCTTAGCGACCAACATAGCACAGGCGCCTAAGGCAAGGAAAAAGGATTCTTGGTGGATGTGTCCACGGAGTTTGGGCTTCATATTCATAGCGAAATAGTAGAAAAAATGGCTTCATTTGCCAATATTTAATAGGAGAGAAGAAGCCCTATTCTGTACTCGGTCCTCTTCTTATCATAATGCCCGATGTGCTCTGAGAAACCCTCAAATCGTTGTAAATACACAGAAGGATTAATTTCACTCCATCCAAACTTGTAAACAAGTCCTAATTGATAGCTACCCTGATCAAAATCATAAAGTTTTTTGCCTGCATTAAGACGAATTTCCAGGTCCAGATGGTTGTCATCAATTAAGATCAGATCACTGACAAAAAATCCTAAAGAGTAATAACCCAGATGATCGATGATATCCTTATTGATATCATCCTCATTATAAATGTAATGGGCCATGACCTGAATTCCAACAAAGTTACGCTCAATTTTTGCGCCAAAACTATGGCGCAAAAAGATGCGATCCAAAGAACGTGATTTAATATCATCCTCGCCATTGGAGGTATGGATATAGCCCATATCTAAATTGAAGAAGGAATCTCCCCAGCCTTCAAACAAACGATAAAAGACTTCTGGATTATAATTTATTTCAGCAAAAGGTTTTGATTCATCATAAATTTTCCAAAACATCAATTGAGTGTAAGCGAAATAAATGTTCCAACTTTTGACCAGTCTATACTTAAAGCTAAACTGAAGCTTTAAATCATCATCACCGCCAATAACGTAATTATTGTTGTAGTAGCTAAAATTCTCAGTAGATTCCGTTCCAAAAATGGCGGCTGCGCTCTGTCCAATATCTCTGGCATGGGAAGGGCGAGAAAAAATAAATAAGATGAATAATAAAGCTATTCTAAACATGTATTCCTAACTCTAAGGGACAAGGATAGTGGACCCCATGGAATTTCGATTGGCAACATATTCATGGGCCTTTGCCGCTTCTTCTAACTTGAACTTCTTATCAATGGTGACCTTAATCTTCTTTTGTGAAATGAGATTAAAAAGTTCTGAAGCTCCTGTTTTAAGTTTATCCGGAGTATCCATATATGTAGCAAGAACCGGTCGGGTCACATAAAGGGACCCCTTCTGACTTAACGTACTCAAATTAACATTTGTCACTGGCCCGGACGCGTTTCCAAAACTCACCAATAGTCCTCGGGGAGCAAGAGAATCAAGTGACAGCTCCCAGGTAGATTTTCCGACACCATCATAGACAACTGGAACCTTCTTCCCGGAAGTAAGCTTTAAGACTTCCTCTGAAACATTTTCCAAAGAGTAATTAATAATTTCACTGGCACCATATTTTTTAGCAAGGGTCGCCTTCTCTGGCGTACTCACTGTTCCAATCAGTCTCACTCCTAAATGGCGGGCCCATTGACAAGCAATGAGTCCCACTCCCCCCGCGGCGGCATGAAAGAGAATTGTTTGTCCTTTTTGAAGAGGATATGTTTCATGAAAAAGATAATAAACGGTCAAACCTTTCAAGAGCCCTCCCGCGGCTTCCTCCATAGAAACATTCTCAGGGATTTTAACCAGGTATCTTTCGGCCACATTTCTTATTTCAGAATAAGAACCCAAGGGGCCTTGGGCATAGGCCACCCGATCACCAATTTGAAAACCTGTTATATTCTTTCCTAACTTTATAATTGTACCTGAAGCTTCTGTACCAAGCCCAGATGGAAGAGGAGTGTTATAAAGCCCTGAACGAAAATAGGTTTCTACGAAATTAACACCAATGGCTTCATGCTTAATCATAACTTCACCGGGGCCCGGATCAGCCAGTTCTTCACTTACCAGTCTTAAGACCTCTGGTCCACCATGGGTCGTAAAAACAATTCTATGATTGGGTGTCATGATATTTTCCTCTCAGGGACTTTATTTTCTGTTAACAACCTTTTACTGGCAAGTTTTGATCAGTGCACCAGAATTAAATTACTCAGCTTGCTGTGTTCCTTTTTCTTAAAGATATCTTCGGCCCTTTTCTGGGTCATCGAAATTAAACTTAGGAATCATTTTCATGGAGGAAAGTAATGAAAAAAATCTTATTATCAATCCCCCTTTTGTTCAGTTTCGGACTACATGCAGAAGTTTTAACCGATACCATTCATTCATTTTCGGAAGGTAAGCAAGATGAAGAACACCTTCTTCACTTAAATAGTGGTCGGGTTGTTTTTGTAGATCAAAGTTATACTTCTGAGGATTTCACACCTGGAGAGCATGTGGAAATCGAAGTGAATAATAAGAACAGATTGGAATCGGCCACGCTCCTTGAGGGTGAACCTCAAAACTTCTCAGGTGAATTTGTCGAAAAAAGAGATGTGCAGGACAAGGCCACTGTGCTTCCAAGTTTATCCCGTGCGAGAAGCATTTTTAATGGCATGAATCGGAGTTATAAACGTAATACTGAATGTACCGACCGTGCCCACGTCTGGGCCTATGAAGAATGGAAAAAACACGACTTAGTCTCTAGCAAAATGTTTATGTTTTTCACAAATACCTACATCAGAAGATACAACTATCACTGGTGGTTCCATGTCACCCCTTATGTTCTCGTAGGATCAAGCAGCACTGAATATATGATGGATCGACGCTACACAGGTGGACCACGCTTAAGAAAGACCTGGTCCGACGTTTTCATTCGTTCTAAACGAAGCTGTCCAGTGACAACTTACGCCCATTATAGAAGAAACAAGAATGGAGTTGAACACTGTTTCCATGTAAAGAGTAACATGTATAACCGACTTCCTTATCATGTGAGAATGGAGGAAGACTACGGAAGGGTACAAACAAAATTCAGAACCAGCGAGGTTAATTTCTCTTATCGTGCTTTTACACGCCGAGGACTTCGTCAATAAACGCCACTACGATGATCATTGTGCCCGGAACCTTTATGGGACTTATGAAAAATCTTTTTCATACTTCCGGGCACTCTTCCTTGTTTTACTAAGGCAGTCAGTATAGCCGCAATAGCAAAGAAACCCCAAAAGATCATAATGAAAGTGAGGATGGGATAACCTAAATCAGCAGTTGACATAAAGACCTCCTGATAAGGCCATTCTAACGCAGTTAACAGAAGAACAAAAATGACAAACTAAGACTGGCAGATTTGAGTGAGAGCCTTGGAGAATTCAGAAGCTTCTATATTTGATAAATGTGCTGCCGGAAGAATTTTGACCTGGGAATTTTGTATGTATTCTCCCATCCTCTTCGCTTCATCCACTGTGGTTACTTGATCAAATTCGCCAGCAATGATGAGAATGCGTCCTTGAATTTGAGGAAGAAGATCCCAAAGGTTAGTCTTTTTCAAGACTTCACAGCAGTTAATATATGACTCGGGAGAAGTGGTTTTAAATCCATTGAGCGCTTTCTTAACGACATCGGGATGACCCTTGGTGAAGTTCGTGGTGAACCAGCGCGAAGGAGAAGCCAGAGCAATAGGACCTAAACCTCCACGTTTTACGAACTGAATTCTTTCTTCCCATATCTCTTGATTAGCAATTTGAGGTGCAGTGTTTGCAAGAGTAAGACTATGAAAACGATCTGGATAATATCGTGCAAGCCACATCCCAATTAATCCACCAAGCGAAATTCCGCAATAATGAACTTTATCTAATTTAAGTTCATCCATAAGGGAGATGACCTGCTCCCCTAAATCTTCGATGAATCTTATTCCAATTCCATCTGTATTATAGCGGAGAATTTGGAATTGAGATTGGCATTCTTCTACTTGCTTATCCCACATTGAATAATCAGTTCCTAAAGAATTAGAAAATAAAAGGACAGGTTTGTCTTTACTTCCGTCAAATCTATATTCGATTCCTTTCGAAGTTTTCATTATACTCGCTCCATTAAAATGGCTGAACCTTGCCCTACTCCTACACACATGGTGGCCACGGCGTATCGACCTTTTCTGCGTCTTAGCTCTAAAGCCGCATGTAAAGTAATTCGCGCTCCACTGGCCCCCAGAGGATGCCCTAAAGCAATGGCCCCGCCATTAGCGTTAACAAAATCACCATCCTCAGGAACTCCTAAACTTCTTAGAACGGCAATAGATTGTGAAGCAAAAGCCTCATTAAGTTCTATGACATCAAGATCAGAAATTTTTAGTTTGTTTTGAACAAGGAGTTTATTCACAGCAGGAATTGGACCAATTCCCATAATACTTGGAGTCACTCCTGCGGAGGCAGCACCAAGGATTCTCACGATGGGCCTTAGATTATATTTTTTAACCATACTTTCAGAGGCCAGAAGAAGAGCACAGGCCCCATCATTAATGCCTGAAGAGTTACCAGCGGTGAGTGTTCCTCCATGTTCAACAATGCTTTTTAGTTTTGATAGTTTTTCCATGCTCGTAGAACGAGGATGCTCATCTTTTTCAAACATGCCGCCGTCTATTTTTACCGGACAAATTTCTTCTTTAAAAATCCCTTTATCATAGGCCCTGGCATAACGCTCCTGACTTCTGAGAGAGAATTTATCCTGGTCTTCACGGGAGACATTAAATTCTTTAGCGACTTGTTCTCCGGTCTGCGGCATCGTATCTACACCATACATTTCTTTCATGCGCGGGTTTATGAATCTCCATCCCATGGTTGTATCTTCTAAATTTTGAGTTCGTCCAAAAGCCTTTTCCGATTTACCTAAGACAAAAGGAGCACGAGTCATACTTTCCACTCCCCCCGCAATCACAAGTTCTCCTTCACCCAGACGGATATTTCTGGAGCCCATGGCTATTGCCTCAAGTCCGGAAGCGCAAAGGCGGTTAATCGTGACACCTGGAACAGTTTCAGGAAGACCTGCAAGCAATAAGGCCATGCGGGCAACATTCCGATTATCTTCACCGGCCTGATTAGCACAGCCAAGAAGCACTTCATCTAAATTAGTGAAGTCTATTTGGGGATTTCTTCTGACAAGTTCTCCCAGAGGTATGGCGGCCAGATCATCGGCACGGATATGAGAAAGAGCACCTCCATACTTTCCAAAAGGTGTTCTGATACCGTCACAAATGTAAGCGTAATTCTCTGCCATATTAGTCCCCTGTTACAACGGTTCCATGTTTAAGCGCAGTAGAGCTATTAAGTTGTCTTAGTACTTCTAATTCATATGCTGTTGGAACATCTGTGACTTTTAAAACACGGGACACTTTTAATTCCCAACCTGTCGCCTTCTTCACATCTTCCAGGTTCACTCCCGGATGGATATGAGTCAAAACGAGTTCTTTTGTCTCAGGATCCGGTTCGAGTATTCCCATATCAGTAATCACACGAGTCGGGCCTTTTCCTCTGGCGCCGGATTTTTCCCGGGAATCTCCCCCCGTCATATGCCCTGCAGAGGTCGTAAAATCAAGCTTACTCACAAAAGTTCTAAGACTTTGTTTTAGAATGATCCAGACTTCTTCCGCACTGGAAGCAATCTCCGGCGCTCCACCTGCTCCGGGTAATCGAACTTTGGGTCGGTCATAAGAACCTATAACGGTGGTATTAATGTTGGCGAATTTATCAATCTGAGCCGCTCCCAGGAATCCGACTTTTACTCTTCCTCCTTGAAGCCAATAGCGAAAAATTTCCGGTACAGACACAACTGTATCTGCTGTTTCGGCCAGCTCTCCGTCCCCGATTGATAGCGGAAGGACATGAGGTTTGGCACCGATTGTTCCTGATTCATAGATTAAAACCACTTCAGGAGCATGAGTCAGACGGGCAAGATTAGAAGCGGCACTAGGTAGACCAATACCGACGAAACAAACGTCTCCATTTTGAAGACATCGAGAAGCGGTAACAGTCATCATTTCATTGGGTGTGTAGTTTTCACTCATACTTCCCCCTCAAGACTTTTTTTAAACTCATTAAAGTCCGCTGTGCCATAGATATGTTTTTCAATCCATGATTGAAATTTCATCCGGTCTCTCCCAATGGCATCCCAATTTTGGCAAAAGACATTATCCCTTTCATAATAACCGTGGGCATAGGATGGATGAGCGCCTCCTGGTACATGACAAATGGCCGTCACGACCCAATGAGGAAGAATACAAGCATTGATCGGAGCATCCAGTTCTTCAACGATTTCTTCTACTGTGACAATGGCGACTTTAGCTGCCAGAACCGCTTCCTTTTGTACTCCCACAATACCTTGAATCAGGATGTTCCCTTTTTTATCCGCTTTCTGAGCATGGATAATGGTGACATCGGGATTAATGGCCGGAGTCGCAGCGAGTTTTTCGCCGGTGAAAGGGCACACTACAGATTTAATATTGCTATTGAATTTAGGAAGATCAGAACCGATGTAGCCCCGTAAGACAGCAAAGGGAAGGCCTGAAGCTCCGGCCTGATATCTCGAGGCCATATCAGCATGTCCATGCTCTTCAATCTTTAAAGGTACGGGCCACCCTACCTGGATGGCCTCACGAAAACGATGTAACGAGCCAACACCAGGATTTCCACCCCACGAGAAAATGAGCTTTGAAGCGCATCCTGCACCAATGAGCTGATCATAGATCAAATCAGGAGTCATACGAATCAATGTGAGATTCTTCTTCCTTTGCCGGATAATTTCATGTCCAGCGGCAAATGGAATCAGATGAGTAAAACCCTCCATCGAAATGACTGCGCCATCATTTACATACTCATTAATCGCTTCCTTCAGAGTTAATATCTTTGCCATAACTCACCCCTATGCCTTTTGTAGGACGAAATCAAATTCGACATGCGAGTATGGTTTTTCTAGTTTGTATTTGGCCACAAGCTTCGGGTCATCAACTTTATTAATCGTAACAATCAAGTCATCTCTGGTAGCGAAAGCAAAATCCTCATCAATGTACTTATCTCCAGGCATATTCACCTGAGTCGTTAAGGGAACATAACCAGGTGCCGTGACCATAAAGTGAATGTGGGCCGGACGATGACCATGTCTTCCCAAAAGATCCATAACCTTTTGAGTAGGACTTCCCAGAGGTACTGAATATCCCGGAGGAAGAAGAGTTTGAAATCCATAATGCCCATCTTCAGCTGTTTCTATAATACGTCGGTTATTATAGGGAGTCTGAGTGGGATCAATAATTGAATAAGTTCCTTGTTGATTGGCGAGCCATACTTCAACCACGGCGTTAGGAATAATTTTACCGGTAAGGTCTTTCACGTTGCCTTCCATGATCAAAACTTCACCTTGCTCTTTACCGTCATCAATTCTATCAAAACCTTTAACACGAGGAGCTCCAGGCACATGCAGTGGCCCTTCAATCGCCCGGGCGGTACCGAGTTGAATGCCACGGGCCTTATCTTTCTCATCGGCCATAATGTCCAGAAGACGTTCAAGACCTAATCCTGCACCTAAAAGACCCGCTTCATTGGCCTTACCAAGATCATTCAACCATCGGAAGAAGGCCCACATTTCAGCATGAGAAACATCAAACTTCACCATGGTATCAAAAATCTGTTTGGTAACATGTTCAATGATGGCCCGAGATCTTTCATCTCCCGGTTTTTCGTGAATGCTATTAACTTCAGAAAGTAATGATTCAATTGTATATTCCATAAAATAACTCCTTAAATAATAGAAGACGGATGCTTACATAAAGCATTCACTTCAATTTCCATATACGGGAATAAAGGAAGCTGCATGAGAAGATCATGCAGTTCTTCATTGTCTTTAACATCAAAAATGCTGTAGTTGGCGTAATGTCCGGCAATCCGCCAGATATGCTTCCACTTGCCTTCTTTCTGAAGTCGTTGAGAAAGTTCTTTTTCGGTTCTCTTTAACTCATCGGCTTCTTCTTTTTTTATAGAGGCCGGAATATTAACCGTCATCTTTACGTGGTATAACATTAGCTTCTCCGTTGATAATGTAAAACTTTATCCAGATCAAGTTCCAGTCCAAGTCCCGGACCTTCCGGAAGTATCATTTGATAATTTTCGAATTTCGGCGGATTAATGACGATGTCATCAGTCAGAAGAAGAGGACCGAATAATTCTGTTCCCCATTCCAGATGACTTAAAGTTGAAAACGCGTGTGCAGAAGCCACCGAGCCAATACTGCCTTCAAGCATGGTGCCTCCATAAAGAGAAATTCCCGAAGCTTCAGCGATTCTCGCAACTTTAAGAACAGACATAGGACCGCCAGATTTGGCAATTTTAAGAGCGAACACATCACAAGCACCCAGAGTCGCCAGATCAAAAGCATTCTCCAGTGTATCAACAGCTTCATCCGCCATCATAGGTACAATAAACTGCTTACGAAGACGGGCGAGTCCCCGATGATTGTTTTTATCAATGGGTTGTTCTATTAAATCAACACCTGCATCCTGAAGGGCCGCAATCCCTCTCTTAGCGGTACTTTCACTCCAGGCCTGATTGATATCCACAGTGATCCGTGCTCTTTGTCCCAGGGCCTTTTTAATGCTGCTCACATGAGCAATATCAACTTCAGGAGCAAGGGACCCGATTTTCAGTTTGAATGTATTATGCTTTTTGAGTGAAAGAAGTTTTTCAGCTTCATCAATATCTTTTTCTGTCACCCCGCTGGCAAGAGTCCATAGGACAGGTAGTGAATCAGTTACGGCACCACCTAATAACGTTGCAACTGAGATTTTAAGTCTTTTTGCTTGAGCATCCAACAAGGCGGTCTCAATTCCAGACTTGGCGAACCTATTCCCTCTGGCCACCTTACTAAGCTTTAGTAAGAGCCGGTTAATGTTAGTGGCATCTTCTCTTATCAGGGCGGGGGCCAGATACCGATCTATCGCGAGTTTAATACCTTCAGGAGATTCCTCCCCATAACTAAGGCCACCAATGGTCGTTGCTTCTCCCAGCCCAACGATTTCATCACTACTATGAATCTGAATGATCACCATGGATTGTTTTTGCATGGTCGTCATAGAGAGTTTATGGGGCCTAATCGTAGGCAGATCGATAATACATGTTTCTACTCTGGTAATGATGCTTTGTGGTTCTTTCATGATGAAATTATAAATCTTGACTGGATGCGAGTCCAAGACCCAGAATATTAGTTCTAATACCCAGGAGGTATCGATGGAACTCCGGCATCTACGTTATTTTCTTGAGATAACACACGACATGAATATGACTCGCGCAGCTCAAAGACTTCATATGTCGCAGCCTCCTCTCAGTCGTCAGATGCAACAGCTGGAAGAAGAGCTTGGAACAGAACTATTCACACGCTCAGGGAAACAATTAAAACTCACTCAAGCGGGTAAGTTTTTTATCAATAAAGCGACTCAGATTTTAAAGGCCGTTGAAGAAACTGAAACGGCCATGAAGAGGATCGGTCAGACCGGCCATAGTTGGCTTAATATTGGTTTTGTCCCTTCTACTATCTACGGATTTCTTCCCGAAGTCCTTCGCCGCTATAGAAGTAATTATCCTGAAATAGAATTCAATCTGACTGAGCACATGAGCTATAACCAGGTGCAGGCCTTAAAATCAGGACAAATAGATGTGGGATTTGGCCGCTTGCTTTTTGATGATCCGGAAATAAAACAAGAGATTGTATTAGAAGAAGACCTGATGGTAGTCCTGCCTAAGAATCATCCTTTAAGTAAAAGGGCTTCACTTAGTTTACGAATAATTACGAATGAACCTCTCATTCTTTATCCTTTAAGACCACGTCCTAATTATGCAGATCAAATCACGGCCCTCTTTTATCGGGAAGGTCTCTCCCCTCAAGTGATACAGGAAGTTCAGGAGCTGCAAACGACTTTGGGACTCGTGGCTTCAGGAGTGGGCTTAACCATTGTTCCCAAGTCCGTGCAAAAGATGCGCTCAGGGGATGTAAACTACATTCCTTTAAAGAATGATCTCGCCACTTCTCCTGTTGTTATGGTGTACCGGAAGAATGAAGAAAGTCAGGAAGTCCTTAATTTTATCAAGCGGATCCGGCTCCTATCGGGAATCAGTCGGGGACGACAAAAAAACCAAACCGGAAAATAATTTCATAGTTTTTAAACGTTCGTTTATTTGTCTAAGGCGAAAATTTGACTTCTGAGTTCCGAATCATATTATGTGGGCCAATGAAGAAGTTATTTATCTTTGGTCTCATCTGTCTAAGTCAAATGGTAGAGGCATACGATTTTCAAACCCGTCTGCTGATCGACAAAACCTATGTCCATGACAATAGCTATTGTCATTTAAATCAGAAGCGTATTGAAATCGAAATTCGTAGCTTCGACAAATACAC
Source organism: Bacteriovoracaceae bacterium UBA6200 (assembly GCA_002422605.1). Lineage (GTDB taxonomy): Bacteria > Bdellovibrionota > Bacteriovoracia > Bacteriovoracales > Bacteriovoracaceae > Peredibacter. The sequence continues at coordinate 243,480 of DISW01000023.1, read as the reverse complement.
TGAGATGAATGATTCGGAATATGGCGAGTATACTTTCATCATGCACAGTGGGAAACAAATCCTTCTTCCTCTTAATCAGAACAATTTAGGGAAATACCGGCTGTTTAAAGGCAAGAGCGCTCACTGTACAAAATCCCTCGCCATCTCCATGGATAAAGATGTTCTTGCACTCTTTTTTTTAAAAGATAACCGACCGCTGGGAGATACTCTTTCCATTGTATTGTATAACGTCAACAATCAGGAAACAAAACTCATAGAAACATCCCATCGTCCGCTTCATGGCTTTGAGGCCGATAATAAAATAAAATTTCAATTGCGCCCTATTTTAAGGACGCCTCTTTTTGGTAAGCTGGTCCTGAATGGGAAAAATTACATCTATCAGGAAAAGTATATTAAACCATGGATGACTTTTAATGGTCAGGAGTTCGAAGTCGACACTGAACTAAGCTTTGAGAGAGCAGAGATTAAAGGGCATTTCAGCAACAGAATTGATTTCGAAAGACATTTCGCCTGGAACCATAATCAGAGAGCATACCAATTGGATAAATATCTCTATGCTGTAAATCATGAGCTAAAAGAAGAGTGTCTTGCTTTCCCATTTGAAGCAAAAAAAGATCTCACTCAGCACAAGTGGGAATGCAAGAGCATGATTTTTGAAGCTCACGACAAGATCACTTCACCTTTACTCACCTCTAAAGATTCTTATTAATTAATTAGTAAGTCATCTCCCTCCTGATTCGTTTAAATTATCTGCAAATCGGAGGAACTATGAGAAATTTTTCTGCTGCTCTCATTCTTACCCTATTCGGGTCATCAGTATTTGCCGAAACTATTGTAGACAACATTCATTCCATCGGCCCCGGAGAAAATGGTGAAGAACACTTAGTTTACCTTGAAAATGGAAGAGTGGTTTTTATAGATCCGGATCAGTTCCATGAGGATGAATTCCAGCCTGGAATGAGGGCCGAATTTAGCATTGATGAAAAAAGCAGACTGGAAGAGATGGACCCGGTGGAAGAGTTGGCCCCTAAAACTCAGAACTATTCTTCGGAAATAACAGCAGAAGAGGAGCCCACCATCCTTGGAAGCTATTCAGAAGCCCAGGCAATCTTTCGGCTGATGAATCGAAACTATTATAATAAATCCGAATGCACTGACCGCGCTCATGTCTGGAGTTATGAGGAATGGAAACGGCAGGGTTTAATCAGTCGCAAAGTTTTTATGTTTTTCACGAACACTTACATCCGCCGCTACAATTACGGTTGGTGGTTTCATGTCTCGCCTTATACGTTAGTGAAAAATGGAGACAAGACCACTGAATACGTTATGGACCGTAGATTTAACAGCTCTCCTCGCACCATGAAGAGCTGGTCTGATGGCTTTATTTATTCCAGAAAAGAGTGTCCGGTTACAACGTATCACAACTATCGGGCCAACAATAATGGACCTGAGCACTGCTACCATGTGAAAAGCCACATGTATAACCGTCTTCCTCTCCATGTCGAGGGTGAAGAACGAGGTAGGTCTCCGAAGACCCAATTCAGTAGCTCTGAAGTTAATTATTCCTATCGTGCCTTTTCTCAAAGGGGTCTATAGATTTGCTCTATCAGCACTTAGATAATGAATATTGGAATAAAAACTTTTCTGGTGAGATGATCCATACATGAACCAAGGAGTCTTTATGGAAAAGCATCTTATCACTGGAATGGCCCTGGCAACTGTTATTCTATTCTCCCTCTAAAACATATCATTCCCCCTCTGATCTCTGGTGCAACTCATCAGGATCAGAGGGATTTACAGTCTTTTTTTAGTTTTCTTAAACTTCTTGCCGATACGGGCATCACTAACCCACGACAGACAGGAAGTACGACATGGACATGTCATTATTTAAAACGCTTGAGATCAATGAGATCCCTCAAATCATCTCTCGTGCCGCTCACTTTGGTGGAGTCATTGAGCAGCCTACTCTTACGTCCAGCCGGGTCACTCTGATAAAACAAATGACTGTCGACAATGCAGGTCTTCTGCGGATTGAACTCTATGATAATTTTGAATCAGAAGAAGAACGTCACATTAAAATAAAACTAAAATACCGAAAGCTTTTTTTCCATCTCATGCCTGGACAGTTTCGGGCAGAAGGAAAAACTCTCGTCGCAAGCCTTCCCCGGAATGCCCGTGCGCTGGCCATGCGGGACACGGACCGCTACCTCATTCCAAAAGAATCTGCTGTACTGAGTTCTATTTACCGAACTGAGCGTCGTGGAGGTAACTGTGATATTCAAGCTCAGTTATTTGATGTCTCCCGACAAGGGATGGCCTTCCTGACTGAGCAGATGGATGAAGAAGTCCTGGTTAAAAACGACCATGTCTGGATAAAGACATTGAATGGGACCCCCCTGGATAAACCTCTTTTTGGGCGTATTGTGTACGTTTCAGGGGGTAAGATAGGAATCTCTCTTGAAGCTCCCTTATCAGAAGATATTTTCCAGGAGCTCCAGGAGAAAAGCCATATGGTTCGATCCGCCTAAAGAACCCGAAGGAAATGCACCAGGTCGTCCTTCTCATCTTTAGTAAGCTTCGTTTCAAGAATTAAGTTAAAAAACTCTACTGTATCTTCCAGAGTCAAGAGACGGCCATCATGCAAGTATGGTGGAGACTCTTTTATCCCACGCAATGGAAAGGTTTTAATTTTTCCTTCTTTCTGTGTCAGGCGTCCATTAATCTCACGGACTTTATAAAATCTCTCAACCTTCAAATCATGCATGGTATTGTCTGTGTAATGAGGTGGAGTATGACAGTTTATACACTGACCTTTTCCAAAAAAGATTTCCTGCCCCCGCATTTCTTTTTCGGTAGCGAGTTTTGGATCAAGCTTTCCATCTATCACCCGAAGCTTTGGTGCCGGAGGAAAATCGAGTATGGCCTGGAACTCAGACATATCATGAACCTGACTTCCTCTATCCAAAATATTCATCCCTTTCTTGGCAGCAATAACAGGATCCCCGTCGAAATAAGCAGCACGCTGTTCAAACTCAGTAAAATCCTCTACGGTTTTGAGGGCCCGCTGGGAACCGAAGAGTCTCTGAACATTGACTCCCCTGAGTGTCGGTATATCAAGACGACGGCGGTTCGGCTGAGGCCTGATATCACCTACTAAGTGAGTCGCGCCATTGGTGTGTCCATTGGCGTGACAATCAAAACAAGTCACACCTTCATGGGGGCTTGCTGACCTTCGGTCTTCGGTCATGTTGAATTGTTGTTGCGGGAAAGGAGTTAACAATAATCTCAGTCCCTCTAGTTGCTTAGGATTTAAAATACCATTAAACATCTGGAAGAAATTTTTCTGAGTCACAAGCTTTCCTTGTGAAACATCTCCCAGATCAGGTCTTGTGGTCAGAAAAATGGCCGGAGGGAATTCCGGTAAAAAGTGATCGGGTAAATCAAAATCAACATCAAAACGAGTCAGATCCCGTCCCGTTTGTTTTTTATTTTCATCGATATGAAACTTCGGAAAGACCATTCCCCCTTCCTGATGCTTCGGATGCGGAAGAGGCCAGAAGCCTGCCGGAAAGAGATCTTTATTTTTTATTTCTTCCGGCGACATCGCCTGCAACTTCTCCCAGGTCATTCCCTTCGGAAGTTTCGCTCTCACCTTTCCCTGAATGGGTTTTCCACGAGTCATCTTAAGTCCGGACACCGGTGAGTCGGAGAGATCGTAGCGCTCATCCAAGAGTTTTTTCTGGCGGGACATTACTTGGGATTTTTCTTTCATCAGACGCTTCATGGTGTCGTCAAAACTTTCTTTAATGGCAACCGGGGAATAACTTGTAGGGACTTCTGCAAAAGCACTTGATAGGAACATCAAAGATACAAGGGGCATGGTTATTTTTTTAAGTACCATAATCTCACCTTTGTCTGAGGGACATAGTGAAGTTACGCTAAGGTAATGCATAAAACTAAGTCAAGGCCGGTGTGCCAGTCCCATTCATGACTGAGTCAAAAAAAAGCCCCGGTTTCCCGGGGCTTCATACTAAAATTTATCAGTCGAGGCGAGTTCGAATTCCCGCTGCCAGCGCGGAGGAATGATTCCCTTAATGTAGGATCCATCTTCTACCCAGTTAACAAGCTCACTCATGCTTTGAACTTCAAACTGAGAGACACGTCTCTTAAGATAATGCGGGCTAAGAGATTGATGATTTTTTACTCCCATAGCACCCAACATTTCTGACACACCTTTCATCGTCTGTTGATGAAAGTTTTTAACTCTATTTCTCTTATTTTTTACATCCAGACCGGCGACGAGATTAGGATCCTGAGTCGCAACACCTGTCGGACAATCGTTAGTGTTACAACGAAGGGCCTGGATACATCCAAGGGCCAGAAGGAAAGAACGTCCGGCATAACAAATGTCCACACCTAAACATAGGTTGCGGATAAGTCCAAAGGCCGAAGTCAGTTTACCTGTGGCAATAACCCTGATTTCATTTTTAAGATTAAAACCGCGAAGAGTATTAATAACGAAGATAATAGCGTCTTGTCCCGGCATCCCCATTGAGTTTGAAAATTCCAGAGGGGCAGCACCTGTACCGCCTTCAGATCCATCTACAGCAATAAAGTCCGGAGTGATGTTTGTTTCAATCATCGCCTTGCAAAGACCTATGAATTCAGACTCACGGCCAATACAAAGTTTAAGACCGACAGGCTTACCGCCAGACAAATCACGAAGTTTTTTAATGAATAAACAAAGCTCTCGCGGAGTTGAAAAAGCTGAATGCCCAGGAGGAGAAATAACATCCCGGCCCATTGGTACGTTCCGGATTTTTGAAATTTCCTTGGTTAGTTTTTCTTTCGGAAGGATACCACCATGACCTGGTTTAGCACCTTGAGAGAGTTTGATCTCGATCATCTTAACTGATTCAAAGGCAGCTTTTTCAGCAAAGAGCGTTTCACTGAAACGACCTTCTTCATCACGGCAACCAAAATAACCAGTACCGATCTGCCAGATAAGATCTCCACCATGTTCCAAATGATAAGGAGAGATCCCGCCTTCGCCAGTATTGTGAGCGAAGCCTGCATCTTTAGAGCCACCATTCAAAGCAAGAATGGCATTCTTACTAAGGGAGCCGTAACTCATGGCCGAAATATTAAAGATAGAGGCATCGTATGGTTTTTTACAATCTTTACCACCAACCATTGTACGAAGATTTTTTGGATCATAGTGAGTGGGAATCATTGAATGAACTACATATTCATGTCCCACTTCATATACGTTTCTCTGAGTACCAAACGGCAAAGTATCAGTTACTTTTTTAGCACGCTGATAAACCAATGAACGCTCTTCTCTTGAGAAAGGTACTCCGTCCGTATTCGATTCAATAAAATACTGGTTAATCTCGGGGCGAATCTTTTCCAGCATATAGCGGAAGTGACCCAAGACAGGAAAGTTCCTCAAAATAGCATGGGATTTCTGTTTCATATCGTGAAGGCCCAATAGGAATAATGGGACAGTCACAAGTAGTAAGAGAATACTCCATGGGAAAATAAAAAAAGAAACAATGTGAAATAACAATAAAGTTAGAGCAGATTTCCAGAAAACCTGGCGCATGATCACTATTCCTTGAAAAACTATTCTTAAGAAAAATAAATGCCTCATTAATACAATATTTGGCCTGAGAAGGCCAATGCATATCATTAAAGCTTTTATAGATTAATATTTTTAAATGTGGTAAAGGATCGTCGGAATATCCGCACAAGCAGGTCCTCAAAAGAGGACCCATTTTTATGATTTCTTGAATAAAGAAAGGAACTTTTCAATAAAACTCTTAGGCTTAGGCACTTGAGTAACCGGGGTTGCTTTGACTGGTTGACTCTTCTCCACCGCTTTTGGCCTTGGTTGATCCCCAGGTCTTCTTTCACGAGGAGTTTTCTCACGCTGAACTCTTGGTGATTTCTCTCTTTGAGGACGATCTTCAGGTTTTGGAACTGCTACCCCCCGAAGTTTAGCAATGGCCGCGATAGAGCGATCATCTTTACCGGGAATGGCAAAAGTGCTGGCGCTTCCCGTCAGTCCTCTTCTTCCTGTACGTCCAATTCGGTGGACATAATCTGCTGGTTCACGAGGAACATCATAGTTCACCACATGGGCCACATCATCTACATCAATACCTCTCCCCATAACGTCGGTGGCAACAATAACTCTGTACTTTCCGGCCTTGAATTCACTAACAGCAAGTTCCCGAGCATCCTGCGGAAGATCTGAGTGAATATAAGTCGCACTCTCGAAACCAGCATTCTGAAGCGAGCGCCAAACTTGATAGGCACGCTCTTTGGCCTTCACGAAAACAAACATGGTTCCGTCTTCATATCTAAGAATTTTGAGAAGGGTGTTTAGTTTCTTCTCTTCAGGTATCCAATAAATTCTTTGATCGATTTTAGGCGCAGACTCAGCAGTTCTCTTAATCACCACGTGTTTTGGATCTCGCATGGCCTTAATGGCAAGTTTTTCAACTACCGGAGAGAATGTAGCGGAGAACATGAGCGTTTGTCGCTCTTTAGGTATTTGTTCAGTGATCGTATCGATCTGCTTTGCGAAGCCCATCTCGAGCATTCTGTCGGCTTCGTCGAAGATTAAACACTCGATGAAATCCAACCAAACATTTCCGCGCTCAAGATGATCACAAAGGCGTCCAGGAGTGGCAACAATGATATGAGGAGAAGCAGAGAGGGCTTCTTTTTCCTGAGGAATTGAAGCGCCACCAATACAGACCGCAACAGTCATTCCAAATGGTTTAGCAAAGGCTTCAAAAACGGCTCCGGTTTGCTGAGCAATTTCTCTTGTAGGTGATAAGGCCAGGATATAAGTCCCATTCTTATTTTTAAATCGTTCTATTGCCGGAAGAGCGAAACTTGCCGTCTTACCGCTACCGGTTTGAGAGGAGGCCAGGACATCAAATCCTTGCAAGATAAGAGGGATTGATTGAGCTTGAACTTGAGTAGGCGTTTTGAAATTGGCATCTTTAATGAGTTCCAGCATTTCAGCTGAAAGGCCCATTCCATCCCAAGTCTGTGTATTTGTATTTTCCATTTAATTAGCCTATCACAGCAGGTGTTCCTTAACAAACGCCGTTAACATGCTAGGCTTTATTTTTTTCGCGCACAAGAAAGATGTGAACTTTGTTCAAATGTCCCCCGGCGGGCAAAGTCGATGAAAGCATGTGGAGTGAGTTCCGTCCGGTTAAAGTCATGGCCTAGGCTTAGTTCTTTTTCTTAAAAACCAACGATTCATAATAGTTCGAGACATCCTCGATTTGCGATGGAGAAAGTTTCATAACAGCTTTCTCCATCAGTATTTTATATGCACTCCCCCCTCTTTTCTCTTCCATAAAAAGTTTAAGTTGAGTTCTGAGATATCCTGCTGGTTGTCCGCGAAGATCAGGAAAATGAGGATTCGTTGATCCATGACAGGAAATACAAGCGGCCACATGTTGCGGCTTAATTCCTTCTTCGGCAATTTTTCTTCCCCGCTCAATACTCTCCAGGGGCGCATTTGATTTAGTGTGAGTTCTTGGTTGTTTGCTAAAGTAGCGCGCTAACTCTCTGATACTTTCTTTTTCCAATGAATGAGCGACGAGTTCCATCGTTCCGGAGTTTCGTTCACCCTTTTTATAAGAATGAAGAGAGGACTCGAGATAAACTTCGTTCTGACCCGATAGTTTTGGGAAAGCACCGTCTAACCTGCCATTGCCATCAGAACCATGGCAAATGGAACACTTTTTAATAAAGGGATCAATGATATCCTTCGTTCCAATAATGTCGTGATAATCATCATCATTGATTTTCTTAAAATGAAGAAGAAAAGCCACGACATCCCAGATTTCGTCTTCTCTTTCCAGTGAAGGCCAGGCCGGCATTCCTGTAAATTTAACTCCGTGTTTTACAATCTTGAAAAGCTCCCGTGCCTTCCAATGAGGGATTTCTTCTGAAAGAAGTGGAGCTTCTGGAGTTGATTTAGTCCCCAAGAAGTTAGTCTTATCAATCGTTCCATGACAATGACGGCACCCAATTTCATAGTGGCCGGCCCCTCGCTGAATCATAGCGGGGTCATTTAAATCGGGAGACTCAAGCATAATTGACCGGGTTTTTATTGAACGTTCCATAGAGAAAGAAAGAATCCATTCAGTAATCGGCCAATGCCCTCCACTGGCGCCAATAGGAACGATACCGGAGACCATGGTAAGTCCTCCGATCACTCCACTTATCAGCAAAAAAACAATGATGGGTTTAACCCATTTTTTCATAAGGACGTTCCTTCAATATTTTGAGAGTTAACCAAACACCCCCGCCCAAGTAGGATAGACCTCCAATGATAAGCATGATCGATCCGCCTATTTGTTGGTCAAGAAGAAGACTGATCGTTCCGGGGCCATGATGTTGATAAAGTGGCCGGGGAGATAATGAAACGAGGGCACCGAGAAAAGTCATATGCATGGACGTTAAAAGAAGTCCGATTACACCCTGAGCCTTATTAATGAGCGATGAATACCAAACCCACACTCCACAAAGGATAAACATCGTTTGTTCCAGAATAAACCCTGCCATCTGATGGCGGGCCAGATGATGAAGCCATGGAGCATGCCACCCCCACACAACGATGAGTTCTACCATAGAAGCAGGTATAGGAGCTGTCAGAAGAGAATCTTTTTTTATCGGAGGAAGTCCTAATGCAATAAGGGGAGCCGCCACCGCTACTACCAGCATATGCATGAGCATGTGGGCATAAAATACCGAGGAGGATAACCTGGGTAGAGGCCCTCCCCATGTAAGAATGAGTATAAGAGTGCCAAGAATGAAAAACTTATTCATTTTCATTCACAGCTCCTGAAGATAAAAATGGCGTAACTGGTATAGAGAATGGCGACCAGACTTAAAGCGGAAATGAGGAATCTTGTGAACCCCAAAAAACGTTCTCTATCTTCCAGACTATCATCATCATGAGGAAGTCCTCCTTCTCCCTCCCTATGCCTAAAAAGACCGCTTACAACTCCCCAACCAACAATTAACGAAGCAAGCAAAGTGAAAGCGAAAACTAAAAGTCGAATATTTTGTAAATCAATCCATGGGAACTTCGCACACCAAAGGGCCACAGCAATATAACACAAGAGAAAATGGATTCCCCAAATGGCCGGCGAAAGCCCCAGTCTCCATAATGAATGCTTATGATTCATAATGTACCTTGAGCAAAAAGAGGAAAACCACCAACAACCAGAGCTGTCAAAATGGCGGTTAAGGCGAGAAAGCATGTGTACAAGGAAACATTGCAAATGTCGGCATCATATCTAGCCGTCATCTTCCCACCTACTCTCCGGGCGATACAATACAGCTGCATATAGGAGCCGAGAACGGCATGTAAGGCCGTCCATCCTACCAGAACCCATACGATTGCAGGATAGACATGAGAGGTGGGAGACATTTTATATACTAAGGGGCCCATGATGAAGGCATAGGCCCCACCTGACGAAGTGAGGGCACTCAATATTAAAATCAAATAAAAGGAGAAGGTTTTATTTTTATTATTGAGAGATTTTCCGAAATACGTAAGCCCTGTAGAAATAAGGATGAGAATCCCTCCCACCATTGGCCAGAAGAATCCTGGGCCAGTATGAGGTTGAAGAAAATTTTCATTGATAGTCCAATAGAAAAAGTATCCGAAGATTAAAGAAATGAAAGCAGTAATATCGGCAAGCATAGTAATGAACATCGCCCACCACCCTACTGCGAGAGGTCCCGATTTATAGAGAGGTAATTCCACTCCCAGTCCGATATCCTTCTTCTCCTTCTCAGGAATCCAGGCCGTGCCGCTCCAACACCAATAAGTGATACAAATTACGGCACCCAAACCGCTAATGAGTGTTGCCGTCCACCAGTGGTAAGTGGCAAAAATAAAAAAGCCGCCAGAGAATAAAGCGCTATAGAGAGTAATGAAAGTCGGACCCGGTACTCTTAGGCATTGGACCAGCTTTGCATCCAGAGTACTCGTTACAAGTGTTTCTCTTTTTTCTTCCAGCGCATCAGGTAAATAAAATTTTCCCTCTGATACATCTTGTAAAAAATGAGGCTGATCCCAGAGCGGATAGCGGGTCTTCACAATAGGTATGGATCTGATTCCTACTGTTTGATCCTGGCTACCGGTGAGCCATTCTATTGTTCCGGCCTTCCAGGGATTATCTTCACGTGGCTTCTTCTTATTTGCCGGACGAAATAGATCCCATAAAAAGACAAGAAACCCTAAGGCCAGAGTAAAAGAGCCGATGGTCGAAATCAAATTGAGGGAACTAACGCCCATTTCATCGGAGTAGGTAAAAACCCTTCTCGGCATTCCCAGGAGCCCGCTAAGGTGCATTGGAAAGAAAGTGACATTAAATCCAATCAGCACCAGCCAGAAACATAGCTTCCCTAATTTATCGGAAAGTTTATAACCCCAAATCAGAGGTGCATAATAATAGACGGCCGCAAGAATTGGAAAAATACTTCCACCGATTAAAACGTAATGGAGATGTCCCACCACAAAAAAAGAATCATGGGCCTGAAAATCAAACGGAGCTATCGCCAACATAACTCCTGTGAGACCTCCAATGACAAACGTTGCCATCCCTCCTAGGGCGAAAAGCATGGGAACAGATTTTACCACGTGCCCTATCAGTAAAGTCGCGAGGAAGCAAAAGAGCTGAACCCCGGTTGGGATGGCCACGGCCTGAGATGCTGCAGAAAATATCCCTAAGGTTATTCCAGGAAGTCCAGTTGTGAACATATGGTGGACCCATAATCCAAAGCTCAAAAAACCAGTTCCAACAGCAGAGAGAACTACCCAACTATACCCAACCAGATGCACTCTGGAGAATGTGGGAATGATGGTGGCCAGAAGAGCTATAGAGGGAAGAAAAATAATATAGACCTCTGGATGCCCAAAGATCCAAAACAAATGCTGCCACAGAAGTGGATCTCCACCACGATTTGCATCAAAAAATGGCCAGTTGAAGGCACGATCCATTTCTAAGAGGATGTCTCCTGCAAGAAGTGGAGGGAAAGCGAAAAGAATCATGATCGCCACAACCAGAATATACCAACCATAAATGGGAATAAGATTAATCCGCATACCAGGAGAACGACATTTTAAAACTCCTACTATGATTTCAACAGCTGCGGCGATAGAAGCGATCTCAATAAAGGTTAAACCCAAAAGCCAAATGTCTGCACCGATTCCAGGGCCATGGGTAGAAGTAAGTGGAGGATACATAAACCAACCGCCCTTAGGAGCGGCGTTAAAGAAGAGTGAACCGCAGACAAAGATTCCTCCGATTAAAAAGCACCAATAACCAAATGCTGATAGACGAGGAAAAGGTAAATCCCTCGCCCCTAACATTTGAGGTAATAGTAATATGGATATCGCTTCAAAAATGGGAATAGCGAATAAAAACATCATGACCGTACCATGCATGGTGAAGATCTGATTGTACTGATCCGCAGTTAAAAAATCATTTTCTGGTACCGCTAACTGAACCCTAATGAGAAGAGCTAATATACCTGCAAAGAAAAAGAAGATGAGTGATGTAACTGTATACCAATATCCGACAACAGAGTTATTAACCTCAGACCAATACCTCCAGCCGGAAGGGATTAACCATGCTTTCTTTAATCTCTTTAAAGAATCATTCATTTAAGTCCTTCCAACCATTCTGCAAGATGATTTTTATCTTCGTCAGTTAACATTTTAAATGAAGGCATTTTGACTTCAGGCTTGATGATTTCAGTGTGGTCAATCCAATCCCGGAGTGAAGTTTTATTATTCAAGAGTATGCCTCCCGCAATCCGGTGGCGGCTTCCAACATGGGTAAGATCAGGTCCAAGCTTTCCGATGTCGCTGATACCCCGGACAGTGTGACAAGCAATGCACCCATTCGTAATGAAAACCTTTTCTCCCCTGCTTCCATCCGATAGAGCAGGAGTCCTCTGTCGTTCCAGCCATTCATCAAACACTTTCTTCTCAACGACCTTCACATCCATTTGCATCAGAGCGTGACCTGTTCCGCAGAATTCCGCACACACTCCTCTATAATGACCAGTCTTTGTTGGAGTAAAACTGAGATGAGTCCTTCGACCAGGAATGGTATCCATTTTCCCTGCCAAAGAAGGAACCCAAAAGGAATGAATCACGTCTTCACTTTCTAGATAAAGTTGAACGGGTTCATTTACGGGAAGCCAAATTTCATTAGCAAGTTCAATTTCCTTTCCATCAATTAAATAATTAACTCTCCACCACCATTGCAAACCGCTTACTTTAATAGCAAGACTTCCTGATGGTGCTCGAGCAACCAGTTCAGGAAGTGGTCTCAATGTATAATAAATAGAAATAGTAATTAGGATGAGCGGAAAGATAACTCCTCCACCAATCACCAGCAGTTGGGTTTTCTTTTGATCATGGGGACCACGACGAATTTTATAAATATAAAATTGAAGAGAGACAAAAATCAGCCAAATGACCAGCCCCACACTGCTCAATACCCAAAAGATATTGGCGATTGTATGGGCCTTATCACCGGCAGGGCTGAGTGCAGAAAAGGAACCTTCACAAGAAGATAGAAAGCCTAATAATAGAAGCTCTACTGAAGGTTTCCTCATATTTTTCACTCCGCAGAAGTTTTTAATATAAGACCTATTTATTGGGTTCTCTTTTCTTTCTAAATTTCAATCATGCGATCAGTTAAACTATTGACATAAATCATTCTTCCTCATGATTCACCTAATTATGACCTTCCAAAATTTCAGTAAGATCGATGCATGTCTACTAAGGAGTTTTTATGAAGACAAAGTTCAGTCATTTATTGGTTAGTGGGTGCTTATTACTTTCATCTCTTCCGGCCTTCGCCGGCGACATGATGGTGCGCATGAGAGCAATTAACGTTATGCCGGACGAATCTGGCACGCCTTCTGTGGTGAAAGGAGATATTAAACTCAACAATGATTCAGTCCCTGAAATTGATTTCTCTTACTTCTTTAATAAGAATTTTGCGCTGGAACTTATTCTTGCGACAACAACTCATAAGGCATCTGTAAAAAAATCGGCCATTGACTCAATTGATCTCGGAGACGTCTCCCTCCTTCCACCGACTTTAACGGCCCAATACCATCATGAGTTCGGAAAATTTAAGCCTTACTTTGGAGCAGGTCTTAATTACACCATTTTTTATGGTGCAGATTCAGGAGAGATGAGAAGTGTAAAATATGAAAACAGTCTTGGTTATGCTCTTCAAGTTGGCGGAGACTATGAGATTGCCGAAAATACCTTCCTTAACCTCGATGTTAAGAAATTGTATCTTTCAACTGATGTAGAAGTTAAAACTTACGATGGTACAAAAGTAACTGCCGATGTTGATATCGATCCTTGGATCATTGGCCTTGGTGTGGGTTACCGCTTCTAAGCTTACCAACGATCCAGAGAACATTCCATGGTAGAGGGCCAGCAACGGTCCTCTACACATAACTCCCGCTCAATCTTAACCGTTCGATCTTCAAACACTAATGACATTGTCACCGTTCCGCCATTCTCAGAAAAAGAAGGTTGAGAAATTTTCAGATAATTGTTCTCGCGTATATATGACAAATCCGGAGTGACTAAAAACTTATGGATCTTATTGGAGATAAAATCCACCATAACTGCTCCGTTCACTTTCCGATAAATATCCAATGAGCATCTTTGATATCGGTCATTAACACCCGGGTGCTCGAAAAAAGGAATATAAGACTTAAGGGCCGAAACAGCGTTATCTGCCACGGCCACGGAAGAGAAAGAAAGAAGAAGAGTCAGTGATAATATTTTTTTCATCAGGAAAGGATAAAAAAAGCTTCTCCTTGGGTCAAGGAATTCAGCAACATGGCCTTTAATTGATGATAGATAATCTCTATCTCCCCATCGAAATCAAGTATTGGATGCAAAACTCAATTTGTACGAAGATGTCCTAAGTGAACATTTCCAATAACCAGATTAAGGAGGAATAAATGAGCACAATTATTAATTCAAAGTTTCCAGAGTTTAAAGCAGAAGTCTTTCACAAGTCAGAGTTTAGAACTGTGACAAATAAGGATATCGAAGGTAAATGGTCTATTTTCTTTTTCTATCCGGCCGACTTTACTTTCGTATGTCCGACTGAACTAGTGGACATGGCGGAAAAGTATGATGAGTTTCAGAAAATGGGAGTTGAGATCTATTCAGTAAGTACTGATACTCACTTCTCTCACAAGGCCTGGCACGATACTTCAGACTCAATTAAGAAGATTAACTATCCAATGCTGGCCGATCCAACAGCTTCATTAACTCAAGCTCTTGGGGCCTATATTGAAGAAGCTGGTCTTGCTTACCGTGCAACTTTCTTAGTTGACCCTGATGGAAAAATCAAACTTGCCGAAATTCAAGACAACGGAATTGGAAGAAATGCTGATGAGCTTTTAAGAAAAGTTAAGGCCGCTCAATTTATCCGTGCGAATCCAAATGAAGTGTGTCCGGCAAAATGGAAACCAGGAGCAGAGACTCTTAAACCAGGACTCGATCTTGTAGGTAAAATCTAAGTAGAACTTAGTGTGAGGTGAATTATGTTAGACAGTAATATTTTAGAACAATTAAAAGGCGTCTATCAGGCACTTGAAAACGAAGTGATCTTAAATGTGGCCAAATCAAACCATGAGAAACAAAGTGAACTCCTGGATCTGGTCCGCAGTCTGGCTTCGACTTCATCAAAAATTGTCTTAAATGAAAGTAGTGAAGAATCACAAATTCCTAAGCTCACTTTAGATTATAAAGGTGCAGCGACTGGCATTACTTTCTTAGGTGTTCCTGGCGGACATGAATTCACCTCACTGGTTCTCTCGATTCTCCATGCCGATGGAAAAGGTAAATTACCTGATGACTCCATCTTGGCACGGGTGAAACGACTTAAAGGGCCGATTGAAATTAGAACTTATATCTCACTTAGTTGTGAAAACTGTCCCGAAGTTGTTCAGGCGCTGAATATCATGGCCCTTCATCATCCTGAGTTTAAACACAGTATGATTGACGGCGGTTTGGTTCAAGAAGAAGTGGAAAAGCTAGGTATTCAAGGTGTTCCGAGTGTTATGAATGAAGATAAGTTGATCAGTTCCGGAAAAATTGGACTAGTCGATCTTATTACGAAATTAGAAAAAGAGTTCGGAATAGATGAAGGCGTAAAACTGGTACCTGAGAATTTAGATCTAGGTGAATATGATGTGGTGGTTGTGGGGTCAGGCCCTGCCGGAGCCTCTGCGGCCATCTACTCTGCTCGAAAAGGTCTTAAAACTGCTATCATCGCTGAAAAAGTTGGCGGACAGGTTCAGGATACGAAAGGAATTGAAAACCTCATTTCTGTGAAATACACCGAGGGCCCACAACTAGCAGCGAAGCTTGCCGAGCACATAAGTGACTATCCGATTAAACTCTTAGAACACAGACGAGTTAAATCTGTCGGTGAAGGAGAAATGAAGCGGCTGGAGCTTGAAAGTGGCGAATTCCTCAAAACAAAATCCCTCATTGTTGCCACTGGCGCCAAGTGGCGGGAACTTGGAATACCGGGAGAAAAGGAATACCTTGGACGCGGGGTGGCCTTTTGTCCGCACTGCGATGGTCCCTATTTTAAAGGAAAAGATATCGCTGTGATCGGTGGGGGGAACTCCGGAGTAGAAGCGGCCATTGACCTTGCCGGAATTGTGAAGTCGGTCACTTTATTTGAATTCGCGCCAGAATTAAAGGCTGATCAGGTTTTGGTTCAAAAGCTCTCGTCCCTTCCCAATGTAACCATTCATAAGAATGCTCGTACCAATCGGGTTATTGGAGATAATGGCAAAGTGACTTCATTAGAGTTTGAAGACCGTAGTACAGGTGAAATCAAGCAAATTGAACTAGATGGAGTATTCGTTCAAATTGGTCTGGTACCTAACTCGGGCTTTATCAAAGGCATGGTGGCAACCAATCGCTTCGGAGAAATCGTAGTGGATGAAAAATGTCGCACAAATGTTCCGGGTATTTACGCCGCAGGTGACGTTACTACAGTCCCATACAAACAAATTATTATAGCCATGGGTGAAGGGGCCAAAGCCGGACTCGCCTCTTTTGAAGATATTATGCTCAAATAAGTCGGGGCAAAAACTGGCAGTAGTGGAACGTTTGGATTTTTGCTACCATTAGGAAAAACCAGAATGGAGAACCGACAGTGAAAAGCTTAAAAGAGCAGTTACTCAAAGCAGGACTTAAACCTACACAAAACCCTAATGAGCGGGAACAGATAAAAAAGAAACAAGTAACAGAATCAGTCCTTCACCAGGATCAAAGAAATTTCTGTGAAGAATGCCAACAAGTACGTCCAGACGTAGAACTTTACTACCATCACAATCCTACAACTGAAGCTGAATGGATTTGTGTTAAATGTGCTGATCAATTAAAAATTGCAGATACCTGCCGCCAGACTGCTCAAAGTGATACTTCAATAAAAAAGATGTTTCGCCGTGAACATGGAGCAACTCTTTCTCCATCTGAAATCAGCTTAAAGAAAACCAATAAACCTCGCGGTCCAATCAACGGAAATCGCTGATGAAGAGAAGAGAATTTGTAAAATATCTTTCTTATTCTCTACCTCTCTTTTCTTGTGGATGTTCCCTCCACTTACCCTCTTTTTTCCAGAAACCAATTGAAAATAAAGAAGTGTCTCATCTGGAAGATATAGGATCAGCCGCTCTAGACAACACCGATAAGGTGCTTGATGCTGGTAATGATATCACTAAAAAAAGTCTTAATTTTAATGAGAACTTTGCAGACGACATCTATTGCAAAGGTCAGGATGCCATACTTCTCGAGCAAGTGTTAGCAAAGTTTAGGGCCGTGCAAAGATATGTCGGTAATGGTAACTTCAATTTGCTCGGGATGGATGAATTTTTTATGTACTCTCGATCAGCTGCAAGAATTGAAGCTGTTACCCGGGAAGAAAAAGATTTCATCGAACGACTTTTTTATTTTGATGCCAGATCATATGGCTTTCATGGTGAGAAAAATTTCACATCGCTCACGCAAAATATTTCCAAAAAAACAACTGTGAAGGTTCCCTATACAGGCCATTTTTTAAGGAAAGGTCCTTCCCTGGATGCCTACAATAAAATTAGAAAAGATGTTGGGGACTCAATTATCCTTACTTCAGGAGTAAGGGCCCTTGCCAAACAATTCCATTTATTTTTGGAGAAGACACATCAATCAGAGGGGAATTTGTCTAAGGCATCCAGATCCCTTGCTCCTCCAGGCTATTCCTTCCACGGACAGAATGATTTTGATATTGGGAAAGTAGGATTTGGACTTAATAACTTCAATGAAAATTTTGCAGCGACAAGAGAATTTCAAATTCTAAGAGACCTCGGTTACGTAGACATACGCTATGAAGAGATGAACTCTTTAGGCGTACGCTACGAACCTTGGCATATTAAAATTTAATCCTATCTTAAAACCAGAACGTTTACTGGTGAGTACTTCAACTGATGCTGGGCAAATGAACTGTCAAAGATCGTTTTAAGTCCATGTCTGCCTCTTGTGGCCACAATCACTAAATCAGCTTTTTGTGCCTCTACATAATCATTAAAAGCAGCTTTTTCGTTAGCATCAAAAAGACATTTAAAAGTTACATTCTGAACTTCTGGCAAAATATCGTTTTTAATTTCTTTAAGTCTGGAGATGATATCCTCTTCAATTTTAGGACGCTCCTCAGGAAGAGGATAAGTTAAAACTGAAAATTGCATGCCGCGTGCATATAGTATTGTTGGAACAATATGCACTAAATGGATCTCTGCATCCTGAGAGATGCCCATATTCTTAAGCTGTTGTAGCGGCTTAAGAGTTTCTTCCTCAAGACTTACTGCGATGACAATTTTTTTGGCTTTCATAACTCCTCCAGTTTTTTTCAAACGTCGTTTAACTTTAGCTTATATTTACTGATAAAATCAGGAAATTCTCATGACATGGAAAAAATTAAGAGATAAGAAGTCCGGCAACGATCAACTAAGGAGATACGACATGAAATTTATGATCCTACTTAGCTTCTTCTCACTTACTTCTCTACTTCATGCTTCAGAAATAACCATTCTGGAAAGTAGGCTGACCAGAATTGAGAATTCGTACCAATCCGTAAACACACGCTTTCAAGTTAATCAGACTACTGGTCAAGGTTTTGTGGAAGTGACTGTCGTAGAAGAACGTTATACTTGGGGTCATCATTATCCAGGACCAGGCT
This sequence comes from Bacteriovoracaceae bacterium UBA6200, assembly GCA_002422605.1. GTDB lineage: Bacteria > Bdellovibrionota > Bacteriovoracia > Bacteriovoracales > Bacteriovoracaceae > Peredibacter. Next base: position 225,148 of record DISW01000023.1, on the reverse strand, counting down.
ACCCTGGTCCAGGTGGTCGTCATCCAATACCACAATCAGTTCCAACCGTTATTTACCAGCAAAAAGTTGCTGTTGAGGGGCTGATGCTCATGGGAGACAAGCTTATTTATCATGGCACTTCAGAAGATGTTGACTGTGGAACTCTAGGAGTCAGCCGTATTTTCAAAAGACCAACGATCTATTTAACAGGTAACTGTAAGTTAACTGGAAGAGTAGATAGAAGAAATAATCTCTCAGTGACTCTTATAACTAAGTAAATTCCTTACAAAGGCCACTATGGTGGCCTTCCTCACACTTTTGAACCATATGCCAAATTTGGCGCTTACGAAAAACTAACACCCCATTATGATTCAGAGTATCTTCAACCCTCGTAAGGAGTATGAATGGGCACCAGCTGCATCAACTGCACAAGTAAGAAAAATGGATTCTTTTGTGGTCTAGACACAACCATTGTAGAAAAAATTGATCATCACAAAGTAGAAAAGAAATTAAAAAAAGGCGAAGTTCTCTATGTAGCTGGACAACTTGCTAACGGCCTTTATTGCATTCAAAGTGGCAAAGTTAAAATCGTCCGGAAAGAACCCAATGGTAAAGATGCCATGATTAAAATAAAGGGTCAGGGCGACATGGCGGGCCATTATCACATTTTTGAAGGTGAGCATTACATTGCAACCGCCACGGTGCTTGAAGACGCTAACCTCTGTTATATTGAAAAAGATTTTCTGATGAAGGCCATCGAAGAACATCCTCAGCTAACGCAACATTTTCTTAAATATCTTTCTCACGAGCTTAAGGATGCTGATTTAAGAATAACTTCATTTATTAGTAAAAACGTCAAATCACGCCTGGCGGATCTCCTTATTCAAATGAGTATAAAGTATGGGACCCAATTACATGATGGTCTCAGAATTGATGTAAAGCTTACTCGAGAGGAGATAGCCTCGCTTACGGGAACAGTTAATGAAACAGTTACTCGTTTTATCACCGAATTTAAAGAATGCGGCATTATCGAAGAGAAAGAGAAGATCCTCTACATCATTAAGCCGGACAAACTTAAAGAGATTTCAAACAATTAATCATCTGGAAACAATTTAAATCTCATAATCAATTCATTAAGTTCATTGGTGAGCTTGGCAAAATCATTGCTGACCTCACCAATTCTCTGGGCCGCATCAGTTGTTTTATTTGAAAGTTCTGTGATTGAGTTGATATTAATTTCAACCTCTTTAGTGGCTTCACTCTGCTCTTTCGTACTTCCTGCAATATCGACCATGACTTCTTTTAGCTTTGCCATTTCTATGGAAACTTTCTTAAAGGCTTCGTAGGAAGTATTCACCTCATTTCGTCCTTCATCCGCAAGTTTCATAGTGTCTTTAATGAGTCCCACTGTTTCCTGCATGAGAAGTTTTAACTGATTGGTACATTCAGCAATTCCCTTATTGGAATTACTGGTTTGCTGGGCCAGTTCTCCAATCTCCCTCGCAACAACAGCAAAGCCCTGGCCGGCATGATTTGCTCGAGCGGCTTCCACTGAAGCATTGAATGATAATAAGCGGGTATTTAAGGTGATATCATCAACCACTTTTACGGTTTGAGCGATACGAACAGTTTCCTCTTCCAAACGGGCCGCGATAGAAGCAACCTGTTCAATTTTCTGATAAAGATTATTAATCTTTTCTCTGGCAGAGAAAGCTTGATTTGCGCCATCGGCGACTTCAGCTTCCACAGTATTTGTGAATAATTCAGATTGAGATGTATTATCTGCCACCGTTTGAGAAGAGTGACTCATTTTCCGAAGAGTTTCTCCTACCTGTTTAATTTCTTCTTTTTGTTGAAATATATTGGAAACTGTCAGATCAGTAATTTCAGTAATCTCTTCAGTACCATTAACAATTTTTTCAGTGGAAGTTTTCACATGGCAAAGACTTTCCCGTATGTTCTTTAACATCCCATCAAAAGCATTGAGAAGTTTAGCTATTTCATCCTTAGACCCGTTTCGAGAAAGAACTTTTGTAAGATCCATGTGGTTTGCAATGCCTTCCATTTCTTTTTGAGTTCGCTTAAGCCTCTTAATAGCAATAACTCTTAAGACAAAAACCACAATAATCAAAGCAACGATAAAAAGCCCTATCAGCATCTTGCCCACATGAATGCTATTTTCTTTAACTTCCAGATCCTGCCGCTCTAAGGAATAAGTAATTCTTGTTGCACCAAGAACCGTGCCCTCTTTAACATCATGGCACTCCAGACAATTAGTACCTCGATAATTGGAACTTGCCCTAACAGGAACGAGAACAGTCAAAATACGCTTGCCTTGAAAACTTTGAACGATTCTTATTTCCTCTCCGTTAAGACCTCTTTTATCCAAATCATCCTGAACGCTTTCATGGCCCAAACCTTCACCGTACATCTCATTAACCTCTGGCGATCGGACAATGCGTACATCTGTGATGTCTTTATTCTCAAGAAGTTTTTCCCGGAGAATCTCACGATTCTCCATGGTCCCAGTGATCATCATGGCATTGACGCTATCAAAATATTGGGAGGCGGTTTGAACGGCCTGGTCTTCTATTACCTTTTCAACAAATTCTAATTGATTTGAATAATTCAGGAAAATGACGACTCCAGACATAAGACTAAATATAACGACAAGAGGAATGAGAATTTTTGTTTGAATATTCAAGCTAACTTCCATTTAGATTAAGAACTTACTATTATCTATGAATTTTTATTTTCCCAAACATGATATTTCGCAGTATCAACAATTTTTATTACATGTCAGTTTTTTTAAAACAGTAATATCTGACAAGAAACCTCAACTCGGGCACCATAGAGAATCTTACAAATTAATCAAGGGAGTCACTCGTGGAAGTTAGAAAGCTCAGTGAGCTTAAGGCCACTAATCCATATTTACGTCTAGGAACAGATGTCACTGAATTGGAAAAATCTATTCAAACTTTAGGTCTCATCGCTCCTTTGGTTATCTCCACAGATAATGTCATCCTTGCAGGAGCTCGCCGTTATCAGGCCCTTTTAAACTTAGGATACACCGAAGCCCCAGTTATGGTCGTAGACCGCAATGCTTTGGAACGAGAACTCGTTTCTATTGATGAAAACCTTGTCCGCAAAGACCTCTCTAATATAGAAATGGAGTCTCATCTTCGTCGGGCCAAGGAAATCTACCAGGAGATTCATCCGGAACCGGAACCTGAAGCCGAAGTTCAATCTTCTAAAGAAGCCGCTTCTGTCGAAATTCTTCCTGCCGAAAAATTTCTTCATATGGTATCAGAAAAAACAGGTCTATCTCCTAAACAAATTCATCAGGCCATTAAGCGGGATGAGCTGGCATCTTCAGAAGTTAAAGAGGCCCGACGGAACGGAGAGCTCTCACTCAGTCAGACGAATGAAATTGTTAAACTAAATAAAGAAGAACAGCAGACGGCACTCGATCACGTTAAAGAATTACCAATTCGTGAAATAAAAAAATTCGTAAAATTAGCTAAGGTCAATGGTGTTTCAGAGGCAATCAAGTCCACACCTCATAAACCTTTTCAACGAGAATTCCTGGAAATCGATAGTTCGCTTAAAAAAATTCTAAAAAAACTCAAACAGCTCCAGCTCGAAGGATTCGAATTTTCTGATTTTCCTCAAGAAACTCAAAAACTTGTAAACGAGCTTCAACATATGTGGGAAGAAAACAACCTGAGGACTCAGGTCAAGTATAATTCTCAGGAGGCTGACCAGATACAATAAGCTGACACTTGTCAGCTTATATCATGCTTGCCATCATACCTTGTGAACATAATCGGGGGATAATTTAACTACCCTCCCAACTTTATACCGAGGATACAAGTATGATTTCTCTTAAAAAACCAATAGTTCTATTATCAGCCTTAATGATGGCCTCATCCGTTTTGGCTTCTGACATCGTTGAAGTCACCATGGTTAGGAAAGGTAAAGATTACCTTTTTTCTCCGGAAACAATCACTATTAAACCTGGTACCAAAGTCATCTGGAATAATACAGATAATCAACTCCATAACGTTGTGAGCGGTGTCGTTGAAAATCGCAAAGGAATTCATGACAAAAAATTTAAAAGCCCCTACTTAAAGGCCGGTCAAAAATTCGAATTCCTATTCAATGAGAAAGGTGAATTCCCTTACTACTGCCTTCCACATATCGCGATGAAAATGACTGGTAGAGTAATTGTAAAATAGGGGCCCCTTGTGAAACTCCCAATGTTGTTTGCCTTAACACTGATCCTGTTCTCAAATCCTACCTTTGCCTGTGGATTCTGTGACGGAGATGCTCTGGCCGGAACTTATGATTATAAGCTCCAGAAAGAAATCAAAGAAAAAGGTTTCGAACTGACAGGTTACCGTTTACGTTGCCTCGACGACGAAAAGGCGATTGCTTCCCAATTGGAAAAATTTGAAGGTGTTATGAAAAACTCCGTCAGATTCAATTGCGATGTCGGCATTGTTTCTATGGGAATTGATCCAGCAGTAACAAATACTGAATTGATTATGAATAAATTTAATGAAGCTAAAAAACTTAAATCAAAATTAGAAGATAAAAGTCTCGGTTTAAAAAAAGGTGCATCTAATGAAAAAGAGTAAAGTTTATCGCAAGTGGCTTATCAGCTTGGTCTCGCTTGCAGTCCTATCAGTAGGCTGTTCATCAGGACAAATTAAGACTGGCCCAATCAAAGCCGCTGAAGTTTTCGACAACGTACTTCCAGGTGAAATTCTGGAAGGAGAAGTTGCTCAAAAAGTTCCTCTAACAAAGCCGGCCCCTAAGGATAAAAACGTCCACCATGTTCGTTTTGATATCACTAACAAAGCATTCAAAGTAGATGAAGACGTTTATTTTGCTGCATGGCCCTTTGGTGGAGATCTTCCTGGTCCAACTATGAGAGTAAAAGAGGGGGATAAAATTATCTTCACAATGGCCAACAGAACTGAAACAGAACAGAGTATGGCCATTGGTATGCCAATGCCTCACAGTATTGACTTCCACTCTGCCATGGTAAATCCAGAAGATAAATATCGTTCAATCGCTCCAGGTGAAACTCTACGATTTGAATATGTCGCCCATTACCCAGGGGTATTCATGTACCACTGCGGAACTCCGATGGTTCTTGAGCACTTGATCAACGGTATGTATGGAGCTGTGATCGTTGAACCTAAGAATGGTTATGAAGATAAAGTTGACCACGAATGGGTTCTTGTTCAATCAGAACTTTACCTAAAAAAAGAAAAGGGTGAAAAATACTACGTAAGTGACGTTGAAGCTGCCAAAGCTAAGAAACCAAATTATGTCGTATTTAACGGTCAATTCAACCGTCACATTCAAGAACCGCTTAAAGCTAAAGCTGGGGATAGAATCCGCCTATTTGTTTTAAACACTGGCGTAAGTGATACTTCAAGCTTCCATGTGATCGGGAACATTTTTGATAAAGTCTATCTAGATGGTAACCATAAGAACAAATTAGTCGGAATGCAGACTGTCCTTCTCGGGGCAAGTAGTGGTGCCATCGTAGAATTTGTCATCCCGGAACCAGGTAACTATGTATTCGTAGATCATGAATTCGCAGATGCAAGTATGGGCGCCATGGGAATGATCATCGCAGAATAATTAAATTGTTCGCAGTTAAGTGGGGATAATATCCCCACTTTTTTTCCCAATTAAATAAGAAATTATTTTTACGCTTCGCTCACATACCCTCTAAAATCCTCACACTAACTCCAATTAGCTCTGGCCTGATAATTTCAGTAGTCGAGAACAATGAGCAAATTATCTGATCAATTCGAATTGATCCCACCCTATTGCCCTAATCCTGGTTGTCGCTTTCATTTTGGAACGAATATACGTTTTTATGTCAAAAATGGTTTTACTCTCACAGACAAGCCGCCTTTCCGTAATCAACGTTTTAAGTGCAAGAGTTGTCTAGAGCAATTTTCGGCCAATACATTTCGTCTAGATTACCGGCGGAAGCTCGCTAATCTCTCGGAGAATATTCTCCATTACTCATTAAATGGGATGAGTAACAACTCGATTGCTCGCCTTCTGAAAGTGAACGAAGGCACCGTTCGCGATCGGCTGAAAATAATGGCGCGCCAATCTCTTTATTTTGAGAAAGAAAATAGCCCGCGAAAGATCACGGAGGATGTCGCCTATGATGGATTCGAGACTTTTACTCATTCCCAGTTTTCTCCTTGTTATGTAAACACGGCAGTTGGTAGTTATTCCCTCTTTATTTATCACAACACTTTTTCACCGCTTAATCGTAAAGGGCGGATGACTAGTGAACAGAAAATTAAGCAAAAAGAATTGATTGATAAACATGGCTTTTACCCTCGAGATTCCGTCTTTGAAGAGAGTCGTTATATTTTTCGTGAACTCTCTTTTCGTGGAACTGGTCGGACTCTTTATATGGATCAACATCGGGCCTATGAGCGCGCTATTCGAAGTATGGATTTTCAAATGGATTATGAGGCGATAAGTTCAAAGCGTAGGCGCGATCCATCGAACCCATTATTTCCAATTAACCACTTGCACTCACTTTATCGGCATTTCTTTTCTTCACAAAAGCGCGAGACTATGTCCTTTCAAAAGCATGAAGCAGCTCTTCTAGAAAAGATGCAACTCATGAAAATTTACCGTAATTATATGAATCCGAAGTTTGTGAGGAAGAATAAATTTGATCGCCATGCTCATGAAAAGTCTCCAGCGATGTACGTTGGAGTCACTGAGAAAATCCTAAATTTTGATGATGTATTTGGAATGAGAAAGCTTCCTACCCAACTCAATCTTGATGAACGTGAAACTAATTTTGTGAAACGCTTTTACCCATATTCCAGACAAATCATTGTAGCCTAACTTAGAAAACGGCCTCACGAAGTAGTTTTCTAAGTTATTTTATCCTCAGTTAGCTGCGAACAATTTAAAGGGAGAGATCTTCTTTTTCAATTCTGGTGACATAAGGTTGGACTGCCAGATCACTAAGGAATCTTTGATGAGGTCTGTGAGAAGGATATAAAGCAATCTTCCATACTTGATTATCAGCCCCAATATTTCTTCCACTCACCACTTCAATTAAATGTCCCCAATCTCTAATGATTTCTTCCATAAGGATTGGACCTTTACCATCAACACTATTGATATGAATGAGATAATTGACCCTAACGCTCATATCAAGATGCCTTCTGTCCATGAAAGAATGAATCCAAAATAAGACAAAGATCATGAAGGTAATACTGAGACCGAAAGTGAAAAAACCTAATCCGAAAACCAGACCTACTGCCGCTGTGGCCCAGATTCCAGCAGCTGTCGTGAGACCGCTCACTATTCTTCCTGAGCGGAAAACGGCACCGGCACCTAAGAAACCTACTCCACTTACAATCTGTGCTGGAATTCTTGCACCATCGATAAAGATGCCTTCATGATGAACCAAACGGGCCGTTAAGGTGAAAACACAAGAGCCTAACGCCACCATAGCAAAAGTTCTAAGGCCTGCAGCTTTTTGAGCTTTTTCACGCTCTTTACCGACTACAGTTCCTGCGAAAATCGCTCCGAGGCAACTAAGGAAGTAAGAGTAAACGGGTGGCATATGATCAAAAAGATCAAAAAGGAAAATATCATTTAAATATTGAGTATACATACTTTAAGCTTAAGAGGTTGGCTTCGTAATGACAAGATCAACACAATTCTTAAACTAACGGATTTTTTATGGCCTGGATTTTTTTATGTATCGCTGGAATTTTGGAAGTTGGCTGGGCCTACTTTATGAAAGAATCAGATGGCTTTTCAAAATTGTATCCAACGGTTGCTACTTTTATTCTCATGTTAGCAAGCTTTGGTCTTCTCTCTGTAGCGATGAAATCCCTGCCTTTAGGTACTGCCTACGCTGTTTGGACAGGTATTGGTGCACTTGGAGCTTTTGTTGTAGGAATCATTATCCTAGGTGAACAAGCTAGCTTTATGAGAGTGGCGAGTGCGGGCCTGATTTTACTGGGGCTTATTGGCCTTAAGTTATCATCCGATCATTAACCTCGGTTTCTTTAAATTAATAAATCTTAAATCAAGTGCTTCCTGGATATTCCGAAGAATAACTATCGGAGATTTCAATGAGGCTATCTGTTTTATTAGGACTTATCTTTTTTATCAGCTCCTGCGCTTCAGGACATCAGGCCCTAACAAGTAGAATAAGGGCCTTGGTTGCATCTGACAGGCATGATGAGGCCATCCAATTACTAACAACAGGTTCACTGTCTCAGGATAATAATTCCAAACTCCTCTATCATGTTGAACTAGGATTAATTCAGCATTACAAAGGTGATTATGAGGCATCAATAAAGGCCATGACTGATGCCAAAAACTTACTCGATGAGCTCTACACCACCAGTGCATCCGGAAAAGTAAAATCTGTGATCATAAATGATAATTCTGATTTCTACTATGGCGAAAAATATGAAGCTTCATTAATTTATTTCTACCTCTCACTTAACCATTATCTCCTTGCTCAAATTGAAACTGATCAAGCTAAAAAAAGTTTATTACTAAGGCAGGCACGAGCGGAAATTTTAGCTTGGGATACATTTTTATCAGAGATAAAAAAAGATAGAATGGGTGAGGCTTTATTTAAAGAGGATCTTTTAGCAAAGACATTTGGGGCTTTAATTCATGAATCTCAAAAGACTAAAAATGATGATCAAATTGCCCTTCAACTTTATAAAGATGCAAATGCTGTATTTTTTAAATATTACAATCTTTTTCCGACCTTCAATAATTCATACCAGGCCTTCAAGGCCAACTTCAACAATCTTCACAATCTCCCGGAGAAAGAAGTTGAAGGCAAATATGTACTCGCCACTACACACTCTCAAGATTTTAAAAATTTTTTGACTTTAAAAATCCTGATGTTGACGAAGAAGATCAGACCTCAGGAATTAAAACAACAAATAGCAACGTTGTCTCCGACACAGGAAATCTTGAATAAGTTGAACTCATCCGGGAATCAAGTAACATTCCTTCTTCAAGAGGGTCTTATTGTCGAAAAAAGTGTTCAGCATTATCAGTTTCCTATTAATTGGGGAAACTCTCGTCAAATGGCAGGCATTCTTGCTTTAGGAAGTGTGATTACTTTTGAGCTTCCCTATATACCTTCTATACCTCAACCAGGTAGTGCTAGAGTTCAGGCCCTGGACCAAGATGGAGTTGTTGTGGCAGAAGCTCCTCTTTCAGTCATCGCCCCCTTGGGGGATCTGGCCATGCAAGCAATCAATGAGCACACCACAGCTATCGCTACCAAAACAGGCATACGTTTAGCGGCAAAACATGTGGCCGCTCTGGCGGTGACCTATGCGGCTTACCAGGCAAATAGAAAAAATAATCCCGAACTTGCTGGTGCCATTGCAGGTCTGACGCACGCCGCGGCAGTCGCACTGATAAACGAAAGTGAAAAAGCCGATACCAGGTTTTGGAGTACTTTACCCGCCAATATTAGAATGAGTGAGCTCACTTTGAGCAATGGAACTTATCGTTTTCGAGCGGTATATGGACAAGAAGGTATGAATAATTATCGGATTGTCGACCTAGGCGAAAAGACTGTGGAAAATAAATCGCTTAACTTTGTCATGAGTGGGTCAAATCTTAAGGCCCCTGCTAAAAGAGAGATGGCCTCAGTCAAAGACAAAAACTGAGATACTTCGTAAGGCCCTTTCGCCTCCTCGTTTAGTACTCCCGATGCTAAACTGAACCCATGAAGGCTTTAATACTCTTTTTAGTTTTAATTCCTCTTTCCAGTCCTGCCCAAGATTGTGGCAATGACTATATTTGCTTCTATGAAAAACAGGCCCGGGAACTCGAATCTTATCGTTATCAGCAGTTAGAATTCCAAGAACAACAACTCAATGAAATGCGAAGACAAAATGATCTTTTGGAACAAGAGATTCAAAGCATGAATGAAAGGCAAAGAGAGCTTGAGAGCAGTTACCTAGAGCTTCAACAAGTATTGAGAGAAAGAGAGACTAAAGCCCAGGCCCAGGAAGAGCAGACAGAAGAAGATCAATTCAGACTCGAGGAAATCCCCTAAACCTTTCGCTCGCAAAATGTTAATCTTTAGGACATGAATAAGCAGTTTTTAAAAATAATCTTGATTTTCACATCTCTTCTTCTGGTAAGCTACCTCTATATCTGGCTAAGACTTTCAACAGGAATACTTTCTTCCTTTCTTCTGGCGATACCTTTTCTTTTTTCTCTTTTAGTTCCACTTCGCCTTTTTTCTTCTTTGGGTTATATAGGTATTGGGATTGTGAATTTTCTCTTTATCTCGCTTTTAGGAACAGACCTAGTACTCCTTATCTCTCGTTTAGAATTCATCAATATTCATTACCACACAATTGTCTATACACTGACCGGTCTTTGTCTAATTATTGGACTTTACCGCGCTTTTAATGGTCCGACTCTGAAGGAAGTGACTCTCCGCTTTCCTCATCTTCCGAAGAATCTCAGAGGGCTCAAAATTATACAGATATCTGATCTGCACGTAGGCCCTACTTTAGGTAAAAGATATGTTGAACGAGTAGTGAAGAAAACTCTTGAACAAAATCCTGATCTCATCGTTCTAACCGGGGATATCGTCGATGGAAAATTGTCTCAGTTTAAAGAAGAAGCGAAAGCTTTAGAGCAGCTGTCCCGGGATGGTAAGGCCTACTTCATTATGGGCAATCATGATTACTATTCAGGCCCTGTGGAGTGGATCCAGTATTTTAAAAGTATTGGAATAAAAGTGCTTTTAAATACTCATGATCTCATAAGCTACCAAAATTCACATTTCATGTTGGCGGGAGTGACTGATCCGGCCGCAAGTCTGGTGGGTCATCCCTACCCTAATCCACAGGCCGCAATGAAGACGCAACTCAATCAAAGCAAGGAAAATCCAGAGTTTAAAATTCTTCTGGCCCATAATCCAAAGCTTGCCATTCGAGCAGCGGCTGCTGGTTTTGACCTCATGCTTTCAGGGCACACACATGGTGGACAGTTCTTTCCGTGGACACTCATTGTTAAAAAAGTTCATAGTCCCCATTATCTGGGCGAATCAGCAGAAGATAGTATGCGAGTCTATGTAAGTGCTGGAACTGGCACCTGGGGTCCTCCACTCCGACTGGGAACGACAACTGAACTCACTTGTATTATTCTTGAGAGTGATTTAACTTAATCAAAACACCCTCAGGAGTTTTAGTATCCAAGATCCAGTTGAAATCTTCCATGAGACTATTCTAAGTCTTCGCTCTTCAGGAGAATCCTTTGTTATCGCAACAGTGATAGAAGTCATGGGTTCGGCTTCCGCTAAGAATGGCTCAAAGGCGATTTTTAATTCCGAAGGAGAAAATCTCTTTGGATGGGTCGGAGGCGGGTGTGCTGAAAGATTTATAGGTGAAGAATCCAAAGAGGCCATCAAAGAAAAAAAACCTCGTATCGTGCTAGCTGACTTGGATGATGAAATATTTGGTTTAGGTGTTGCATGTGGTGGAAAGATGCGTTTATTTATCGACCCCATCATACCGGCAGTTAAAGTAACTCTTCCTCCTGCTCCAAAATTTCAAAATGAAATAGGAAGATTAGCAGGACACTATGGCTGGACCACTGAAACCGACCATTCTCTGCCAATCGTTGAAACGATTGAAGAGCTCCTGATAAAGATGAATGAATCCATTGCTCGCTTAAGAAACAGAGAACTTAAATCCCTTCGGCTTATTAAAAACGTGCCCGCTACATTTATTAATGAAACAAAAATTTATTCTAAAGAAGTCACCATTGTGGGACGTACACGAATCACTGAGGCCATGGCCCGACATTTTATTCTCTTAGGTTACTCTGTTCGTGTAATCGGCCCGGACGTCAAAAAAGAAAATTATCCTTCCAGTGTTCAGTGCCACTGTTTAGAGGACAGCTTTGCAAATATTGATTTCAGACATGATGAAATTGTTATCGTAGCTTCACATACTGCCCAGGATCCCATGATCGTGAAGAAGGCTTTGGACTCCAAGGCTTCTTATGTTGGAATGATTGGAAGCTTGAAGCGCTCTGTAGAAGTACTAACTTATCTAGGCGACATGAACCAAATGGTGAATTATCCCCTCTATCTTCCTGCTGGCCTGGATATCGATGCTCAAAATCCCGATGAAATTGCTCTAAGTATTGTCGGTGAAATTTTATCGTTGAGAACAAAAGAATGAATCAGGAAGAAGTGAGAAAAAAACTTCTTGAGCATGCCCGATCAGATAAGAATGGTTTCTTTCCTCCACACTTTAATCGCGAATCCCAAAAAATAAATCCACTTTGTGGTGATCACGTAGAACTTAAATTAGAAATTGAAGAAAATAAAATAAAGAACATTGGCTTCAAGGCCCAAGCCTGTGCAATTTGTTCAGCTTCTGCATCAGTTTTAACTCACGAAATTTCAGGTAAAAAAGTAACGACGGTCCGAACCTGGATTGAACTCTTTGAAAATACAATCGCCGATTCCCACATTGGAGAATGGCCGTCTGAAATAGAATTCCTTCTTTGTTTTGAACACATCAAAGTCACCCCTTCTCGGAAGATGTGTGCACTTCTTCCCTGGGTTGTTTTGAAAAGCGCTTTGAAATAAGATTTCTTCCATACTCTCTCCAAACATCTTCCACAATCAATCCAAAATCAATACTCATAATCCATAATCCTTGAATAAATATGGAACTCCATTTTCGGAAAAACTTCCCCACCTTTGGAAGTAAAATGCTTTGTAGCAAGATCACATGCATCAAAACACGAACCAAACAAAGGAAGGCTCATGAAGAAAATGCTTGTGATGATGCTCCTGATGTCATTCATGATCGTCTCATGTAATGATGATGGAACACTTACAGATCCCGCTATCGACGATACTGTCACAGAACCAATCGATGGAAATGACGGAGACGCAGATAATGATGGAGATGAAACACCAACAACTCCAACAACTCCGACGACGCCACCGTCTCCAACATCAAAAGTTCCGGAACAAGCGCGAACTTTTAAGACTAATGTGTCCTATATGAATTTAACAAATACCCAAGCTGATAAATACGATAGAGCTGTGGCTTTGGTAAAAAAAGTTGTGGCAACAGAAGCTTTTAGAACAAAAATTTTAAACCACAAGTACAATGGTGCAACTCAGTTTGCAAATAATAATGGCAAGACCAATGCTCAAATTTACCAATCAATCCTGGATGCTGCAGAGAAGTTAACTCCTTCAAAAAATAACACCATGGATGTGGGTGTAAAAATGTACTACACCAATAACAGTGTCGTCGGTTGGACGAATACTTCGATAACTTATATCAACGTTAATACGAAGTTCTTCAACAACTATACGATTAATAATGTGGCCGCGAATCTTTTCCATGAGTGGCTTCATAAGGTGGGCTATGGACATGACTCATCTTCAACGACCAGACGACCTTACTCAGTTCCCTATGCTGTAGGCTACTTAATCAGAGATATTGGTAAAAGCTTTCTCTAATAGAAAAGGATAACTTATGAAAAAAATAATTTTAATTACTGGTCTTTTACTTAGCTTTGCCTCTATGGCGGATATCGCTTATGAGGGTGAAACTTCTAACCCGACACCCGAAGAGATTTCAAGAAACCGTGCCTGTTTTGAAGATCTCGCTCGCCAAGGTTGTGGTGATGCAGGTGAAGATCCAGCGCATTTCCGAGCATGCATGAGCAACGTTTACACGTCCCTTGCCCAAGACTGCCAGGCCTTAATGACCAAGCTTTACGGGGAGTAGGATAATTCAGTAGGGAAGGCCCGGAAACGGGTCTTCTTTATTTGATGATTCTGAAAGTCAGGTTGATACGAGGCCCAGCAGCGGAATTTTCCTTTGGTACCGAATGTTGCCAAAAATGCTGGGTCTTACCTTTCATTAATAAAAAACTTCCGTCTGTAAGTTCCAATTCAAATTTTAGATCTTTTTTCTCCCGATGTCTGAGTATAAATCTTCTTGTCTCCCCTAAACTAACCGATCCGATGACAGGATTAAGACCGAGCTCTTTTTCATTGTCACGATGCCAACCCATACTATCATTCTGATTACGGTACAGATTAAGTAGAACCCCGTTAAAGCGAACTTGGGCATTCTCCTCTATTCTCGCTTTAATTTCCAGAAGTGTTGGTGTCCAGACATGGCCCTTCATGGTGAGACCAGAATAGCGATAGGACATCCCCTCATCGCCAAACCACGCTGTAAGCCGGGGCTGCATGATCTCTTTTCCAAACATTTTAATCGGTTTCTGCTCCCAGGGTGTTTCGGCCAGAAGAGACTTGAAGTATTTCTTTCTTTCTTCTTCTGAGAAGAAATCCTGAAACAGATAAACTTCACCATCCTGAGAAAGGAGGTTCATTTTTTAGTGCAGTGGGAAGGCGTTATCATAAACTCACCCAATGATTGCCCCTTATCACTTTCATAACGGTAAATAATATTGGCCTTGTGACGAATTAAGATTTCTCTTTCTCTTTTGCCTGAGCAAATAGTTTTAAGAACTTGTTTTTTTACTTTCGGGATGGCCCACTTATATTCGTCGGCACTTGCTTTCAATAAAAAGTGAAAATAAAAATTATTATTTTGGACTGAAGTCCCGACCAGCTTAGTTGCATGATCATAGATTTCAGGAAGTTCTTTATTGATCTTGATCGATAGTTCATTAAGTGAGGTTGTGTTTGCACGAACAGCAGTTAACAGACTCAAACTCATGACTATTCCCAAAAGTATTTTCATTCTGACTCCTCACGACTGGCCTGATACCCGGCAGGTATATCAAGCTAAACTCTAACAGGTAGGTCAAAGATGAACAAGAATGCATTAATCGTTGTCACGAATCATAGTGAGTTAGGAAACACAGGAGATAAAACCGGATGGTACCTGGCCGAAGTAAGTCATGTCTACTGGCCTCTTATCAATGCAGGCTTTAAAATTGAGTTCGCGAGTCCTCAAGGAGGAAACGCGCCGGTAGAAAAAGACAGTATCAAAATCGACGATCCTGAAAATAAAAGTTTCGTTGAAAAATTTAATCTTAAAGAACATCTTCCTACAAAATCCATGAGTGATATTGATCCCACCAATTATCAAGTCATCTACTTTGCAGGTGGACACGGCACAATGTGGGATTTTCCTGATAATCGTGACATCCAAAGAGTTACTGCTGCTATCTATGAAAATGGCGGGATTGTCGGAGCGGTTTGCCATGGCCCTTCCGCTTTAGTTAATGTGAAGCTTTCTGATGGGAAGTATCTTGTTCAAGATAAAAAGATTAATTCATTCAGTGACGCTGAAGAAAGAGAAGTAAAGAAAGATCACATCGTCCCCTTCTTACTAGAGACGCGCTTAAGAGAAAGAGGAGCCTTTTACGAGTCGGCCCCTAATTGGGGAGATAAGGTCGTGACTTCCGAGAGACTTGTGACGGGTCAAAATCCGCAGTCGGCTTCATCCCTGGGAAAGGCCATTGTACGGTGCTATGAGGAACTTAAAGTATCAACGAGTTCCAAAGATTCTGCACAAGACAATACAACCAGCTCATCATTATAGGTGCATTATAAGGAGGCAGTCCGTTAGACATTTATCGTTGTCTCTCACTGATAGTAAGATAAAATAAGCTGGTTAACATTCATCAGTGAGGGAAAATATGAAACTAGCTTTAAGTGTTCTAATGTTCAGTCTCCTAATAACGTCGTGTGGTCATATGAAAAAAGAAAAGACAGAGAAAGAGACCTACTCCTCTCAAGTTAGTTTTATTGAAGATGATGTGGCCTTTGAAGCGAAAGTCCAATTACCTAAAGATTTTAAAGATAAAATTCCTCTGGTTGTAATTGTTCACGAGTGGTGGGGACGAACTCCATACTTAATGAATCGTTCATCTATGCTCAATCAAGAAGGCTTTGCTACGTTAGCTGTAGATCTTTATGGTAACGGCAAAACAGTTGAAACGCCGAAAGAAGCAGAAGCTCTTGCTACTCCTTTCTATAAAGACCCTTCAATGGGAGTAGAAAGACTTAACAAATATATCGAAATGGCCAAGCAGAATCCTCATGTTGATCCTGAAAGAATTTATGTCATTGGCTATTGTTTTGGCGGAACTCAGGCCTTAAATGTCGCCAGAAGCGGCGCTGATGTTAAAGGAGTCGTGAGCTTTCACGGAGGTCTAACCAGTTCAATGGAGTCTGAAGGCATTAAGGCCGATGTTCTGGCGATTAACGGTTTAGCTGATCCAATGGTTCCGGCCAAGGATCGGGCGCAATTTGAGAAAGAAATGAAAAGCCTTAAGGCCGATTACAGAGTTATTAATTACCAAGGGGCCACCCACGCTTTTACGAATCCAAAAGCAACTGAAATTGGCAATAAATACAACATGCCTCTCGCCTATAACAAGGCAGCCGATGAAGCTTCATGGAAAGAACTTCTTAAATTTCTACGAAAAGAATAGTCAGGAGAAAGATATGACACAAGTTAAGGCCTATGCAGCTTTTTCGGCAACGGATAAACTTAAGCCTCATTCTATCAAAAGAAGAACACCTGCTGATTATGATGTGAAGATTGATATTTCCTACTGTGGCATCTGTCATAGTGACATTCATACTGCAAGGAACGAGTGGGAAGGAACCAACTACCCTATTGTTCCTGGTCATGAGATTGTGGGAATTGTTGCGGAGACAGGTCCCAAAGTTACAAAGTTCAAAGTGGGCGATCTGGTTGGCGTAGGCTGCATGGTCGACTCCTGTAAGACTTGTTCATCCTGCGAGGAGCATTTAGAGCAGTACTGTGAAAATGGTTTTACCGCGACTTATAATAGCGAAGATAAAAAGTCTGGTGGCTTCACTCATGGTGGTTATAGTGAATCGATCGTGGTGGATGAAAACTTTGTGCTTCAAATACCTAAGAATCTGGATACCAAGGCGATGGCCCCTGTCTTGTGTGCAGGAGTCACTATGTGGTCCCCTCTTCGTCATTGGAAAGTTAAAGAAGGTGACACGGTAGGAATCATCGGTCTCGGTGGGCTTGGCCACATGGGTGTTAAACTCGCTCATGCAATGGGGGCGCGGGTCGTGATGATTACAACTTCTCCTAAGAAAGCTGAAGATGCTCGAAAACTTGGGGCCCACGAAGTTCTCATCTCAACCGATGAGTCTCAGATGGCCAATTATCAGGAAAAATTTGATCTCTTGATAAATACTATTCCACGACACCATGATTTAAATCCTTATCTTAATCTTTTAAAACGAGATGCTACGATGGTGATTGTGGGAGCGGTTGAACTGCTCGATAAGTTTCACGGTGGACAGCTGATCATGAAAAGAAGACGAATTGCCGGCTCTCTGATTGGTGGAATAAAAGAAACCCAGGAACTCTTAGACTTCTGTGGAAAACATAATATAACTTCAGAAGTTGAGATGATTGATATTAAACATATCAATGAGGCTTACGACCGCACTGTTAAAAATGACGTCAAATACCGCTTCGTTATCGACATGAAGTCCCTCTAAGAATTCGGAGTTAGTTGCCCCATAACAAGCAACTAACTCCGAATTCTATCTATCTATTATCAACTCCTTTGCATAGCACACATTTCTGGTCCACAACTTGCACCACGCATCCTGTAGGTTTAAAAATTTCAAGGAGCTGCATATGAAATTTGGAAAACGCATAAAGGATCTGACCTTGATGGCAGGCCTTATCATTGGCTTAACCGCCTGTAGTAGTAAGCCGGAGATTAAGGAATTTCCTAAGTCCGCCAATGTCCAACAAGAAATTGGCAACCTTGAAATGGCCATTGAAAACTCCCGAAGCGAAGAGTACGACATCCTGGCACCAGTGAGTTTTAAAGAGGCCAGGACATCTTTAAAAAATGCCAGGAAGATGGAAAAGGATGATAAGTCCAAGGAGAAGGTTTTAAAAGAAGTGGCCCTTGGTCAGGCCTACTTAGATCGCGCCAGGGACAATGCTGAAGAGAATAGAGAGAAACTCAGAGATGTGATTATCGCTCGAGATGCCGCTCTGGCCGCCAATGCCGACACTCTATTACCAGGGGAACTTGCGAACCTCGATAAAAAGATCAAAGAAGAAACGACTAAAATAGAGAAAGATAAGGATGATGAGCTAAAAGAAAAACGAGCACAGTTTATCACTTCCTATTTGGATTTAGAGCTCGCCGCAATTAAAAAGCAGAATCTAGGCGAAGCAAAATTTTTAATTGATGATTCCGTTAAAAATGGCGCCCAAAACCTGGCCCCTAAAACTCTGGCTTCTGCCAACGAGAAGTATAAAGAAGCTGACCTCTTCATTACAAAACATCGTCACAATAATGCGGAGATCGAAATCTACTCGGCTGTGGCCCTCGAAGAAGCAAGAAAACTTGAAGGGACAACTGCTGCGGCCAGAGGACTTACGGCCTCTACTCCTGAAGAAACGGCCTTAAGAATGCAGGCAGAAGATGAAAAATTTGCCAGAACTCAGGAAGCTCTTGAACGAGAAAAAGGGGTTACCGAATCCCTCTCGGCCACTAATACTCAGTTAAGTGAAGATCAAAAACTTAGTGCTGTTTACGAAGAGGCCCGGAATCGTTTTTCACCTGATGAAGCTGACGTCTATAAACAAGGTGAGAATCTGGTGATCCGCCTGAAGGCCCTACAGTTTCCAAAATCTCAAGCGGTCATTCAGGGAGATAACTTTGCTCTCCTTAAAAAAGTAGAAGGTGTGATCTCTGAATTTGATCAAAGTAAAGTGATTGTTGAAGGTCACACAGACTCCACTGGTGGTAAGGAAATCAACCAAAAACTATCAGAGCAAAGAGCTGAAGCTGTTAAGAAGTACTTAGAAGTAAATGCTTCTGATATCGTGACAGATATAGAGTCTGAAGGATTTGGTTATGAGAAGCCTCTGGCCTCCAATAAGACTCCAGAAGGCCGGGCCCAGAACCGCCGGGTTGATGTCATCATTACACCAGTAAGTATCTAGATATGAAAGGGGTCACTTATTCAGTGGCCCCTTCTACTGCAGGAAAATATTGTTGTTTCTGACCAATCGCATGTCCTGCCGGAATTCCCGTTCCTAATTCATCCAGAGTAAAGACACTCTCCGGAAGATTAAGTGATTCTCTGACTCGATCCATGGTTTGAGGGGCAAATGGATAGAGCATGATCATAAGGTTTTTCAGGATATAGAAAGAGCTATAAAGAGCATCTTTCCTTCCTTCAAGCTCGGCACGGTCATCATGGGGTTTATACTGAACGAAGAAGCTATTAATTAAGCGCGCGTAATTTTCAATTTGACCCAAGAGAGTTAAGTATTCGGCCTTCTCCATATTTTTCACATAAAGCTGAACAATCTTCATTGTTTCTTTTTCCGCTTTCTCAAGCAGCTTCCCCTCCGGAACTTTGCCCTCAAAACGAGTGTGAACAGCTGAGATTGGTTTTTCTATAGCGGCGTTCATTGGGCCTGCGAGAAATTTATTTCTTTCCTTAAAGGTCTCAAAATCAAAATTAGACTGCTTCTCCGGAAGACCCAGAGTTGAGAGGAAGTAACGGATCTGATCCGGATCAAAACCCATTTCTTCAGTCAATTGATCACCCGAATAGAAATTCCCTCGGGACTTACTCATTTTTTCACCATCCACCATCAGATGGAAAACGCTGAAAACATCAGTCAGGGTAAACTCACCTGCCACAGGAAGACGATCGATTTCTTTCTGAGTGCCAAGCCACATCGCTCCTTGCATCAGAACATAGAAGTAAACGTTATCTTGACCTAAGAATTGATAAATCTTCGCCTCTGGATCTTTCCAGAAACGTTCATATTCCTGAGGATCGCGTCCCTTATTCTTCAAAGCTACTTTTGTAAATGAAATAGGAGCAATAAGTGAATCCGGCCAGACGTAAAGTGTCTTCTCTTTCATTTCAGGATCAATTTCAGAAGGAACGGAAATTCCCCAAGTCACATCTCGAGTAATTGAACGATGGGCCCAACCGTCGAGAAGTTCACAAGGAATACTCTTCGCTTTAAAAGCTTCAAGTCCGGTATTAAAATCGGCCTTATTCTCAAATTGAACTACAACTTTCTTTCCGGGAGCATAACGGCTTTTATGTTTTGGAAGAGAAGCTCTCATTTCTTTAAAGATCGGTTCATGAGTATTATCAAACTGGAAGGCCGGTTGAACGGTTTCGAATACTTCATTAAAAACGCCTTTACGCCACTTGTTCTGTTTGGATTTAATCCATGCCAGAAGCTGGTCAGAAACCTTCCACATATTTAGCCACAAATGGGCGGTGTCTTTTAAAACCGGAGTCGCATCACTTAACGATGATTTGGGATTGATGAGTTCGGAAGGATCATATTGAGTCCCACAAACTTCACACTCGTCACTATAGGCCGTTTCATTCGTACAATTTGGATTAGGGCATTTGCCCGTAACGTTTCTATCTTGCAGGAAACGGCTGAGCTTTGGATCAAACCACTGCTTAGTGACTTTCTTTTCCAGCATTCCATTTTTCCAGAGACCCAACATGAATTCCTGAGAAGTCTCAGCGTGAGTAGGAAAACAGTCAGGCTGTGAAGTACCGGAGAAGATATCGTAGGAAATTCCATAGCGCTTGATGGTCGCGACTTGTTTATCATGAATGGAGTCAATGAAAGCACGAATAGGCATTCCAGCTTTCAGTGCTGCGACTTCCGAAGTTGAACCATGGTCATCATTCCCGCTAACAAATAAAACGTTCTCATGACCTATCAACATCCGCATATAACGGGCCATGATGTCCGGTGGAACCATCGCCCCTGCAAGGTGGCCTAAGTGAAGAGGCCCGTTGGCATAAGGCATGCCACCTGTGATGACTGCTGTTTTAGGGCGGTTTAAGCGATCGAGGACTTCTTTAACATTGGCGGGGGGAGTAAACGGTTTATTCATGGTAAATACTCTACTACAGGCAGTTTTTGAATCAAAGAAAGGAATCCAGGAAAGACTGCTTCATGAGTCTTTCCTGGCGAGAACTATTAGTCGCGAATATGATCGATTTGAAGAAATTCTTGCATGATTTTATCGCGCTGAGGATCATTCGACACAATGTCTGCAACTTTATCCATTGCTGCGAAGCCATTGCTTAGTCTTTCACTCTCAGCTTTTTTGATTTTTTTCTTTAAGATTTTAACTTGCTTACGATTGGCCTTTCCTGAAATAAGTTCCTGAACCAAAACCGAACGAAGTTTGAATGATTCTTGAAAAAGGGCCTTATTCTTTTGACCAACTTCAGATAATAAAGCATGAAGCTTTTGTTTCTGATCGTTATTTAAAGATTCAGAAGAATTAATAAGTGAACGAATTTTAGTCGCGAACTCTTTACCTCCAGAAACTTGTTCCTGAGAGACTTTTTCCTTAACGTCATGACGAGCGGCCTTGTTAGAAGCGCAACCCACAAGAAGAGACATGAGTAAAACAAGAGATACGGTTGTTTTCATAAGTAATCCTTTTTTTATCAAGTAAGTCTATCATCCAAAAGCTCGGTAATCCAAGAATCTTAATGACTTACACTCCGCATTAATTACGTAAAGATAACCTATAAATTTTACTTAAAATCTCACTCATATTGGCAGTAGGAAGAAACCTTTAGTATGAAGCTCCTATGAAAACTTTAAGCATCCTGCCTCTCTTTACCCTCCTTCTTGTCTCCCCTCTATATGGGCAAAGCTTTGCTGAAAGGGTGACCAAGGCCTACTTGGACACTGATCAGAATTTTGATCTGGATTGCTATTACGACTATAACAAAGCTCCTAAGCTCATGACTCCCAAAGGCGAAACCCAAAGAGGAGCGAATCATATTAGCCGTGAGTTTATGATAGAAAAAGATAACCAGATTCTTCCGATGACATTCACTGTGGAAAGAAAGAATCGCACCATTACCTATAGCGCTTTGATCGATAATAAACACCTCGCTACAGGTAATCTAAAACAGCGCTCGTTTTTTCTTGGTCCCATAAAAGATCAGGCTTTTTCAGCAGAATATGAAACGACAAAAATTCTGTGCGAAGTAAATTTTGCTTATGCCTATCCTCATGAACTTAAGGACGGGAACTACCATATCAATGTCCATCCCCATAAGACCTATGACTGGCAAAATCGTTTAACCGCGGTGATGGAAAACTATTTAAACGATAAGAAGTTCGAATCCATCATTCTTTTAGAAACTGGTAATAATCGGGGCAATCTGGTTAACATCAATCATTTCTTTGATGGGATTCCGGCCAAGCTTCCAGCTAATAAAGTTGATAGTGATCTGGTAAATGTGCCTCTTGAGATACCGATCATCGTCTCCCCTGCCGGTAATAACCGTTTTGTCTTCCAGGCAAAAAATGAACTGAATGTGACATTTACTGGTGGAAACCATAATTACTGCATCTGGAATGCTGCCAGACATATTATTGAAGGCATGATGACCTCAAAATCAGAGGCCAAAGTTAATTTCTATTACGATACAAAGGCAATTGTGGCCCAGCAACGTGGCATTGAAGGAGAAGGCCTTCAAATTAATTTTAATCGACGGGATGTGAATCGCTCAAACCTATTAAGTGATCTTCTCAGTAATAAAAACACTCAGAAAGTTTACCACTCGTCCTACCTCGATTACTTTCGCCATTTCCTGGCCCGCCAATTTAGCGGCATGTATAAGACCTATAAGTTAAATTATAAAGCCGAAGGCTATGAGACAACCGTGATTCTGGAAGGTCATGGTACTCGCGATTTAGAAGTTAGTTTTATTTACTTCTAAGTTCTCACAAAAGAAGTTACTTGGTCGGCATTCATAGCACCGGCCTGTCGGGCAACTTCTTTTCCTCCTTTAAACATGATCGTGCAAGGAATTCCCCGGACTCCGAACTGGGAAGCGAGGGCCTGTTCAGTCTCTGTATTCACTTTAAGGAAAATAACCTCAGGGTTTCCTAAAGAAGCTTTTTCATATTCAGGTCCATACATCTGGCACGGTCCGCACCAGCTGGCCCAAAAATCTACCACCACTGGCCCAGAAGCGTTCTTCAATATCTTTCTAAATCCTTCACCACTTACCTCAGAAACAAGTCCGTGGAGGTTTAAATTTTTCCCACATTTGCCGCAAACTGGACTTTGTGACTTTGCCTTCTCTGGCACAAGCTTATTGATGCTATGACAATGAGGACATTCTGAAAGGATAGTATGCATAGAGTCTCCAATTTAAATACCTAAGAAACTTACTTACTATTGTAGTGCGGCCTCTATAGGAAAGCCAATGCAAGGAAGATACCATTTAATCCTATGAGTAAAGTGGAAATAGGTATTTCAGGCTGGAAATATAATGGATGGAAGGGAACCTTTTATCCCCCTAAACTCTCCGCTGCCAAGGAACTTCAGTTTGCCAGCCGCGAGCTTCCTAGTATTGAAATCAATAGCACTTTTTATGCCCTACAAAGACCTACGAGTTATCAAAGGTGGTATGACGAAACACCACCAGGTTTTCTTTTTTCGGTTAAGGCGAATCGCTATATCACTCACATAAAAAGGCTTAACAGTATTGAAATTCCCCTCGCCAATTTTTTTGCCAGCGGTCCATTAAGCCTTAAAGAGAAGCTGGGTCCTATACTCTGGCAATTTCCTCCCAGCATGAGTTTTAAACCTGAGATGTTTGAGAATTTCTTGAAACTCCTTCCGAGAAATTTTAAAGAGGCCAGAAGATTAGGCAGAAAAGCCGAGATACCTGAAGAGAGGCAGTATTTAAAAGTGGATGAGAATTTTAGAATCCGACATGCGGTAGAGATCCGGAACGTCAGTTTCCTTAATCCATGGTTTGTTGAATTGTTAAGAAAGTATAATGTCGCAATCGTTTTTGCGGATACTGCGGGAAGATGGCCTTATCTTGAAGATCTGACCGCCGACTTCATCTACATCAGGCTTCATGGAGATTCAGAACTCTATCGAAGTGGCTATGATCAACTGACTCTTGGTTTTTGGGCCAAAAGAATTAAAACCTGGATGAAAGGTGACGAACCTTCTGACCGCTTAACCATAACAAACGACCCGGTTCCTCATATTGAACGGGACGTGTATGTCTACTTTGATAACGACGCTAAGGTTCGGGCACCGGTTGATGCCAAAGGGCTGATAAAAATTATTTATCATTGAAAAGAGGACGTCCTATGTTTGAAGAGTTCATCCACTATTCGACAAAAGGAATCGAAATTGCGGGTGTGATTGTTATCATGGGTGGGGCAATTTTTGCGACCTTTACCTATTTAAAGCACTACCGCAAGGCAACTGAATCATCCTATGAAGCTTTTAGAAAACAACTTGGTCGTTCCATTCTCTTAGGGTTGGAGTTTTTAGTGGCAGCAGACATCATTGCAACTGTGGCCATTAAACCAAGCATTGAAAGTGTGGCCATATTAGGGCTTATCGTGGTGATCAGAACCTTTTTGAGTTTTTCACTCGGAATAGAATTAGAAGGGAAGCTTCCATGGCGGGCCGGAGTCTCTTCCTTAAGAGATGAGAATAGTTTAAAATGAGCTCATGAATTTTAAAGCCAAACACATTTTAGTTCAGCATGAATACGAGGCAAAAGACATTCTGAGGAAGCTGTCTGAGGGGAAAACCTTTGAGGAGTTGGCACAGGATTTTTCTATTTGTCCTTCTTCTAAGCAAGGTGGAGACCTGGGAGAATTTCCAAAAGGAAGAATGGTACCGGCCTTTGAAAAGGCCCTTCTCAAGTTACAGCCCAATGAAGTTTCAGGAATTGTAAAAACCCAATTTGGTTATCATCTTATAAAACGTCTTTAAGAGGACTAAGATCATTGCCGGCCGAAAAGCCCTGGCCGTTATCAATATGCCATTCATCACAAGTGCGGCCATTCCTTCTATCAAGATTGGCCCCGGTTCCTCTGACCATAACCCCTACTTGCTTTCCCTTGGAGGAGAAGATGGGGCTTCCCGAATTAACCGAGAAGCTATCCAGGTCATGATGAAAGGAGACGTTCTTTTTATCAAGAGATGTGACCTTACCGGTTTCTACTACCTTCTGAGAAATTCCCAAAGGATAACCAATGAGAGTCAGAGGATCATTTAAACGAAGATTTTGCCCAAGGTCCAATTCAATCGGTTCCCGATCAGTGACTTTTCGGTCGAGCTGAATGATCGCAAGATCAATTCCCACCAGGGTTTCATCAAATTCTCTGAAGAGAACTTTTTTGCAGTGATAGACCTGTGAAGGATCAAAAGTATCTGTCCCTTTCACATAATCAAAAACCACATTGTAGGTTTCACAGGTATTGTTATCAGGATTAAGGCAATGTCCCGCCGTAAGGATTCTATCTCCACCAATAAAGCTTGCGCTACAGTTTGCGATAATCGACTCTTCCGCAAAAGCTTCATCGCTGCAAATGCCATAGCTCTTGAGGGGCATGCCTGAGAGTTTATACTTCCCATCAGGCAATCTTGATACATTCCTCTTGGGGATCAAAGCTGGCACAGACCGCGCCAGTTCCTGGGACTCAATGGAAGAGTATTTGGTATCAACCCGGTCATCCGTATCAAAGATACTGGCATATCCAGAAGAGCTGATTAAAAGAAAGATGGCAAATAAGAGCTGCATGAGAGGAATCTAATACTTTCCTGAGCTGTTCACAACTTAAGGAGGTAAATTATTCACGTTCCGCAAAATGTTCTAAGAACTTTCTCACTCTCCTGAGGAGGAAGGGTAAATTCTTCACATCCAGGCCGTTCTTCAAATGGTTTTCTTAAGACCTCGTTAAACCTCTTAAAGAATGAATCATCTCCTTTGTAAGAGAGTTCAATCGCTTTTTGAACCAGATGGTTCCGAGGAATATAGAGAGGATTGAGTTGGTCCAAGTTTTCGGTTTTGGGATTTCTCGCCAGCCACTTCGATGTAAAATCCTTGATCTTCCGGGATTCACCATAGAAGGAAAAATCCCCTTCATAAAGCTTAGTTAAATTTCTAAAACTCAAAGTGAAATCCATTGACTCTTCTTCAAGAAAAGTTAAAAAATCCATCACCAAACTTTCATCTTCCGCTTTAAAATCATGGATCCCTAGTTTTTTTGCGAACTCTCTGGTGCGCATTTGAGGGAACTCTTCCAGAAGAGGGATCACTTCTTTTTCGACCAGAGTTATCGCCTCTTTCTCATCATCTGATATAAGCGGAATGAGGCAATCGGCCAGCCGTAAAATATTCCACTGGATAATGGGAACTTGATTAAAAAAGGAATAACGACCTCTTTCATCAATAGAGCTAAAAACTTTATGAAAGCGGAACTCATCCATGAAAGCACATGGCCCATAATCAACAGTCTCACCAGAGAGAAAGCAGTTGTCGGTATTCATCACTCCATGAATAAAACCCAAACCACTCCACTGGGCGATGAGATTTCCTTGCCTTAATGAAAAGGCTTTCAAAAGACTTAAGCACTTCTCTCTTAGATTTGAGAGATGACTTAATTCCGGGTAATGGCGCTTAATTGTATAGTCGAGAAGGATTTTTAAAGAGGAGAGATCCTTTTTAAATGAAAAATACTGAAAGGTTCCCACTCGGATGTGGCTACCGGCCACACGGGTAAAGACACCTCCGGGCTCCGGTCCAAATTGCCTAAAAACTTCTTCCCCTGTTCTTACTGCCGCAAGTGCCCGGGTCGTAGGAACGCCCAACACGAACATCGCTTCACTTACAAGATACTCTCGAACCACAGGACCTAAAGCACTTAGTCCATCTCCTCTTCGTGAAAAGGGAGTTTTGCCTGAGCCTTTTAACTGCACATCAAAGCCCTTTAATTCCCCTAGAAGCATCGCTCGTCCATCTCCTAAAACCGGAACTGGATGACCAAACTGAAATCCTGCATAAGCCAGGGCAATAGGTTTACTTCCGGGAAGAAGTTTTTGACCCGCAAAAAAATTTGCCAGCTCCTCTGTGGAAAATTCTCTGGACGGAAATCCCAGAGATTTGGCCAGTTCATGATTAAACTGGAGAAGCTCTGGCCTTGAAAATTGTTCAGCGCGAACTCTTTCATAAAAGGCTGAAGGGAGATTTAAATAAGAGTTTTCAAAACTAAAAGTGCTCATTCAAAGAGCCTATAATATAATTTACGGTAAGAATACGAAGGATACTTTACATATGCTGCATGATGCGAATTTAAGAGAACTCATAACGGCCTTAGGCATTGGGCTCTTGATCGGAGTCGTCCGGGAAAGAAGACACGCTCCTAATAGCACAGGTGCAGGAATCAGGACCCATGCACTTATTTCTATTCTTGGAGCAGTAAGCTGGAGTCTTGGATTAATTCCCTTTACTGTTACTCTTGTCATCGTCGGCGTTTTCGCAGTTGCGAGTTATCTATACACCGCCCACAAAGATCCGGGTTTAACAGGTGAAGTCACTATTATCTTAACCTTTATACTTTCCGCTTTTGCGCGTGAGAACATTCCTCTGGCAAGCGGCCTTGGAGTTCTGTGTGCCATTTTAATTCAGGCCAAGGGATTCCTCCATCGACTCACCCGGGAACTTATTAGCGAGCAAGAATTAAGTGATGGGCTTCTTCTCCTTGCATCGGCCGTGATTGTGCTCCCCATTCTTCCTGAAAAGGCCATTGATAGCTGGGGTGTCCTTAGGCTTAATACAATTTGGAATATTGTTATCCTGGTCATGGCCTCTGGAATGCTTGGGCACATCGCTCATCGAACACTCGGAGTGAAACTAGGACTTCCTATTGCAGGTTTTTTCTCCGGCTTTGCTTCCTCTACAGCGGCCACCGCAAGTTTTGGACAAAGGCTTAAGAATGATGGTCACCTCCTCTTCCCGGCAGCTGCTGCCGCCTTACTCGCAAATCTTGCTTCTCTCATTTTATTTATCGGAATTATTGCAACAGTGTCTCCCCAATTACTCAGGGCCATGATTGCTCCCTTCTTACTGGCAACGATCTGTTTAATCCTTTTCTCGGGCTTTTTACTTATCCGCTATCGCCCCAATGGGGTGGACACAAAACCTGGTTCTGGGCATATTTTTAAGCTCTCCCATGCTCTTTTTATAGCAGGAGTCATTGCTGGTGTTTCGCTTCTAGCTGCGTGGTTAAATGATCTTTATGGTGCCAAAGGCGCCCTTGCAACCCTCATACTGGTGGCAATGGCAGAAATCCATGCAGCGGCCACGACTCTGGGCCAATTAACTGACAATGGAGCTTTTGATCTGATAACGGCAAAATGGGGTGTAGTTGGTCTTCTTATTTCCAGTACGGGGGCCAAAATTTTCCTTGCCTACTTTAGTGGAGGCAAAAAATATTGTCTGCTTGTTGGATTAGGGCTAATGGCAATGATTTTAGGAGCGGCAGCAGGAGTGATCCTTTTTTAAGCTATCGTCCTGCTTCGAAAATATTTTTGAGGCGTAATTCTTTTACTTCTATATGAACTTGATTCGTTCTCTGAGAATTAACTCGCCACTGTTCTCGTTCTTCTGGAGTGAGTTTCACTTTATTGGCGGCAAAGCCTTTGTGTTCTCTTTTGAGCACTTCAAGTTCTTTAAGAAGCCCCGCTAATTTTTGTTTATCTTCTTTATTTAAAAATACTCCGTCTTCCATACTCATCTCTCTTTTTTCTTATGCTCTTTCTCACGGATTATCAGAAATGACTATGACAATTCTACATGCCCTATTTCCGGAATCCTTCAAAAAATGCATTATCCACCACTATGAAAACTACCCTCCTCATGTTCCTGATGACCTTTACTATGATGGCCCAGGCGGCCCGACCTTTGGCCTATCCCCTGGCCCCAGATCCAGGCTTAACTCCTGGTTCTCTTTGCACTGAACCCGACCGTTACCGGCATCCAGAGCAGATTCCTTACTGCGAAAGGAACGTGAATTCCTTTCTTAAAGAAGCCATCTTCATCGCTTACAAAAGAGACCTCGGTTACCGTTTAACGGGAGACCGAAGCATGTATAAAATCGATCATTTTATCCCTCTTTGCGCTGGTGGAAGCAATAATCAGGATAATCTCTGGCCTCAACATGTGAAGCTCTCAATCATCACTGATCAGATTGAATCCGTGGGGTGCGAGAAGCTAAGTAAGGAAAAGATCACCCAAAAGGAGCTGATTGAGCTCGTCATTAAGGCCAAACTAGATCTCTCTTTAGCGTCTAAAATTTTAAAGACCTTGAAAAAAATACAATAGACGCCCGGCCGAAGCCTCTTTTGAGGCACAATTGAGCCCATGAAAAATATTACTTTGGCGCTCTTCCTTCTTATCCCTCAACTGGCCTTCTCTAAGGTCCTTCTGGTTTCTGATATGGATGACACGATAAAGGTCTCCCATGTTCTGGATGTGGACTCGGCAGTCGCCAATGCCCGACAAACGAAAAACGCTTTCATGGGTATGCCTGAACTTTATCAGTCCATGGCCAAAATTCCTGATGCTACAGAGTTTCATTATCTCTCAAGTGCTCCCAGAAAACTGATGCTTTATCTTCATCACTTCTTTCTGTGGCAAAATGATTTTCCTTCTGGGAAGCTGGTCTTAAATAATAAGCTGATCGACTCTCAACATAAGATCAACTCTCTCCGTAAAATGATTGCGGAATTAAATCCCACTAAAATGATTTTGATCGGCGACAATGGTGAAAGAGATGCTGAAGTGTATGCTCAGATTAGAAAAGAATTTCCCCACATCGGCGGTGAAACTTATATCCATATCGCTTATTCACTAGAAGGTTTTGAAAAAAATAATGGTAAGAAGTTACAAGAAGGACAAATACCCTGGGCCACATCAATTGATCTCGCCTTTGACCTGTTGAAGAAAGGATATATTACTGAAGCTGATTATAAACGTCTGGTGGAATCTGTTGAAGCCAGGGCCCTGGCAGAAGATCCTTATATCGAACGTAGACAACAGATGATGTTTCCGGCCTGGTTTGATTGCAGGGATTATAAAGTGCCGGTTCTTCCTTTTATCTCAAACGAATTACAAACAAAGATTGAAGACCGCTGTGCCCGGGAACCCTATGATGATTAAGGTCTTTCAATTCTTCCATCGGGATATTTTGCAAAACGCTCAATCTTAGGGCCATGAATCATATCCCTTCTCTCCCAATTCCATCCGCCAAATTCAGTTCGTTGGTAGTCTTCCATGGTTTGCAAGATCTCTTGTTTGGTCGTCATCACGAATGGACCGTATTGAACAACCGGTTCTCCGATGGGCTTGGCCTCAAGATAAACCAGTTGAATGTTGCCACTCTTACTTTCAAGTACCAGGTCCTCATTAGATTTAAGAAAGATCGCCTTTTTCCCAGAGACCTTTTCACCATTAATATCCACGGCTTTACCTTCAAATAAATAAAGGGATCTATTGGTTTGGATTTTAGCTTTGGGAATTTCAAGTTTAGAATCAGGCCCCATGGTGATAAGATAAATATTTACATTATTTTCCGGAGAACTCGCCCAACTGCTTGGAGGGGATTCAAAAAATTTATGTCCATTAAATTCACCGGAGATGAGGGTTAATTCCCCATTTGGAAATTTAATCTTTGGAATGTTTTGGACCCAAAGCATTTTAAAATCTGGGGAAAGCATCTTGCTTTTTTTAGGAAGATTAAGCCAAATCTGAAAGAGCTCCAGGGTGTTTTCTTTATCCTGATGAAGGAGCGGAAACATTTCTGAATGCTGGACTCCAGAACCGGCCGTCATCCACTGGACATCCCCCTCTCCATATCTGCCTGCCGCCCCTAAAGAATCAGCATGGTCGGCGTAGCCTTTTCGTACAATGGTAATGGTTTCAAAACCACGATGAGGATGAACGGGGAATCCGGGAATTTCTTCCCCATGGTAAAAGCGAAAACCATCTTTACCTTCAAAATCCTGTCCCATATTTCTTCCACTAAAATGGTGGGAATCTAAACCTAGGTTTTTATTGCCAGCAGGATAATGATCTAAATGATGGGCGATAAATAAAAAGGGCTCCTGAGCGGGCCAATGTAGATCGATAGAAGAAGTTTGTGTAATCATTTAAAATCTACCAGGTAAAAGTCGAGGAACTCTCCGTCCCCTAAATACTCTTGGAAACGAAGCTGTCCAAAAGGCACCATGCCTATAGTGTAATCAAGTTGAGCGTCTTCATTGTGAAATGTGCAGGCCTTGATTCTTTGATTATTTAGAATCACTGTTTCCAGGGCCCCTTCTCTTCTCATGCAGGTATTAAGAACATTCTGGACTTTGGCTTCGGTATAGAACCACATCGACGGAAGAATATTCCAGCGCTCACTGAGAGTGGTCTCATTCAGCGAGAGTTTTGAGACATGCAGGTAAGCATCCTGATCAGGGTAATACTCCACCAGGTGCCTTTTATATTCGTAAACCTCACCCTTATAAGTGGCAAGATATCTGGCATAATCTCCTTCCTGAGGGAAGGCCAGAGCATGGAGGGATGTAATAATTAAAGCGAGTATTAGAAAAAACTTCATGAGTTATCCTAACATGATATTATTGGTCAATGAAGGTTCTTCTTTTCATTCCCCCTCTGACACAGTTCAATACGCCCTATCCTTCCACGGCGTATCTCTCCAGTTATCTTGAGAAGATCGGGCATCAGGTGAATCAAGTCGATTTAGGTCTGGAACTCATCCTTAAAATATTTTCCAAAGATGGTCTTAGGGCCATTACACAGGAAGTAAAGAAATCCAAAAACCGTTCACCTCTTCTCGATTTTTATCTGGATGCTTCTAAGGAATATGAAAACAACATTGATGAAGTCATAAAGTTTCTTCAAACCAATCAGTCCCCTTTCATTAAAACTTTTACAGAGCGTCAGACCCTTCCTGAAGGACCGCGCTTTATTCCTCTGGATGAAAATCAAGGAGGAGTTCTGGACCTCTATAACGGTCTGAGTGAACTGGACCAGGCGAAACATATTTGCAGCCTTTTCCTAGATGATTTAGCGGATGTGATCAGCCAAGGGGTGGACGAAGATTTTGGTTTCTCCCGCTATGCGGAGAAGATTGCCATGGCTCTCACCTCTTACTCTCCTATTCACAACCGTTTGAAGAAAAGGACCCTTCTTGATGAGTGGATGAGTGAACTTACTAAAATTTTTCTCAAAAAATTTGATCCCGATGTGATTGGGCTTTCGATTCCTTTTCCCGGAAATCTTTTAGGGGCATTAAGAATGGCCCAAACAACAAAGAGCGTATCCCCTCACGTCAAAATCATGATTGGTGGCGGATATGTGAATACAGAGCTGCGCTCGCTGGAAGACCCAAGAATTTTTGACCACGTCGATTATATCACCTTCGATGATGGAGAAAAACCGGTTGAACATCTTCTTGATTATATTAAAAATGGTGAAGGCCCTCTCCTTCGAACCATGTACCGGGAAGATGGTAAGGTTGTGTATTCCTCATCTTCTGAACTTAAAGATATTAAATTTAAAAATCTTGATGCCCCAAGTTTTCGAGAATTAGACATGAACCGCTACATCTCAATGATGGAGACGATCAATCCGATGCAGCGTCTTTGGAGTGATGGCCGCTGGAACAAGATGATTCTGGCCCATGGCTGTTATTGGAAGAAATGTACTTTCTGTGATGTAAGTCTCGATTACATTGGACGCTTTGAACCTGACACCGCTTCTTCCATCGTAGATAAGCTCGAAAAGGTGATGAAAGAAACTGGAGTTAATGGATTTCATTTTGTAGACGAAGCAGCTCCTCCCAATATCCTTAAGGGGATGAGTGCTGAGATTCTAAAACGAGGTCTAAAAATTCAGTGGTGGGGAAATATTCGCTTTGACCCTTTCTTCACAGACGAAGTCACAAAACTCATGAAAGAAGCTGGTTGCATTGCTGTAACCGGTGGAATAGAA
The DNA here is from genome assembly GCA_002422605.1 of Bacteriovoracaceae bacterium UBA6200. Lineage (GTDB taxonomy): Bacteria > Bdellovibrionota > Bacteriovoracia > Bacteriovoracales > Bacteriovoracaceae > Peredibacter. The sequence continues at coordinate 192,210 of DISW01000023.1, read as the reverse complement.
GTTGCCAGCGAAAGAATTTTAAAACTTATCGATAAAGGAATTTCCATCGAAAAAGTGGCAACGACAACTAAGAGCTTTAAACAAGCTGGAATTTTTGTTCACGCTTATCTTATGTACGGATTTCCTACCCAAAGCGTTCAGGAAACCATTGATAGCCTGGAAGTAGTACGGGAACTCTTTAAGAAAAATTATCTTAGTTCTGCCTATTGGCATCGTTTTGCTCTCACCGCTCACTCTCCGGTAGGACTTAATCCTGAAAAATTCAACGTTCAAATTATCCCATCTAAGAAGTCCCCTCACGGGCTCTTTGCCAGGAATGAACTTCCTTTTACAGATGGAAAATTTGTCGATCATGATGAACTGGGGATAGGACTTAGGCGCGCCCTTTATAATTACATGCTAGGCCAGGGCCTCGACATGGATATAAGAAATTGGTTTGATATAAAGGTGCCAAAACCTAAGGTAAGTCTTAATTTGTAAAAAGCAAAACGAAGAAAGGATGTTGTGCAGTCTAATAACGAAGAGATTATACAAATCAAAGATCTTACAAAGATTTATCAGGATGGACTTCCTGCTCTTTGCAACATCAACCTCTCCATCAAGAAAGGTGAGATTTTCGCTCTCCTTGGTCCCAACGGTGCAGGTAAATCAACCCTCATCAATATCATTTGCGGTATTGTACGTCCTTCTGCAGGAGAGGTTTATATTGGAACCTCCGAAATCAGGAAAGATTACCGCATGGCCCGCTCTGCCATTGGTTTGGTGCCGCAAGAATTAGTGACTGATATGTTTGAGAGGGTAATAGACACAGTGAATTTCAGCCGTGGTCTTTTCGGTAAACCCCAAGATCCTGCGCGAACTCAAAAAGTCTTACAAGATTTAAGTCTGTGGGACAAAAAAGATGCCAAAATTATCACTCTCTCAGGAGGAATGAAAAGAAGAGTCATGATGGCCAAGGCGCTGATTCATGATCCAAAGATTCTTTTCCTCGATGAACCTACTGCCGGAGTGGATGTCAATCTCAGAAGAGACATGTGGGACATGGTTCGAGAACTCCAGAAGACCGGAGTCACCATCATTCTTACCACCCACTATATTGAAGAAGCTCAGGAAATGGCGGATAGGATCGGGATTATCAATCAGGGTAAACTCATTTTGGTGGAAGAGAAAAATGAGCTCATGAAGAAACTAGGTAAAAAGAAGCTGGTTTTAAATTTACGAACACCACTAACAAAAGACATCAGTGATCTTCCTCTGGAGTCATCACCTGACCAACTTCAACTTACCTACACCTATGTGATGGGCAATGAAGAAGGAATTTCACATATCATGAGACACCTTGATGAACGAGGGATTGACTATAAGGACATTCGAACGGAAGAAAGTTCATTGGAAGATATCTTTGTCGGAATAGTGGGAACCAAGTTATGAACTTATTAGGAGTTAAAGCTATATACAATTTTGAGATGAAGCGTTTCTTTCGCACCCTCTTTCAGAGTATCGCCTCTCCTGTCATATCCACTTCACTTTATTTTATTGTTTTTGGATCGGCCATTGCCTCACGGATGGGAGAAATCGATGGTGTGAGCTATGGGGCCTTTATCGTTCCAGGTCTCGTGATGCTGTCAATTTTAACTGAAAGTGTCTCCAATGGTTCTTTTGGAATCTATATGCCCCGTTTTTCAGGAACGATTTATGAAATTTTATCTGCACCTATTTCTTCCTTTGAGATCGTCTTAGGATATGTGGGGGCCGCAGCAACGAAGTCTGTGGCGATAGGAAGTATCATTCTAATAACCGCCAGAGTTTTTGTGGAGTACCGGATTGAGCATCCCATCTGGATGCTGATCTTTCTCTTTCTCACCTCAATTACATTCTCGCTGATGGGCTTTATCATAGGACTGTGGGCCGATGGTTTTGAAAAGCTTCAGGTTGTGCCACTTCTCATCATCACCCCTCTTACCTTTCTTGGAGGAAGCTTTTACTCAATTGAAATGCTCCCCCCTCTTTGGCAAAAAGTGACTCTCTTTAATCCTGTACTTTATCTTGTCAGTGGTTTCAGATGGAGTTTCTATGGAATATCAGATGTAAATATCTTCACCAGCCTCATTATGACTTTGGTGTTTCTATTCCTGGGTCTCGTGATAGTCGCTTTGATTTTTAAAACTGGTTATAAAATCCGGCAATAAACCTAAATACGTTCATCACTCCTGAGTTCCACATGGCTTACCACCTTGCTCACTCCTGGTACATTTCTCGTGAGATTCTCCATCTCCCTGAGTTCCGCCATATCTTCAACATACCCGGTTAAATGAATAACCCCTCCATTCGCTTCCACAATGACGTCTTTGAAGTCCATATGAGGACTGCGCTTTAAGCTTTCAACGATTTCACTTTCAAGTAAATTATTTGTTTCCGGGTGATCTTGATTTTGAAGATCCGATCGACCATAAAGGTTATGGCCCTTTGGTATTTCATCCAATGTATCCACGAACTTTTTTTGCTTTTGGAGTTCTTCAGAGTTGGTCCATGTTTTACCATTTTCCTTTTTGCCGCTCACTCCAAGTTCTTGTTGGGTTTCCATAATGAACTCCTTGTAGGCCAATCCTAGCTTATCCAACGGCAAGCTCAATCTGTGCTGCTTCTCAACCCCTATGCTCCGCTAATTATCGGCATTAGGCTTGCACAGTATTCACAGAGTAAAAAGACACAGAGGAGTAAATATGAACACTTCACAGTCACCTATCATTTTAGAAAGCCGTGATAAACAGAGAGGATTCTTCAGTAGCACCAATTCACCTCTGGAACCGGAGCAAGTTTATAACTTTTGTCAGAATAAGGAGAATGTAGAAAAAGTCCTCCAAGGATTGCCCCTTGATCTGGATAACTTTTTAGAACTGGTATTAGATAATTCGAAACAGGCCGGAACTGATCAATATGAATTACGGTGGATAAATAAACCTCAGTCAAAGTTTGAAGGTTCACTAACTTTCTACATCATAGGAGCACCTGCTAACCGAGGGTCTCTGGTTACGGCCATTGCGGATTTTGAGAAGATCAATTTCAAAACAAGTAAACCATCGACTCTAATAGAAATCTTTCTAAGAAGAATGAAGGCCTTAATGGAAACCGGAGAGATACCGACCACTAAAGGGCAAACCAGCGGACGTAAAGAACACTTATTACATTAGGAGTTACATATGAGGGCCTTAACTTGGGAAGGAAAGCACGATATTGCTCTAAAGCATGTTCATGATCCGACCATTTTGAATCCGAACGATGCGATCGTACGAGTGACAACAACCGCCATTTGTGGCTCCGATCTCCACCTCTACAATGGGGTCATTCCCACCATGGAGAAAGGAGATATCATGGGTCACGAGACCATGGGTGAAGTCATGGAAGTGGGGTCGCTGGTTAAGAATGTTAAAGTTGGTGACAAGATTGTTATTCCTTTTGATATCGGCTGTGGTCATTGCCATCATTGTCAGGACGAAGAATTCTCAGCTTGCGACAACTCAAATCCTAACTTTGTGATTCCAGAAAAACTCTACGGTTATTCTGGAGCGGGTCTATTCGGCTATTCCCATATGTATGGAGGGTATGCTGGAGGTCAGGCAGAATTTATCCGGGTTCCATTTGTTGATACAAATTCCCTTGTCATCCCTCCAGGTATTGATGATGAAAAAGTTCTTTTCCTGAGTGATATTTTTCCTACTGGTTATATGGCCGCCGAGAACTGCAATATTAAACCAGGAGACACGGTGGCGGTTTGGGGGGCAGGTCCTGTAGGGCTTATGGCGATAAAAAGTGCCTTTCTCTTAGGCGCCGAAAGAGTCATAGCGATTGATCACTTTGAAGAAAGACTCAAAATCGCTCAGGAAATCGGAGCGGAGACTATAAACTTCAAAGAGGAAGATGCCCTTACCGAAGAGCTGCGCTTTCTCACTGGTGGCAGAGGACCAGATTCTTGTATCGATGCTGTAGGTCTTGAAGCTCATGGTAACACCATTCTTAACGCCATCGATACGGTCAAACAAAAAACTAAATTAGGAACCGATCGTCCTGATGCTTTAAGGCATGCTATCCAGGCCTGTCGTAAGGGAGGTACAGTCTCTATCCCTGGCGTCTATGGAGGCTTTCTGGACAAGTTCCCTTTTGGAGCGGCTTTTGGAAAAGGTCTTACTCTTAAAATGGGTCAAACACATACTCAGAAATATATGAAGCCTCTTCTTGAGCGCATTCTCAATGACGAGATTGATCCATCCTTCGTCATTTCTCATCGATTTAATTTAGAAGATGGCCCTGAGGCCTATAAAAACTTTAATGAGAAAAAAGATGAATTCATTAAGATTGTCATGAAAATGCAATAAGGAGATTCACATGAAAAATACGAGAAAGCTTGCTCTCATCACAGGAGCATCTAGTGGCATAGGACTTGAGCTCGCCCGGGTTTTTGCTAAAGAGGAATATGACTTAATCATTGTCTCTGGCAAGGAAAGAATAGAAGATGCGGCCCAGCTCCTTGGTCAATATGACGTGAATGTTAAACCGGTAACGGCCGATTTATCTACTGAAGAAGGAGTTGAAAAACTTTATTCAGAAATTAAGGGCTACGGCAGAAACATTGATGTAGCAGTCCTTAATGCTGGTGTTGGGGTTGGCGGACAATTCATTGAAACGGATTTTAATGATGAGCTCTATTTAATGAATCTCAATATGGTTTATCTGGTCTGTCTCACCAAAAAAATTCTCAAAGACATGGTCGCTCGCAATGAGGGGAAAATCATGCTCACCTCCTCTATTGCGGCGGAAATGCCGGGTCCTTACTATGCGGTTTATGCAGCATCAAAATCATTTGTTCAATCTTTTACGGAAGCGATCCGCTACGAGATGAAGGATACTGATAAAAATATTACCATCACCTCTCTGCAGCCAGGCCCAACCGAGACAGAGTTTTTTGAGAGGGCCGATTTGGAAGACACGAAGACAGGCAAGGCCAAGAAGGATGATCCGGCAAAGGTTGCTCAAGATGGTTATGATGCCTTGATGAAGGGGGAAGATCATGTCGTTGCTGGATCAATTATGAATAAGCTTCAGGCGAGTGCTGCCAAATTTATGACCGATGAGGCACGTGCAGCGATTCATGGAAGAGAAACAAAGCCTGACTCACTAAAAGAGAGACATTAAGAGGGAGGAATATTTCTAAAATCGGTGTCTTCTTTTTTAATAACTGATATCTCGCCATTTGTTTCAATCACTGCAAGGCCTATGTCTTCCATTTTCATCAGGCCTTGCTTTCTTAAAGAAGTTTTGAGTTCTTGCTCGGTCATAGTCTCTTCTTTCATGACATCCCGGTCAAGTTTACCGTCCAGGATGAGTACCTTAGGCTTTCCCTCTAAGAGCTTTTCAGATTTTCTGGAATGGAAGGACATTTTATTTAGAACGATATTGAGTATAAAGATGGTTACGATCACCGTGATCCCACCTGTTATACTTTTATCATCATCTATTAAAGCGTTTTGAGTGGCTTCACTTATAATGAGGAGGAGCAAGAAGTCGAATGGAGATAATTCACTAAAATGTTTTTTACCCCAGAGTCGCATGGCCACAAAAAGAAAAGCAAAGATGATGGCACTACGAAAAATAAGTTCTAATAAAGGCGTTTGAAGATTCCACATAGAGACCTCCAGTTTTTATTAGTCTAATCTTTAATTTTGGGAACGAAAATCTTTGTCTCCTTATCAGTATGCAGTGTTAAAAAAATGAAATAAGGACTGATTAAATCGGGATGAGTCACTTCACCTGAACGAACGCAATGGATAACCTGCTCTGCTTCCTGATCAGTTGAGCAGAAAATAAGATACTTCCTCTCCTTGATGACTGGAACAGGAAAAAGATAAATCTTCCCTTCAATTTTTGTTTTCTTTAATTCACGCATGGAGAATGAAATCCAACCCGCCCTTTATGGCCGCAACCTGTGCATCAATACATTCCTGATCGGTGACCTTAGGACTATCGGGATAAACCTCTGTAGTAGTTGTGTACTTCGCTTGAGAAAAACCGGCACAAAGAGAAAGTTTCTTTAAGGGGTAATTGATCACTCCCTCTTGCTCGACCGGAACACCAATGATCATGCCATCCTGATCATGAGGCGCAATATGAGTGACCTTTCTCACGGATTGGATAATGGCCTTCTGAAATTCACCACAAGGATTCTCAGTATCCCCAACCAGATAGAAGCCATCCGGAATATCCCAAACCTCCTGCTTTTTACCGTCACGTTTTTCAAGGGCAGGACGAAAGACTGTGTTATCAGTATCAGTGGTTTCATGAAGATCGAAATGAGCGTAAATAGCGCCCGACAAAGAATTTAGAGCATCTAAGAAAAGACGACACTCTTCTGCAGGACTGTCCGAATAAAAAGAGCGGTTCGGATCTATTGTTAAAGGGTTCCAACGATTAATGGTCTCAAAGCCCCAGGGACTTAAGCAGGGAACACAAATAAAATTAAAAGAAGAGCTATATTTCTCGGATTCATTCTCCATAAAGGCCAGTGCCCCATGGACCCCGCTGGTTTCATAACCATGAACTCCGCCCGTAATGAGAATCGTCTTCTTTGCTTTATCAAAATTTTTAGATTTAATAAGATATAAGGGATAACGTTCAGGATTGTATGAGAGCGCCCCATATTGAAGGACCTCAAAAGATTTATTTAAAGTCATAACCTTCGTAAGGACTTCTTCTTTATAAGAACGTTTGATCTTTTGTTCTTTAAGCCAGAGTTCTTTTTCGGTATTTCCCCAGGGGATTAATGTTTTAGAATTTGTCATTGAAGAAGAATAACATAAAAACAAAAAAAAATGGCCTTCTTTCGAAGACCATTTTTGTTCAAATTCTGTAATCTGATTTTACTCTTCTTACTTCCTTTGAACTAAATACAGATTACAAGTTTCCATTCGAAGAAGCACTTTCTTTATCCTGAATTGTTTCTAAAGTTAAAACTCTTAAAGACAGTTAACTGACAAAGTAAACTCATGGGAAGAACACTGACTTCTTTGGTGCGGTAAGAGGTCTTTGGAGGCTTTGAGTCTTTAATAACCCATCAATAATCCACTAAGGATAAAGAGTTCTACGACTCCATCTCCTAGATATACCTTTCTGATGATTCCTCTCAGCGGATAATAAATGCTAATAAATCCTAAGGAGAGAGCATTGATAAAAGCGAGGATGAATACTTCATTTGATATCGTTTCTGTCATTAAACTCGCATATAAGAAAACCAAAGATGAAGATAGGATCATTAAAGACACGGTATAAACTAACCAATCTTCTTTCTTATTTCCTGTAACTTTTTCAAATGAACGCAAATGAACGAGTGGCCACACAGCGGTCACAAAATAATAGAGTCCTTGGAAAAGAATCACATATTTCATCGAGATGAACCTAAGAGAGATATGGCCTCAAGGTTAATCTTGAGGCCATGATCAAAACTAATCTATTTTCTTTAAGATTCCGCAAACCACAGGTAAAGAAAGATGGGCCGGATCACCTCTAAAAGAAGCGAGACTTGTTGGAAAGGAACTATCAGGACTTGTTCCATGGGCGAGTATAACTCTCCCCTCAAATCCGATACTAATACCTTGATTTAGCTTTATGACATTATCCGAAGGATCTTCATCAGCTTTCCAAAGATCAGCATTAATCTTGGAAAGCGAAGCCATTTTACTATAAGTCATGGCAGGCCCTTTGGGATAAATCTCGGCCCCGGCCACTTGTGAGTTGAGATCACCATCTAGTGGCATGAGAGCTGAACCAACAACAGTCATGGCCTCATTATAATCAATGAGTCCATCGCCGTTACTATCGTCAGCAAGAGTTGGACAGCGAGTTCCCATATGAAGGGTCTGTCTATGAGGAACTCTTTGATCGTCATCCATGCTTATGTCTACCTGGAGCTGGTCCCCTTTAAGAGCGAAAGTTGCAGCTCCATAAGGAATAAAACCATTGGAATGGAAATTCACAGGACGAAGGACAGTATAATAAGTTCCAGGTGTAGCTTCGGCCATTTCCTGAGTAATGACTACCGGGTCTTGAATATTGGCTCCGCTGCCACCACCGCCACCGCCGCCTCCGCCGCCGCAAGCAACAAGGCCCAGGAGTGTTGATAGTACAAAAACATTACTTGCTTTCATTACAGACTTCCTTTGAAAAATGCTCTTGAACGTGACGAATTAACTTCATAACTATTCCAACCTGTTTTCCCTCTTCCTCTTTCACGGTTTCCAATATCACCTGGTATGAAGTAGTACATAGGTTCAAACTTGGTATAGCAGTCTTGAGTTTGGTCAGCACCTGCATCGTAGGCAAGAAAACTAAAATCGGTCACACATTCACGTTTGGTGAATACTAGAGAATTCTTCCATTCTGTGAAGGTAACCGGACGGTTAAGAAACTGGAAGTCCATCACCATCTTTTTACCGGACGTCGTAGTAAACATCGGAGCTACGTGAAACCACCACTTATAACGATGTCGCTTAATATAAGTATCGGTCAGCATCAGGAACGCTTTCTCTGATTTGATCCCGGTACGATTAAATTCATCCCAGGCCCATACATGCGCCCGATCAGAGCATTCAGACTTTCGTTTCATATAAGGGTTAAAATCGTTAAAGATTCTTTGGATGTCGCCATCAGAAACTAAGGTTGGTTCAAATCCCGTTTCTTCCTGAAGGAGAAACTTATTCTCAAAGTTGGTTTCAGATAATGCTTTTGAAGCCTTTAACTGTTTTTCATACTTTGCAAGAAGTTGGTGTTCGTCTTGTTCAATGAATTTTACTTCACCCGAATTTAGTTTCACTAAGTGAGGCTCTCCCTCACCTCCTTTACTGATGGAATGGACACTGTCCTCGGTGACCGCCTCCGCTCCCAGTCCATAAATAAGAAATGCAATGAGCACCAAACTCTTCATGAATGACTCCCTAAGTTTTAAATGTTCAAACAACAACTCAACCCGAGAGTATATAACTTAGAAGAATGCTTGTTCTCAAGAGTCCAAGATGGCCCTACAGATAGTTTTGCATTGACCTCTCAACTAGCTGAAAAAGAAAATACAGACTTAAGATGTTGCGGGATATGTCAGTTTCTTTCCTGTCACTCTGGCAAAGGAAGTAAGATTATGCGGACGCGCTGACTTTACGTTCATAATGTCCAGCACTTCAAATCCGTAGACGAGCAAAGCATCTCCCACCATTGAGCGATGACATCGCCAGGGAACCGCTTCCGAGCACATAATTACCGTGACTTTTTCTTTCGCAATTTTTATCAGTTCTTTTAATCCATCCCGGAAATCTTTTGTCTGCATATAATCAGCGTAGCCCCGAAACTGGGCACTTCTCCACCCAACATTAATTTCGGATTCATTATCCACTCTCCGTCTTCCACCCAGACTTAAGAGGTGGACGTATTCAATACCATTTCGTTCTAAATTTGCCCTCAAGCGGGCCTTACCGAATTGGGGACAATAACGAGAACCCGGATAGTGACGGATATCCACCAGACACTCGATATCGAAAGCTTTAAGCATCTTCATAAACTCCCGGGTGGGATGGGTAGAATGGCCTATAGTGAAGATGATATTTTTTTTACTCATCGTTTTTAAACTCTACTTATCAAAAGAATGAGGTCAAGTAACCATCCTACTCTGGTAACGAAACAGCAGCTCTTTATTGAAGCCTTAAAGACCAGTAGCCTTTTTGTGAACATCCAGAATTTCTGGATTAACTCATGGAGTAGTTTTATGAAAAAAATTTTAATCTTTTCAATATCAGCTTTATTCTCCCTACCCCTCTGGGCCCAGGGAGGTATCACTACACCGTCTCCAGGAACGGGAACAGCAAGTGGCATTGGAACCATGAATACGACTCCTCCTCCTGCGACAGGAACAGATAGTGTCATCCAACAACAAGAAGAAGAAAGGGCCAGACGGCAAGGTTCATCAAACAGAAGTCCGGGAGCGACAGGAAATACGCCAAATGGAACAGGGGCCCAATCCGGACAGAGAACAGGAAGCGGTATTGGAACAGGAATTGGGACCGGAACAATTACCCCAGCGACAACTCCAACACCAATAACACCAACCCCGGCCCCTTCCCCTTAAATAACCAAGTGGCGTCGGACTAAATCAGTGCGGCGCCGGTTTCGTGGTACACAAATTGCAATTTGTTAGTCCAGTAGAATGCCTCAATTCTCCTGGAGGGCGAAATGATTGCAACAAACTATCGAGGTCCCTATCGCATAAGAGCTGATCGCGACAAGAGTCTGCCAAAAATTGAACACCCAAACGATGCCATCATCCGAGTAACAAGATCACTCATATGCGGACACCTTTATCATGGATTAGTTCCTGATTGCCGCGTAGGCTCCGTCTTTGGTCATGAATTTACCGGAGTGGTGGAAGAGATAGGTAAATCAGTCAAAAATCTAAAAGTCGGAGATCACGTCGTCGTTCCCTTCAATATTGCTTGTGGCTCATGTTTGTTCTGTAAGCACCAGCTTTATGGGAACTGCCATGAAACCGTTCCACAAGCTTCAGCAATGGCCGGTTTCTTCGGTTATTCGCACACCACAGGTGGATATGATGGAGGACAAGCTGAATATGTGAGAGTTCCATTTGCCGATGTCGGACCTTATCTCATTCCCGAAGACATTAGCGTCGACGATGCGGTTCTCCTGGCCGATGCTTACCCTACTGGATATCAAGCGGCGGAGATGGCCGACATTACAGAGGGAGATACTGTCGTGGTTTTCGGAGCAGGACCTGTAGGAATCTTTGCCGCTAAAAGTGCTCAGCTTATGGGGGCCGGCCGGGTGATTGTCATTGATCGACTGGAATATCGTCTTGAATTCGTAAGGCGTTTCGCTCAGTGTGAAGCTTACAATTTTGAAGAAATGGATGATCCTGTCGTCTTTCTAAAAAAAGAAACTGACTGGATGGGTGCAGACGCTTGTATTGATGCCGTTGGGTGTGAAGCCTCCGGAAGTAAGCTCCAGGGAATTCTTGGTGTGAAAATGAAAATTCGATCAGGCTCAGCAGTGGCCCTCCAGTGGGCCATAAATTCAGTAAAAAAAGGAGGTACTGTTTCAATTGTTGGAGTTTATGGGCCAACAGCTAACCTCGTTCCAATTGGAAATGCAGTCAATAAGGGCATCACCATTCGTTCAAACCAGGCCAGTGTGAAAAGACATATTCCACATCTGGTCGAACACATCAGAGAAGGTAGAATACGGCCGTCTGAAATTATCACACATCGAATTCCTCTTGAGGAAGTCTCGGATGCCTACCACCTGTTCTCGAACAAACTAGATAATTGCATTAAGCCAGTACTGATTCCGCCGCATGCAAATATGTAAGGAGTGAATTATGGAACAAATAAGAGACACCAGTTCAATTAAAGGATGGGGAGCTGACTCTGATAAATTAAATCGCCCCGCACACACAATGTGGGAAATTCCCATAGAGGGCACCGGGGCTCACTGGGAAACTCCTGAACAACAACCAGGCTTCAAAGATTTCGTATCCATTGAAAGACCAAGAGTGACCAAAGTGTTTGGGAACACTGTTCACCCAAAAGGTTTAAGTGGTCTGGTACGAAAAATGGCATTCAAAAAAAGTGAAGGAACTTTTAGTCACTGGATGATGTTAATCTTTGCAGACCGAATAGGAATTGTAGAAGGATATCTGGATGATTTCAAACAAGGAAAGTTGCCCCATCCTTTGAGGGAGCGAGGATGGAACATGGACAAGAAGTTTAAGACAAGAAGGTATTATAAAGTTTTAACGATGTCGGGACTTTTGACAGTTGGATTGATTGCTTCTGTTGTAAAACTCACGTATGGGAATCGTCGTTAGTTCTTAAGATGCGCATACGGAAGCGTGAAACTAAAGGTCGTTCCTTTTCCAATTGTGCTTTCCACCCAAATTTTTCCTCCGTGCGCATTAACCAGCCCTTTGGCGATAGAGAGACCTAAACCTGTGCCTTTCTTTGCTATGTCCTTGGCCTGCCAAAAACGACCAAAAACATGTGGGAGATCTTTTTCTTCAATCCCCAGGCCATGATCCTGAACGGAAACCTTCAATTCGCTTCCCTTAACAGAGGCCCACACTTCGACTTTTTCTCCTTTCCTGGAAAATTTCACTGCATTTGAAAGTAAGTTTGAAAGGATTTGTTTGAGTCTTTTTATATCGACCTTTACCTCAATCGTTTCTTTGGGAACGTGATTTACAAATTCAATTGATTTACTTTGAGAAAGCGGTGCCAGGAGTTCTTCAGCTTCTTTTAAGACGTCTTGAAATGTTTCTTTACGAATGTTTAATTCTACTTTATCTGCCTCAAGTTTTGCCTGTTCCAATAAATCTTGAATTAATTCCTTCATAGTCTCGACAGCATTTTTTGTGTTGTTAAGGCCCTTTAACATCATTTCATCCTGGTCGCGTTTCATCTTCTTAATCATCAGATCAGTATTTAAACTAATCGAGGACAAAGGGTTTTTTAGGTCATGAGAAACGATCGCAAGTATATCATCACGGGATTGAATGGCCCCAAGGGCATCTTTATGGGCAAGTCTAAGCATGCGGGATAATTTAAAAACGATGACAGCAAATGAGACGGCGATCAGAATAAGGAATAATGAAATTAAGTTATTTTCTCCTATCACCTGGTCTTTATACTCTAGGATTTCTTCACGAACCTTATTATTATATTTAATTTCATTCTCTATTAAATGATCCAACCAATACCTAAGCTCCTCGTTTCTCTCCCTTACCTGTGGAGATAATAAAAGAACCTGCTTCTCTTTGAAACTGCGATTTATGTTCTCATAAAAGAAACTGGTTTTCTCATGCTGGATATTTTTCAATAACTCAAGATTCTGACGGCTTCTGTTGGTAACAAAAGCGGGAGATCCCTCCAGTGTTTTTATCGTAGAATAAAAAGCCTTATGGTTCTCTTTAAACTTTTCTTCGTCCTCCTCATTCTTAGTCAGAAAATGTCTTCCACCATGAATATTCAGATTATGAGAGAGGACTCTAAGATGCTTACTTAGATATAATGTACGAAAATTTTCTTCCATGGTATTCACGGAATTTTGATAATTATTGTTCAATCGCTTTAAAGAAATTCTTTTTCCCATGATGAAAAAAATGGCAACCAGTACCAACAGGGCCGTTAATACATACTCAATTTTTATTTTCTTAAACATACTTGCCCAAGTATCTTTTACACCAGCTGGAGATAACATCAGCAACGAATTCACTATCTTCGGTCTTGTCTAGCATATGAGAAGCCCCTTCAAGGTTAATGAGACTTTTGGGTTGATTGGCACTCTGAAATATTTCATAGGCGTGCTCAATTGCGACTGTTCTATCTGCAGGGGAATGAAATATTAAAAGTGAAGCCGATAACTTTTGTAACTTATTTTCCAAGGAGATGCCTCTTATATCATTCAGGAACTGTTTCTTAATCATAAAAGATCTTCCAGCAAGATTTACATAGGCTTCTCCGGCGTTCTCTATCTCATTAACTTTTTCACCAAACATTTCCTCAATGTGGTTAACTTTACTGGGAGCACCTATGGTGCTAACAACTTTAATATCTGGCATTGAATTCGCTCCCGCCAGGGCGGCCGCTCCTCCTAATGAGTGGCCAATAAGAATTTCCGGAGCTTGATACTGCTCTGATAAATATTCATAGGCAGATATTAAGTCAGAAACATTCGTTGAAAAATTAGTATTAGAAAAATCTCCATCAGAATTCCCCAGACCGGTGAAATCAAATCTTAAAACTGATATCCCGATTCCCGTAAGAGCTCGTGATATACGAGTGGCCACATGGACATCTTTTGAGCAGGTAAAACAATGAGCAAAGATGGCATAAGCTTTCGGTTCAGTGTCAGGACTTTCCAGCTTGGCATCCATCAGATGGCCTTGAAATCCTTTAAATGAAACTTTCTTAGTACTGTACCCCATAGACCAGTCTCTAACTTACAGTTTGAAGGAAGTGATTAAATTCACTTCTATTCTTAATAATGCGATCAGGTTTAACTATGGGCGAGACCAACCACATTAAAAGTCTGTTACCTAAAGTAGGGGCAAAGACAACAATCTCCTTTAGTTTTTTAAGCTTCTTAACTTGCTTAAGAAAAAGAATATTAAATGGATTGATAATTTTCACATCTTGAGTGTTCGTGCAATAAGTCCAATGATCATTGCATTTTTCAGAAAATTCGCGGGCCCGTTTAAGATCCTCCGCTATGAGAGTGGGATTTATCACCTTGTGAGGCTTTGCCAAAAACAAGTGTCTATCATAATCCAGGGTAAGATTAACACTCCCCTCTGGGACCCTCTTTTGGTATCTTTCAATCATGTTACCTCCAGTCTAATGAAGTAATTCCTGATGATCCCTCTGCACTTTCTCGCCTATTTTCTTCGCTCCTAGAACCTCCGCATTTCCAAAACGTTCAGTAATGGATTTTCCTTTTTCCAGAGGTTTTTGACGATGTTCCGCAGGTATTAATTTAGATACGGCACCAAGGACTTTAATCGTGAGATTAGGAAAGAAGTGATGGATCTCATTAAAGACCTTGGCCTGAAAGCCAACTATTTTAAAAGGCTTGCGGTTCTTAAGTGCTTTGATAATCCGCCGGGCCGCTTTGTCTGCACTAATGGTTAAAAACGGTGCAGTCGAAGAAAAGGCAAAAAGTTTAAATTCTTTTTTATTACCTTCAGGAAAAAAGGCATTCACATAAGAACCGGTTCGCATAAGCCAAGGCACGATGGTTGTGACGTAGATATTGTCTTTTCTTAACTCGGCCGCGATTCCTTCTGAAAAGCCCACCGCTGCAAATTTAGCAGCGTTATAAGGAAGTAAATGGGGTACGCTGATCTTTCCACCGATCGAAGTAACGTTTACAATGTGTCCCGTTTTTCTTTCTTTCATATGAGGGAGTACGGCGAGAGTGGTATTAACATGGCCCCAATACATAATATCCATGGCACTTTCAAAATCCTCATGCCTGAATGTTTCCATGGGACCAACTTGAATGACACCAGCATTATTAATCAGAATGTCGAGACTTCCAAAATCCTGTATAACCTTTTTAATAAGGTCATTCACTTCTTCTTCATGGCCCACATCACATTGATAAGTAAAAACCTTGCCCTCTAAATGAGTTTTGGCCTTTTCTAATTCATCTGCATCCCGGGCACAGATGGCCATTTTACATTTTTCTTTTACGAGATGTTCGGCAAGGACCAGTCCCAACCCTTTGGATCCGCCAGTAATCAGAACTACTTTATCTTTTAAGTCTTCTTTCATAAGTCCTCCACACAAAGGGTGACGAATGATAAAAGATTAAACTGGGGCTTCCGTGCCGTCTATTTACTGACTATGTCCGAAAGGTATCGTCTACCTTCCTGACATTATGTTCTAGAATCTACAATCAATTAGGTTTTTGCTAGTATAGCCTTGTTGACCCCAAACGGTACGGCTTAGGACAAAAGATTTCTTTCCACGGACTCTGCCTTGTTGAAGATAAGCATCAACAGTCACAGTGTTATAATCAATATTGTTAATTAATTTTGATTGTTGGCCATAGAGTGTGACTGAATGAATAACAAGTCTGCGCGTAACTTTTATTGGCCCATAAGCTTTATCACCAACAGCAACTTCTAATGTAAGATCCACTTTCTTTCCATTTTGGTTCCTATCTATAACATCTACAGAACAGGCTTCTTTAGTAACAAAGTCCGAACCATTAAGTTGTTCTCCAATTTGAAGATCATAAAGGAAGGTTTCTGAACTATTTGCCAATGCGCTAAAAGAGAAGGCAATCCCCAAAAAGATTAGTGAAGAGTATTTCATATGATGCTCCTATGGTCATTTTCAGAGAATCATATGTCGGAACGAGTTTCAATCAGCAAATAATGTAATTATTACATGTAATTAAAGGCTATAAATCGCACTCATTTCCTTCAAACTGAATGGTCGTGTAAAGGATATTGTTTTCCTTAAGGTAAACTTCCATCTTGTGGCGAAGGATATCCACATCTTTCATCCTTAAATCTGCCGGAACTTTAACATGCAATGTAAGATTAAAATTTGACTCATCTACAGACCAGCCTTGGATAAAATGGATATCAATGACATTTTCAAAAGCCGAAAGGTCTTTAATGATTGTTTCTCGGTTAATATTTTCGGGAAATGCCTGAAGGAAGATTTTACTTACACTAAATAAATTCTTAATGACTCCATTAATAATAATCAGCGCAATCAGGATAGATAAGACAGAGTCCAGAAAATACCATGGTTTGAATAAAAGGACGATGCTTACAATTAAAACGGCACACCAACCAAGAATATCTTCAAGCAGGTGAAACATGATCATTCGGGAATTTATTCCTGAATTTTTTGACATCCTGTAGGCCGCATATCCATTCACAGAGAGCCCCAGAATGGCCAATAGGATAACTCCTTCCGCATGAATTGCTTCAGGATTTTGAATTCGAGTAATGGCCTCTCTAATAATAAAAGTCGATCCAATCAGAAGGATGAGACCATTGACGAGAGCCGCAAGCACTGAAAAACGGCGGTAGCCAAAAGTGAACTTTTTGTCCGCTTTCTTGACACTGATTTTTTCAGCAATATAGGAAAATAAGAGGGCGAAACTGTCTCCCAGATCATGGAGTGCGTCCGAATAGATGGCCACACTATTTGTGAGATAACCTCCAACAAATTCAATAACCGCAAATCCGGCGTTTAAAAAGAAGGCCAGGAGTATGTTTTTCTCATTATTCGAATGATGAGAGTGGCCGTGGGAATGAGAATGATTATGCATATTAGTATTTCCATTTATTGGATATTTTTACCAATGATAACATCACCGGAACTTCTATTAAAACACCTACAACTGTAACTAAAGCAGCTCCGGAATTAAGCCCGAATAAAGCAATGGCTACGGCCACCGCCAATTCAAAGAAGTTACTCGCTCCAATCATAGAAGCTGGAGAACAAATACAGTGAGGAAGCTTTAATCCTTTGCCAATCCACCAGGCCAAAAAGAAGATTAGATAAGTCTGAATAGTGAGAGGAATCGCAATCAATAAAATATTGAAGGGCGAAGCCAAAATTTTTTCTCCCTGGAAAGCAAAGAGGAGAACTAAGGTAGTTAAAAGAGCAACAATTGAAACAGGTTTTAATTTAGGCAAAAAAACAGTCTGAAACCATTTCTCCCCTTTTGATTTAATTAATACTCTATTTGATAAAAATCCTGCGGCCAAAGGAAGAACCACGAAGATGACGACAGATGAAAGAAGAGCATCAAAAGGAATTTCAATATTTGTCACACCCAAAAGGAACTTCACAATGGGAATGAACGCGATCAGAAGAACCAGATCATTGATCGCAACCTGAACTAACGTATAACCGGCATCACCATCAGTTAAGTAGGACCAAACAAAAACCATCGCCGTACAGGGGGCCGCCCCTAAAAGAATGGCTCCTGCGATATATTCCTGAGCAAGTTCTGGAGTGAGGTAAGCTGCATACAATTTATCAAAGAAAATCCAGGCAAAGAAGGCCATGGTAAAAGGCTTAATAAGCCAATTGATGATAAGAGTAAGAGCTAAACCCTTGGGGTTAGATCCGACCTTAGTAATAGAACTAAAGTCAATCTGGACCATCATGGGATAGATCATAAGCCAAACAAGAATAGCTACCGGAATATTCACTGTAGAAATGTTCAGGTCACTGAGAACTCTGATGGAGTCTCCCGTCAATTGCCCTATAGCAATGCCCACAATAATACATAAACCAACCCATAGGGTTAAATAGCGTTCAAAAAAACCCATCTTATTTCTCCAAAACAGTTTTCATATCTTTTATAAATACTTCTATTTCATCTCTTACTTTTCGATAGACCGAAAGTACTTCTTCCTCATCAGTCATCTCTTTTGTCAGAGCCGGAGGATCCTGAAATCCCACATGAACAATCATTCCACCTGGAAAGTATGGGCAGTTTTCATGGGCGTGACCACAAACGGTGACAACATAGTCAAAAGTAACGTCAGGAAGTTCTTCCACTGTCTTTGAATAATGAGAAGAGATATCAATTCCAGCCTCTTTCATGACTTTCATCGCTCTTTCATTCATGCCGTGTTTTTTAGTCCCCGCGGAGTAGACATTGAAGTCATGTCCCCAATACTTTCGGGCCCAACCTTCGGCCATCTGCGAGCGACAGGAGTTACCTGTACAAAGAAACATAATATTTTTTTTAAGCATTTTTAAACATCCTTAGGGATCACATTTAAGTCCAAGATCAAAACATTCCTGGACTTTGTGTTGTTTGTAGTTGTCTTGTCTCGAGTCACAGACAGTTGAAAGCTTTACTAAACTTGCTCGCATCTTTTGAAGATCAGCTATCTTCTGATCAATTTCAGAAATTTTATCAATGGTTTTCTTTTGTACGGCTGCGCAAGTAACTCGAGACTTTGTATTAAGTTCTAAGAGTTCTTTGATTTCTGAAAGGGAAAAGCCTAATTCCTGGGCTTTTTTGATAAAGACAATTCTTTGGGCGTCTTCTTCGTTATAGGTCCTGATTGAACCACGGGCATCAGGCTGGCGCAAAAGATCCTTCCGTTGATAGAAACGGACTGTCTCAACACCTACTCCGGCCATTTGGGCCAACTTACCAATAGTTATTTTTTCCATGCTTTAATTTAACATCCGTACCATAGTACGGAGTCAAGTTAAAGACTAAGATAAATGAGGCAGCCAAAAACTGCCTCATTTAGGTGATTAGTGGGCCATACTTCTACAAGAATCAGCACATTTGCGGCACATGTCCGCGCATTTCTGCATCATAGAGTCATCTGGATCAATACTTCGGCAGGATTCCTCACAAGCCTCGCAGACTTTTGCGCATAACTGGCAGTGCTCATAAGCATACTCACCCTTAAGCTGCATGAGGGTGGCGCTCATATTACAAATCTGCGCACATTCCATCATAAGGGTAAGGTGTTTTTGTTCAACGTGTTTACCACCTTGAGAAAGGCAGTGTGGTATACAACTGATGCATTCCTGATAACAAGCAATGCAGTCACGAATACACTGCTCCATACTGTTACCGCTCTGAACTTTTGAACTTCCTTGGGTGCTAGTTTCCACAGTGACTCCTAATGCCGTTCTGGCGGCGTTTTGTCTGGATAAGTTTTAGTTTTAGATTTATCCAGATCAACTTCCGTATCTGTAGCAGGCTTTGCTGGATTAATCTCTGGATTATTTGGTTGGGTCTGTTGACCTTCACCTGGATTAGGTTGCTTCGGCGGTAAATTCGGTTCTGGCGTCGTTGGATTTCCCATTCTAAACCTCCTGTAATTAAGTCAGTATTAGTTTCTGTATATCACGTAGACATTCAAGACAAACAGCAACAGCACTATAATGCTAAAGTAGCTGGTAGAATTTAATATCCGTTTTTGCGGTGGAAAAATTAAAGCAATGGTCACAACGGCAGTCATAAGAAGAGCAGTAAATACGGTTATAACATGATCAGGATCAGCATCATCTAGTAAGGGAGCCTTTATGTAGGCCACATCATCGATGGCGAGTATGATAATATTAAATAAATTACTACCAAGAACATTACTAAAGGCCATTTCCACAGCTTTCATTTTAACCGCACTAACGGTCACAGCAATTTCGGGAAGAGATGTTGCAAAGGCCATAAAGATAGTTCCGACAAAAGCCGATTCCCAATTCATTGTATCCATTATCTCTTCACCCAGAAATGGAAGAGAGCTCCCGGCGGCTAGAATAACCAGCGCCGAAATTGAAAATTTCAGGACGTTAGTTTTGATCGATTTCTTTTTTTCAGAGGGAGTATCTTTGAGATTAGTCTCAAATGAATAAGACATCTTCATTGCCATAAAATATAAGAATGGAATAAGGACTGAAGAAGCACCGACATGATAAAGAGGCGGCATAATACTCTGCCCCTTAAGAGACAGAGCAAACCCCACCACTCCAATCATGATCATTCCCAGAGCAGCTGTTAATACATGCCCTTGAGTTGATTTACTATAGATACTTCCCTCGCGGTAGATAAGATCCAAGAGAAAAACCAAGGTCAAATTAAAAACACAGCTACCCAGCACATCACCTATGGCCAAGTTTGGGTTCCCAACGATGGCCACAGAACTAACTCCAGTTATGAGTTCCGGCATAGAGGTGACAGTGGCAAGCAGAATAATACCTACCAGATTACGGCCTAATCCAGTTTTTGTTGCGATCTGGTCGGCTTGAACGGAAAGATGGTAGCCAGCTACACCAATTATTATGGAAACAATAAAAAATTTAAACCAGACAAAGAACATTACCATCTTAATACCTCACCATCTCATACTGAAATAAGAGATAAAAAAAGCAACGGATACATGTGTTAGTAACCTTCTGTAGATTCCTGACCATTGACCTTAGATGAAAACAACACAAATTTTAACGCAAAATAGGGCCAAGAACTTGTAAAGCCCCACAATTCGTAACAAGGTAAAGAGAACGTTAACCAGGAGTCTAACCATGTCCGGCCAAAATTTTAGAGATGAAAGTAATTGGAAACATGAACCCCATACCGAACATCATGTGGAAGATAAATTCGGCAAAGGAACAGATACCAGAAATTGGAATAAGAACGTAGATCAAAGAGAAGAATCAAAAGAGAATAAAACTCAGGAAAAAGATCGACGTCCGGAAAATGAAAATAAAAAGTAACGGTAGTGAATGGAATTCCTGGGAATAAAGTTCGTCGGCATCAACGCAGAGAACGGGCAAAAACTATTATTAACAGTAGTAATGGTGGCCAGTATTTTATTCATCAAATGGTGCACTTCCTGGGTTCTGAGAAACATCTACCTCCATCACCGAAGTCGAAAGTTTCATTTCTGGACTCGGCAAGGAATAAACCTTTTTACTGCATTCATCGTCTTACTGACAGTCCTTTCAATCTGGTTTGATGATCCGACTCGACTGGCAACTGGACTAGGATTAGTTACAGCGGGATTAGCATTTGCATTACAGAAAGTTGTCACTTCCTTTGCCGGCTATTTAGTTATCATGCGGGGAAATACTTTCAATATAGGTGATCGCATAACGATGGGAGGGATCAGAGGAGATGTTATTGCCCTGGGTTTCCTCCAAACTACCATTATGGAGATGGGACAACCTCCTTCTGTTCAAGGAGCAGATCCGGCCATGTGGATCAAGGCCCGGCAATTTACCGGACGTATTGTTACAGTGACGAATGATAAGATATTCGAGACCGCAGTATATAATTATAGTCGAGACTTTCCATTCATCTGGGAAGAAATGAATATTCCCCTTAAATACGATGTGGATAGAGTTCTTGCTGAGAATATCATTACTAAAGTGGTTCAAAAATATACGGAAGAACCTTTAAAGAAAGCTTCACCCTTATTAGAAAATATTGCAATAAAATATGGCATACAAGGGGATGACATCCTTCCTAAGGTTTATTATCGACTTACAAGTGATTGGCTAGAGCTTACCGTGAGATTCATTATAGATGTCCACGGCATAAGAGACACTAAGGATCAAATCTGCAGGGATTTATTAGATAAATTTGATGAACATAATATCGAGATCGCAAGTACTACTTTCGAGATTGTAGGCTTGCCTACTCTTGCTTTTGATAAAATGCCGCCAAGAAACAATCCATTACAAAGAGAATTTCATGAACAATAAAACAGATGATAATGAATCAGAAGATACGCCCGTACCACCAGGAACACCTGAGAGGCCACCTGTACAAGAACCGCCAGCGGAAAAAGATCCTCCGAAAGGAGATCCCCAACCTCCTGAGAAAAAGACTCCAAGACTTAATGGGGACTGCGTGAATGATGGCATTTCTTTTGTTGAAGATTAATAAATTGTAATCATTTCAATAAAGGATTTCATTATGACCGACAAAAATGAAAAGCAAAAACAACTAGATCAATTTAAAGCTCATAACAAAGGTCCAAAAATAACTTCAGATCAGGGAGTTTTGTTGGAAGATACAGATAACTCTGTTAAGGCCGGAGAACGCGGCCCTATAATCATGGATGATTTTCATTTGCGGGAAAAGATGACTCACTTCGATCATGAGAGAATTCCTGAAAGAGTCGTCCATCCCAGAGGATCAGGGGCCCACGGTTACTTTCAAGTTTATGAATCACAAGAAAAGTATACCAAGGCAAAATTTCTCCATGATCCGAAGAAAAAAACACCTGTCTTTGTGAGATTTTCAACCGTCGTGGGTTTTAGGGGGTCAGCAGACACAGTCAGAGATGTTCGGGGTTTTGCCACTAAGTTTTACACCGAAGAAGGCAATTATGATTTGGTCGGCAACAACATGCCAATCTTCTTTATACAAGACGCAATAAAATTCCCCGACCTAGTCCACTCTATAAAACCTGAAGCCCATAATGAAATGCCTCAAGCAGCGGCGGCCCACGATACCTTTTGGGACTTCGCTTCTCTCACTCCTGAATCAACGGCCATGCTGATGTGGGTGCTTTCTGATCGAGGGGTTCCCAAAAGCTATGCAACGATGGAAGGATTTGGGGTTCATACTTTTCGTTGGATTAATGATAAAGGAGAATCAACATTTGTAAAATACCACTGGAAACCACTGGCAGGAGTGCATTCACTTATTTGGGATGAAGCCCAAAAGATTGCAGGGAAAGACCCCGACTTTAACCGTCGTGATCTATGGGATAATATTGAAGCGGGTAATTTCTTTGAATACGAATTAGGTGTTCAAATTTTTACAGAAGCTGAAGCAGAAAAACTCGATTTTGATATTCTTGATTCTACTAAAATAATTCCTGAGGAAGTTATTCCAGTTAAAAAAATTGGTAAAATGGTTCTGAACAAAAATCCAGAGAATTTTTTCATGGAAACCGAACAAGTGGCCTTCCACCCGGGAAATGTTGTTCCTGGAATTGATCTCACTAATGATCCTCTTTTACAGGGAAGGCTCTTCTCCTACATCGATACACAAATTACCCGTCTAGGTGGACCAAACTTTGCTCAGCTCCCTATTAATCGTCCAATCAACCAGGTTTCAAATAATCAACAGGACGGGTTTATGAGAATGGAGAATCCTAAAGGAAGATCAAATTATTTTCCAAGCTCCCTTGATGGGGAGGGATTAAAGACCACTCCAGAAAAATCCGGCGGTTATCATCATTTTCCGGAGAAGCTATCTGGGGTCAAAATCAGAGAGCGAAGTGAAACATTTAATGATCATTATTCTCAGGCAACACTTTTCTACAACAGTTTGACCGATGTCGAGAAGAAGCATCTTTTCGAGGCGGCCGTCTTTGAACTTGGTAAAGTTGAGGCAAAACACGTCCGTGAAAGGATGGTCACAAACTTTATGAATGTGGATGAAAATTTTGCAAGGACACTGGCAGATAAACTTGGAGTAGAAGCTAAGATGCCGGAGAAATCGCATACGTACCGCGGAAAGATTAAAGACTCTCCTGCTCTAAGCCAAATAAAAACATTCACTCCTTCATTAAAAGGTCGAACTTTGGCGATCATCATAGATGAAGGTTTTGATGAAGAAGAAGTGAGCACACTGGAGAAGAAGTTTAAGGCAGAAGGAATCATGACAAAGATAGTGGCGCCTAAGTTGGGCGAAATTAAATCAAATAAAGGGAAAGCAAGAGAAGCGACTAAAACATTTAGTACCACCCACTCTGTTCTCTTTGATGGAGTTTATTTTCCTGGTGGAGATGGGGCAAAGTTACTTGCTGATCATCCAAAGGCCTTAAATTTTCTTGAAGAAACATTTCGGCATAATAAGCCAATTGCTCTTTCAGGAGATGCAAAAACAATTTTTGATCGTTCTCGCTTACCAAGCATGATTAAAGGCATTGATGACCAGGGCCCTTCGATTTTTAGTTCGCACGGCCTTATTTACCGCTCATCCCAACTGAGCCTCGACTCTTTGGGGACAGAAATGATAAAGGCCTTAAGTAAGCACCGACACTGGGATCGGGAAGGTGAAAAACTACCGGGTTAGTGCTTTTCCTTAGAAGGACGATCTCGATTCGTAAATTCACGTGCCGGCCATTCTTTATTCTGAGTGTCCTGGGATTTGACCTTCTTCCTATAAATCTCAGGATCGACCAAATCCTCGTCTAAGGCCTTGGCACTGTCAGGCTCTCTTTTATTACGAAAATGAGCATTAATTTCCTGCCCTTTTTCCACTGGTTCTTCATTTTTATTTTCCATGGAGCGCTCCTTGTTATGATTCCTCATAATGATTGAGCGCGCGATGGGCATCGTCAAAACAAGACTGTCTAAAGGAAACAATCTGAAATACTTCTCTAAGTGAACCGAGCTTTTACTTCCTGAATCTTTTTATAGCTCGCAATGAGCTTCAAGTGTTTATCAATACCAGTGAGATTTAGATCGGTTTTGAAGAGACCAGGAAATCTCACTTCCCCAGAAATAGTTTGAGTTACCACTTCCAGTAAATTGTTACCGTACATTCGGGCAAGGTTATTTTGGTAATGAGAAAAATCCAGTTCTTCATTGATTTCAATATCAAGCACGACATTCAGCGCCTGGTAGAATTTCTTTCTCTCAGGAAGAGAATTACTGAAAGTTGAAAGCATCTCAACTAACTCTTTGGCGGTTTCAAACTGCTTTAAAGCAATAAAGGCCAGGGCGCGCAGTTCACAAATTGTCATCTGGCCCCATACTGAATTTTCATCAAAAGAAATTCCGATGAGTTCGGCAATCGTCGTATATTGTTCAACTCCGCACTCTTCTAAGCGAACTACCAGATCTTCCAGTTCATCATCATTCAAAGAATGAAGATTTAAAATATCACGTCTAAAGTCGAGGGCGCGGTTGTGGTTATCCCAGATGAGATCTTCCACCTGGTAGATTTCAGAATATTGTGGAACGATAATCCGGGTGGCATGGGCCCCTAATTCCTGATAGTCGGCAATATAAACTTCCTTACCCATCTCTTGAAGAAGCCCCATGAGGTATTTAAATTCATCTTCAGTGGTACCAGAGAAATTCCAATCAACAAAATCAAAGTTAGTTTCAGAACTAAAAAATTTCCAGGATACAACTCCTGATGAATCAATGAAGTGATCGACTAGATTGTTGTGTTCTTTAACGGCGAACTCATTAAAGGTCGGTGGAACGATATCATTAAGACCTTCAAAGCTTCTTCCCTGAAGAAGTTCTGTCAAAGTCCGCTCAAGGGCCACTTCAAAATTTGGGTGAGACCCGAACGAAGCAAAAGCTCCCCCATTTCGAGGATTCATAAGAGTCACATTCATCACTGGAAAGCGTCCGCCTAAAGAAGCGTCCTTCACCAGAACAGGAAACCCCTGTTCTTCTAATTTATTAATGGCCTCAATAATTTTTGGATAACGCTGAAGAACTTCTTTGGGAACATCCGGCAGTGTTATTTCATTCTGGATGATTTCATTCTTTACAGCACGTTCAAAGATCTCTGAGAGGGCCTGAACGCGCGCTTCATTGATGCTGTTACCGGCACTCATGCCGTTACTCACAAATAAATTCGCAATGAGGTTTACGGGAATATAAATTGTTTTAAGATCGGACTGGCGGACAAAAGGGACAGTACATACGCCGCGATCTATATTTCCGGAGTTAGTGTCAAAGAGATGGGAAAACTTAAGTTCCCCTTCTTGACCGTAGATCCCCATTAGATACTCATCCATTATTCCATCAGGAATGGAATCGTTTTCACCGGTCACCTTAAACCACTTCTCATGAGGGTAATGAACAAATGAGGACTCGGCGATTTCCTGGCCCAGATAGAAGTCACTATAAAAGTAATTTGTACTAAGTCTTTCGAAGTATTCTCCTAAGGCAGAACAAAGGGCCGCGAGTTTGGTCGCTCCTTTCCCATTGGTAAAACACATTGGTGAATCAGCATCTCTGATATGGACCGACCAGACGTTCGGTACCGGATTTCTCCAGGAAGAGATTTCAATATTAATCCCCATCGCCTTTAAGCGATCGCTCATTTTTACAACAGTCTCCTCCAGAGAAGAATCCTTACCCGGGATCATCGTTTTAGTTTCTGCCTGAATGAGATCTTCAAAGAAGGCCTGAGACTCCTTCCCTAAAACATTACGAGGATTAATTTTAAAGCCGGGATTATTCTGAATCACTCGCTTCACAGTACAGCGATCCATCGCTTTGATGATCCCATCCCGATCATGATCAGTAATGGTGTCAGGAAGTTCAATTTCCAGATTAAAGATTTGATTATAACGGTTATCGGGATCTACAATGTTATTTTGGGTAACCCGTATATCTTCGGTTGGAATATCGCGGGCAACACAATAGACCTTCACAAAATAAGCCGCGCACAAGGCGGAGGAGGCCAGAAAGTAATCAAAAGGGCCTGGGGCCGTGCCATCGCCTTTATAGCGAATAGGTTGATCTGCGATGATTGTGAAATCATCAAAAGAGGCTTCGAGCCTTAAATTTTCTAAGAATCTTACGTTTACTTGCATAATACTCCGCTAAATAGCATGAAGTTCAGAGAGAAAACAGAGATGAGGCCAAGAAGGAGTAAATTCTATAGGTTACCCATTAAGATCCCTTATATATCAGAACCTTAAGAATTCTTATTTTAAACTTTCGCAAAAAATATAGGATACACTGAAGCTGGAAATAACCTATGTCAGAAAGAAATCCGAGCAGTAAATATTTATACTCGAGCGCTGAGAACTTTAGGCTTCTTGTAGAGACGGTTAAAGATTATGGAATCTTTATGCTTGATACTGAAGGCTACATCAAAACCTGGAATGAAGGTGCTAGAAACATTAAAGGCTATGAAGGTGCCGAGATTATCGGTAAACATTTCTCCACGTTTTATCCCAAAGAAGATGTCGAAGCAGGAAAACCTCAACTCGAACTGAAAGAAGCCATTAAATTTGGCCGGTTCGAAGATGAAGGTTGGCGCATAAGAAAAGATGGTTCAAGATTTTGGGCCAACGTCACTATCACTGCCCTTCAAAAGAATGGCGAACTCATAGGATTTTCAAAAGTCACCAGAGACTTATCTGAAAGAAAACGCCTTGAGAATGAACTTGTAGAGGGCCGCAATGCCCTTCAAGATCGTTTATCCATTGCTCTTCACTCAGCCCACATGGGCATTTTTGATTGGGACGTCCAACACAATAAAGTCTTCTGGTCAGACACTCTTCTTAAACTCTGGAATTACACTCGTGAAGATTTCCCGGGAACGATGGAGGGAGTGAAAGACAGAATGCATCCTGAGGACGTAGAACTCTTTGAAAAAGCGGTTAAAGAAACATTCGAGCATGATAAAGATTATGAGTTAGATTACCGGGTCATCTGGCCGGATAAAAGTATCCACTGGATCAATGCTAAGGGCCGGGTCATTCGTGATGAGGAAGGAAAAGTCCTTCGTTTCACAGGAACCGGCGCCGATATCACAGAGAGAAAAGTAACCGAAGAACGAAATCGAATCCTTGCTGAAGCAAGTATGATTTTCTCGTCTTCCTTAGATTATAAAGAAACACTCAAAGCAGCGGCTTCACACGTAGTACCAGAGTTTGCAAACTGGATCATTATTTCCTTATGTGAAGGGGATAAATTTCACCGCTTCCTGGTTTTACACGAAGATGAATCAAAGACCGATCTGGCGCAGCAGCTACAGGATTTAAAACCATCTCTAACTGCAAGAGGCGGGGTTTCAAAAACTCTTCAAGAAAAAAGAACAATTATAGTTCCCTCTGATTCGGACAGACTTCCTCCAGAGGAGAAAATCGAATTCTTAAGTACTGAAGATCCAGAGCAAGTTGAGATCATTCGAAAACTCGGCGTGGCTTCCTATATTTCTGCCATCATGCAAGTACGGGGGAAAGTTATCGGTGGAATCACTTACATCATAGATGAAAGGCGTGCCCCCTATTTAGAAATGGATAAATTTTTTGCCGAACAATTTGCTCAAAGGACTGCCTTGGCCATTGATGCGGGTAAACTCTACAAATCATCGCAAGACGCTATCAGAGTCAGGGAAGAAGTAGTCGCTGTTGTCTCTCACGATTTGAAGAACCCTCTCAGTGGAGTGCTCTTAAATACCCAACTCTTATTACGAAACCTTAAAACAGATGAATCGAGCCCCTATATAGACAAAATTGAGAGGATCCAGCACTCCGCCGAGCGGATGAATTCATTAATTGAAGAAATTCTGGATGTCACAAAACTTGAAGCGGGAACTTTCACCATTGAGCCCCAATTGGAAGACGTGAGATCATTCGTATTGGAAGCTATCGAACTCCATAAATCGATCGCAGAAGATAAATCAATCAATCTGCTGATTAATTTTAAAAACAATTGCACAGAAATTAAGTGTGACAGACCACGAATCTTGCAAGTTTTATCAAATTTATTAGGGAATGCACTCAAGTTCACACCTAATGGACAATCAATTACGATAAGTGTTGAATCATTTGGTGATAAAGTTCAATTCTCTGTACGCGATTCCGGACCAGGTATTGCTTCTGATAAATTAACGCTCATATTCGACCGCTTCTGGCAGGCCCAAGCGACTAAGAAGCTTGGTGCAGGTCTCGGACTCTTCATTGCTAAAAGTGTTGTTGAGGCCCATAATGGAAAGATCTGGGTAGAAAGTGAAGAAGGTAAAGGGGCCAATTTTATTTTTACTCTACCGTGCAACTAGTGATCCAGCCTCTCTTCCCTCTCAGCCGAATCCTCTATAGGCATCACCTCAAATAAAATAAGCTCCTTCTTCGAGTTACGCTCATTCTGGCAATGGGGACAAATAAAGGTGGCCCGCTCATTTTTCCCCATTTTCTTTCTCTGGATCTTAGACCCGCAAACAGGGCAAATGCTTTTACGATAAACTTGCCAGTGTCTTCGTAGTTGAAATTCTTTTTTCCATTCATAAAAGTTAAAGCAGTACTCATGGATAGCATGCACCAGTAACGACCAGTCTTTTTTGGAGATTTCAGAAAGTTTAGTCATAGGGTGCCTGCGTAGATTGAACAAGGCTTCGTTCTTCACGATATTGCCAGAGCCTGCGAAGAGAGACTGATCCAGAAACAGATCACAAAGATATGTACTTTGCTTTTTCTTCATCAGCATGAGGACATGATCAGGATCCCAATCCGGTGACAAAACATCCACTCTGGGATCGAGGGATTTTTGATAGTCCTCTGCTCCGAATTTAATTGAACAGCTGTAAAAATAGACGATGCCGTTTTTAAAAGTTAACTCTAACCTTGGATCGCGATTTTCTCTTGGCTCATTAATCCGATAGCTACCAAACATCATGAAATGGGTTTTTGTTACAATTGAAGGCAGAGTTTTATGAGAGAAAGTGAGAAAGAGAACCTTTCCCCATGTATCAATCCTCTCTAAGGTTCTCCCTTTGAGATCATCTTTAGGCTGCTTGGTGTTTCCCCTGACCTTCAATACTTTTTTACCCAGGAATTCTTGCAGCTCTTCTGAAAGGATGACGATAGAGGGCCCTTCCATGAAACCTTAAAAACGTTCGCTTTTAAGCTGGGTGAGAGTTATTTTGCCTTTATCTTTCCATGATTTTACAGAGCGCTCGAGATAATCAGAGCCCTCAGCATATAAGTAGGATCCTACTAACATTCCTGAGATGTAAAAGATTGTCTCGAAGTCCCCTTGTCCCAGAGCGGCCGCTCCTGTTCCCGGACAAAAACCGGCCAGAGCAAAACCAATCCCGAATATGAGTCCCCCGCCAATATTGGCCAGAGGCTGAAAGGGTTTAATATGACTTTTAACCAAATGTTTTTTTAGAAGGATTCTATGACCGATCATGGCAGTGAAGATAGCTGAGAGCATGACTTTAATGACGGTGAAATCTTCTAAGGCTAATTGTCCGATTAATACATGATATTTTGCGACTCCACCTTTCTGGAGAAGAAAACCAAAGATGATTCCGAAGATCGCAGCTTTCCCCATAAGATATCTCCTAGTAAATCAACTGGACAAATAAAACACCGCTCAAGAAAAGACTAATGAGAGTCACCCAGGAGGCAACGCTAAGCTGGGCCGTTCCACTGATTCCATGTCCACTGGTACATCCTCCTGCTAGTCGCGCTCCGAAGGCCATTAAAATACCTCCGGTAAACCCTGAGAGTGCATATGAGTTCATTGAATCAGCTCCAAATTTTTGCTCCCATAATTCCGGAATCATACGGGCGACGAACTCTCCTCCTGTCCACGCGGAGAGAAAAGAGCCAATGACGGCAGAAGAAACGAAAACCAATTCCCAATTCAAACCAGGAGGGTTTTCTTTGAAATACTTAAGCTTCATTGTATGAAAGGGAGCGATGAGTTTTCCCAACATTCCAGAAAGGCTTGCATAGGCCGAAGATGCTCCGACCGGTTTATCAGAAAATCTAAAAGTCATGATTGTCAGAAGCCCAATGCCAATGCCTGCGATGTAGGGAGACCATTGACCACCGCTTAAATCATTCATACACTCACCCCTTGCTTCGGCTAAGTTCTACTGGAATGAAAATACATTCTCAAAAAAAGAAGAGGATGAGTCAGGCATAATTATGATTGCATTTAGTAAAATGATGAACCGGCTTTATGACAAAATAGTTCGAAATTTTTCTTGTGAGGTCAGATATGTTCTTTCAACGCATTAAAACACCAGGACTCGCACATAATGCCTATTTAATTGCTTCAAATTCCATAGGAATCATAATTGATCCAAGACGGGATATAGATGAGTATCTGAAACTTGCTTCAGAGAATGGGATTGCGATTAAATACGTACTGGAAACTCATCGTCAGGAAGATTTTATTCTTGGATCGACCGCTTTAAAAGAAACAATTGGGGCCCAGATTATAGGTGGAGATCATAAGTTCTTTAAGTACTGCGACATCAAACTAAAAGAAGGACAAACACTTAAAATCGAAGATTTCACAATCAGGGCCCTCCATACGCCCGGTCATACTCCAGAAAGTATGTCCTATGCCTTCTATCTTAAAGACCAGGATGCATGCTGGGCCGTATTCACAGGAGACGCCTTATTTATAGGAGAAGCCGGTAGGACAGATCTTCCGGATAAAGATAAAACCGGAGAAAATGCTGGAATTCTCTACGATGTTCTCCAAACTAAAATATTGCCACTAGGGCCTCAAACGTTACTCTATCCGGCACATGGCTCAGGTTCTGTCTGCGGTGGTAATATTGCCGAGTATGATGAATCTACCATTGGA
Organism: Bacteriovoracaceae bacterium UBA6200; assembly: GCA_002422605.1. GTDB lineage: Bacteria > Bdellovibrionota > Bacteriovoracia > Bacteriovoracales > Bacteriovoracaceae > Peredibacter. The sequence goes on along the minus strand of DISW01000023.1, from coordinate 160,837 downwards.
TTTGAAACACAATATAATCCGGCTTTCACTCTCTCTCGTGATGAGTTCATAGAATCTAAATTAAAGGAACGAATTCCAAGGCCTCCCTACTTTACTCTAATGGAAGAACTAAATCTGAATGGTGGTTCAGCATTAATTAAAAATTACCATTCGATTAGAATAATGAAGCCAAAAGAATTTGCAGAAGAAAGCAAGAAAGGATTAGTCATTGATACAAGACTTCCTGAAGCTTATGCGGGCGGACACATTCCGGGTTCTTACTCTATCTGGTTAGAAGGCCTTCCTGTTTTTGGTGGATATATCGCTGAAAGAGATACAAAAATTTATCTGGTGCTTGAACGACCGGAAGATATTGAAAAAGCCTTTCTTTATCTCTCTCGAATCGGAATGGATAAGATTGAAGGGGCGATCACCGGAAACTTTGAAAAATGGAGGAATGAAGGTCTTCCTATTGAATTCTCTGGCGCTGAAACTCCTGCTAAATTATCCGAACGCCTTGATCTATATCAAATTCTCGATGTCAGAGAAGTCAGTGAGTTTGAAGAGGAGGGGCATATTCCAGGAGCTCAGAATTGCCATGTGGGAAGTCTTGGGAAATTTTTAGACCAGTATCCTATTACAAGACCAACTTTAGTCACCTGCAGTGTTGGTCATCGGGCAAGTCTTGCTGTGAGTATTCTTTTGAAAAAAGGCTATAAAAATGTTTCTAATTTACTCGGTGGCATGACTGCCTGGAAAAAATCAGGACTTCAGATGGAAGAGAAAGAAGATAAAAATTCATTCTATTATCAAAACGAGAATACCAAACCGGAGTTTTTTGAAAATCAACTGCACTAGAAAAGAACATGACGATACTACTTAATAACAGGCCCATAAACCTGAAAAATTCTGTCAACTTAATTAAATAATCTATTCCTCTTTACAGAAAATCTTCTGCATCGATTGAATGAGTTTCGTGATATTTTTATCAGCTATGCTGTAATAGGAGAAATTACCATCGCGCCTCACTTTGAGAAGTTTCTCTCTCTGCATACGGTTTAAGAACTGGGATAGCTGTGACTGGGAAATTTCACACAGATCCAACAATTCACTTACATTCTTTTCTCCCTCAGCAAGGTGACACATAAGCATCAACCGCTGCGGATGTGCGATCGCCTTCATGATGGCCGATACTTCCACGCATTTTGATTGCATAAGCTCAAGATTCATATTTTACTCCCCAGGTATCCATATCTTCTTCGGACTGATTAAGTTCAACGAATCGCTTTTTACCAATCATCCAATAATAAAATAATGGTACAGCAAATCGACTAAGTAAGGTAGCAGCTATCTCACCGAAGATAAGACTTACTGCGAGACCTTGAAAGATCGGATCAAAAAGCATCACTGCAGACCCCACCACCACAGCCGCTGCTGTAAGAAGCATAGGACGGAAACGCAGTACTCCTGCACTGATCACTGCCTCTTTTAAGGCCATACCGTTAACAATCTGATGCTCAATAAAATCCACCAGAATAATCGAGTTTCGCACAATCACTCCCGCACCAGCAATAAAACCAATCATTGAAGTCGCAGTAAAGTAGGCCCCTGTTAAATAATGTCCCGGTACAATTCCTATTAAAGAGATAGGGATTGGGGCCATGATCACTAAAGGTACAAGAAAGCTTCTAAACCATCCCACGACCATGATATAGATGAGAATCATCACCGCCGCAAAGGCCGCTCCTAAATCCCTGAAGACTTCGTAGGTGATAAACCATTCACCATCCCATTTAACAGTGGTGATTTGAGTATCCCAGGGAACTTCTGCCGTTTGAGTTGGATAGGGAATTTTCGACTCAAGTTTAAAAATCCCATAGACCGGAGCTTCTTCCGCTCCTGCCAGTTCCGAGAGTACGTATTCTACCGGTTGAAGATTTTTACGATGGAGAACTTCCCCTTTCTTCACTACCGCAGGTTTAATGACATTTTCTGCACTGACAATACCCGCTTCAAAGCTTGGAAGGGTTTGACCTTTAAATGGAGTTTCTCCAGATCTAAAAGACTGTTCTACCGAAAGATCTATCGTCACTTCTTCCGGACTGGTGAAGTCATTTAAAGTTGCAACCTTGGTCTCATTAAAGATGAGTTGCCCTAGATTCCATAATTGAGCAGACTTCGTCCCATAAAGACCCGCCTTCTGATAGTCATACGGAAAGATCAAGCGTTGGCGTTGTTCCCGCCAGCTATAATCCAGATCTACCACACTTTCTTCCGCGGCAAAGATTTTCCGGATTTCTTCTCCGGCCCTGCGGCGTTCCTCAAGATTTTTTCCATAAACTTCTGCCACCATCGTTGCCATCACCGGCGGACCAGGTGGAATTTCAAGAATTTTAGTGAGAGCTCCATGCCCGTCTGCAAATTCTTTAATGATCGGACGAAGTTCGTTAATAATGTCGTGACCAGATTTCTTACGCTCGTGCTTATCGGCCAGCACCACGTGAAGGTCACTCATGTATTCCTGTTTCCGAAGGAAGGTGTGTTTTACCATCCCTGAAAATGAAAACGGTGCCGGCTCTCCTGAAAAGACCTGAACCTTTTTTACATCAGGATGAGCGAGAACTTTACGGGCCAGTTCATTAGACCATTCACTTGAGAGCTTAAGAGAGGTTGTCACAGGATAATCCACTGTCACCTGGAACTCACTCTTATTATCAAAGGGAAGCATCTTCACTTTTACTGACTTAAAGTAGAACATGGAAGTCGCCGCAATAAAGAGCAGTGCCACACCACCAGTAAAGCCCAGTGCCCAGCCCTTACTGGATAATAAGTGATCGGTCATCCAGATATAAATTTTATCTAAGCGGGATGGTTCATGAGGCTTATTCTCATCTTCTTTTTCAGTATGTTCAACCTTCAGAAGTTTTAACGATGCCCAGGGGGTCACAATAAAGGCAACAAAGAGCGAAAGGATCATCGCTAAACTGGCCCCTACTGGAATCGGCTTCATATAAGGTCCCATCAGCCCGCGTACGAAGGCCATAGGAAGAATTGCACCGATAACAGTAAAGGTAGCAAGGATGGTTGGATTTCCAACTTCACTTACCGCTCTAAGAGTCGCCTGCAGAAGGTTTAGTTTTTTATAGGAATGTAAATAACGTTCAATATTCTCCACCACCACAATGGCATCATCAACCAGAATACCGATTGAAAAGATGAGGGCAAAGAGTGTGACCCGGTTCAAGGTGTAGCCCATGAAGTAATAGATGGCCAATGTAAGGGCCAGAGTGACGGGAATGGCAATGGCCACCACTAAAGCTGCCCGCCAGCCCATGGCAAGAGCAATTAAGAGAGCAACTGAAACAGTGGCGATAATTAAGTGCTCGATCAGTTCATTCGATTTCTCACCTGCCGTTGCACCATAGTCACGGATAACAGTAAGCTTCACGTCTTCAGGTAGTTCTGTTTTAAAGGTCTCCACTCGTTTAAGAAGGTTGGACGAAAGGGCCACGACATTTGTCCCTTTTCTCTTTGAAAAACTGATCGTGACCGACCGAATGCCATCGAGTTTGGCATCCTTATCAAATAAGGTCGAAACTTTTGTTCTCTCTTCAGGCCCGTCAGTGACCTGGGCCACATCTTTAACTTTAACTATGGATCCTGCACGAGAACCAATGGCGAGGTTCTGAATATCTTCAAGGGTTGTAAATTTTCCGCCCACTTCAATATCTACTGATTTATCATCTGACCAATTTTTTCCTGCTGGAAGCAGGGCCTGATTCAGTTTTAAGGCCTGATAAAGATCATCCATATTCACTGAACGGCTTGCCATTTTTTTAGCATCAGCAATGACCCGGATACTTCGTTTGCGTCCGCCTAATAACTCGACTTTGCCAATATCTGGCGTACTTGAGAGTTCTCGGGCAAGCGGCGCCACCAGAGTCCGAAGTTCGTAATCATCTCTGGCAGCAGAAGAAAACGTTATGGCCAGAAAGGGGACATCATCAATACTGTAGGATTTCACATCCGGCTGCATAACATTCGACGGCAGCTCATTCATGATGGTCATAAGTTTATGATGAACTTTAACAAGAGAAGGCTCAATTGGTTCATTAACTTTAAAGCGAACAGTGACTAAAGATCCATGGGCCTGGGAAGCGGAGTAAATATACTCCACACCATCTAATCCCCACATCGCTCGTTCCACTGGTTCAGTAACGGTTCGTTCAATTTCCTTCGGCTCCATCCCCGGAGCAGGTATCATGACATCGATCATAGGAACGGTAATCTGGGGTTCTTCTTCTTTTGGGGTCAGATAAACGGCCGCAATTCCCAAGAGCAAACTGACCAAAATGGCCACAGGAGTAAGCTTGGATTGAACGAAGGTCTCGGCCAGTTTCCCCGCAAAACCTTTATGTATCTTTGGTAACTTCATAGGAACCTCTTAATTATTTAACTGATAAAGTCGAGTCCAGACATCCAGGTACTGGGTCTGGGCATTGAGTTTATTCTCCACCAAGTCCACTCGGCGGTTTATCACTTCGGCTAACTGAAGTGCGTTCAACATACCGGAACGGAAAAGTTTCATCGAATTTAAACTCTGCTCTTGAAGAAGACTATCGGAGTTATCTAAGAGCTCGAGTGTTTTTTCCAGAGTCACTTTAGATTCCTGAAGCTGACTCAACATGATTTTTTCTTCTTGTTTAAAGGCGTGAAGCTTCGCCTGTTCCGCCAGGGCCTTGGCCCCTGCTTCACCGACACGGCCATAAGAATCGGAGTTAAAGAGATCCCACTGCAGATAAAGACCGAAACTTTGTGAATTTTCCGTATCACGATCACCACTATAGAGATTATTATTGGCAAATAACCCTACTCTTGGAAGAAAGCGCGCCTTCTCCATGGATTTCATCTCATCCAGAGTTTTTAGTTTCATTTCCTGGGACAAAATCAAACTGGAATGAGCACTCTGAGAAGAACCAGACAGTTTAGTAACGAGAAAATCTTCTAGAGATTCACGCAAATCAGGCTGCCACACCATTTCACTTTCGGTTTTAGTATTAATCCAATGACGGGCATTTAGAACTTTCATTTCATATTGAGCAAGTATCCCTTCAATTCGGTTATCGACACCTTTTAAACCCAGAAGTCCTGAATGTCCTACTGGGTTAGACTGTGCTCCAACCTGATAGCCTGAAATAACTTTTCTTAAATTCACTTTCAGTACTTTTAAGAGATTTTCATTCTGGGTAAGAATTAACAAACTCCCATACTGACGGGCCAGTTCAGCATATTCTTCCGAACGTTTCGCTTTAAGTTCGATTTCAGATGCTTTAACTAAAGCTTTGTACATAGAGGACTGGGAAGTTTTAAATCCCCCTTCATAAAGGGGCAAATCCACTCCAAGAGCACCGGCCACAAAAGTTTCCCGCCCAGGACGATTTAAATTCGAAGGAATAAAATCGGCCTGCTCGACTGCACGCTGACCTAAGTTGTTGAAGAAGATCTGTGTCGGATCGTTAGTACTAAACCAGTGTCCAGTCACATAGACTCTCGGCAACCAATGACGGTCGGCCCTCTTCAGGGATTCTTCGTTCAATTCTTTCTCCAGAACCACGGCCTTTTGATTTAAGGACTTATCAAAGAGCTGCTTCCAGACATCATCAAAACTTCGAGTCTCCGGAAGGGCCTGGGCCTGAGTGGCGAAGAAAAGTAATGAAAGTGAAAATAAAGATTTCATAAACACATCCTTAATCACAACAGCTGTTCTTATTCCTATTACAAGTTATGTTGCGTTTGTTGTTCCAGGGCATTTTCTGAAGGAGGAATACCATTGGACAAAGGCCGATGTAACCGGCCATCGCAAGACCAAATCCAACAAACAGCGCGAGATATATGAAATTCGGAGTAATGAAAGTTGCTCCTAAAAAAGCGATGAAGATCATGGTTGAAGCAATGATCTGCACTTGTCTCATAATGGGTAAGGTTGAGCCTTTACCACTAACGCGGACAGGTTTCCCCTCACTCTTCCATTTCTGAATACCACCCTCATATGTCTGGAATGTCAGATGATCTGCCTCATGTTTTTGCAATTCATTCACAGCCATTTTTGCTCTATTCCCTGTACGACACATAATGACCACATCCTCATTCTTAATATTTTTAAGAATTCCTGGAGCAATTAAGTCAAACTGCGATAGTGGGCATAGGATTGAATCAGGAATATGCTCTGCTTCATACTCTTCTTTTTCTCGAACATCTAATATAATCATTGGGAGGCTCCTTGGTTATTGATATTACGATATTACAATTGTATAATAATCTAAATATCCAATATGCGCAAGGTGAAAATAATGGAACTTTTAAAACAATACTGGCCACTGATCCTGCTCTTCAGTTGGCTCGCCTATCGCTGGCTTACCGTCAGGAATCTTAAGAAAAAACTTCCGGCACTTAAAAAGAAAGGGGCCATTCTCCTTGATGTCCGCTCCCCTGGGGAATTCCAGGTCGCGCATGCTAAGGATTCCATTAATATACCTATTAATGAACTGAATCAGCGAATTCCAAAGATCCCTAAAGATACTCCGCTCTTTGTTGCCTGTGCTAGTGGAACGAGAAGTGGCATGGCCCGGTTAATCTTGAAACGTCACGGTTTTAAAGATGTATATAATTTAGGTAACTGGTCAAATTTGGAAACACTATGAATGAATTCTAGAACTAAAAATACAGAGAAGAAGGTCAAAAAAACTTTAAAAAGTTTGAAAAGAATTATCTGCATTTTTTTGAAACCCAAAATTTCTTTTCTTCGCAGTCTTCAATCTAGAGTGCCTTGTGTTTTTGAAATTATCATCCATAATTGCACGCGCTTTATTTTGTCGCTTTTCCGCAAAGCTTAACTGCTCCACTTCTTTCTTTCCTGTGGTTTGAACAGCATACACAGGAAAAGACAACATGATCATAGTTATAAAAAGTGTTAACGATTGCATAAAGCCCCTTTATTTTTTTCATACAGATCAATAGAATCTTTTATTACCTGAAGAGCAGCTTTTTCATCATCAATAGAACAGATTTCAACATTCTTTTTCTCCAGTTCTTTATAACTCTCAAAAAATCTGCGTATTTCATTAATCTTATGAGGCGCAAGTTCGTTTATTGAATAGATATGGTTGTATTCAGGATCATCAACATGAACAGACAAAACCTTATCATCTCCCTTGCCTTGATCAATCATTCGGATAACACCCACGGGTCTAACCCTCATGATGGAAAGTGGTGATACAGGTAACTGTCCAATGACCAGTACATCTAAGGGGTCACCATCATCACAAAAGGTTTGAGGAAATAGTCCATAGTTACAAGGATAATGAACGGAACTATAGAGGATACGATCAACTTTCAAAAGACCCGACTTCTTATCTATTTCATATTTTATTTTTGAGCCTGCGGGTATTTCAATCAGACAATTCAATTCATTATCTGTGGTAAAGTCGATTTCTAAATCATGCCAAGGATTCATGATATACCTCTTTTAGTTAATCCTAAACGGGTTCTGAAGCGTCAACACCTTGATTTATCCCCAAGATAAAATAATTGTTTCCAAATTGACTGCGTGAACATTGTATTTTTTTTGTGAATGGTTAAAAGTTTTAAACCAGAGCATTCAATGAAAAAGAATAGAAAACTACCAAACCTTTCTCTACCTATTTTTCTGGAAAAACTGAGTAATCATTACTGGATGGTTCCCGCTCTCACAACCATCACCATAACGCTACTTCTTCCACTGATGCTTTCGCTTGATAACAAGGTATTTCAGAATTTATCCAAGGGGATTTTTGTCGGATACTCAGCTGATGCAGCTCGATTAATCCTTTCTTCCATATGTACCGCCTTGATGACCGTCATTGGAGTGCTCTTTTCGATTACTGTTGTTGTTATTCAACAGGTCTCTGCACAATACAGCCCAAGAGTTGTGGAAATATTTATTAAATCCAGAAACAGTCAATTCGTCCTGGGTCTTTATGTAGGGACTTTCGTTTACGGAATACTTCTTCTCAGACAAATTCCTTCTCACGAATCAACTGAAGGATTTAAGATTCCCCAAAGTGCTATCTCGCTTGCCATTATACTTGCTCTTATTTGCATTTCCTTTCTCGTCCAATACGTTCACTACATAACTCACGCGATTAAATCTACAAATATTATTAAATCTATCATCGATGAAGGCGTCGATTATATCGAAGATTATGAAAATTTCAAAAACTCACATAAAGATACGAAAGAATATGAGAATTTATCTGAGATGTATGAACTTAAGGCTTCAGCTTATGGATATTTCCAGAGTTATTTACCAGAAAGAATTGACAGTATTATAGGGAAGAAAAACATAGCAAAAGTAAAACTTATTACCCATGTTGGAGAATACTTAGATATTGGCGACGTCATAGCGATATGTGAATCACAAGGGCCACTATCAGATAAATTGAAGAAAGAACTCAATAACACTATAACCATCGGTCCCGAGAGAACTCATACTCAGGATGTGCGGTATAGCATCCGTCAACTCGTCGACATTGCTCTTCGAGCACTTTCTCCGGGGATTAATGACCCTAGCACGGCCATGGAAGCATTAAATGGCGTTGGGGTGCTGCTCAAGTTATGGATAAAACAATCAGATCATTCCGGTGTGTTCCTGCTCAAGTGCGAAAATCAAATCATTATTCCCCAGTTGACCCTCGATATACTTCTCGAGCAATCATTCGCTCAAACAATTGTCGCAGCAAAGGGCCATTACCAGGTGCTAGAAAAAATTCTGCAGATTTTATCTGAAGTAAGACTTTTACCATTAGGGGAAGAAGAGATTTTATTACTCGATCTTTATATGAAAAATGTTGAGCGAGATTGTGGAGAAAGTAGACCTACCTTTGTTAAGAATTTAAACAAACTTTAGCATTCAGCTCAAGACGCTTTTAATCCCTTTTGCCAGATGAGTTTTACTTTCTCATACTCTTCTTGTGGCTCGATCTTTTTTATGAACTCTCCGTACTGAGCGAGGAGTCTCGTAACTTCAAGACTATCATGAACACTAAAGGTGATTTCAAACAGATCATCTTCTAAAACTTCAATCTTCTGTGTGGGATGGAGCTTTTGCTCACGGAACTTATAGGCCATGGGTGTTGTACAAGTAATAGCATAATCAATAATTTTTTCAGTGCCCTTTCCGTAACCACCAAATACATGAGCAAGCTTAATCTCTTCTGCTCTTTTAGAGTCGACCACATCATCTGTCATAACTGCGTAATGGATCCTGGAAAGCCTCAAGAGTTTAAGAATACTGTCCTCACTGTCATAGACATAGAGATAAGGGGCACCTACGAAATGAAGCCTTAAAGGCGCAAATGAGCGGGTTCTTTCTGAAGGAACAGGATGATCCGGAGAACGATACTGACATTCAAAGACTTTACCTTTCCTTAAACAATAGAGAACTGTCTGAAGGACTTCAGGATCAATATCTTCTCCCTCACCCAAAACAGTCGGAGCGGCTTGAGAAATGGTTTTCAGCCGTTCAAACTCTTTTCCTAAAACCTTGGGGAGCTTACTCACGAGAGTTGTCTCAACTTCATCACAAAGGTTTTTCATGACTAATGGAGACATCTGCTTAAAACTTTGCAGAGCTAAGATCATCGTTTGTAATTGAGTCTCATCAAAAACGAGTTCAAAATCCAGTTTAAACTCCCCGTCAAAGAAGAAACGTTTTGGATTGGAGCCTGTTTCTAAAAGCGGATACTTACAGCTAATGTCCTCAATATCCCTCTCAACAGTCTTGCGATTAATATCTAGGCCCTTAGCAATGAGCCTTTCAGCGATCTCAGTAATAGACAGGGCCGTAGTCTCTGAAGTGTGAGACAGAAGCCTCTTCACATAGTTCTGCCTCTGTACTTTACTTAAATTTTCCGAGGACTTAGACACTATAAACTCCCATAGACAACCAATGTCCAACCTCTTCGGTAGGTTACTCCTAAAAGTTAAGGAGTAACCATTGGAGATCAATTTCAAAGGCAGATACTGGAAAGAAAACGATATTTGGATTGCCAGGATTGATGGACTTGATCTTGAGGCGCAAGCGGCAAGTCCATATAAGGTCCTGGTTAGCCTTATGAAAATCTTCAGGCCAGAAATAACCTGTGAAGGATATGACTGTTCAATCAGTGTATTTGATTGGGGCGTTTTCTATTTTGTTTTAAGAAAAACAAATTAATGCAATCAAGGAAGCTTTCCATAACTCATATGAAAATCCTACTCAGTGTCTTTATTCTCTTTACCGCGGGCTGCGGAGATAACCAGAAAGGAGAGCGTTGTCGAAGCGCTGAGGAAGCGCAAATGAAATGCCAGATCGATTATGCTGAGAAATATCATTATTACGTGATCCCGGACCGGATAAAAGAACTATGTCTAAGTTATTACCCTGGTCCAGGATGTTATCTCGATTTACACTCAAGGCATTAAATTTCAATCATCTAACTTACGTTTCACTACACTTCCATCAACTGGATTAAAGTAAACTTCTACTTTAATGCCATCCTTATCTACTCCATAAATTTCATAACAGGTTCCTGGAGTTTTAAATTTGTTGATTTTATACCCTTCAGAAATGGCCTTTTGTTTAAAGGCTTCTTCAGTCATCCACTTATCCTTTGGTGCATCGGTACAATTCTTTTTTGCTAGAGCACCTGTTGAGATCCCCAATAATGTAACAAGTAATAATGCTTTCATTCTCTTTCTCCTTAAAATTGGAAGTGATTATCCAACATCACAACAGTAGAACTAGAAAGAAATTTAAGCATTGGACATATGTCCAATGTGCGAAATGAGCTTTTAAAGCATACTCATTTCAGGAGGATATCTTTATGAATAAAACAAGAGTTTATGACTTACCAATTAGATTATTTCATTGGATTTTCGCAGGTACTTTTCTCGCGGCTTTTCTTATCGCTAAGAACGTGGACGATGAATCCACTCTCTTTGTTTATCACATGCTACTGGGATTCATCCTTGCATTAACTGTGGTCCTACGACTTTTATGGGGATTTGTGGGAAGCAGATTTGCACGCTTCTCTTCCTTTGAGCTTGCTCCTGAAAAACTCGTTCGCTATGTAAAACAAGTGTCAGTTGGAAGAACCGAACGTTTCCCAGGGCATAATCCCGCTTCTAGTTGGGCGGCTTTAGTCATGATGTTTTTTGGTTTAGGTCTCGCTCTAACTGGAATCATGATGGCCCAACATTGGTACAAAGGTTTTGCCGAAGAAGTGCATGAGTTCTTCGCCAATAGTTTTCTCATCGTTGCCATTCTTCATGTGGCCGGAGTCGTCCTTCACTGTCTGAGACATCGAGACCACTTAGGTTTAAGTATGATGAATGGGATGAAACAAGGTTTTGAAGTCCAGGGAGTAAAAAGGCACATCATTGTGGCCTTTCTCTTTATCTTGATCACTGGAATATTTTCTTACAAACTTAACTCAGGGTTTGACCCCGCCAGTGGAAAGTTGCATGCTTTTGGAACATCTCTTCAATTGGGAGAAAAAGAGGAACTTGATGACTAGGGCGGAAAGATTAACCATTGCTTCAGTTTTAATAGGTATTGCTCTGATAATGACTTTTGACATTATTCAGGACGCCAGCAAAGGAGCAAGCTATGGGCACTTGATCAGCGAAGGTTTTGTGGCGATCGCTGCAGTGGCAGGGCTTTTCTTTCTTCTGCGTGGAAATATGCGCCTCCAACATAGCCTCGCGGATGAACGGCAACACGCACTTGAACTCACTGCCGAAGCTCAGAAATGGCGGGAAGAAGCCAGTAAACATATCGAAGGTCTAAGTAGCGCCATCGATTCTCAATTGACTGAGTGGAATCTTTCTCCCTCGGAAAAAGAAGTGGCGCTTCTCTTACTCAAAGGGCTGAGCCTAAAAGAAATTGCAACGATCAGAGACACAACTGAGAAGACGGCACGGGTTCAGTCAGCAGCAATTTATGCCAAGTCTGGTCTTGCCGGCCGATCGGAGCTTGCGGCATTCTTCCTGGAAGACTTGCTACTACCCCGCTTTCAGGAGAAATAAAATGGATAAAAAAATTGCTGTCGTGACTGGCGCCAACCGAGGAATGGGAAAGGCCGCAAGTGAAAAATTAGTAACCCTCAACTATCACGTTATTATGGTAGGCCGTCATGAGAAAGAAATTAATGAGGCCGCAAATTCTTTGTCGGCCGAAGCTTTCGTAGCAGATGTTGAAAATGAAAAAGATATTGAAAAGCTTACGAACTTCATTTCAGAGAAATATAATCGCCTGGATGTCTTGATCAATAATGCTGGCATTTACATGCAAGAAGAGAATCTCTTTTCCAGCAAAGAATCTGACATGAAAAAGACATTTGAAATAAACACCATGGGCCCCTACCGCCTCATGAAGGGGCTAATTCCACTCATGCAAAAGAACGGTTATGGACGTGTGGTTAATGTTTCAAGTGGTCTAGGATCATTTGGAGGTTTTTCTTTAACCTGCCCGGCCTATTCTGTCTCAAAAGCTGCTTTGAACATGCTGACAAAGTTGTTCTCTTCCGCGGTTGATGGTAAACAAGTTAAGGTCAATTCAATTTGTCCCGGCTGGGTTAAAACTGATATGGGTGGACCAAACGCAAGCCGCTCAATTGAAGAAGGTATTAGCGGCATGATCTGGGCAGCAACTCTGCCAGAAGATGGTCCTAATGGAGGCTTTTTTCGAGATGGAAAACCTTTGGAGTGGTAAATGAAAACTATAAACTTTTATTCCTTAAGCATTCTCTTCATCTTTAATTTCTTTTTCTGCAACATGGCCCGGGCCGATGAGATAAAGGTCTACGAGCAAATGACTGCCGGGAAGGCCATCGTAATTGATATCCGAGAGAAAGATGAAATTAAAAGTGGAATGATCAAAGGGGCCTTATGGCTACCCTTGTCTGAATTAAATAAAAATCCGGCCCACGCCATTAAAAAGCTTAAAGCAATGATGAAGGATAAGGAACTCTTCCTTTATTGCCGTTCAGGTAACAGAGTTAAATCTTTCATCAGTACTATTGATAAAAAAGGAATAAAAGGACAAAACCTTGGTGGATATGAAGATCTCGTCTCCAAGGGGCTACCTAAGCAATCTCCATGAACCGTGCCATTGTTTTATTCACTTTAATCCTTCTGGGAGCTTTTTCCATTGAACCCCATTGGAGCATCCTCTTAGGCATAGGGCTTTCGTTATTCCTAAAATTTACGACAGTAGAGCAGGGTCTCATTAAACGCTGGAGTTCAAGGATCCTTCAAGGAAGTATTATCCTCCTCGGTTCAGCTCTTAATTTTCAGGTTGTGCTTGAACATGGTTTATCAGGCATGCTCACTACTTTCATAAGTCTTTCTCTGGTTTTACTTACCGGTGAACTTCTTGCCCGCTTCTTCCGTGTTCCGGGCTTCATTTCTACTTTAATCTCTGTTGGTACCGCCATATGTGGTGGAAGTGCCATTGGAGCAGTAAGCCCTGTTATTAAAGCAGACAATTTTTCAATCGCCGTTGCGATGGGAATTGTTTTTATCCTCAATGCAGCAGCTATTTTCATCTTCCCTTACATTGGAAATGGACTCGCTTTATCCCAAGTGCAATTTGGTACTTGGGCCGCTCTTGCCATACACGACACCAGTGCTGTAGTCGCGGCCGGAGCTTCCTATGGAGAAGAGGCCCTCACTACGGCCACGACTCTGAAACTTACTCGGGCACTCTGGATCATTCCGGTAGCGATCTTTTATGCCACAACAAATAAATCTCAGGGCAAAATCACTTATCCTTGGTTTATTCTCTTCTTTCTTGGGATGTCTTTACTGTTTACAAATGTTTCTGAACTTCAGCCACTGGTTCCAGGCTTCAAAACGATTTCACGGATTGGTTTTTCTCTGACTCTTTTTTTGATTGGACTTTCACTCAACCGTAAGCAGCTTAAAAGTATACAATTCTCTACTGTCGCGTTCGGAATAAGTTTGTGGGTGCTGACGTTAAGTGGATCACTCGCTTATGTCTATTTTTATCTATCCGACTAAAAGAGCCCAATTCAAATCTTTTGCTTGGCAAAACTTTTTGAATTTATAATGCCTTCATGATTATTTTTATTATATGCATCGCTATTCTCCTCCTCGCCTACAAATTTTATAGCCCGTTTGTTGAGAAACAGGCCGGTATTGATCCTCATGCTCAAACTCCGGCCATGCGCTTTGAAGACGGAGTGGATTATGTGAAGGTCAATCCTGTGAATGCCTTCCTGATTCAATTTCTAAATATCGCAGGAGTGGGACCAATCTTCGGACCTATTTTAGGGGCACTCTACGGACCAATAGCCTTACTCTGGATCATTCTGGGAAACATAATCGGTGGCGCCGTTCACGATTACTTTTCAGGAGTCATGAGTATTAAAGAAGATGGAAAAAGTTTACCGGAAATCGCAGGCCACTATTTTAATAAATATTTTAAAGGGGTAATGCTCTTTTTCACGGCCCTCTTGTTATTCTTTGTTGGTGTCGTTTTCATCATGAGTCCGGCCGGCCTCATTAGTAATCTAGATGTCTTCAAAGATACATTTTTTGCAAGTAATGAGTTCTGGGTTCTTGTCATTCTCGGCTACTACTTACTCGCTACACTTCTTCCCGTTGATAAGATTATCACTAAGCTCTATCCCGCCTTCGGAATGCTAATGGTCGTCATGACTCTTTCAGTCTTAGTGGCCTTATTTATTTCAGCGCCAAGATTACCTGCTATAACAGATTTATTTGGCTACTTCGATCACTCGAATCATTTAGCGCTTGAGCTTTTAAACCGAGGCCCAGATGCCCCCCCTGTTTGGCCCCTACTCTTTGTGACAATTACTTGCGGGGCCATAAGTGGCTTTCACTCAACTCAATCACCCATCATCGCAAGATGTCTTACGAATGAGAAATATGCACGTCCCATTTTTTATGGGGCCATGCTTGCTGAAGGTGTTGTGGCCGCAGTCTGGGCACTCGCAGGAATTGCAGCTTTCCCTGGCGGCTATGTTGAGCTAAAAGCTCTCATCGCTCAAGGGGGACCAGGACTTGTGGTCAATAAAATATCGACAACCTATCTAGGTTCAATCGGTGGGATCATGGCGATTTTAGCGGTTGCTGTTTTTCCCATTACTTCAGGAGACACCGCCTTCAGATCTCTTCGTTTAACCATCGTTGATGCTTTTAAAATCCCACAAAGTATCAGAAACCGTCTGCTTGTTTCCATCCCAATCTTAACGATTGCTTACTTCATGACGAAGATTGATTTCTCACTTATCTGGCGCTACTTCGCCTTCTCTAACATGCTTCTATCAACAAGCGTGTTGTGGCTTGCGACGAAGTACCTTTTCGATAGAAAAGCATTTCACTGGATTGTGAGTCTACCGGCGATAGCGGGAACTGCACTTACGATAGCGTACATCATGACGTCTGAAATTGGATTAGGGCTTCCTCAATCGGCAAATGATTCGATAGGGATTGTGTGTGGAATCGTGGGTTTGGTTTTATTAATTGTTTGGCATAAAAAGAAATACTAATGAATAGATGGGACCAGGTTTCCGACCAGGTTCCATTTAATAAAAGAACCGACGGCCCATCGATCAATGGCCCCCATATCAAAACTATCAGTTGATGATACTCCAAGACTTGGTGAAAGAGTAACGATCGTCCAGTCAGATGGATTTGATGGATCAATTAGCCATAACTTCCTCTGCTCTTTATCCGCTTTCACTTTAAGAAAATAGAGATGCCCATACATCTGGCCATTTTCTTTAATAAAAATGTAATTATCTTCATTCGGATCAAAAATCTTTTGGCCTAAAGCTCCATGACTGGAAAATTTCAGGATCACAATCGATGGGGCATCACTAAAAAGAGTATCAGTATCTACTCCATTATTTGTCCCTTCATACTCTCCCTTAAACTTAGTTCCAGGAACCAACTTACGAAGAAATATATCTGAAAATTTAATAAACTCATTGGCAGTAAGTCCCTTAACGATATTAACGCCAGAGGAGGACATCTGAGTACTTGCCTGTGCAACGGCCTTAACCAATTTTTCATGATCTACCACTGGCCGATTTTTTTTCTGTTTTATAAGCTGAACATAATTAGCAAGACTCGCCGGTCCCCAAAGTAAACTTTGTTTAAGCCAGCTTCTTCCATCAGGAACGATAAGCCCGGCCTTCAAAAAGAGTTCATCTTCCTGATCAATAAAAATTGAAAAATCAGTTCTACCTTTACCGGCAAAGACAGTAGGAATTATCAGCAGATACAAAAGGAAATAAAGAGATTTTAACATACCTATTCATACCATTCTTTTGCCCCTTAAATTTGGACCTGGTATTTATTTCAAAGGTGATTTTGCGGTCGGTAGTTGCCAGCCTTTACGAATCGCCAACACTCTAAGAACAAAGCAGGCCAATCCACCCAGGATAGTGATAACAGGAAGTGGCTGACCAAGTACATATCCAGCCGCCACAATACCTGCCCCTACAAGTGCCGCTACTGCATAGAGATCAGAACGAAGAACTACTGGAATTTCGGCGAGAAGCACGTCCCGGACCATTCCTCCCCCTACTCCTGTAATCATTCCTAAAAGGGCCGCCATGAGCGGATTAAGACCGAAAGAAAGCGCTTTCACGGTTCCTGAGACGGCAAAGAAGGCGAGGCCTGCAGCATCCACCCAGAGCACCCAATAACGAAATTTTTCAATGAGGGACATCCAGTAAAAGGAGATGAGTCCTGCTACAATTGAAACTGTTAAATAGCGCCAGTCTTCAAGGGCCGCAGGAGGAACAGCTCCAATTAGAAGATCCCGGCCAATTCCACCAAAACTTGAAGCGGCAAAGGCAAGAACTAAAACACCAAAGACATCAAGTCCCCTTCGCATCCCTGCCGTGGCACCACTTATGGCAAAAGCGAAAGTTCCGCAAAGATCGAGGACTCGAAGTAATTCTTCTCTCAGTGTCATTAAATCGTTCATGGAGACATTCTAACATGCAATCGCACTACCGTGTCATGACTTTATCTTCTCAAATTCTGTAGTCTAAAAAGGGAGAATATTTATATGAAAGAACACCACCTTCTAGCTGATAGGCCACTTCTCAATCTGGATGAATATCATCATGTGAAAGGGGACGCTTTAACCAAAGCCAAAAATATGCCTCGGGAGAAGATCCTTGAAGAACTTAAAACTTCCCTCCTTAGGGGAAGAGGTGGAGCTGGTTTTCCAACTGGTCAAAAATGGCAGACGTTATACGATGATCCTTGTGAGAAGAAATTTGTAGTCGTCAATGCCGCGGAAGGAGAGCCTGGTACATTCAAGGACAGGATTGTCATGAGGAAGAATCCCTTCGCGCTGATTGAAGGGACCCTCATTGCGGCCTATGTTCTCAATACTTCCGAAATTTACATCTGCATTAAAGGAAGTTTTCATTTTGAAATGAGTCGTGTCTATGCCGCTATAGAGGATTTCCGAAGCAAGGGTCTCCTCGAGGGAATTAATATCTATCTCGTAGCAGGACCTGAGGATTATCTCTACGGTGAAGAGAAGGCCATGCTAAATGTGATTGAGGGAGTTGGCCCACTTCCCAGAGAAGCTCACTATCCCCCCTACATCAAAGGTCTTTTCAGCACTCCCCAAAATTCAAATCCGGCACTCGTCAATAACGTAGAAACTTATTCAAGGGTTCCTGAGATCATCTTGAAAGGCGCAGATAGTTTCCTTTCTATTGGGACAGAAGCAACCAAAGGACCATTCATCTGCACAGTGAGTGGAGACGTCCAGCAGGAAGGAATCTTCGAGGTCATTCCAGGCATAACTTTACGAGAGCTCCTCTATAAATATGCAGGAGGCCCGAGACCCGGCCGTGAATTTAAAGTTATATTAAATGGTGTCTCGAGTGCAGTGATCACAAGCGGGAATTTAGATGTTCCCCTTGATTATAACGAAATGGCAAAAATTGGAAGCTGGCTTGGTTCATGCAGCTTCATCGTTTATGATGACGAACGAAGTGCTGTAAGAATTGCTCAAGAAGCCGCTTACTTCCTCTTTGAAGAATCATGTAATCAATGTCCTCCTTGTAAAGGTGGTCTTGGAGTTGCCTCTACTCACATCGATCAAATGTTTAGTGGACACCAAGTTAAGTCCATTTTAGAAATAATCGTAAATGGTGCTAAATCCGCTCCTCGCGAGAATCGTTGTTATCTACCAGCTCAGGGAAGCATCATCATCCCTTCACTCATGAAGGCCTTTAGAAAAGAGTTTGAAACGTTGTTAGAAAATCCAGATTTAGTTCCTCCTAAAGTCGTTCTGCCGAAAATTGTCGATTACATGAATCGGACTTCAAAGTTTGTTTTAAAAGGCGACGCTTATCAAGAACAGGCGATTCCTGCACCGTGGAAAGAAGATAAATGCTTCATAGATAGACAGAATTACACTCGATAATTAGGAATAGACCTTGTGCTTGACAGTGATCAAGGATTACTCAGGATCCTTAAGAGATACTCTCTCTAACCTAAAGAGAGAGGTGAGTTATGGATAAAGAAAAGCTCAAGACCCTTGATGATTTAATTGATGAAGCTCTTAGAGAGAGCTTCCCCGCAAGCGATCCTCCAGGATACTACTCGGTTTCCTCGGAAGACAGAGAAACCCACGAAGAACTTGAGGAGGGAGAAGATGAATCAGATTAATCGTTATCAGATTCCATTAGCAAAAGACATTATGACCAAAAAAGTAGTCACAGTGACTCCAGATCAAATGATTGGAGAGGTTGTAATATTATTTAATCGCCATAAAATTTCTGCGGCCCCAGTCGTTAATAAAGATAAAGAAGTCGTAGGCTTCATTGGTGAAAAAGAACTCATGCAAGTCCTCGCCAGTGAAAGCTTTCATTATGAGGAAACCCCAGAAACTTTTCCTACAACTGTTGAAAGCAAGATGACGACGAAAATAATCTCTGTAAAACCAGAACTCGATGTTTTTGAGATGGTTAAATTCTTCAGCGACCATAATCTTCGCCACGCTCCAGTTATAGATGAAAATCAAAATCTTCTGGGTATCATCGCTCGTCGAGATATTCTTAAAGCACTAGAGAAATTAGTGAGCAGCACGAATGTAATCGCTGACGCCGGAAGATCGACCAAAGTCTCCTACTGGAAAGAAAAATATTCTTTTTAAGGAACCAGTGGTTTAGGCCCTAGGGGAATTATTTGAAACGGATTGATCTGTCGATGTGAATAGTAATAATGGGCCTTAATATGGTCAAAGTCGGTAGTCGATTTAAAGGCATCGATGGCATAGAGATCTTCAAGATACCTGGAAAGGTTTTTAAACTCTCTGATCATGTTCCTATTACATTTAAAGTGCACATAATAAACTGGATCGAATCTCACTAAGGTCGTATAGAGCCGTATATCCGCTTCTGTGAGCCTCTCACCCATCAGGAACTTCTTCCCATTGAGACCCTCTTCTACCCGATCAAGGGCATCAAAAAGATCTTTAACATTCTTATCATAGGCTTTCTGATTTAAAGCGAAGCCCGCTTTATAAACACCATTATTAATGTTTTCATAGATATCTTCATTCCACTTTTGGATTCCTTCTCGAAGATCTTTTGGATAAAAATCCTCTTTATTACCCGTGAGTTCATTAAATCCATCATTTAAAATCCGGAGAATTTCTTCAGACTCATTATTTACTATTTTTTTATTTTTTTTATCCAGGAGAACCGGCACAGTCACTCGACCAGAAAATTTATCATGAACTTCGGTATAAACTTCTCTTAAAAACTTTTTCTGAAAGACAGAATCGGGAACGACACCAGGAAAATTATTCTCAAAACTCCAACCATCCTCCAGCATGTAAGGACTAACCACTGAAAGAGAGATAATATCCTCAAGCCCTTTTAATTTTCTCATAATGAGAGATCTGTGTGCCCATGGACAAGCATAGGAGACATAAAGGTGGTAACGATTTCTTTCAGGCGACTCTATAACTTCACGAAAACTCTGCTCTTGCCTCTTGAACTCACCGTCATCAGATTGAGAGATAACTTCTTCTACTATCCAACGTCCATTATCTAGTCGTCCCATGGCCCCTCCAAATGAGTAGTATAATGTATGAGAATAGGATAAGCTTGGGAATTATGGTTAAAAATAATAACGCCGATCCCCTTCACGGGATCACACTAGAAGCAATACTTACAAAACTTGTCGATTTCTATGGATGGGAACAGCTGGGCAATATGATCAAAATCAATTGCTTCATTAGTAATCCTAGCATTAAATCTTCGCTGCAATTTTTACGACGAACTCCTTGGGCGCGAAAAAAAGTCGAAGAGCTTTATCTTTATATGCTTTCTCAGGCTTAACTTGAAGACCAGTCTTCTCTAAAATCCCAATAAATCGTCCTTGCTGCTCCGCGACCCAACTTAACATAATCTTGAAATGAATTATGGAATTCTTATGGTAAATTAACAAAATGAAAAAAGTTAATAAAATCCTTGTTGCCACTGATTTCTCTAAGCAATCTGACTGTGCCATTCTGTTGGCCCATGATATTCAAAAAAAATTTGGAGCAGTGGTCACTCTCGTTCATATTTCAGATGTTTCTCCTGTTTGGGATTGGCCTGCAACTGACACTCAGGCGAAAAATCTTCTGGGACAGTTTCAAAAAGAAATCACAAGCTCTCTCGACAGAAAGATGGAAGAACAAGTTATACGCTGTGGAGTTAACTTTGAAGGAATGGTTACATTCGGTACAACTCAAAAAGAATTAATTAAGGAAATCGAATCTACGAGAGCCGATTTATTAGTCATGGGTCACCGAGGACAAACAGGTTTCTTCGGAGTGGGAAGCTTCGCTGAAAAGATGATTGCCTCATCCCCTATTCCTGTATTAATTGCTAAAAATAATAAGACCATTAACAACATTACCTGTCTGGTTGATCCGTCTAAAGTTTCAGAAGACTCCATTACCTATACCAAAAACTTTGCTCATGCCTTTAACGGTAAAGCTCAATATATGACCTTCATCTCTGACCTCTCTTCTGACTCCTTAAACACTGTACCTTTCCTTGCGCCTACTTATAAATTCAGCGAGGAAGAGAAGTCCCTCATCACAGAGAAGGCTAAATCATTTATTTTAGAACAAATAAAAGATATATCAGAATCTGATATTCATATTGAAATTTCAAATCTTCGAACTGCCAAGGCCTTGGCCCGTGGTCTTGTGGAAAAAAAGGCGGACCTCGTCGTCGTCTCAAGACATAATCGTGGTCCCATTGAGAAATTTTTTATCGGCTCCACAAGTAAAGGAATTCTGCAGGAGTTTGATGGAAATATTCTTGTGCTCTAATCCTTGGGCTCCACATATTGATACTCCCCTTTTTCATTATAGGGTCCGATCTTAAAAGCTTCTTCTTCCTTCTCCTGCTGCTCCTGTCTGGTTGGTGAAGGAGTTTCTGTGGGGACGATCAGGCCTTCAGTATTACTTGTTCTGGCCGCGGACGAAGACCCACCCATAAGATCAGTACGATTACGAGTGGAACCAGAACTTGGATATGTCGGTTGACCGAGAGTCGATGGAGCCTTTGCTCCATAAGCATCAAGCATTCCTAAAAGTATTCCTAATGAAAAAACTAAAGTAGTCTTCATAATTCATACCTCCCTCTCAATATGATCTTCCTTTTTATGACTTAAGGCCCCTATAGTTAAACTGAAATTAGCTCACTTATTGCAAACGACAATGCTCTAGTTCTTCGCTCTTTGTCTTTTGTGCATATAAATGAAACGCTATGCTTTTACGATGGCAACGTCTCCTAACCAACTCAACCGTGAACGCTGGAACCTTCTCATCACCCTTAGAAATTCAGTTTCACCTCTGATGGATACTCTGGCCTTCATACTTGCCGTTTATGGCTTTGCTATTTTCGGTTATGTAGCTGCGACCTTTGCTTCCTATCTCATGTCAAAGGTTCAAGTTGAAGAGAAAAAAGAAACTCTTCAACAAGAAGTTGTCCAGTTACGTTCCGAAATTAGAGAACTCAAGGTTCTGGTTAAAAGCTTACGAACTGAAATAAAACGATAAGCAACCCAGGGCCAGCATGATTCAGGCCATGATCTTTAAAGTAATCCCATAGGCCAAGCACATCACAACTGTGCTGACACTTAAAGAAAGTGCAAAGCTCCAGCCCCTATCAAGAAGTATGGGAAGGATGATGAATAAAACAAGCGAAGGTATCACTAAGAACAGAATGTCCCAGGACATGGCACTTATTTCTTTATTAGTTCTGCCTTCGTATTTCATAAAGAAAAACACTAAGAAAGATGTTAACGGTAAAGACTTGAGGAGAGCTCCGCCGATAGGAGTCTTCTCGGATAGTTTTGTGACCGTTGCGATAATAATGGCAGAGATAAGAACTTTTATAGTGAAATACATATTAATTTTCTTTCAGAGGTTAAAATTCAATAAATAATAAAACTCGCCCCGACGGTGACTAGAACCACGGCCCAAGAAGGTATTTTCCAGAACTCAAGAAGTAAAAAGCCAAACAAGGCCAAGGCGAAATCTTTTGCCGAGAAGATCGCACTCGTCCAAACCGGATGATACAAAGCCGCTAAAAGGATACCAACAACCCCAGCATTAATTCCCAGGATTGATTGACGGATCTTTGGAAGAGTCCTGAGCTTTTCCCAAAAAGGAAGTGCACCTATCACCAAAAGGAACGAAGGTAAAAAAACTGCAATTAAGCTAATAAGGGCCCCTAACCAAGCATTAGGTTCTGGAGCAGAGACCGCTCCTAAATAAGCACTAAAAGTAAACAGGGGTCCAGGAACAGCATTGGCCAGTCCATAACCTGCCATAAAGAGATCATTTGTAACCCAGCCTGTTGGTACGACTTCTGCTTGAATCAAAGGAAGAACAACATGACCACCACCAAAGACAAGGGCACCTGAGCGATAAAAGCTGTCAAAAAGCTTAATCGCCTGCATAGGATATATTGTTCGAAGCACAGGGAGTAAAAATAAAATAGCGGCAAAGAGAGTAAGAAAGACCGCACCTACTCGGCGCTTCCCTTTGTGAAGAGGCTCATGGGGTAAATCTTTGGTGCTTTTAAGAAAAAAGGCCCCAAAGATTCCAGCGACCACCAAAACTAAAATTTGAATGAGCGCTGAATGAACAAATAGCACCACCACACTTGCGATGACAGCGATAGTGATTCTTTCTTTATCAGGACAAAGTTTTTTGCCCATACCTAGAACGGCCTGAGCGACAACTGCAACTGCGACGACTTTTAAAGCATGAAGCCAGTGTTGCTGATCTCCGACTTCAAAGTGAGTCATCCCGAGACCGAAAACAACCAGGACAATCGCCGATGGAATGGTGAAACCAATCCAGGCCAAAATTGTTCCCCAGATACCTAAACGGGAATAACCTATCGCCATCCCAACTTGACTGCTGGCAGGCCCTGGAAGAAACTGACAAAGAGAAACAAGATCAGCATAGGCATGCTCACTCAACCACTTTCTTTTTGATACGAATTCATCTCTAAAATAACCTAGATGAGCAATTGGACCGCCGAATGAGGTTAGCCCTAAACGAAAGAATATGAGTAAAAGTTCAAGAGATTTAAATCTATTCAAGGATTTCACCTATAAGCTCCTTCAATTTTCCTTTGGCTTCGGCCAACTCTTTTTTTCCTCTCGCAGTAATGCGGTAGTACTTTCTTTTAATTTTTCCTTCCTGCTCTTCCCTTGAAGCAATCAGTCCTTTCTGTTCAAGAGAGCGCAGCATTGGGTAAAGGGAACCGGGGCTAATTTTATATCCGTGCTCTCTCAACTCCTCCATCATCCAGGCACCGTAGATCTCTTCCTTAAGACAATGATGGAGAATGTGAATTTTAATAAAGCTTGAAAAGAACTCATTTACTTTCATGTAAATCAAGTTACGATATCGAAGTTAGACTGTAAAGGAGAGTTGAATGTTGACACATCTTTCTATAATGATTGTTGCTTTACTAGCTTCAATTCTAACCTTCTTTTCAGGATTCGGTCTTGGCACAATCCTGATGCCTACCATGGCCATTTTCTTTCCGGTTGCTATCGCCATTGTTCTGACAGGTATCGTTCACTTTCTGAATGGTTCTTTTAAAGTTTTTTTAATGAGAAAGAATATCCACTTCCCTACACTGTGGAGATTTGGACTACTTGCCATTCCCTCGGCCTTTTTGGGGGCCTGGATGCTCACTAGGCTTGAAGAGCAAACAAGGGTGCTTGAATTTGCTTTTCTTGGAAAAGAGTTTTCAACGACACCCATTAAACTAACTGTAGGGCTTCTCATGATAGTCTTCGCTCTTATCGAAGGTATTCCTAGATTGAAGAATATTTCGATTGATCAGAAGTATCTTCCTTTGGGAGGAATACTTAGCGGATTTTTTGGAGGATTGACGGGGAATCAGGGAGCGTTCAGGTCTATGTTTTTGATCCGGACGAAATTAACGAAAGAGCAATTTATTGCTACAGGATCGGCGTTTTCATTTTTTGTAGATCTCACGAGGCTGTCGGTTTATTTTAGTAATATTTCTAAGATGGGAATTGAAGATAATCTGTCAGTTCTGATTCTGGCTTCTTCTGCCGCGCTTGTTGGCGTCTTGATTGGAAATCGTTTGTTAAAGAAAGTGGATATGAAGCTCATAAGATACTTGGTGGCATCCACTATTCTTGTACTAGGAGTATTGATTACCTTAGGAGTGATTTAAGAAAGCAATTTCTTAAGATCTTCATGCGATGGTACTCGACCAGTCACTTTAACCACTCCATCAATCACTAATGCTGGAGTAGACATGACTGAGTAGCTCATAATTTTTTCAAGATCAGTGACCTTTTCTAAATTATAGCTAAGACCAAGTTCTTTTGCTGCAAGCTCTGTCGCTTCTGTCAATTTTTGGCACTTTGAACAACCAGTTCCTAAAATCTTAATTTCCATATTGCCTCCTACTTATTTGATGAACAAATAAGTAAATGAATTAAATAGATATCCAATAATGATAATTCCCATTGTCACGATGCTGGTAAAAAGAACTAACAGCGGCATTTTAACAACTTTTTTAAGCATGATAAGGGACGGTAAGGAAAGGGCTGTGACGGCCATCATAAATGAGAGCGCGGTTCCAAGCCCTACACCCTTGTTAACAAGTGCCTCTGCTATAGGAAGGGTTCCAAAGATGTCAGCATACATCGGAATACCAAAAAGAGTTGCAACAATTACTGACCACCAGTTCTTTTGACCCAGAAGGTTTGTGATCATTTCCTGAGGTATCCAATTATGGATGGCAGCTCCAATACCGACACCAATAAGAACATACAACCAAACTCGTTTAAAGACGTCTTTCACCTGATCAACTGAAAATTCAGCGCGCTCTTTTCGTGATAGTTCAACGACATCTCCAGTCTGAATCTTTTTGGCCGTGATAAATCCTTCAACATAGCGATCCATTTTTAGTTTGCTTATCACCATGCCGCCTATCACCGCCAATATAAGCCCAGCGACAACATAGACCAAAGCAATGGTCCAATTAAAAATACTTGCGAGGAGAATGACGGAAGCTAAATCCACAAGAGGTGATGAAATTAAAAAAGAAAAGGTCACTCCCACTGGAAGTCCGGCACTTGTAAATCCGATAAACAAGGGAATTGAAGAACAAGAGCAAAAGGGAGTAATGGTACCTAATAAAGCAGCGACGACCTTGGCCTTAATGCCACTCATATTTCCTAAGATTTTTCTGGTCCTTTCCGGTGGGAAAAAGCTTTGCACATAGGAAATTAAAAAAATTAAAACTGAAAGGAGAATGAAGATCTTTATGACATCATAAATAAAGAAATGGATACTTCCGCCTACTCGGTCCTGAAGATTAAGTCCCAAGACGTTAGTCACAAACAGACCAACTAAATCAGATAACCAGTCCATCCGTAAAAGTTGTGAATTGAGCCATTGAAAGAGATTCATTAGTTACAACCTTGGTTCATGGATTCCTGGAAGGTTCCCATCATCTTCATGAAAAGCTTCATGTTTTTTTTATTTATGCAGTACTTTGACTTCGTTCCCTCCACTTCACCCTGGATAAGGCCTGATTCTTTTAAGGCCTTCAAGTGCTGAGAAACTGTTGACTGGGACAAGGGCAAATCTAAGACTAATTCTCCACAAATGCATTCCCTACGATTCATAAGGGTTTTTATAATAGAGATTCTCGCCGGGTGGGCCAAGGCCTTACACCATTCTGCGAATTGAATATCGGTTTTGGGGAAGTCCATAATAGAACCATCTTATATCGTAATATTACGATATAACCAGAGTGATATTTATCATCTTTTCCAAAAGGAGTTAAAACTTAATCCATGTCCAAAATTTTCACATGAACCGCAGACAGGCCTTTAGGACCCTTGCTCACTTGAAATTCCACAATATCTCTATCCCGCGGAACGTCTTCAAGGCAGGCAGACTTATGAAAAAATAAGTCATCCATTTCTTCATGAGGTTCAATAAAGCCAAAGCCTTTATCCATATCGAAGAACTTCACAACTCCAGTTAAAGTTTGAATTTGGCCCGGCTTCTCGTTGAGGACTTCCCCCCAAACAATTTCATGGATAGCAACGACCTGCTCACCTTTATGAATACGCTCAAGCTGGGTCCGGACGGCCGCTTCACTTTTGTTATCGACAAGCATATCCTTACGGTTACGCTTTTTTGTTTTAGTCATATCATATTTAACAAGCTGAACTTTTACTTTACTCATCCCATATCCTTATCATTAAAAGAAAGCTTGGTGCTAGCTTATTCCAACGCTTTAGTAAGAAAGTCATTGAAGGGCCGCAATATCTGCAAGGTCTTATCTATCTTCTGCCCAAAACTTTTCTCCAAAGCTTCCTTCTGAGAAAATTCCTTGGAAGCGACAAAACTTTTAAGCTTTATAAAACCAGCGAAGGGATGATCGGCTTCGAATCCTCTTGGCACGCGCTTTAAGGTATCCTCAGTGCTGATTTCACCAAATGTTTTCTTAAACTTTTTATCATTTACTATTTTTTTGAGTTCATCACCACTCTTCGCAATAAAGCGCCGAACCTTGATGAGCTTATCTGTTTCAGGATGCCATATTCCTCCACCAACAAAAATTTCCTTGGGAGAAATGCTCACATAGTAACCAGGCAGATAACTTTTCTTACCACCCACTCCAAAAAACGCAGCAAAATTTTCTTTATAAGGATTTTTATTATCACTAAAACGAATATCCCGATTAAAGCGGAAAATACAATCTTTGGGCTCCAGGTATTGAAACCTCTCATCCCACTGGGCAAGACGAACAATCACTTCTTGAACCAGAGACTCAAATTCTTTTCTCGCCTCAAGATAGACGTCTTTGTGAGACTTCATCCATTCCGTGTTATTGTTCTTTTTAATTTTACTCAGGAATGCCAATGTCTTTTTCATAATGCCTATACTATCACACCTCGCTCATTTTTAATGGACCACTGCTTAACTTCTCATCAACATCGATGTCCCCGATATTGAAAACTTCCGCTCTCCCTCTGAGGCTAGGAAGACCATTTGATGAGGAGTTTGTCGAATTATTGGGAAGACAAACTTCTGAGGGCCGGAGCACAGGAAGAATCACCTGTAACAGAGCAGCCTTACGGAAAGCTCGCCATGTATAGAGATATTTTTGGTCATGGGATTTGTCTTCTGGAGTTCTCAGCAGAAGGCTATGATGTGTACCTATAATGAATCTTTGCCACTAGCCCGTAGTCAGCATTCCACAAGCGATCCCTGTCACTGTTTCACGAAGCAGCACATGATCGCGCCGTTCTAACGCTAGCTTCTGAATCACGTTAAGGGGATGAATCATAGATGAGCGAAAATAAATGCTCTCGCCGAGCCAGGGCCTGTACCAAGTGAGATTCGTTTCACCGGTGATCTCCCTGAAGAACTTGTGGCTTAAATTAAGTTCTGTCGTGATCATTCCTTTCCAGCGTTTACGCTCAGAAGTTTCAAGGTCAGAGTGGTTAAGGTGGAAGTTCCACACTCCGAGCTCAACTTTTGCGAGAGTAAAGCCGAGGTTCTTCACGTAGGTCTGAAGGACCGGAGAAGTCTTAAAGGCGACCTTTAATTTTTTCTTCTGATCAGAACTGAGGTTTTCCCAGCCAAACCCGATCCCCCACCATATCGGCAAAAGAAGCCTCGTCTGAGTCCAGCAAAGAATCCACGGTATCGCCCTCAGACTGAATTTTCCAGGAGCGGATCTTTTGGTAGGTCGGGATCCCATTTTGAGTAGATCAAGGAAGTCATAGGGTGTGGCCTTTGAAGTCAACTCATGAAACGAGGGATCCTTCACCAACTCCCGGTAGGACTTCTGGATCAGTGAGGAAAGTTCCTGCACTTCCTTCGAATGCCGAGGTCTTTTGGGTCGAACTTGTCCATAACCTTCGACCACTCTCCCCACCTGCGAGCGCATGATCCTCGGGTTACTGAAAGTGCGCTGAACCATCTCACCCTGGATCGTGACCTTATAAATATCAAGGGCCGATCTTGGTAGCCACGAAATTTGCTCCAGAACCGATCCACCTCCGCGGCTGGTACTTCCGCCGGAGCCATGGAAGAAAACCGGAGTGAGTTTTTGTTTCAGAAGAAATGATTCGATATCAAAAAGCGCATCCTCAATCAGAAGCCTTGCTGGAAGAACGCCATTTTCTTTACTGGAGTCAGAGTAGCCAACCATCACCTCAAAAAGACCATCCCAGCGTTCCTGATGTTCCTGGGGAAGGTTTGCTTTTTTAAAAGCTCCCAAGAGAATTTCCTTGGCCGAAAGTAGCCCCTTCTCATCTTCAAACAAAGGGATGACTGGAATGTGTAAAGAGCCTAAGGCTCGCCGAGTGATTGTTATGGCCGCTAGCATGTCTTCAGTCGTGTGACACATACTGATCACAAATCCTCTGACATACCATTTCGCATTGATACCAGCCGAAATGTCTTTCAAGGTGAGAAGCATCTTATAGATCGGTTCTTTCTGGTCTTTCACCGCATTTCGGATGAGTCCACTATCTTCACGGATTTCCAGAGGAAGAACCAGAGCGGGATAAAGTTCTACCAGACATTCAACCATATCTAGCTTTGGTGAAGTGAGTTTTAGGCGGTCAGTAAGATCATGCAACTTTTTAAGCCTTAGCTTAAATCTTCCAATTCTCTTCCCGTCGCCTTTTTTCACAATACCTATTTCAGTCAATGACTTCTGAAAACTCTTTAACTCTCTTCTAATCTTATCCCCTTCTTCAATCAGGAGCATCTCTTTTTCAAAATCATGCAGGTAAGTTTTGATGCCCTCTAAAAATCGTTTTCTCGATTTATTAAAACTCTCCTGCATCGTTGCACTTCCAACTTTCGGATGCCCATCCTTATCACCACCGACCCATGTTCGAAATTTTACAAAGTAACCTTTCTTCTGGAGTCTTATTTGTTCCAAAAGGATCTTCGGATCCAGTACGTAGTGAAAGATATGATCCATTTCATCTTTCACCTGCGGTTTTTTGTTATTGGCCAGATCAAGGCGAACGGCAATCCGTAGGAGGTAAAGCAGTTCCTCCCTGATGGATTCAAGATCAGTCTCGAGTCCCTTAATGAGCAAGTCTTCAATGACCCCCAAAAGTTTCAGAAAGCCCTGGCTTCTTGATTCTGTCGGATGGCTAGTGAAGACATAGACAATTGAGCGCGGTTTTTTCTCAGCACTTATTTTAAAATCTGAAAGACGATACGAGCGATAAGCTGTCTCACAGGTATTTATAAGCTCGAGCATAAGAGAAAAAGCTTTGGCCATTTGTCTTAAATCTTCAGTCTTCGTTTTAGACAATTTCCGGTAAACGGCATTGAGTTCCCCTTCTACAATTGAAGCTTCTGCGTTTCGAACTTTTTTCATGCGCAGACGAAGAGCTTCAATTTCCCTGTAAAGAGGCTCGCCGTAAACTTCTCTCACGGCATCGCCTAAGATTTTGACTGAAACAAAAACCAGATTTTTTAGTTGCGGTTGAATCATGACTATTCCCCAACACCTTTAAAGTGCCTTAATCATCGCTTAAAGAAAGAAAAATTTTAAGGTGCAGAATACCCAGGTTTTTTACTATTTCCAGAGGAACACTCTAAAATAGCTCGCTGCTCCACACTGAACCGTATAAGTACCACCATCAGGGAATGTTCTTACTTTCAATGAATTTAAATTATCTAACTCTACAATATAGCCATATTGACCGGTTCCAGAAGACGTCACGCCTGAAGTAAAAATAGGCTTTGAAGTATTGGCCCCACATGAGGAATAAATGATGATATTTTTGAAAAATTGTCTTTCAAGATTATGTGTAACAGTGGTGAGCGCATTTGCTCCTGCGAGGTTAACCCATCCCGAGTCAAAATCGGCGTCAGGAAAACTTCCACCTATATCGTTTGCATCGGCCAAAAGAGTTCCATCAGGAAGTTCAATACCTCCACTGCTTGACTTGATAATTCCTGCAACTTCCAGCTTTCTAGTTGGAGCGGCTGTTCCAATACCGACATTACCGCCGTTAGAACTATATTTCCCATCGGAGTTACTATCAATAATGAGGTCACTAGTTCCTAGAATAAAGCTTCCACCAGTGTATCCATAGGTTGAAACTCGAGAATCACTAACTTGTGCGCAACCGATGCTCCCATGAATTTCAGTTGCTGTTCCCGTAGCAGGATCTCCATCTAAATCACTATCTTGCCAAATACAGGTGGGTACATAAATATCATCTGTAAAAACAAGCCCTAAAGGAGTGAGTGATTGCCCTTCCGAAAGGGAATCAGTTCCATCAAGGACAATAGTATCACTGCCTGTAACAATAAGATGTCCGGCCACATCTAAAATTCCTTTCGCGTCCCCTTTTCCTATTCCTACAAACCCAGAGTGATTACTAAAGGTCAAAAAGTTCGATTTATGCTCTCCATTGGGCTTTCGTCTTGTAAATTGAAATTCATCGTTCCAAGTATAAAATTGGAATGAAGAACTTGTACGAGTAGATTCAAAAGTTAAGGCACCGGACCCCAGGGCCGTAACATCTTCCGAGCTAATAGTAATCCCGTGATAGTTAGAGGGAGTTGTAGATACATGTAGAAAAGCCTTCGGAGAAGATGTACCAAGCCCCACAAGACCTTCATTTGATATAGAGAGGCCTTCATTATCACCGTCACCACTTAACCAATTCATCCCTAATGCTATATTAGCGGTCGCAACATGATCGCCCATATTATCTGAACCACCACCACTTCCACCGCTGCCAGCACCAACTTCTATATCTATGCATTGAGCGGAACATGATGTTGTATTGCCAGTGATCTTGTTCATCACTCTTAAAGTCCAATTGTTACTTCCATCGCTGAAGACATTACATGAACTGTTACCATCATTGGATTCACCAAAACTACTGAGACTGCAAAACGTATGGTTACCGAGTGCTTTATTTTTCGTCCCACAATTTAAACACGACTCTCCATAGGAAGTAACAACCGCGCCCCCAGTACCAGAAGCGATTGAAGTCCACGTACTCCCATCATAGAACTGGTATTTGTTCAGGCCAGAGTTAAATATCATCATCCCTTTAACAGGCGAAATGATTCCATCTCTTTGAAGTGTTGTCATTCTAGGAGGCAGAAAGCCTTTTGAAGTCGAATTAAGATCTAAAATAGCTGAAGTTTCAGGAGTGGCCGTCCCAATACCGACGTTTCCACCATCGTAATTAATCCCACCAGTAGCGGTTGACCACTTACTGGCGTTATTACTAACTAATGTATCAACATAGGACCTCGCGACAGCATGGTTGGAATCAGGTGCAATCGCCGGCAAGACTAATGGCCCCGTTAATTCACCACCTGACAAAGGTAATTTTGTTCCATCAATATCATCATCAGCAGCACAGGCCCAGATTGCCCCATTCCACTTTAAAACCTGGTCTTGCAAACAGGTTAAGCTTCTAAGTCCGCCGCTCCAGCGCTCTATTAAACCCAAAGCACCAGGAAGGACCTCCAGAGAATCTAGTTTTGTTTTCCCCGCAGCACTTAATGTTCCTGCAGCACTAGTTGTCGCTTCTGAGATTGAAAAAAGCCCCGTGCTATCGCTATATACGAGAGGTGGGGTTACTGACAGATTATCCAAACCTATCTTGGAATCAAGTTCTGTTTCCAGACCGATAATTTTACTTTGAGGAATATCTTTCAAGGTCGGAGCTGGATAGTCACCTTCTAAGTCTCCACTTGCAGGACCACTTGGGGCATTGGGAGCTGGTGTTCCCCAGGTCAATACGCCATTACCATCAGTTGTTAAAACCTGATTTGCCGCTCCTGCATTTGGAGGTAGAGTTAAAATGTAATCAGTATCACTCAAGGCGGTTTTTAAAACAACTGAATGACCGAGTCCGTTGTTTATTTGAAGCTGAGTCCCAAGAATCAAATCCCCCGTTAATGTTCCACCAGCAAGAGGAAGTTTTGTGTCATCAGCATTTTCATCACTCGCACAAATCCAGCCTCCCGGTGATGTCCACTTTAACACCTCATCATCCATACAGGTTTTACTAAAGAGGGTGCTACCAATACGAACGACTAATCCATCGCCAGCTGGAAGATATTCAAGGTCATCTAATTTCTCAGTCGCTGAAGTATCTAAAGAAAAAACTCCAGTCGTATTATTATAAAGAAGCGGAGGTGTCGCTGATAAACTTCCAAGACCAATTTTTGAAGCAAGATCTGAAACGAGGTCAACAACATTGGTCTGAGCGATTGGAGCAAGCTC
This sequence comes from Bacteriovoracaceae bacterium UBA6200, assembly GCA_002422605.1. GTDB lineage: Bacteria > Bdellovibrionota > Bacteriovoracia > Bacteriovoracales > Bacteriovoracaceae > Peredibacter. The sequence continues at coordinate 127,934 of DISW01000023.1, read as the reverse complement.
TGGATTAGGATAAGTCCCTGTGAGGGCCCCACCTGCTTCCCCTACTGGTCCAGAAGGAGGTATTAAATCCGAAAGAGCTGCCGGACCCCACTTGGACCCATCCCAGGTTAAAACCTCATCTTTATTCGCATCCAAGGAATCAAGCTGTTTCGTCGTTTGAGAAACGAAGGCATACGGAACCGCGTGGATTGCCTGGTAGGAGTACTCTTTATTTAAACCTGAAGTCTTGTCCGTGACACGAATACTTACCGTATGATTGTCTGGTGTGTTTTTTAAAATGTCTGCAAGATCACATGAAGGGAAATCAAGCTTTACATGAAAGACTCCACTTGAAAGCTCCACCTGATTTAATGTTTGCGAACAAAGAATATTCGAAGGCTGACTTGAATAAATAATATCAAAGGTTAGTTGGGCGGGACCAGTTGCAGGCTCTCCAGAGTTTGTTACTAGCCTTCCCGAATAGCTAAAAGAATCGGAGGCATTCGATACCGGAATGAAGAAAGTAATAAAAATAATGAGCTTTAACAGCATGGAATCATTATAAGTGACTCCTTAAACGAATCAATAACTGAGCTAAATGCTTACGGGTAATGGCGCAAGTATCCGAATTAAGAATTATAAGTGAACCCTAGTAGGGCAAAAATTGTAGTCAGTGAGCATAAAAAGCAGCTGGAGTCTCGTGCCCAGCTGCTACAGAATTCTACTTAGAGAGTCTTACGAATTTCTTCTGCATTTTTAAGATGCTCCTGGATCTTCGTTTTAGTCTTATCCAGCGTTGTCCGTAGATCTTTATCTTTAGCATTAGGGATGAGCTCATTATTTAATTTATCCAGAGCATTTTTATGCATTTCAACTTGAGAGGTCATATAGGCCTTGTCGAATTCATTACCTTCTAACTTTTTAAGCTCCTCAGACTTTTGATTGCTTGTTGTTTTAAGCTTCATAGAGGTTTTTGTTTCTTTAGGAGCGATATTTTCACTCCCGGCAAGGTTATGTAAGTGGTCATTGTTTTTTGTGTGATCGTTTAACATTTGATTTGCGAATTCTTTTACTTTAGGATTCGTGGCCTTTTTCTGTGCTAGTTTGGCCAAAGTAATTTCACCGGTATTAATTGTCATTACAGTGTTTGTGATTTCGGCTTCGGATTTACTTTTTTCTGACATGGCCGCCCAAAGACTTGAAGAACAAAGCATAAGACTTAACGAAACAGTAATGATTTTTTTCATAGAATGCTCCTTAACAAACATAATTTCCTTCAAGTCCAATTTTGAAGTCAGGGGTATCAATTGTCTTAGGACGCATAGTCACCTATTAGGTATTCTCCACAGTTTCAAGGACTTACACCACTTTCCCTGAAACACCCTAAAGATTTTCAATAAATGAACCGATACTACTGTATAGAATTTTCTATACAAAGGAGTATACTCAAATGAGCACTGCCATAAAACTAGAAGTAAGTAATGAATCAAGTTACGAAGAGCTTCAAGCAATCCTCAAGGCCGTCGATAAAGCTCAAGCTATCATTGAGTTCAATCTAGATGGAACGATCATAACTGCCAATGAGAACTTCTTAAAAACTCTTGGCTACTCGATGGATGAAATCAAAGGAAAACACCATAAAATCTTTTGTGATCGGGATTATATTTTATCGACCGAGTATCGTTCTTTCTGGGAGAAACTTCGTTTGGGGGAATTCGATGCTGGTAGATACAAACGTATAGCTAAAGATGGTAAAGAAGTTTGGATTCAAGCTAACTACAATCCCATTTTTGATGCTGACGGGAGACCTTACAAAGTTGTTAAGTTTGCAACTGACATCACTGAAAATGTCACCTTAGAAGAGGCGGTCACGAAAATCGCAGTCAACTTTGCCTCCAAAGCCAAAGACATCTCCTCCCAGGCAACAACAGTGGCCTCTGGAGCACAGTCTTTAGGGGCAACCACTGAGGAAATGAATGCCTCTGTAGAAGAACTGAGTGCCTCAATTGATTCCATTGCCCAAAACGCCAAATCGGCCGATTCAGTCGCAAAATCTACCCAAGTTGAAGCTGATCAAGGTTCACAAGCAATTGCAAAATCCATTGAAGCAATGGAACTTATTAACAAGTCTTCAGAAGAGATTGCTGAAATCGTCAAAGTCATTGGTGAGATTGCAAGTCAAACAAATCTTCTGGCCTTCAATGCTGCCATCGAAGCGGCCCGAGCGGGAGAACATGGCCTTGGCTTTTCAGTGGTTGCTGACGAAGTAAGAAAGCTAGCAGAACGCTCCTCCCAGGCAACAAAAGATATTTCAAAACTCATTAATGAATCTGTTAAACGAGTGTCACTTGGAGGAGAAATCTCTAAAGAAGCAGCGAGATCTTTTAAAAACATTGTTGAAGGAGTCAACAAGACCACCCAAGCGATATCTGAAATATCACTTGCCGCACAAGAGCAGCAAACAGCGGCCCAGGATGTCTCGCAGGCGATTCAGCAGGTTGCTGATGCCACTGAAAAATCGGCCATTGCATCAGATGCTATTGCCCATGCGACCACAGAACTTGCCGAAGGGGCCGAACTCCTTAAATCGACAGTTCAGAAATTTTCTCACTAAGGGGACCTTGTATGAATATGGTGCTGGGTGAAGAGTGTTTAACTGATTTCATTGAGCTTATTCATGAACTCACAGGGATCTCTATTAAAAAAAATAGGAATTCTCTGATTGAGGGCCGCTTAAGAAAAAGAATTGTGAACCTCAACTTAACTAGTTATGAAGGTTATTTTGAATTAGTTCAAAGTGATAAGGCCGAACAGTTAAAATTCGTGGACCTGGTAACGACTAATGAAACCTACTTTTACCGTACACCACGAATTTGGGAATATATTGAAAAAAAGTTTCTGCCTCAGTGGTTTATAAATAATCCCAATACCGTCTTCACCGCCTGGTCGGCCGCCTCCTCTTCTGGTGAAGAAGCTCACACCCTGGGAATTATTTGCGAGGCTTTCAAGGAGAAGAACCCAACATTTCAATATGAAATCATCGGAACCGATATCTCAAATGAAATGGTAGATCTCTGCCAGCGGGGAGAATATTCTGGACGTTCCATAGATTCGTTTAAAAAAAATCGTCCCGAACTTTTTGAAAAATTTATGAAAAAGAGTTCTGGCGAGAGCTATAAGGTTACCTCACCTATTAAAAGCAGATTGAAGTTTCTGCAGCATAATCTTTTTCATACCTTTAAGCATAGTCATGAGTTTCATCTCGTTTTAACACGGAATGTCTTGATCTACTTTACGAGTTTAGACCAAGAGAGAGTCATTTCTCTTATAGGCCCTAAAATGGCGGATACTGGAGTAATGATTATTGGAGAATCTGAATCTCTTACTCACATCAACACTAGCTTTGAATCCATTGAACCACTTATCTATAAAAAGAAGTGAGCACATGATGCAAAAGACCCTGGATGTCCACATTGGCGAAGTGAAGATTGCAAAGAATGGTGAACGATTAAAGGCCATTCTTGGATCATGTGTGGGTATAGGGTTTATCTGGGAGTCAAAAGCTATTTGTGGTCTGGCCCATTGCCTTTTACCCGAAAGTCCCATGAAGACTTTTGAAATAGGTGCGAGATTTGTTGATCAGGCGATCTGCTCCCTCATTGCTTTGATGAAGATTCGTCCAGAGGACTTCAGTTCGGTTTCAGTTGTTATCGTTGGTGGTGGCAACATGACAAAACCTGATGCTAAGAACCCATTAGAACTCGTGGGATCAAATAATTTTAAAGCGGCAGTAGCTGAGGCAAAAAAACGCCAACTCAAAATTTTATACTGTGAAGGTGGCGGTGAAGTAGGCCGCAAACTACATATAGATAGTTCTCATTATTCTTACGAAATCGAAAAAATTCCACGAATCGGGACCTAGAGGAGATATATGAAAAGTAATCAAGATAAAGAAATTTTTGGATCATTTTATCTAATGGATACTGAGTTCGCTATATCTGCTTTTCATTTGCAAGAAGTAGTGAATGCTCCAGAAGACTATATAGCCGTTCCTCTCGCTCCAAGATCATTAAAGGGACTGTTCAACTTGCGAGGAAGTTTCGTACCAGTAATTGATCTAAAAGAACTCCTGGGGCTTAAGAATGAGTCTCATGACTTTCAGAAAATTGCCATCATTGAGTTTAACGGCACCTTTGTGGGACTTCTTTTTGATAAAACGGGCGAAGTTTTTAAAAATAATAATGAAGAAAGATGTGATTATGACCAGACTCATTCGTCAGGAGTGGTAAGTGGTCTCTTTAAAAAGGAAGGCGGAGAGAGGATCATCCAAATCTTAAATGTAAGTGAACTCTTCAAACTAGAGCACATTCCCAAGGATACAAGTAACAATAGTCTGGGAAGAAACGGTCTTAACAAAAAACGAGGGAGCAGAAAAAAGAGCATTTCCTTCGTGGTTGGACCTACAAGATGCGCTCTCCCTATTGCTGATATCCAGGAAATTATAAAAGTTGAAACGACTAACAGAACAGCATTCATCAGCAGAAATTTTATCGGAACCATTGATTTACGAGGCACAACGGTACCTGTCATTGATTTTTCTGCATTACTTAAGTACCGAGATGTTGACCGATCTACCAATACATCCCACGGTGACCGCCGAATCGTTATTATGCGACTAGAAAAAGACTTCTTCGGCCTTCTAGTGGATTCCGTTGACAGCATCGTCTCTTTTTATCAGGACGAACTCGTCTCTTATGCTAATAAAGAACAAGCTAAAGGAGATATCTTTCAAGGCTTCATCACTGGTCAGGGAGAATCAGACATCATGCTTTTAGATTATCAAAAAATTCAGATGAATGAGGAAATCTCTGAAATGACCAGAGTTCATGGCAAACTCTATAACATTCAGGAGCTAACACAAAATAAAGGTGGAACTCGTCGCAACTATATTACCTTTAAAATTGATAGCACGTATGCAGCTTTGATCAGCGAGGTTAAAGAAATAATAAATTACCCTCAAAGCCTCATCCGGTCTCCTGGCACTAATGAGCACATTCTAGGCGTCCATAATCTGAGAGGAGAACTTGTGACCATTGTAGATGCCAGATCAATGTACCAGGCGGAGCCAAAACTTGAGCAGTCAGGGTCACAGAAAGTGCTGGTTTTTAAAAATGAGTTGATGCATTTTGGCCTGGTGGTAGATTCAGTGGAGGCCATCACAAGCTTAGCAGATAATGATAAAATGAAACTTCCCAAGAGCATTTCTCAAAGTGCCGGAAGAATGTGTGCAGACGTTGCAGAAATGATTGATGGAGTTGATAAGAACGGTCAGAGGAAGAGCATGCTCATTCTGTCTATTGATGCCCTTTCTCAGCGAGCGGCCAATTTGCTGCTCGCCGCTTGAATTTGGTGGCTACCGTTGCCACTCGGTAGCCATAGATGTTTGGTGGAAACTTCCCAGTCGGAAAGATTCCTGTAGCTTAACACCTCTAAAAGAAGTGAAAAGACACGAGTTTCAATTAGGGATAACAATTGAAGATGAGAAGAGAATAGAACTCAATTAATTAAAAAGATTATTTTCCATTAAAAAGTCATGAACAAGAATCACTTGCTCGACGCTATAAAGTGCATGTCGTAACTCTTTCTCCGAAAAGCTTTGATACTTTTCTCCAATCAGAGTAGTTCCCATTGAATAATCAGCGAGAAATCCATGAGCCATACTAATTCTATATTTATTTAATTCTTTTAAAATATGAATGAAGTCGCCCCTTAGTCCAGCAGTCTCAAGTTTTGCAATAGCAGCCCCGAGGGTACATTTTTCTAAAGACTCTTCATCATGATTATATTTTTTAATAAGCAAACCCTTAAGGGCAAATTCAACAATTTGAGCTTTACCCATGAATACGGCATAGCGCTCATAAAAACTTAATTCATCAAGAGGAATTAAATTAGAAAATATCTTTTCTTGAAGAATTTTACCATCTAACGTTTTTTCTACAGGAGGGGTATTACTCATTATAGTTCCAAGTTTTTAAAATTAAAGCTCCACTTTTGTGGATTCAAGACTTTTATATTCGATTTTAACAAAGGCTTTAGTAATTTCTATCAAAGTGAGAGCATCTTTCTCACTCATCTTTGGGACGTCCAATCTTGAACCATGTGCAGCAAGAGGAGTACGACCTCTTTCTATATATACCTTATTCATGTAATCCACAGCCGCCTCAGGAAGCCCCGAAACCTCTTTGTACTTTTTTAACAAGCTATGAAATGTCTTCCCATCATATTTTTTGTCATCGATGACATCTTTAGCAACCAATTCAAAAACTGATGCGGCTTGTGAAAGAACTAAGGTGAAATCTTTCGCCTTAAACGCAGCATCCATTCGATTGAAAAGAACAAATACATTCTCATGGTAACTTTCATTACCCTCATCTTTCAAAAGCTCTTCAATCTCTGAAGTTTTCAAAAATTTAGCTACAAGTCCTGAACTACTTTTGGATGCACTCTTATACCTAAAAGAAAGTTTACCCTTCTCAAGCAAATCGTTGACTTCGTTAATATCCATATATTGATACTTAATTAATTCACCCAGCATCTCAACAAACTGAAAAGTATCTAGCCTACGAAAAATTAGCTTAAATTCTCCATCATGCCACGCATGCTCCTGTGCCTCGTAATATTCATCATGCGTTTCTAAAATATATATAGGCCTTTCTTGGAGCTGTAGAGATATATTTATTAAGCGATTCTGGTGTAAGATTCTTGAAAGAGAAGATACTTCCTCTTGTCCTAGAAGCTTTACCTCTAGATAGCGGGTGAGAAATATTAGAAAGCTTTTTGAAATATACTCTTTTTCAAACTTCTCTATATCCTCGTCACGAATAAACAATAGAAACCTCATTTAATACATCTCTTGTAGTAATTGTTATAAAATTGATCAAACGATCTGATTTAATTAAACGACTAGAAACAAAGTCTTCTTTGTCCCTGGAGTGTTCTGAAGATATTGAAATCCATATTTTAGATAAAAATTCTCTGCATTTTGATTTTTTGCATCTACAACGATTGCTCTTATTCCAATTTTCTCAGCAACCTCTTCTACTCTATCAATAGCATGGAATAATAAATCTTTACCAAGACCTTGGCCTTTGGTGGAGTTATCTACAGCAAGCCTTCCAATCCTAGCTATTGGAACTGGGTAAGGTGCAATTTTCTTCTTCAGGTTTGCTGGAAAATTAGAAAACTCAACAGCGCCACTACTTAGTGTGTAAAACCCTAGAACTTCATCCTTAGAATTAACTGCTAATACAGGAACATTTGCTTTTCTAGCAACATCCTGTGAGATTTGATTTTTGAGATAATTGTTTAAAGCAGACTCGCTACAATCAAATTTTGAACGATCATATTTTTTATCAAAATCAACAAAGGCCCAACTCATCTATTTATACTTCTTATTAAATTCATCCTTGGCCTTTTTAAAAGCTGAATTTCTCACTGGAGCTGCAAGTAAACTCTGGACAAAAACGTCTCTCTCCTGATCATTTAATGTAATGATCTTTTCTTCATACTCATCCTTTGGAACAAGTATCTGAGGAGTAAAAATAATTCTTCCACGATCATCAACTTCACGCAGGAAGTAGGTTCCTTCAACTTCGGTACCCACTGGTAATCTGTTTTTACTGTCTTTATGAACTAATACACCCATAAGCAACTCCTGATAATAACACTATACACCAGCAATCCCACTTTTGTCAATGTGGGATATGCCCACCTTCTCGGCTCTCAAGACCATAAACTTAAGGGGCTAAACATAATGTGATTTCAATGGGTTGCTAGTCATGATTCCAATATTGTTAATCGAGGTAGGTTATATAACAGAAAAAAAGAACCTAACACATTGATTTTAATGGTTTTTAGTAATCCAAGCTTATAGGCTTATTTTTAATCCAATATCGCAGTTCAGTAATACAGGCATTAACGAACTTAGTTGTACCCACTGTCTTAATCCCATGGCTTTCATGGATGTGCCCAAATGCGTGAATATGGGGTCTGACTTTTGCCACTTTTTTTAAAAGCTCCTCACAACCAACCGACTCACCACTGTAGATAAAATCAAGAATTCCATGTGGTGGCCCATGAGTGAGAAGGATGTGAATATCATCAGGAATTAACTCCCAATGCTTCTTGATCTCGTCTCCTCTTTCCCTGTTAAATGCCCAGTTATGAAAACAAGGCTGAATCGGACTCCCCCAAATCTTAAGCCCTTTTATTTCAACAGAGCTATCATTCAAGTAAATGATTCCATGATCGGTTAATGCTTTTTCAGCTTCTTCCCTATATTCATTCTCGAAACAAAAGTCGTGGTTTCCAGCAATAACAACTTTATGACGGAAAGGTTGACGGGCCAGATAATGAGCCACGTTATTCACCTCTTTAAGCTCTCCTCGTTTAGTCATATCACCACAATGAAAAAGGATGTCACCTTCTTCAAGTTTCAATTTCTCATGAACAGAATGGGTATCTGATAGTAATTGTCTTGCTTCTTCCATGATTTATATAAACATAAGATCAATTCAGATGGAATGATTAGCACTAGATCGAGACTAGATAAAATTTCAGTTATTGAAATCTTTTAATACAGAAGGTTTTATTAAAGTGACATTTCTTTGGTGCGGTTCTTAGTATTTAATGCTTCAGAAACTTGAAAAATTTTTTCATCCAATAAGAGTAAGGAGTCTAATCTGTTTTCTTCTTCAGCTAGCTCTCTAGCTGTATTGTATTTGTTAAAAAGCTTTTCCAGATCCTCTTTAGGCCACGTTTGAAGAGAGTTAATCATTTCTGTGCGCTTATTTTTAAGTTCTGCGGCTAAACCCGCTGCATCAATACTCATATTCTTCTCGCTCCACAATCCTTATTTCTTCTTCATTCAAACCATACAATTCGTAAATTAATTGGTCAACGCAACCTTCAAAATGCCCTACTTCACGAAGCAATTTTTCTTTCTTGGAATGTAAATCTGAAGCCTTAATTAGCATCTTGAGATTTGCGATTTTTTCGCTATATAAACAAATTTTATCATACTTGGTTTGTTCTGACCTTCCACTAATCACTTTTATAGGAATCTTGGACAAGTAAGACTGGTTAATGTCATCTGCAAGGTAGTTTACACACCAAAAGTTTACTAATTTAGAACTCAAAATAGCCTGCAAGTACTGTAGGTCGTTAAGATTATCTCCATTAGAAGTAATACTTTGGAGGGTTTTCATGCCAGCTGTGTTATTTCTGCTATCAACTGCTGAAACGATCCTTTGAATCCATCGCATTTTTTGAATTCTAATAATCCAGATTTTTGGATGTTGGTAAATCGAAGTCACCTTATTTCTTGTTAATCCATCACAAAGAATTCGTGTCCCTTGGGCCACATCAAACCTTTCAATATCAGCTGGGATAATCATGAAGAAAGTTCCCCTTGCTGATTCCTTGATTTTTAATTTACTTCCTTCTTCCCCTCTTGAAATTTTATACTGATCAAGAGTGCCCAATCTCGGCTGACATTCTACTTTCTCTATTACCCTCTGATCCTCAGGATTCGCCTTATACCCAATAATATGATCTGGCTTATCCCTCCAAACAAATTGCGGAACAATTGTGTCACTATCCCATTTCAGTTCACCAAATTTTTGTAATCGTTCTTCGACAGAAACTATTGTACGACTTAACTTACGATGTTTAATCGCGGTCTTCTTATTAGGCGAACTTCTTTTGATAAAGAACACAGAACACCACGTATCCCTAACTTGAGAGAACAGTGGGCCTGCTTCTATTAACTCATCCCAGATATAATTGTTAAAAACAAATTTTCGGAATGAAATAAAGTCATCTTTCCTTAGGAATGTATCTGGAGTAATGAATCCAAGAACACCGTTCTCTTTAAGAAGGGTGATTGATTTTTCCACAAATAACGCATAAGAATCTACTGTTCCTGTCTCGGCAGAAACAAATTTTCTACGCAAGTAAGCGAGTGAATCATTTGTAAACTCTGCTCCCCATGGAGGATTACCAACCACAACATCAAAGCCGAGATCTTGCTTAAATATTGATGGAAAGCCCCTCTTCCAATTAAATGGATTTATCTTCCTATCGATCTCGTAATCTATATGAAGTTCTGAATAATCTAGATCAATAAGACTATTTCCTGAAAGTATGTTGCTATCTAGCGTAGGCAAAACCTTTTCCCCAAAGAGATTAAGTTGATACTTTATGCTTGTAGCGGTTTCTCCCTCCAAACACTTAAGTAGAAGGCTGAGCTTAGTCACTTCGACAGCATTATGATCAATATCAACACCAAATATATTATTAACCAAAATGCGCTTTTTCTCAGTAGTCGTTAATGTGTTGATTGGGGTCAGAGGGGAAATAGCTTTTTTTGTCTGCTTAGGTGGGTTCTTAAGATAATAATTCAAATGCCAATCTAACAAATATTGATAAGCGCCAATTAAGAAGCTACCACTACCACAAGCCGGATCTAAAATTCTTATCTTACTCACATCTTCAGGCTTTTTCTCTGCTACTAATTTTCCAATCGTATTTTCTACAATGTATTCGACTATATATTCATGAGTATAAAAAACACCGCCCGCCTTCCTAACCTCAGGTTTATCCTCTATCTCAATTTCGTGATCTTCATTTAAAGTAATTTGCTTGCCCAGGAACTGTTCATACACCTTACCCAGGATTTCAACAGGCAGAACAGAAAATTCGTATGGGCTCAATGGGTAATAAAGTCCAGCAACAATCTCTTTTAATAGTGAATTGCTAATTACAACATCGTTTAATAGCTTATTCCCCTTAAACAAACCTGAATTGTATTTTTCATCAGCTTGGAAATATTTTTCAAGAAGGCCCTTATAGTAGTTTTTGCTTAAAAATATTTCATTCAAATTCCCATACCCTTCAACCTTTCGATCTTCGGCGATTCTTAAGAAAATGATACGATCTATTGTCTGCTGTACTATATAATTCAACTGCTCTTCATCAAGCTTATTATTCTTATTTAAATCACTTGCAAGTGAGACTCGCCATCTATCAAGGGATTCTAAGAAGTCTTTATCAACTGATTGAGTTCCTCTTTTTTTGGAGACCGAAAAGTTCTCAAGATTTCCCTTGAATACACACTCTTTGCTGAAATTGTCCCAGAGATAATCAAACTCATTAAGATAATCCTCATAGTGGATTATTTTAAGTCTTGCAGTTCTAGCAGAATCTGTTGTCTTCGGTTTGATTGAGCAATCATAAACAGCAAAATATTCAAAACTGGTTAAAACACTAATAGATAAATCAGCACTCCATCCATAACGTCGTAGCTGGAATGCAGGGCTATCAGAATTTGATATATTGACGTGTGGTTTCTTTGCTTCTACAAAAAAAAGTCTTCTTCCTCCTGTCTTTCTAAATGAGTAATCAGGGGATTTTGTTCGACCATCAATTTCAAGATTATCTTCCGTTACGACTTCTCGATAAACAGGAGGAAGGGAGCTATCGTTAGCAACATCCCATCCCAGTGAATAAAAAAACTTATTCAAAAAATCGATGCGTAGAGTTGCTTCCTTGTAGTCAGCGGCTTTATAGCTGCTACTGTGCTTTTTAAATTGCTCTATAAGCTCAGAAATCTCTTGTTTAGCTCTTGTCTTGCTAGAACTCACCTGTACCTGCATGTGCTTAATTTGTATTAGATTAATTTGAACATAAACAAGTACTTAATGGAAAGCACTAGAAGCTACCTCATACTAAAAACTCTTACATTGCAGCATAATCTTAAAGAGTATCATCATTAGAACTTCAAGATCGAATTCAGATTACGTTTTTTCTAAAAATAAACTCCAAAATACAACGAATCCATTTAGGAATGTAAACAGAAACGCCGCTGCGCGACAATGAAAAAGAAAGGGCATCTAATTCGAACACTCCTCGATTCACCTCATATCATGAAAACTGGCTTAATAAGATCATTACTCGAAAGATCAAAAAGTCCTCAGTTTATATTTTGCATTGATTACATCCAGCAAGCTCCTGCCGATATATTCCGACTCCTTTTCTTTTTCATAATCAAAGCTTATTTTGCCTCTTTCCAAATTTAAACTTAAAAAGAAATCGACACTAAAATATGCCGAAGATGGTTTACCCACTCCAGATTTTAAGGCTGATCTAATTTTGGTCTCTATTGCAAAGAGTTCTCGATATGGTTCACCTAAGGATCTGGTATTAAGGTGGTTAGATTTCGCACCTAAGTTAAACAAGGATTTATCATTGTAGATATTAAATCCCTGAGTAAATATCCCATACGAATCAAGGCCTAATGTTTGTTTTATAATTGCAAAAATGTCATTGCAAACTTCAAGCAAAAGCTCAGGATTGTACTCTGGTTCACTGGCCCGTGGTGAAAAACTAGCTTTTACAATTATATTGTCAGCAGCAGAAATAAATAGAAGATTAGGATATTTTAAAGCGAGCTCGTCTATGAGAGCGGAAAGGGTGTTTAGTTCTCTTAAGAAATTTTTAGTATCACTAAGCATCTTATTCTTAATACCGATGGCATCAACGAGAAGGAAGGCTGAAATATGCCCATCCCAAAAAGTATCATGCCATTCATCATCGACAAAGATGTAGTCATTCTTATGATCAAAGTCCCCATAAATACCAACCCAATTTTTAATCACTCTCCGAGGTATATGAAACTTCATCGAATGGAATCTAGTTAGACGATTTATAATATAACCTATCTCGATATTGGTCTCAGAAACGCTCACGATTTTGGCATCTGAAGAAGTCCCTATCTCATAAGGACTTCCTGATTTCTGATCCTTAAAGACTTTTAACCACTCTTCCTCAATAGGTTTCATGTATTTTTCAGATACAATCCATACGTATTTGCCTATTTGGTCTTCGAATCTTCTTTTTTCAAAATAAGGATGTTTAAACATATTTTCTAGTCTCTAATTAAGTTTTTTTGTCCAAAGACTTCCAGTTTTCACTATCTTTATCAGCCAAAGAGGCAACTTCTATTCGATTTAAAACAGTTTCATTCGCGAATGCTAAGGAAACATTCCAGTTCAAGGTGTTCGGCGAAAATCCTTCAAAATCATATGTATCTTGTCTAACTTTTGGCCATTGTTCTGGAGGTTGCTCTATTAGTTTGTGATCTGTTTTTCGATTGGTCCATACTAACAATAATTCTTTACTTATCTCTTCGATTAAAAAGATTGAGCTTCTCAATATTTCTTCAAGGGTGACCTCGGCATGTTCAGTTAAAACATTTGCTAATTCTTTCCTCATGCTTTCCACATTCGACAATCTTGGATCTTTTACAAGGGACCTCAAAAGATTAGTTCGTATGATCTCCTCTCCCTTAGGTGAAAGCACTCCCGTTTCGCGACCATCAAATTGCGTAAACTGAATTCTTCTTCCTCTATGAAGAACCATGTTCCGATAATCAAAGAGCCATCTTTTCCATCCTGATGGACCAGCAGAAGAGACAATTTTATCTATTTTTTCAAAAACCTTTTTTTGAGTCTTGTTGCCATAAGAAAAATGCTTACTTTGAGCATGGTTCTCTAGTTCAGAGAATCCAACTTTATAAATTTCTAGTCTAATGCCAGTAATACCTACTACAACAGCTGCCATGCAATCAATCGCCGCGGTCAAAGATCCCAAGAATCCCTTTAAGTGCAAGTCTGCCATATGAGAAGTAAGATCATCCAGTGGCCTTGTTTTTAATGGATGCTTAATACTAAACTGGCCTTTGTTATACTGAACACCTTCATCATAACTTCTATTTTCTTTTTCCCACTCTCCAAGCAGTTCTATGAGATGAAGTTTCGCTTCGGTAATGTTACTTTGTATGCTGTATATTGACTGATACAATTGATCACTAATTAAAATTCGTTGTTCAAAACTTAAATTCTCATAGGATTTCCACCATCCAATGCCAAAGTCTGATTTATCAAACGAATTATATATTTCACTAATCAGAATCCATGTTTCTTTCAAATAAATGCCTAAGGATTTCTCAAATTTTTGCTCATCAAGTTGATCTCCCGAATAAACTTTGGAAAGTTGCTCAACATGCTCTCTTTTCATAAAATCTCCCTAGACTTTGAACCTGCTATTCGGATTCCTCAACTACATAATAAGGCAGAATAAATTTATGCACTTTTAATAGCCTATCAACCCACACAGTATCTTTTACATCTATTTCAAATATTCTTTCTAAGTCAGCAATCATTTCCTGAGCACTTTCCACATTTGCACTTCTAAAACTCTCTTCCGCTTTAATATCCTTAATTCTTTTACGATCCTTATATTTTTGAGACCATTCACTTTCATGTCCAACCATAAAATGTAAGTATTCTAAATTTTTTGCATATCTCCTTCCAAGTTCAGGTCCCCATTTTTTTTTCGCAAAGAATTTCCCAACTTTCCCTAATACGTAGGTAAGAAATATTGTGCCAACCATACCCAATACAAAGGCAACTAAGTACCAATTTCTTGTATGCAATCTTTTCAGCGAGTGATCATCTATAATTGAATATCCTTGGAGCAAAATACCCACGAGTCCCAGGAGCAGAAAAATCCACGTTGAAATAGAATCAATTGCATCTCGCTTAATGCCATGTGGGTTGTGGCCCATATACATTAGATTCAATTGCGGAACATAGAATTTAGTCAGAACCGAAAAGATTCCTGCAGAAGCTAAGAAAAGACTCGTTAAATCTAAAACAACCTTATCAATAACTATTGTCATTTTTAATCTCCAGACTCAAAGAAAGAATGAGGTATTGTATTTACCGAAAAGCGATAAATACACCCGATAAATACAAAGTCTTGCAATAGGGGTGATTTTCAGTGATTTCAGGTGATATTTGAAAATGAACTTCGAGAGCTTCTCATGCCTAGTTAATTGATATTATTACAAATAAAAAAACCACCTTGCGGTGGTTAATTTATATCTTACGATGGTGGAGGTGGTGGGATTTATAGAACGCATTTTTCACTAGAAAACACAGAACAAAAACAGACCACTCTAAACGTATCTAACCAATAGAATTTAAAGAACTTTTTATTAACATTAGCTTGTTGTTTATTGCTGGTTACTTTTGTCAAAAAAGGGCTATTTTCGTGTGACTTGCCACATATTTGCCACATCATTATTGGACCATATCTAAGTGTTTTCTTCATTTGGATCTCTAAGATGTATTTCTGGATCATATACTTTCAAAGCTCCAGACAAATAACCTTTTGCTAACTCAAGAGCCCTATTTTGTCGTTCAGTAAACTCAGGAGAAGGGACTAAGGAATCAACTAATCTTTCAATCCTATCTATCCCTAGAAGCTCATTTAGCCATCTCCATGGTAAGTATTCAGTGACTTTAACAGCGACACGGCCCATTGATTGAGATTTTGATACGAGTAACATCTTCTCTAATAAAGTTAGAAATAAATCAGAGTCATCAAACTTTGATCTAAAATTTTCTTTTTCAGGATAATTTGAAATATGAACTAAACGTAAAATTTGAACAAGATTTCTTTCTTCCTTCAAGATTGCTATGGGGCTGGATACAATTTCATCCACAAGTTTTTTTTCTAGCCTTTCCGAGGCTTCTTTATTAATTAATTTATGCCCAAGGCCATCTATGTGGCCAACTAATCCAATCAAATCCCATTTCCAAGTTAATTTTTTAATCTGTAAGAGAATTTTTTCAATTACTTCAAGTCTTTCGCCTTCATCCAGAAATTCTAAAAGCCTTAAATTAAAAGAACCAAGTGCGATCTCCGCACCAAAATCATACAACCCTCTACGATCCTCTCTTAACTTATCAGCGTGATTGAAAATAACTTGAATCGCTACTATTACCTCTGAAGGTTTTAACTTTAATTTATTATCATAGTCGCCAAGTCTATCAAAAAGATGCTCTATCTCTTCGCCAGATAGCTCATTAAAAATCTTTTCTAGACTTTCTTTATTTCCTAATGAAGCAAGGACTTCACGAACGATAGTCGTTGGTAAAACGCCATCAGGTAGGCTTTTCTCCAAGTAATAAGAAAAAACTTCAGCGTGAGCAACTCTTCGATTAACTCTCCACGTTTTTGTCCATGACCCTCCAAAGGATAAGTTAGTAGTAAACTTTTTAGTTAATGGAAATATCAATTCAAAAAGTGTTTGAATGACTTCTTTCCTATCTTTTGCTAGAGAGACAAGCTGAAAGAATCTTTCTTTTTTTTGGGAATCGTCAGTGGAAAAAACTCTTTCCTTTGAAAGAATGAGTATGTCTCTATTTTTTGCTAATTGGATATATAATTCGGGCAGTAGTACTCTTATCGCCTCAAGAGCGAGAATATCAACAGCCGCAATCTCATTTTCAAGATTTTTAAAGGCTGCAGGCAATACATTGATATAACGTCTCACATCTCTTGGACTCCGAAATAAACCTTTAATCCCAATGTGATATATATCTGTAAGATCTTGTTGATTAATTTCAAGATCAGGAAAGGATTCAAGCACCTTATTAAGTTCAGCCGCCAAAAACTTATTTAAATCAAATTCTCCAAGTATCGGCACATGATAAGAAATCTGGATTATTTTTTCTAAAAAGTCATATCCGTCAATTTCATTATCTGTAAGGTATTTTTTTAAAATAGATTGGTCGTAGGCTAATACGTACGTTATGTTAGGAAAGTCTCCTATTAGTCGAATCAACCGCATAATTTCTTTTACTTCGGAGGGATTAAGGCGATCCAAGTCATCTACAAATACGATGATTCTTTCAGAGATATCTTGCAATAAAGATTCAACATTCTTCTTTGCTTCTTGGATACCTTTGCCCTGCTGCTTTCCTGCCTTCCATCCTATGAACTCTCCTACTTGCTTACCTGCTTCCAATGCTTGACCAGCAACTTCACCAAATAGAGGGATGTACTTAATAGGCGCGAGCATTCCGCAATATTTTTCTAATGCCTCACCAACTTCTTTAAGTTTTGATTCGTCTGATTGTCCTATCTGGTTAATAAGTTCCCTGAAAAAAATACTCAACAGATCTTCGGTGTTAGAAAAAAACCAAGGGTTAAACTTGAATACTTTAACAGATTTTTCACTTGCGAGAGCTTCCTCAACCATATTCAGAATTGATGTTTTCCCACTTCCCCAAGGGCCCAGTAGTCCAATCACGAAACTCTCGTATTTCGGAGTCGTTATTAGCTGGTCAGCAACTATTTTTGCAAATTTTGCCCTAGAAAATCTATCTTGATTTTTTGAAGTGATGGGTCGATCAGGATCTAACGCATTCTTTTTTTCGACCATGTCAAAACCTATTGAAACATTCCTTGATTTGGATCAACCCTTCTCAACTGCTCTTCGCTCACTCTGTATTGTCCAACAGGGATATTGTGTTTAAGTCTTTTCTCAAGCGCACAATCAGTAAAGAGCGTATTAATCTCACCGTGATATTTCTCTATCAGTCGAATATCATCTTCACTATTCGTAAGACGCTCTATGATTGGTTTGGTATCTCCAAGCTCCACCCCAATCCATTTTCTCTTAGTCAGTTCAGCAGCGACATAGGTTGTTCCGCTTCCACCAAATGGATCAAAAACAACATCACCCTCTTCAGTAGCAATATCTAAAACCCTATCTAAAAGCTTCAAACTTAATTCATTTGCATCACGGTTTTTATATTTATTATGGCGAACAGGCGGAATATCAGTCCAAACATCTCGAAGGTTAAGCCCTTCAGGATGCATCTTATTCTTATAACCACCATAATCGTTTTGTTCTTTGCCACAACGGACACAGGTTTTAAGTGGTACTCGAGGAGGTGAAAAATGCTTAGGTTTACTACCTTTAACAAAATATAAAAGAGAATAATGAGAAGGATAAAGCCTGTTAGGAATTGGCATTGAGAGAGTTAAATCAACCGTTATCCAGCTTTTCATCGTTAGTGATTGGTTAAGATGATGAGCAATATATGTAGACCACTTCGGAATGTTGTAAACGAAAAACGAACCACCATCTTTAAGCTTATTAACACAAAGATCTAACCACGTTCTCGTCCATTCTAAGTACTCTTCGTCATTCATCGCATCGGAAACATTGCTTCCGTAATTTTTTGCAAGATTAAATGGAGGATCTGCAAAGATACAATCAATTGACCCATCTTTGATAAAATCAGAAGTAAGGAGATTAATACAATCTCCCTTATAAAGAGTTCCAAGTCTTGTTGAAAAGGCTTTCTTTAGATCAGTAGCTTCGGAACTTTCAATTAGCTTTGACTTCGACTCCAGAATCTCTTGCGCCATGACTGCAAATGTATCGGGATTATTTACGGCAAATTCTAAAAGGTCAGTGGATAGACCTTGGTATTTAAGTTTATCTAGCAAATCCAATTTTGATGGATCTTTTGTTTTAGACTTACCCGAGCGACTGCCCCAGTTCTTAACTTTTCCGTCGATTCTTGACATAAATACCTCAGTTTTTTGATGTTATTTCTTACTGCGACATCTGGCCACTTAAAAGCAGTGCACAAGTCACCTTATAGTCTTAAAATTCCTCACTTTTTAAGCAAATTCTGCCCAGGCCTTAAACATATTTCATAACCGATATAATTATTTAAATGAAAATAATTGAAACTATAATTCTCCACGGGGATCCAATCAAATTCTCCATTGCATTCTCTGAGGTAGAGAAAGCCATTAAGAATTCCAAAATCGTCATTCCTCCAAAGAAAAAGGGAAATGGCGTAAAGCCTATTAAAACGAAAACCGTAACAATTCTTAAAAATGATGGATGGAAAGAAGAGCACAAAATGGATCTCGAGGGCATGCGTGCTAAACCACTTGATGCTTATAAAGATTTTAAAAGATATCGTGTCGGTTTCGAATGGGAAACAGGAAATATTTCAAGTAGCTTTCGAGCTTTAATGAAACTTTACAAAGCTGTCATAGAAAACCAAGTTGAACTCGGCATCCACGTACTGCCCTCTCGAGCATTCTACAATTATCTAACCGATCGAGTTGGTAACATTACTGAAATGTTACCCTATTTAGATATTTATAAGCGTGTCCAGCTCCCTAAAAATACCTGTATCGTTATTTTGGTTGTTGAGCATGACAAACTTGATGAAAAAGTACCTCCTATCCCTAAGGGACGCGATGGAATGTCTCTTTCACGGCGAAAGAAAGCTTAGACTGCTCAAAGCAACTCTAGAAGGACATCTTTAGGTGCAAACAAAACCTAATTAAGGTAAGTTCCCTGTCTAGGAAATATAGGCAGGACTTTGGGATGATTGATCTAGCAAAATGGAAAGAAAGTATTTCATTTGAATTCTTAAAAGAGAATCAGATAGATCCACGGGCCTTCGAAGAAGTATTTTTACCTTTCATTCCAAAAATAAAAATAGAAAAATTTAAAATTCGCTCAGTCCTAAACCAGGATGATCTTTTCAAAGTTGTTTACAATCTGCCGATATCATTTGAAATTATAGATGGGTTAAATAAAGAACTATCAGAACTATCAGAACTATCAGAATTATCAGAATTATCAGAAAATCAGAATGAGCAACTTCGCAAAAGCATTTCGTTTTACATCTTTTTTCGAACAATCCTTTTAGCGAAGAAAACTTTGGTTGATAGTATTCTAAAAAATATTTATGACAGAGCCGGCAATCAAAGAATGACAGGTCCTTTTATGTTATTTGTGAAAAAATTTCTTCCAAAAGGAAGTCGATCTTTCGACGCTGAAGCTCTAAGTTTTGTGAGTCAAATTGATCTGCTAATAAGAAACAACCTTGAAGAAATCGGATATAAACCAAATACCAGAAGAGGACGCCCATCAAATACTTTCGAAGATCATTTTTTATATGACGTAAAAAAAATATTAACTCAGAATGATACGACTTATTACCAAAATAATCTTGAAAAGATCTTGTCTTACTTAAAAACTAACTATCAACAATTATTTTCAGAATTACCCCTCTCGAGTGAAGCAATTAAAAAATCCCTACAAAACAAAGTTGATCTAATGGATACAACAGTACAAACCTAGGGAAATAATGTTGCACTCAAAACATATTTCTCTCATCTTCTTAAATCTCTAGGCCACAATTAACATGAATCCATATCTGCAATTAAGCAGAAACAATTCTCAAGGAGAATTTATGGATTTAAGAAGTAGAACGTCATTATTAACACTTTCAGAAGCTTGTGATTTCTTGAAAATCAAAAAATCCCGACTTCGAACGGCCATCTTCCGAAAGGAAATCCCTTACATTAAGATAGGACGCTTGATTCGCTTCGATCTAAATGACCTTCATGAATGGATCGACAAATTAAAAACAAGCACCTCATGAAAATGAGAAATTTAAGGAATTAAGGAATTTCCTGCGAATTTCATGTGAATTTCACAGGAAATTCCTTGAAGCAGAAAAGCTTAGAGAATGAATTTAGATCAATTTTCAGAGAATTTTTCAAAAGTGTATAAAGAATTTACCCTGAAAAGCGATCGAAAATCACTCAAAATTCCTCAGAAATTCTCATGAATTTTATATTCCTATGGAGAACTATAAAATTTTCTAAGAATTTCTGGGAATTTTTTAAACAAATACAAAATGCCATCTCTTGATAAACCTCAACTTTTCACGAGGACAGGAGATCTTTAACAAAAAACGAGGAAATTCATGAAAAATTCAAACAAAAAAGGTTTTACACAAATACCAAATTACGTGATTAGAAATCCAAAAATCACACCTTTTGCCAAAGCCATATATCTGGTTCTAAGAAGCTTTAATCCATGTTTCGTGGGTTATAAGCGCATTATGGAACTAACAGGAATAAACAGTAGGACTACGATCAGTTCGTGTTTAAAGATCTTAGAAAAATTTGGATTAATTCGGATAAAAAATGATCCAAAATACAAATCTAATTTCTATGAGATGTGCGAATTGGACACCACCCGTCCATTAACTGGACTTGAACTAGTCCAGGAAGTGGACACTAATAATACTAATGAAATAATACCAATTAGTAATACTAACGGCTCACCGGCCCCCCCACAGGGGGACGTTGAGCCTTTAGAGTACAGTCAAAAGTTCAAAAACATGGCCAATTCTTTAGGTGCCGATGCTAAGTATGGATTCATAGAAAAAAAACGTCCTACTATGATCATTGATTAATGGATGAGACGATATGATCCCACTCACCTCTTCACATTTACGAGTAGTGTCTGATATAGAGTCAGACACCGCTCTTTTCCATTCAAATAGAGGTACCAGCAATAGGCAACAAGCCCCAACCAATGGAGCTTGTATGACTAAGACGAGAACAAAAGCTAAGTACAGAGTTGACGTAAGATTGCCTGATGGTAGGCGCATATCAAAGGTCTTTGACCGAAAATATGATGCTGACAAATTCAAAACAGAGATGAAAATTGAACGTATCCGTTTTGAATCTACAGGTGTAACGATCAACAATTTAATAAATTTTAAAGAACTTTCAGAAGACTGGTTTCAAAATGAAGTAAAGAATCGAAAAGCTGCTCAGACTCAAAGAAACTATGCCGCTGATCTAAAGAACTACATCAACCCTATCGTGGGGGCTATAAAGCTTCGTGATATTAATATTCGTCATGCTCGCGCTATTGAAAACAGTATGCTTGAGAAAGGGAAACATCCGAGAACGATTAATAAAGTCATGATGGTCTTTAAGACAGTTCTAAACGATGCCGTTAGATCGAATCATCTTTTAAAGAATCCGATCAAGGGCTACCCCGAACTTAAAGAACCTCCTCGCGATCTCACCTACTGGTCGAAAGAAGAAATCAAAATCTTTTTAGACTTTGTGAGAAATGATCCTTTTTATGATCTTTATGTGGTCACATTAAATTCAGGAATGCGACTTGGTGAAGTTTTAGGTCTCATGTGGGACAAAGTGGACTTTGTGAACTCCCAAATTATTGTTTCGCGCACTCTAGGTCGAAGTGGCCTTAAAAACACCACAAAGACCAATAAATCGCGTTTCATTCCGATGAATACCAATGTTAAGACCTCTCTTCAAAAACGCTTTAAAGAGCGTTTAAACGATCAGTTCGTCTTCACTGAGGAAGGTGGGAATCACTTGGACTACAACCATGTGACAGAAAGACATTTTATGGTAGCTCAAAAAGATGCGGGCCTTTCAAAGATCATTCGCTTTCACGATTTACGGCATACGTTCGCGAGTCACTTTATGATGAATGGAGGAAACTTATATACGCTTCAAAAGCTATTGGGTCATTCAGATATTCAGACGACGATGATTTACGCTCATTTGGATGCTGATTTTTTAAGACAATCAATAGAATTAATAAGGTTTGAGTAGGCGTATGCCTATTCAAACCTTATTTTATTTCAATGATCTTTAATGATTGACCGAAGTCAACTAATTGAGCTGAATCTCTTCCCATTTGTACTATGGATTGTTTTGCAATGTTTGATGTGGAATTCTTAACTTTGTTGGGAAGTGAATCAGATGCCTTCCCACCTGCATGCAGTGCCGCGCAGTATATACGTCCATAACTTTTAAACATTTCTACAAATTGATTTTCCGTATAGTCCTTCACAATAATCTTGCAATGTTTTATGAGCTCTTTGTTATACAAGACTTTATAGTCTCTACCAGCAGAGTGAACTGTCATTGATTTTTTTTTAATTTGTTTATAGAGTTCCTTTAAATGACCTCCATCACTTTTAGCTGATTCTTCGATTAAGACAGTGGAAGTAAATACTTGCTGATGCAAATCTCTCATCTTAACATCGAGTCCATCCTTTATATGAATTATGTAGATTTTCTTCTCAGAGTGATCAATTTTTAAAATATCAAATAGTTCAATATTGTGAACTTTAATCGTGTGACTTACTAAATACTCTTTATCTTTAAAAAACTTTTGAATGTAAGTAAACTCATTATCTTTTTTCCCTTGTTGTTTATTCCATGTGTATTTAGCAAGTAGGTCTTTGTTTTCGACCAAATTCAGAACCATTTCTGCAGTTGAATTTAATTTCTTAATGTATTCTTTCACAACAATGAAAATGTTCGTTTCCAATTTAAAATAATACGTCTTATTAATTAGAACTTCGCCACTTATAAGATCAATAAAGCGATATCTACGAGGATAGTCATTTTGATCTAAGAACTTAAAGTACAAATCCATTAAAGCTTCTTTGAAGTCCATTAAAGATAATAACTTCCCTTTTTTATCTTTAAATTTCTCAGTGGTTACGTGAAGCTCTTTGACTATGCTCTCAAGGTCAAATCCAAGAGAATCAAAGTTAACAAGTGATTCTCTTCCCCGCGAAGATACTAATTGAAATTCACTACAAGCAAGATAATCGCTTGAACCATCCTGAGGAACGAAATCAAAATCCAGAGATGGAATCGTTTTCGAAAGGTACTTGTGGATTTTATCAATGATAAAATCGTGAACTTGTTGAGTAAGACTAGAACTTTTCTGAACTCGCTGAACGCCACTCAAATGTACTCTAGGTTCAGGGTAGTCATTTAAAAGCTTATTGATATTTTTAGCCAAAATTGCGGATTGCTTAACATCTAATGCTTTCTTAAGCTGGAAAGTATTATTTGCAACACACGTAATTAGATCAATTTTTCCAATTTTCAATCCAACTGTAATAGGTTTTAGAATTTCTGATTTAATT
The DNA here is from genome assembly GCA_002422605.1 of Bacteriovoracaceae bacterium UBA6200. Lineage (GTDB taxonomy): Bacteria > Bdellovibrionota > Bacteriovoracia > Bacteriovoracales > Bacteriovoracaceae > Peredibacter. The sequence goes on along the minus strand of DISW01000023.1, from coordinate 104,220 downwards.
ATAGATGACAATGATGAGTAGATCTTACCAATATCATCTTCATAATCAAGTCGCCAATTTTTCCGGAAATTTTTTTTTGTACTTAGTACAGATCCCGAAAGCATATTTTCGCCAGTCGATAGCGTAGATATTGCCTTATTGTCGAATAATCTTGTTATTACATCGATGCCAAACATTTGTGAAAGCAAGCCACCAAGCAAATAGTGACCGCTACCACCACAAAATGCAAATACTCGATTAGGTTTACCTTTGTTTTTGAAATTAAGAAAAAGACAAAAAGAAACTGTTTGCTGTTCACGTGAAATTAATGATTTTAGTTTGGGAGCATCCTCTTTAACAGGAGTTGCTCCCTTTAAAAAATCCTTCCATGTACTAATACTTTTACTATTGTCATAATATAATATCGCTTCTTCAAGGCCATCCTCTTGAACTGAAAGCACTATCTTCTCATAACCACCAGATTTACTATAGGTAGACATTCTTACAAACGAATCAATCTTATTATGATTTTTCATTTCAAGTTTTTCATTTAGAGCTTCGGTGTCCAATCGATACAAATTGATTTGCTTGGCAGTCATAAAAACCTTTTGAAAAGTTAACGACTGATCGATTAAATTCAGAGAAAGATTAGTTAAGAATTCTTAGAGCCTGCCACATTTCTGCCACACGCCCTTTCGAGCGTGTGAAAAACATCAACAATTTCGATTAGTTTGGGGGCCCACCTAAATTATGGTGGAGGTGGTGGGAATCGAACCCACGTCCGAAGAACCTTCCAATAGAGAGTCCCACGTGCGTCTCCGGTAAGTTAGTACCGATACTATTTCTACTCTTTACTGAAGTAGCAAACAGTCGTGGCCTTTAAAGAGTAACCACACCTGATCTCTTTGCGGTTTATATTACGGACGATCCGCCATCGTCTTTACCAGCTTTTTGTTATCGGTGCTGGCCCCTCAGGTACCAATTAGTTAAAAACTAATTAAGCAGCCATTGCGTAATCGTTGCCGATTAACATGTGATCGACTTTTGAAGAGGCCTGTCGATCAACCTCTGCACGCACTCAATCCTTCTAGTTCCCCGTCGAAACCTGGGCACCCCCGGATAAGTTCTGAAAGAATAGCATAATTTTGGCCCTCACGGCCACAAACCAATTAATTTGGTATTGAAACCGCATGACTTTAGTTCTTTCCCCTGCTCAGGTAATTTAAGCTGATCAAAGGAGCACCTATGGAAAGATGTGACAAATGCGGAAATGCCTATGAGAAGACCTTTAAAGTCCTAAAAGACGACAAAACTTATACGTTTGACTGCTTTGAATGCGCGATCGGTCTACTCGCTCCTGTTTGCGTCACCTGCGGCACCCAGATCATAGGCCATGGGATGGAGTCGGGAGAGGAGTTCTTCTGCTGTGCTGGCTGTGCCCGACAAAAAGGCATCACTGAGCTCCAGGATCACGTGCCTCAGCTCTAAACTTGAAAACAGTCCGGGCGCTCCTTTTACTTCTTCTTTCTTTCGGGGCCCGGGCCGCGATTGAAGACAATTCCTTCTTGCTGATCGAAGCCTACACCCAGGGTAAAGATGAGATCCAACTCATTCAGCACTATGACACGTTTATTTAAACATCTTCGAAGCGGACATCATCGTGTTTGGGAGCTTCAAATTCTAACCCCACAACTTTCTTCTTAGGTGGTGCGACCGGTGCGGCCGGCTCAAAAGCTTCCAATACTTCTTTATTCGGTTTCTTGAACTCAACCACATTTTTTGGCTTCTCTTCTTTCTTCTTCTCTACTTTTTTCTTCTCTTCCTTAGGCTTCTTTGGCCCTGAACTAGAACCATCAGAGAACTTCGCTAATTGATCAACCAGCGTATTAATACTTGCAAGTTGTGCATTCAAGTTATTCGCAAACTTCGAAGAATCAAGAGCAATGCCTGAGTTCGATTGAGTCACGAGATCCAGTTCACTCATCGCCTTATTAATTTCGATCACACCAGTAGACTGCTCTTGTGAAGCAGTTGAGATCTCGCGAACCATTTCATTCACAGAAGAAACGTTCACCAGGATTTCATCCAGAGAGTCTTTACACTCGCGAGCTGTTTGTGTTCCAAAATCAACTTTTTCCCGGGACTGGCGGATGAGGTCCTCCATCAAATGTTTCGTTCCATCAACGATCGCTGTTACTTGCTGAACGGATTCATTAAGCATCGCAGTGATTTCAGTGGCGGCGGTTCCTGACATAGTAGCAAGGTTCCCGACTTCTTCAGCAACTACCGAGAAGCCTTTACCGTGTTCTCCGGCCCTGGCGGCTTCAACGGAAGCGTTGAAAGAGAGAAGTTTTGTTTGAAACACGATATCGTTAATGACTTGAGTTTTAAGTTCGATATTTTTAATAACTTTTACGATCTCAGAAATTTGAGCATTGGATTTTTGCATCTGAACAATAATCTCATCGTTACCGGAGGCGATGGAAGTAATTGATTCCATCATCTGTTCGGTTTTCTCTTTCCCCTTCTGAGCGATGACGGTTGATTGCTCAGACATCTTAGCAGAACTTGAAGCACTGTCAGCGTTACGAGTAATCATGGCCGAAATTTCATCAAGGCTTGCCACTGTTTCCTGTAAGCTTGCTGCCTGCTCGGTTGCGGCCTCAGAAAGTCTTCCTGAGACACTCGCCATATCCAGAGAGGTTTGATTAATGCTTTCGATATCTTTTTTAAACTTGTGGCTTACTTCATCCAGACTTGCTTGAACTTTTGAGATGTAGCGGAAGATCATGATTGAAACGATGGCCGCGAGAAGAAAACCTCCACCGTAGACGTAGAGGGCATCAGCGAATAGCTTTTCCTGGGCAACTCCACCACTCTCCGAAAGGTAAGCCCCTAGGGAAGAGATAGAATAAAAACTGTACCCGGCCATCACGAAGAGGACACCCATGACCGTAGTACAGAGAATAAATGTTTTGAATTTGATTGATAGTTTCATGATATTTCCTTGTATGTTTCTTTTCGGAAAATACGAGGAAAAATTTAATGAAAATTTACTCTGATAAACTAATCTCCACGAAGAAATCTCCGACTGGACTAGTAAAAGGAATCACCACGGTTGGCCCCTTACTCATGGCCGACAAAGAGTGACCCTTACCTGTAATGACTTGAGGAAGTGCAATTTTAATACCATAGCCTCTTTCATTAAGGGTAATTTTAGCCTGACCGAAAATCATATTGGTAATTTCACCAGCTCCGTCGAGTATTTCTTTATTGAGTTCTGTGTAGGTCTCACCGAGCATTCCGCCAATAACATTTAAGAAGGTTTGTTCGGGAAAACTAATAATCACTGAACCATTAAAAGTATCAGACACAATCCCAATCACACCTGAGACATCGCCTTTAAGAGTATCTGCAGGCTTTTTCATGTAGACCTTGCCGGGAGTCGCCTCGATATTGGCCTGAACTTTTAAAACATGAAGAGTGGCACCAAGAAATGGATTGATAAAGTTGATATCGATCATTAAATACGTCCTTTGAGAGTAAGCACCCTATCGGTAAGTTTCCTTCCCAAGCTTAAGGAAACTTATCTATTTTGATCGAATACTTTAAATTTCGCTGGTTTCGATATTAATGTCGCTGGAAAGAAGTTTGTTAATAGGGCATCTTGCCGTGATTTCTTTATTCCCATTGGAAACTTGGCCGACGAAATACTGTGTGCTTGTGGCCTTCATCATATTAGAGCCCCTCTATCAGGCGATCAATACTAGTGATTGGATCATCCGGGACATTAGCGCGATAATAAGTACAAGGAGGATCCAATGAGTATGGTTTTATTAGCAGTAATAGGCGGACTAGTCTCATTCATCAGCACAGGTGCTGGTTCGTTACTTGCCCCTTGGTTCAACCGTAGCGAGCGCTTACAAAAGTGTCAAATGAGCATGGATTTTGCTCTGGGAGTTATGCTCTCTGCAGTGGCCTTCTCCCTCGTGGGCCCTGAGCTTATGAAAGGCAACAACAACTTACTAGTATTAAGCGGACTCATTTTGGGTGGTGGGTTTATTTATCTCATGCACAAACTCATCAGCACTTTTAGTACTTCTGAACAAAAAACAAATTATAAAGTTCTTCTGATTGGCGCTCTCATTTTCCATAACCTTCCTGAAGGTATGGGAGCTGGCGCTTCCCTCGCCGGAATGGAGCTTAATGATGCCATTCCTCTTCAAGTCGCCCTTTCGGTTCAAAATATTGTTGAGGGACTTCTCTTAACTCTTCTTCTTAAAGGTTTAGGGCTAAAGCTTCGCCACGCAATTATAGGTGGTGTTGGATCAGGTCTTCTTGAATTTTCCGGAGCTGTCATGGCAGGATTTATGATTGATAAGACTGCTGTCCTTCTTCCGCTTCTTCTTTCCCTTGCCGGTGGTGCGATGATGACATCGGTGGCCTTGGAAATTGAAGAAGCCGTGAGTGCCGGCAAAAGACTTAAACTCTCTCAGTTTCTTTCTGGGTTGCTCGTGATACCAATGACAAATTTTCTTCTAGGTTAGGAAAAGAGATCTTGGGAATAGTGATGTGAAAGGTTGAACCAACCCCCATCTGGCTTTCAACCCAAATTTTTCCACCATGGGCCTCAACAATTTGTTGAGAAATATAAAGTCCAAGACCCAGCCCACTGATCTCCCGGGCAAGAAGTCCACGCTCGAATCGTAGAAAAATTTTGTCCAGATCGGACTTTGCAATTCCCTGACCTTGGTCCTTAACCGTTATATGGACATGACCAGGCAGGTTTTTAAGTGCAAGGGAAATAGGATTACCTCTCCCATAGCGAATGGCATTGATGAGAACATTGAACATCACTTGTTCAAGCCGCATGAGATCCCATTCACCAGTGACTTGATCCAGGCATTGAATTTGCGGTATTCCGGATCCACTGGCCATAAACTGTTCATGCAAACGACTTATCACTTCTTCCATAACCGACTTAAGTTCCCCTACTTCTTTCTTCAAGGAAAGCTTTCCTGTGCTGATTCGGGAAATATCAAGCATGTCATCCACTAAACGTGTGAGCCGATCAATCTGACGACTGTTCTTCTCAAGGAGGGCCGATAACTTTTTCGGATCAAGGGAAGAGGCGGCCCTATCTCTTAGGGTTTTTTGATAAAGCTGGTTTTGAAGCTTTAAAGATGTGAGTGGCGTTTTAAGTTCATGGGAAGCAATCGCCATAAATTCATCACGGGTATTTAAAGCATGAAGGAGATTGGCCTCAGTCAGTCTAAGCTTATATTCAATGTCTTTTTGCTCAGTGATATCAATATTAATACCAATCATTCTTAGATCATCGGTCTGAGGATCACGCAGAATTTTCCCACGGGCAAGAATCCACTTTAACTGCTTATTGGGAGTGATGATTCGGTAATTAACACTAAATTCTTTTTCTACTAGAATTGTTTCCTGAATAAACTTTTTGACTCTCACAATGTCATCCGGATGAACCCACTTCTCCCAATCCTTCAGAACCTCCATGGAACTTACTTCGTAGATCGCCTGGAATTGTGGGCCTGCCAGAAACTTATCAGTCTTAATATCCCACTCGAAGGCACCAATTTGTCCGGCATCTTGAGCAAAATTAAGTCTTTCCTGGTTATCTTCCAGAAGCTTGGTGGTACGGAGCTGTTCCGAAAGATCCTGCATCGAAATTCCTACCCCGAAAAGCTCATAAGAGGAAGGATAACGAATGGGATAATAACTCACGAGTACTTTCAGAATTGATTCATCTTTTTTCGGGCAGTTCATGAGGACCGTAAAAGATTCACCATTCCTTAGAACCTTGGCCACGTTGCCCTCAATCGATTCGGCATATTGAGGAAGTATTTCTTTAATTGTTTTTCCTAAGTACATATTGGCTTCGATGTCATTAATCTCGGCCAGAGCTTCGTTAACCCGGATAAATTTAAAATTCTTATCAATTAAGGCAAAACCAATGGGAGACCTATTAAGCGTTTGATCAAGAATTTCCAAAGCGTCTTCCGCAATTTTGTTTCTTTTTCGATTGATGGATAACTCCATCTCCTTGGCCTCAATGCGTTCATCAGCCTCCATGATAGTAGCAAGAAAATATCCGGCCACAGTCACAGCAGCGATAAAAAGCTGCAACCACAAAATATATTCATGACCAATGTTAATATCCATTGGTCTCAATAAAATGACTGTTTTCCAGGTTCCGACTGCACCTATGATCAAAGAGGCAATACTTACACCCATGTAACTAAAGCGAAGTGCTGCCCAGGTGATGAAAGGAATTAATAGAGCAGTTCGACCCCAATCATCTCCAAAGGCCCAAAAACTACAAACAGTAAGAAGCCCATAGAGAACTAAACCTTCTTGATAATTAATTGGTCTTGAAGTTTTATGGAAGAATCGCCAGGTAAAAGGCATGAAGATCAGAACCCCCAATGCATCTCCAATCGCCCAGTCCAACCAGGATCCACCTACTTCATCCAAGGAAATTGCTCCACTCCAATGGAGTGAATAGGAATTAAGAAAATTACTCACTATTGGTGAAAAAATGGCGGCCACAACGATGAAATGAAAAATATCTGTAGGCCGTTTGAATGAAAACTTCCCCTTATTTAAAACTTGAATGATGACGGTGGAAAGGATGGGTTGGATTAATCCTCCCGCTAAAATCCCTAACGTCGCCTCTAGCGGCCAGGAACGGGTTATGCCACTTAAAAGACTCCCTAAGATAATTCCAGGAATGATATGACGAAAGCCAAGAATGAGGGCCAAGGCCAGAGCAATCCCACTTGGCGGCCAAATGGGATTGGGAACCGATGAGTAATCAGCAAAAAAATCACTCATATTTGAGGCCAGAACATAGGTTAAGGCCAACCAGAGATTGATGGATATTTTTCTAAATACCGTTAGACGGCGTTCATTCATATACAAAAGCATCCTTAGGAAATAGCAAAGATTGATATTTGGGTCAAAGCATCAGAAAAAATTTAGGTTGGCCTAAGGTAGTGCTTCTCTCTCTCCCTAGGGAGGGCAGTAATGTCTTCACGTTTACGAAATCTTTAGTGGCCTCAAGCTTGCTTATTCTTGGCTAGTCAAAGTTAACAAGGAGGTCACATTGAGACATGTATTCGTAATACCAATACTTACAGCAGGGCTCATTGCGCTGTCGTCTTGTAGTCATTACAAGGGAAAGGAGGCAAAAAAAGAAGAAGCCGAAGCCACTGCAGCGAAGGTTATGCCTGTGACTCAGGATAATGTAACTACCATGGTTGAATCCTGGCCTGAAACATCCAAATCGGCCGTGAATTCAATGCATGCTAAATACGGTCTACCGGCCGTTGTTTCAGATGAATTTATCGTTTGGAATAATACCGCGCCTTTCAAAAGGACCACTGTTTACCGTGATGGGGCCATCCATCTTTTCCCTCTCCGCCACAATGATGTCATTGAACAAGTTGTGGATTACCGAATACCTGTTGCCACCATTTCAAAACTTTCATTATTTGATGGTTCAATGGTCGTAGACCGAACCCGGGGAGAACTTATCTATACAAGTGATAAGGAAGAGATGAATATCCTCGCCTTCAATCTCGCCGAAAAGATCATCAAAGGTAAAATGGCTCCAGAGCAGGCTAGACGTGAATATATAAAAGGTGCTGAATCCTTTGCTTCAGGAACCAGTAGTTCTTTGATTACTCAGTTGAATCTGACTCCTCAGGAGAAAACAGCAGATCCTGATATGACGGTGCAAGCCCAAACTGAGGAAGCTAAAAAGGTCGATGAAAAAATAGAAGATTTTTAAAATTTAGACTTCCGGAACATAACCATCCTGTGTTCCGGAGGTTTAAAACTTTATTCCAGTCAACGGGCACTCAAAGCTTTCCAACTCTTTCTTATACTGATCATGAAATTCTTCCATCGGCATTTCGGCAATTCGCATGAAGGGAGATTTCTTTATTTCTGCCACCACATCAAAAGGAAGATCAAATTCCAAAGAAGCAAGACCCTGAGGAAGTGCTTTAATCAAGGCCCCAAAGGCCCGCGCATAGCCACTCGCTAGGTCCTGACGTTTATAACCTTCATACAAACAGGTCACGATCTCCCCTTTCTCCGCCATGGTGAGCTCAATTGATTCACCTAGGATTTTTCCCCAATCATCCATGAATGGACCCACAGGTATAAGAAAGCGATAAGAACGCCTGAGGCATCTGGCCTGTCTCATGGACATATGCCGATGATTTTCCACCGAGAGGAATTTCTTATTTACCTGGCCTGCATAAGCGAGGATAGGAGAATAATTTGGATTGAGAGCATGTCCCAGTTTATAGATTCTTTGCTTAAAAGGATTATCATCTGGCATGTTCCATTGATCTATAACCCGATCAAGGTCACCAAAGTTGTGGGCCATGAGGGGTGTCGTTCGAAGAAAATTGATGTGATCTCTTTTCTCTCGAAGCTCCAGAAGCATTTTTTCTTCTTTCGTGATTTCGGCCAGAATGACATCGGCCACTTCATCGGCAAGCTCAGTTTTTTTATGCTTAATAAGAGCGTTGTAGGCCCCAATAGCGACACTCAACCAGGTTCCCTCGTGGGTACTCATCACCTGACCGTTTTCCGGATTATAAGATTTACGATTGGTGACTTGTTCATAGTCCCATAACCATGAATCAATGGTGATCCGGGCCATGCGGTCAATGTGACCCAAGATATCTTTATGTTTCCAAAGTCCTTCGCGAATTTGATTATCAACGTTGGTTGGAACAAAAGTACCAGCGGTACTCCAATGAGCGGCCATGCAGATATGAAAATATTCCGTCAGGTTAATATGCTTTAAGGCGTTCAGATTCTTCTTATAGAAAATAAGCTTGGCGAGATAGGCCCGTTCTTTGCCTTCGGTCGTGATCTCCCCTTTAAAAAGAAAAGGGGCGGTATTCTCGACATCTTTTAGTAATAGATTAGGAGCAATCCCTGAGAGTTCAAGATCAGAGCGCAGGACTTTTTTGGCCATGATTATTCTTTTGTAAATTCAGCTTCGATCACACCGTCTTTATCAAGGGTGCGTTCTTTAGGAGGAGCTCCAGGACCTGGGCTTCGATAGGTTCTGATAACAAAACCCTGAGTACCACTATTAATTTTTGCTTTCTCCATGGTTTCACCACCCAAGGCCACAACCCAGCTGATCACAACCAGTATGGGATTAGTGTGAAAGTAGGCCACTGTTGCTAGACTTGCCACCAGAATGCGGGGACAGAAGAAGAATCCCAACCACCAGAAAAAACCTCCGAAGGCGACGGATGAAAATAACAAAGTTAAACGAGGGAAAATAGTAATAAAGATTAGGAAAAAAATATTATGCTTCTGGAAAAAATCCACCGTCCCAAAGTCTGTTTGGAAAATATCCATCATGACCGAAGTGCCAACGATAAGGATAAAGAAGACCGCCAGGGCCTTGAATAATAATGTTTTCATAGAGTCTCACTTGGTTTTAATGAGCGCTATTGTACTATTCAAAGATCTGTTTGTCTCTTTTCCTGGCCATTCGAACCACAGTATTTATGAGTCCCACATGGCTGTAAGTCTGCGGAAAGTTACCCCACTGGCCTCCATCCTCAGAACTTAAGTCCTCACTTAACAGACCAACATGGTTGGCGTGAACAATGATGTTATTTAAACTCTCTTCGGCTTCATCCAGAAAGCCCAGACAAATCAAAGATTCAATAAACCAGTATGTACAAATTAAGAAGGTGGCATGAGTGTCACCAAAATCATCATGGGCCCGATAACGATAGATCATGCCTTCAGGAGTCAGGAGTTCTTTTTGCAGGCGCTGGAAATGTTTCTGAGTTCGTTCATCATCAGGGTGGAGGTAATTAAAAATAATCAGAAGAAAGGCACTGGCATCAAAATACTCTTTATTCTGATCGGACATATAGCATTCCATCTCAGGGCTATAGCATTTTTCAATATTTTGTTCTGAAAGCTTGATGATTTTGATCGCAAGATCTTTTAATTCTTCATCCTGATAGTGTTCAGCAATTTTTAAGCTGGCCTTGGCCCCTGCCCAATGAAAAATATAAGTTTCAAGGTGGAGGGCCCTGCGTCCTCGAAATTCCCAGATGCCTGCATCTGGCTCATCCATCCGGTATTCAATCTGAAGCAGAAGTTTTTTAATTGGATCCAAAGAGAGCATTTGCTCACGGTGAATGATACGCTCATCCATGTAGAGAGGAAGGATCGTGAGAATCACCTGACCGTAAGAGTCGTACTGCTTTTGGTAGTAGGCCGCATTCCCTACCCGAACCGGGCCGTCGTTCAAATAACCTTTCAGAGGTAATTCTCTCTCTGGAATTTCTGATTCTCCATTAATCCGGTAAACCGGTTGAAGATTTTCAATATCAGTCAAGAGGTTATTAATAAAGTGCAGATATCTTTCGGCTTCTTCAAATCGCCCTAAGCTATTTAAAGCGGCAAGACTAAAATACGAATCCCTCAGCCAGCAATAGCGGTAATCCCAATTCCTCTTACTTCCCGGATACTCAGGAAGAGAAGTTGTGCCGGAAGCAATAATGGCGCCGGTGTCCTCAAACTGATGAAGCTTAATGGTGATAGAAGAACGAATCATCTCTTTCTGGAAGATATTCGGAATGAATGTATCCTTCACCCAATTCCGCCAGTAGCGAACTGTTTTATAATAAAATTCTTCAAAGGTTTCTTTTAGTGGTGCTTCGAAGGGATCCCCTCCTGACAGCACCAGATAAAGATCTTCCGTTAAAACAAAGAAGCGCTCTTCTCGTAAGTAAACCTTCGAAGCATTAGTCGTCAGACGAAGAGGATAATGAAGGCCTTTATAATTAATATGATTTGATCCTACACTGACTTCTGGCTTCGATTCCCCATAGTGCCCTCGAGGACAACAAACAACTTTAATTCGCGGCTGACCTTTAAGTCGTTTGATCTTACGAAAAAATTGAAGAGGCTTGTGATAGCGATCATAGATTGAGAATCGTGGAGCAAAATCGATGACTTCGAAGTCACCATCTTCGCAGTAGAAAGTGGTAGAAACGACGGCGGTATTTTCAATGTAGCGCTGCTTAGTATGAAATGAATTTTCAGGAACAACTTTGAAACAACCACCTTTCTCATCATCTAACATCGAACCAAAAACAAAACTTGAATCCATGTAAGGCCAGCAGAGCCAACTCAAATCACTTTCTGCACTCACGTAAGCGAGATAGTGACAGTTACCGAGAATTGCGTAGTTGTAACGATGCGCCTTATTCATGAGAAGATTTTAGTCTAATATGCCGGTGACTTCAATCACAGAAAGGACATACAAATGCCACGTTGCCTTCTTGTCAGTAATCGATTACCAGTTGCATATAACACTACATTCAAAAAATTTACTTCCAGCTCCGGTGGACTTGTCTCGGCAATTAAAGGTCTCGATCCAGCTAAAGTTGGTTATGATTTTGAATGGATGGGCATTTTAACTGATGATATCCATCAAGAAGATATTGAAGAATTAAAAAAGACTTCTCATGGAAGCTTACCGTGTCATCCCATCATCATTCCTAAATCTAGTTATGATGCTTACTACAATTTATATTGCAATAACGTGCTGTGGCCTCTCTTTCATTATGAAAGAAACATGGTTCGTCACACGCAAGAAGGATGGCGCGCCTATGAGGAAGTAAATCGCCTCGTAGCAGAAGCTATTCTAGAAGAAGCTAAAGATACGGATACCATTTGGATTCATGACTTCCAATTGCTGCTCGTTCCCGGAATGATTAAAGATAAAAGACCGAAATTAAAAGTCGGATTTTTCCTTCATATCCCTTTTCCAAGTTCTGAAATTTTTCGTGAACTTCCTCAGCGTAAAGAAATTCTTATCTCACTCATTCAGTGTGATCAAATCGGTTTCCATGATTTGTCTTATCTTAATCATTTCCGAAGTTCAGTCGGTAGAATCATGGGAGATGTGAACGAAACCGGAAAGTCCTGGGGCGTTTATCCAATCTCAATTGATACGGAACACTTTATTCATCTCTCCACTCAACCTGAAACACTTGAGTGGATAGAAAGATATCGTAAGAGTAAAAAGAATCTCAAATGGATACTGGGCGTTGATCGACTTGATTACATTAAGGGACTGGTTTTAAAACTTCAAGCCTTCAGAGCTTTTCTTAAAAGATTTCCGGAAGAGCGGGAAAAAGTTCAGCTGGTTCAGATTGTGATTCCTTCAAGAACCGAAGTGCCTCAATATAAAAGTCTCAAAAAAGAAATTGAGCAAATGGTCTCAAGTATTAACGGGGAATTTGGTTCTCCTGCCTGGATGCCGGTTCAATATATTTATCATTCTGTTTCAGAGCCGGAGCTCTCTGCTCTCTATCAGTTAAGTGATGTGCTTAACATCAGTTCCAGAAGAGACGGCATGAACCTCGTATCCTTAGAATATGTCATGTCTCAAAATGATACGACTCCAGGAGTGGTTCTCTTAAGTGAGTTCGCAGGTGCTCATTCAACATTAAGTTATGCCCTCTCCATTAATCCGTGGAATATTGCCGATACGGTTATCAAGATGAAAGAGGCCCTTCATCATCCAGAGGTCAAACGGAAAAAAGAAATGAAAGCGATGAAAGAATTTCTGACTCGTTACACTTCTTCTGATTGGGCAAAATTCATTCTGGAGGATATGGCGATGGAACCGAAGAAAAAAGAAATCATAAAACCTATGCCTCTGAATGGCCACTTTGACTGGATGAAGGACATAAAAGGGAAAAAGATTGTCTTCTTCTGTGACCTTGATGGAACACTCGCTCCGATTGCCCCCCATCCAAAAGATGTGAAGATCAGTAATAGCACCATCGATCTATTACAAGCTATTTCGGAGCAGAAAAATTGTGAATTCGTCGTTGTGAGCGGCCGGGATAAGGAATTTTTAGAAGAACAATTTTTAGATTTTGATTTTAATTTCCCACTGGCCGCATGCCACGGGGCCTACTGCTACTCTCCCGTCGATTCTCAGTGGCATACCCGCATTCCACAAGACTCTACTAAATGGAAAGACAAAGTTCTTGAGGTCCTCGAGTTATATTCACTCAGAACTCCTGAGAGCTTCATCGAAGACAAGGGCCACGCCATTACCTGGCATTATCGTAATTCCCCGAGAGATTTTGCAGAATTCCTCGCTAATAAATTATTTTTTGAACTGGAAGAAATCCTCGCCAACCAACCGGCGCAAGTCACTCGCGGAAAAAAAGTCATTGAAGTAAAATCCATTCACGCCAATAAAGGCTTCTTTGTACAGCAGTGGGTGCAGAGTAAAGTCCATCAACCGGACTTTGTGGTAGCGGTTGGTGATGATACCACCGACGAAGATATGTTCAGTGCCCTCCAGGGAAGAAAAGATATAAAACCTATTTGTATCAAGATCGGGAACGAAGACACAGTCGCCCACTACCTCATAAAAGATCAATTGAGTGTGAATCAGTTCCTGGAAAAATTTCTGGAAGCATTAAGAGATGATGAACCTAGTGGTGGAGATAAGCCGCGTAAATCGAAAACATCTCCTCAGGTTTTGATTCATACTTAGTTTCAAGCCAGGGATGATTTTCTCTTATAATGATTCTGCTGTATTTTCCCCGGGCCACAATTTTTACCGGCCGCTTCTGTGCGACTTCTTTTATTTGTCTTAGCGTACGGTCGATATGCTCAATGTGCCCATAATCATAAATAAAATAGATATCCGCTTCTGGTAATTCAAAGGCCGGATCAAATAGATCCTGCTGAACTAATTTACTTCGAGAGAAATCAAGTTCCCGGTAAACCCTATTCCCTTCATCCACCCGGGACTTCACGTATTCATATCCGGTAAATGAGTTCTTGATGAAAAGACCACCCACCACCATCCCCATTCGGCCATAGGCCGCACCGAGATCAATGACGTGTTGATAGGGCTTAATCTTTAATAATTGTAAAATACGCAAACATTCCGAATAAGGAGTCTGGAGGGTTTGAAGTTCAAGTCCTACCCAGGTTTGAACACCATCGTGGAGAATAGGTCCCCACGTTTCATGACTTCCCTCTGATTCAAAACCTTGCGCTTCCGCCACCAGCATTTCTTCAATGTACTTAACTCTTACTCCCAGAATCTCATCGACTAACTGAGCGTGCTGGTACTTAAAAAGCATATTGGATTTAGGGCATTGATAGAATTCAGGATAATAAGCGAGCTGCTTTCGGTCTTTTAAAGACAAATGAGAATTGACCAGACTTTGAAAGTCCAGAAGCGAGCGTAACTCCGTCCGTGGAAAAAACTCTAATTGCAGCACTCTTAATCCTTAAGGGTCTTGCGCAGATTTATTCTCTTATTTTAATTTTACTGGCGAGTACCCAATTTCTTCCAGAAGAAAAATAACCCGGTCATCAGTTAAATTCTCAACCTTAACCGTCTTCTCTTTTAGATCAACGTTTACTTTAACGTCAGGATTTCCCTTACTCAGTTCTGTTTTAATGGCCTTTTCACAGTGGCCGCAAGTCATATCTTCAACTTTAAATATACTCATCATTACCTCTACTGTAGTTCTGTCTTCTTAATCAGATTATCGATAAAATTTCTGAGTCGCTGGACTCCGACAATCAGGGCTTCCTCAGCGCTATATTGATTATAAACGATATCGACGTGTTTAAAAATTTTGTGTGACTCCCGGTGAATAATATCAATCTCGGCGTTAAAGTTCTCTTTAACCTGATTAATGGTTATCCGACCCATTAGGTATGGATTATTCTCAAGATCAATGTATTTTTCTACTGGAAAGTCTTTCATAGGCCCTCATATGTGATCGCCAATCGACCGAAAAGTCAACGTACAGGAGTCAGTTATGTCCACATTACAAGCCAGGTTTCCCTCGTTAACTCTTTTTTCTGATTTAGATTGGGAAGCTGTGAGTAGTGAATATGAACGAGATTATGCAGATCTTTCTTTTCCAGAATACCTGCAGCAAAAGGCCATCGATGGTGATTGCCCGCCCTATCTCTTTGAACTGGCGTTCTATGAAATGGCCCACAATGAATTGGCAGGTGCCCAGACTCCAAAAGCTTCAAAAGAGATCATCCTCAACCCAACCGCTCTTTTTCTGAATTTTGAATATGACGTGGAAGCGATGCTGGATGAAGCCCAGAAGGGAAATGTGACTTTAATTGAAAAAGAACACGTACTGACGCTCTTTATTGATCCTGAGGGACAAGTCTGTTCATTAGAATTATCCAACGATGATCTGACGGTTCTGCAAAAGCTAGAAGAAGGAGAAACACCTTCCGAAGAAGAACTGAAAAAATCAGAGCGCTTGTTAGAGTGGGGAGTAATCCTCTCCCCTTAGCCCTTCTTCTTAATTTTAACTATTTCAAAATTATTGAGCCCTAAGTTCTCATCATCAAATCGGTGACCAAACTCTGTGTGCTCTCCTACTGGAAAAGAGCGACCGAGGGCTTCAAAGGATAAGGTTTTATCAAGCTGGATCGGCTCATTTGAGCCTATGATATAAATCCCTCCCACTTCAAGTTCTTCCCAAAGGTTGGATCTAATAGTGGTTTCATTAAAGGCCAAAACTTGCTGGAGTTTTCCCTGAGAGGATATCTCAGGAATAGTTCCATAATACTCTTTAAGATACTCCTCCACCTTTGGAGAATTCTCTTCGTGAATCACCAAATCTCCTGAAAGTAGCCCCGCTCCCACTGTCCCTAAAGGACCTAGACCAAAAACCTTGGTAGGAGAACGTTTATCCAAAAGTGACAACAAGAGGGCAACCTGGGAATTCAAAACGAGAAAGGGAGAAAGGGTCTGCTCATCCAGTAACATCAAAGAACTCATACTGAAACGAGGTCCCGGATAATAACAGAAGTTAGACCAAAAACTCGGCACCAAGTCCGAACCATTCAAGTCGGATTTCTTGGCCCAAGGATTTTTCAAAAAGACCTTCACGCTTAATCTCCCGTCAAATTTTCCGATTAGTTAATAAGTATAGGAGTTTACCACATGTTTAAATTTATCTTCATCCTGGGCACTATTGTAGCTTTTTCTCCCATTTGTGCCCATACCAAAACTCTAGAACTTAAAAAGAGTACTCGCTCGATTTTTATAGAAGAACTTCCCAATTGGAAATTAGGTAAAGATCTTTTTGGAATGCCTTATGTTTACTTCTCACCAAATGTTAATGGGCAAAGATCAAATATTTCCTTCACCGATACAGGGGCCGAAGTTGAACTGGATATTAAATCCCTCGCCTCTTCTCAAAACTCCTATCAGAAAAATAAAAAAGCATGGGCGGAAAGTATTGATGCCAGTGTTGTTTCGTTTCTTCCCTATGAAGTGAAGGTCAATAATCATGGACACAAAGTCCACCAGATTGGTGTTAAGTATGCTCACGAAGGGAAAACCTATGAAGAGCATTCCTACTATATTGAGTGCCGTGGAAAAATCCTCTACTCTAAATCTTTGCGTCTTACTCAGAATGAAAAACACGCTGATGACTTCCAGGGACTGATAAACGGTCTTGATTGTGGAGGAATTTAAGTGAAAAACTTTATCGCTCTGAAGCTCGCTTTCATTTTCTTTCTTTCCTCATTTGCCAACTGGGGAACGATATCGATTGCTGAAGCGAAAAGTACCAATCGTTGTGAAGACGGTGAATGTATCGAAGGTCTTCTCGATAAACTGGAAGACTTGGGAAAGGTTTACCAGAGATCCTGTCTTCCGGCCCGGGAAGAAAAAGGTCTTTCAGAGCAGTGCTGGAAATTACTGACAGAAATTAATCAATTGGAGGGGGAACTCGCAAAACACCAGACCCGTTTAGAAGGACGGCTGGGTTGTGAAAGTGGAGACTGCAAACACCCGGACCAAAATCTCTCCCTTAATTCACAAGTAAGAGCGCTTGAAAACGAAGAAGCAAAACTCACTTGTAGTCCTGCCAGAAAACAAGAAATTAAAAATCAGTGCCCTTCGGACATGAGTTGTGTCCTTATCTCTTCTGCCCTTTTAACGGGTGGATATCTGGCAGAACTGATTGTGCCTCAAAACGCTAAGCCCGCTGGTTGTAACTTAGGTGATGACAGTTGTATCACTCAACTCGCGACAGGTTTTCTCCGTGCGGCCATCTCTTTTTTTGAAGGGGCCTGGGATCTTTTAAAACTTGCCGGCAATGCCGCCAGTAAAAAGATGACAGAATTCTGGAGTTGGGTGAAAGGAGCGGAAGATCACTCCTCGACTTCACAACTTGCGATGGCGAAAGCTTCCGAGGATCAAGGTGTCTTTGATAGTTTGGTAAATGACTTTCCTGGAACCATGAAAAAGATCTGGGAAGCTTTGATGGGGTCAGTAAAAGAGTGGCTTAAAACAGATATTTTCTGTCAGAAGTGGGCCGGAGTTCCTCATTTTAGTAAGTGTGAAAAGCCAACGGAAACTTTTGATTGTATGTCCTGTAAGACCTGGACCAATGGTCTTTGTGCCGCCACAGGAACTTTAGTGGCAGAAGTGGTTCCCGCCTTCTTAACCGGAGGCCTTGTGACCGCGGTAAAACACGGAGCGAACGGCGCGGTTAAGATCTCAAAACTTTTCAGAGTCTCTGATAAAGGAATTGCGGCGATTAAAAATTCACGTGCCGGAAAAATGGCCAGTGAAAATACAGCTAAGATCAGTAATGTTCTTAAGACTTCCACAGGTGTTAAAGCGACTAAAGCGGCAGTAGAGTCAGCTCTTGCCGCGATCAAAAAATACATGATGTCTCCTTTAAGAAATACCATTAAAGGGTCCTTCGCGACATTCACCAAAGCCTTAAAGGGCGGCACAGTTTACTTAATGGAGTCTCCTGCCGGGAAGGTCATCCACTTTAGTGGGAAGGCCTTAAAGACAACAGGGAAAGTTGCTATATATCCTATTGAGAATCCTCTCACAGTTATGGCCTACAAGGCCGGTAGCAGAAGCTTTGATAAAGTCCTAAGGCTTGGTAAACCAAAACTCGCAGCACCGACCACCGTATCAGCGGCCATAAAAGTACAAGATGAAGCTTCGGAACAACTTCTGGCACGTCTGGAAGAAGCGAAAGTTAAAAAGCCTCAGGATATTTTAAAACTTGAAGAAGAATTACTTTCAAAAGTTAAAGGGAATCGCCAAAAACTCCTCTCTGAGATCCTGGTAAATGATAAAACAGAGTTCTCAGATATCATCCGCCATCTCTACCCTGAACTTCAGTATGGAGCTTTGGCCAAAAAACTCACTCCTGCAGAAATTCTAGCTGCGGAAAAAGAACTCTTTCTCGCCATTGAGGCCATGGCCGATGGTCCACTTAAAACAACTCTTACAAAAAAATACAATGCTCATGTGATTCAGGGAGCTGCCCGAGAGAAAATCGTCGGTAAAACTTCTCCTACTTATAAAGAGATTCTGGATAATGCGAAACTCCCGGAAGATAAGCGCTTTGATGCCGCTATTAAAATACTAGGCAAAGAAAAAGTATCTCCGGAAGAGAAGGCCAAGCTCGCCCGTGCTTTAGAAGAGGCCCATTTGGCAGGTCCTGATAACGGCGTATTTGAATACAGCTGGAAGGAACTCCGTGAAAAGTACCGCATATTAACTGACGCCGGTTTCACAAAAGATGAAGCTGATGTCCTGATTCGTGCCGGTCTCGCAGGACGCCCTCCAGTAAGAGAACTGATCCAACCGGGAGATACCCTCTTTAGCGGTTTCGCTGAAGACATTGTTGATGGCCATTATAAGGAGAAAAGAGAAACCCTCCTGGAACTGATCGATGAGAAATACAGTAAAACCAATACCAATTTCATCACACGTGCCATCTATGGGGCCAAAGATACTAAAGAAGCGAAGAAGATCGCTGACAACATTGAGTCCCTTTACTTTGTGGATTACCAGCACACTGTTCCTGATTTAGATAATTTCATCCTGGGCCAGAACAAAATCGGAAAATCCGAAATGTCCAAGCTCTACGATGAAAACGCCTTCGCTAATTTTAAAGAGGCGAGAAATTATCTTCTAAAGGAAGAACCACCTCTTAATAAAGAGACTCTTCTGCAGGTTCACCGCCGAATGATGAAAGACGGTGTGGAAAATGTACCAGAGAAAGATCTGGGTGTGATTCGTGATGGCAGTTGGTACGGAAATGTTCCTCATACTCACGCCATTAGTCCAAAGATCCTGAAAGAAGTTCAGGAGAATCCTTACCTCACCTGGATTGAAGGTGGGAAGAAAGCCGATGGCTCAGCTTACGGTCAGATCATGTATCCCAATGTGGAGCATGTTAAAAAAGAAGGTCTCGATCTTATCCGTAAGAATCATCCTGATTTAGTAATTGAAATCGAAAATTTTCAGGCAAGACCAAAAAAAATGGCAGAAATTAAGGCCCATTATGAAATGCAGCCCTCTGAATGGAGACAGACTCCGGAAGGCAAAGCGCAGTTCAATGAATGGATGAGACTTAATGATGAGCATACTGAAATTTCCAAGAACAGCATGAAAGTCACTAAGCGTCTGGTGGACGCCATGGTGGATGATTTAATGGAATGGTTTAACCAACAAAGGGCCCTCATTGGTGAAATCAATTCTCCTGAGAAACTGGATGAGTACGTGAACCTCGTTGCTAAATTTCAGCGGGACCTGGTTTCTATTCATCCTCTGGCAAATGGTAACGGACGCAGTACCCGCGAATTCGCCCTTTCCTATGCCCTCATGAGAGAGGGCTTCCCTCCTCCAAGAATCATTGAACCTGATTCAGATATTTATAAGAGTCCGGAAGAATGGGCCAAAATCATTAAACACGGAATTCTTGCCAGTGACTTCTTAGTTGATGACTTAACAGAAAGACTTAAATTTGGTCTTCCTGTTGAAAATTCCGTGGACCTTATTACTCCTTATACACGTCCCCCAATCAAAGTCGATCTCAAGGGACAATCAAAGAAAGTCACTCAGATGGAAGGGGTTGAATACATCGATCCTCGCCTTTACCGCGAGATTGTAAAACAGGAAATCCAAAAGAACCCGGCCCTGGCCGAAACTTTTAAAACTGATCCGGTTAAGAGCTGGGATCTTATTCACAAACGAGTGGAAGAAGTTTTTGATAAAAACAATATTTACTATAACCATCCTAAAAAAGGGATTGAGCGAGTAGAAATTGGTTATGTGGATGAGGACTTTAAACACCTCTATGGAAAATCAAGCTATGATAATCATGAACTCTATAACTTTAAAATGAAAACCTGGTACTCGGATGATATCACCTGGCGAGGTCTTGCCTCTAAACACGAGGTGAAATCAGAAGAAGAAATCATTGGCATGTTTAAAGAGCTCAATACTCACATGGCCTCAAACTCCGTCTTAGGCAAAGTGAGAAATAACGCCAGTCCAGAAGACATCAGGAAAGCGGCCCTTGAAGATTTTGAAAAGTACAATGATAACGTTTTTGGTGATGGTCTGGTTCAAATGGCCAAAGACCATTCTGAAACAGGACCCATGTACGGAATAAGTTACGGCTACTCGACTTCGAAAAACCGTGACGTAGGTAAGGCCTTCGCCATGGGTGCCATGGTGATTGCGGAATACGGCGCTCATAAAACTCCTGAACTTCAGGCCCTCTTGAAGTCACGTGTTCTGGTGGGAGCGCGCAAGGCCCACAAAGATGTGGATCTCACGCGCTTAAAACAAGTTCGAGATGAGTTCTCTTATAAGTATGGCCGTCAGCAGGAAGTCATGGGGGTGGGCGCCAGTGATCCGGATTCCATCAGCATTATTCAAACGATTAATGCTGAGGGTGGAGTTGACCTTACCTATCTTAGAAGTAAAGATAGGCCTGACGAGATCCTGGTGATTAAGGGAGATATTGATCCTGACGCCACTCCGACGCCGGAACAAATTACCCGAACGATAAAACTAAAAAGATAAAAGGGCATCATGTCCACACTATGCTGGATCAGACGTGATCTGAGACTCCACGACCACAAGGCCTTATCCATGACCTTAAGTGGTGGGGAGACCAGCATGGTTTTTATTTTTGATTCACATATCTTAGATAATCTAAAAGACAAGAATGACCCACGGGTGACTTTCATTTATCAGTCACTCGTTGAATTAGAAAAAGAGCTTCAAAAACACGGCTCCTCCCTTTTTATCCTTTATGGAAACCCCGAAGAAGAAATTCCTGAACTGGCAAAAAAATTGAAAGTTAAAACAGTTATGTGGAATAGGGATTATGAACCCTACGCCAAAAAACGTGATGCCCAGGTGATGAAAAATCTTAAGGCCCAAGGGATTGAGTCCCAGGATTTTAAAGACTCAGTTTATTTTGAAAAGCATGAAGTCTTAAAAAATGACGGCGGGATTTATAAGGTCTTCACTCCTTACAAGAACAAATGGCTTGAGCTCTTTGAAGCTTCAGACCGGTCAGTACCCGAATACAAACCCCTGTTAAAAAATTTAAAACAACACACTTTTAAGAAAAACATTCTGGAACATAATTGGTATCCGGAAATTGGATTTCAGGAAACACTTCCCGTTCTTTCCGGAGGAAGGAAGGCGGGAGTTAAACGGCTTAAAAAGTTCGCCGAACAAATTACTGACTATGATAAGACCCGGGATTTTCCATCTCTTGACGGGACTTCCCTTCTCTCGGTCTATCTTCGTCATGGAGTGATTTCTGTTCGAGAAATGGTAACACTCGCTGCCTCCCACTCTTCTTCCGGGAACAGAACCTGGTTAAATGAAATCATCTGGCGAGATTTTTATCACATGATTTTAGACGCCTTTCCTCGTGTGGAAAAAGAAGCTTTTAAAACCGAATACAACCAACTCTCCTACCCCGGAGGGACACGAGAATTTAAGGCGTGGTGTGAAGGACAAACTGGTTACCCCATTGTTGACGCGGCCATGCGTCAACTTAATGCCACAGGCATGATGCATAACCGGCTACGCATGGTTGTTGCCTCTTTCCTTTGCAAAATACTTTTAGTGGATTGGAAAAAGGGCGAAGCCTATTTCGCACAGAAGCTCTTGGATTATGATCTCGCTAGTAATAATGGTGGCTGGCAGTGGTCATCAAGTTCCGGTTGTGATGCCCAACCCTATTTTCGAATCTTCAATCCTTACACACAAAGTAAAAAGTTTGATCATGAAGGAAAATTCATCTCAGAGTGGATCCCTGAATTGAGACATCTAAAAGGCAATGACCTACATCATCCTTCTCCGCTTTTGGCCCCATCATACCCACCTCCTATTGTGGATTATGAACTCAATCGTAAGCGCGCACTCATTATGTTTGAAAAACTTAAGAAAAGTTAATAACTTTCAATAAACATGCACCGTATCATTATTCGAAATTTCTTATTTCTCGCCTGACAACTCGTTTAAATCTGTTAGAGTGGAAGCTGTTTATATCTGCGACTAATCCGCTTATTTTTCAATCTCTAAAGGGAGTTCTTTTGTATGATGACATCTGCTGTTAATCATTACTTTGGCTCTTCCATTGGTAGAAAACAATTAGTAGCTGTATCGGGCCTTCTTCTATGTGGGTTCCTTGTCAGTCACCTTTTGGGAAATCTTCTACTTTTGGCAGGACCAGATGCTTTTAACCTCTATAGCTACAAGTTGTTTGCTCTAGGGCCACTTCTTTATGTGATCGAAGCTGTACTTGCACTAATCTTTTTAGTTCACATGTACCTTGCTGTAAGAATCACTGTGGAAAACAAACGTGCTGCTGGAAAGTACGCCGTGAAGAAGCGCACTGGCCGCGGAGCAACGCTCATGTCAGTTACTATGCCTTACACAGGTCTGGTTCTTCTTGTGTTCCTTATTCTTCATCTCATAAATCTTAAATTCGGTACCATGTACACAACTACTGTGGATGGCATCGAAATGAGAGACATCTATAAAACTACCATGGAATATTTTGCGAATCCAGTCAGCGTTGCCTGGTACTGTGTTGCTATGTTCTGTGCTGCTTTCCATACTGCTCATGGTTTTTCATCTGCTTTCCATACGATTGGTTGGAACCATCCGAAGTATTACGGCAAAATTAAAATCATCGGCTACCTATATGCTATTTTGATCGGCGGCGGTTTTGCTTTCGTATCAGTATGGGCGTATTTGAGAGGAGTGTAATATGGCCTTCAATCTAGATTCTAAAATTCCAAGTGGACCTCTTGAGACTAAATGGAAAGATTACAAAGATCACATGAAGCGGGTTAACCCGGCCAACAAACGTAAATTCACAGTTATCGTTGTTGGAACGGGTCTTGCTGGTGGTTCTGCTGCCGCAACTCTTGCTGAACTTGGTTACAATGTTCTTTCATTCTGTATCCAGGATTCTCCACGTCGTGCTCACTCGATCGCAGCTCAAGGTGGTATCAATGCCGCTAAGAACTATCCAAACGATGGTGACTCTGTTTACAACTTATTCTACGACACCATTAAAGGTGGAGATTACCGCGCACGTGAAGCTAACGTTTACCGTCTGGCGGAAGTATCTAATAACATCATCGATCAGATGGTTGCTCAAGGTGTTCCATTCGCTCGTGAATACGGCGGATACCTTGATAACCGTTCTTTCGGTGGTGCTCAGGTTTCCAGAACTTTCTACGCTCGTGGACAAACCGGTCAGCAGCTTCTTCTCGGTGCCTACTCAGGTATGATGAAGATGGTTGCGAAAGGTAAAATCAAACAATTTAACCGTCGCGAAA
Organism: Bacteriovoracaceae bacterium UBA6200; assembly: GCA_002422605.1. Classification (GTDB taxonomy): domain Bacteria; phylum Bdellovibrionota; class Bacteriovoracia; order Bacteriovoracales; family Bacteriovoracaceae; genus Peredibacter. The sequence continues at coordinate 80,490 of DISW01000023.1, read as the reverse complement.
TGATGGATCTGGTTGTGGTTAACGGTAAGGCCCGCGGGATTATCGTTCGTAACCTTATCACTGGCGAATTAGAACGTTATGCAGCTGATGCCGTTCTTCTTTGTACTGGTGGTTACGGTAACGTTTTCTACCTTTCTACCAACGCTCAAGTTTCTAACGGCTCGGCCGCCTGGAGATGTCACAAGCGTGGTGCTGGTTTTGCTAACCCTTGCTACACACAAATTCACCCGACTTGTATTCCTGTTCACGGAGACTATCAGTCTAAGTTGACACTTATGTCTGAATCTCTTCGTAACGACGGACGCGTTTGGGTTCCTAAAAAAGAAAATGAAACTCGCAAACCTTCTGACATTCCTGATGAAGACCGCGACTACTACCTAGAGCGCGTTTACCCTTCATTCGGTAACCTTGCTCCAAGAGACGTATCAAGTCGTCAGGCTAAATTCCGTTGTGATGAAGGCAAAGGCGTTGGTTCAACTAAGCGTGCCGTTTATCTTGATTTCCGTGATGCCATTAAACGTGATGGTAAATCGACTATTGAAGGTAAATATGGAAACCTTTTTGAAATGTACGAACGAATCACTGCTGATGATCCGTACACAACTCCAATGATGATCTACCCGGCCGTTCACTACACTATGGGTGGTCTTTGGGTTGACTATAACCTTCAATCAACAATTCCGGGTCTTCACGTTCTTGGAGAAGCAAACTTCTCCGATCACGGTGCTAACCGTTTAGGTGCTTCAGCACTTATGCAGGGTCTTGCCGATGGTTACTTCGTGATCCCAGCAACTCTTTCTCACTACCTGGCTTCAACTCCACTTGAGAAAGTAACAATTGAAGACAACGCTTTCAAAGATGCTGAACAAGCAGTTATGCTCCAGACTTCTAAGATTCTTGGTATCAAAGGTCAGAAAACGGTTTCTGATATCCATAAAGAACTAGGCCACGTTATGTGGGAAAAAGTTGGTATGAGCCGTAATGAGGCCGGTCTTAAAGAAGCTATTAACGAGATCAGAAAAATCCGTGAGGAATTCTGGCATAACGTTAATGTTCCGGGAGACACTGGAAACTTCAACCTGGAACTTCATAAGGCAACACGAGTTGCTGATTATCTTGAACTAGGTGAGTTGATGGCCCTGGATGCTCTTGAAAGACAAGAGTCATGTGGCGGTCACTTCCGCGAAGAGTACCAAACACCTGATAACGAAGCAAAACGTGATGATGAGAACTTCACTCACGCCGCTGTATGGGAATACACCGGTCAAAACTCAAGCCCTATCCGTCACAAGGAAGAGCTAGTGTTTGAAAACGTACAACTTGCTACTCGTTCATATAAATAAGGAGCCCTTTTTTATGGCATCTACAGAAAATATGGCGTTGAATTTAAAAATCTGGCGCCAAAAAAATTGCAGCAGTGAAGGTAAACTGGTCGATTACCGAGTTGAAAATGTTTCTCCAGAGCAATCATTCCTTGAAATGATCGATGTTCTCAATGAGCAACTGGTTCGTAAGGGCGAAGATCCAATCGCTTTCGACCACGACTGCCGTGAAGGTATTTGCGGTATGTGTTCAATGGTCATTGATGGTAAGGCCCATGGTGGTTTTAAAAACACCACAACTTGTCAGGTTCACATGCGTCTTTATAAAGACGGTGACACCATTGTTATCGAGCCATTCCGTGCTTCTGCTTTCCCAGTCATAAAAGACTTAACAGTTGATCGCACATCGATTGATAAAGTTATGGCAGCTGGCGGTTATGTTTCTGCTAACACTGGTAACGCTCCAGACGGAAACGCAATTCCTATTCCAAAACCAGTCGCTGATGAGGCGATGGATGCAGCTGCTTGTATCGGTTGCGGTGCCTGTGTAGCTTCTTGTCCAAACGGTTCAGGAATGCTTTTCATGTCTGCCAAGATTTCTCAGCTGGCCCTTCTTCCTCAAGGGAAACCAGAAGCTCCTCGTCGTGCTTTAAACATGGTTTACACTCACGACTCTCTGGGCTTTGGTAACTGCTCGACTCACGGTGAATGTGAAGCAACTTGTCCGAAAGGAATTTCGATCGAGCACATTTCTCGCACCAACCGCGAGTATGTGAAAGCGGCTTTCACCTATCACGAAAAAAAGAATGCTGGCGGAGCTAGTTAATTTGAAAACTTTCAAGGCCCCGTCAGGGGCCTTTTTTTTACCCATTTTTATCCTTCTTCTCTCTATGGCATCGATTCAATTCAGTGCCACCTGGGCGAAAGATCTTTTCCCTATTCTGGGAGTGGGTGGAACAGCAACGGCCCGTCTCTTCTTAGCGGGCCTCATGATGACTTTGCTTTTTAGGCCGTGGAGAATCACCTTCACTCAAGATGTCTTAAAGAGCCTCGCCTTCTATGGCGTCTCTCTCGGGTTCATGAACTATAGTTTTTATTTCGCTCTCGAAAGAATTCCTCTCGGTATTGCGGTGGCCCTGGAATTTACGGGACCTCTTGCCGTAGCGGTCTTTGCTTCGAAGAAGAAAATCGACTTCCTGTGGGTTCTCCTGGCAGCGATTGGCATAGTCCTCATTCTTCCCCTTGATATTAATTCTAATGCCCTTGATCCACTGGGAATGCTCTTCGCCTTAATGGCCGGGCTTTGTTGGGCGATTTATATCATCTTCGGCAAGAGAGCAAGTCATACTCTCTCAGGTGGTGTCGCTTCAAGTATGGGAATGCTGATTGCCGCCCTGGTGGTTCTTCCCTTTGGGCTTTATGCAGATGGAACACGTATCTTTAATAGTGAAGCCTTGCCCATGGCCTTTATGGTGGCCTTCTTAGGGAGTGCTTTCCCTTATACTCTGGAAATGTTCTCGCTTAAAAAAATGCCGACACGGACCTTTGGGATTCTTATGAGTCTTGAGCCGGTGGTGGCTTCTTTTATGGGACTTATTTTTCTTGGAGAAAATCTCACTCTCATTCAATATGTCGCCATTTCTTGCGTCATCATTTCTTCTCTGGGCACCACTCTGACTCAGGACAATTAACGCTCCTTCCTTGTTTCCTTTCTCTAAAGCATGAAAGAATCCCTCTCCCATGGAGGTGTGCATGAAATTAGTGACGCTCTTTTGTCTCTTCTTCTCTTTCCCGCTTTTCGCGACAAACTATGAGCGCCTCATGGATATTAAAGAAGTCACCCGCTTCACTTTCGGCTCCTGTAACGATCAAACTGATCCTCAACCGATGTGGGATGAGATGCTTAAAGTAAAACCGGATTTTTTTATGTGGGGAGGAGACAACGTCTATGCTGATCGTGAATATAAAAAAGATCTGAAGCGCGCCTTTGATCGGCAGGATAAGGATCCTTATTATCAGAATTTTAAAAAGCAGGTCCCTATCATGGGAGTTTGGGATGACCATGATTATGGAGGAAATGACTCTGACGGATATTTTCCCTTTAAAGAAAAAAATCAAAAACTCTTTTTAGATTTCATGGAAGAGCCAGAAGATTCTCCACGGCGCAAACGCCCAGGCATTTATACTAGCTATGACTTTGGACGTGTGAAATTTTTATTACTGGATAACCGCTATTTCCTTCACCTCAATTCAAAGTCCCCCATTCTTGGCGAAGCTCAGTGGGAGTGGCTTGAAAATGAGCTTAAAAACTCCAAAGCGCGAGTTCATTTTATCATGTCGGGCATCACGGTCCTTTCCCCTTATCATCCCTTCGTTGAAGGATGGGCCAATCACAAAAGCGAAAGAAACCGTCTGTTTAAACTCTTAAAAAAGCATCAGACCCAGGGAGTGGTATTCCTCACGGGAGACTTACATTTTTCCAGTATCTTCCAGCGCCACGGACATCTGGAGTTTCTCGCTAGCGGCATGACCCATCGGTCCCCGAGAATCAGTTGGTGGTATATGGGGAATCGTTATGAAACTTCTTTTTTTGGTCTCAATTACGGAATGGTGGATGTGGACTGGGAAAATGATTCGCCGGTTCTGACGATGGCCATTCGAAATCGGAAGGGAGAAGAATTCCACCGGAGGACGTATCAACTACAAGGCAACCGGTGGATCAAAAAACAAAAATTAGAGTTGGGTTTGATGGCAAAGGACTTTAGCGGCCACTTGGTTGATAGAGTCGATTAAACGACCTTCAAATTTAGCTTCAGTGCTACAAGATTCAAGGATGACCTGGTACCCCAGGGCCATGCCGTCATATCTGATTTGACGGCCAAAATTCCCACATTTCACACGGGTTTTATCTAATGGAATTTCCATTTCCTCGTTAATCAGCATGTTTCCTCCACTCACTTGAATGGAGTCAATTCCTTCCACCTTAGTTTCTTTAAATTCACAATTCAAATCGGTCGCAAAAACTGAGTTTTGAAGTAGTAAAAAGCAAACTAAAAAAAATGAAGCTTTAAGAAGCTTATTCATCCCTTCCTCCTTCATGTGGCGTGGAATATTTAGAAAATAACATAGTGAAATCAATTATGTAAGAAGTGCATTTTGGCACTATGTATTTTTTTAACAGAGACATTCTGTCACTGGATTTAGGAGTGAAAATTAAACATAACCTTACAACCTAAAGTTGTTCTTTGAGCTTAATCGATTTACCATAGGCCATGCTTATTTATGATTCTACCAGCTTGGCCTTTATTAAGAAGGCAGAAGCATTTCTTAAGGAAATTTTAGATTCGGCCGGTATCAAAGTTCGTACCAGCCGTTTTGAATATAATCATATTCTCTATCCTCTTCACGTGGTTGTTTTCGAAGGTAAAGAATGGGGACATTTCAATGCTCCTTATTACCAAATCGGTCTCAACCGTAAGCTCATCTATTTGGCCAAAGATAGTGTGGTAAGAGATATCTTAAAGCATGAGCTAGCTCATTATCTGACTCACATTATTCATAAAGATGTGAAGCCTCATGGATCCGAATTTCGAGAAGTTTGTTCTAAGTTTGGTTTTCCGGAAGATGTGGCCCGGGCCACCATGGATTTAGATGAGAGTAATCTTTCCAAAGAAGGTGACCTTCATTCCGAAAAAATTCTGGAGAAAGTTAAAAAACTTCTGATGCTCGCTCAAAGTTCCAACTCTCATGAAGCCGAACTTGCGACCATTAAGGCCAACGAACTTCTTTTAAGACATAATCTCGATTACTGCCAGGATCGTGATGAGCCCATCTATATGGACCGTTTACTTCTTCGTAAGCGGAAAGATACCAAGATCAGCGCCATCTACTCTATCTTGAAGCACTTCATCGTAAAACCCGTCATAAGCCAGGGAAAGAATTCCTGCTGTCTCGAGGTCTCAGGCACACTCACCAATGTGAAGCTTGCGGGCTACGTGGCCAACTTTCTTGACCAGGAACTCGATCACCTTTGGAAGCTCGCCCAAAAAGAAGATGGTCTCCAGGGTCTTCAGGCCAAGAATTCATTCTTTTTGGGTGTGGCCAGTGGCTTTGACCGGAAAATGAAACAAGTGAAAACCCATTACAGTGAAGCTGACCGAAAGGCCTTGATCGTGGTGGAACAAAAACTGGATTTTGATACCCAGATTATTTATAAGCGCCTGGGCACCTCTCGCTCTTCACATCAAATGGATTTTGCTGCAAATAAAAAAGGTCAGGAGAAAGGCTTCTCGCTTACCATCCGGAATGCTGTAGAGGGTAAAGGCAAGAAGCTTTACCTCACAGAGCGATAAGCGTAAGCTTAAGGCATGAAAAATTTCGTCGAGCTTTTTAAATCGATTAATAAATACGACATCGACAATGGATTAAGTTTTGAGATTCACTCTCCAGGCTCCATTACCTATAAGATGCAGGTTCAAGAACAACATTTAAGTTCTCCTCAAACCGCCCATGGAGCTGCCATCGCGGGACTTATGGACTGTACTCTGGGTCTTACATCCCTCTCGCTGGCGATTCAAACGGATCACCTCACTTCAACTGTTGAATTTAAAATTAACTATATTCGTCCTGCAAAATTCGGAGAGATCCTGGTGGGAACCGGCAAGGTGATTCATCAAGGTAAAAGCCTCATCATTAGTTCGGGAGAAATCCGGACCGAAGCAGGAGAACTTGTAGCAATGGGACAAGGAACATTTAACACCTACCCATTTGCAAAAAAGGACTTCTTAAATGATTTTACATCCGCTGGCTAAAAAGACTCTGGTTCTCGGTTCAGTCATGCTCGCCCTTGCCGTCTTAATTGGTGCTTTCGGTGCCCATGGACTGCAGAAGATTGTAGCGGCCGATAAACTCGTGACCTTTGAAACAGGTGTTCGTTATCACTTCTATCATGGCTTCGGGATTCTTCTGGTGGGTATCCTTCAACAAGTTTTTCAGAGTGCTAAACTACAAGTACCAGTAGGTGCTTTCTTAGTTGGAACACTTCTCTTTTCCTTTAACTGTTACCTGTATGTTGTAACAGGCATCAAGACATTCGCCATGATTGTTCCAGTGGGTGGAACGCTTTTTGTTCTAGGCTGGATTGTGTTGGCGGTAAAACTTGGGAAATTAAAGTAACGGAATCGAAAAGCCACAATGAGTTTTTAAATACTCATTAAACTCTTCATCAGTCGCAAATTTAAATTCAATCGGACTGACATCCAGGTTTTCCCAGAAATCAATTTTTGGACGGCGACAGCGCTCGCCGGTAGTTCCATTGATAATCAGAACATCTACCGAGCCCTTGATCCCAAATTCCATGTCGATCTTCTCTATCTCGTATTGACCGAGTTGAGGAGATTGCCCGCGGGCATTGGCCCTAAGAACAATACCCTTCCCGTGATACTTAAGATCAGCGTACTGGCGCTTATGACGATCACGACTCACATCCACTGGGCCTTCGGTGAAAACCCCATCCATAATCTCTTTCGAGTCTTTTTGGAAAATGATTTTTTCTCCTGTAGGAAGAGTCACATCAATGGTGCCACTCAGTTGTTCCACTAAAGGAAGATTCTTTCTTGGGAAAAACATAAAGAGAGAATGCATGGTGTGTGAAGTTGTATCATTTGGAGCATCATCCACTTCCAGGGCCAGATTCTGACGGGCCTGCTCGAGGTAATCAAAATGAAACGCTCTTTGAGAGTAGCGGTTTCTTCTGGCATCAACGATTCGATTGTCACCCATATTCTCGAAAGCAAAACCTTCTGTGGCCGTTTCAGGAAAAGCACTTCCACGACTGACTGAAATCTCACCAAAACTTTTCGATTGGGAGAACTCATGATTGAGAGGAAGAATTTTATCTTTTAAAGGTTTCGTGGTCATTTTTAAGACCAGCTCTTTAGAAAAAGTTTTCTCCTGCCAGTCCACTCGCATGCGGATGCTGGGACTTTTCACATGAGGCAGAATCTCGGCCTTAAAAATTCCTTTCTTATTAACGAAAGGTTTCGCCTCAATGTCTTCACTGGTCGACAAAGTTAAATCACTGGGATCAACATCCGTCAGAAGTTTCCCTTCAGAGTCATAAAGTTTCACCGTCAAAAAAGTTGAATCAATTCCACTGGCGAAAAGTTTTTCTGAACTAAACTCTCCTTCAATACGAGAAACATGAAGGTCCTCATTGGTTAAACTCGCCAAATAACGCTTGGCCGAAGAGTACTTATACTTCAGCGGGGTTTGAGAGCAACTAATGAGTAAGAGGAGCATGAGAATGCGCATGGAACACTTATCGGTCTTTAAGGCGTCCGACTTCATGCTTAAAATGAAATGTTTTAAATGGGACTTAAGTTACTGAATTCAAACGAGTTTAACGTTGGGGCCATAGACCCATTTGTGCTGCTGACCGATTACTCGGAAAGGAAGTCCGAAGTCCTCATTCAACTTAACCACTAATTGGAAGCGGTTCATTGGGAAAGGCTCACCTGGTTCATAACAAGGAGTCAGGCACCACGGGACCTTGATGTCGGTGCGGTTTTTAACGAAATGAAAAGCATCATAGGTGGCCTCGAAATCTTTCTTATCCGCTACGACTGCTTTAACTTGTGCTTTATCTGAATAGTCTTCAATGAACTTCAAGAGAAGATCTTTAGAAGTTCTCACTTCGGTTGAAGGAGTTTTATAGTCATAGGAAATGAAATCCACTTGATCAAAAACTTCTTTTACCACTCGGGTTCCTGCAGCTTCAATATTCACGAAATAGTTCCGCGCTTTAAGCTCTTTTACCAGAGCTAAAAGTGAAGGAATATGGGAAGGATGAAGAGGATCTCCGCCAGTGATAGACACGCGCTTAATGATATCCTGAGAAAGAACTTCAACCTGCTCCATCACTTCATCCAGAGACTTAGTGTAGGACGGATCGAAATCCCAACTTTCTTTGGTATCACAGTTTACACACCCAATATGGCATCCCTGAAAACGCACGAAAATCTGAGGAATTCCGATATGGATTCCCTCGCCTTCAGTGGCCCGGTAGATGGAGTTTATTAAGAGTGTCGTCATGGGGCGCGAGTATAGCACAGCGTGATGGTTGTGAAAACCGAAAGTAATTTTTACAAAAGGCAACTTGCGGCTAGAATTAAGTAAGGGAATTTCCTAGAATATTGAGAATGAAAACAAAATTATTTATGGCCCCGATCACTCTGCTTTTCCTCATTTCGGGGTGTGGAGAGGATATCGGCTCAAATCATAAGCTGGGAAGACCCTTAAGAGATGTCTTAGGTGCTGAAGCTGGGCAAAGTGGTGCCGGCATTCCTTCTCAAATCCACCGGGAAAGAGGGGCCCCGATTCTCACTATTCCCCAGGAAATTTCTAAGACTCTTTCTAATGACCTCCCTGATGGTCTTTATCGTACCATTCCCCTGATTGAAAAAGATGACGAAGGATCTGACAAAACGGTCACCACTCGCACCATTCTGGGGAGACCGACTGTGGACTGCGGAGTGGAAGCTAATCTCACCGGAATAGACTCACGAATCACAAACTGCTTTCAAAAAAATAGCGATAAATCCCTGTGGGAAGGCTTCCGCTTTGGAACCAGCGGCGAAGGAACCTGGAAACTCGTAAGCCTAAGTAACAATCAGGAAGTCTGGTTGGACAATATGACGGGTCTAGTGTGGTCAGATGTGATCATCACTACCAACTGGTGTCAGGCGGCAGGAAATGATGAACTTCCCCAGGGAAACACCACGGTTAACTGTAGTCTTCTTATGGAGCAAAAAAGAATCTGTCAGGATTTAAACCTTGAGGGTCTCGCCGGAAGAATTAGCTGGAGACTCCCGACTCGAAACGATTTTCTTTTGGCCGACTTAAATGGGGCCCGCTTTGTTTTAAAACCAGAAACTCCCTCGTCAGGTCTTTGGACGGCCACTCTTAAGGCCGCTTCCGCCGATCGAAGTGAAGCCTGGATCTATAACTCCCAAGATGGAACCTTGAGTGCAGGAAATTTATCCACCACTCATTCGGTTCGCTGTGTGGGAGCACCAAGCCGCTAATGGATATTAACAATATTCAGGACAAGATTCTGGATGAATTATCCAAAGGCCACCGAGGCCTTCAAAGATTCACTCCCAAAGAATTAGATGAACTCAATCAACTTTTGAATGAAACCTTGGAACAATCTGACTGGCCTAAAATGGAATCGGTTCTCTGTTTAATTGAACACTCCGCCGCTCTTCATGGAAAATTCGCTCCCACTTTACTCAAAGTGATGAACTCTCCTATTCCCGACAATCTCCTGGTTTTTACCCTCAATAGTGCTGCCAGACACATTATCGATGCTCATTTTCAGAAAGGGCGCCGGCTTGAGTTTGATTTCCTGGAAACCCTTAAAAAGCATCTTTTCCATCCCAATCCAGAAGTGGTTGAGTGGACTCTACGGTTGATTGAAAGTTCCGGAAGCCAGGGTATATATTTTTTGAAGGAATTTGATAAAATTAAACCACCCCCTTGGAAATGGTTTAATTCCCATTCCCGGGCCGTGCGTGAAATTATCACGCTTCTTGAAAGAAGATGGAGTCCCGTTGAAAAATCAAAATCTCGATCCTAATAAGGCCCTGGATAAAATTCGCGAAATCGAAAACACTATCGGCCAGCCTAATTTTGATCTCGATCAAAGAGAAGATATTAAAGTTCAGATCAGAGTGAATGAAGAAGTGGGTCCCGCTCGTTTTCGTCCCGATCCCCTCATCCCGGGCGGATATATTGCGAACTCTTTAACAATCAGGGCCATGCGTCCAGACATTTTTGTTTTAGGAGATTCATTAGAAGATTTCTCGGCACCCTATGAATGTGCCTGCGGGGAGAATCTTGATATTCAATTCTGGAAGATCTGTCCTTTTTGCGCGAGAGAATTTACTTCTTGATCTTTTGACTCCCAGAGAAAAAAAGTCCACAATTAACTCATGCTTATTGTTCAAAGATTTCATTCTATTCATGAAATTGATCCGGAATTTATTCCGAATATAGAAGTTCTTCTGCAGGAAGATGTGGCGAGCTTTGCGACTTTGGTCCAGCGCCACGACGGAGCGCCGGAAGGACATGTCTTTACCTACTTTTTATTTTTCGGCCCTACTCAAAATGCCCCTATTGGCTTTGCTCAGCTTTGTTTAAAACCCATTCCTTATCAGGAAATTATTCCCTGGTATAAGCGAATGAACTTTTGGAACAAAGATCGGGAACACTGGAAGCAGATGACCTGGGAAATTGGCGATGGCAGTGCCGGGATCTGTGTTTTTGATCCGCGCTTTGCCCGATCCGGGAAAGAAAAAGTTCAGGAACTCATAAGAGAGTATGAAGTGCGGGAAGATTTAGTCGCCCAGGAACTCTATCTCATTAAAGGTCTTCAGGATTTTTCCATGTCCTTTGGCGAAACCAAATGGAGTAAAGAAGCATACGTTCTTGAACCTCTTCCAAAAGCTTCCAAGAGCTACCAGGATTATCTCCTGGGTCTGGATCACGAAATAAGAAAACAAATCAAAGACAGCTGGCGCGAACTCCATAAAAAAAGCGGCATCGAGCTTGGTGATTACCCTTCTCCTCTGGATACTCCAAAAACGCTTCCTATTCCGGCCGAACAGCTGGAGATCTGGAATCAATGGGGAGCTCAGGTTCTGACTTTTGAAAAAGATCTTCAGGTTTTGGGATGTCTTCTGGTTCTTAAGGGGAAAAATGGGAACATTTTTTTTGAACCCTTTCCTTTTGAACCGGAAGGAGAAGCACTGGTAAACGATGAACTCTACACTCAGTATGCCCTTCTGAAATTTTTCGAAATGCCGGAGATGAGAAAGTGTCATATGATGAAATTCGGATCAAAACTGGTTTTTGAAGATAAGGAAGATTTAAAATTTTTCCAATCACAAGGCTTCCAGCTAAAGACAGTTGTCCGTCAATTTCAATCAAGAGTGCCGGAGTTGGTGCATCCTCTATGAGTGAGACGGAATGGATTTTTAATGTCGTTGATTCATTCTACCAAAAAGCCAAAATTGATGTTCTGATTGGGTACCACTTTAGAGTCATAAAAGACTTTGATACTCATATCCCAAGGATTGCTTCCTTCTGGGAGCTTCAGCTCTTAGGAAAATCCAGCCGTCCCATAGCTGAACCTTTTGATGTCGCAAGACTTCACATGGCGATGGGAATCCACCGCGGAGAACTTGGACGCTGGCTCCTGCTCTTTAGAAAATCTCTTCAGAATGAAACTGATAAACATCCTGAGATGAAGGCCTTAAGTGAAAATTGGGAAGAGAAACTTAAATTCTTTGAAGGAGTCTTCTTAAGGCTTCTTCGCTTTTAGTTTTTCCTCTACAAATCTTTCCATGATCGGCTCTCCGGTCACATCATCAAATAACCAGTTGTGAAGATAATAGCCTCTGACTTTTTTGGCAGCGAATTTGGCCTGTTCCTCTGAAGGAAACTCCACGGCGAGGATTTCAATACTCTTAACCGATACGACGAAAACATTTATACAGCCCGGCGGGTAATCGGAATTATCGCAAGTGGGAAGTTCCTTATCATTCATTCGGGGCACGATCACCTTAACTGAAGGATCGGCTTCCTGAGCTACCGCCAAGATCTGTTCTTTGCTATACCTGACTTCTTTCGTGCAAGATGCGCTTAGTATCGACAAGAGAAGCAGAAAGAGCGGAAATAAGTATGTTTTCATAATTAAAGTTTAATCGAATCTACGTTAAGGACAAGTATGTTTAAACTTCCTCCAAAGCTCCCTCTCACCTTCACTGAGTCCCAGGGAAAATTCCGGGAGCTCTATTCACCAAATGACGGGAAACTCCTGACTTCCATCCAGCAAGCAACAGAAGAAGATATTTATTTTATTCTCGCCTCCTTAAAAAAACTTCAGTGTGAAGCTTCTAAACTTAAGCCTTACGAGCGCTCCCGCATTTTATTAGATGTGGCCCGGGATTTAAAAACCCAGGTGGATTATCTCGCCTGGGTGATTGCGAGCGAAGGCGGAAAGCCACTAAAAGACGCTAAAGTCGAAGCCTTAAGGGCGATCTCAACTCTGGAACTTTGCGCGGAAGAAACCCTAAGACTCACCGGCGAAGTCATTCCCATGGAAAGAACTCCCGCCGGCAAGGACCATCTCGCCTTCACCGTCCGCGCACCGATTGGCCCGGTCCTCGCAATCTCTGCCTTTAACCACCCCCTCAATCTCATCGCTCACCAAGTGGGCTGCGCTCTAGCGAGTGGAAACTGTGTGGTCCTAAAACCCGCTTCCTCCACTCCTATTTCGGCCTTCATACTTTGGGAAGCTTTCAAGAAAGCAGGTCTCCCAGAGAATATTTTCCAAGTGGTCACTGCAGATGTGGCCCTCATTGAAAAATTCGTCTCCTCTTCAGAGTTTCATTTCGTGAGCTTCATTGGTTCTGCCCAAGTTGGTTGGGAGATGAGAAAGAAGATTGCCCGAGGAACTCGAATCTCCCTTGAACACGGAGGCCAGGCGGCCGCCATCATCAGAGAAGACGCAGACATTGAAGCGGCCACGACAGCACTGGTGAAAGGTGGTTTCTATCACGCAGGCCAGGTCTGTATCTCCACTCAAAAAATATTTGTCGCTCAAGCAGTTATGGATAACTTCATCGAGTCCTTCACCAAAAAAACCGAAGCCCTCGTAACTGGTCCTGCCACCGATGAAAAAACCGACGTCGGCCCTCTTATTAAATCTTCAGAAGTAGAACGAATCCAGGAATGGATTAATGAAGCCGAGAAAAAAGGCGCCAAACTCATTCTTGGAAATAAAGTCTCAGGACCTCAAAAACAATTCCTCTCTCCCACAATTCTGATCGAAGTACCGAGAGAAACTCAGCTCATGGTGGATGAAATTTTTGGGCCAGTGGTTTGTATTAATAGTTATGAGGACGAAGAAGAACTTCTCTCCTACCTAAACACCAACTCTTATGTTTTTGAATCGGCCCTATTCACCAAAGATATTTCTCGCGCATTAAAAATCGCTCAGGAAATTTCCACGATGACTTTTGTGATCAATAATCACACCGCTTTCAGAGTGGATCAGATGCCCTTTGGCGGTCACGGTGAATCGGGACTCGGCATGGGCGGTGTTAAGTATGCCATGGAAGAGATGACGAGGATGAAGCAGATTATTATTAAAATTTAAGTCGCATCCCTCAAGGCCCCTTCCAATGTCGGAAATTTAAAAACAAAGTTTTTCTCCTGAAATTTTCTCGGAAGAACTTTCGAGCCTTCTAATAAAACTTTCGCCATTTCTCCAAAGAGGAGTTTTAGAACGAAAGTTGGAACGGTTGCAAGAGTGGGTCTTTTTAGAACTTTGCCGAGAATTTTTGTGAACTCCTGATTTCGGACAGGCATGGGGGCCGTTGCATTGTAGGGGCCACTGAAGTCGGCGTGTTTCAAAGTTTCAATGTACATTTTCACCAGATCATCCACATGGATCCAGCTCATGTATTGATCTCCTGAACCTACTTTTCCTCCCGCACCTAATTTGAAGGCAGGAAGCATTTTTTTGAGGGCGCCGCCATCGTGACCTATGACGACTCCTGTTCGCATGAGTACCACTCTTATGCCAAGGTTTTCGGCCTGGGAGGCGCGGTCTTCCCAGTCGTGACAGACGTGGGCAAGGAAATCATCTGCGATTTGGGAATTCTCAGAAATATCTTCTTCGCCGCGGTTGCCATAAATACCCATGGCGGAAGCGGACACTAACACCCGAGGTTTATGCTCTAATTCTGAGAGACCTTTAACCAGATTCGTCGTTCCTAAAACTCGTGAATCATAAATTTTTATTTTTTGTTCATCACTCCACCTGCGATCAGCAATGCCCTCACCCATAAGATTAATGACTCCGTCCACTCCAACTAAGACATCATGGGGAGGAAGAGTTTCTGTGGGACTCGCCCACTCATAACAGTTGCACTGATTACCCAGGATTTTGGCAGCATGATCAACATCTCTGGTTAAAACCACCACTTCATCACCGGCCTTTTGCAGTTCATGCACAATGCGTCTTCCTACAAAACCAGTTGCTCCAGTTATTAATACTTTCATAATTCCTTCCTTCATCATGAACTATTCGGGCATAATCATAATATGGATAAGAAGTGTGGTCTTGTCATGACAGGTGGTGGTGCGCGCGCAGCTTATCAAGCTGGAGCGACTCGTGCTCTGTTTGAGATCATTGGGGCCAGGAAAAATCTTTTTGATGTCCTGACAGGAAACTCGGCAGGTGCCATTAATTCCACCTATCTCGCAGCAAACTGTGAGAATTGGGATGTCTCAACCCACAATCTCTCGGAATTGTGGACTCGTGTGACGCCACAGAGTATTTATGACCTCCGCACTAGAGCTGTCTCTGACATAGGGCTTCGTTGGATCTCTGGAACAATCTTTGGCGGTATGACTCCCAAAGGTAGCTCTGTGAATCATCTTCTTGATACCACTCCTTTAAGGAAACTTGCTGAACGTGAAATTGATTTCAGAGATATTGAGACCAATGTCAGACGCGGAAATCTCCACGGGATTGCTTTGTCAGCAACTAACTACAATTCAGGAACCAACGTCGTTTTTTATCAGGGGCAGGAAGAGATCGCTGACTGGATTCGAACCGATCGTTTTTCTTCTCGCACAGAACTTAAGGTCGAGCATATGCTGGCCTCGGCTTCCATTCCTTTTTTCTTTCCGCCTGTACAGATTGGCCAGAGTTTTTATGGAGATGGTTGCATTCGTCAAACAACTCCACTCTCTCCCGCCATCCATCTGGGTGCGGATAAACTTATTGCGATCGGTGTGAGGCACGCTCATGATAAGGAAAGAATGAGAAACCTTTCCTTTTCTCCTTTCAGTACACCTACTATGGGGCAAGTCATTGGGATCATGCTGAACTCCATATTCATGGATTCCCTCGAAGCCGATGTTGAAAGAGTTCGTCGATTAAACGAACTGATTGCCGGCGGAGCCCATAAAGATTTAAAGCCCATCCCCATTCTTATGATCAGGCCTTCCCGGGACTTGGGAAAAATGACGATTAACTTAACCCCTGAGTTACCACTCATGCTTCGTTATCTGCTAAAAGGGATTGGAGTTTCGGATACGGAAGGTCTGGATCTGTTAAGTTATCTGGCCTTTGATATCACATATACCAAGCCCCTGATGGAGCTTGGTTACGATGATACTTATAAGAAAAAAGATGAAGTTCTAAAATTTATCGACGCTTGATTCCGCGGTTTCTTTTCACCGGAGACTTCGGGGCATTTCTCAGTTCTTTTTCTGTTTTCTGAACCCGGGCCGCACCACGAACACTTTTCTTTTCCCCACGGAAAGTTGCCGGAGCTTTAGGAGCAACTTTTTTCACGACTTTCTTATCAGACTTCATCTTGTCTTCCGGAATGATATCCAGATTCAAGTGTTTCTGATTCATGATCGCCGTATTGATTTCAGCAATCATCTTAGAGTCATGAGAGGCCACAAGATTGTAAACAATCCCTTTTCTTCCACCACGGGCCACACGACCGCAGCGGTGAAGATAATAAATACCTGTTTTCGGTAAACCGTAGTTAAGAACCCAAACCAGATCTTTAATATCGATTCCTCGGGCCGCAACGTCTGTTGCGATCAGGACTTGAACTTTTCCATCAACGAAAGAACGAATCGCATTGTCTCTTTCTTTCTTTTCCAGATCACCATGAAGAAGCTTGGTTTTAAGCTTCGGCATTTTTTCAGAAATATATTTATGCAGATCTTCTGCCTGGTTTCTCTGATTGGTAAAAATGATTCCTCGACCCTGGGCCTGTTTCTCTAAGAACATGCGGACAACCATGTCTTTTTCAGCAGGAGTCACTTTCACGTTATAGGTTTCAATTCGCGTTTGGGTAGCGTGGGAATTGTCGGAAGCAATCTTTGTGAAATCCACATCCGGAAATTTTTCAAGGATATAGTTTTCCACGGCTTCAGGAAGCGTCGCTGTGATGAATCCCATTTGAGTGTGATTCATATCAAAATATTCAATTATGAAATCGAGATCTTTTTTAAAGCCCATATCAAAAAGCTGATCGGCTTCATCAAAGATCACGTATTGAAGTTGATTTAAGTTCAATTCTTTTTTCTGGATCGCCGATTTTATTCTTGATGGAGTAGCAATCAAGATCTCGTAAGAGCCACTCGCCACAGATTTCATCTTAGCGTGAGTATCTCCGCCGGTAATATCCCGAACTCTTAGTTTCAAATGATGGGAGATCCCTTTAAAAACACCAAAAATCTGAGAAGCAAGTTCCCGGGTTGGCGCCACGATGATGGCGTAAGGAGCACCACTTAAGGTGTTCTTAGTCCCCTGTTCCTCTTTTTGTTTAAGCTTACTGGCTATCGGAAGAGCATAAGCAAGGGTTTTCCCTGACCCCGTCTCCGATAGAACGATGATTGATTTCCGATTAAGGATCTCAGGAATCACTCGTTTTTGGACTAAAGTCGCGGTTTTCAAACCTTGCTCTTTAAAATACGCCTCTAGACCTGGATGGAAGTCGACATTCAGAAATGACATTGGAATCCTCGTTATAAAATCAACATTTTGGCTGGTTTATCACGTGCCCGGGCCTTTGTCAGGAGAAGAGGTAAAAATTTCTAAATTACGCCAATTTCCTAGAGGTATTAGACTAACTACTTAAACGCCCGGTCCCGCCGGAAAGGAAATCCATGAAAAAACTCCTGCTCCCCCTCGCTGCCCTTTGTTTTGGTTTATATGCCTCAAATTCTTCGGCCCAGATTTTCACCATTGATATTAAGGATTTTGGTTCTATATCAGATTCCACTTTGCAAGGCTTGCTTCGTGATAAAATCATGGAAGTGCAAAATGATGTGAATAAAGATCTTCCGAGTGCTCCCCCTGAGAGACTTATGGAAGGGATGGCCAATTCTTCGGTCATGGCCGGAAAAGGGATTGGTTCTGACTACGCCTCAAATATGGAAGTCTTTTTGATTGGTGCTGGAATTGGTGTAGGAGCAGACTTAGAAAAAGATTCTAATACAGACTCTGAAATCTCAGGGCTTGGAGTTGCTCCAGGAATCGTTCTCGGTGCTAACCTAGGCTTTATGGATACGGCCCGAATTCTAGGTATGGAGACGAATCGTCTTAATGCTTACGTGAATTTCATGAGCTATTCCCACGATCAAACATTCGGTGAATCAAAAGATGAAACTGAGGCCGGAATCGATATGACCTCAATGGGGGTTCATTTTCGCTACGACTGGATTAAAGGAAAAGGTACCAAGCTCTTAGGCTGGGGCGGAGTCAAGTTTCACTTCGGTTATGAGTTCAATAAAAACGATATTAAATTTTCTTCTAAGATTAACGAAGAAATTGATGAAGATTTCGAAGGCAACCATGTTCAAGGAACGATCAAAGGTAGACCAACTGCGACGATTCAGACTACGACCCATTCTATCCCATTAGAGCTTTCAACAGATGTTCAACTCCTCTATTTTCTAAGCCTCTATGGCGGTGTGGGTGTTGATTTTAACTTTGGTTCTGCCAAGGGTAAGGGTGATTTAAATGCAGAAAACTCTGAATTGAATTGTACTTCTGGCCCTGCTTGTACAGGCTCGGATCCAGTGATCGTAGAAGCCAAAGCCGATATTGATGCCACAGGGAATGTTAAATCCTTCACATCCCGCGCTTTCGCGGGCCTCCAATTCAACCTCCCATACGTCCGCATTTTCGGCCAGGTTGATAAGTCTCTCGGTGATGACTTGATCGGTGCTACTGCCGGAGTGAGATTCGTTTACTAGATTTTCTCCATAATTTTGGTTGGCGAAAGCCTCCCGAACTCCAAAGGCCCACTTGTTGGGCCTTTGCTTTTTTAAGCGCCCGAAGATACTGATACTTTTCCCGGACTGAAGAGAATTCCGCATGAGGATAAAGGGTCGTGCAGCCCTCTTCGATTAACTTTAAACTGATTCCCTTTAAGTCGCCTAAGATCCTTCCATAGATATCTTCTTTAATGATCAGGAGTTCTTGCTGGGAATTCACGGGGGCGAGTTTTTGTAAGCAACTGGAAGAGCTGAAGCCCGCATCCGCAGGACTTGTTAAAAAGGGCTGCCCTTTCTCTGGGGAATCTATTTTGAGAAGACGGACTTTAAACTGATAGCTTCCATGTCCCACTAAAACGGTATCGCCGTCATAAACTTTCAGAACCTTAACCGGGATTTTTAACGGATAGAGGTCTGTAAGATCTACCCTCACCAGAAATAGACTCAACAAAGGTAAAAGAATTTGATAGGGTCGGCCCATTCAATCTCCTTTACTGGATATGCCGTGGCCATGGCCTCTGGAAAACAATTTGCCCAAAGGATTATTCATTTATGAATGTTCGTTCAGAAGTAAACAACCACTTTAAATTCACCCTTGAACACGTTGATAAGAACTGCGGCGCCCGCGCCGGTTACATCGACACTCCTCACGGACGTATTCACACTCCGGTCTTTATGCCAGTGGGAACTCACGGAGCGATTAAAGCGCTTCAACCAAAAGAGCTGGTGGATCTCTCCATTGAAATTCTTCTCTCTAATACTTATCACCTTCATTTAACTCCTGGCTCAGAGCTCATTGCTAAGGCCGGAGGACTTCATAAATTTATGGCATGGGACCGCCCTATTCTGACTGACTCAGGTGGCTTCCAGGTTTTCTCGCTTCAAAAAAATTCCATTACGGAAGAAGGAGCGAACTTCAAAGGAGCTAAGGGCGAGAACGTTCTTCTGACTCCGGAAATCTCCATTCAAGTTCAGCAGAATCTTGGTTCAGATATCATGATGGCCTTTGATGAATGTATTCCTTATCCGGCCACTGAAAAATATGTGGAGAACTCCATTGCCAGAACTCACCGCTGGCTTGACCGCTGTATCGAGGCCTGGAAAAACCCTCAACAGGCGCTCTTTGGGATTGTTCAAGGAGGTGTTTACGATAAGTACCGTGAGATCTGTGTAGAAGAAGTAACTAAAAGAAACCTTCCTGGTTACGCCATCGGTGGAGTATCCGTCGGTGAAGGTCCAGAGCATATGGAAAAAGTCGTGAAACACACGGCCCCTCTTATGCCAAAAGATAAACCTCGTTACGTCATGGGTGTTGGTATGCCGGAAGATCTTCTTATGATCTGGGAGCACGGTATCGACATGAGTGACTGTATTATTCCAACTAAGTTTGCCCGTGGTGGAACACTCTTCACCAATCGCGGAAAAATCCGCATTGAGCACAAGAATTATCGCCGTGACTTTTTTCCAATTGAACCGAACTTAAAAGATTATGTGAATACCAACTTCACTCGCGCTTATATTAAGCATCTTTTTGATTCGAATGAAATTCTGGGTCAGATTCTGGCCACCGCTCATAATATTTCATTTTATAAATCCATGGCCATGAGAGCGAGGGAAGCGATCCTTGAAGACCGCTTCCTTGATTTTAAAAAGCAATTTTTGGAAGGTTATAAGAGGGACTAAAGTTCTCTCTTATCACTTCGTCCTGGAGTTCCATTCTTTTTCGGGCCAAGCGAGAAGTAAGTTCATTTTGGGACAGATTCAATTTCATTACCATTGGATCTGTCATGATTTCTTTCACCACTTTTATTTCCAGACTTTCCCAGGCGTCTTTCAGACAGCTCTCTCTTTTCTTTTTATAAATGAAAGCACCAATCAGCGGAATATTTGGATTCTTATCAATACAAATTTGCGCTTGTCGGTTACCGGCCTGAAGCATTTTCACTTCCAGACCAGAAACAACTTTCTCTACGAACTCTCCCTTAGAGCTTTGAATCCATCTATTAACTTCAGGACTTTCTGAGATTTTGGCACAAGTCTGCTTCTCTAAGAAGTCGGAGAAGATACCTTTCTTCTCATTGAAGAGAAGGTCCATACTAATCAGTCGTAAGGCTTCCTTCTTACAGTCAGCAATAAGTTGATTAGAATCAATCAGATTCGTGGCCCACTGGTAACTTGAAAGGACCTGACTACGAAGCTTGCCCTTATCTTCATACATAAAATCAATCGCAGCACTTACCTCTTTTTCTCTTTCACTTTCATAGATCACCTGAATATACTTAATCAGGCGCGGCTGAACTTCTTTGGTTAAAATAAGTTCCTCTTTTCCGTTTGTTAATTGCGAATCTCCCACAGAAAAGTTTCGGACAGTATTCTGAATCGCCCCCGGAAGTTCATTATTAAGACAGTTATAGAATGAACTCACCATGAAACCACTGCCCACATCAAAAAGACCAGAGCGTGGAACCGCACTATTATTATGGGCCCGCTGCGAACAGGCATCCCATGTGTACTGGGCCTCTTCCCGAATCGATTCAAGTTTTGCCGAAACAAGATCTCTATAAGACCTCATGGTTTCTTCTTTAATGGAAGAAAAAGAATGTTGAGCAGCATACAGATCCGCTAACTCCTGAGTTTGTTCAGGAGGGAGTCTTAAAGATTCGGCCTTGAGATAGGCGTTTCTCTGAACCTCTCCCGTAAAACAAGTCTGCTCATCGAATTCTTCATAGCAGTTTACGTAAGCATTCTTAGCAATTCTTTTATCACTCAGTTGTGAACGGAACTGCTGAATTCGTGCAAGGTACTCGGGATCTTTTTGTAACTCATTCAAGAATTTATCAAAGGAAGAAACCAGACTAGCTTTAATAATTCCCGGCCACTTCTCTTTTCCTGGTGACTGGAACTGATAAAAAGCCCCGCAACCTTCCGGTTCACTGATAACAATTTTGGCTTCGATGGTTTTAGCAATATCCACCGCCCGATTCCCAAGACAATTAAGCATGGTCGGAAGGACTGGTGAAGAAAAATCAGATGATCTGAAATAGGCCGATTTGGGCGAAGTCTTAATACTATTACAATCACTCACAGCATTTAATACTTCTTTGCTGATTTCAAGAGAGTATCCATCAACCCAATGTTTAAGCAGGGCCTCTTTCTCAAAAGATCGATTCTGGTAGAAGTTCTCTGAAACCCACTTAAAGTGAGGCTCAGTAATTTTACTTCTTGTTACATCCCCGTCCACACGAAACATGGCAAGAGATTCAGCAAAATTTTCTTGAGGAGAAGTTCCTGCATAACTTGTAACAAGTTTCTGGCCGGTTGATTTTCCCCATTCTCGTGTGACACGTCCCCATTGATCAACGAACTCTTTATCCATGTTGAAGCCGGCAACAGTCGCGTAGTCGGTTTGGTGAGAGCGGTAAAAGACTTTACTACTATCTCCCCCTTCAAAATCCACATGGTGATTAATTTCGTGGGTAACCGCCTGATACAGATAACCCATATCAAGATCACGGGAGTTCTGTTTCAAACATCCGTCAGTAACTTTAATCCAGCCACGGCTATAGGCGAGACCACAGGCAAATTTATAATCATCACCTTCGAAGTCATGGCCGCGTGGAACTCTTTGGAGTTCCTTTAATTTTTTCAGAGTTGTTTGGGGGGCCTTGAGCATTAAAGTAAGGCGCCAAAGACCGTAGAGTTCATCATCACTGTAAAGGTATTGTTCCAGAGGGACTCTCTGGCCATTATAAATACCAGCACTGGTAGTTTCTCCATCAACAACCGGAATAAGGTTATCCGCTGAGAGCATGTAACCAAACTTTAAGTACCACAGGTAATGAACATATCCAGCGATATGCCCCTCTTTTCCATAAATACGGTTATAGATACAAGGGACACTTCTACATCCGCTATAATCAATGCTGTCGTCTTTAAGGTCACCGATCTGTTCTCCAAACTCTTTTAAGAAGTTTGCCTGAGGAACAGGAAGATCATCGAGATTCAAATGTCTCCAGGAGCCTCTTACCCTGCCAGCTTTCGTGAACTTCTTTTCTATTTCATCTATCTCGGCCTTAAGAGTATTAACGGTAAAAACTTGCTGTAAGCACTGTGTTTGAACGGTACTTGCGAGGGCCCTTTCCAGAACCACATCTGTTTTCGGAATCCCCTCTTCCCATTGAGAGAGAAGTGTTCCCTGAGAAGGTGCCTTGGTACAACCAGCGGCACCAAAAAGAATGGAAAGTGCTAATAGATTATATTTTTTCATGTTCTACCACTCTTGAGATGTAACCACTGTCTTCAATATAAATTACTGACAGGCCTTCCGAAGGGCATTTTAATTCCAACTGTGCTGGATCATGGCCCTTTCTCGTTGAGATTGTATTCGTCACTGTTTCACAGGAACCAAATTTATGTTTCCAATAAAGAAGAGTTTTTTCATTTCCCTTAGGATCCCGAAAACCATTGGTGACTACATTATTTTTCACCTGGTATTTTTCGTTGCCTTCAAAAACCAGAATTTTGCTGTCTTCAACAGGAATCTCCTTTTCTTCTAAGGGTTCACCTAGTTGGGCGGTAAGTTCCGTCACAGTCGTTTTTCCGTAATCGAAAGAGTGCTGTTTCTGGCCGCACGCCGCGACTAATACTAAGAGACATAAATAAAAACTCAGTTTCATGGTTGATTCTCCATGGCCCTCTATCGGAGGGACTATCAAACAACTTTAGTCCACTACTCGCCGCTTCATCTCTAACCACCTGATTCTCATGACCTAGGACAACTTAATTTAAAACAAAGATCCTCCTCCCTTCATAGGCAAGCGTCTTAAAAGAAGGTAAAAACTTGGCCCTTAGGAAACCTGGAGGTTCAATGAAAACGTTCATTTTAACGGGTCTTATGCTTAGCAGTTCATTACTTCAGGCAGAAACTATTCAGGACCGCATCCACTCAATTGAAGAAGGGCTTATTAAATTTGAAAACGGTCGTGTGGCATTTCAAGAAAAAGAAAATCCCTCTCTTTTTCCAGGAGACTATATAAAAGCCGAGGTGAATGAAAAATATACTTTGCTAAGTTATAAAAAACTCAACATCCAAAAAGCACCAGAAAATAAAAGCCTATCTCTCCAAACCCCTCCCCCTTTTGAACCAACCATCATTCCTAATATGAAAGAAGCGCTCAACATTTTTAACCGCTCTAATCCTTACTGGAAAAGAGTTTCTGAATGTACTGATCGCGCGCACATTTGGGCCTTTGATGAATTCAAATTCAGTGGAACAAAATCCCGAAAAGTTTTTGTCTTTTTTACGGCCGCCTATATCAATAGTGTTCGTTTTAAATGGTGGTTTCACGTGGCCCCTCTCTATCATGTTAATGATCAGGGAACCGTAAAAGAACTGGCGATGGACTATCGTTACTCTGATAAACCGCAAACAGTTAAGGACTGGACCGATCTGTTTGTCTATACCAAGAGAGATTGCAAAGTGACTACTCGCTTCTCTGAATATGAAAGCGATCCACAGATGGAAGACTGCTTTCTCATGTATGAAAGTATGCATTACAAACTCCCTCTGGAAATTTATGAACAAGAATTAAATGGAAAATATAAAACTTCCACCACTGAAGCCGAACTCCAACTCGCCCTACGTCACGCTTTCGAAAAAGGAAGATATTAGTTATGAAGTTGAAAACTCATTTAATCATTTTCTTTTTGACCACTCTTGTTTCCTGCGGAAAAGATGGTGGCAGTAAAACCAGTGACCCGGGCATTATCCCTAATCCCTTGTCAGAGGAAGAAACCATTCAAGGCTCCTACCGAGCAGTACTAAGACCGTTAAATAATCATCTCTCCGGTTTTATACCGAGTGGCATGGCCGAAATTAAAATTTCGGGAGACGCCTTTTCGGCAAAAACACTTCTGGATGATGATGCGAGAGTTATCCACATGCAAAGTATTCACGAAGGAGTGACTTGCCCTCGTAAAGAAGATCACGATCTT
Organism: Bacteriovoracaceae bacterium UBA6200; assembly: GCA_002422605.1. Taxonomy (GTDB): domain Bacteria; phylum Bdellovibrionota; class Bacteriovoracia; order Bacteriovoracales; family Bacteriovoracaceae; genus Peredibacter. Next base: position 56,293 of record DISW01000023.1, on the reverse strand, counting down.
AACCAGGACGGTTTAATTGATATCGTTGAAGCGAAAAAAGCTTCAGGAGAAGTTTATATTCCGCTTGATTCTGATTTGAATTCCGTAGAGGCCGGCTCTGCTGTTTATCCTTTGGGAGGAAACTATACTTATATTGAAAATGCTTCTTTTACTAATTTGGTTGAAGACATGAAGATGCGCACAAATAGAAATTTAAAATTAACCGGCCGGGTGGTACTCGTTCATGGAGTGGAAGCAGCAACAAAGTTACCCAAAACTGTTGCGACAATAAATGGAATGCCTAAGACAGCTTCTATTCCCATTGCCTGTGGAGTGTTACTAAAAGAATATTAAATCTTCACTTCCACCATGCAGTTCTCAGTTTCATAGAGAACAAGACGAGAAACTGTAACCCCTGTTCCTTTAAGTAAATCAGGAATGATTTCTTTAATTAAATACGAAGCCATGTTTTCGGCAGTCGGATTAAAGGGACATATAAACCAAGGTTTGTTCTGTTTTATTTGAGGTTCCAAAGCAAGGAGTTCACTATCCTTTTCAAAGGCCAGGAACGTATGGTCCCAGTGAAGATCAACCCAAGAATCAATCTTTTCTTTTAAGACAGAGAAATCAATCACTCGGCCCAGAGAATCAAGCTGGTCTGCCGAAGCATAAATCCACAGGACATAATTGTGTCCATGAAGATTAGAACACTTGGATTCATGTCCAAAAACTCTATGGCCGGCACAGAAATGGATTTTCCTTGAGGCTTCAATTTTCATGAATAAGCTCCAGACTTTTTGCTTTGATTTTATTCAGGAAATCGCTCAGATAATCTAGCCCATTTCCACTCTTCTGATTAGACCAACGATTGAGAAGAACGATCCTTAGGAGCTGCAGACCTTCAGTATCGATAATCATATCGGAGAAAATCTCAGGCTTTTCTTCTTCGATTAGCTTGTCCACTTTAAGTTTTGTCTTAGAAATGAAGTAACTAAAATCTTGGATATGGTCCGTTGGATGAGGAAAATAATTATGAAGAAGCTTTAAATTAAACTCATTAATTTCAGAAAGTTTTTTCATTTTCTTGGATTTTACATAAAAACATAAAAGATTAGACTGAGGAGGAGCAACAGGAATGATCATCATTTCTTTTGAGAACTCACTATCTTCCTTATTTGCATTCTTCAGTATTTCATAGAAGTCTTGGGTGCTTGAAATTAAATTCTGTAAAAGACTTCCATAACCATCAGAATTAAGCGGAATCATCTTATTAGAAAAATACACGGAGGTAGCACTCGCACCAGGCTTTGATCCCTCAAGGATGTATTTACCCAAAGGAAAATCCTCAGCATTCGCCTCCTGAGAGGTCAGACAATAATCGGCTTCTTCGGCCACAAACTCTTTGGTGAAACCGTGCTTAGTAAGAAAAACTCCCGCTCCATAAGGTGTGTGCCCAAGTTTATGAGGGTCCACTGTAATGGAATCAGTATCTTTAATGGAGGAGAAGATTTCATAAAGTCGGGGATTATTCTTTTTAGCTTGTTCAGCAAAGTCAGCATAAGAACTACCGGGAACAAACATCGACTTAAAGTAACCGCCATAAGCTGCATCAATGTGGACCGGAGAATAAATATCCGCTTCTCGCTGTTTAAGCTCATAAAGGATTTCATCCAGTGGATCAAAACTTCCAAACTCAGTTGAACCCAGAACGCAGACAGTTTGAACGATAGGTCTTCTTTCCTTATGACATTGATCCAGAACTTTTTTAAAGTCGGCCGAGGACATTCCAAGATTTCTATCGATCTTTACCTGAAGACAATTGACCTTCCCCATACCAAAAAGATGGGAAGCCTTTGACCAGGAATAATGGGCCGTTGCCGGAACAATAAGAACCGGACGACCGAGAGTGGTTTTAAAAGCTGTTTGTAATTGTTGCCAGTAATCTTGATCGCCTAGGTAGGCAGGAGAATAAAGCTGAATGCTTTTTTCCAAATTCAAATCGAGTTTTTTAAATTCTTCCAGCAGTGGCGGAATCTCACTTAATTTATAGTTAAGGAGCTTCCACAGATCATCAGGCATAAAGGAAGGCCAGGGAAGTTTTTTTTCTTTTAAAACCAAACCCAAGGTGGCGGGAATAAAGCGAGCAGCTTTGTGGTAAAAGACCGACTCAAAGTTTGCGACTGTTCCCCCACTCGTAATATGACCGAAGGATTCCTTATCATTGTAACCGAAGAGACGAGCAAACTGCTTCCCGACTTCTAGTTCATATTTTAATGTGACCGGCGATGCCTCCCCGGAGACATTATTGGCATTGTAGAGAAGTCCTGCATAGTAGCCCAAAAGAGCGGGTAAAGAAACATCAGCCGTCATATGGGCGAGATAGCGTGGAGAGAAAAAAGGAATATCCATTTTTAAGTCGGCCAGTAAATGAACCAAGGACTGAATCAAGTTTTCCTGGTACTCCTGCCCCACTGGACTAATGAGATTACGATAAGGAATAACGGGAGGATCTTTCGGATGAAAATTCCTTCTCCAAAAAATCATATCGTTATTAATTAACTCGATCATTTCTTGAAAGAATTTTCTTTGCTCACCTTTAGGTCCTAAAAAAAACAGATTCTGCAGATTCTCAAGTTCCGCTTTTTTCATTTTCTCATCCTTATGCTTTAAGAGGCCAAGATTAGCATAAGACAAAAGGCTAAAAAGTGACACAGGTCAAGTTTTCGTAATAAAAACATGTTATTATCCCTCCCAACCAGGTGGTTTATATAAAAATTCGTAATGCACAGTTCAGTATGGTGGTTTCCAAGTACATCGTTATGCCTCATCATGCCAATCCCTCGGGATTGATGTTTGGTGGTGTTCTTATGGGCTGGATGGATATGGCGGCCGCCATGGTAGCAGAAAAACATACTGGAATGGATGTTGCGACGGTCAGTATCGAAAAAATAACATTCACCTCACCTATTAGAGTCGGAGATCATGTTACCGTTAAAGCTGAATTAATTGAGACAGGAAACACTTCTATGAAGATTTCGGTTTCGGTAGAATCTGAAGCTGTAAAGGCCGGAACTCTTACACAGGCGACTCACGCCATTCTCACTTTCGTTGCAGTCGATAAAGTGATGAAGCCTTGTCAGGTTCCGAAATTAGTCAAATGACCCTTCTATCACCCCTGAAATAATCTTAGTCAGTTTATCCAGGTTGTCATAACTCACATTATGAAACAAAGCGATCCTGAGCTGATTGCGATTAAGCTTCCTGTAACCTTCGATATCAATGGCGATTTTTTCTTTCCGAAGGAGTTTGGCCATTTCATCAACCGAATACTTCTCATCCACATCGATAGTAATCACTGTTTGAGAACGGAATTCTGGTTTTTTAATAAATGGATCAAGATAACTTTTTTCTTCGGCCCATCCATACATGAGCTTAGCTTTTCTTAAGGCTTCATCAATGACCTTATCTTCTCCTAACTTATTCATGAGTTTAATCTGTTCATTAAGAAGAAAGATATTCGCAATGGAAGGAGTGTTATAGGTCTGGTTATTACGACCATTTTCAATAGCGTGAGAAAACTTTAAAGACTCGGGGATAAAACGGGTTTTATCTTTCCCGAGACGAAGGGCGCGTTCAATCGCTTTAGGTGACATAATGGCGATATAAAGTCCCCCATCAGCAGCAAAAACCTTTTGAGGAGAGAAATAATAAAGATCAACTTTAGCGAAATCAATTTTAATCTGGCCCGCGCCGGATGTGGCATCGACCGCCATTAAAGTATTAGGATTTTTAAGCTCCGGCATTTCTGAAAATTGAACACCCGTTGAAGTTTCATTGAGCGTGCAGCAAATGAGGTCATGGCCTTCGATTTCACGAGGATTAATTCCCTCACCGTACTCAACTCTTATTTCTTCGGCCTCGATCCAGGGAATATTTTTGTGGGCCTTATACCATTTATCAGAGAACTCTCCGCAAACAAAATGGACAGATGACTTTTCAACAAATCCTAGCCCTATCATGTCCCAGAAAAAAGTAGCACCTCCATTACCGAGAATAATTTCATAACCGGCAGGAAGATTAAAATATTGTTGTAAACCATCTTGAACTTCTTTAACTAAATCTCTGACCGGCATTTTACGGTGACTGGTTCCGAGAAGACTTGCTCCGCTCCTCCTCAAAGCCTCAAGTGCTTCTTGTGGAATTAACGAAGGACCTACTCCAAAACGAGGATCAGTAGGCCTTAACTCTTGAGGAATCGGGGTCTTTTCAAACATATAATGCTCCGAAAATAATTTACTTTACAATCATAGCGGTCTGTTAGGATTTTTGATAGCCTCTTACAATGACTAAACTTGTATTTTTCTGGATGCTTCTGGTCTCTTTATCTGCTTCTGCTTTGGGTCAGATAGACACGATCTTTTTTAATGTGGGATCGCACACCGAATTCTATGACAAGGTTCAAAGTGATTCCTCAGGCGGAACGAGAAAATTTGATTTTGCCCCTACCTTAGGCGCAGGTCTTAAATTAAATATGACTGAACAGTGGTTTTTTCTTCCGGAATTTAACTGGGTTCTTCCTCAAAAAGCCGGAAGTGACCGGGTCATTAAAAATACGTTCATGTTCCGGGCCGACTTCGGTTATAGCGTTCTGGAATGGATGCGTTTAAGAGCGGGAACTTCTCTTCTCTGGCAAAACCAACATGGCCGAGGCGGTTCTACCAATATTAATAATGGAAATGAGACGTCAAAATTTTATTACCCAGATGAAAACCGCTCAAGTTTAAATAATACATTGGATTTTGGGGCCGAAGCTGTATGGGATGAATGGGCAGTAAGACTTCAAACCTACATCTACTCTGTCTTTATGAAAGACAAACGCCAGGTCTCTTATACTCTTTTCTTCACCTACTATTGGGATCATAAGCAATGAAATATCTTCTTCTCCTTCTTCCTTTTATTTCATCAGTTCATGCCTATACGCTAAATAATAACTTCGGAGCTTCTTTTAAAAGTTCAAGTGTTAAAGTTTTTGTTGATGCTGGTACAGTTTGTCCGGTAAATCAGATCACGGTCAACGATCTCGAGTCCCTCATTGATCCGGCGATCGATGATTTTTGGAATACAGTCCCAACGGCTTCACTTCGTCTGGAGTCAGGTGGCTTTTCCCAGTCTATAAGTAACATTAACGAAGGGAGATTATGCTCCCCTACAGACGAGGAATGTATTTCTGAAGCTGATACCGCTGGAGGCCTTGACCCCATGAAAGGGATCATTCCTCCGACCAAAGAAATCACCATCGCTTGTAACAATAATAATCTTAATTTTGGTGGCTCCAATGTACTTGCAGTGACCATTCCCAATAAATTTTCTGGCAAAAAAATTGTTGGTGCTATGATCCTTATTAATGAGTCCAGTGCGACTTTCGGCAACCTATCCAAACAAGATAAGATTGGCGTCATCGCCCATGAAATTGGTCACGCCTTAGGTCTTGGCCATACTGAAGATACAGCTGCCCTGATGTTTTATCGGACAGTCAATCAACGTAAACATTTAGGCCAGGATGATATCGATGGAATTAGCTATCTCTATCCTATCTCTGGAGATGCGTTTGGACTCAGTGATGGCCTTTTAGGCAGCTGTGGCACCATCAGTACTGATAAAAAAAATCCACCGGGCAATTCACCGTTTTTCTTCACGATGATTACCCTGGGATTTTATGTTTTATTGTTTGAAGTATTGAGACTACTTAAGAGTTCGAAAGCTCGTTCCGCGACGTGAACATTCAGCTTCATACTCTTCTAAAAGAACTTTCTCTTCTGAGTTAAGAAGTTCCATATTGATAAGTGCTGGATCAAAGCCGATGAAAACGAAAGGCACAAAATGAAGCATGTTAGAGAACTTCGGATGATTTTCTACCCAAGCAATATTCTCTAAACGAACTCCACCGAATCCAGGAACATAAATCCCAGGCTCAATAGACACAACTTGTCCGGCCTTCATAGGCACATTTGAAATAGTTGAGATTCTAACCCCTGGTTCATGAACATGAACCCCTACCCCATGGCCAGTTCCATGACTGTAATCGTAACCATGTTTTCTCATGCTATTGCGGGCCAAACCGTCAAGCACGTTCCCCTTGGTTCCCACAGGGAATACTGCTGACTGAACGGCCAGAAGTCCCTTAAGCACTAAGGTGTACATTTCTTTCATTTTTGGATCAGCATTTTGTGAAGAACCGAAAAAAGTTCTGGTGGTATCAGTTGCCCAACCGCCATCGAAGTAGCCGCCAGAATCTAAAAGAATCATATCTTCGGCCTTAATCACAACTTCATCCGATGGATTTCCATAATGGACAATTGATCCATTCGCCCCCACACCTGCAATAGTATTGAAGCTTTGATCATAGGCCCCTTGCTCTTTGTACTTAACCGTTGTCTGGTTATAAAGATCAAGTTCAGTGATGCGTTTACCTTCTTTAATAGAATCTTTAACCCATTTAACGGTATTAAAAATCGCTGTATCTGCTTTTCTGAAAGAAGCATCCATTTGTTTGATTTCGACCGGCTCTTTAATTGATTGGTAGTCATAAAGGCCACCAGCTTTTTCTTTTAAACGATCAGTCCCAAAGACCTTAAGAAGCATGCCGAAATCAGAACTGTTTAACATGCTTGGATCAAACCAAACTTCATCTAAGTGTAGAGTGTTCTGTAGACGATCTAATTCTTTTAAAAGATCGCTGTAAGGAAGACTGATCCATTCAATTCCAATTTCTTTCTTACATTTATCAGAGACTGGTGTCTCAGGAGTCACGAAGACATAAACTTTTTCTCTCGTCACCAACGCTTTCGCATAAAAACTTGAAAGATAAGGAAGATGATATCCACGGCAATTTGTAATCCATGCAATTGAATCCAATGCTGTTAGATACATCGCCTGTTTATCATTCTGGAAAATCGCCCGAGTTTTTTCTAAAGTATCCCGCCCTCTCCATTCCCGTGGAACAAATTGAATTTCTGGTAGTGCCGGAAGACCTTCAAAAGAAATGGACTTCGCAAGTTCCCCACCTTCAAGCGGTATGGTTTGTCCTGCATTTTGAGAGAGTTTATTCAAATACCCCAAAGCTGTTCGATCAGCTTCGTAACCTAATTTCTTAATTCCCAATTTCTTTACGTCTTGGGCCAATTCAGCAGTTGTAGATGAATCTCCGCCCACTTTAACCACTTCTACTTCTTGAGCATCAACTTCAAGGTCGGCCTGTTCATGATAGCGTCCATCCACGTAAAGACGGACTTTTCCATTCACAGGAACGAGAACTTCTGCCATTGAGCCTGTAAAACCAGTGATATAGAAGCGATGATTATCTTCTAATGGAACATATTCATTTAGGAACGGGTCGAAACTTGAGATATACATCCCATCTAGGCCACGCTCCGTCATAACATTTTTAAGCGTTTGAATGTTTGATTTAATAGTTTGATTTGAAAGAGTGAACGTTTTTTTCATACAATATCCTCGTCCCATAAAAATACTCCCCTCTCTTATACTTGTGAAGGCTTTTATGAAAATTCAACATCCAGTTTATTACGGCGATTACTTACAACTCCCTAAAATTCTTAATGCTCAGGCTCCTGAGAGCGAAAAATATGGCACTGCTGCCCATGATGAAACACTTTTCATCATTATTCACCAAACTTACGAATTATGGTTTAAACAAGTTCTTCACGAATTGGATTCTATTCGAGAAATCATGTTGAAGCCTTTTGTTCCTTCCACAGATCTTTCCGTCATTAAATCCCGTCTGGAAAGAGTGACTAAAATCCAACAGATTCTTATCGATCAGATTCAGGTGATGGAAACCATGACCACTTTGGATTTTATGGAATTCAGGGATTATTTGGTTCCTGCTTCCGGATTCCAAAGTCTACAGTTTCGTTTAGTAGAAGCGACCTTAGGAATTAAGGCCCATCATAGAATGGAAGTAGAAAAACAATTTTTTACTTCTCGTCTCACTCAAGAAGATAGAAGCAAATTAACTGAGACTGAAAACAAGATCAGTATTTTTGAATTATTAGAAGCATGGCTTGAGCGCATGCCTTTTAAACTTCATGGTGAATTTGATTTTTGGGGTGAATACTCTAAGGCCGTAAAACAAATGCTTACTCAGGACCGAGAGATCATCTCAAAGAACCCTGGTCTCAATGATACCACTCGTGCCATGGAGTTAAGGAATCTAGGACTAACTGAAGAAACCTTCAACACTCTTCTTAATTCTGATCTTTATGATAAAATGCGCGCCGAAGGTAAAGTTCGCCTCTCTCAGAAGGCCATGCTATCAGCGGTCTTCATTTATCTTTATCGGGATTATCCGGCCCTTCAAATGCCTTTTAATATTTTGAACACACTGGTGGAAGTAGATGAGAAATTTACCACTTGGCGATATCGTCATGCCATTATGGTTCAAAGAATTTTAGGAACAAAGATTGGAACAGGCGGTTCTTCTGGTCATGATTATTTGAAATCAACGACCGAGAGAAATCGCGCTTTTGTTGATTTATTCAATCTTGCGACCTTCCTCATTCCTAAGAACATGATCCCAACTCTCCCAAGCACTCTTAAGGGCCAACTGGATATCGTTTATGATTCATTCCGATCTTAAAAAACATTATTCTCGTTTTTTAAAAGGTCATGGAACAAATCTTCATTTGGCTGCTCATTCCCATCACTTCTGGCCTGATGTGACACGTGAAGCACAAATTGAATATTGGGATGACTGTGCAAAGACCAGTGATGAAAAGTGGAATAAAATTTTTTCACAGATTATTCCCAAAACTCAAAAGCACATCGCTAAGATTTTAAATCTAAAAGACGAACAACAAATTGCTTTTGCTCCCAATACTCATGAGCTCACGAGCCGCCTGCTTTCTCTTTTTTTAGGTAGAAGTGCTTTGTCGGTTCTAACTACCACCAGCGAATTCCACTCATGGAAAAGACAAATTCTAAGACTAAAAGAACTTCCGGAAGTCAGCCTAACGACTGTCACTACTGATTTACTTTTAAGTGATCGGCGTGCCTTCCTTGATGACCTAAAAAATAAATTAAAAAATTCACCTGATATTTTCTTTATCAGTCAGGTTTTTTTTGATTCAGGATTAGCTCTGACAGACTCAGAGCTAATGGAACTTTTAGAGGCAAAAAGCTCAACAACTCTGATGGTGGTGGATGGCTATCATGCTTTTGCGGCATTGCCGACAAACCTTGGCCCCTTTGAAGGAAAAATCTTCTATCTCGGCGGCGGATATAAATACGCCCAGGGAGGAGAAGGCTCAGCTTTTATGGTTATCCCAAAGGGTGAATGGCGTCCGGCCTATACAGGATGGTTTGCTGAATACGCTCACCTTTCCCATAATCCAGGAAGTGAAGTCGGATACTCCAGTGATGGCATGGCCTTCATGGGTTCAACTCAAGATCCTTCAGGCCTCTATCGCTTTAATGCCACTTGGGATTTATTTGAAAAGTTAGGCCTTACGGTTCCTTCCATACATGCCCATGTGAAGGCCCTTCAGGAGGAGTTTATTAGGGTCATGCCGAAAAGCTTTCTCCAAAGATTTAATCTCACCCCCCTTTTTAAGGACCTCGATTGGCATGGCCATTTCCTTACTTATTCCACACGGAACCCGGAGGAAGGAGAAGTTATTCAACAAATCTTAAGGGATAAAGGGATTCTTAACGATCGCAGGGGAAATCGGCTCCGTTTTGGACTTGGTCTTTATCATAATCAAGCAGACATCCAGGATTTTCAGGAGCGCCTTAAAAAGTTGGCAATGAGTTAAAGAAAAACTGACTAAAGATACTAAGGTTTTCCTGATATTAAGCCGATAGAACTTCCAGACACAAACAAACTTGATTGTTACAGCTGGAGATTTATGACCATCAAACTAGGTTCAATCGTCATGGTATTAATGGTATTCTTTATCGCCAAAATTTCTTTTGAAACGGCAATGGCAGAAAAGGCACCTGAAACTTATGATGAACGCTCACCTGCTGCCATCGATGAAAGCTACAAGAACCATATCACTAGACGCTAAAAACTTCTCTTGCCCATTCTTTAAACTTCTCTCCTCGATCGACATAATTTTTAAATTGATCAAACGAAGGAAATGCCGGAGAGAAAACTAAATGACCTTTAAGCTTCTGCTCTCGCGCCTTTTCTAAAACAGTCTTTAAATCATGCCCCTTCTCTACAACAAAATCTTTTTCCAACTCATCAAAAAGTCTTTCAGTCACATCTCCAACGGTAAATATCCTGGTGATTTTATCTTTATACGGCAAAAGATCAGGCAAGAGCTTATCACTCTCATTTCTGAGTTTCCCTCCTAGAATGAGGTATAAAGGCTCAGAACTTCCCTCAAAGGCTTTGATGGCCGTGGTGGTTGCAAGAGAGTTAGTCGACTTGGCATCGTTATAAAGAGTGAGTCCTTCCCAAGTTAGAACATATTCCAGTCGATGAGCGACTCCGGAGAATTCATTGATAAACTTCTGAAACAATTCCTTCAAATCCGGAATACCAAGAAGACTTAAAACCTTCCAGGTTGCATAGAAGTTTGCTTCATTATGTTCTCCACGGACCCGTGCCTTTGAAAAATCAAATTGAGATTTAAATTCCTCAGGAAGATGACCTTTAGTGAAATAACTCTTCTGAGAAATATGATTTTTAATTTCATCAAGATAAGGATTTTCAGTTCCCAGAATCAGGTGATCATCCCCATTCATATTCATAAGCATTTTGAACTTAGCAAGAGCATAGTCATGAACATCATCATAGCGCTCAGAGTGATTAGGAAAAACATTCAGGATAAGACCGATATGAGGGTGAAACTCTTTTATTGTTTCCAACTGAAAACTTGAAACTTCAATAACAGCATAATCAACCTTCTCTTCACTCAGAGCGAGATCACAGTAAGGAACACCAATGTTTCCCCCACAGAAAACTTTTTTTCCGGCCATCTGAAGAGCTTCACTGATCATTGTGGTGGTGGTCGTTTTTCCATTGGTTCCGGTTATGGCGATAACGGGAATATCTTTGGTTTCTCGGTAGGCGTACTCTATTTCTGAAATGATCGGAACACCTTTTTCGATGGCCCTTTTAAGCGCCGGATGAGTGGTAGGAATTCCTGGAGAAATAACAATCTCATCCATTTTATGAAAGTGGGCCGTAAAATCCTCTTCTGAGAAGCATGAGCAAGAGCTACAAATCCCGTCCAAGCCTTCTGACTGAAACCAAAGGGCCGCATCTCCACGATTAACCACATAAAGATCTTGTTTATGTTTGCGGGCAAGCTTAACTGCTGCTTTTCCGGATTTACCCATGCCAAATACGGCCACTTTATTTATCTTATTCATAAGCTATGATACCTTTCAACTCTATGGACTACCGTCATCGTTTGATCCAGATTCGGGATTTCTTAAAACCATATCAGGAAATATGGCAAAACGAAATCATGCTAATGTATCCCAATCCTCTGGAAGGATACCCTATGGCATGGATTGAAGATCTTAGATCTATACGAAACAAAAGTGACGTCATTAAACTTGAGAAGAAAGACGTTGAAAGACTTGTTCGGGAACCATCGCTTCTCGATTTCTACCAAAAGATTCAGGAACTCAGCTCTTTGGATCGGGCCCCCTCCTATCCTGAACCAGAGGGGGATGCTCGGACCTGGCTTTTCATGACTGTAAAAAAACAACATGAAATTAAAAGCCTCATTCCCCATGTGAATGCAGTCGCTCAAAGACTCAATGTTCCCAGAGTCATTGATATTGGCGGCGGCATAGGACTTCTGGCCCAATCTCTTCACAATCATTTTTCCCTGGAAGTGACCTCAGTAGATATGAACCCCAATCTTCAGGAAACGGGAATGTCCCGCTATGGCAAAGACAAGGTTCAGTATAAAAATTTGAAAGTGGAACCGGATTCAGAATTTACGGCCCTTCTTAACTCGAAGGTCATGCCTATAGGTCTTCACACCTGCGGCCGCCTGGCGCTGGATATTATCCGAGAGAGTTCCCACAAGAAAGTTCCGGCCTTAATCAACTTCGGCTGCTGCTACCATAGCCTCTATCTAACTGAAGACTTGCAGAACATATCAAATTTCGCAAAAGAGCATGGAAAGATCTGGATGAACAAGTTTGCTCTGACTCTTTCCGGCCGGGCCCATAACAAAATGCCCGAAAAAGATTACGATCTAAAACTTAAAGTGAAGTTTTATCGTTATGCCATTCATATCCTTCTTCATGATCACTATAACCAAAAAGAACTCATGACCTTAGGAAACTCAGTTCCAAGACTTTATGACGAAGCATTTGGTCATTACGTTCTGGAGCAGTTTAAAAGAATCAATCTCACCCCCAAACATTCCCTGGAAGAACTCAATTCATTTTTTAAAAATCCGGAACTTCAAATTCTCATTGAACGCATGTTAATGGCCGGACTCATCCGGAATGCCCTGGGAAGAGTGCTGGAACTTTATCTCTTACTGGATCGGGCGATTTATCTGGAAGAACAAGGTTACAAAGTCAGAGTGGAAGAATTCTTCAATGAAGAACTCTCCCCTCGGAATATTGGAATTACGGCCGAATTAATTTAAGTGGAAGACTTCTCTCATCTCTTGATTAAGAAGTTTCATTTTATGATCAATATCCGGATGATTACTATCGTTCGGATCTAAAAGATAGTTCTCTGGACCCATTGGCTTAATCATAAGCTTAGTCTGCCAGATATTATCATGAGCAATATTGATATCCTGACGGTACTGATAAAGGTCCAAAGTTTCTTTTTTAATGAAATCCTGGATCGAATTGAAGTAATGGTCGTTATAAATTTTCTTTCCATTCTCAAGACGAGTATATCCCCGAACAACGTAATCAATATAAACCACGTCACACTCAAAAACTTCAAACATATAGTTCAAAGCTCTAAGAGGGATGATTTCTCCGCAGGTTGCAACGTCGAGATCTAATCTGAAAGTACAAATCCCTTCAGGATCAGAAGCATCCGGATAGGTGTGAGTCGTGATATGAGATTTATCAAGATGCATGTTTACTGCAGCTTTACCTTCTTTACCCACTTCCCAATTACCGCCACCTTTAATGTCAGACATTAAAGTCATAGTTGAAGCACCAACTGGTTCATAATCCTGAACAGTTTCAGAAAGAATATTGGCCTCAATAATCTCACACACCTTACGGGCGATCTTGGCGATATTTTCTGCGCAGTACTTACTATGAATGTAATTGATGTAGTCTTGCTTCTGCTTCTCGTTCATAGCGATGCAAAAGTCGTAAAAGTTAAACGACAAAATTTTCGTTAAATTATTAAACCCGGAAAGCTTAATAGTTTCCTGCATTTTGTTCATGAATAGCCCTCACAAAAAAATTAGAGCATGTTATAGGAAATCCTGGGGGCCCTGACAAGGAAAAAGGGCCCTAAGCGTTAAGCTTGGGGCCCTTCTGTGTAGTATTTACTAGATTAAATTGAGAGACTTAACAGCATCTCTCTCTCCGCGGAGTTCTTCCACAGAGGCCATGAACTTTTCTTGACCAAATTCATTATGCTTAATCCCTTCAACAACCTTGATTTTGCCATTTTCCATACGACATGGAAAAGAACAGATAAGTCCCTTATCCACTCCATATTCACCGTTAGAAGCTAAGCACATAGAGAATGTTTCAAGAGCTGGTGTTTCTGTAACCAGATTTCTGATCCCATCAACCACTGCATTGGCAGCAGAAGCCGCTGAAGAGGCTCCACGGGCCTTAATAATAGCAGCTCCACGCTGTTGAACAGTTTTAATGAAATCACCTTTTAACCAATCATGATCAGAAATGATGTCAGTCACAGGCTTGCCGTTAATAGTGGCATTATAGAAGTCAGGATATTGAGTCGCAGAGTGGTTACCCCAAATAGTAAGGTTTTTCACTGCAGTTACATCAACACCAGCTTTTTGAGCAAGCTGAGTCTTAGCACGATTTTCATCCAGAGTTGTCATGGCAAAGAATCTTTCAGCAGGAATGCCTTTAGCATTATTCATGGCAATCAGGGCGTTGGTGTTACAAGGGTTACCAACAACAAACACTCTTACGTCTGAAGCTGCACTCTTCTCAACGGCTTTAGCTTGAGCTGTAAAAATACCGCCATTGATTTTAAGAAGGTCAGCGCGCTCCATTCCCTCTTTACGAGGCACAGAACCCACACACACAACCCAGTTTGCATCTTTAAATGCAGTATTTAAGTCAGAAGTCAGAACAATATTTTTAAGAAGCGGGAAAGCACAATCTTCCAACTCCATCGCCACACCTTTTAGAGCAGGTAGAGCTTGTTCTAATTCTAATAATTGAAGTTCTACTTCAGTTTCTGAGCCAAACATTTGCCCAGATGCGATTCTAAAAAGTAAGGCATATCCAATTTGTCCGGCAGCGCCGGTTACTGCAACTTTTACTCTTTTATTGGCCATAACAACCTCCCAAACGCGAGTTAAATTAATGGACTTATTATAGAGGAATTGGGTCCCTTTCTCACCTTTTATTCGTCCTGCCTAGACAAAATCTTATTGTGAAGCATAGTATTAAGATCATATCAGTTTTATATCGAGGTAAACCTGTGCAGGACTCACAGAATAGATCTAATAATCAAGGTGGAGGCGGTGGCGGAAGTAATCGTCGTAGGCGCTACCGTGGGGGCAATAGAGGCAATACTGCCCAAGGCCCAGGGAATGCACCTTCAGAAGCCCAGAATCGGAACCCAGGTCCAAGACCTGGCCCCAACAAGCCAGGGTCAGCTGAAAATCGTAATCGCACCCATCAATCTGGCTCCAGACGACGTGGCACAGGCCGTGTTCTGACTACCAACCAGGTATTAGTTAAATACGATAACCTTTTAGAGCAGCATCTCATTACTCGTAGGAAGTATTATGAATATTTCAACCGCGTTGATGAAAGACAGCTGTATAAACTGGAAAAAAACTTTTACGACAGCATTGAGCATCTGAGACGTTTTGAAGAAGGACTCGAGCCTTGGCAGCGAGAAGCCTTAGAAAAGCGTAAAACAGAACGTTACAGAAAAGACCTTACCTACTCTGCTAACCACGGATTAGATCCAGAAGAAGCGGCCGTAGAGGTTGCTCCTGATGAGATCGAAGATCCTCACTTCAAAGAGACTCAAAAAGAAGCCTTTGAAGAGTATAAGGATGATACGGAAGAGTCCGTCGGAACCTTTGAAGATTACCTCAAACTAAAAGGTCAGGCATAGCCTGACCTTTTCATTTCATATCTACTAAATTTTAAGAATTAGTTACTATCAGTACCAGTGGCAAGGTATTCAGAAGCCATAGCAGTTGATTGTACGTCAGCTGGCTTAGTTTCTTTCTTAGATGGCTTAATGTTAAAAAGGTAATTGTTAAGAGTTTCTTCCTGATCTTTCAAAATCGAAGTTTTTAATTCTTCAGGAGTAATATCTAAAACTTCTGAAACCTTACGAAGCATCTTTAGTGGAATATTACAAAGAGCGCGTTCAACGTTAGAGATGAATTGACCATTCTTGTAACCAAGAAGATGTGAAAGTTCTGATTGAGAATAACCCTTAGGATGATTCATTCTTTTCGTACGAATAAGCTGAGCAATGTTCTTAAAGCAACGCATGTGTTCTCCGTCTAGGTTGGGGCGAGATCAAAATAATATTCATTTTTCCTAGAATGTCATTCATCATTCATAAAAAAAATATTATCTATCTTATCGGACCTTTTATTTTGAAACTAACTGGGAATATTTTTTATGAAGCTAATTTCGTGGAACGTCAATGGTATACGCTCTGTTTATAGTAAGGGATTTCTTGAATGGTTCACTAGGGAATCACCAGATATCGTATGCCTACAAGAGACGAAGGCCGATTATGAGCAATTCCCTTCGGAAATTCGTGAAATGAAAGAGCATGAGATTTTTCATAGTTCCGCTGAAAAAAAAGGTTATTCAGGTGTTGCAACTTTTTCTCGAGAGAAAATCCTTGACACCAAAAAACTGGAAAAACATTGTTTTGATTCCGAAGGAAGAGTTCTGATTCATGAACTTGAGAATTTTTTCTTATTAAATTGTTATTTCCCTAATGGTCAACGAGATCACAATAG
Source organism: Bacteriovoracaceae bacterium UBA6200 (assembly GCA_002422605.1). GTDB lineage: Bacteria > Bdellovibrionota > Bacteriovoracia > Bacteriovoracales > Bacteriovoracaceae > Peredibacter. The sequence continues at coordinate 40,139 of DISW01000023.1, read as the reverse complement.
AGTGCCGTTTAAACTCGAATTTTGCGACGATGTTCTGGCAAAAATGGAAGAGTTAAAAAAGAAGAAGCCTGTTATTATTACAGGCGATTTTAATACTGCCCATAGAGAGATGGATCTAGCTAATCCGAAAACTAATCAAAAGACCACAGGCTTTCTCCCTCACGAACGTGCTTGGGTGGATAAGTTCATGGCTGCAGGCTACATCGATATCTACCGCCATTTAAACCCGGAAAAAACTGGTGCCTATACATGGTGGAGCAATCGGCCAGGAGTAAGAGATAGAAATATCGGCTGGCGGATTGATTACTTTTTTATCACACCAGATCTTTTACCGATGGTAAAAGATGCGACAATTCAACCTGACGTAAAAGGTTCTGATCACTGCCCTATTACTCTGGAATTAAATTTCTAGCATTCTTTTGACAGTATCTATGAGGTCTTGAAATTGAATGGGTTTATAGATAATTAAATCGTAATTAACTTCCTGCTCACTTTCTTCGAGGTGCCCGGTCACTAAAATACTTTTACCATGAAAAAGATTCTCTTTCTTAATCAGGGCGAAGAGTTCGTGACCGCTCCCTGTTGGCATTTTGGCATCTGAGATGATGACATCAAAATGGTTATTACGAATAAGATTCAATGCCTGGTTGAAGTCAGAGCAAGTTTCAATGGGAAGATTTTCTTCTTCAAAAAAACTTGCTGCTAATTCAAGGAGATCCACTTCATCATCAATATAGAGAACTCTGGCTTTCATCATTCTAACTCCATCGAATTTGAAACATCCGTAATTATGAGGCCAATGATTGAGGTGCTTATCTGTTTCTCTTTACCTGCAATTAGATTCAAGACTTAAGTAGATAAACTCAATTATCAGGTTATTAAGCCCTTTCAAAGATTGCCAAATTTTAGAGGCGACTCCCTTATACCTGCTGCCCATTTAAGTAGACAGCGGAAATGAGTTCTTCGTATTTTTCACGGTTTTTACTATAAGGCTTAACAATGGCTGCCAGTGCTTCTTCAGAAGTCTTTGGAAACTTTTTCCCAGCAACAGGGACCACAATAAAACTCGCCTCTTTGCCTTTATTCAAGTTTCCGGAGACCTTACCTTTTCCAAGGATTTCGGCACCTGCAAGAGTCGAACGATAAAGGGCCTTAACAAAAGTGGCGTTTTTATGACCTTTCTTCTGATGCTGATCCACAAAACTTCTCATCACATCGAACATTGAAAGAAACGGACCACCACCAATATCTGAACCGAGTGCCCATCTGACTTTCGCTTTTTCAACCTTCTTAAAATCGAAAAGACCAGAACCTAAGCCTTTCTCTTTAATGGGAGCATTCGAAGTCGGACAATGAATGACCGAGGTCTTCGTTTTACTTAAAACGCTCAACTCTTTAGGAGAAAGATGAATTCCGTGACCCATAAGAGACCGCTCTCCTAACATGCCTGTCTTTTCATAAATTTCCGTATAGCTTTTAACTTTTTCAAAACCAGGTAGTTTCTTATAAATCGAAAGAACAAACTCAATTTCAGATGGCGTCTCTGAAAGGTGGGTTTGTTTAAAACATTTGGCCTTATCGGCCATTTTGCTTCCCTCTTTCATTACCCGAGGAGTAGTTGTAATAGCAAACCGCGGAGTGAAACAATGTTTCTTAGCGTGTTTTTCAATCAAACGTTTCGTTAATTTTAACGCTTCATCTTCTGTTTGTATTAATTCTTCGGGAGAATTCATATTCATAATCACATTACCGATAACAAAATGACCTTTTGCCATTTTGATCGCAGCATCAACGGCATGTTCATGAATTGAACTATAACATGCTCCACCGACAGTTCCGTGGTTAATGAGTTTTTTGAAGAACTGATCAGCCCTGGCTTTTGCATATTTCTTGTCTTTGAACTTCATCTCAGTTGGAAATGTATACTTATCGAGCCATTCTAAGAGTGAATCTTTTGGCATTTCACGGACATCATCTTGAACCCAATGAAAGTGCATATCATAAAAACCAGGCATTATCAGGGATTCGCCAAAGTCCACTGTGTTTTTTGGATTCATTAACGGGCCATACTTTTTGACCCCTTTCTCAAGAGGAAGAAGATCTTTAATCTTCCCTTCTTCAATCGCCAGAAAGCCATGTGCGTAAAAATCACAGTTCTGATCATCAAGAGGGTTAAGAATAGTACCAATAAAAAATTTAAGTTTTCGCGATGCCACAGTTATTCCTTTTAGACTTGTCCCTATAGAGTTTTTTATCTACTCTAGGGGGACTTATGAGAATGCGAATTTTACTCCAGATTTTAGTTTTTGTCTTGAGTGTTTTGCCTTTTTCCGGGCAAGTCTGGGGTATTGAAATATCCGAGCTAAGTGTATTGTCAGTTAATTCTGCCATAACACCTGCGACCTATGATTATCTCAAACAGAATTTTAAACAGACACCTGAATCCACTTTAATCGTTTTAAAACTTAATACGCCCGGTGGACTTGTCACAACAACAAAAGACATCATTACACTCGTGGGACGGGAAAACAGACCATTCGCTGTCTGGATTACACCTGAGGGCGCCTCAGCTTCAAGTGCTGGCGCAATCATTGCCTCCAGTGCCCATTTTATTTTTATGTCACCAGGAACGAATATGGGGGCCGCCACTCCGGTTGGCCTTGGGGAAGATCTTAAAGAAGGTGACGCTCGTAAAAAAGTCATGAATGACCTGACTGCTTTAGTCCGTTCATTAAGTCAATCAAGAGGAAGACCTTCCGGACCTTTTGAAAAAATGATTACTGAGGCTGAGTCTTTCACTGACCAGGAAGCAATGAAGGCCGGAATTATCGAGGGAGTGATCTCCCACGAGAATGAAATCCTTCCCCTGATTCAGGGGAAATCAATCAATCTTGGCGGCGACAAAGTCGTTGTGGACATTAAAAATAATGTGGCGATCAAGTATTATGAGCAGACCCCCGGACAAAAGCTCCTGGAAGTTCTGGCAAATCCAACCACCGCCTACATTCTCTTTTTAATTGGTATCGCTCTCATCTATTTTGAGTTTCAGGCACCGGGTGGATTTATTGCAGGATCGGTTGGGCTTTGCTTTCTGATTCTCGCGGCGATCTCCTTTCAAGTCCTGCCTCTCGACTGGGGCTCAATGGGTCTCATCATTTTAGGTGTCTTCCTGCTCATCCTGGAAATTTTTATTGTAAGCTACGGCATCCTCACTATAGCGGGACTTATATCCTTTATAATGGGATCGTTATTTTTATTCCACGGTGAAGGAGGATTTATCAGCGTTCAATATCCGGCGATTATATCGTCACTCTTAGGAGTTGCCTTGGCTGTTGGCCTGGTCGTTTGGTATATCGTCAATGATAAAAAGAAACAGAAAGTTACAAATGACTTCTTTCTTCCTATCGGAGCAAAAGGTTCAGTGCTTTCTCAAACTGGCCCTTTAGAATATCAAGTTAAAGTTCGTGGAGAAATCTGGCGGGCCTCTTCTGATGAAGAACTTAAAATTAATGAACCTATCAGTGTTTTAGAAGCGAATCCTAAAACACTTCATTTAAAGATTAAAAAAGAATCTTAAACTTGTAAGGAGTACATATGTCTTTGACCTTTCTTCCTTTTATTGTCTTTGCGGCCCTGATCCTCTTTAGCACTTTTAAAATTCTTAATGAATATGAAAGGGGTGTTATTTTCCGTCTCGGAAAATTCTCAGGCGTTCGTGGTCCAGGGCTCATTATCCTTATTCCTGGTCTTGAAAAAATGGCCAAAGTTGATCTTCGTCTAGTCACGATGGATGTTCCTGCACAGGATATTATTTCAAAAGATAACGTTACTTTAAAAGTAAATGCTGTTGTTTATTTCAAAGTAAGCCATCCAGAGCATGCTATCATCTCTGTTGAAAACTTTTACCACGCCACCGCTCAGATTTCTCAAACGACTCTTCGATCGGTTGTGGGGCAGTATGAACTAGATGAGATTCTTGCTCACCGTGATGTTATCAATGGCAAACTCCAGGGAATTCTTGATGAGTTAACTGAGCCATGGGGAATAAAAGTGACTAACGTCGAGGTTAAGGCAATCGACCTTCCGGCCGAAATGCAAAGAGCGATGGCGAAACAAGCTGAAGCTGAACGTGAAAAGAGAGCAAAAATTATTTCTGCCCAAGGGGAATTTGAAGCTTCTAAAAAGTTAGCTGAAGCCGCTCAGGTCCTTGGGGAACAAAAAGATGCCATTACTTTAAGATTTTTAGAAACGATGAGAGAAATTGCCGGATCTAATAATAGCTCCACTACTTTCTTCCCTATTCCTGTTGATTTTTTAAGTAAGCTCATAAAGTAATCAAATGACCAAAGCAGCTGAGCTCATTGAGTTATATCAAATGCTCCCTCACCCTGAGGGAGGCCATTTTAAAGAGACTTACCGCTCTCAAGAAGTGACTCAAACTTCTCGAGGCGAACGCTCAGTTGCTACCGGTATTTTCTATCTGCTGGAAGAAGGGCAAAGATCTTCCCTTCACCGAATTAAGTCGGATGAAATGTGGCACTTCTATGCTGGTGACCCTCTTGTGGTTTACGAAAAAGCATCAGATGGAACAATCAAAGAAACAATCTTAGGAACAGACTTCAAGAGCGGACAATTATGTCAGTACGTCGTTCCAGCAGGAGCCTGGTTTGGGGCCTACTTAGCTCCGGGCAGTCAATACGCCTTTGTTGGCTGTACTGTTTCACCAGGTTTTGATTTTAATGATTTTGAATTAGCGACTAAAGAATAAACCTTACCAGCGTTCAGGCCCGATAACCCGATCTTTCTTTTCAATAGGTGATTCTTTATGAGGAACAGGTGCCACCTCTGATTCAACCGAGGCAGGACCGCGAGAAGGCTTCACACGAAACTTTTCTTCGTCTTTACTAATATCTGTTTTCACATCTTCCATTAGAGCTTTATTAAAGTTCTTCTGAGGCTCTTTTGCCCAGGCAAAGGAAGATAAAAGCAAAGCCGATAGAATGATAAATTTCATAGTTCCTCCCTGAAATGCCTATCGGAATTATCAGGGGAAAACTTTAACTCCTATAAGTCAGTCTTATCGCTCGGCTTGGCCTTCTTCTTAGGAGTGGTACTGTAGTCTAAAGGACTTTCCTCTTGAGCTTCCATGACTTCCTCAGGAACCTTGCCCGGATTAGTCAATGTCGTGCTTTCGATCAATTCCTTATCACTACTTGGCGCTGGATTCAGAGACGGGTTGATCTCGTCAGGGGTCACCCCTGAACTATTTCTGATTCCTGTCTCGCTTGTTGTTGGCCCAATCTGTCCGGTCTTATTACTTTTTTGTTCTAAGCTCTCTGGTAAAGAGCGGCCATCATTTCGATAATAATCCACACCAAAAGCTGCAGATCCTAGAGTCAAAGAGACGATTAATAGAAGTTTCATAAGATCCTCCTGCACCCACGATTGTAACAAGAGAGGAAAGAACTGGAAAAAAAAAGGGCCCTTGAGGGCCCCTTAAACTTTAGCGAGTTACTTTACGCATATTTTGATTAAGTTCTTTTTTACGAATACGGATATTCTTCGGAGTCACTTCTACCCACTCATCCTCATCAATCCAGTCAAGTGCCCAATCAAGAGTTCTTGGAGTGATTGGCGGAAGGATAACGTTCTCATCTTTACCTGCTGTACGAACACTTGTGAGATGCTTTTCGCGACAAACGTTAACGTTCAAATCATTCGGACGAGTATGCTCACCTACAACCTGACCTTCATAAGTTTGCTCAGTTGGAAGAACGAACTGTCTACCAGATGAAAGAAGGTTAAAGAGAGCGTATGGAGTAATTTTACCAGCACGGTCAGAAATAAGAGCACCGTTTTGACGAGCAAGCATTTTTCCAACGTGTGGTTCATAACCAACAAAGTAAGATGACATTAAACCCTGACCGCGAGTATCAGTAAGGAAAGTAGAGCGGTAACCAATGAGCCCCCGAGAAGGAACGTGGAACTCCATACGAGTACGGCCTTCACCAAAAGGTTGCATGGCTTCCAAACGACCTTTCCGCACGGCCATTTTCTCAGTGATAGCACCTGTAGAATCTTCAGGAACGTCTAGAACTAAACGCTCAAATGGCTCCATCAAAACACCATCAATTTCTTTTGTAATAACTTGTGGACGAGCAATCATAAGCTCAAATCCAGCTCGACGAATTTCTTCAAATACAACAGCAACTTGAAGTTCACCACGTGCTTTCAAGATGAAAACTTTCGGATCTTCAGTTGGCTCATATTTGAGAGACACGTTCTTACGAATAGCATCAAGTAAGAATTCTTCTAATTTACGTGAAGTAAGGTATTCACCTTCACGACCCGACATTGGAGAAGTTGATACAGAAACCTGTACCGATACCGTTGGTGGTTCAACTTCAATACGAGGAAGAGCTTCCGGTTTATCGGTCGCAGCTAAAGTATCACCAATATCTCCATGCTCAAGACCTGAGATAATGACAATTTCTCCGGCTTCAGCAGTATCTACTGTCGCCATGCCAAGACCATCATAAATTTGAAGAGAAGTTACTTTGAAGTTTTTTACTTTCCCTTCTGCATTGATGTGGGCAAGTTGCTTATTGTTTTCAATTTTTCCGCGCTGGATACGACCTACCATGAGGGTACCAAGGTAGTTTGAGTAAGAGAGGTTAGTCACAAGTAATTGGGCCGAACCTGTTTTATCAAATTTTGGCGACGGATAGTAATCAGAAACGAGGAAGTCCAGAAGAGGATCCATGTTCCCTTCACGACGATCCTTATCTTGTGAAGCATAGGCATTTCTACCTGAGCCGTAATAGAAAGGAATATCCAGATCAATATCAAGACCTGAGTTAGAAGCGATCTCAAGAAGAAGATCTTCTACTTCACTTTTCACTTCATCAATACGCTCATCCTGACGGTCAACCTTATTGATGAAAACTGCTACGCGAATTCCGCGCTCAACAGCTTTAGTTAGAACAAAACGAGTTTGAGGGAGAGGACCTTCTGAAGCATCAACTAAAAGAAGAATACCATCAACCATCATAAGAGAACGTTCAACTTCACCACCGAAGTCGGCGTGTCCTGGAGTATCCAGAAGGTTGATCTTAGTTCCTTTCCAACGAATCGCGCAGTTCTTAGCTTTAATGGTAATACCACGTTCACGTTCCAACTCTCCTGAGTCCATAACTCTTTCCTGTACTTGTTCATGTGCAGAAAATGTTCCGGAGTATTTTAAAAGTTGGTCCACCATAGTAGTTTTACCATGGTCAACGTGAGCAACGACGGCGATGTTCTTTAAATTCATACGTTTGATACCTTTTTTTTGAATCCGAACACTCTAAAGGATAAATTTTTATTTGACGAGTTAAACTTCGGACAAAAGGCCTTCTTGATTGAGAATACTAAGAGCGCATTTCACTCCATCAACAGCTGCAGAAGTAATTCCTCCAGCATATCCGGCCCCCTCTCCACAGGGATAAAGACCTTGGTGAGAAATGGAAATGAGCGTCGATTTGTCCCGAAGAATAGTTAAGGGTGCGGAAGTTCGTGTTTCAGGAGCTATTAATAGGCCCTCTTCATAAATAAATCCTGGAAGATCGTGATCAAACTCCAGTAGACCCTTCTTTAGATGCTCAACTATAAAATCCGGAAAGATCTGGCGAATATCCGCCTTAAAAACCCCGGAAGGAGATGATGTTTTAGGAAGAGGCTTATCATTTAACTTCCCTTCAATGAACTCCTTGATAGTCATCGCTGGTAGTTCTCTGCCGGTTGCGTACTTTTTAGAAAGGGCAAATGCCTTCTGTTCCACTTCATGCTGGAAGTTAAGTCCGGCCATAAGACTATGATCTTTAAGATCCTGAGAAGACTTTACTGAAACCACTAAGGCAGCATTTGACCATGGTGAATTACGAGCATAGTTACTCATCCCGTTGACCACAATTCCATCTTTCTCAGTTCCGGAAGAAAGAACATAACCACCGGGACACATACAGAAACTATAAACTCCGCGATCACTCCACTTGTCATGCCAACTTAAACGGTAACGAGCAGACCCCATTTCAGGTGCTTCACAAAAAGAGCCGTGCTGAAGAGTATCAATATAGCGACGAGGATGTTCAACTCGTACACCAATGGCGAAATCCTTGGGCTGCATGGCAACCTTTATATCTTCCAGGTGGTGATAAAGATCTTGGGCGGAATGTCCTGTAGCAAGAACAACATGATCTGAATAAAGGATTTCACCATTTGAAAGTTTTACTCCAATGGTTTTATTTCCTTCTGCGAGAATCTCGACGACTTTCGTATTGTAACGGACCTCAGTCCCCTGCTCTCGTAGCCAATCAGAGATATGAGTAATGATAGCTCTGATTTTATTTGATCCTAAATGCGGATTAGAGACATAGGCCGTCTCTTCAGGAGCACCGAAATCGACGAATTTTTCCATCACATACTGAACGAGATTTGATTTAATCCGGGTTATAAGTTTTCCATCGGAAAAAAGCCCCGCCCCACCTTCACCGAAGCAAACATTCGTGTCATCATCGAGTTCACCGTAACGCCAGAATTTTGCAATTCTAAGCATGCGCTTAGAAGCCTCATCGCCTCTTTCGATAATAATACTTGGAATGCCATACTCAGCTAAGCGAACAGCACAGAATAATCCACCAGGACCGGCACCAATAATAAGAGGTTTTTTTGCAAGCGGTTTTAATTTAGGAAAAGTCTCAGGAAGAGGATACTTATCTTCTGCACTAACTAAAGCATCAAGGATGTAATGATAAATGGGCTTTTTGCCGCGTGGTGCCCCACGAGCGTCTAAACTTTTAGAGACAGTCCGGTAGGCCCGAATTTCAGGATACGTTTTCTTAACATATGTCTCAAGCTCCACATCGAAGGGCAGCTTAAATTGATACTTTTTTGGCATTGTGCTCATTCAATTACATTATGCGCCATAGAAAAGTAAAGAATTTACTTATACTATGTATTTAACAGGTTGAGGGACGTATGAAAATTGGATTACTTGTCATTGGCAGTGAAGTTCTGGATGGAAAAGTTTCCGACCTTAATACCAAAATTTTATCTGAGTTCTTAAGAACAGAGCATTTAGAAATTCATGAAGCAATGACGGCCAGAGATACTGATGCTGCCATTAAGCATGGACTCAAAACTCTGCTATCACGGAATGATCTTGTCATAACCACCGGGGGCCTGGGTCCCACTCGTGATGATATCACCAAAGAAAGTATTGCTTCGTTTCTAGGAAAAAAAATAATCTTCTCTCAAAAAGCCCAGGAAATTTCAGAAGGAAATTACAAGAAGTTCGATCGTACTTTTCCCGGAAAAGAACATGGCTATTGTTTTCTGCCGGAAGGTTTCAAGCCCTTAAGTAACTCCTCTGGCTTTGCTCCTGGATTCAGCTATAAGGATGAGAATAAGATCATTATTTCGGCCCCCGGTGTTCCAAGGGAATTTAAAAGTATTCTAGAAGATCATTTAATGGATCTCATCTCTGATCGCGTGGATAAATCCATTTTCATGGATACATTGATGGCGCGAACGAAGGGAATTCCCGAAGAAAAAATCTTCAATGAAGTTGATCCTGAACTTTGGGAAAAACTCGAAGCATTTGGAGAAGTAAGTTCACTGCCGGTCTTAATGGGAGTTGATATCAGAGTGAAGATTAAGTCCGATTCTGTAGAAAAAATATCCTCCCTCGTTGCGGCCGCACGGGAAGTTTTTGAAAACTCTCCCATTAAATCCAGTATCTGGAATTATGGTAATGAAACACTGGAAGAGAAAATTGTAAGGATAGCTAATAACAATCAAATTAAATTCGGTTTTGCTGAATCGGCGACAGGAGGATTGTGTTCACATCGAATCACTAATATACCAGGCAGTAGCAATTGCCTCATGGGATCGATCGTCTGTTACGATGAACAAGTTAAACAAGGAATTCTTGGTGTAAAAAAAGAAACTTTGGATAAACATACGGCCGTAAGTCTTGAAACAGCTAAAGAGATGGCGAAAGGTTTAAGAGAACATCTTAGCCTCGATATTGCTATTTCTATTACTGGTTATGCGGGTCCTGGTGGAGGCAATGATAAGTTTCCAGTTGGCTCAGTTTGTATTGGTTCTTGTGTTAAAGACCAGGATGTTAAAGCACGAGACTTTTTATTCAAAGGTGAGCGAATTCTTCTTAAAGAGCGTTTCGCTCAGGCGGCCCTCCATTCTCTACTTGTAGAACTGGAAAATTTTGCCTCTCGCTGACTCTTATAATCGGCAATAACCTCCCTTCCCCCTCCTCTTATAAATGACATTACAATAGCTTACCTCTTACTCTCACATCCCTTCCGTGAAAGGGTTAAAATAAGAATGGGAAAGTATGGGTTAATTAAAAAAAATTATAAAAAAATCCGATAGTTAAGATGGAGAGGCAGACACGGATGTTGAACTCGATGAGCTACTACAAATTCAAATTTTTTTATGCGTTCATGGTTGTGGCGCTCATGAGTCTGTATTCATGCATGCCAACCAACACTGCACCTGCCATCAAAGATGGTTCAATTAAAAATCCAGGTACTGAAACTCCGACCTATCAGGAACCAAACTTTCCGCTCTCCGGCATTTTCATGCAAGAAGGTTCGGTTCAGACACTCACTACCATTGCCCTTCCGGTTAATTTTACGGATTCATTTCTACTCCGAGGTAAAGCATTATCAATTTATTTAAGAACCATTCCTAACAGTACGAAGTTTTGTATTGCTGGAAGATATAATTATGAAGGTGGTAAGGATAAGTTTCTTGTTCTATCGGCTAAGGCCAAGTCCTACACTGATTTAATTAATAAAACGACAGAGTTTTATCTCCAGATAGAGCCTTCCAACGATACCGCCAACCAAAACGATTGTATGACCTACAATCTAAGTAATGCCCTCTACTCAATTCCTTCCAGAGATGACAATACTGTTGAACTTCATTATAGCTTCAATCAGTTATGCACCAATTGCTCTACAGCAGTAAGTAGCACTGGTCTCAAACTTTATTTCATTAATGGTGAAGAAGTCCCGACGATCACGACAAGCTCACTTCAATTAACGATCTCCGGCAGTTCAAATGGATCAGGAGCGGCTGGCTGTTCGGAGTCCAGTGTCTGTAAGGCCCGTGGATATGACTGTTGTTTACAATCTCAATGCGTGAAAGATGGGGCCATAAAACCTGGAGCCTCAAGTCTCCCAGGTTTTCTATCTGCACAGGAAGATGTTCGCCTGAATCCAAATAGATTTGTGGTTTATCCACAGTACTATTTTGTCTGCGAAACTCGTCCTGAAGGCGGCGGTCCGGCTCCTGGAGACGAAACAACGAATCCAGACCATGAAGCCGCGACAAGAATCCTCGAAATGAAACAGCTTTATGAATGTCTTAATAAGGTTGATGGAGAATTTTCTTATTGTACCTTGAAGTTTACTGAGGCTTCAAAGAATATTCCGGGCGTTTTCTCTGCCGCCAATACCGACGATACCGGTTATTTTGATGATATCAACTTTTCTTCTATTAACCCAGCTCTCGGTCAAGGAGATTACAAGAATAATATTGTAAAAATTGTTTATGGTGGAAAAACTCTCTATGAACAAAATAAAACTCCTCTCACTTCAGGAACATTTGTAGCGAATACTGCCAATGATAAACTTGATCTGGCCCAGGCCGTTCACCTTACAGCGACTCTCCCCGAAAATGCCTACGATGCTAATTTATATCTGACTTACAAAGTGGATGGGAGCTGTGAAAAATTAAATGCCAGCATGGCAAAGTGTACAAAAACCTATATCCATGGGCATTCAGATCCTACTTCAACGATGTGGCACGATGGTACAAAAGTTTACCCTCTTCCTGAGTATGCTGATGCTTCTGAAAATGGAAATATTATTGTTAAGGTCAGTGGTGTGGTTGTTCCAGAGGATTCCACGACTTGGTCAAAAAGAGAAATTCCAACGAAAAGAATCGTTTTCTCCAATAGCTATAATGTCTACCAAAACCAAAATGTTGAAATCATTTATTACGTCACAGAAAATGCATCTCAATTAATTAAATTCCGGGGAGATGTCCAGGCTCGAGTAAATACCATGTGTAGTTGCTCCGCCAGCCTTAAATGTAATTTAAAACCCGTCATGGATTCGAATAATACATCCATTGTTAACTATGCGTGTACTTATCCTTCTCCTACCTCAGATGCTCCTCCAATCAATCAAACGGTTTATGTTTCAAATAAAAACATAGCCCATCGCTATTTCGATGAACATGGAGTGAGTTATGATGAGGACTATGCAAACGCTCCTATCCAAGAATTAAAAGAATTTAAATATACAAATAATGATGTCTTAAAACCCAACAACGTTGCTGATTATGTTGGCTTTAATGAAATTTACGGCTCATTCTCAAAAACAGGAACCTACATTTCCCGTCCGGCCAAGATGGTCAAAGTTAAGAAAGACCAACAATACGACATTCTTGTCGGTTCCGGTGTTTTCTCTTCATGCTTGAGTTGTGGTTCCGACTACTACTCAGCGATGAAAAAAATCTTTCCACAAAACTTTGGTGGACAGGCCGGAGGGTATGCTCCAGATAATTACGATTCGACAAGAATTAATAGTACCGGTCTTTATCGTGCTGATGATCTTCTCTTTGGGCGTGCTTGTTTTGTTCCCGCTACCATGATTCCATGGACTCACGTCACAGCGGGCACTCCACTCGCGCAAAGACGGGCCCGCCTGGCCGGACAGCATTTCCTATTTGCGAATGGCTATAATCGCGATTGGTATGGTTTTGATTATGGTTCGCTCATCGGCTCATTTGATGGCGTCACCTGGTTTTCTGTAGGTAATCAAAGAAGAATCAAGGCTAAAACAAATAAACTTTATCTTGCCGTTAATACCTATCTAGGTGACCTCAGTATTGATAGCAATTTCAATGTAAGCATATCAGAAACCTCTGCCTATTCTGGGGATGTCCCAGATCATGACACTGAAACTGACGGAGCTCAATGTCAGCAATCACACTATTGTAAAAGTGATAACGATTGTTTCAGACAGCTTGGATACGATTATTTATGTCAGAATGTGTCTCCTATTACGACGAACTGGCCACAATTCGATGCCAATGGTTCAGAAATTCTTGGCTCTACTCAACGGTCACTTTCTTCAATACTAGGCGGAGTAAATGGTCAATCTCTTAGATGCGTCTATCGGGGTCGTGGAGCTCCTTGTCTTCCGGACTTAAATCAAGCCTTAACTAAAGAGCAATTTAACGGCTCACCTCTCATCGGAAGTCTGACTTGTGCTCCAAATTACACCTGCCAAACTATCACCACTCCAAATCGATTTAATGATCGTATTGCTCGTTTTGCTAATACTCCAGGAGCGCAAAACACGGCCTATCCAGAAAATAAGTCAGATACTGTAGGGCATGGAGCGAGAGTCATTCTGAGACCTTTCAATTACTATGGTAAAGAAAGCATCCTTTCAGATGCTGCCACCTCCTTGTCTTCCAACAAAGTCGAAGCCATCTGCGTTCCAGGGAAGAATGTTGCGGTAGCAACCAGTACCTACGATCTCAATTCAAGACTCCCTAATAACCGAACAGAAACTTCTGACAAAATTCTTGGCATAGGGGCCAGTACCTCATTAGTTATTTCAGCAAGAACTCTCAATGCATGCCCGGCAACAGATGTTGCAGGAAATAGCATGCAGCTTTTTAATCTTCCAATCGGTGACCCTGTTCTCAATAGGTTCACTTTTAGCCAGAATCTCTCAACAAATCTTTTGAACTTAACATCACTGGTTAATCTTAATATATATAGTGTTGATGGAGAAAAGCCAGTAACGACTGTTGGTTATCAAAAAAATGCCTGTTTAAGAGCTCCTGGGGCTTCATGTTTTAGTGATATGGAATGTGCTCCTTCTTCACTCATTGCTTCCAAAGCCAAATCAGCAAACCTTAGTTCAGTCTTAAATCTCGCTGAAGCCAAATACTGGGAAGAAGAGTTAGTTTGTGGTAACCCGGACTTTAAGAAAATTAACGGTATTAATAATCCTGAATTTGATATTAAGAAAAATACTTGTTGCCGCGAAATTGGCAAAATTTTGACCGTGTATACGCAGAAAAATGACTCTGATTTTCAATGGTGTGAGAACAACAATATTAAAGTAGCAGGAGTAACTACTCCTTTTAGTAGTAAAAGCCGATACTCTCGTGTTCACAGTGCCTATGACAAGATGACTTGTAATATTAATGAAATTGATTCTACGAAATCTTTCGCTCTTTCTATTGCTGCCGAGAATTCATCAGTTCGCTTCAGACAGATACTTGGTCAATATAAAACACTCGATACGATTAATCAGAGAACTTGTTGCACAAAAAACTGGGTTAGAAGTTTTGCTTCGGAGAATGGCGGCGGTCATGCCTTCGCTAAGACTAAAATGCAAACTGTGGATAAGGCCATGTTTAAACATATTAGCTGGGGCCCGGAGAATAACTCTGTAACCGGTGTGGTTGATGCCCCATTTGAGTGTCATCCTGATCAATTTACCAATGCTTCCTGTGAGATTAAAAGTATGACTCCGGATGAAGAGAATTTGTACTTAACCTGGGCAGGCTCTCTTGAGTTGATCGGTATCCCTCAAGTGGCCGTTAAAACGAATGATGAGGTTTACAAGCTGGTTAATGATAGTCAATTAGAAGCCAGCCCTCTCCGGCTTCCATTAACTGATTCGAATGACCAAGAAGTCTTCCTGCCAGCGAATAGCGTGGGTGAAGACTTTAACAATAATGGAACCCGTTACTACTCTGCCGCCAGCTATGATAAATTCAATATGCCTAACAACACCTTAAAAAAGGTTTTCTCAGAAGACGAATTTAACTGTTGTATACCTTCCGGTCAGGAAGTTCCTTCGACCACCAAGGCTTCCGATTGCTGTACCGGCTTCAAGGCTTCTGATAATAACGTTAACCGTTGTTGTCTTCCTGATTTCACCGATGTCACTGTGTACTTAAACCGTTACGTTTCCTCTGAAGGAAGTGGACTACATGATTCTTCCTATGATGAGCAAACTGGCTACATTAAAGATCCTGGTCAGGTTAAAATGATGGCCGTGCAAAAGAACCTCTGCTGTTCCGGTCAGGCGATGACAGGAGTTGCCATAAGCAATCTTTCAATTCCACTTACTGATGGAACTTATAAACCGGCCAGCGCGACCAGTATGACTCGCCGATTTAACTATCGAACAGATGAAGTCGATAATAATGGCGGAAATGTAAGTTCAATTTTTGATGCCGGAGTTCGTTGGAATAATCATGTCTATTGTGTTCCTGAAAGCTTTACAGAAGCTGCAAAAAACAACAACTAGACTTATCTTAGTACGATAAAAAACATGATAAGAGCAATGATCCAGCGGTAAAATGCAAAATACTTCAGCTCAATCCTGCCAATTAACTTCATAAAGAAATGAACAGTCATCCAACCGACCACAAAAGAAGTACAAACCCCCGTGAGCAGAATCAATAAAGATGAATTATCCTGAGTTTTCATTAAGTCAGGAATTTCTTTTAAAATACCCGCAATAATAATGGGAAGAGAAAGAAGAAAAGAAAATGCTCCGGCTTCCTTTCTTTTCATCCCTAAAAAAAGGGCCATCGTTAAGGTGATACCTGAACGGCTGACACCTGGAAATATTGCCAGCGCCTGGGCCATCCCTATAAGACCCGCGAGCTTCCAGTTAAAACCTTCAGTCATGGGTTCATCTAATAAATTTGCGCGATTATTCTTCCAGTCAGCAAACCATAACATTCCACCGAAGAAAGACAGGTTAAAAACAATTATCCAAGGTTCACGAGCAAGCTTTGAAACAGGAAGAAGCATCAGAATAAAGAAAACACTTACCATCGTAGCGAAAATGAAATTTCTCACAAACCAACGGTCTTCTCCTCCTACTTTAAAGTTTGCAAGTTGCGGAGTGAAAGTTTTAGCATAGCGATAAATATCGTTCTTAAAATAAACAATTACGGCCAAGGCCGTCCCAAAGTGCATCATGAGATCAAAGACAACACCGGGATCATCAATTTTGATAACATAAGGAAGAAGGGCCAAATGGCCGCTACTACTGACAGGGAGGAATTCTGATAGTCCCTGAATAATTCCATAAAGAACGGCTTCTAAAAAGTTCATCGAATATCCTAAATAATGGAAGTTTCCTCAATACCAAAATATTCCGTATTGTTATTTTCAATCGCATCTACTAAATCGGTAAAATTTTGCTCTAATTTTTCTAAGGTACTAGCACTGGTAGCACCTTCGGGTAATTCAGGAGAAACTTCTTCAATCAGTTTAAGAAGCGCTTTGGCCTTATTTTTCCATATCTCAAGTTCCACCGGGTCCGCTTTCTTTAACAAAGAGACGGAAGTTTCAAAATAGTAGGCATATAAGCGCTGAGCTTTTATTTCGTTATTCAGTTCTTTCTTAAGATCCGGAGATGAAAAGAAGTCATAAACTTCCAGTGCAGTCATCATGTCTTCTGATTGTTCACGCTCAAGTGAAAACCAGTCCGCTTTGTCCAAATTATATTTGAAGAACTTATTGAGTACCGTTTCTGTATTCTCACGGCGTTTTAAAGAAAGCTTGTAAATCTTCCCTTCGCCCTTAATCAATGGAATTAAAAGTTCAAAGGGCTTTTGTTTCTGATAACTAATTCTCATCACAAAAGCATTTCCTACTTTAATAAACTTTATGTCATCAAAATCTTTGTATTCAATTAAACTTAAGAAGGACGCTTTATAGTCTATTAATCCCTTTATAAGAAAAGTTTCACTCTGCATAATTTCCAGAGCATTATCAAGACTTAATGAGAAGGCCATTTTCGTAAATTCAATAAACTCATTACTAAAAGCTGTGTTAGAAGCCTGATCATTTGTTTTCTTAAAAGCAGGATTACTATCAGGGGATTCATACACAAAATTATAAATTTGTGGATATTTGTCATGAAGGGGAATATTTCCCTTCATCCCCATTCCAAGAAGCTGCTTAAGATCAAATTTCTTAAATACTTCTAACTCAAGCTGACGCTGAGTATCTCTTTGATAAAAGAGAATACCGGATCGAACAGTCATCTTGCTCTTTACACCTTGAAATTTAAAACTAGGTATTAGAGATAAGTCTGATTTGTTATAATTAAGTTTAAAACCCAAAGCCGAGCTGAAGTCACTCATCATGGCTTCATCACTCTCAGCTGTCTTCATCCTAACTCGTTGATCGACCCGATCATTAATACCAACAGGCATCGGAGGCTCAAAACCTTCAAATAAAGGGGAGAATAAAGCCAACGTGAGCATCAAAGGGATGATAATGAAGCTCACTACAATCGTCGTCATTCGAGAGCTGGTATAAATATTCGTAAATGTCAGGACTTCTTTAAAAGTTCTCCGAGAGATGACTGCTGGAGCATCAAAGATAAGAAATGGTCCTGTTACTACTCCAACTAAAACTCGTAGTGTCCCACCGATGCGTGCCCAGAGAGCATTTCCTCTGGATCTTACGGATAAAAATAATTCGGAAATACTTACTCCTAAAATGAGCGTTGAAATTAAACGCACCAAAGTGAACATAAGTATTAAGGGGCCAACATTAAAAGTTGCAGATAAAAAATCATATATATCAATAACAAGAGTTCCAAGGAATCCATTCTCTTCTTTTAAAGAAGAAGCCAGAACTTCCCAATCAATGGCCACAAAGCTTTTTAGAGTTCCTTGAGTGCTTTCAATAAACTCTCTAAACTCATCAAACGGAGACAAGACAACTAAAAGAGAATACGCAAGCAGGATATCGGAAATAACGGCCACTAAACGGACAAGACTGTTAGCCGAATTGGTAACGATTTTTTTTTCTTTTAAAGGAGGAAGTTCTTCTTCCTCAGAAGGCTCCTCTTCCTCGCCTTCTTCTACATATTCTTGATCTTCTTCCAGATCTTCCTCGACACTCTCCTCAATCTCTTCTTCAGATTCTTCTTCCGGAAGATCAGGGAGATCAGGCACCTCATCATCTACAAGCTCTTCAACTTCTTCTACAACTGCTTCTTCTACAACTGCTTCTTCTTCAATCTCGTCAGAATCATCCTCTTCAGAGTCTACAACGACTGGTTGAGATTCTGTTGAGATCCGTAGCCTAATTTCCAGATCTCCTAAAGTGATAACATCACTTTCTTCAAGAATGATGTATTTCCCAACAGGAATTTTTTTTCCATCAATACGTGTACCAGCCACACTTCCATGATCTATGACCGAGGCAACATCTTGTTGTAGAATAAAAGTGGCATGACGTGGTGATACTGAAGGATCAGAAATGATAATATCTCCGATTTCACTACCAATAGAAAGTTGATGCTTAAGGGTATAGATCGGGCTTTCTTCCATATTACTAAGCTCAAGTCCAAAAACTTTCACGTAGTTGAACTTTTTCACCTCAACAGCTGGAAGTTCGGATTTTTGCTTTTCGCCATCATTTTCTGGCACAGACTTTCGTTTAAAAAGCTTTCCTAACACACTGACAACCTTCTTAATAACCTATGGAATTACACTAGTTTAGTTTCACTTTTTTACTCAGAATTGCCAAGAAATTAGAGTTAAAGCCTCTTTTCGTAGGTCACAGGCCAAGTGACACCTACAATAAAGGCAGAGTTTATCTGTAAACTATTTACTTTCTCTAAGCTTTTTCTCTGAAAATGCCGAGAAAACAAGAAGATACAGATTTATTAAAGGGAACGTTATGAAACAGAGAAAAATGGCCCCCATTCTTGCTATCACAATTAGTGTCCAGCTAATGGTGTCCCCTCTCGCCTTAGCTCAAGAAGCAACAACAGCTGCTCCTCCCAAAAAAGCTTCGAAGGCTGCGATGTTGAACACCGCTGCTGAAGCCGTTGGTGCCGGTCTTCAGATAACAGGAGAGATTTTAAGAGAAGTTCATAATGCCAGACAAGGAAATTCCCTTAGCACACAAATGGCTTTTGATATGCAGAAGCTTAAAGACCAGCAATCACCTCAACCAGATAAATACTTTAATCTTCAAAAACTTTCCATGGTTCCAGGTTTAACGAACTACCTGGCAGTCAACAATATCAATCCTCAAGCACTAAATTGTCAGACCCTTCCAACGACTCTTCATGAAGCACGTCCAGAAGTGTGTCGTTTAGGAGTAATGAGCGATAGTGGTATGGCCCCTCAAGCTCAACTATCACAGATGTTCACTTACTATAACGAGTATTTTCAAGTTAATAAGATGTACAAAAACTATACTGCTGACAGTAACTCCGAAGGCCAGTCATTTGGTATCGGTTGTATGAAAAATGCCATGCAGATTTTAAACGGATTTTTCAAGCATAGAATTGATGAGCTGGATAAGCTCACAACGAATCTTGAAGCCATGAATAACCAATTCCGCGAAGCTTCCCGTGCAGACCTGGATGCTTTAGAAGAAGCCGTTGCTGTCCTCGATGGTGGAGAATCAACACTGGCCGATAAGGTAAGAACTAAAAATCCTGATCTATTCGACTTTGCTAAAAGATTCAACAATCCAGCTTGTCTCTCTATTCTCTCTGATCAAAAATTCAATGAGACAGGAACAAGCGGCGGTCTGAATAAAATTAAAAAAGATCTTAAAGATAAGCTTTCACAAAAAGTTGGGAAGTTTTCTGGTGAATCCTATTCGCAATCTCATGCCAGCGTTGTAGAAGACATTAATGGCCTTGCTAATAAGGTTTCAAAACAGTTTGAATTGAACTATGGCTCGATTGCTAAATCTCCAGCTGCTTATGGCCAGTTTCTAGGTCAGATTAAAAATCTCGTTAGCTCCCCTAACAATATCAACAATGCTTTAAATCCTGATTTATTCTCTGACGTGCAGGCCAAGTTTAATGAAAACTATATTAAGTTGACTGAAACTCGTAATACGATTGAATCAGAACTTAATTCGTATGGCCCAGGTAATGCCCTTAATCTTTTAGGAAACCTCAATAGCAGTAATTTTGAAGCTGAAGTATCAACCATTGAAAATCGTATTAAGAACCAATGTCTAACAAGTTCGGTGGGAGATATTGATTACCTCCTTGGCAAAATCTATGATCCTACAGCTTCCGATCATGCCAACACGAATGCTTCCAACTTTCTTAAAGATAAGTTGAAGCAAATCATGGATAACAATTCAACCAGTATTGAAAAGAAACTGGCAGAATTAAAATCTCTTGAATCTCAAACAGGTTCTCGCTATTACATGAAAATGGAGAACTCATATGAAGTTCAACAACTAGACTCTCAAGGTAACATTGTTACTAAAGTTGTGGGTGCTTCAACAAACCGAACTCCAAGCGTTTATTTCTCTGATGTTATCAATAACTGTAATGCTCAATTTAAGGCCAACAATCTTAACAATAAACTCTCTGGGTCAGCAGCCATCAACAAGCTTCGTCAATTGAACCAGGATTATAAAAAACTAGCTTCATCTCAAGCTGCTGAAATGAAGAATGAGCTTCGTAAAAAACTAATTGAATGTAGTAGCCCGGAAGAAGCCAACAATACAGCAGTAGGCTCTTGTACTTCGGAAAGATTCAACACTTCTTCACCAGGTTTCTGCGCTAACGCGGCTTTGTCTTGTTCTAAGAACATGCAGGCCTGTACTCAACAAGCGGATAATTTCACGAAAGAAGTTAAAACTCAAAAAACGGCCCGTGCTAATAACTACAAGGCCCTTTTACAGAAAAACAAACAAGATATCGTAAAAATCTTCGATACCGCTCTTTCTGAATATATGAAACAAGGTGAAGGCTTACGTACTCTTTTTGGCGCCGGATTCTCTTCACCAGCAGGAATTCAGCGTGAAATACCAGAAGGTCAGCGTTACCTAAATGATTTTGCAGAAGCCACTAGTGGTTCTCCAGATGGTCGCCTCCTTTTGGAAGATCCTGACAAGTATGTTGAAATGTTCAAAAACAATATCGCTCTTCTTAAAGAAAGCGTGAAGAAACAACAAGATCAGATCCTGGGTGGAGAATCGCTTTCAGGAAATAACTCTGGTCTTCTAGCAGAACATATCAAGAAAACTGAAAAAAACTACAAAGACGTTATTACAGAATCGGACTCAATTGCTACAAACTGTCGTCAAAACCACGACAATGCAGTAATGGCCGCTCAGGCTGCTCGTGCGAAACAACAAGAAGAAGATATGAAAAGGCAATCAGAGCTGGGAGAAAAGCTTCCACGTTTTTGCTCTAAATATAACAGTGTTATGAGCAGTGACAATCCATTAGAAGCTTGTGGTCGCATGAAAGATGACTTCTTTAAACCAGGTTATTTAGCAGCTTCTTCTATCCCTGGTAGTAATCGTCAAGCCGACATGGAAGCTGTTGCAGAATTCGAGACTCTTTGTAGCAGTGTGAATAATAATTCTCAATCCTATGATAATTCCTTACCTAGCCCTCAGGCCATGTGTAAGGCCTTAGTTGATAATGAGAATTGTGCTTTATTTTTAGCACGCTTAAAAGATCCTGCTGACCAATGTAAATCTTCCAGCAAGCCTGACGGCAATGGAGGAACTACTTCAGTTGGCGGCTGTGAAGAACTCACAAAATGGATTGCCTCCGACTATAAAACTTCTAAAAACCAGCCAAGAGGTGTCAGTACGGATAATGAAAATCCTCTCACTGCTTCCAACTCAGCCCCAAGCTTCTGTGAGGCCGGTGATACAAGTGATAGATCTGGTATCGGTAAAGCCATTATGAATATCGGTGGAACAATCGCAGCGGAAATCAGAGGCGCAAGCCAACAGTAGTCGAGAATTATAGTCGGTTGAGATCCTTAGATTTCAACCGATAAGGTTAATATGAAAGTGGTACGTCAACGGATGATAAAACCAATCTTAAAGCTTCTACAACAGAAGTCCTTTTTAATGATCCCTCTCTTAGGGGTACTGACGTCTTGTAATCCAACTGAAATAACCGGAACAGGAGTAAGAAGTAACGTCATAGTCAATGACGGATCCTTTGACGGCAAGGCCTATATCTATAAGGACAACCCTACTATGATGGCCGGAAGTAAATACGGTCCATCAAATCCTGATATGGGATCCTTTCTCGACCAGAAAGCTGAGCTCGTTACAACTAATACTACACTGACGGGAAACTGTGGTATTGAGCTATTCTTTTATGGAAGCAGGAATTTTTCACTTAATAACTGTATCCGTGTTCTAAGTGATATCACATCATCACAACCAGTTCCTCGTAAGGAAGATAGAACTTATATATTCCCTCCAGGATCCCCTGAATTTTATCAGACAAATGCTCTTTATCA
The DNA here is from genome assembly GCA_002422605.1 of Bacteriovoracaceae bacterium UBA6200. GTDB lineage: Bacteria > Bdellovibrionota > Bacteriovoracia > Bacteriovoracales > Bacteriovoracaceae > Peredibacter. The sequence goes on along the minus strand of DISW01000023.1, from coordinate 17,750 downwards.
CCTTTCTCTAGGTACTCAGACATTCCTGGATAAGATGGCATTTGCTTACAACCAAATTCACTCTTTACCTCTTTCGATTCCTAAATCGATACCGAGTTACCTTGGTAACTCTAAATTATTCTGGTTAAAGGGTGTCTATAATGCTGATTCTAAGCTTTATAAAAATGACTACCTGACCGCTTACGCCAATTGCACCACTGAAGATGGAGCAGCTTACTACTCTCCAGCAGGACCTGAATTATGTTTCGGGTTTATGTCAGAATATCCAGGTTTTCAGTTCATACAAGATCCTTCAGTTGTTTATCATGAACTGGCCCACGCTTTAGTGGATGTCATGCTTAATATGAGAAATGGTACCTCATCGACTCAATACCATCCTTTCCGTTCAGGAATGGGTTTTCTCGCTTACGATGAGGCCAAATCGATCAATGAAGGTATCGCTGATTATTACAGCTTTGTGATGAACAAAAGAACTCATGTGGGAGAATGGGCCCTCGGTAGAACTGTTAACCAATCGCGCCCACTTTCAGAAGATAGCCCATATCATATTACAGGAATCAATGAATCTCCTGATGGACGTCTGTCTTACCCTCAATTTCTTCTTTATGATCCCAATAATCCAGATAAGGCCGTTGAAGATGAGCATTATGCCGGACAAATCATAACTCACTATCTGGTAGCCCTTACCAAAGAACTCCAAAATCAGTGCGGGTTAACTTCGGAAGAAGATGGCGGTCATGGTAAAGCAACTTCTTTTGTCATGCTCCTTATGGCCGAAACCTTAAGTGAGTTAGGAGATCTGAATGCTAAAAGTGTAGATGCCTACGGAGCTCCATTTGCAGATAGTTATTTCTTTAACAATCTAGACAGCTCAAGTTCATGGTTGTGGTCACAAACGATCAATCCGATGAATTATCGAAAGTTTTCTCAGATTTTCGCCAAGAATATCTATAAGTATATTTCCGGAAATCTATGTCCTAATTTTGAAAAGAATGAATCAGAGAAACTTCTTGATGATTATGGACTGTTACTGTTTAAGACCTATAACAATAATGGTAATTCGACCAAAGATAGAAATATTGTCTATAACCATGCCGTATCTTTTATTCCTAATCAGCCCTTAACGCCAGTTTCCGAAGATAATAGAAGGAAATCAGTACTGGTTTCAAAGCAACTGATTGATCTCGCTCAAAAGACTGAATCTGTTTCTGATCGCATCACCTACTACACCATTGATAACCAATCCGATATGGATTTCCTTTTGAAGCAGCTTCTCTTCAAAGGTCTTTCAATTCCTCTATCAACAAATGTTTCCGGAATTAAATATAACAACGGTAATATTAAGATTTCTCCGGGAGAAGTCCTCGCCATTGTTCCAAATTTATTAAATACATCAAACAGCACGATGGCCGGAGTTCAACTTCTCGCCAATGATTGGGATCATGTCCACATTACAGATGAGAATAGTGGTAATTTTAAACCATGTGTGGTTGATACAACTACGACAGTAGATCAAGGAGCCGAAGCAGGAGCAAGCTGTGTGGATTCTCCTACTGTTCCATACCCTGATAAAAACTACATCCGTTTAATTGAGAATCAGACTAGTAAAAAGTTTCCGCTTAATGCTGTCGCTCCTGTTTGTATGGTTCAACTCGATGAAGGAGAAACCAGTCGTTGGGTTTCACAAAATGAATTTAGAAAGAAGCAGGGACTGTCATTGGTCGATAAGGATTGTCTAGGATATTCAACTTCAGGCTCTGGCGACACAGACTTTACCTTTAATCCACACGAGTGTCTGGCAAGATTTTTACCTGGGGCCAACGATGCTTTCTTCTCTAAGATTGATCCACAAAAAACATTCTATGAAACTGTAGTAAAAGAATCACCTCGCGGAGAATTCAATTACGGAAACCTTCTTGTGATGGAAGTAAATAAATGGGTTCCGCCGGGAACAAAATTTCGCTGTCGCCTGAGAGCACGTTTTAGTAACTGCTCTGACTGTTATACAGACGGCTCGAATTCTAACGATGACTTTTTGGATTATGAATATAATGGCCATAAACCTTTTAAAGTCATAAATTTCGATTTTGACGTCAATGAATAAGCACTACTATCTCCCTATTTTTGGTCTTGTTGCTCTCTTGGTAGCGGCTTACTACTTTAGAAACTCATCAAGTGAAATAAATGATCCTTTTGTGTCAGCTCAATCTAAAGTCAGCAAAACTTCTCCGTTAGTACCGGAAGAATCAGCTGCTGATGTAGACTTAGCTGAGGGCATGCCTGAACCTAGTCTGGACAAGGGTATTACTCAAGACTCTTCCCCCGAATGGAAAGAGCTCTTGGAAGAAAATCTCAGGGCCCAAGGTGGAGATGAGATTGAAGAAATAAAGATTGATAAAGTGGATTCATTTGTCTGGTCACACGAGGGCGTCTCCCTCAATGTAGACTCCGTCGTTATCACTATACGCGGACGACAAAATCAAAGGACTAAATTTCGAGCGATTGTTGATCCAAAGAATGGCAAGATTTTAAATTCCTGGGATCGTCCGATTGTTGAGTATGCTGATCCTTCAAAACGCAGGGGGATCAAAGTAGATCCCCGATATCATCAAGAATAATTAGAGTAAGAACTTCAAGAGCCATGATGGTAATGTAATGAGCTTCATCAGAAGTTTATTATCAGGATTCGCTCCCATGACATTTACAGCATTCCCCTCTTTATCAACGGCCTCTCCGGCAGCTGTTATCTCATAACCTTCTTCCATCAACCCTTCAATGTTACCTTTTAATTCCTGAATCAAAGCCTCATTGCCTCTACAGAATAGAACCATCTCATTATTATAATGATTGGAGCGGTTATCAATATTATAGGTCCCGATCATTATTTCATTGAGAGAAGGATCCTGGTATTCATAAATTTGCGCCTTGGTATGAACTCCCCATTTGGCCTTTTTTATAGCATCATTTAAAACCGTCGTCCCTTCAAGGTAGAGTCCATTATGAACATGGATCTTAATCCCTTCTCTGGTCCATTTGGGTACATCTAAATAAAGGTTAGCTGCAACATACACTGCATCAGTAGATGCTAATGAATTGGTATAGAGCTTAATCTCGATTCCCTTATTCAATAAATCATCCATAAGTAAGTGAGAGTATTTATTGTTAATCATGTAGGGAGAGGCCAGGGTCACTCTTTTATTAACATGATTAATCTTATCAAAGAGGGCCTTTCGAACGAATCTAAAATCATCTGAGTACTTTTTAATGAGTCTTGTACTGAAGTTTCCGCCCGGGCGATCAGTCGTATAAGTGGTTTCCGGACAATTGTGTTTTTGAATTTTTGCAAGTGCACTTTGACCAAGTTCATTAATTTGATTCAACAGGGCCAGGTCATTCTCAGTTCTTTTAATAAATTTCTGAGCATCTGTTAAGCGCTGAGTGTACTTCTCCATATTAGGAGATTTGCTTAAACGTGGCTCTTTAGGGAATTTGGGTCTTTCTGAGATTTTATCTTCGAAATATTCATCGAAAGATAGTCTGAGGGTTTTAACAATATCCCCTTCAACATAAACATCAGTATCAAGAAAGTTAAATGAAGGAGACATATCAAAGTAATCATTTCCAATATTTCGGCCGCCAGTGATGGCCTTAGTGTCATCGACTGAAATCAATTTGCGGTGATTCCGAAATTGAACAGAAGAAATCCTATAAAGTGCTGCTGAGTTATAATAGCGAACCTCAATACCGTATTCTGAGAGTACTTTTGCGTAGTACTTATCAAATTCAAAAACTGCTGCTGATTTATCAATCAGCATTCGAACTTTCACTCCCCTTTGAGCGGCGAGAACCAGTTCCTGGGTCAAAAGTTTAGAGCTCTCATCAAGACCATAAATAAAATATTCTAACTCAATGTTGTTCCTGGCCTCACGTATCAGCTGGAGCCTTAATTCTAAGGAAGCTAATCCACTATTTAAGATCATCATTGAATTAGATTTTCCTTCGGCTTCTCTTTGCACTTCATAAAAAGGGAAAGGAATACTGTCAGTCAGTCTCTCTGATCCGAAAGCGGAAAAACTTAATAATCCTAAGAGTAGGAAGTGTTTCATGCAGGTCTCCAAGTTTGGCTTAGTTTATCAAAGTTCCGCATAACACAGATTTGCACTGAAAAACTTACAGGGAGGCTCCCTTATTTTGACAATCTTGCGAGAAGCTGGAGTTGATAACTCTTGGAAAAGTCAATTAACCTCATTTAAAACCAGGAGGTTGTGGTGGAAGCAAAAGCTATGAAATCGATGACTGTGGTGATCACAGGAGCTTCCAGTGGCATTGGAAAGGCCGCTGCCCTCCTCTTTGCCCGGGAAGGGGCCAATGTCGTTTTAGGCGCCCGAAGTGAAACCCTCCTCCAAGAAATTGCCAGTGAATGCGAAAGTATGGGTGGACAGGCCCTGGCAGTCTATACGGATGTGAGTAATCCTGATTCAGTAAAAAACTTATTTGATAAGGCGATGGCCTTTTATGACGAGATTGATGTCTGGATTAATAACGCTGGTGTAGGCACTATTGGCGAGTTCAGTGAAACTCCCCTCGATGCCCACGAACAAGTCATCAGGACAAATTTATTAGGCCCTCTTTATGGCTCCTATGTGGTCCTTCCCTATTTTAAATCGAGAAAGAAAGGAATCATTATAAGTACAAATTCAACTGGTGCTTATATGGGAAATCCATTCACCGTTTCTTATAGTGCAAGTAAGTTTGGTTTAAGAGGCCTTAATGAAGCTTTACGATTTGAACTTAAAAATTTCCCTGATATTCACGTTTGTGAAGTCTATGCAGGCTTTGTGAACTCTCCGGCCCCTGCTCATGCGGCCAATTTTATAGGTAAAGAGATTAAACCTATGTCCCCTTTAGTCGATCCGGAAGATATGGCCAAGGCCATGATTAAACTTGTCCAGAACCCACGCCCATCCATTCATCTGGGTGTGCAGGATAAAGTCGGAAGACTCGGACATGCCTTATTTCCAGAGCTGACCGGGAAAATTATGGATAAAGTTATCAGGAAGTATTTTAAGAAGGCCAAAGATGCTCCCCCTAAGGAGGGAAACATCTTCAAACCTGATTACGATGAAACTCATATTCGAGGAGGATACTCTTAGAGAGTTGCACCCTTCTCTTTCAATTTCTGATCCAATTCTTCAATCACTTTAGGATCAATCTTAGGCACAAGCCCCTGAGGTTCTACCTGCAATTTGAATCCTTGAGAGAAGAAATCCTTCATGGCATTTAAATCACCACGGTAGATCTTTTGAACCAGATCACTCTCAGAAGTTAATCCGAAGTAGCTCAGAATAGCTTTGGATAATTGCGGAAGATAAGGACTAAAGAATGTTCCTATGACCAGCACATAGGCAGTTGATATAGCGATGGTTTCAGCGGCTTTCTCCTGGTCTGTTTTAAATTCAGTCCAGGGAGCACGCTCGGTGATGAATTGATTAACTTTCGCACCTAATCCCATGATGTGCTCCTGGCCTCTTTTAATTTGATAAGAGTCCAAAAGCTCATGGTATTCTTGAATAAAGGTCTTTACGCCTTCAGCATGCTCAGTGAAGAAAGCTTCAAACTTTTCTCCCTTCATTCCTTCAGACCAGTTCTTAGCAGAGAATTTCATGGCACGATTAACAAAGTTTCCGATGTTGTTAGCGAGCTCAGAATTGATTTTAAGTTCCATTCCTTTCCAGGTGAAGCTTGAATCCGAAGTTTCCGGTATAAGTGAAGTTAAATAGAAGCGAAGAGCATCTGATCCAAACTGCGTGATCGCCTCATCAGCATCAACATACCATCCCTTGGATTTAGAAAACTGCTTCCCTTCGAGGTTAACATATTGGTTGGCCGGAAGATCCGAAACAGGATTAACGAACTTCGTTCCCAAAGACATGACCGGAAAAATAACCGAATGGAAAATAATATTATCCTTACCAATGAAGTTAATGATCTTAACATCATTAGCTCCCCACCAGTCTTTAATATAGTCTTCTTTAGAGCCGCTTTCTTTCAAAAACTGGGCAGTGTTTGATACATAACCAATTGGAGCATCAAACCAAACATAAATTTTCTTTCCTTTGGCTTCCGGCAGAGGAACATCAATCCCCCAGTCCAGATCTCTCGTGATAGCACGATCAACCAGATTATCTTTGGTTAAAGACTCAACGAATGGAACCAGATTTTTTCTCCAATGAGGCTTTCTACCTTCAAACCACTTCTGGTGTTCTTCATGCATTTTTGAAAGCATCAAGTACCACTGGTAGGAATCAACGGCAGAAACGTTTTTGGAGCCGCAAAATTTACAAACCGGATTAATGAGTTTAAGCGGATCAATCCATGTACCACAACTAGGACATTCATCACCACGAGCTTCCGGATAATGACACTCGTAACACTCACCTTCCACAAAGCGGTCAGGCAACATGTTCTTACAATCCTGACACTGGAGTTGTTTCTCGGATTTCTTTTCAATTAACCCCTTACTTAAAAGGTCATTGAACCACTTAAGAGTTTCGTCTTTGTGGTAAGGAGCTGAAGTTTGTCCAAAAAAATCAAACTGAATTTCATACTTATCAAAAAGATCTTTATGGGTCTTATGCCAGCTATTAACGTATTCCTGATAACTAATTTTAGCTTTTTGAGCATTTTGCATGATCGCCACTCCATGTTCATCTGAACCGGAGATGTGAATCGCTTTGTCACCATTTAATTTACGATGGCGGGTAAAGATATCAGCGGGTAGATAAACCCCGGCGATATGACCAAAATGAATAGGCCCATTGGCATAAGGAAGAGCGGATGTAATCAAATACTTCATATAACCTCAAATAAAGGTATTTACAGATGAAGTAAGTCTACAAAGTAAGGTCTTTTTTGTCTTTTGATTTTGACACTTTCCCCCCCCTTTTTTATTCTGCAGCAACATGATTTCACTCGACGGTTTAAATCCAGAACAACGCAAAGCTGCCGAAACGGTGGAGGGGCCTGTTTTGATCCTTGCGGGAGCAGGATCGGGTAAAACCCGAACCGTTACTTACCGCATAGCTCATATGCTGCTTAATTTGCGTGTGCCTGGAAACCAGATTCTTGCCGTGAGTTTTACCAATAAAGCCGCAGCCGAAATGAAAGAACGGGTTTCTCATTTAGTGGATGCTCGACATCGTCGCGGAATAACTCTCTCTACATTTCACTCCCTCGGTATCCGGATTCTCAGGGAAGATATCCATCACCTGGGTTACAACAATCTTTTCACCATTTACGATCAAGCCGATCAGATGAGTATTGTTCGAGAAGGTTTAAAAAACTATCGTTCAAATAAGAGTTACGATCGAAGCATTATCATGTCCAAGATTGGATATCTCAAAAACCAGGGAATTTCTGCAGAGGCTTTCCCTAATAGTAAATTCTACGATCCCGAAAATAACTACGACGGGGCAACAGAATACGTTTACCATTTTTATCAAGAGAAACTTCAGTTTTGTAATGCTCTTGATTTTGATGACATTCTTTTTCTAGTCGTTCGTCTTTTTACCAATTTCCCTGAAGTCGCCAAAAAATACTCAGAGCGATTTAAATTCATCATGATTGATGAGTACCAGGACACCAATAGCCTGCAGTTTGCTCTCATTCAGGCCCTTACCAGCACTCACCAGAATATTTGTGTTGTAGGAGATGACGATCAGGCGATTTATGGATTCCGCGGAGCGGATATTTCGAACATCCTGAATTTTGAAAAGCAGTACAGTAACACCAAGGTTATTAAACTCGAAGAAAACTACCGTTCAACTTTCCCCATCCTTAATCTCGCGAACAGGGTCATTAAAGAAAATACCAATCGTAAAGATAAGACGATGCGAACTTCTCAAATGGAAGGCGCTATTCCTCAATTATGGGCCACAGGTGATTCTGATCACGAAGCGGCGATTATTGTCGAAGAAATCATAAAACAACAGTCTCATAGTATTCCCTTATCGGAAATTGCCATCCTCTACCGCTCCAATACTCAGGTACCACCAATAGAGGATCAGCTTAGAATCGGTCAGGTCCCCTATAAGATTATTGGAGGCCAGAAGTTTTATGAGAAAAAAGAAATTAAAGACATCATTGGCTATCTCTCCCTGATTCAAAATCCAAGAGATGAACTGGCCCTCAGAAGAATACTCAATGTACCTAACCGGGGGATTGGCTCAGTTACCTTGAATAAGAACCTGGAAAAAGCTCAGAAACAAAAACGCTCCCTCTTCCAGGTCCTTTGCGACGAGGAAGATCATGAAGGAATAAAATCCTTTATTCAGATCATTCGGAAGTTTCAAAGAGTTTTTAACGAGAAATCCCTGCTCGACTCGATCAACGATTTAGTTGAAGAGCTTCATTACTACGACTTTATTGAGAAGAGTTATGATCAGGCCAAGCTTGCGGCCCGAAAAAAAGATGACGTTAAAAACTTTATGCTGGCCGCTGACCGCTTCCAGGATCGTTATCAGGAAGATGCGACACTTAAAAACTTTGTAGAAAGACTTCTCTTAGCTGATTCCCAGGACAACCAGGCCCCAGGGGAAGGCTTTAAGAAGAATGAAGTAACGCTTATGACTCTTCATGCTTCAAAAGGTTTGGAGTTTGATAATGTATTTTTAGTGGGAATGGAGGAAGAACTTCTTCCTCACAAGAAAACCATCATCGATAATGCTGATATCAATGAAGAGCGGAGACTCTGTTATGTGGGTATTACGCGTGCCCGAAAAAAATTAATTATGACTTATGCCAAAGAAAGAAAAATCTATGGCAAAATGATTCCAAGATTTAAGTCTCGTTTCGTGATTGAATTATCAGAATGCTATAAGGAATTAGACCGTACAAATTTTGGGGATATGACTGAAGATGAAGTTGTTGATTATAAAAAGAACTTTTTTGGAAGTCTGATGGATAGTCTTAAATGAAACTTTTAGAATTACTCACTCTCTTTCATAACTGGATTTCGGATAAGGATTTTATCTGGTGGCCATTTTCTTTTCTTCGGCCAGAACCCAAGGAGTCCATTTCCTTCAAACTGACACTCTTAATGACTGCTTGTTTTGGAAGTCTGGCCTTTCTTATGTTCACAGTGCTGGCCATTGCTAATAATGCCTTTACTGCTAACTATGCCGTCTCGGTTTTTATTTCTTGTTTTGTTGGTTTTTTTCTATGGTTTAACTTAATAACAAAACCATTATGGAATCGTCGTTCCCGTCAGCTTCAGAAGTAGAAAAAAGGCCATCCCTGGCCTAAGTATCCATCCTTGGAAGACCCCTTCCTGACGGTCAAAATTTATTCTTGAAATGAAACTTCTTGGTCACCCATCTCGCCCGAGGTAAAACCAGTGATGGTATACCCTCGTGGCATGTAGATGCCTAAAGTGAGAAACGAAATAAGAATGTCTTGCGGATTCTTATGTTCGTAAACAATGAGTTTAGACATTCCGTTATATCCAGCTCGTCTTACTTCCTCATCGATATAAACTTCATGATGCTCAGGTTCTACTCCCCAGAAATAAAAATGACGGTGACCAATAATAGAAATTTCTTTTCTATGTTCCGGGTTACCTTCAAATGTTACAGGAATAGAATTCTTAGAGCGAAAATGAATGGTCGTACAACCACCGAGAGAACCGAGAAGAATAAGGACAGAAAGTATTTTCATATCCTTAATTCTTAAGGCGATAGCATATCTTGTCAAAAATTATTTTCAGTAATGATCAAAGCTTGGACGTTTTTTCTCAAGCATCCCTTCCAGTGCTTTGAAGTGGTCCGATGAACGTTGAGTTATTCCTTGATAGGCCGCCATGAGTTCCAAGTGTGAAAGGAGGTCGTTTTGATAAGCATGAACGACTGCTTTCTTAGTCATTTGCAAGGCAATCGGTGGAAGTTCAGACAATTTATCTGTTAACTCTTCCGTTCTTTTCTGAAGTTCTTCCGGTAGGACCACCTCATTTACAAGACCGATTCTCATCGCTTCCTCGGCCGGAACATTTTTACAGGTAAGAAACATCTCCATCGCTTTACCATAACCAATAAGGCGAGTTAAAAAGAAAGCGCCCCCATCCCCGGGAACCAGTCCGACTCGAGCAAAGGTTTCTGCAAAAATCGCTGTCGTCGAAGCAATGCGCAGATCGCACATGGCGGCCAGATCGCATCCAGCACCAACCGCCGCTCCATTAACCATAGCAATGATGGGAGTTTTTAATTGAGAAATTGTCAGAGGTATCTGCTGTATTCCTGCCTGATAGGTCTCACGAAGCTGATTTGATTCCCCGGCAAACATACCGGACTTATCTTTCATGGCCTTGATATCGCCGCCAGCACAGAAATTTTTCCCGGCCCCAGTGATGACGATAACTCTAATCGAATTATCAATATCCGCGTGTTTTAGGACCTCCACTAAAGCACTTACCATTTCAACAGAATAGGCATTGCTGGCCTCTGGACGATTGAGAGTAATCCAAAGAGTGCTGTTTTTTTTATGAGCAACAAGGTCAGTATAAGGTTTCAGATAAGGTGTCATACTTTTCCAGTACTTAAATAGGCTTTTAAAAATTTAGACTCGGTAGATCTTCCGATTTTCTCCAGAATAAAACGGGAAGCTGCTGCCAATTTGTGAATATCCACACCAGTATCGAGTCCCAGTGAATTCAGAAGATACCAAACATCCTCAGTTGCAACATTTCCTGTTGCACCTTTAGCGTAAGGACAACCTCCCAAACCTCCAGCAGACGAGTCAAAAGTCGTAATTTCTTCTTCTAATGAAGCATAGATGTTGGTTAAGGCCATTCCCCGAGTATCATGGAAATGCATGGCGAGCTTTCCTATCGGGAAATCAGATTTAAGTGCGCGAATATAACTTCTCACCTGCATCGGTACGGCGACACCGATCGTGTCGCCGACGGAAACTTCATACACTCCAAGTTCGAAAAGTCTTTTTGTGACAGATATAAGCTTCTTTACATCCATTGTGCCCTCATAAGGACAACCAAAGGCAGTTGAAACATAACCACGAATCAAAATATTGTCTCTTGTTGCTTCCTGGGCGACTTCTTTCATCCGCTCGAAGCTCTCATCGACTGTGGCATTGATATTTTTTTTAGTGAAAGAGTCTGAGGTTGCCGTAAAAAGGGCGATTTCTTTTACCCCTAATTTTTTTGCAGTTTCATAACCTTTGAGATTAGGAACCAGACACGGAAAAGAAATTCCCTGCCCTGATAACTCATCCTTCACTTTTGTGAAGAGTTCAACAGCATCGGCCATCTGAGGAATTGCCGGAGCCTTCACAAAACTCGTGACTTCAATGGATTTAAGGCCACTTTCAGCAAGAGCTTTAATAAAGTTAAACTTATCATTGGTTTCAAGAATGCTCTTCTCATTTTGAAGACCATCTCGAGGACCCACTTCTACTAGTCTAATCATTCCGAAACCTCGGCCAATACGACTCCACCTTGTACCAGCTCACCGACTTTGTGATGAATTTTCTTCACCGTACCGTCTTTATCAGAGCGGATAGAATGTTCCATTTTCATGGCCTCAAGAATTAATATTGGTTCACCTTTTTTAACTTCGCTTCCAACTTCTTTAATAATTTTAAAAATTTTCCCTGGCATTGGAGAAGTAAGTCCCCCCGCATGGGCGCCGGCCTTCTTCATCTTTTTAGCAGCAGCAGTAGCAATGGCTTCTTTACCATTAGCAATCACCATCGCCTCACCATCTTTATTTGGAGTCCCAACTGAAGCCTTAAAGCGTCCTCCATTATCAAGGATAAGCTCAGGCCCCTCTTTCCCAATGAGCAGATAGGTATAACTCTTTCCATTCAGTGAAAAAGTAACACTGTCACCTGTGTGTTTATAATCCTGAACCTTCACTTCCTGGCCATTAATTGTAAAAATCTTTTCCATATTAATTCCTAAACCCAATAAGCTCAGTCCAAGGGTTTCTTAGTAATTGTGCTCCGGTCGTCACAGTTCTTTTCTTGTCACTGAAACTTAAAGCTCCGATGATATCTGCCAGATCATGATCACCAAGATCGCGGGCCTTAAGATCATCCTTATAATCTGGAATAAAATGGGTATGGGTATGACCTGCCACAAATTCCTTATGGGATAAAATGCGCTTCAGATAATCTCTATTGGTCTTAACACCCAGAAATAATACTTCGTCTAAACTTGAGATAGTTTTAGAAATAGCAAGATTTCGATCCTCACCCCAAACCACAAGTTTTGCGAGCATTGGATCATAGTTAACGCCGACTTCTGTGCCATCAAGGAAACCACAATCAAGCCTCACATCTCTGAGGCTCGGAGTCCCAATGCGGTCAATTTTACCAATCGAAGGCATAAAATCCTGATCAGGATCTTCTGCATAAATCCGGCACTCAATGGCATGCCCACTCTGTTTGATTTCACTTTGTTTAACTGGAAGCTTATCCCCCTGGGCAACCATGATTTGATACTTAACCAGATCATGTCCCGTCACCATTTCGGTTACCGGATGTTCCACCTGAAGACGGGTGTTCATTTCCATAAAATAGAAATTTCCATCCTGGGCCATAATGAACTCAACAGTTCCTGCTCCCCGATAGTTAATTCCCTTAGCAATCTCAACTGCCGTCTCACAAACTTTCAATCGAAGTTCCTGGGACATATTAGGAGCAGGAGTCTCCTCCACTACTTTCTGATAACGGCGCTGGATAGAGCATTCCCTTTCAAAAAAATGAAGATGGTTCCCATGAGTGTCACTCATAAGCTGAACTTCAATATGGCGAGGATTTAGAACATACTTTTCAATTAAAACTTTATCGCTGGAGAAAGACTTAAGTCCCTCAGATTTGGCCCCACGAATTCCTTCCATGAGTTCAGAATCGTTATGAACGATTCTCATGCCCTTACCGCCACCGCCGGCAGAAGCTTTAATAAGAACCGGATAGCCGATCTTCTTTGCTTCTTTGGCCAGGTTCTCATCACTTTGATCGTCCCCATGATAGCCCGGAGTAAGTGGAACATTTATTTTTTCCAGGGCCTTCTTGGATCCTATCTTATCGCCCATAAGGACAATTGATTCAGGTGTCGGGCCAATAAAAATGATCCCTGAACTTTCCACTAAACGAGCAAACTCTTCATTCTCAGAGAGAAATCCATAACCCGGATGAATAGCATCAGCTCCTGCTTTTTTAGCAATCTCGATCAGTTTATTTTTATTTAAATATGTTTCGGAAAGCGCCCCACTGCCTAATGAATAAGATTCATCAGCATAAAGAGCATGAGGTAAACTTTTATCGTCTTCAGCATAAACAGTGACGACTTTAATTCCCATTTCTTTGGCAGTTTTTAAAACTCTAAGAGCAATTTCGCCGCGGTTAGCGACCATTATTTTTTTTATTTTCATGATTTCATCCAGGCCGGTTTTTCTTTCTCAAGAAGAGCACGCATGCCCTCTTGTCCTTCAAAGCTCACTCTTCTCTCAGTAATCATCTGACAGGTGAAATCTTCTGAAGCTTTAAGGTTTTTCATCACTCCTCGAATGAGCTTTTTGGCTTCTTTCGCAGCGACAGGACCAGCAGCTAGAAATTTCTTTTTAACTTCTTCAATTTTAAGATCTAAATCTTGTCCACTCACAACAACTTCATGAACAAGCCCCATTCTCTGTGCTTCAACCGCACCAAAGCGCTCACCCGAGAGAAACCAGGCGCGAGCATTACTCTCACCAATTTTAGAAATGCAATAAGGAGAAATCACCGCAGGAATCAATCCCAGGCGAACTTCCGTAAATCCCATCAAAGCATTATCAGCTGCGACCACGTAATCACAAACACTGACAAGCCCCACACCGCCACCCAGAGCGTGTCCGTTAATTCTTCCAATCACCGGAACATCACATTCATTTATGGCAGAAAACATTCGGGCCAGACGTTTTGAGTCCTGAAAGTTCTCTTCTTTTGTGTAATCCTTCATCGCCTTCATCCAGTTCAGATCGGCACCAGCACAGAAACTGCTTCCTCTTCCGGATAAAATAATGAGTCTTTCATCTTTAAATGATTCAAAGAGTGTAATCATCTCTTCAATTAATTCAGCATTAAAAGCATTGTGAAGTTCCGCTCGGTTTAACCAAACTTCTTTCACACCTTTTTCTTTCTCAATAACTTCAAGGTACTTCATGATTACATCCTAAATACGCCCCAGTTTGGATCTGGGAATTCTTCGTTATGAGTCACACTTAAACATAGTCCAAGAATATCTCGGGTTTGAGTCGGATCAATCACTCCGTCATCCCAAAGGCGTGCGGATGAGTAATAAGGAGATCCTTCTTTTTCATATTTATCCAGAATGGGCTGCTTAAAGGCTGCCAGTTCTTGATCAGTCATTTGAGTTTTGCCTGAAGCTTTAAGACCATCTTGCTTAACCGTTGCAAGAACATTCGCCGCTTGTTCTCCACCCATGACGGAGATACGAGAGTTGGGCCACATGAAAAGAAATCGCGGACTAAAAGCGCGCCCACACATTCCGTAGTTACCGGCACCAAAAGAACCGCCAATCACAACAGTAAACTTTGGAACTTTAACTGTGGAGACGGCCGTTACAAACTTCGCCCCATGTTTTGCGATCCCTTCATTCTCATATTGTTTTCCGACCATGAAGCCCGTGATGTTTTGAAGAAAAATTAACGGCACTTTCCTTTGACCACATAGTTCAACAAAGTGAGCCGCTTTCTGAGATGACTCAGAAAAAAGGATTCCGTTATTAGCGACAATTCCAACCAGATAACCATGAATTTTTGCAAAACCTGTTACTAAGGTTGTTCCATATCTTTCTTTGAATTCCTGGAATTCAGATCCATCAACTAAGCGAGCAATAATATCTCTCACATCGAATGGCTTTCTTGTGTCCTGAGGAATAATACCAAAAAGCTCTTCCGCCTTATAAAGGGGCCCTTTCACTTCGGTCTTAATGTATTTACCCGGATGCTTAGGGCGATAATTTAAAGTGGCCACAATATTGCGGGCCATCTCCAATCCCTCTTCTTCGGTCTCAGCAAAATGATCCGCAACTCCTGACTTAGAAGTATGCACATCAGCTCCTCCTAAATCTTCAGCTGTCACCTCTTCACCGGTGGCTGCCTTAACCAGAGGAGGTCCACCTAAAAAGATAGTTCCATTACCTTTAACGATAATCGTTTCATCGCTCATGGCCGGCACATAAGCGCCACCTGCAGTACAAGATCCACAAACAACAGCAATCTGAGGAATACCCAATGAAGACATTTGTGCTTGATTAAAAAAGATCCGTCCAAAATGTTCTTTATCCGGAAAAACTTCATCTTGTTTCGGAAGGAAGGCTCCACCGGAATCCACCAGATAGATACATGGTAGTTTATTTTCAAGCGCCACTTCTTGCGCTCTTAAATGCTTTTTAACAGTCAAAGGAAAGTAGGTGCCGCCTTTAACAGTGGCATCGTTGGCCACAAACAGGCACTCCACTCCATGAACTAATCCAATCCCTGTTACGACACCGGCCGAAGGAACATCTTCATCATAAACACCATCGGCCGCTAATGTTGAAAGCTCTAAGAAAGGCGAACCTGGATCTAGAATTTTCTCAATACGTTCCCGTGGTAGAAGCTTCTTTCGAGACTTATGTTTCTTGATGGCACTATCACCACCACCCTGACGGGCATGTTCGATTTTTGTTTTTAGTTCTTTTGCAAGACCGCGATTAAATTCGGCATTAACTTGAAACTCAGAAGAATTGATATCAATGTGTGAGGCCAAAGGCTGCATGAAAACCCCATTTATGTGAATAAAAATAACAATTTAGTCTAACGTGAAGGGGTGTAAGTGACAATCTTTTGAGCTAAGCGCTACAGAGATAAATTGTTGTTAATGAGCCCATTCATAAAGTACTGCAAATAGGCCTTAAGAAGAATTCCTGGATCTTGTTCCGGTGCTCCACTCTCTCCAGTTTCCCAGTTATAAGAGAAGACCTGTTCTAGAGTATAAATTCGATCGTTTTGTGCGAGAAAATAGGTGCTTCCATCGGCATAATTCAGAGCAACACCCTGATCATTATTAAAAATGCTCACGGACGTCGCCGGCAACTCCCCAGAAACTTCCACGTAATCAAGAATAGACATCGGAATATCCGAATGTTGACTCACTCTTTTGGACTCACCTTGATTAATGCCCGGACCATAAATGATAAGCGGCACACGGTAGCGCCCCACCATATTCATATATTTGCTGCTCTCAAGCTTTTGAGAATGGTCAGAGGTAATGATGAAAAGAGTATTATTAAACCACGGCGCCGTTTTAATTTTATTAAAGAACTGCTCCAAAGCATGGTCCACGTATCCGATACTTTCGTGAATTTCTAAAGTCCCCTTTGGAAACTTCCCATTAAAGGCTGCTGGGATAGTATAAGGTTGATGAGAACTAAGAGTGAAAATCCCTGCCACAAACGGGGACGGCATCTTCCCTATTTCATCCGCCACATACTGAAGGTATGGAAGATCAAAGACCCCCCATGTCCCGTCATAATCTTTATCCCCATAATCTTCACGAGAGAAATAACGATGAAAACCATTGGCCAGAGTATAAGACTCAAAGCCCATTGTTCCCCTGGCACCGGCATGGAAAAAATAATTCGTATAACCTGCATCTCTTAAAATGCGCGGGAAACAGTTAAACTTATTTCCCTGGAAGATGGATTTGCTGATCGGCTCGGCCATTAGTGAAGGCAACCCACAAAGAAGAGAAGGCAAGGCCTCAATTGAACGCCTTCCATTGGCCAGATGCCTGCCAAAGAAAAGGGACTCGTTTTTCAGTTTATTAAGGAAAGGAGTGTACCCCGCTTCCATGTATTCATTGGAAAAGCTCTCAAGGATAATAAGAACAACATTGGCCTTTGCATGCCCCTGAATCCCCTGTCTCAATTCTCTTTGATTAAGAATGACATTTTTTGCTTCATCATCACTTGAAAAGTAACTCAGACTTTTCATGGGTTTATTTTTTAAAGTTCGAAGGAAATGATAGGGAGTATTTAAAACCAGATGACCCAGTTCATTCTTCCCTTGAATAAAGGCCGATTGAACATTAATTGATTTATGCTGTAATCCGCCTCTTATTCCAATAAAAGCGATACCTAGTAACAGGAGGCCAGTGACATAAGAGAACCATGTAGCTTTTTTGTTATTCAGAGTAAAAAAACGCTTATCAAAGAAATAAAAACCAATCCCAAAGAGTATTGCACTCAATGGAAGATACCAATAATTCAAAATAATTTGTGGTAACTGAATAAGAATATCGTCGGCGATAACAAAGAAATCAAAACTAAGTCTTTTACCTAAGAAAAGAAAAAGTTCGTAATCATCAACGGCCGTAATAAAAGCTGCCGTATTCAATATAATGAAAAGACCTCTCTCAAGGCTTAAAAATTTATGATTAAAAGTTTTTATAAAACTAAGAAGGATCGGAACCGCATTCACCAGCACAATAGCTGCAATATCAAAACGAATCCCCAAGAGAAAACTCATCAGAATTTCATCTCTGGAGAACTCGCGATACATGTCTATGTGATAAAAGAAGAACCCTACTCTTAGGAGGGTATAAGGAATTAAGAGAAAGAGTAATCGCTTTAGTAAGCGAATCTGATGTGTACTCAACAATAACCCGGCCAAAAAAAAAAGCCCTCTTTCGAGGGC
>DISW01000011.1 GCA_002422605.1 Bacteriovoracaceae bacterium UBA6200 | reverse complement strand
GGTTCGGAAGCCAAGGTTAAAGAAGCCGGCAAATTCAGAATGGAAGGTAAAGAGTATATCGTTAAAGACGGCGACGTCATTCACTTCAAATTCAACGTTTAAAACCTAATTTTACATCGAAAATTTTATTGAACTCGCTGGGATCAGCGAGTTCATTATTATTCTGCAGTAGTTTATAGAAGAAAATATTACGAAAAATAAGCTTCACATAATTGCGAGTTTCTAAAAAAGGAATCTGTTCAATATTTTTCATGATTGCTGCTTCTTCATCAAAGTAAGAAGCTCTCCAACGAGTCACACGGGATTCACCAGCATTATAGGCCGAAAGAATATAGACCAAATTTCCATCGTAGCGCTTATTGAGATTGGTTAAGTACTTTATCCCTAATTCAATATTGATTTTCGGGTCTACCAGATGTTTATCCCGCACAGATCTTCTCAAGTGACGGGCAGTTGTGGGCATCAGCTGCATTAATCCGCGAGCACCGACAGATGAGCGGGCGAGAGGATTAAAAACCGATTCCTGACGAATGAGAGAAAGCGCCACAATGGGATCAATAGGATTCTTTCTTAGCTCTTTATTTAAGAGAGCAAGATAAGGCTGGGGATAAAGAATCTCTAAAACCTGTCGGTTAAAAATAACTTCTTTAGTATCTAGAACCTGATAAATGTAACGGAAAGTTGCCAGATGGTTATTGGAATCCTGGATAATCCTGGCCGTTAATAAGTGTAAATCCGATTTAAGATAAAGCTGCTTCTCCACCGGTTTTTTAACCAGGTAGCTCGGCATACTGTGATTTTTTATTCTTTTAATTTCTAGATTCATCATCCGACTTGAATCGATCTTAGACCAGGCCTTAAGTCTAACCAGTGATGAAATATAACTCTGATCAAATTCTTCCAGTGTAACGCCAGTGGAGTCAGTCGTTTTCACTGAATTATGATAAAAAGTAACAGCCGCTGAATCTTTTTTTAGCTTTTGAAGCTTCTTGGTGGACATGATGCTGTAGTAGTTAAGAGGATGATTAAGAACAATATCCTCATATATTGAGACAGCACTATCCGGATCTTTTAAATTCTCATGCAAATCAGCTAGCCAGAACTTCAACCGAGCATCCGATAGCTGCTTAAAGTTCTTTACGATGCCGTGCTGAGTGGCGAGTTTAAAAGCACCCTTGTAATCATCCGAATCGATATAAGTCCACATGTAGAAGAACAAGGAGTCTTCATGAACTTCTTTATGATTTTTTTTAACAATATACTTAAAGATATCTCGTGAGAGATCGACATGTTTATTTCTGAAGACTGCCTTTCCGAAATCATTAAGACGGATCAGGCATAGACCTACTGGCAAGTGGTCTTGGTTGAGCTCAAGATAGTTTTTTAGAAAGTTGAAATGCTCTTTTACTTTATCCTTATTGGGTGTTCCTTCTAAGGATTTATATCCTAAGGAAATAAGCTTTCCATACTCTACATAGAAGACATTCTGATGCTGAAGTGGATTAAAGCCCTTGTCCTGAATGAGTTTAGTGATTTGCTCGTTAATCAGAATATCTTTCAATACTTCCTGAGAAGGAACAATTTCATTCATTACGCTATAAGTGGTTACTTCTTGGGAAAGTTTTTTCAATATCTCAGGACGGGAAGATTGAGACTGAATAAAGTAAGCAAAATTCTTTTTATTCTTTTTTGTAAGAAAGAACTTAAGGTTCTCCTGAATAAAGAGAGTTGCTTCCTCTGACAGGGTTTTGGTTTTTTCAATATCACGGGCAATGGCTTCAAGCGTTCTTTCCCTGCAATAATTACCGACAACTTTTTCTAAAACTTTTTCTAGAGGCAGGGTTTCTTTTTTTACCGAATAATCCCGACAATAAGTTATGAATTCCAAAGTGGAGTTGATCTTAGAAACGTTGTCAATTTTCTTTAGCCAAGGATTGAAAATGGCAAAGTGCTGAGAACTCGCTGTATCTTTTAAAACACGAGAAAGTACTTCCTTATTAATATAACCTTTCTCGGTTAGCTTCAACATGTTCACCATGTTTTCAGCGATGATGTGATCGGCTTTAGACAATTTAAGTTTCTCAGATTTTAATAAATCCGATAGACCCGTTGCCGGGGCAGTATTCGCCAAAGATGGGAATGTTATGATCGATATTAAGACGAGGAATAGTTTCATGCGCCCAAACAAGTAATTCAGCCCTCATGGATGAAATTGCTTTCCATTATAACATTGATTAAATTATTTTCACGGTTTAAAGAGGATTTTTATAGCGGGATCGAATGCTAAGTAACCGACGAGAAATCTCGTTCAAAACTGGTTTCTTATCGTCGGGAACAACGGTGGTTAAGTTGTTTATATACAGAGCTACTTCATCTATATATTGAAAGTCGTTTTCCTGGTTGGCTTCGATTGTTTCAAGAAATAAACTGACCTCCTCGGCCACATCTTGAAAGTGATCACCATTTCTAAAAGTTAGTGGTGTAATGGGATGTCCTTCCCTGATTTTTGCCAAGTGGTTTTTAAGTTTATACAGAGGACCCGCGATTTTATGAGTGATGAAAATAAAAACAATAAAAGTAAGTAAAGTGATAATCACTTGAATAAATATCAAATAAACAATCAGATTATTCTTCGCCCCTAAAATGTTCTCTGGTAGCTCAGGCAGCGAAACACTGACGATTTGAAAGAAATCATAAATGATAACGGGATAAATAAGAGTTGAAATAAGGATAATAGAACACACAATCAGGCTGAATCTCAGCTGAAAGGATGGATTAATTAAAAAAACAGAGCGTTTATAAAAGGCCAATGCTTTAATCCTATTCAAGGTTTATATAGCATCATAAAATGAGTTCGGTATTTGTACCAGACGGAAATATCAGCATTAACGTATTAAATTACTCAAGTGAGGACTTATGTTAGATCAAATAAGAGAGAGATTAAATCAGATTAAGAACCCGGCCAGTGGGAATACATTCTCCTCTGAAAATCGTTGGCAGCATGTAGCAATGGAAGGCAATAAATTAGTTGCTGAATATAATAGAGACGGGATATCTCCTGCAGAAAAAAGGGTTGTGGAATCCGAAATACAAAATGCCCTCGCTGACCTCATGGAAGTTGATAATATTCTAGTGAAGACCACTTCATCCCAATCTCAAGATGTTTTTAAAGCTTTAGATAAGGGAGGAGTCGCTAAAGCTCCGGCAGCCACACAATCTACTCCAGCCCAATTAAAAGTGGGTCACGGTACCATCGGTAATAAGAAGTCTGTTCCGGGAGTTGGTAAAATTATTGCGATCGGTTCAGGTAAAGGAGGCGTAGGCAAATCCACTTTTACTTCTAACCTTGCGCTGACTCTCTCTAAGCTTGGGCATAAGGTCGGAATTATTGATGCCGATATTTATGGCCCATCTCAGCCGATGATTTTCGGTAAAAGAGATGAAAAGCCACGTTCAAATTCTGATAAAAAAATTATTCCGGTAGAATCATACGGAATAAAATTCATGAGTTTTGGTTTCTTTATTAATGAGAACGATCCAGTTATCTGGAGAGGCCCAATGCTTGGAGGAGTGATTAATCAATTCCTCTTTGATGTGGACTGGAATGGTTTGGACTATTTACTCATTGATCTTCCTCCTGGGACCGGAGACATTCAATTATCTATGATCCAGAATGCTCATGTAGATGCGGCCATTATTGTTTCGACCCCACAAGATATTGCACTTCTTGACGCCACTAAAGGTGTCGAGATGTTCAGAAAATTAAATCTTCCAATACTAGGGATGGTTGAAAATATGACCTCCTTTATCTGTACTAGCTGCAATACCGAACACCATATTTTCGGAGAAGGCGGGGTTTCAAAGGCGGTGGAGAAACTGGGAATTGATATGATTGGCCAGATCCCATTGGAACTTGAATTAAGAACCGGATCAGATACAGGTAAGCCTTATATGACTCAAGAAAATCTTGCTGATCGTCCTGTATGGAAGGCTTTCATGGAAATAGCTCGAAATGTTGATGGGTACTTTAATCCAACTACAACTCCATCACAATCTAAGCCGGGATTCTTTTCAAGGGTCTTAGGACTGAATAAGTAGGATTAAGCATGGAATCCAAAGTGATGGGCGTTATTGAAGAGCAGATTGCCGTAGGATTTACTGGTAAGGTAAACATCCTCGCGAGTTTTAATCGCCAATTCCTGGGGCACATTATCTTTAAGGATGGTGAAGTCATTCAGGTGAGTTTTAACGCCCATCAAGGACTCAAGGCTTTTTCACAGCTGTTGATTCAAGAGTATTCACTTAACTCCTTTGATTACGTGGTTGAGCCTGAATTAGTTTCGGAAGATCAAAGACGCATCCATTATCCCTTTTCAGTCGTGAAGAAGAAGATGGCGGATGTGCTTAAGCTTTATCGTGAGTCCTTAAGACTTCGCCCACCGGAGAATGTTAAAATCGTCATTGATTCAGAGTTTATTGAAGACACTCTTCCAGTTAATGAAAATGAATTTGATGTGTTAAAGGTCCTGACGGAATGGAATAATGCTTATGATATTTACCAACACTGTAATCTCATGGATCATGAAATTACGATGGCTTTGGTGAGCCTGCGTAAAAAAGGTGCTTTAAAAATCGTTGGTCCTAAAACGGATAATAATTAAGAGGTTCATATGAAATCACAAAAACACAATCAGGGTGAATTAAAAGAAGTAACGATTAAAATAGAAGTGAATGTTGCCGATGATCTCCAGACCATGGCCCAAAACAGCGGAATGAAGATAGATGATATTGTAACCATCGCTCTTAAACGTTTCCGTTCATCACATTCGGATTACTTGAAGCAGACTCCTCCTACTGAGTAGAAGCTTCATTTAAAATTTAGAAACGAATTAACTAATGGTATTTATTCACCATGTGCGGCGCGTGGCATGTATCATTATCATGTTACAGTGATTTAACGTGTTGACGGTGATGTTGGGCCTGTGATATTTTTCCCTTCTACCGCGAAAAACACAATAATTTCAAGCACTTGCTTAACATAATCCTAACACAATCCTGACATTTCTTGACGTGATTTCTGGCAAATCCGAGGGCTATAAAGCTGCAACTTCAAATAACGAAGTAACCATTAACCCTCATCAGGAGATCTTATGAAAACGCTCGCAATCGCTTTCACACTCGCTGCTTCTTTCAACTCTTTCGCTGGAATCGTTTACAGCAACACAGCTGACCTTCGCACTTCAGCTAACCAAATCAAAATCACTGACGCGGAGTACAAACTTCTTCCAACTAAAGTTGAAGTTCGTGATATCCCAGGCTGTCAAATCTCTGAGTCTAACTCTATCTGTACTGAGACTGTAGTTCTTGAATCTCAACCAGCAATCGTTGTTAACGTTGCTTATGTTGATTCAATGTTTCGCCAAGAAGGTAACTTGAAAGAAAATCTTGCTCTTAACTTCCGTTTAGAAGATTTCTCTGCTGACGATGTTGAAGCTCTTCAAGCTGCTTCTCCAACTTGGGCACACCCTTTCTCAACTGCCGGCAAAGCTTTTGCTGCTAGAAACTTAGAGCTTCAAGTTGTTAAAGCTCAAAGAACAATCCAGGTTGTAGACGTTCGTAACTCTAAAATCTGTCGCACTCTTGAAAGCGGCGAGATGGAGCCAGGATGTAAAGAAAACATCGTTTACAAGCCAGCTACTACAACTGTTAAAGAAGTAACAGTACTTACAAAGTAATCACCCAGGCCGGTCAATGACCGGCCTTTTTTTTAACCAATTAACGGGGCAACCCACCATCAGAAAACAGGAGATCCTATGAAAACGCTCGCAATCGCTTTCACACTAGTCGCTTCAGTAAACTCTTTCGCAGGAGTTATCTACTCGAACACAGCTGACCTTAGTACTTCAACTTCTCAAATTAAAATCGCAGACGCTGAGTACAAGCTAATCCCAACTAAAACTGAAACTCGTTGGATCCCAGGCTGTAACCCAAATGGCGAAAGACACCCGGTTGAATGTCAAGAAACTGTAGTTCTTGAGTCTCAGCCAGTAATCACTGTTAACGTTTCTTATAAAGATAATATGTTCCAGGAAGAAGGTAACTTTAAAAGAAACTTAGCTCTTAACTTCCGTCTTGAAGATTTCTCTGCTGACGATGTAGCTTCTCTTAAAGCGGCTTACCCAACTTGGAGACATCCGTTCTCAACTGCTAGAAGAGATTTCGTAAGAAAAAATCTTGAACTTCAAGTTGTTAAAGCTCAAAGAACAATTCAAGTTGTTGACGTTCGTAACTCTAAACTTTGCCCAATCGGTGAATCTGGTATGCCATTTCCTGGTTGTGTAGAGCGTATTGCTTACAAACCTGCTCAAACAACTGTTAAAGAAGTAACTGTACTTCAAAAGTAATTTTGCGAGTGGAAACAGTGGGGGGCCCGCAGCAATGCGGGCCTTTTCTTTTTTACTAAAGCGAACGCATTTTATTTTCTAATTCTTCCGTAGAATAAAAACCAATCTTTCCAAGTTTTAAAATCACTTTAGTAAAAGGCAGGGGCAAAGTTGCTTTATTCCAGCTCTTTTCAAAAACTTTCTTATTTTGAGGGTAACCCCTCACAGGGACAATGGGCCGGCCGGATTTTTCTGAAACAGCAGTAATGCCTTCTTTTACCTTATAGATCGGTCCTCGCGGTCCATCAACAGCGATGGTCATCTTGTGACCTTCACGAACTTTCTTCATTCCCGCCAGCAGTCCGGCCACACCACCTCGGTGGGAAGAGCCGCGCACGGTTTGATAACCCATGTACTCGACCGCACTGGCGAGGATCTGTCCGTCTTTGGACTGGGATATGAGGATGCAGATATTTTTATCTGAGAAATAGGGAAGACAACTTAAGTCGTCCTGGTGGAAGCAGGCATAAATAAGATTGTGGCCAGGATTCGCATCTCGAGTGGCCAGATCTTCAAAAAAGATTTTTTTGTCAGCGGGATCTTCAAAATCTAATTCGTAACGAAAGGTTGAAGAATAGGTCTTATAAAGAAAGCCGGCCAAAAGGCCGGCCAATTTCTGGAGTAACAAGTATTACTTTCCTAAAAGTTTTTTAAACTCTTCAGTCATGATTGGAACGATTTGGAAAAGATCTCCCACGATACCGTAGTCCGCTCTGGTGAAGATTGGAGCATCTGGATCAGTGTTAATCGCTACGATCACTTTTGAAGTTCTCATACCTGCCAAGTGTTGGATCGCTCCTGAAACACCACAAGCAATGTAAAGAGAAGGAGCAACTGTTTTACCAGTTTGTCCAACCTGCATAGAGTGTGGAGCAAAACCAGAGTCAACAGCGGCACGTGAAGCACCAACAGTAGCGCCTAGAACGTCGGCCATCTTTTCTAAGATTTGGAAGTTTTCAGCATTCTTCATAGCACGGCCACCAGTTACGATGATGTTGGCCTCAGTTAAATCTGTTTTTGAAGAAGCAGCTTTAACAATTTCTTTGATCATTGCACGGATCTCACCGGCGTTTCCAGCAGCATCTGCAGCAGCACCGGCCCCAGCAGTTGGAGACGCAGTCATACCGAGAGCGTTTGGACGGATAGTGATGAAATGAGGTTTCGGACCTGTGATTTCAACCTTAGCAAGACACTTACCAGAGAAGAAAGGACGAGTCCCGGCGAAAGTTCCGCCATCCATTGTGAAGTTAGTTACATCTGAAGCCAGACCAGCCTCAAACTTAGCTGCTAGTCTTGGAAGAAAATCTTTACCCATAGAAGTTGCACCAGCAAAAACATAGTCGTAAGACTTAGATTTGATGAAGTCAGCTAAAGCATTGGAATAACCTTCAGGTGAATATTGATCAAGGTTTGAACCTTTAATTTTATGAACGTTCTGAGCGCCAAACTTTGCCAGTTCTGCAACCTGATCAGCTCCGATGTCACCAATGACTGCAACGTCTGCAGATTGACCTGCAAGCTTGCCAAGGATTTCAAGAGTCACGGGCTTAACGTGACCGTCGTGAAGTTCAGTAAAAACTAATACGTTTGCCATATATGTATCCTTTAATTAAATAATTTTAGCTTCTGTACGAAGAAGACCAACTACTTCAGCAACAATAGCTTGTTGTTTAGCTGCATCTGTAGCATCAAATTTCTTCCCGGCTGGTTTCTCAGGAGGAAGTTGGAAATTTGAATATTTCACACGACGGTCAGCATCCGTTACACCAACATCTGCAAGAGAGTGTTGTGCCATTGGTTTTTTCTTAGCTTTCATGATTCCTGGAAGAGAAGCATATCTAGGAGTGTTCAAGCCTTTGTTGGCCGCAAGAACAACCGGAGTTGTTACTTCGTAAACTTCTAGTGCTCCACCTTCGATTTCACGTTTAACTTTTACAGTTGAACCTGAAAGTTCGAAGCCCACGATAACTGAAACAGATGGAAGTCCAAGCATCTCAGCAAGAATTTGCGGAACTTGAAGAGCATCGTCATCAATCGCCTGTTTACCGGCGAGAATGATGTCTGGTTTTTTTCCAGTTTTTTCAATCGCGCCTTTAAGGGCCTTAGCAATTGAATAAGAATCCAGATTGTCAGCAGCTTCAACCAATACTGCTTCATCCGCACCCATCGCCATAGCAGTACGAAGAGCTTCAGTATCTTTAACTGAACCAACGCGAACAACTGTTACGTTAGCAGCAGAATTAGCTTGTTTAATGAGAAGAGCTTGCTCAACAGCAAATTCATCATATGGGTTCATGATCCACTTAATAGAAGCTGTCTCAATGAAACTCTTGTCACTACTTGGAGTGATTTTAGTTTCTGTGTCTGGAACTTGCTTCACGCACACAAAAATATTCATAGTATCTCCTTTAAAGAAACAGGGATTATTTTAATAACTCACGGGCCATCACCAAACGTTGGATTTGTGATGTTCCTTCATAAATTTGTAGTAATTTGGCATCCCGCATGAGTTTTTCAACAGGGTACTCTTTACTATAACCGTAACCACCATAAATTTGTACTGCATCTGTCGTTATTTGCATACAAGAGTCAGAGGCAAAAGCTTTAGCATAGGATGCCACTTCCGTATTCGGTACACCTTGATCACAAAGCCACGCAGCTTTATGCACTAACAACCGGGCCGCTTCAATTTTCATTCCCATTTCAGCAATCATAAATTGAATGGCCTGATGTTTTGCGATCGGAGTACCAAATTGAGTTCTTTCTTTTGCGTATTGGATGGAAAGATCCAACGCGTGTTGAGCGCCACCTAATGCGGAAGACGCTACCAGTGGTCTTGAATGATCCAAAGTTTTCATGGCGATGGCCCAACCTTCACCTGGTTTACCAAGCATGTTCTCTTTCGGAACTTTCACATTATTAAAGCGGATACCTCTTGTATCAGAAGCACGATGGCCCATTTTATCTTCTTTTTTTCCCACTTCTACACCAGGGGATTTTGGATCAACCACTAAAGCCGAAATTCCTTTGTGTTTAAGAGTAGGATCAACTGTTCCATAGACGACAAATAAATCGGCATGGCCTGCATTGGTGATCCACATTTTTTCCCCATTTAAAATCCAGTGATCGCCACCGTCTTTAATCAGGGTTTTAATGCCTGCAGCATCTGAACCATTTCCGGGTTCAGTCAGACAGAAAGAAGCCATTTTAAATTCTTCAGTAAAAGGTGTGAGAAACTTTTTCTTTTGTTCTTCAGAACCGCCAATCACGATTGGGAGGAGGGCCAGATCATTGGCCATGAAGGAACTATTCATTCCCATGCAGCCATAGGCGAGAGCTTCACAAATGACGACGCCATCAACTGAAGAGAAGCCGGTTCCACCATAAGCGGCAGGCAGACAGGTATTAATTAAACCCAACTCCCAAGCCTTCTTAAAAAGCTCCAGAGGAAAGATTCCTTTCTCGTCGAATTCCTGAGCAACGGGAATCATTTCATTCTTAGCGAATTTCATCGCTAGTTCGTGAATCTCACGTTGTTCCGTAGTTAAGGCGAAGTCCATAATCTATTCCTTGATTAAAAACTCAAAGCGGGAAGGCATCAATTTCAAAAGACCTAGGAATTGTAAAACATTTTTCAATTGTTTGGAAGAATGGTAATTCCTGAAAAGGTTTAACCACAAAACTTCTTTCCGTCCAACGTGGGTGTGGGACAATTAAAGTCTCATTGTTTATCCGCTCTAGACCCCAAAAGATGATATCCAAATCTAAGGTGCGAGGGCCTTTCGGAATTTCCCGGTTACGGCCAAACTCTTTTTCTATTTTTAACAAGCTATTCATTGCAGTAACATGATCGAGGTCAGGTATTTCAAACTCTAACACTTGATTAAAAAAGTCTGGCTGGTTTTTGTATTCAACTGCTTGAGAAGTATAGATGCGGCTTTCTGCAATCAGTTTAAAATCTAGGGATAAGCGTTTTTTTGCTTCAAGAAGAATTTCTTGTGAGTTTCCAATGTTTGAGCCAGTGGCAATGATGAGTGACATTAGCGCTTTCTAAATTCTTCGACTGGCTTCTCTGTTTCAATGTCAGGGTAGTTGTCTAAGAAAGAGGGCATAGGTTTTGACTTTGGAGCTACAGGATCACCTTTTACTCCACAAGAAGAAACGAGAATCAAAAGGATGAGAATTTTAAAATTCAATGGCAAATCCTACACTCATGATATCAGAGCCCACGTCGGCCTTTATAAACCAGCCTGGTACCAATCGTCTTAAAATAGAAACACCAAAAACAGGTCCGGACTTTTTCAGATCATCAACAGCATCAAGCTGTTCCTGATTGGTGGCATCATTATTCGTTTTACCAGCATCGGGGCTGGAAATGGTATACGTGTGAAAACCTACATAAGGCATGATGAAGGTGTAAAGCGGACCTTTGAAATTGTACTTAATCCGAGCCGTCATGTGATTGGCCAGAGTCTGGCTTCCGTCCCCTGGAAAGTTATCGATAAGAGCTCGTCCGTAGAGGCCTTCAGCAAAAAAATTATCGGAAAATTGAAAAGCCCAGGAAATGCCAAACTCGTTAGTGCGAACTTTTCCTCCGCGGGAAGCCACCTCGGAGGCTTCATAAAAAGCTCCGGTTAAGGCTACGATATTATCCGGCTTGATGTGGCGATTCTTATTATCATCAAAGATACTTAAATCATCCTCGATAACCACATCACCGGTATAGAGGTCTTCTTCATTCTTGATTTTATTCACAGCAGTTTCTTCAACAGCGACTTCGGGCTTTTTACCAAAGGTTGAATCATCACCTCTAATAATTTGAACTTCTTGATCCCGGCGCAGTCGACCCCACTGGGCGAGGGAGTAGATTTTGATGATTTTAATTCCGACTTGCCCTTGATGGGTTTTGGCGACAATGGCCCGAGCCGCAAGATTGTTATCCAGGGCCAAGGAAATAAAATCCCCCTGATTCAGCTGCTGATTATTATTCGAGAGAATAAAAATCTTCTTCGACTCAGAAATAATTTTTATTGTTTCTGTAAAAAGATTTTCGTTATACTGGGCATCAAGATTTAAATTAGCATCTTCCACCAGAGATTGTGCCTGGAGATTACCGCTTATATTAAAGAGTATATAAATAAAAAAAATACTGATTAACTTCATTTCTTTCATTTTAGATAATTAACGCAATAACGTAAACGCATCAAAAAAAATATATGTTTGATTAAATGAGTCAAGATTTCTAGTATGTTTCGTACTACGCTTTCCTTATGCAAATTCAGGAGAAATTAATGTCAGAACAGGCCTACCACCGCCTTAGCAGTGCTTCGAATCCTATGTTCGTTGTGGTTGCGGGAAATATTGGGAGTGGTAAAACCACACTCACAAAAAAATTATCTGAACGCTTAGGGTGGAAGCCTCACTTTGAATCTGTGCAGGATAATCCTTATTTGTCTGACTTCTATAGTGATATGAGTCGCTGGTCTTTTCCTTTGCAGGTCTATTTCTTAACTCATCGGTTTAATACTCATAAAGAAATTGAAAATTTACCGGCCAGTTCAGTTCAAGATCGCTCTATCTATGAAGATGCCAATATCTTTGCGCGCTCTCTCTTTGATCAGGGCAAGCTTGATGAGCGGGATTACAACAATTACCGCAATCTTTATGAATCCATGACTCAGTTTTTAAGTCCTCCAACTCTTATGATTTTTCTTCGCCGCTCAATTCCTAAACTTCAGGAGCGCATTAAACTAAGAGGAAGAGATTATGAGCAGGCCATTCCTGTTGAGTATCTCTCAAGTCTGAATAACTACTACGATGACTGGTATAACAGTTATGACCTTGGGAAATCTCTTATCGTTGATACCGATGAGTTAGACTTCCTGGACAATGAAGAACATTTTGACCGCTTAGTTAAAAGAATCTGGGATTCAATTGACCAGAAAGATATGTTTTTCCATTTCTAATAGTTTAGCAATTTTTTCCACCCCTCCCTGATCGTTTGAAGTTATAATAAACTGGAACTGTGTAGGATTAATCAGGGAGTGATTATGAAAAATATACCATGGTTGGTATTGTTAAGTTTTAGTTTGGTGGCATGTTCCGGCTCCAAATCGGCCCAAAAAGTAAATGAAGAGACGCCTCAGATTGAACTTTCTGATGCTGATGAATTCATTGAGAATCCAGTAGAAGAAGATCATTCTTTTGTTGAAGAAACCCCCATGGAAACAGTCATGGAAGAGCCTAGTGGTGAAATGATGCCTGCTGATACTGAGGCACCGGTAATCACAGAAACTCCAGTGGCGCCTGATACTGCTCCGGTAATTGCCTATGAAGGCGGTTCCGTTAAGCAATACACAGTTCAAAAAAACGAAACATTGATGCTCATTGCTTTTAAACTCTATGGTGATTATGAGCGTTGGAAAGAACTTGCGAATCAAAACCAAGATACTTTAAAAGGATCAACTACGATTAGAGATGGTATGGTTCTGAATTATACAGCTCCAGCTGAAGAATTTGTATGGAACCCTCAAGGTCTTCCTTATCTCATCAGAACGGGTGATACTCTTGGTGGAATTTCCAAGCAAGTTTACTCAACGATGCATAAGTGGAAACTTATCTGGGATAATAACCGCCCACTCATTAAAGATCCTAACAAGATCTATGCGGGCTTCACCCTTTATTATTTAGAAAACGGTCGTGAAGTCGCAAACGAAATTTAATCGCTCCTTAATTTCTTATCTCATCAAACCCCCGGCCTTGTCGGGGGTTTGTTATTTTCTTTTTTTGATTATTATTACCTCTTGTAGCACTTTTAGATTACCTGGAAAGTCTGAAAATACATCTTTGGGGAATGGTTACAAGGTAATGTCTTCTGCGGATTATGCAGATCATTTAGCTTCGCTTAAAAAACCTTTTTTGATCACACCAGGTATTAAAGTTCTGAACTTAAATCCTCGTGCCAAAAAATACATGGAATGGATTACGAATGAAGTGATTTCAAATAATGAAACCTTCTTCAAACAACTCAATCGTGCCAATGTCACTATTCTGGACAATGATGTGCCTCTGCATTTTTCGCTCCCTAAGGGAGAAATTTTTCTTTCCCGAGGGTTATTGGAAAAATATGTAAAACATGAAAGTGTTCTGGTGAGTATTCTGTCTTACGAGCTCGTTCGAAGCGAAAATCTCTTGTACGCCAAACATACTATTGTTCCTATTGGATATCTTCCTTTAGAACGTATGATGCAGTTAAACAGGTTGGGTCTTGAAGAGAAAATGGAAATCCATAAGTGGGCCTACTACCTTACGACTAGAGCGGGATTTGATGGTGAGTACTATCTATCCTGGCTTCAGACTCAAAACCGGAATACCGCAGATTTTCTGATGCAGGTTGGAGACGTGAATCTCATTAACCGTGAAGAATCTTTGTTCAAAGCCTTTTTGATTCAAAGTGGTGACGGAGATAATCCGTTAGCAAAAAAGAATTCATCGAAAAATTTTTATACTTTCATCAATAGTATGAGGGACAATTAAATGAAACCAGAGCAAGCAGAACAATTTTTTATCGAAGAGCTTTTTAACAAGACTCAGGATAAAAACCTCCTAAGAGATGAAAAGTTAGTAGAGATTGATAAATTAACAGGGGATGCCTCTACTCGTCGCTATTACCGTATTTTTACTTCGACTGACAGTTATGTCGTTTGTCTGGACAATCCTTTTGAAGAACCAATGGAAAAACATCCTTTTCTTTCAGTTCAACACTTTCTTGATACTAATAGAGTGCGGGTTCCTAAAATAGTTGATCATAATCTCAAACGCGGTTATTCCCTCCAGGAAGATCTTGGCAACGTGACATTACTGACTCATTTATCGCAAATCACTTCCAATGAAGAAGAATTTGGAATTTATAAGATAATTATTGATCAGTTGCTGGAGCTTCACCGTATACCTGAAAATAAAATTGAAAATTTAAACCTCTTTCAGCTTAAGTTTGATTATCAAAAATACATGGATGAAACTCGTTTCACTTTTAAGTATTTTCTAAACTTCTTCAATAAAACCCATGACAATAATCTCATTGCAGAACTTGAGTCATTGTTTGATCCCATCATGAAGCGTCTTTCCCAAGAGAAGATGGTGATTACCCATCGGGATTTTCACTCGAGAAATTTGATGGTTAAAGGGAATGAATTTGTTTTTATCGATTTTCAGGATGCTCGTTGGGGTATTCCTCAATATGATCTGGTTTCACTTTTAGAAGATTGTTATTATGATCTGAATGAAGAGAACCGTGTGACACTCAAGAAGTATTATTACGATAATCTTGACGTGAAAATTCATGGTCAGAAGAGCTATCAAGAATTCCTTTCTCTTTATGATGATATGACGATTCAAAGAGTCTTTAAGGCCGTGGGTAGTTTTTGCTATATTTATAATTGGCGGAAAGACGATCGATACCTGAAGTATATTGGCTTCGCGATGGAAAAGATTCGCCGGGTGATGATGAACAATCCAAAATATTCTGAACTAAAAACCAAGTTGTTTGGCCATTATTATGCAAATTGATTACTGCTTAATTCTTGCTGCGGGTTTCGGAACCCGAATGGGAAAAATCGGTCAGAACCTTCCCAAAGTTCTGTGGCCGATATTTGAAAAAAGTCTTCTGGAGCTTCAGGTGGCCTATGCCAGAAGCTTGGGAGCAAAAAAGATTTTCATTAACCTTCACTATATGGGTGAAGAAATAGAGAAGTACTGCATCCTTCGCTCAGCTTTTGATGGAGTAGAATTTCTCTGGGAAAAACCGGACATTCTGGATATTGGAGGAGCGGTCCATAACCTGGCTTCTCAACCAAGTATCAAGTATCGTGGAAAACTTCTGATTTTAAATGCGGATCAGTTTTTCTATATCAAAAAAGACGACCTCGCCCAGATCTTAAAACCATATCTTAAAGAGCCGGCCGTGTTATTTAGCTACATGGTGAATTCTGCTCTTGGATATAATGCCCTGGAGATTGATGAGAACCATAAAGTGAAGGGGATCGTTAAGAACAAAGATCTGCCCTTTGGAACCAAGCAGGTTGAAACTTACACCGGCATTTCCTATGTTGATCTGGCCCAACTGAAAAAAGTAGCAGGGCCAAGTTCGTTTTTTGATTCAGTTTGTTCGTTTAGAGAAAAAGAGATTCCGGCAATACGTCTGGATAATTCTGACTACTGGGACTTCGGAACCCTTGAGCGCTATTGGGAAACCTGTTTTAGAATCCTCGAGACTTATCGCATGAATTCGAATCATCCCTTTATCCGTTTCCTGGTGAATGAAGGAACGTTAAAAACCTGGAAGATTAATTTACAAAAGCGAAGCTATTACGCTCGCTCAGCGGACGTCATCAATTTAAATCCTGAAGAAGAAGCAGGAGACTTAGGTCCGTCGATTATTCTTAAAGGGAATCGTGCCACAAAAAGCGCAGGAAAGTTTATATGGTGGAACGAAGTGAAGGAAGAAATCAGGCCGGCACAGACTCTTTAATACAGTCTACGGGACAAATTTCCATGCAGAGTCCGCACAGAGTGCAACTCCAGTGATCGATGTAGTAATCCTGACCATTCGTGATAACGGCATTCTCGGGACAAATTAAGCGGCAATTATCGCAGGATACGCAAATTGAGGAGATTTCTAGAACGACTTCATTCATAATAGTATTATAGGGCAAATCTCAGATGGAACAATTGAAAGTAAAAAAGAAAGATACAATTATTATAAATGTGGTCATATATCTGATCCTTTCCTTCTTCTTTCTCTATTTACAGCATGCCTATCGCCACCATCTTTCTCCGTTCTCCCTGGTTTACCTTCAAAAGGGCCTGGAACTCTTTTGGTATATCGCCCTGATGCTGATGACGACCATTATCCTGATTTGGCGGCATCACCGTTTTGCCGTTCTTGCTTATCAGCTATCTATCTTTGCCGTGGGTTTCAAAGTCATGGAAGGCCTGTTTATTGAGTTCAATAAGATCATCGTAGTGGCGATGTTTTTTTATGTGATCATTTCCTACTTTCTTTATCAACTGATGACCAACTACCTCAGCATGGCGAGCATCAACCCGAATTATGAAGACTCGGATCTTTTCGAACCTCTTCTCCGGGAAATGCCTTGTTTTATTTCCTATGGTGATACCGTGATAGAAGGCAACCTGAGCAACTGGGATGTGGATGGCTGCTTTATTAAACTGAATACTTCCTCCAAGAAACTGCCCCGTAAGCTCGAGGTCAAAGTTATCTTCGGCGGAAGGGAGTTTATCCAGCATGGGGAAGTTGTTGCCGGAACTCGGGATTTAACAGGGGTTGGGATAAAATTTGAGGAAATAAAAAAAGATTTAAATGTCTTTAATTGGTCTGAATTCATGGAGCTCGTCCAGGAATTAGGCTTCAAACCAGAAAGGTTAAGATAATGAAATGGATTTTACCGCTGCTTTTTTTAATGGTCGCTTGTCTTAATGACAATCAAACCCCCGAATCAGCACTTAAATCATTTGTCGAAGCAAGAATCGGACAGGTCGTTACTCGGGAGTTCATGTTGGAAAGAGTGACCGGAAAAATGCAGCAAGTAATCGAAAACATATCTGAAGAAGAATTCACAAAATTCGCGGACCTTCGCCATGTTCAAAGAAATAGCTTTAAAGTCCTCTCCAAAAGCTGTCAGGAGAAGAAATGCTTCATGACCTATTCCATTACCTTCGTGACTAAGGAAGGGGATCGTAGCGTCTATTCCACTGATGTTAAAAAAATCGCCGAAGTCGTTAATGAGAACGGCAAATGGTTGATTGCTGATGTCAGCAATATTAAAACCTATCACGAGTCCCTCGAGCCAATTAACCCTTTAGAATAATAAGTCTATTACCGAAAAGAGATCTGGAGGGCTTCTATGGCCGATACAGATCTTATTTCGTTTTTAGTTAATGAAACACTTCGTTTGCAAAAGGACGAACGTGACCACCTCTCAAGTCTAGAGCTTAAACTCAAAGACTATTCTCTTTCCTATCTGCGGGGATTTTTTATTCCTCAATTCCAAATACTTCGTTTTAAAACAGAGCTGGGCGCTATTGATGTTCCCATTAACTGGTCGGTATTCAGTGTGAGCGAACATCAGGAAGCGATCATTATTGATGCTGATGAAGACAAGGATGCGCTCTTTATGATCTTTCAAAAGAACTGGCAGCCTGAGATGAAGAAGCTTCTTATCACTCATGCCGATGGCTACTGCTATTTGATTGGATTGAAGGAAGGTGAGGACGTTCATCTTCATGACTTACTTAATCCTCAGGAATGGCTATCAGTCGCATAAAAAAAGCCTCCATTCGGAGGCTTTTTTATTTGTGTGTGTTCAGGAAATTATAGGGCCATATAATACTGCTTCAACATAGCAGCATCTACTTCAAGGTTAGGTGAGTTACAAACCACATAACCGTGGCAGTTCATATCTTTCAAAGCTTTCATGAGCTCTTTCCAGTTGAACTTAGATTTTTCAAGGTTAAGGTGTTTCAAGTCACCTTTAGAGTTAGAACTGATACCTGAAATGTGGATGTGCATTTCATTAAGAGCGTTAGCTCCAAGTTCAGTTTTAAGCGTCTCGAGAGTTTCGCAGAAACCGTTATAGTCATTCACTGAACCTGTACGAGCGTAAAGGTGAGAGAAATCCATACAAGGCTTACAGCTAGCTACAGATTTTGAAAGAGAGATAAGTTCTTCTAATGAACCAAACTGAGAAGTCTTACCAGTAAGTTCTGGGCGAAGCTCAATTTCAATATCAAGACGTGAAAGTCTTTCTTCAATTACATTAAGAGATTTTTCAACCAGATCAAAAACATCATACGGAGAATCTTTCATGTAGAAAGCCGCGTGGAATGTCATCGATTCAGCACCACAAAGATCAGAGATCTTCGCTGTTTGAATGATACGTTCAACTGATGAATCGATTTTATCTTGCTCACGAGCATTGAGGTTAATGTAGTAAGGGCCGTGTGAAGTAAGGGGCACTCCCAACTCATATGAAACCTTACGAAGAGCAGAAGAAACTTCTTCTTTCATTCTCACGCCGTGAGCGAATTCAAGCTGCATGCAATCCAAGCCAAGCTCGTGAATGCGTTTAACACCTTCCACAGGATTGTTTTTCTTGACGGTACTGTTAGGGACACCGGCAGTACCAAATAATAAACGGTCAAAAGCCATGAGAACTCCTTTCGGATTACTTGCACTAAAAAACTTTATCTATCCAACTATCTTTATTTTTTATACAGCTTTTACAGCCCTGACCCATGTGAAACTTTTCGTTGAGAAAAGCTAAATCAATTTTAGTCAGACCAGTCTCACGTATATCACCGACGTTTACGCAAAAACACTCACAGATCAAAATGTCATCATCCAATTTTTCGTCGTGAGGTATTAACTCCTCTACGCTATCTATCAGATCAAGAAATTCCTTATCCATTCGTATACTCGCGCCGCCATGCGGAAACAGTCAGTTTTCATTCGTGAAAAGCGTTGAAGGTTTATAACTTGAGGGCCGATTAAAGTCCATGGGAAAGCCTTAAGGCTGTAATAAAGTAATGCAAATAAGATTTATGAGATGGTAAAATAGACTAACTTATTAAAAAAGCAGAGTTAATTCCTATGCGTGCATCTTTCTTGTTACTTCTCATTATCCTGATCCTGGGTTTGTTCCTATGGATAAACTTAAGCGGCGCGTTGCTGTTGGCCGGGCTCGGTGTTTTGTTATTATTCTTCGCAATTACTATAAGTTATGCTGACACCTTGTTGCTTTATCTTCTCGGGGCCCGGGAGATTAGACCCAGTGATCATAAAAATTACTTCGAGGCGGCTTCCCAAGAAGCTTACAAACTTCAGCTGCCTTCACCATCTTTGTATTTTTATCATGGCGCCTTGGAGCGGGCCTTTGTTCTTCAAAAAGGAAACTCCATCAGCTTGATCATTAACCGGGATTTATTGAACCGCTGTTCTTCAACGGAAATGCGGGCCATTTGTTTTGAACTTCTTCTTCAAGTTAAAAGAGGATTTGCTGCAAAGCGCACCCGGACGATGTTTATCTTGGGTCTCTTTATTTGGTTCACTCATTCGGTCATTGGGGTTTTTTCCGCCCTGGTCCCTTCAGAAAACTTTCGCAGAAGCATTGATTGGTTTTTAAATACGCTTTTAAATCCTACCATTGATCTCCTTTATAAATTGATTCTGGGGAAACGCTATTTTAAAAAATTAGAGCGTTGTCTGTCGGATTTCCCTAATGAGAAGGAGACCCTGGAGCATTTGGGGCTCAAGGTTGGACGTCCCGGTTTTTATTACTCATTACCATCCCGAAAGCTCATGGAATTAAATTCCATCACGCGAAGTAAACATTATCAGAGTATTCTTGCCTTAGAATTCCTGCCACATGAGTGGGATTATTTATTTTCGGGCGAGGGGATAAAGCGTGCTGAATAAATTTAAGAACGTAGAGTTTAGTAAGTTTGCTCCGCTATTTGTGACTCTCGCTTTTATTCTGATATTGATTCAGTATTCATTCCATCCACTTGAGTCCATTTTCTATGATTTTTGGGTTAAGACCGATGTGGGGGCCAGAGGTTTTAACAATCCGGTGGTGTTAATTTCACTGGATGAGGAAAGCGATCAATTCCTGGGTGAGACTTATCCTTATACCTACGCTTCTCACACCAGACTGATGAAACGGCTCACGGCCGATGATCCGGCATTAATGAATTACTTCGTTTCACTTCTTGAGCCGGATTCAGAAGTCGAAGCTCGCTATCAGGAAGAATTTCACGATGCCATTAAAACCTTCTCGCCTGCGGGTGAGAAATTTAAATTCGGAACCGAGATCGATCAATTAGGAGAACTGGTTCCGCCGGAACTTTTAAAAGATGCGGGTTATTTCCTGGGGCAGATTTACCGAGACCAATTAGTTTTCTCAAAGGATGAAGTTGTTCGAAGAGCGATTTTAAATATCTCGGGAGAAGACTCACTTCATTTGTGGACCGCTAAAAGATACCGGGAGATCAAAGGTCTTCCCCCCTTTGATGCCACGGCTTACAAGGGTGCCTATTATAATTCAGAAGCTGATGCCAACTTCGCGCTCTTTAAGTATTCCGGAAATCCGGCCAGTAACCGCATCCCCTCCATACCCTTTCACCGAGTGGTGGTGGGAAATTTTCCCAAAGGTTTTTTTAAGGACAAGATTGTCTTAATTGGCCCTCAATACATCTCAAATTCAAATGATTTTGTTCTGACTCCCTTTGATAAGGAAGCAGCTAAATCTCCCAAATTAGCAGTTCACGCGGATGTGATTGAGGCCCTGATTTCGGAGAAAACTGTTTATGACGTGAAAGACATTGTGACTCAGGTGGCTTCCCTTCTCATTGCCATTCTTCTGTCCTTTGTGATCTCACGAGTTCAACCGGTTAAAGGCCTGATGATTACGATTCTCCTGATACTAGGAATCCTCATCACCAGTTACCTCGCTTTCGTGGGGCTCGGATGGTGGATTAAGCTTTCCCATCTGGTTTTAAGTATCTTCGTGGTTTATTACATCTGGGTCCCTTTCCGGGCGATTGAAGAATATCAAACACGATATGCCATCGAGGAAGAAACAAAACTCTTTAAGCAGGTTGATAACTTAAAGCAGAACTTCATTTCTTTAATGAGCCATGACTTAAAAACTCCGGTCGCCAAAATCTCCGGTATCGCCGATATCTTAAAGATGAAGTTTAAAAATTCAGATGAACAGGTCGAGTTAATAGATAACGTGATTAATTCCACCAAGGAGTTAAATAACTTCATTAACTCCATTCTTGATCTGACGAAGATTGAGTCTCAGAATTTAACAATTTCGAAAGATTCTAAAGATATCAACAAAATCATCGACACCATTGTGGAAAAGCTCGAGTTCGAAGCGGGAAATAAAGATATTAGTATCGAAACGGAGCTATCTCCGCTCTATCCCATCCAAATTGATACGGTACTTATGAACCGGGTGATTTCTAATCTGATTGAAAATGCCATCAAGTATGCTGGCAGCGGTAAAACCATTTGGGTGAAAACCTGGGATGATGCTGATTGGGTTTATATTGAAATTAAGGATAATGGCGCCGGGGTTGCTCCTGAGGATCTGGCCCATATCTTTGATAAGTTTTATCGGGTGAAAAACGATAGTTCCCACTCAATAAAAGGCTCGGGTCTGGGCCTTTATCTGGTAAAATATTTTATTGAGTTACATAATGGAGTCATTACTGCCACCTCTAAACTAGGTGAGGGAACTTCGTTTATAATAAAGTTAAAGAACGAATAGGAGTTATATATGCATAAGGTTTTGGTTGTTGATGATGATAAGGTCCTTCAGCAGTCAGTCAAACAAGCTTTGGAATACCACCACTTCGTAGTTGATGTGGCCGATAACGGTAAAGAAGCAGTCACCAAAGTCTATGGTCAGAAATATGATTTAGTAGTGATGGACGTGAACATGCCAGAAATGGATGGGATTGAGGCCTTAACTGAAATCAAAAAGCATGACCCTTCGGTTATTGTTTTAATTCTTACGGCCTACTCGAATGTCACTGATGCTGTGAAAGCGGTGAAAGAGGGAGCCTATAACTACTTAGAAAAACCGATCAGTTCTGAAAACCTTGTGGCCTTAATTAAGCGTGCGCTTAAGGCCCGCTCGATGGTTGAGACTGTGGGTTTCTCTTCTCCCACTCTTTCTATTGGCGAGTCTGCGACTTCCAACGATAAGTTTGTTGGTGAATCGAATGCCATGAAGAAAGTTTTTGATGTGATATCAAAACTTGCGAAAGTGAATACTCCCGTTCTTATCCGTGGAGAATCAGGTACCGGTAAAGAACTGGTAGCAAAAGCGATTCATTATAACTCACCTCGAAAAGATGAGAAATTTGTTACCATTAACTGTGGTGCTATCTCTGAAAACCTTATTGAATCAGAACTTTTTGGTCACGAGAAAGGTGCTTTCACCGGAGCTGACCAAAGAAAGATAGGTAAATTCCAATTTGCTGAAGGCGGGACAATCTTCCTGGATGAAATCGGGGATATCTCAGCTGCCATGCAGGTAAAACTTCTTCGCGTCCTTCAGGAAAAAACGTTTATGCCTGTGGGATCAAATCGTGAAATCAAAGTTGATGTGCGTATCATCGCAGCTTCCCACAAACCTTTTGAAGAGATGATTAAAGACGGCTCATTCAGAGAAGATTTGTTTTATCGTTTGAATGTTCTTCCGGTTTATCTTCCTCCTCTTCGTGATCGTAAAACCGATATTCCGCATTTAGTGAATCACTACATCAATTATTTTAACAATGTTCATAATCTTCGCGTGAAGGGTGCAGAGCCTGAAGCCTTAGAAGTTTTGAGTAACTACGCCTGGCCCGGAAACATCCGTGAGCTACGGAATATCATCGAGCATTGTTTCATCATGGAGTCTTCAGACTATATCCACGCCAATTCTTTACCGGCGATTGTTTTTAAAGGTCAGAAGAAAAATGAATCTAAAGATCAGGTCGCTGA
This sequence comes from Bacteriovoracaceae bacterium UBA6200, assembly GCA_002422605.1. Lineage (GTDB taxonomy): Bacteria > Bdellovibrionota > Bacteriovoracia > Bacteriovoracales > Bacteriovoracaceae > Peredibacter. Next base: position 43,344 of record DISW01000011.1, on the reverse strand, counting down.
AGATAGCGTCATTGATTTAGAAGATATTCAAAACTCGGTGTTGGATAACGCGTCTGTTTCAAAAGGTGAGGGGGATGTTCACTTTTCCTTTGGGACTCAGCTTTCTGAGGGAGGCAAATTAGACTTTGCTATTGCCAAAGACTTGTTTGAAAGAGAATTTATTGTTCAGGCATTAAAGGTCAATAAGGGTAAGATTAATCAGACGGCACTTAATGCTAATATTCCGAAGAAAACACTTTTAAGAAAGATTGAGAAATACGAAATCAATCCTAAGGATTACTACTAAAATGACACGTTTTTGGATTCTATGCTTAATGATGTCTACTTTGATTATTGTGGATCAACTCTCGAAGGGTGCCATCCAAAGTAGTCTCTACTATGGACAGACGATTCCAGTGATCGATGGTTTTTTTAGTATCGCTTACGTGAAGAATACTGGAGCGGCTTTTGGTTTTGGAGCTGGCGGTCCGGAATGGTTTCGTCAGGTCTTTTTCCTCGCTCTTCCGGTGTTTTTTTGCGGATGGATTTTTTATTTAATGGTTAAGACCCTTAAAGGTCCGGCCTTTATCTCTGTTGCCTATGCTTTGATTCTTGCGGGCGCGGTAGGAAATCTTATCGACCGTTTTAGCCTTGGCTACGTGGTCGACTTTTTCATGTTCTATTGGAAAACCGAGGCGAATCATTTTCCTGCTTTCAACGTGGCCGACAGTTGTATCACGATAGCGGCAGGGTTACTCATCATCGATTTCATCATGCAATTAAAAGCGAAGAAATCAGAAGAGCCTCATGCTTCCAATCCTGTTTCAAAACAATAATTTCATTATCTATTCCTATCCCTTGCTCATGGGTCTAGCCTGGGGGATAGGCTACCAAATCTACTTTTCTCTTATTCCTAAGAATTGGCCGCGACTTAAGGCCCAGATTTATTTCTGGGGAATTTTTATTATGGCGTGGTTGGGAGCGAAGGTTCTTTTTTATCTGACCTATCCGGCAGAGAAAAGTTTAGACCTCTTATCGAATGTGAGTTTTTGGACTGGTGGTGGTTTTGTTTTTTACGGCGGCTTCCTGGGAGCTCTCCTTTTCATCCTTTTAATGAAACAGCTTGATAAGAAGTTTTCACTTCAGGAGCTCTGGCCAATGGTTCCGGCCCTGGTGATTGGCCACGGCGTAGGACGGATTGGATGTTTTCTGGCCGGTTGTTGTTTTGGTTCAGAGACAGATCTTTGGTGGGGTGTTTATCTGCATGATCATTACCGCCATCCTACTCAGCTGATTGAAGCCGTGGGTTTACTTTTACTAGGGTGGTATTTTCTTAAGTCCAAAGCTCCTCGGATAAATCTGTTAGCGACTTATCTCTTGGGCTACGGGGTTCTTCGCCTGATTGTGGAATCCCTTCGTGGGGATATTGTTCGGGGAGAGTGGGGAGTGATGACACCTTCCCAGTGGATTTCTTGCCTTCTCATTCTTGCGGGTTTCAGTTTAATCGCCATCAAAAACAGACGCTTAGCTCAGTAAACTATTTTACTCAAGTTTTACATTTCATTGTCCGATAGGTTCAAGGAGCTGCTTTAACAGGAGTTAAGCTTTTGGAAACTAAAAAATTGGATTCCCTGCAACCCCGAAATTTGCGATATCGGAATCACTACAAAATTTATATCTTGGCCTTCGGGGTACTGAGTGCGCTTATCCTATCTTTTTGGGGAGCTCAGTTTTACAGCGACGGCTGGCAGCTAACTCTTAGTGCTTACTCCTATGAACTGGTTGTTAGTTCGGCCTACTTCGTCGGATCCTTCTTCTTCTATTTCTTTTGGCTACGATCCAAGCTCAATCATTCGGTGCAGGTGTTCAGTGACCATATTCTGATTCATAACGGAAAGAAGAAAGAAGAACTTTGGTATGCGGAAATCGATAGTGCCTGTGTTGTCTGCTGGTCCATTTTCTACGTCAAAATGCAAAATGGTCTTAAGTATTATTTTAATTCAAGTCTTGAGCGGGTGGATTATATCTGGGAAGGAATTCATGAGGCGAGACCTGATCTGATTAACAAATCAGAATTCGAAGAATTCAGAGTGAAACTCGTCCAATATGATCACCACCAAAAAAGAAAAGAATGGTTCTTTAAGCACAAGCTGGTCGATATCTTCAATTGGATTCTCTTGCCAGTAATGTTCATTTCTATTACTTACGCATTCCAGTCTAAACAATTAGAGATTCATCAGCAGACTCTATATTTCTTCCGACTCTTTATGTTTTCAATGCTGGTGCTACTAGTGACAACGTTCTTCTACTCAATCGTTCTAAAAAAAGCGATCTTTGATAAAAAGATTTCCTCTCAATTAGAAAACTCTGAAGGCAAAGTGCGGGATCTGGAATTTGAAGGAGTAATCCTTCAACGCTCAAAGCTTTTTCAACTAGGGACGGCTGCCTTCCTTCTCTGTGCTGTAGTTAAGTTCGATGTGAACCTCTATTCTTTAAGCAAAGTGAAAGAAGATATTGCCTACTTCGAACTCAAGAAAGGTCATACGATTTGGGTTGATAACCGCTACAATTGTGTTGGCTGCTCCCATTCCTTACAAGATGGTGATTTGGTGGTCTTCGGCCGCGGTGCTATTGGGCAGCTTTTGGCCAAAGAAGGAGAGAAAGTAGGGCAAATTGCAGAAGATCAGCAAGGGCGAACGATTGCCAGTGAAAATGTCCACGAGGTTCCTGCCGGCCATGTCGCCGTTAAGTCCGCTAACGGCAAAGATATCGTCTTTGTTCGAATGTCTGAGCTTGTAGGTCGAATACAAAAGTAATGCATAAAATTCGAAAGCTTCTAAAATGGAAGGAGTAATCCACTTTCTTTTTTAGGAGCTTTTTTTATGAAGATGATCCAGTTTGGTGTTTTGGCCTTAAGCTTGCTTATTATCAAACCTGCTAGTGCCGGCTTATTAATTGAACCTGTTCTTGGTTACAGCTTCAAAAGTTTTGAAATTGATGAAGAAGGCTTCAGTGAAGAAAAGGGTAGCGGCACTTCTTATGGTGGTCGATTGGGTTATCAAAATCTTGGTTTTCAGCTGGGCCTTGATTATTTAAAAAGCAGTATTAGTCTAACTGATAATGATTACAAAGAAGATCTTTCAACTTCTGAGTGGGCGGCATTTGCAGGTTTTGAATTTCCAATTCTTCTTCGCGTATATGCGGGCTATATTTTCTCTGCCAATGCAGAAACCGAAGTCGCCGGTGGCACAAAGCTTAAACTGCAAGACGGTACAGGAATGAAGTTAGGAGTGGGATTCACAGGCCTTCCTTTTGTCGATATTAATTTTGAATACCGTAAAGGAACTTATACTAAAGTTAAAATGGGTCAGTCAGGTGATATTGATACCGACTTTAATGCTTTTATGGTTGGTATTTCACTTCCTTTCGTTCTCTAATACATGATTTTTTAAGCCAGTGCGAGTAATTTACTTGCACTGGCTTTTTTTATTCCAGCTCTTAGTAATTAATAATATTTCTGAAGATGATCAAGCTTTCTATTCTAATGAGATGGGAGCGTCTGATTAAGCCTGATGGCAAAAAAAAAGGCTCCCGAAGGAGCCTCTATGAGAAAATCTTATTCGCGAATCGTTTTGATGATCCACATATAGTTATGAGCAATGTTTGAGTAGATACCGTACTTGTTAGCAGCGGCACAACCTTCACCCCAGCTCACTACACCGACTTGAACAGCTTGGTTGCGGTGGTTATAAACAACCATTGGACCGCCGCTGTCGCCTTGGCAAGAGTCTTTACCGCCGCCAGCATAACCAGCAGGAAGCATCGTCTCATCAACTTTACCTTTATAAGAAGAAGAACTGTTGGCCTCTTCGTGAGAAACGATAGGAACGATTACTTTGAAAAGATCTTTAGTAGAGTTTGGTCTCCAGCTACCAAGGTTTCCAAAACCGAAAACTGTAGCGTCGATACCAGGATCCTGACCACCGTGGCTTGCGAAGACTGGAGAAGCCAGACGAACCGCTTTGATATTATCGCCTGAAAGATCTAGTTCTTTTTCTAGTTCAACCAGGGCCAGATCGTTTGAGAAAGTTTTTGAATTGTATTCAGGGTGCTTAATCACTCTTTTTACATTAACTGTCACGCCTTGCTCTTTAAGGTTAAGGATTCCGCCTTTTACAGTCTTAAAGTAACCCGCACAGTGAGCAGCTGTTAGAACCCACTTTGAAGAAATGATACTTCCGCCGCAAGCACCATCAAGGCTTACGATAAAAGGAGCTTCAGTCGGGTCAGTGACTTTCTCACCACCAACTATCTTTTCGTTGGCCGAAACTGATAGAGAAAGAGTTAAGAGGGAAAAAAGCGCCAGGGGCTTGAATAATTTTTTGTTCGTCATACATTCATCCTTGAAGTTGATAGAACATTAATTATCGCAAGGGATTCTTAAGAGGTAAGTCGGGGAATTTTTCGCCTGGAGGCGGAGCGTAGTGCTATTTTTTCTGAATGTGTTAGCAATTTAGGCATTATTTTAGATAAAAAAAAAGGCTCCCAAAATGGAGCCTTTTTTATGCTTAACCAGCAGCTTCGTCTGAATCTTCTTCTTCTTTCGGTTCCTGTAAAACTTCCAGGATTTCTGGCTCGACGTAGAGAGTAGAGGTCAGAGTTTCATTACCCCAGGCAATAAAAGCATCGTCATGTTCGTACATCATGATAGTTTCCCAAGGACAATCTTGAGAACAGTTCTGACAGCCGATACAACGGGACAGATCAATTTCTACCATTTGTTGAAAACTTGGATTTTTAGGATCCGGTCCTGGAACTAATTCAATAGAATCTACCGGACAACCGGCAATACAAACTTCGCACCCTGTACAACCTGATTGATGGACAATCGCCAAAAGCTTAGGCGGTCTTTTCCCTTTACGGGCAGGTTTAAAGCGGGCCGTGTGAAACGGATTTTCTACTTTTAATTTATCACTCATGAGCATATACCTTATACATAAGAAACCACATTATACACTCTGGGCCTTAAGTTATAAACCATTTACTTAACATTTAGCCCTTTAAATAAAAAGTATTTAAAACAGGGACTTGTCGATGACCACTAGAAAACTAAGATTTGTAACCGCCGGAAGCCTTTTTGATGGGCATGATGCTTCCATTAATATTATGAGGAGACTTCTTCAGTCTAAAGGGGTGGAAGTTATTCACCTGGGCCACAATCGCAGTGCTCAAGAAGTGGTGGAAGCGGCGATTGCTGAAGATGCCCATGCCATTGCCCTAAGCTCTTACCAGGGCGGGCACATGGAATACTTTACTTACGTGCGCGAACTTTTGGATAAAAGTGGCGGTCAGAATGTTCGTATTTTTGGCGGCGGCGGCGGCGTTATCACTCCTCCGGAAATAACTGAACTTCATAAGCGCGGTATTACCCGTTTGTACCACCCCAATGATGGGACAGCTTTGGGACTCAATGGAATTATCGACGATATGATCGCTAAGTGCGATTACTCAACAATTGATGGAGTTGAGTTTAAGAAGTTTGAAGGAAAAGTTCTTTCTTCTTTTGAGATGGCAAAAGTTATTACCTTTATTGAAGACAACCGCGAGTTTCCTTTTGCCGTTAAGTCCAAGTCCGTTCCGGTCTTTGGAATCACTGGTACTGGTGGGGCCGGGAAGTCTTCTTTAATTGATGAACTTCTTCTTCGTTTCCATCGTTACTATGGGGATAAAAAAATTGCTTTGGTTTCTGTTGATCCAACAAAAAAGAAAAACCAGGGCGCTCTACTGGGTGACCGTATCCGTTTAGGTTCGGCTTCTTATCCAAACTTTTATGTTCGCTCTCTTGCGACCCGCGATTCCTCCAATGAACTTTCTCCGGAAATTAATAAAGTGGTGGAGTTTTTAAAGACTCAAGCTTTTGACCTCATTTTGGTTGAAACTTCTGGTATCGGTCAGGCGTCGGATGAGATTACGAAAGTAGCGAATAAAACTTTGTATGTGATGACTCCGGAATACGGGGCTTCTACTCAGCTTGAAAAAATTGAGATGCTGGAAGTGGCTGACTTCATCGCTGTTAATAAATTTGAAAAACCCCGTTCGGAAGATGCTCTTCGTGATGTACGAAAACAGTACCGTCGTAACAAAAATCTCTTCGCGGGCCACCCGGGGAGTCCTACCGATGATGAACTTCCGGTTTTCGGAACGATGGCCTCAAAGTTTAATGATGTTGGAGTGAATGCTCTTTTTAAAGAGATCATTAAGTCCGTTGATTTCTCTTATAATGCTGAGTTGGATAAAATTACCTCTGAAAGAGCTCCTAATAAGAAGCTTTCAGTGATTCCGGCCTCTCGGGTAAATTACCTACGGGATATTTCCGACACTGTTCACCGTTATAATGAGAGTGCCCGTAAGGCGGTAGAAAAACTTCAGCAGTTTGAAACTTTAGAGAATGCTTCAAAACTTATTTCCGATTCAAAAGAATTGGAGACGAAAAAGAAAGCTCTGGGTGAAGAGCTGGCCAATGAATTAAAAGAAGTTCAGGCCTTCGATAACATTATCGAGCAGTACACCAAGGGTGAATACACTTACGTTGTTCGTGGGAAAGATCTCAAGGTTCCAACTAAATACATTTCACTCTCTCAGCAGAGTGTATCGAAAGTGGGCTTTCCGAAGTTCCACTACGCTTCTGATAAGCTTCGTTTTATCCGCTCTCAAAATCTTCCAGGCTTCTATCCTTTCGCAGCGGGTGTATTCCCATTTAAGCGTGCGGACGAAGATCCAAAACGTCAGTTTGCCGGAGAAGGTGGACCAAAACGTACGAATGCTCGTTTTCACTATCTTTCTAAAAACGATACCGCCAAACGTTTATCGACGGCTTTTGACTCGGTCACTCTTTATGGTGAAGATCCGGCCCTTCGTCCGGATATTTATGGTAAAGTCGGTGAGTCCGGTGTCTCGATCTGTATGCTCGACGATATGATGGATCTTTATAAAGGTTTCGATCTTACCTCTCCATCGACTTCAGTTTCCATGACCATCAACGGTCCAGCACCCATCATTCTCGCGATGTTTATGAACACTGCTGTGAACCGCGCTCTTCCTGAAACGGATCAGGAAAACCGCGAGAAGATGGTAGAAGTCATGCGCCAGGTGCGTGGTACGGTTCAGGCCGACATCTTAAAAGAAGATCAGGCCCAGAATACTTGTATTTTCTCTCTCGAGTTTGCGCTTAAGATGATGGGAGATGTGCAGGAGTTCTTCTGTAAGCATAAAATTAAAAACTACTACACGGTTTCTATTTCGGGTTACCACATTGCTGAGGCGGGAGCGAATCCAATTACTCAGCTTGCTCTGACTCTTTCCAATGGATTCACTTACGTTGAATACTATTTGAGCCGTGGTATGCAGATTGATGATTTCTGTGAAAACCTCTCGTTCTTTTTCTCTAATGGTCTTGATCCTGAGTACACCGTCTTGGGCCGTGTCGCTCGTAAGATTTGGGCCGTCACTCTTAAAGAGAAGTACGGAGCTTCAGATAAGTCTCAAAAACTTAAGTATCATATTCAGACTTCTGGTCGCTCGCTTCACGCTCAAGAGATTGATTTTAACGATATCAGAACAACCCTTCAGGCGTTTCTTGCTCTGTCGGATAACTGTAACTCCCTTCACACCAATGCCTATGATGAGGCCATCACAACTCCGACAGAGGAATCAGTTCGTCGTGCCATGGCGATCCAACTTATTATTAACCGTGAGTACGGGCTTAATAAAACGGATAACCCACTGCAAGGTTCATACATTGTGGATGAACTTGCTGAGATCGTGGAAGAAGCTGTCCTTGGTGAATTTGAACGCATCTCCGATAAGGGTGGTGTTTTAGGAGCGATGGAATCCATGTATCAGCGTGGAAAAATCCAGGAAGAGTCTCTTTATTACGAAACCCTAAAAGATTCAGGTGAGTTTCCAATTATCGGCGTGAATTCTTTCCTTCCGGAAAAACAAGAAGAGTGGAAACCGATTGATCTTTCACGTGCCTCCACCGAAGAAAAGAACGATCAGATTGCCCGTCTTAACGCGTTTAAAGAAAGAAATAAGGCAAAATCAAATGAGTGCTTAGTGCGTCTGCGTGATATTGCTCTTTCTGGTGGAAATATTTTTGAAGAGCTTCTCACGACAGTTCGTTATTGCAGCTTAGGTGAAATAACCGCCGTTCTGTATGAAGTTGGCGGAAAATATCGTAGGAATATGTAATGAAAAAATCCAAGATCTATACCAGAACCGGTGATAAAGGCGAAACAGCTCTCGTTAGCGGGAATAGAATCCCAAAATCGGATCTTCGTATAGATCTCTACGGAGAACTGGATGAATTAAATTCTCGTCTGGGACTTTGTGCTTCACAACTATCCAGTGAGCTTGAGTTCCAGCAGATAATAAACTTCCTCCATATTCTTCAATCCGCGATTTTTGATCTGGGATCAAATCTTGCTTGTGAAGAAGAGTTCCGCCATAAGTATAAACTTCCGCAATTGTCGGATGAATTTGTAATTGATTTGGAACAAGAGATTGATCGCCTGGACAGTGAACTTCAACCTTTGAAGAATTTCATTCTCCCGGGTGGCTCAGTGGTTTCATCGAACCTTCATCTCTGCCGAACCAATGCGAGGAAAGTGGAACGAAAGATGGTTCTCTTTAGCACTACCGATCGCGAACCTCTTCCAGCGAATAGTCTCATTTTTATCAACCGTCTCTCTGATTACTTTTTTGTGCTCGCCCGGTATGTGAATAAGGCCAAAGGGGTGGAGGAAATTCCGTGGAGACCAAGGTCTTAATTACTGATTGAGATACTGCTTTTTAATTCCTGTTAGTGTTTCTCCCAAAGTAAATTTGGCCTTTTTGAAATTGTAAAAGCCGAAGGTCAGGGCCAGTATTACTGACATTATTCCTATGAGTTCTATCTTCAAAGTAGCTACAAAGAATAATGGAATGATCGCCGCTATTAACATAGAGAGCAAATCGATTAATGATGCCGTTAAAGAGGTTATCTTTCGGCGTTTACGAATTTCTTGTTTTGAGATTTTAATCTTACTTTTAATTTTCTTTCGAAGGGCGATCTCTTGAGCGTGAGAAGCCATCTGGGAGGGATCATTCTCCGGATGCTTGTTCTTCTGGTTCTGTATTCTCGCGCCGGTAAAATCCGCCTTCAGGACGTAATCCATGCGTTCTTTAGCGGAACCCAGAAAACTTAGACGTTCCACATCCTGTGTCGTCATTTTCTTATCATCAATGCTAATAAGGGTATCACCGATACGAATTTCATCCCCTGCAAAGACCTCTGTTTGCTCAATTAAAATTCCATTCAAGTAAGTTCCATTTTTGGAATCGAGATCGATTAACTCGAGGGAATTTCCCCTGAGTGTAAGTTGGCAGTGACTAGAACTGGCCTTGGTATCTTCAAGTTTAATATGACTTTGACGGCTTCGTCCTACGACGGCTTTTGAATTAAGTGTGAGCTCGTGTTCAGTGAAAACTTTATTAAAGCGGATCTTGAGAGTAACTTTCATTTATTTCCAATAATCGTGATGATAGTCAAAGTGACAAATGTTTTTAACTTGTTGCAGGTAATGATGAATCTTTTCCGGAAACTGGAACTCAGGAACAATATAAAGTCCCCATAAATGTGAGGCGAGTAAGATATCATTCAGGCCAAAAGTCTCTGAATGATAAAAAGGTTTCAACTCACCGGAAAGCTCATTCAGATCCTTTAAGATGTCTTGGGTAAATTGCTCCCGCTTCTTCACGAGGTTTTTAAAAGGTCCTCTTTTTTCTTCTTTCTTCTTTTGAAAGTATAGACGGGAATTCTCATCAAATTCAGGAGTATAGATCCAATAGGGCATCGCCAAATTATGGACGTTGGCACCGAGCCTATTTAAAAGATGGGAAAGCTCATTGTAAGCTTGTCCTTTTTTGTAGTTAGAAATAGACCAAATATTTTTTTGATCTAAGTGCTCAATAATATCTAAGCTCTCGTTGTGTGCCTTACCTTTTATCTCCATGATAGGCAGCATCTTCGCTCCCGTTAACTTTACAGGAGTTATTTCGTCATCATAGGGTAAAACGGTGGATTCGTAAGGAAGCTTAAAGTAACCTAAGGCCATTCGAACCCGAATACAGAAAGGACAATGGACATAGTGGTAGAGTTTTAATTCCATGGTATAATATTACCTGCTAAGTTCACTTGATGCATGGCAATTATTGTAAAAACGAATCTTTAAATGTAAAAAGGTTTTATTATGGAATCAATTATTTCAATTACCGATAAGGCCCTTGAGCAAATTCAACAGATTGCTAAAACCGATAATCCAGAAGGCAACAAAGGTTTGCGTTTGGCCGTGACCGGTGGTGGCTGTTCAGGCCTCTCCTATAAAATCGAATTTGGTGACGCTAAAGACAAAGACAATATTCAGACTTTTGGTGATCTCAAAGTTTTAATAGATCCCAAATCAGTCATCTACCTAAAAGGGATTGTCCTAGATTTCAAAGATGGACTTACTGGAAAAGGTTTTGTTTTTGATAATCCAAATGCCAAGAACACTTGTGGTTGCGGCGAATCTTTCACCATTTAAACATGCTTAATCCTTACCGCTATTACGCCGGCCAGTTCTCCGCATCTTTCATAGAGATAACGTTTACTGGTGAAGACGTTGTGCCGTTTCTTCAAAACCAATCAACTTACGATATCTCCTTAATTCCAGATAATAGCTTCCAGTTAATTAGTTTCCTTGATCCTCAAGGTCGCGTGGAAAGTTATGGTTGGTTGGTTAAAAAGAATCATTTATACAGCTATCTCGTTCCTGAAGCTCTTATTGAGAAATCCCTCGAGCGTTTAAATAAGTTCCTTATTTCTGAAGATGTAACCTTAAGTGCACCTACCAAGAGAAGTTACCATTTCTTGGTAGGCCCAGACGCTGCCCCGACCGCTGAGGCAGCTTCGGGAATACTCTTTGATGAGAAAGCTTATCTACAAGAAACTCCTGGGCCACACCCTGAAATTCCTTCGTCAGAAGTGGATGCGTGGCGGGCCCTTACGGGATACCCCCGCTTTGACGGAAATGATTTTAAACCTGAAATCATCAACAACCTCAGACTTTTTGATCTGAGTCTTAAACAGAATAAAGGCTGTTATCCGGGACAGGAAACAGTTTCCAAAATTGCCACTCGTCGAGGGGCCGCTTACAGTCCGGTTTTAATCGAACTTGGAGTGGAGGCGATTCCTGGTGATATTAATAGCTTTGAGAAAAAAATAGGATCCGCCGATGGCTGCTACCGTTGGAAGGATCATTTTTATCTCACAGTCAGTCTCTTGCGCGACTTCCGCGTGGAAGGGATGAAGATTCAGTTTTCAATAAATGACTCCTCTTATGAGGGAATAGTTCGTTACTATCCTCTTCTTTCAGGCAATCCAGTTATAAAAGCCGAAGAGCTTTTTTATGAAGGATCTGATCACTTTAGAAAAGATGAGCTGGAGCTTGCCGAAGAAAAATTTCGATTAGCGATTAAAATGGATCCGGGTTTTGCAGATGCCTATGAAAGTTTAGGTGTGATGCTGGGAAGACTCGAGCGTTTCGAAGAAGCCCTCGCGCTTATGAAAAAACTCAGCGAAGTGAATCCTAAATCAGTACTCGCCCATACCAACATGTCTTTATTTCTTATGAGACTCGGCCGAATTGAAGAAGCCGAAGAACATAAGTCGCTAGCGACAGTGAAGTCTTTCCAGTCTTACGGTGACGAAGCAGAACAAAAAGAATTGGAAGAAAAAAGAAAACAGGCCCTCCATGACGAATGGGCCAAACGTGAATCCATGTTCCGTCAGGTGCTGGAGATTGATCCGGAAGACGCACTGGCGAACTTTGGTCTGGGTTCCATTGCCGTAGAAAAAGGTGAGTGGGATATCGCCCGGGACCATCTGGAAGCTGTGATAAAAAGTGATCCCAAATATTCGGTAGCTTATCTCGCTCTAGGACGCGCCCTTAAAGGCTTAGGTCTTGTGAGTGAAGCCAAAAACATCTGGCAAGAAGGAATCAAGGTTGCGGCCGCTAAGGGTGACCTCATGCCGGCCAATCAAATGCAACAGGAGCTCAATTCTTAGAATAAAGAGCTTCTGCTTTTTTTAATGTCTTCTTGAGATCTGTTAAATCTTTTCGATGTGCTTTAAGTTTCTTCTCCCAAAGAGGGATCTGTTTTTTTAACTTATTTAATTCTTTTTGCTGTTCCTGAATGAGTTCCCATCCGGTTGGATAGATAAGGCCTTGCTTGTGGGCCCACTTCAGTTCCTGATAAGTGTAATTTAGCATATGGAACTCTTCACACACCCTCCAATAAATCTTCTCTTTTTCCTTAAGTGTAAAGGGATAGAGATTCTCATCTAAGCTCTTGGTGCGGGCAAGGTCAGCAAAAAGCTTGAATGCCCAGAAGAAGGTAAAGTAGGCGTGGAAAACTCCTCTAAGGGGTCTAGGAGTTCTTCTCCACGGACTGTAGTATATATTGTCGAGCGGCTCTTCAATTAAAGTTCCAAGATTTAAATAATAATTTAAGTGATGGTGTCCATTCTCATGAAGAAGGTCATCCATCAGATCCACAAAGTCCCGGTGATAAAGATTAATCATCGAGTAGCCTGGTAAATCCTGATGAGAGTAGCTGACAAACTCTTCCTGCTTAATCGGAATAATGACTTCAGTGAAAGCCGCGAAACGGTCCCAGGAAGTAGGTGAGTATTTTTTAATAATTTTAAGGGCAGTTTCAATCCGGTGAGAAAATGTCTTCATCTCTTTAAGAGAATGAGTCATGAGTTTTAAGTCTTTACCCTGAAGATGAAGAGTCGTCTCAAGCAGACGGTTCGTCTTGGTGCCTTTCTTATATTCACCCAGAGAAGATTGCGACCTGTAAGCAGCACTTTCTTTATTAGATTTAAGAATCTGTCTTTCAGCAAAGACTGTCAGGTGTTTATCAAAATCATTTAAGGTTTCGAGGGAAGCCTTGCCGAGAGTTTTGCCTTTGTTTAAGCGCTTAAGAAATTGATCGGCAAATTCACTGGAATTCCATTTCTCAAAAACCATATCTTCTTGTTCACCAAAATCATTCTTCCCTAAATCAGGAGACTGATGATGGAAAAAATTAAAGCTCTTTAGTTGTGTCAGAAAAAGCCAGTGAAGAGGTGAGTACTGCTGCAATTCCTCTTGATGAGTTGTTACCCACTGAGAAATTTTCTTCAGGGGAAGCTTCTTCATGTCTCGAGAGACGAGATTGAGTTGAGATTTATATTTCGTCTTCAAGCGAGACTTTAACTGGGAGTATTTAGCTGTTTCGAAATTCATAGGAACGGATATTAACTTAGCTCAAGACGCACTTCAATCCTAAGAACTGTGATTGGTATCATTTTCTTAAGCTTAAAGGAGAAACAAAGAATGGTTCGGGGGATTAAAAAAGATGGCTGGGAAGGAGAGACTCGAACTCTCGACCAACAGATTAACAGTCTGCTGCGCTAACCAACTGCGCCACTTCCCATCACATAATCAAAAAGATCAGTAATTTATAATCTCCTCCTCAAATATTGTCCAGTTTTTTTGGCGAATTCCTTTTATATATTTTTGGATTAATTTACTCAACTTTTAGGAGTACCTGACCGATAAGCTAGGAAAGGACCCCATTCCCTTGACTAAATCCAATTTTGCTTTGAAGGCCCTAAGAATTTTAGGGCTAGAAGAAGTACTAAAATTATCCGAGATCCTGCACGAAAGGCAGGTACCGCTTAAAAAAGTGGCGGGGGATGATTTTGTGGGCTGGAATGATGCAGCCGACAAAAAACTACAGAAAAGAGTGGTGGAACCAGAACCCGCCAAAATCCTCGCCTTCCCCAAGAAGGCCCGGGAGCTTGAAACTTATCAGGAAGAAGTTCCGGAAAACTCACATTCTGAAATACCTATTCTTGAAGAGGCCAACGATGCCTTGTTGTGGCAGCGTGAAATCACGAGAAATAATTCTCAGAATATTTCAAAGCTTCATGCGTTTAGCGGCTATAAAAAAGCGACCGAAATGTATGTGGTGAAAGTACCCACAGCTGAAGGTAAGGATAAAATTACTTTCGCTGCAACCGCGGGTGTTTTAGTGAATAAAAAACAAGCTTAGTGAAAAGGAATGGCCGTCACTTTCTGAGGAAGGTTAAGCTTCAGCTTCTTCACTAACTTAGGATCAGCAGTAATTTCTCCGCCACTATGAATATTCACCTTTGTCCGAATTGCAAAAAAATCTGTATCAGGAATTTCTGCCGAGAGTAAAACATCCTTAGCTGATTTTTCATCGAAGTCTTTATCAGAAACGAGTGTTCCGTTAATCATGTCCTTAATAGGAGCAATTTCTTTTAGGGGACAGCGGTAGTGTGGGCCACCATCGAATGGATCAACTTCATAGGTGTACTTGAAGCCGATACTCTCGAGCATTCTTTTAACCGGCTCAGTTTCTTTACCAACTTTACCAATTGATTCTCTCGCTTCCATAGGAAGGAGGGTTTGATAAATATTTTCCGAAGGGAAAAGGCTCAGAATAAATTCTTTATTATTTCGGCTTAAAACATCGGCTTCATGATAATTCATATTGAAAAATCTTCTGCCAACAGCTTCCCAAAGAGGAGAGTTACCATAGCGGTCAAGAGGCGGCATTAATTCGGAGTGAATCATAGGTTTAAAACGATCTGGATTATTGGCCATATAAAGAAAGCGTACAAATGAAAGCTGCTTACCTAGTTTTTCCTTATGCCCACGGAATTCAGGATTTAAAATCAGCCCTCCGATTTCAGTCGGGCCATTAGGGTCTAGACCTAGTTTTAATGTGCCATGAACAAAACCAGTATTAATCGTTTGTGAGAACTTTGCTTCCTGACCCACAGTTAGGTAAAAATGGGGTTCATTCTCTGTTCCATGCTGAGCATGAATCATAGAGACACCGAGAATTTCTCCGCTCTCATAATCTTCAAGTACAAAGATGTAATAGTTTTTTGATAGATCAATATCGGGATTTTTAAAACTTTTTAAAGAACTGTCGATTTTAGAGGAGATGAGTTCTTCATCAGGAGGAAGATTAATGAAAGTCATGATGTTACTTAACTTAAACAAAGCGGCCAAGTCTGACGGCTGAACAGATCTCAATACGAACATTTAAACTCCTGACGGATAGTTTCTTCTAATTTCTCAAGTTCACTTAAGGAGAAGTCCCATGGTAACACGAGAACAAAAGATTTTTCGAGCTTTGTCCCTAAAAAACCTGATGCCTCAAGGGTTTGGGCCTTACTTATAAGAGGGTAATACCCCACTGAATCCTCTCCATCCAATAGTTTATAATCTTTTAAGATTTGATGAAGTCTGGAATGGAACCGCGTCCATTTTCCAACCGTGCCCCAGAGTTCAGGACTCAGTGCGTAGGTCATCCAGAGCGGTAATAGATGGCGATGAATTCCATGACCTTCCTGTAAAGGAAGTTCTTTTTTTGAAAGCACAACGCTTCCTAAGGGAGGAACATCAATGATGGCCTCCTCAAAGTTTCCATTCAGGAACTGGAAGATATTCCAGGGTCTGCCATCAAAATTTAATTTGATTAAAGGAAAAGCTTCGATGGCTTCTTCCCGGGTTGCATAATAGCAGGCATGCCATCCAGGTATTTCCTGAGCAGGCAGCTCTTGTTCTGGATGATGTTTCAATAATAGTTTAGTCCAAATGATTTTTGGATGGAGTCTCGAAATGATGGGGCCATCCATCGAGAGGTCAATGGGAGATCTTTCCTTCATCTGCTCAAGGAGCTCTTGGGAAAATTCACTCTCAATGGTCCTAAGTGTCATGAGATCCTTCGACTGTATTTCTTGATTTCTATTATCGGTCCAAGGGATAATACCCTGACACTTTGGAGGATACTACTATCGAAGACATGTTGAAAACAGTTGAGAATTCTTTTGCCCAAAAGGACTATCCTGGAACCCTGAAAATTCTTGAAGCTAACAAGTCGCAGATGTCTACAGGACTCTGGCATTACAACATGGGTACGGTTCATGCAAAAATGGAAAATTACCCGCTTGCGCGCTTTCATTTTTTAAAAGCCGAAGCAGAAGGTTTTAATTCTAAAGAAGTCTTAACTAATCGCGAGTTAGTTGAACGAAAACTTGATATCGAAAGAAGTGAAAGTTCTATTTCTACTTCTGATTATCTGGTTAAAGGTGGAATGACGGCAGCTCAGGGAATCCTTGGCATGGTCAGTCTCTTCCTGATTATTGCCGCCATTTTCTCTTTATGGAAAAGAAACAGCTTGAAGATTTTTGGGGTGATTCTCTTACCGGCCCTGATTTTGGTCGGTTTAAATATCTGGATTAAAAATTGGAACCGTCAGATTGTCATGACCCCTCAACCGATATTTGAGGGGCCCTCGGCTATCTTTGAGGCGAGGAATGAAGTTCCTCCAGGAGTTATGTTGGTCGTTGTTGAGAAAGATGGCTGGCTACAGATTATTTACCCATCCCGCTATCAAGGATGGGTTAAGCCTGAGGGCATGAAGGAGCTCAAATGAGTTACGAAAAAGAGATGATGGATAAGTTGGGAAGAGGGGAACCTTCTGAAGACCGATTAGATATTCCGACGCTTAAATATTTGTGGGACGCAAGTCCTCTCTCATTTATGGCGAAAGAGAGTTATCATGAGTTTTTTAAAAAAATCACGTTTCTAAACTCCTTCTCAGATAATGAAGTCAGACTCTTCACGAAATTTCTTCACCGCCGTGAGTTCATGCCCAATGAAACGATTTTTAAACAAGGCGATACAGGTTATGGTCTTTATTTTATTTTTAGTGGTTCAGTAAATATTTACTCTAATTACAATTCCCACAGCGAAGAGCTGGGGGACTTTGTGATCAAATTAGAAACCCGGCAGTACTTTGGTGAAATGGGTCTTTTAGAAGAATTTAATCGTCGTACGGCCACAATCATTGCTGCTGAAAGCAGTGTTCTCCTGGGGATCTTTAAACCGGATCTTGACCGCATGCTTGAGATGTATCCCGTTTTAGGAGCGAAGTTTTTAAGAGAAACGGCTTTGGTTATGGCCAATCGAATGGGACAACTGACCCGTGAAATTACCGCGATGAAAAAGAAACTAAAAGGGCTTGAACAGAAGTTATGAATAAGACGCAAAGGTTTAAGCTTTATTTATTTTTTATTCTTTTCCTGGCGGCAGTCGTTTTTGCCTTCCTCTTCCCCCGTCTGACTTTGCCCTTTGGTTTTGCTTACATTTTTTATCTCATGGCAAAGCCCTTCACCTTAAAACTTACCAAGGGGACTAAAAAACAAAGAATAGGCTACGCCGTTCTCTTAACTGTTGGACTCTTCTTCCTGTGCTTTCCGCTTTTTGCCACTCTTTATAATTTTGATACTGACTTCAGTAAATTTACCAGTCAGCTGCCTGAACTCCAGAAAATGCTTCAGGATAAATACTTCGCTTTAAAAGTAAAAGTTTTTGAAGAGTACGGAATACGCCTCGACATTGATCCGGTTAATTATCTTGTCGGTAAAATTGAAGTCCAGGCAGCCGCATTGTTGGGACAATTTCCGAATATTCTCTCAGTCATTTTTGAGTGGATGCTGTTAGTGCCGTTGTTTCTCTATTTCTTTTTTATGGAGAGTCACAAATTTAGTCGAAAATTTCTTGATGCAATTCCCAATCAGATCTTTGAAAAAAGTTATGTGCTTTTTTCTCAATTCAATACCAAGTTTGGTGAGTACATTATTGCAAAATTCATTGAAGCCACCATCCTGGGTACTCTTATCACCTTAGGGCTTATGATTGTTGGATTCCCTTATCCCTTCGTTCTGGGATTTATTGCGGGTGTGACTAATATTCTTCCTTATATCGGACCTATTCTCGGCGTTATCCCGGCGATCCTGGTCGCCCTCATCACCAAAGACCCCAATGTTGGTATGGTGCACATGTTGATCATCTATGGACTCGCTAATCTCATTGATATGGTCCTGGTCTTTCCACTTCTGGTATCAAAAATCGTCAATCTTCATCCTATTGTGGTAGTTGTAAGTATTATTGTTGGGTCACAATTAGGTGGAATTGTGGGTATGATTGTAATCATTCCCTTTGTGGCCTTCTTTAAGTTACTCTTTAAGGAAATTTATAAGGATCTATCGGTTAATTTATGAAATTTATTTTGATGACACTTTCTCTCCTGTTGTTACTCGCTTCTTGTGCTTCTGATAAACCAGAAGGTAAAACTCAGGCAGAAATCCTTTATAAAGAAGCCCAGGAGTTGATGGATTCTGAAAGATTTATTCTTGCGACTGAAAAATTAAATCTTATTAAAACCCAGCACCCTTATTCATTCTATGCGACACCTGCAGAGCTTTTGCAGGCAGATATTCTTTTTCTACAAGAAAACTACATAGAATCAGCTGCTGCTTATTTGTTATTCAGAGATTTCCATCCCCGTCATGAGAAAATTCCTTACGTGGTTTTTAGAATTGCGGAGTCCTACTATAAACAAATTCCCGATACTATTGACCGTGATCTGGAACCAGCAGTGGAATCTCTTCGCTATTACAATGAACTGATTCAAAAGTATGGTGACAGCAGCTACCGAAAAGATGCTGAAACAAAAATCAGCAAGGCCTTCACCATGTTGAGGAAGAAGGATCAGTATATTGCTGATTTTTACTTCAAAACTAAAGAATACTCCGCTGCCCGCTATTGGTACTTAGATATACTTGAAAACCATGAGGACAAAAAAACTCGAAATCACGCTATGTTGCGAACGATTCTTGCCACCTCTAAACTAAAAGAGTGGGAAGAGTGCCTTCAATACGTTGAAAAGTTTTACCAATCGGTTGATAAAGGGGCACAGAAGGAAATAAAATCAATTAAAGACGACTGTCAAAAACACCTCTAAGCCCGGAGCCTACCTTTGGAAAATGTAAAACTCAGTGATCTACTTAAAAAGGCCAAAGAAGCTTTCCAGAAAAATGATTTAAAGACCTCTAGTTTATTTTTGAACGAAATTATCGAACAGAACCCTAATGCCACTGAGGCTTTCTTTTACCTGGCGAACGTCTTCCATGTAAGAGGTGAGCTAGGAAAGGCGATAAAGGCCTTTAGCCGCGTTCTGGAGCTTGATCCTCATCATACTGATGCTGCCATCTCTCTTTCCGTTATTTATAACGATATTGGCAAATACGAAGAAGCTAAGGCGATCTTCGAAAAAGCTAATAATCAGGTTAAGAATACTCAGCAACAAGGTGTCAGTGATCCTCACCTGAATAAGAAGTTTTCTTTGAAGCATTATGAGATCGCCGAAATGTACGCCTCTTATGGCCGTATTGATGAAGCTCTTTTTGAATACAACAAAGCCGCTACCTTAGATCCGGATAATCTTGAAATCAGAATTAAGGTTGCCAAGGCCTATACAAAAAAGGGTTTTACCTCTAAGGCCTTCGAAGAATTAAAGCGTTTAAAGAACGAGCAGCCGGGCTATATGCCAGCGAGAATTGCTATGGGCTTACTGTATTACGGGAATGGCAATATCATTGAAGCTCAGTCTGAATGGCAGAACGTTCTTTCTAGGGAACCCAATCACCCTGAAGCGGTGATGTATATCAATCTTTCCCGCTCAGCGACGGAAACCAACATCAGCTTATAAAAAAAAAGCCCTCTTACGAGGGCTTTTTCATTTTTAGTATTAAATCTAAGACTTAAACTTCAAGCGTGCGCGATGTATTCGTAGGAATAGTCGCTTGAGGCTTCAATTCGCCTTCAAGGGCAATGCTTGGCTCATAGTTAGTTCTACGAGCATCATCAGAAGAGAAGTTTACGATGTAAACTTTAAGCTCTTTATACATTTCGTGCTTAACGGATAGTTTAGAATCCTGAAGTACGATTTGTTTACCAACTTTCTTAGCAGAGTTGATCACAACTGGTGCTTTGAGGTTAGCTGACATCTCTGTAACGTTCGCAGGGATCGTTAAGATTGAATAAAGTTTAGCAGATTGCAGAGACTCAAGTTCCAGGCCGTTTAGGTCTGCAGGAAGAAGTTTTGCAATATAATCAGGCTTGAAAATCTTAGGCTCTATGATGGGAAAGGCTACCTTTTCATCTTCGGTAGATTGCAACCATAGGATCAATGTGCTGTCCCCTGGATCAACAACAAAGTATTTTTTTAGATTTTCAAAACCCAAAAGACCTTCTGAAAAGGTGATAATGTCATTGGGGTTTACTTCAAGTTCCCCAAATCGAGTGGTTTTGACTTTCACGGATGCCTCCAAAATGAAATGGTAAGGTATTATTACCATAGCACTATGATGGTATCAGTCAAACGAATAAATTATCAAGGAGGAAAATTATTTCTTCTTGAGCTCTTCACCGAGACGCGCTATGTCAGACATGTTGGCCTGTACCGCTTCAGTGTTTTGATCTTGAATGGCCTGATACACCTCTTCGCGATGTATCTTAGTTTCTTTAGGAGCTTTAATTCCCAAGCGAACTTGCTTGCCTTTAATTTGCACGACGACAATTTTAATATTGTCATCGATTGCAATGCTCTCTCCTAGCTTCCGTGTCAGAACCAGCATGGTTGATCCTTGTCTTTCTTGTCAAGAATTTGACTAACTCAATAAAGTTTTGTTGCGCTGAGATTTATTACATTTTTAGGGGGAAATGCAAGATAATTTCATTAAAAAGTTAAGAAATTGTAAGATTTTCTTATCTGAGGAAGTCCATGAGGCTCGTATTCATCAAATTTGAGCTCGCTTTATAGGTTGCCTTAAGGACGGCCTGCTCTTTCTGCAGGTCAGCAAAGAGTTCTGTCACGTCAGCGTCTTCAATCTTACTTTTGTGGGCTTCGTTCAAAAGTTTGATTTTTTCAATATTTGTTTCCGCGTTCACAATAGTGTTGGTCAGGGCCCCAATCTTGGTCCGATATTGAACAACGCGATCAATGCTGCTGTCTAACCGCTCGAGTAAACTTTGAATGACCTGAGGATTGTCCGTAAGGAGGGCGTTCTCAAGAGAGCGCAGTTCATCAAAGACGCTGACTGGAACAGCTTCAGGTTCAGTGGAAGCCGGTTTACGCATAACTGCGATCTCCGGGTTCATTTCCATCTCTGGTGTAGTGATGTCCAGATCACTTTTCTCCAAAGGTTTTTTACTCATGGAGTAGAACAGCTCATTACCTGTTATATTTATGGGAACGTAGACGTCTTTATTAATTTCAATATTTATTTTGTTTTTATCGCCGAGGTATTGCCCTTCCTGATCAAAAGGACGAGTCAGAACTTTTTGTCCTGCGAAGAGATAGCGGTTTCCCATTCGTTTATTAGCAAGGCTCATAAACTGCTGGCGTATTTGGTGGATCTCTTTTGAGACACCTTCACGAATTTCTGGAGAATAAATGGAAGAGGCCTGCCCAATTGAGAGCTCTTTGGCCTTAACCAGAAGATCAGTCATTTCTTCAAGTACCGTTTCGGTAAATGAAAGCTGAGTCTGGGCATACCCCAAATTCCGAACGTATTGTTCGGCATCGATATTCTGAGAGCGAATGGAAAGAAGTTCAACATTCCCAACCGGATCATCTGAAGGCTTAGAAATACGCTTAAGGGTCGAACCCTTCATTTGAAGATCCTCAACTTTGCCTTTGGTCTTACCAACTGCATAGTTGATGGCGTGTACTGATGAATTTTCTGAAACCCTACTCATACATCATGCCTTATGGAAGTAAACCTAACACAGCTTTAAACATTTCATCGGAAGCTCTGATAACTTTAGCAGATGCTTCATATGCATTTTGGTAGCGAACCATATTGGCCGCTTCTTCATCAAGGGAAACCCCCGCCAGTCTTTCTTTGAAAGATTTTGCCTGGGCCAGAATTCCATGGGATTGCTCTTCGTCAATTTTGGATTTACCGGACTGAAGTCCGATGTTACCGACTGACTTTAAATATTGTTCTTCGAAGGTAGTGGTTCCACCACCAAGGACTTTTTCATGTTGAAGTTTTGATACGGCCAAAGCAATGCGGTTATCACCGGGCTTATTGGCTTCCAGGGCGGCTGCAATGTTATTAACATCAGCTTCAATATCATCAGAGATTGAAATATATTCGGCTGCCCGTTTTAAATCGAGAGGTTCTTTAAAGAAATTAATCCCGGTTACTTTCTTGGCCGCGGCATTGGGAATAGGATTCCCTTCTGCATCTACCGGAACCGGATGGTTAGCAAAACCACGACGATGGATAGAGTTTGTCGCTAAAACCAGTCCATGAGCAAGTTCGTCGAGCTGCTTTTCAAGTCCCACGATCTCTTCATTTCGGGTTCTAAGCTGAGCGCCTAGTGTTCCGCTGGTAATTTTACCGGAGACCGGTACACCTGGACGGCTGGCGAAATAGATATTGGCGTCGCCTTTGTCGGCAGAAGTTTCGCCGTTTTTAACGGAAGACCCTACGGAAAGATCCTGAGAGATACCTCCGGCCACCAAAGATCCCACACCCTCAACACTGACAACAAACTGCCCTTTGGCATCGGTATAGGTGTTAATAGGGAAGAACTCAGTTAAAGTTCTCAGGGCGCGGTCACGCTGATCTCTAAGATCATTGGCCATACTGCCTGAAACTTCCTGAACACTGATTTCTTTATTTAATTTAGCAATGGTCGTTGTGAGACTGTTGATTTCGGAAACAGAAAGGGAAATCTTTTTATTAATACTGCCGCGAACATCATCCAGATTCGACTGAATGCGGTGGAAGTCACCGGTAACAATTTTGGCATTTTCTTTAACCACATGTCGTATAGTTTCATTTTCCGGTTGATTGGAAAGTTCTCTGAAAGAGTTAAAGAAACGGTTCATGATCTTGTTCATACCGTCGGAGTTAATCTCGTTAAAGATTTCTTCCACGTGTCCAAGTTGAAGAGATCTCTCTTCATTGAACTTATGAGAAGTGATAGAAGTATTTAATTTTTTTTCAACAAGCTCGTCATGAGAGCGTTTGATACTTTGAATTTCAACACCGGTCCCGAGAGCATAATCGCCTTCACTCAGAGTAACACCGGTCTCTGTTCTTACCTCCTGACGGGAGAACCCCTCAGTATTGGCATTGGCAATATTGTGCGAAGTCGTCGACATCGACTGTTTCGCTGCAAATAAGCCAGATTTTCCGATGTTCAGTAAGTCAGCGCCCAATCCTTGGTCCCCTGTGCTTAGTTACCTATTGATCGAACGGGTATGTCCGTCAGATCCATAAGTGGTGTATGTTTTCTTTCCGGTAAAGCCTTGTTTAAGATCGCGAAGGGAGAGCATGGCCTTATTTAAGAACTGCTGGTTCTTTTTATTCTGGTCCTGAATCTTTTGGATGATATCCAATAAAAGGCTATTAAGATTCCGTAGGGCCGGAATTGGTAATGAGCTATCGAGAGCTGTAAAAATAGTTAGTAAATCACCCGCCCGTTGGATATTGAGAGTGAAAAGACCGGACTTATTCAACTGGTCAATCAGCTCAGATCTTTCTTTTTCCAGTTCACCAATTTTAGAGATGATTTCTTCCTTAACTGGAAGCATGGATTCAAGTTTATCGATATCACTCGCCAAAAGAGTAAGGTACTCCTCGCAAGTCAGATCATACAAATCCTTATGAAGCTGGCAAAAGCCTTCCCAAACACTCAAAACGCGCTGGTAATGCAGTCTTTGCTCATCCATTCGGTAATCCATGTTCAAACCTCTTAAATCTCAGAAGTGAGGATTTTATCGGCCAGAGCATCGTAATCGATTTGATAACTGCCATCCTGAATTTGGGCCTTAAGACGTGCGATTTTTTCCGAATTATCAGCTTCAGGAGCACTCATTGCCGCTTTTTTAATACGGGAAAACTCCTTAACACCTTCAGGGATGCTGACTTTCGCATCTGTAGAGGTCTTTTGAGAGATTTCTGAGGCCCGTTCAGTTGTGTTTTTCTGAACTCCGTCGACTTTCTGTCCACCTTGGGCAGATTCGCTTTTAACATCGCGACCGCGAGGAAAAAATGCTGAACGTGTATCGATGCTACTCATTTGTGTTCTCCTTCGTCATTCCTTGACGAACATGAGGTTGAGCGTTCTTAAGATAATGCTTCATATGTTCCGGCACTATCTGGTCTAGAATAACTTTCTTGATACCCAGACCACTATCTGATTTTGCCATAGTTTGCGCTCTTTCGTAATCCAGTAAGGAATTATAATACTCCATGCTGGATGAATCTGGCGTCTCTTTCGGGATGGTCTTTCTCATTTCCGCAAGCATGTGAGAAGTAAAATTGGCTTCCATACCTTCTGCAATTTCTTCAAAAGGTTTAACCGGATTTGTTCTCTGTGCAGGGAGTGCTTGTAGCTGAGGATTGATTTTCAATCTTACCATCCTGGTTTTTTGGGACCCCATCATCCTGATGAGATTCTTTTTATAGTGTAGCATTTTTAAAGAGGGGGGTGTTAGCGAAAAACACCCCTGGGAAAAATCTTCCCGTCGTCCCTAAATAAGTTCGATTTCGGCCAAAAGAGAGCCGTTTTGCTTGAGGGCCTGGAAAATAGAGATGAGATCTTCAGGTTTAGTTCCTAAAGCATTCAAGGCTTTAACGAGATCGTTTATCGTAGTCGTTTGTTCCATTAATTGAACCGCGCCAGTACCTGATCCGCCTGCTCCACCTTTAACTTCTACCATCAGGTCGCCGTGACTGATCGCCGATTTTTTGATCACAATATCGCCGCCGGCGACTAAAGTTCCGGTTCGCTCGTTGATGACGATTTTGGCCGGGGCGTCGGCAACAACTTTAAAGTTTTCGATATTCGCGATTAATTCAACAACTTTTCTTTCATAGTACGTAGGAATGATCACATCAATTGTGGTTGAATCCGCAGCCGTCGCGTACTTTCCGCCAAGTTCCTGATTAATAGTGCGCTCGACTCGAGCAGCGGTTGTGAAATCAGGATTATTGAGGGCCATGCGGACAGCTTTTTTATTATTAAAGGAAAGTTCCAGTTCTTTTTCAATGATTCCACCATCAGGAATGCGTCCAGTGGTGGCAAGCTTCTTCCCTTGCTCTAAACCGCCAATAGAAATTTGTCCGTTGGCCACGGCATAGATCTGTCCATCGCCGCCTTTTAAAGGGGTAACCAGGAGGGTTCCGCCAGCTAGAGAAGAAGCGTCTCCAATTGAGGAAATAGTCACATCGAGTTTTTGTCCAAGTCTTCCAAAAGGAGGAAGTTTGGCCGTCACAATAACTGCTGCGACATTTTTAGAAGTAACTTCTTTCTGAGGATTTAAACCCAGAGTTTGAAACATTTTTTTCAGGGAAGTATTGGTGATTTCGCCGCCGCCATCGCCCGTGCCATTAAGGCCAATCACTAATCCATAGCCTATAAGCGGATTCTCACGAACCCCTTTAATCGTAACAAGGTCTTTTAACCGGCTGGTATTAGCAAGCGTCGGTAAAGTCAAAAGGCAAAGAAAGAGGGGGAGAATTTTATTCATTGTGTCTGTCCCTTAGAATGAAGACCCGTGACTCAAGGAGTTTATCCGAGTTCACATAATCATTTTCCATGATGTCCTTTCTTGACACAAGAGCTTGGACTTCAATGGATCTTTTTTCCTTTTTAAAAATAACTTCCTTCATTCCACGCAAAAGAATGTAATCCTGACTGACTTCTTCAATTACACTGCCTGAGATTTTGTCATAGACCTTCATGTCCATTTCATTGTCTGCAGCATTGGCTGGTGTCGCAGCAGTGGCAGGAGTAGCTCGTTCGTCTGGTTTTGCTTCACCCTCTTTGGTGGTTTTCTTTTTAGGACGATCCGGAAAGGTTCGTTTTAATTCTGCCGAAATCTGATTTCGGAGGTTCTCCAGAACATTAATAATAACCATATCCCCAACACGCTTATCATTTTGATAAGTGAAAAGAGAAGCACTTGAACCTTGGTTGGCCCAAAGAGATCCACTTGATTCATTATCAACAAAATCATTTGCTTGATAACGTTGAGGACGATACTCGCGTTTAACTGGTGGTTTGATTTGACCGGAAGGACGAGCACCTAATGAATAAGTGACAGGATCTTTTATTGGCCGCTTATCGTTCTCGGGACGCACGCGATCACGTGAATAGCGATTAGTAGGATAACCATTCTCATAACGGTCACGATCTTCAGTAACCGCCCGGTCCTCACGATCAATCTGACGGTGAAATTGGTTCACATACTGAGCACAAGAAACAAGATTTAAGGTGAGCAATAAAATTAAAATTCTCATAATTCGACTAGCACTTTGTTAATATCAATAACTTTACCAAGATACTTTTTATTCTTTTGAGGATGAAAAACTTCAACGAAATCTCCCAGGGAACCATTGCTCCGGCTCACTCCATAGGTTTTAAGTTTTAAAAGTGAGTTTTCGATAATAACTTCAGTTTTTAAACCGGCCTTAACGAGGTTAAGGGCATTTAAATCAGAGCGGCGAAGAAAACTTCCCGCCTTAATCGGCTTATTCACTTTAAAAAACTGCAAAGTCGATAGATCGGTTACAAGATCTGTATGAGGAATCGCTTCAACCAGTTCCTCAGTAAGGGAGCTTGAAGAAATTTCTGAGAAAGCAGGATGAAAAGTCTGTACTTTATAGGCCCTCACCATCTTTCTGAAGTTCGCTTCAACTACCAATGAACGATGACTACCATCAAAACCGACGACATTAACATTAATAGGCTGGTTAACACCGTAGAGACAATTATTGCACTCAACCTGGATTTTATCGCCAGCATCAAGTGTCAAGATTTCAGAAGTGTTAATGGCAGAAGTTGATTTTAAATGAATCCCGGATGGAAGCGACAGTTGCTCTCTAATGAGATGGCTTAAATGTTGAACCTGGATCTGGGCCGGTTGGATGTTGATAGATTCATTTTTTACTTTCAACATTCTCTTAAGTTGATAAGAAGGAATTTTACCTTCTATTGAACTGAGGATTTCTGCAAATTTAATGATCGTCTCAGCTGAACATTCACTGTGGTGGATACTTTTTTCAAACTGGGCGCGATCGCTCAATACAACTAAATGTGCGGGGAGATGAATCTCACAGGCCAGAGAGAAACCACTAAAAACTAAAAATAATAAGCTAACAAAAAATTTAGTCATCATCTGATATTATTAACCGTTTGAAGCATTTGATCTGCAACACCCATTACTTTGGAGTTCATCTCATAGGCCCTTTGTGCCTTAATAAGATCTGTCATTTCGTTCATGACGTTCACATTTGATGCTTCAATCGCTCCTTGCATCAGGATGCCTGAACCATTTTCACCAGGGATGTTTTGAATGGCCTGCCCGGAACCAGCTGTGGCCGCCATTATATTACCGCCATCAGAGCGAAGGCCTGTTGGGTTTACAAAAGTGAATACTGGAACCTGACCAAGATTAATCGGCTCAACAGAGTCACGGGTGAAAGCTTCCACTTGACCATTTTCAGCAATGTTAATTTTCATAATATTTGGTGGGATAACGATTCCTGGAAATACCCGGTGACCCGCGCGGGTAACCAGATTTCCTTGAGCATCAACGTTGAATGATCCATCTCGAGTGAATTTAAGTTCTCCATTCGGAGCGACCACTCCCATATATCCTTCACCGTTAACCATTAAATCATAAGGGTTATTGGTCATTTGAGGCGAACCCTGAGAGTTAATTTTACGAGTTGCTGAAACCTTGGCACCGGAACCCACCTGGTGACCAACACTATATTCAGTTGTTCCAGAAGACTTGGCACCAGCTTCCTGAACAGTTTCATAGAGAAGATCGTCGAACTCTGTCCTCTGCTTTTTAAAGCCGGTAGTATTCACGTTAGCGATATTGTTGGATATCGTATTAACGTTAGATTCCTGTGCGGCCATCCCGGTAGCTGACGTGTGGAGTGCGCGAATCATATCATTCTCCTAATTAAAATTTACCAAGTTCGTTGGCGGCTTTACCTGAGATCTGATCATAGGCATTGATTGCCTTTTGAATGGATTCAAAGTGACGGTGGGCCTTAATAAGCTCAGACATCTCTTCAATCGCATTAACGTTTGATCCTTCCAGGAAACCTTGGTGGACATTGGTTTTTATATCATTTCGTACTATATTGTTTTCATCGGGCGTGATGTAGAGAGAATTTCCTTCTTTACGAAGAGCATGAGTGTCTCTGAATTCTACTACGGAGAGTTTTCCAACTGCTCCATCACGTGTCAGAACTTCGCCTTCATTAGAAATAGTGAGTTTTATATTCGTGGGTACACGCAAAATTCTTTCTTCCGGGCGAGGAAAGGAGTCCATCGCAGCCGGCTCTCTTAAACTCTCTGGAGAAGCATTTAGAGCGCTGAGCACTCTAAAACCCTGGTCAGTCACCAGTTCGCCATCACGATTTAATGATAGATTCCCTTTGCGGGTAAAACGAACTCCGGTCGGAGTCAAAACTTCTAAAAATCCTTCACCTTTTAAAGCGACATCAAGCGGATTTTGAGTGGGTATAAGAGTGCCTTGTTCAAAGATAGTAAAACTACCGTCAACGGCAACCATCGCGTTTTCAGCACCTTGAGTATGATAAAAATCTGCAGGAGAAAATTCCTTACGGGGAATATCAATATCCTCAACACCTTTAGTAAGAGCAGTAAGATGCTCTTTAAAAACTAGCTGATCTTTCTTGAAACCAACGGTATTAGCATTCGCCACATTGTTGGCAATGGTTTCAACTTTACGTTGTTGGGCCACTTGCCCTGATAACGGTACCCAGATATTCTTCATGGACTCCTTCATCCTGATGGAGTGGGCGGAAAATGCCCTTGTAGGCAATTTTAGCAACGTGTGTGCCAGAAACCTAGCATAGGCAATTTCAACCGCTAACGCTAAGTTATCGAAACCTTGTCGAATTAGTCTTCGCATGCCAAGATAGAAGGCAAATGAAGGTGTCAAAACGACAACAGGGACCGCTATGGATAACACAAACAGCACCGTTAACTTCGAAACTTCACTCAAAGAGCTTGAGCAAATCGTCCGAGAATTAGAGTCAGGTGACGTGAACTTGGATCAGAGTTTGAAAAAATTCGAACAAGGAATAGAACTCTATAAGAAGTGCCGATCCACTTTGGAAAATGCTGAAAAGAAAATTAAAATCCTGAGCGATAGCCTCAAAGAATTAGATTATAAAGAGTAATTCTTTCATTAAATTCAAATTCCTTTAAAATAGACCTGAACCTAAATCCAAGGATCTGTTCTTGAAACGTCTGGCAAAAACACTTGCGGTACTCGCAGTCTTATTTCTATTTGGTGTCCTCTCTGTAGTGGGGGTATTTTTCTACATATCCACCAATCTTCCGCAAATTAATTCTCTAAAAGATTACAACCCACCAATGAATTCAAAGATCCTCTCGAAGGATGGTGAAGTCTTGATGGATGTTGGAGTCGAGACTCGCGATGTAGTTGAGTTTAAAGACATCCCGCCTAAGGTTGTAGAAGCTTTCCTTGCCGCTGAGGATGATAATTTCTATAACCACGAAGGTATCGATTACTACGGTATTTTGAGGGCCTTTGTCGTTAACTTAAAAGAGGGGCGTCTGGTTCAAGGTGGATCGACGATTACTCAACAGGTAGCAAAATCATTCCTTTTAACCAAAGAAAGAACATTTTCACGGAAGATTAAAGATCTTCTCCTCGCTCATAAAATTGAACAAAAATTTTCTAAAGAAGAGATTCTTTATCTTTATTTAAATCAGGTTTATCTGGGCGGCGGGTACTACGGTGTCAAAGCCGCTTTTAAAGGTTATTTTAATAAAGAGCTGGAAGAAGCAACTCCAGCTGAAAGCGCTCTGGTAGCAGGACTTCTGGTGGCCCCGGGAAGATACTCACCTTATGTGAATCCACAATATGCCAAGGTTCGCCAAACTTACGTTTTAAAAAGAATGTTTGAAACGGGTAAAATTACGGAAGAGGAATATCAAGCAGCTTTAAAAGAAGATATTAAGATGCGTATCCGAAGACCTAATGAGGTTAAAGGTGGGCATTTCACTGATTGGGTACGTCAGGAAGTCATTAAAATGGTAGGAAGCGATAATTTTCTTACTGATGGTTTGACGGTTGTTACTACGATGGATTGGTCCCTCCAGAGTCAGGCCGAGAAAAGCGTAAGAGAGAATGTTAAAGACCTGGACAAGCGACAAGGCTTCAAGGGACCTATTAAGCAGCTTAGTGGTGATGAAGAGATTAAGCAACACTTGATCGACCAACGTAAAAAGTTACTTCGTTCTGAGTCCTCGTTCTTCACTTTTACGATTGAAGGGAAGAATATTTTTGAATTCAATGAAGATAACAATGCCATGGATCCAACGCTGGCCTATTTCGATGAAGAATCTGAAAAACTAAATGAGCGTTTTAAAAAAATCGTCAGTATTGGTAACCCGGCCACAGATGTTATCGGGAAGTTTCTTAAAGTTGGAGACACCTATCAGGCAGTAGTGCTTGAAGCTGATAATTTAAAAAGAACAATTCTGGTCTCTATTGCTGGTTATCGGGGTGTGATTACTGAAGCCGGATTTACTTGGGCCCATCCGAGAGAATTTGGTCCTGATCCCGTCTACCACGGACCGATGAAAACTCCTTCTAAAATTGTAAAGCGCGGTGATGTCATAGGAGTGAAAATTGAGCAGCTTTCTGTTTCTCATAATCAGCTGATTCACGACGACTTTTTTAAACGTTACAAGGATTCAAAAGTTCTGGATCTGATTTCTCGCCAACACTTTTTTAGAGGTTCATTGGATCAGGAACCTGAAGCAGAAGGGGCCTTAATTGCAATAAATCCAAACTCTGGAGAAGTTATTTCTTTAGTTGGTGGAATTGATTTTCAAAAATCTCAGTTCAATAGAGTGACTCAATCGTCTCGACAACCGGGTTCTGCCTTCAAGCCTTTTATTTATGCGGCGGCATTAGAAAATGGATATACGCCTTCTACAACACTCATGGATTCTCCTCAGGCTTTGGCCGGAGTTGATGACTCTTTAAGTTGGAAGCCTCGTAATTACGATGGTGATTTTAAAGGCCCTATGACTTTAAGACATGCACTCGAAGTGAGTCGAAACGTTCCAACCGTTCGCTTAGTTCAGGACCTTGGTGTCAGCAAAGTGCATGACTTTATCAGAAGAATGAAAATTAATGCCCAGATCCCGAAGGATATGAGCTTAGCACTTGGTTCTTTTGGCATTAGCTTGGCCGAATTAACGAAGGGCTTTGCCATCTTTCCCAATGGCGGTCGAGCAATCAGAATGAAACATATTATTTCGATTAAGGATCGAACCGGTAAGAGCTATCCTGTTCCTTTTGCAGATGAGGAATTTGCTTCGGACACTTCTAAAGTTCAAACAGCTCCAGATTCGGAAACTTTAAATGAGAATCCATTTTTAAAAGGTCTCAATAACTCTCAGGTCTACGACAAGCGGTTGTCCTATCTCATGACTAATATCTTAAATGGCGTGACTCTTTATGGAACTGGAGCGCGTGCTTCAAAACTAAGTCATAACCTTGGTGGCAAGACAGGTACAACCAATAACTATGTGGATGCTCTCTTTGTAGGCTTCACCGCTAATTTAGTCGTAGGTACTTGGACGGGTTTTGATGATAACCGTTCTCTTGGATTCCCTGAAACCGGAACTCGAGCGGCACTTCCCATTTGGATGGATTATATGACGGGGGCCATTCCTAAATATGGCGACCCGGATTTTACGGTGCCGGATGGAATTACTCAGCTTTTAATCGATAAAGCAACCGGTAAGCCTCTTCCTCCAGGAGCGGGCGAAGGTTTCTTAGAATCCTATGTTGCTGGTTTTGATCCACTCAGTGAAACGAACGAGTATTTTGATCAATCTACTCAGGATGTTAGTGGTAAACCAGATAGCATTGATGATGGAAGCTACTGGGAGAACCAGTAATATTTTCTTTGATTAATCCGATAGGACTTCTACGGAGGTCCTATGTTTTCTTTCTCCCAATCGAATCGCCATTTTTATTATTTTCTTCTCGGAGTTCTTCTCTGCCATGCCGTTTTTATGGCGGTTCAAATCCGTGGAGAATTTAGTAGCGTAAAGTTGGACACTCCGGAATTTATAAAAGTAAAACTGATTCAAGAAGTTCTACAAGAAAGCACATCTTTCAAAAAACAAATAGTTCAGTCAGAAGATTCAGCATTCAACGAAAAACCACAAACCGAAGCTTTTTTAAGTGATAAAGATCGTACTTTCGACCGTCAAACAGTAGCGAAACAAATTGCGAGCTTTAATAAAGCCGCCAAGGGTAATGCTGAAGTAACTCAAAAGGCCGTCCAGGCACAGAATTCAAAACGTAAAAAAGCTCCTGCTCTCAAAGATTTAAAGCTTTCAGATTTCGGTATGGCCAGTGGTGAGCTTCTTCCCAAAGAAGTTGTTCGAGCACCGGCCAGCGTTTCTCAAAAAGGTATGGAAAACGGGGATCCAACAGCTGATGGGTTATCGGCCACCAATGATTACGTTCAAGAAATTAGTATGGGGGATTTCACTCAACTGAATACGGTAGAATATAAATTCTATGGTTTCTTTCACCGAATTCGCCAAAAGCTTGAACAGTTCTGGGGAAAAAGCATTCACGAGAAGTCACTCGCCTTATTTAAATCAGGAAGAAGAATGCCTGCAAACCAAGATCTTATTACTTCATTGCAAGTAACATTGAATGAGAAGGGTGAAATTATCGGAGTTAAAATTCTGGGAGCTTCAGGAGTGAAAGAATTAGATGATGCTGCTGTTGAATCTTTTAATGAAGCAGGGCCTTTTCCGAATCCCCCCAAAGACTTGCTCGTAAATGGGAAAGCCGTCATTGAATGGGGATTTGTCGTTAAAAGCTAGTGAGTTTTACGAAGCATATTTTTAAGACAGTCGATCCCTTCCATCGTCACATAATCTGACCAGATAGAATCTAATTCACGGATAGCTTCAATAACTTGAAGAGCGGCTTGATCGCGAGAAATTTTCTGAGTCTCAGCATATTGTGTAATAGACTTGTTAAGCACATCAATCACCGGTGAGTTACAAACTTGGTTAAGTCGCTCTTCAAATGATTGGTTAACTTTCTTTTCTTTGCTTTTAATAATGGCCGTGTTGAGAAGCTGAATCGATTCCATTACAGATAATCCTTACAAACAAATATGTCTTAGAGAAAAGGCAGTATCTATAAACCACCTTGGTTAGTAAACAATGAATTCCCTTTCAGGAACAAATTTTAGGTTGGAATTTTTCTTTGGTCGGTAATTTGGAGGGAATATAAATAAAATCTTAAATGATAAAAGGTGTCACGTACCTTTTGTACATGACACCAAAATGAAAATTAGTGAGAAGAATTACAAAACTCTTGATATTGCTCTGCTGAAAGAAGATTGTTGAATTCAGACGTGTTATTAGCCTTGACTTTGATAAGCCACGATCCGTAAGCATCGTCATTGATTTTTTCCGGGCTTCCTTCAAGATCAGAATTTCTCGCAACAACTTCACCAGTAATTGGAGAATAGAGGTCACTAACTGATTTAATTGATTCCACAACACCAAAGGTTGCACCCGCATTTAAGTGAGTTCCAACTTCTGGCACTTCAAGGAAAACGATATCTCCTAAAGCCGATTGTGCGAAATCTGTAATACCGATAGTGACAGTGTCACCTTCGATCAGAGTCCATTCATGTTCTTTGGTGTACTTTAAATTTCCAGGGATATTTGTCGCCATTATTTATGTCCTCCGGTTACAAACGGTTTTTTAGTTATTTGAGCAGGGTAAGGTTTCTGTCTGATATCAACTAAAGCTACTTCATCAGTAGGCACTTTATCAATTTGAATGCGCGCCATTGCTATACCTTTGTTTAAAACAACTGACATTGTGCCGCTGGTGATTATTCCAATCGGTTCGTTAGCTGAATTTAGAACCGGGTATCCTTCACGAGGAATGCCCCTATCAAGGATCAATTTGATGGTTTTATAATTGGCCTTCTTATCGGCGAGGGCTTCTTTTCCAATAAATTTTGTTTTTGAGTGTTTGACTGCCCAACCAAGGCCCGCATCGTAAGGAGTGGTTTCATCGTTAATTTCATGGCCATAGAGAGGGTAACCAACTTCAAGGCGCAGAACATCCCGGGCGGCAAGACCACAAGGAGTGACTCTTAAAGAAATAAGTTTTTGCCATAGGGCCTTAATGGTTTCATGGCGGCCAAAAATTTCAAACCCATCTTCGCCGGTATATCCGGTACGGGCAGCAATCACTGATTCGCCTTCAAAAGTGGTTTCATAGACTGAATAATATTCGATATCCGGAAGTTCGCTGAAGAGAGGACGAAGAGTTTCGTAAGTCTTCGGGCCCTGGACTGCGAGAAGAGAAAAATCATTAGAACGATTAGTAAGGCTACATTTGTAACCCACGTGCTTTGATTTAATCCAATTAAAGTCTTTATCAGTATTGGAAGCGTTTACACAAATCATAATGCGACCTGGGGCCAATTTATAAACAATCAGGTCATCAATAACTGTTCCATTATCTCGGCAAAGGGGAGAGTAGACGGCTTTTGCCATAGGAGCATTGATGATGTCGTTGGTAAGAACAGCGTCTACAAATTGTTCAGCGTCTTCACCTTCAACAAAAAATTCCCCCATGTGACTAACATCAAAAACACCGACATTTTGTCTTACAGCGAGAACTTCATCTTTTACAGATGTATATTGAACCGGCATATCCCAACCGGCAAAAGGAACGATTTTAGCACCTAGTTTTAGGTGTTCATCATAGAGATAAGTTTTGAGTGTAGTCATTTGCTGTCCTTCGATTGCTTTTCTGTGGCACAAATTAAATTTTCAATAAGACTAATAACAGTCATTGGTCCAACGCCTCCTGGAACAGGAGTCATGGCCGAAACAACTTCTTTAATATTTTCCTGATCCATGTCACCAGTTAGCTTCCCATTGAGTGAGTTGATTCCCACATCAATGACCACTGACTTACGTTTTGGATCAAAATAACTTTGATCAAAAAAATTCGCTCTTCCGATCGCCGAAATAACGATATCCGCTTGTTTTGTTAATGATGGAAGGTCATGGGTCTGGGAATGGGCCTGAATGACTGTCGCATCCAGGTTGGACAACAACATCGAAAGAGGCTTACCCACGATGAGACTTCTTCCCACTACTACAATGGTTTTTCCTTTAGGATCGATTTGATAGAACCTAAGTAAATTCACGATACCTTTCGGTGTACAAGGGAGGAGTAGCGATAAATCTGTTGAACCAGAATAAAGATTTTGGGTATTGATTCCATGGAACCCATCAATATCTTTAACGGGCGAAATGAGATTTGGGAGAGGAAGATCCTTTAGCTGTTTACTGACCGGAAGCTGGATAATGATTCCATGAATGGCCGGATCTTTATTTAGTTTTTCTATTTCCCGGAGAAACTCAGAGGTTTCTATATCTTCAGGAAGATGCAAAAGGGTGAAATGGGCCCCAACTTCTTCGCACATTCTTTTTTTATTACGAATATAGCTCATGCTGGCCGGACTATTACCAACCAGAACAACACACATAGAAGGAACGACCCCTTGTTTTTTCAGGGCTTCACATCTGGTGATTAAACCTTTTTTTATTTGCGCCACTACTGGAGCGGCCGAAAGAATTTTTGCCGTCATAAATATCCAACAACTATAGATCCTGGAACCTAAAAAGTCCTTTCTTATTTAGAGTAAGCACTGTATTTGTAACGCTATGAAAGCATTATTTTATGTCGGATTAGGAATGCAATTATTCGGTCTTACTGCTGTAGGACTTTGTTTTGTTTCAGGAATACAAAACGGAGACTACGGAAGAATAGAACTTCTTCAGTTAGTTCTTGGATCATTGGTTTTTTATATCGGTAATTATCTTAAAGGTAGATCTGCCGGCTAGACTTGACCTAGTATTCATGTGTACAATTTCCGTAACACTACATAGGACAGCTTTTTGATTGTACTTGCCATCGACCCAGGTTCTGTTACGGCCGGTTATGCCCTTCTGCAACAAGAGGGGAGAAAAATTCATTATCTGGAATCTGGCATTTTAAAATTTCAGGGTAAAGATGAGTTTCTGCATAGGGTAAATGATATTTATCAACAAACACTAAAGCTCGTTGAGAAACATCAACCTGACGAAGTTGCCATGGAGTCGTTGATCTTTGTGAAAAGCCCAACTGCTCTGATAAAGCTCGCTCAATCCCGTGGAGTCATGCTCGCAGCTCTTTCTCATAAGCTTCAAGAGAAGATTTTTGAGTATTCGCCTAACTTAGTAAAATCCACGGTCACAGGTCACGGCCATGCGGACAAGGAAGGCATTCAGAAATTTCTTTTACAATATTTTGGGCTCTCTAATTTCAAGACTCATGATGAAAGTGATGCTGTAGCGATCGCTCTTTGCCACTTACTCAATCGTGGATCAATAGTAAGTGCTGCTTTAAAAACCAAAAAAACAAAAAATATGGGTAACGGTCTGGCTTCAGCTCTGGCCCATAAGATTAAGGATTCCGCTCTATGATTGGCTATATTTCAGGTACAGTGGTTTATTCAGACTCTCAGAAATCAGTCATCCTTACGGCTTCGGGAGTTGGTTATGAAGTTCATACCTCTACTCCGATGGTTCCCAATCGCGACACTGCTTTATTCATTTCTCATATCATCCGGGAGCAGTCTCAAGATCTTTATGGATTTGAAACTTCAGATGATAAGAAGTTTTTTGAAATGCTTTTAGATGTTAATGGAATCGGTCCTAAATCGGCTTTTGGTCTGGTCGCTCACCTGGGTGTTCAACAAATCATTTCTGCCATTACTCTTGAGAACGTTGATATTTTAAAATCAGCTCCAGGTGTTGGTAAGAAGAGTGCTGAACAAATCGTTCTCTCACTTAAAGATAAAGTGACGAAGCTGGAACTGGGTCTTACGGTTAGAGAAAAACCAGTTAAGACCGGGGCCAAAAATAACAACGAAACAAAAGTTGATGCTCATTTAGTTAAAGAAACTCTGGCCGCTTGTCAGGGCCTGGGTTTTAAAGATCAAGATATTCTTCCCATGATCCAGCGTCATCTTCAGGAAGGTCTAGTTCAAAAGCCAGAAGAGATGGTTAAAATCATTTTGAAGGAACTTAGGTAGTCGTCATGTCCGAAAGAATTGTAGGAAGCGAAGTTAATCGTCAGGAAAGAGAGCAGGAAGCCCAGCTCAGGCCTCAAAACTTTTCTGAATTTATCGGACAGAATAATGTCGTCGATAATATTGATCTGATGGTTAAATCTGCCCTCGTTCGTAAAACGGCGATGGACCATGTGCTCCTCTCGGGTCCTCCTGGTCTTGGAAAAACTTCGCTTGCGATGTTGATTGCTAAAGCTCTGGGAACTGAGCTTCACGTTGTTTCAGGTCCTGCCATTGAGAAAAAGGGAGACCTCGCTGCGGTTTTAACTAATTTAAAACCACGTGACGTTTTATTTATTGATGAAATCCATCGTATGCATATCACGGTTGAAGAAATTCTCTATTCGGCGATGGAAGACTTTCGGCTGGATATTTTAATTGGCCAGGGAGCTTCTGCCCGAACCATGCAAATTGATCTGGCCCAGTTTACTTTAATCGGTGCCACTACCCGCTCAGGACTTTTATCTAATCCTTTAAGAGATCGTTTTACCGCTCATTTGAATTTTGATTATTACGGACCTGAGATGCTTTCGGTGATCGTCCTCAATAATTCCCGAAAAATGGGAATTGATCTTGGGGAAGAGGCAAAGATGCAAATCGCCCAGCGCTCCCGGGGAACTCCACGAATTGCGAATCGTATTCTTCGGAGAGTTCGAGACTTTGCTCTGGTTAATAAAAAATCTGTGGTGGGGATTGATGAAGTTAAGGCCGCATTAAAGTTGTTGGATATAGACGACCTGGGTCTGGATTCCATGGATAGGAAAATTTTGTCCGTTATGAAAAACTACTACCAAGGTGGGCCAGTCGGAATTGATGCCCTCTCTGCGACCTTGGGTGAAGATAAGCAAACAATAGAAGAAGTCTATGAGCCATTCCTATTAAAACAGGGGCTTATCCTGAGAACTCCTCGTGGCAGAGTGCTTTCTGAATCAGCTATGAAACATCTATCCTGAGTCGTTGACTTATCCCGTCAAGGTTTATACATAGAGCACAAATTTCATCCGTACAAACTCACAAAATTCATTTATAATTGAACAGCGATGTACGATTTATTATAAGGTTAGACATGATATATCAACGAACCCTTGCGAAAGATGTGAAAGTAACTGGTATTGGCCTGCACTCAGGTAAGAAAGTTACGATGAAACTCATGCCTGCTGAAGCCGATTTCGGCATCCAATTTATCCGTACTGATATCTCCAATGCTAAACCAATGAAGGCCAATGCTTTAACTGTGGGAACCACAGAGAATGCAACGACTTTAGGAGCGGGAGTTGAGGCCATTCATACCGTTGAACACCTTCTAGGTACTCTTTATGGTTTGGGTATCAATAACTGTATGATCGAAATTGATGGCCCAGAAGTTCCTATTATGGACGGTTCAGGTGCTTCATTTGTTTTCCTGCTTAAAGAAGCTGGAATCAAGAATCTCAATAAATCAAAAAAATTCCTGGTTATTCTTGACACTGTAAGAGTTGAGAAAGACGGTAAATGGGCGCAGTTTGAGCCGTCCCAGAATTTAGTTATCGATTCTACAATCGTATTCGCTCACCCCATCATTAAAACTCAGCGTTTTGATTTTGAATTTTCATGCGAAACATTCATTCACGATATTGCCCGTGCTCGTACCTTTGGTTTTGCCCGAGACGTGGATATGCTTAAGCGAAAAGGCTTAATTAAGGGCGGATCTCTCGATAATGCAATTGTTCTCGATGACTATAAAGTGATGAATCCCGAGGGCCTTCGGTTTAATAACGAATTTGTCCGTCATAAAATTTTAGACACCATCGGAGACGTAAGTCTTTTGGGTTATGAAATTGCAGGGAAGATTACTACTTTTAAGTCAGGTCATAATCTCCATAACCTTCTTTGTCGTAAACTCTTGGAAACACCTTCTGCTTACGAAATTGTCTCTGCTTCCGCTCTTAAAGCAGAAGTACGTGAAGCTCACAAGCTTCCGCAGTTTATTAGCGTAAGTCATTAATCGATTTTTTTTACAAACTCGTGAAAGACAAGTGATGTTTTAGGAAGTCCAAACCTTGGATCATGGTCCGGGAAGGGTTCCGTTTTACCTGTGCGGCGGTATCCACGACGTTCATAAAAGGCAATGAGCTCCTCTCGTTGACCGATGACTGTCATTCGAATGGTCTTAAGACCCAATTCCTGCGCAATCACTTCTACCCGAAGGAGAAGTTTCTTTCCGATGCCTTGGGTTTGAAGCTCAGGGTTAACCGTTAGCATGCCAAAATAAAGCTGATCTTCTTCTCTTTTTATATAAACGCATCCAAGAATTTTTTCATCGTCGACTGCGAGTTCTATTTGAGAATCGGGTCCTGATATCATTTCCCGTAGACCTTCAGGGTCAGTGCGTTGCCCATCTAAAAGTTCAGCTTCGGTGGTCCAACCCTTTTTCGATGAATCACCTCGATAGGCTGAGTTAACCAAAGAATGAAGGGAGGGGATGTCTGAGATTCCAGCTTTTCTAAAATTCGTCATAGGACCATTATAGTGAGGAAGCACTGCTTCTTACGATCTAATTTTCATAATTTCAAGGAATACGTTACCATAGAGAGATTATCCATGGAGGGGTTATTATGCGTTTATTTCTTGTCCTGTTCCTTGTTTCTTTTGGTGCTCTAGCTTCGACATGGGATGTCCTTAGACCCGGTGAAGATTATAAATTGTCCCAATCATTTCAACTTCCTTTAGATGATAGAAGTGGAAGTCTTTTAGATTTCATGAAGGGAGAAGAAGTCGCTTTAAATGAAATTATTCCTCTCGCTATTCCTGGAGGCTTTAGTATGTTTCTCTTTATTTTTGATTACAAAAATTGTCCGGGCCCAGAGATGACGACGGAATTGGAAATTGTTCCTGTGCAGGAAACTTACCCCGTGGTAAAAGCAGGTACTTTCCTGGAAAAATGTGAACTCAAAGTCTATATTGAACAAAAAGATTATTACTCTCAAAGTTTATTTAATTAAGAGGAACTATGCGACTGTCTCAAGGTTACTGGCAAACACTTAAAGAAACTCCGTCCGATGCTGATGTGGTTTCACAACAGCTCATGATGCGAGCTGGTCTCATGTATAAAACTGGGGCCGGTCTATACACTTATCTTCCCATGGCCTTTAAATCTTTAAAGAAGATTGAAAAGATCGTTCGCGAAGAACTGGATAAAATCAACTGCTTTGAAATTCAAATGCCGGTTATGACTCCTGCTGAATTATGGCAGGAATCAGGACGCTGGGATTCCATGGGCGGACAGATGCTCAAAGTGAAGGACCGTGCTGAGAGAGAAATTTGTTTTTCGCCGACTAACGAAGAAACAGTCACCGATCTTTTTCGCCGAACAGTGAATTCCTATAAACAGCTTCCAGTTTGTTTGTATCAAATTAATACTAAGTTCCGTGACGAGATTCGTCCGCGATTTGGACTTATGCGCGCTCGTGAATTCACCATGAAAGATGGTTACTCATTCCATATTGATAAAGCTTCTTTGGATAAGTTTTACGATGAAATTTACGGCGCCTACGAAAACATCTTCAGACGCTTAGGTTTGGATTTTATCGCAGTCGAAGCCGATGGTGGTGCCATG
Organism: Bacteriovoracaceae bacterium UBA6200; assembly: GCA_002422605.1. Classification (GTDB taxonomy): domain Bacteria; phylum Bdellovibrionota; class Bacteriovoracia; order Bacteriovoracales; family Bacteriovoracaceae; genus Peredibacter. The sequence goes on along the minus strand of DISW01000011.1, from coordinate 2,464 downwards.
GCCGGTGGGGGAGCTAAAACTCACGAATTCCAAGTTGTGGCCGATAATGGTGAAGATTATGTCGTCACTGTTCCTAAAACGAAATTTGCGGCCAATATTGAAAAGGCCATGACGGTCAGAAAAGGCATCGTTTCTGCTCCTGCCGCTGAACAAACAAAGTTTGCGACTCCTAATCAGAAGACTTGCGAAGAAGTTTGCGCGGCCCACGGTATGCCTGTTACTCAGTCCCTAAAATCAATTGTCATGAACGCCATCATTAAAGGCAAAGACCAATTTTTCATGGTCATGCTTTTGGGTGATGACACTCTAAATGAAGTAAAGTTCCAGAATAAAGTTGGGGCTGAACACATTCGACCGGCCCAACAAAATGAACTCGATAATCTTGGATTAGTTAAAGGCTTTATGGGTCCCGGTACGACTGCCGAAGGATTTAAGGTTATTTACGATGAAGCCATTGATATGGATGCCTCATATGTTGTTGGAGCGAATGAGCCAGATCATCACATGAAAGGATTTGTACCTTCTCGTGACACTAAGCCGAAGCATTTTCGCGCAGACATGCGTCTGGCAAAAGAGGGCGATTACATCGGTGACGATCAAATCGTTCTAAAAAAAGGGATCGAAGTCGGACACATTTTCCAGCTTGGAGATAAATATACGAAAAGCATGAAAGTCACTGTTCTGAATGAACAAGGTAAGGGAATTACTCCTCTTATGGGCTGTTATGGAATTGGTGTGACTCGTGTTCTGGCTTCAGCAATTGAACAGAATAATGATAAAGACGGGATCATCTGGCCCGCTTCTATTTCTCCTTACGATCTTTATCTTTGTTTCATCGGAAAAACTCCTGAAACGAAAGAATTGGTCGAAAGCATTTACGCGGATTTTAAGAAGGAAGGTCTTGAAGTTCTCTTTGATGACCGTCAATTAGGTCCAGGCCAGATGTTTAAAGATGCCGATCTCATAGGCCTTCCGATGAGAGTGGTACTTGGTGAAAGAGACTATTTAGCCACTGGTGAAATCGAAATTAAAATTAGAAGTACCGGTGAAGTATTAAAAGTGAAAAAAGAAGAATTGCTCTCTACTGTGAAGGCAAAACTTCAAGAGTTGGGTAAATGGCTGTAGATTTCGAACTTATTTTTGGTATGCATAGTATCGCTGCGGCCTTAACGAATCCGCGGAGAGTTCACGCAAAACTTTATGCCACTGATGAAGGTCTTGTTGAGCTTCAACGTAAGCATCAGATCAATCCTAAAAATCTCAAAGTGCCTCTTCAGGTTTTATCTTCCCACGCTCTTCAGGAAGAAGGTAAAAAGCTTTGCAGCTATATGGATGTAGAATTTTCTCGCGTCCCTTCGGGTCTCTTTCTTGAAACTTCTCCTCTGGAAACCTATGGACTTCAAGATTTTTTAAAAGCGCCCAAAGGAAGATTCCTCGCCCTTGATCAAATTACAGACGTTCATAATGGAGCTGCCATTCTTAGGACGGCCTGTTTTTATGGTGTCGATGGTGTGCTTATTCCATCTGCAAAATCTTTCGGACTCACTCCTTCATTCTATCGAATCGCCTCTGGCGCAACAGAATATGTGAATCTCATACGAGTGAATTCTCTTAGTCGCGCTGTAGGGCAATTGAATGAAGCTGGCTTTGTTACCGTTGGTTTGTCTGAACATTCCACAGATAACCTAACACCTGAAGGTTTACGCAGTAAAAACAAGATCTGTTTACTTTTGGGTGCTGAGGAGACCGGCCTGTCGCACGCTGTTAGCCGTTTAGTGCAGAAAAATCTCAGTCTTCCCTCTCAGGGAGAGATAAAATCACTGAATGTTTCATCGGCCGCCGCCATTGCCATGGAAAAATGTTTTGGTTTCTAACTGAAAAAGCTTGAAATTGTTCGGTCATACCATTATAAATTTCAAACTCACGATCTTTTCGTTGATGTAAGGGCTGCTCTAGCTCAGTTGGTAGAGCAACTGATTTGTAATCAGTAGGTCGCAGGTTCGATTCCTGTGAGCAGCTCCATTTAAATGGCGTGGTTCCCGAGTGGCCAAAGGGAGCAGACTGTAAATCTGCCAGCGTTAGCTTTCGGTGGTTCGAATCCACCCCACGCCACCATTTAAATAGTTGTTTTACGCGGGCGTAGCTCAGTTGGTAGAGCGCCACCCTTCCAAGGTGGAAGTCGAGAGTTCGAGCCTCTTCGCCCGCTCCATTTTTTCCAAGAATAAATGCTCGCATGGCTCAGCGGTAGAGTACTTCCTTGGTAAGGAAGGGGTCCCGAGTTCGATTCTCGGTGCGAGCTCCATTCTTGGCCGGTAAGTTTTTTATATTGTCAGAAAAGAAGAGGTAGAGCATACTCTACCAGTCAAAAACATAGATAACACGGACTCATAACTTTTTGTAAGGAGAAGCCCCATGGCTAAGGAAAAATTTGACCGTAGTAAGCCGCACGTAAATATCGGAACTA
>DISW01000015.1 GCA_002422605.1 Bacteriovoracaceae bacterium UBA6200 | reverse complement strand
ACCTTCCAACTTGCGGATCATAATGGCTGTACGTAATTATCTGCTTGAAGGCTGCACCCCTGATAAGTCTTTAGTATTCATAAGAAAATGTTCTCATGCATACGAAGTGCGTCCTACTTAATTTTTTGTATTTTGATGAAGTTTTAGGAATTTTTGGCCATTAAACGGCCATTTTTATCATGCAGAAGCAAACATTACTTTTTCTAAATCTGTTATTCTCTTCTTCTGTGGCTTTTGAAGTACATCCTCATAAATTTTAAGAATTAATCCCTTCAGCAATTGCGTCTTGTTCAGTTTTGTTTGTTCCATCAAATGTACAAAACGGTCATAAGCGGCATCATTAACCTTTAACGAAAGCCTGTAACCAGAGCCTTTTGCCAAATCAGACTCCGAAAACTTTTTAATGCTTCTGGAAACATTTTTATCGGTATCGGCTAGCGATATGTAATATCGGACAAGAGAATCTTTTAATTGATCCGGTGAACCCATTTCAAACTGATCGCTGGCCAGGATGAGAATATCTAAAAGATGAATTGGAAGCCTTACTTCAATTGAGTGTTTTTTCGTAGAAAGCACTTCTTTAATGCGAGGTGAAGACTGTTGTGGGATAGATACAATATGATCACAGTGGTCACATTTTGCAACCAAGATATTGTCGACATGGGCCTTTCCAGAAGACAGAGGAACAGAAGAAACCTTAAATGTCGTTGGAACCAACTTTTCACAGACCTGGCAAAGGCCTTTTGATTTTTCACCTTCTGTGTATATTTTCATATCCTTTCCTTTAATGATGAACACTAATGAACCAAATATCAGGCTCAATTAAATAACATTTTATGTACCAGGTAATTCCACCCTTTTTGGGTTTAAAAACATGGACATCAATGTTTGCATCAAGGTGATGCTTAGAGGTCGAAAATCCAGGCCCTTTTGTTGCCTTAATAAGCTCAACAACCTCCTCAACGCTAACTTTGCCGACGAGTAGGAGATTTTTTTCATTAATGTCCCCACTTCGAGTGGTTTCATGCTGAATTCTTCCCTCTAGCAACTTCTTAACTATCTCTTCCCTAATATCCTTCAGGCCCAATGGAGATCCTTTTCACATTGTACGATACTTGTCGTACAGAAGCCAGCCTTACTTTAGACCATCTAAAATCGGCTATTTAACTTATATCCTACTTATGCATTATTATAAAAATCAGTAGCTTATAAATCAATACAATGTACTGGTTTTATTAAGTTTAAAACCGGCTTAATTCTCCATACAGCTGCTTCGTTTGAAACACATTTTTGTGCCCCAGTATATATTGAAGCTCCCTTAGACTTCCTCCTTTATTGAGAAAATTCACCGCAAACGAATGTCTTAGATCCATTGGACTCCAGCTCCTATGAAAAGTTCCCTTGGCCATGAATTCATTAAGGGCGCGACTGACTTTATTCTTTGTGAATGTTTCACCGTAATAAGTAAGAAAGACATAACCCTGATTGGATTTCCTTTTCTTTGACATTTCAATTAGTTCATCTGAAAGTTTCAAAACCCGCTCACATGAGGCATTCGTTCTGGGAAAATGAATTTCCCCCTTCGTTAAGTCGATGTTCTTCCAGAGGAGGTCTATAACTTCACTTGTCTTCCCCGCAGTCTCTGCAAATATTTTTGTTAGGGGGTAGAGATACCCAGGGCTGAAGGCCTTAACCGCTTTTAACAGGTCTGATATTTCGCTTTCTGTTAAAAGATTTCTCGAATTAACTTGAGGAACTGATTTCTCGTAATAGATGGTCGTCAAAGGTGAGTCGGAGATAATGTCTTTCTCAATGAGATACTTAAAAAAGCGATCAATGTCGCATTTCATTCCCCTCATGGTTATGTTTTTTAAATTATTTTCCCTCTGGATCTGGTCCAGCCAAGTCCTCAAAGCTTCGGTCGTCACTTCCTCAATCTTGTAATGGCCAAAAGTATCAACGAAATCCATCAAGTGTGCTCTGCTGTGTTTGACGAAGCTATTGTCAGACCTATCTAAATTAAACTGCCCAAGCAATTCCTCGACGTTTAGCTCATAAAAGTTTTCAACCTTAGGCTTTGTGAACTTCTCTTCAATATGATTTCGATAGTCCAGGGCCTCCTGTCTGGATTTAAAACGCTGTCTGACCTTCTTCTTTGTTAGAGGGTGAGTGAAGGTTGTAAAGAACTCACCACCTTTGATGGGATAGATATGCACTATGAAGTCTTTCATGAATTTTCCTTTTAAAAATTGTAGGGTGATGGGTTCTCGATATCTTGTGACTTAAGTTGCCCATAGAGATCAACGGTCACTTGAATGCCCTGATGTCCAAGAATGGCCTGAAGCTGGTACATCTCTCCTCCGGCCTTGAGGAAGTTATAGGCAAATGAGTGTCTAAGGCTGTGGCAAGTCCACTTCTTGTCCATCGGAAAGAAGGCATTAAACTTGTGAGTTAGCCTCGAAAGCTCTGCCTTATGAAGCGCTTTACCGAACTCATTTTCAAATACCCAAAGGTATTCGTGACTATCCAGCTTTGTCTTAAGTACTTCTTTCAGCCTTGGAGACATCTTGATAAAGCGTGGGCGCCCATTCTTGGTGTGCTTGAGATGTATGAGACCCGTGCTAAAATCAACATCCTCTCTCTCGAGTTTCAGAATCTCGCTCCTTCTTGCTCCCGTGTTAGCAAGAGTGTAAAGGTAAGGATAAAGAGTCTTGTCATCAAAGGTCTTGGCATTTTCCAGAACTTCGCGAACTTCTTCCACTGACAGGACCACTCTTGGACGCTTCGGATTGTCATATCGCTTAAAACGGATCTTCTTTAAAGGATTCAGTCGAATGTGGTTCTCATTTCCTAAAAATTCAAAAAATCCAAAAAATTGAGACCTGATCTGGTTTAAGGTAAGTTCACTTAGGTCGCCGAGTCTTTTGATAGATTCAAACCAGGCCCTGAGGTCGTTTTCATTAAGTTCACTGACTCTATGACTGCCAAAGGCTTCAATGAATGAGCTGAACTGGTTCTTACGTGATCTTACGGTCGAATTAGGAAAGAGCTCGATATAACTTTTCATGACCTGAGAAATTCTTAAGTCACTGAAGGCCGACAAGCCTTTGGTCTGAAGACCGATCTCAACTTCAGACTTATAAAGCTTCGCTTCCTTTAAGGTCTGAAATTGCTTCCTCTTGCGCTTTCCAGTCTTAGGATCTAGGTACTTAGTTTGAAAATTTCCATCAGACTTGCGGTAAATCTTTACATCAAATGAGATCATCTAGCCCCCAAAAGCTCTTGGGCCGTAGGAAGATTAAATTCTTGTTGAACTTGCTTCCTGGTGCGTAATGCTAACCACTCCTCAAAGACCTTTAGTTCAATAAGTAACTTTTTTTTGATTCCGACATTAAGGAAAGGGAAGGTGGGATCATTTTTAATGTGGTGATAAATCAACCACTGACTGATGCCATACATTGTAGATATCTCCTTTATTGTAAAAAATCGTTTCTCCGGCACTTTTGCCATATTAGATGGCCACCATGATTGCGGCCGTTCAGTCAATGGCCGTTCTTTTTGTCGGGTAAAAATTGGCCCTCGAATTTTGGGATAGACCAAGCTCATAAGAATGGGATTATGTTCCTTAAATCTTGCTTTTAGGCTTCGTGTTTCTTTTTTAGACTTTCCGAGGATATAAACATACTTATGCTTTCGTGGGATCTGTCTCCGTTCACAGGAATCTTTAATTCTCCTAGATTCTTCCCTTAGCTTCTGAGCAATATCTTTAGGAATATTTTCCCATAAGATCTTGTCTCGATTATTCCAAGAATTTTTCCAATTTATTCTTAAGTTCCTTGCATAAAGTTTAAAGCTCGTCGCCTTCCGGAAAATGCGGTCGCTGAAGCCTTTATTGGAAATACTAAGATTAAAATATTCAAACCTAGCTCCTGAATTTTGTCCGAGGTAGATAAAATTGCATGCCTGATAGACCGTACCCAATTCCCTGGCTTCCACATCAGAATAGGCAGTGAAATATCTATATGGAGTGTTAGTTACCATCCAGCGTATGGAGTACATGATTAAGGCAGAGGCCAGATTCTTAGGACTCCAAGAGATACAAGCTCCACGACTTATGAGCTTTTCCAGATCCCGACTTTCTTTGCCTAAGAGATTGGAAAAGGCATTAGGAGTAGACATGACAATTGCCCCTGCAATGATCCCTTTATAAGTCGCAATAAATCTATGGGTCGGTCGGTGAGGCATTGATCCCAACCATTCATGTCGTTCGATGAACTGCTTAATCTTCTTGCAATGTTCAGTATCTTCTTTATCGATGAATTTGAGCTCGAAATCCTTTACTCTTAAGTTATTTGTTTCCTCTTTTGCTAATCCAAAATCGTTAAGATCCTTTTCCAGATTCTGAAGACGAATTTCATATTGATAGCAATGGGACAAAGAATACTTTTCCTTCGTAATCATGAAACAGCTCCTCTTTATTAAGGCCAATATTGATAATTAGTGTCGATATTGGTCCTGGAGCCTAAAAGCAAAGAGGCAGTGCATCCGATGGGAATCAGTCGAAAGGAAGGAAAGTTTAAACAGATGATGATGGAGCGTGTACTTTAAATAATTGAATCGGATCTTGAATCACAAACAGATCCCTTTAATTGGAGAATCTGCACCTTTTGCGGCCCTCGATCCAATGGGCTTTTTGGCGGTGTTTTGAGGAATTTTTGGAAAGTTTTGGCCATATCGTGGCCATCTTTTTCATATGGATCGTAACTTACCATGATTCAATTTTTAAAAATGACCCTTCTGGATTTGAAGGAAATAAATACACTTTATCTTCCAGTATTATATAAGTAATCGTTCCATCCCATGGATCAACTGGCACAAGTGGCAAAAAGGGATTAGCTGCACAACCTTCAACCGATGGGTCAACTAAGGCCTTAAGCCCGTTTTCGTTTGTAGGTAGCTTCCCACAAGCTTTACGAAATTCACGTATCTTATCACCTAAAGTAACTAACATAGTCCGGCTCTCATCAGTTTTATACGTAATTAGGTTATTAAGAGCTTTTTGTGAAAATAGAGTAACAATAACCCCTACAACAAAAACAATAAAATACTTTGATATCAATTTGAAGGGCATGATGTTTTCCTCTGATAGTCTAGGAACGCGTTAATGTTTCTAAGAGAATAGTTGAACGAGTCAGTAGTAATTTGATCGTGTTCTTCATGTGAATTTAAAATCGTTTTTAAGGTCCCATCAAATATATGTTGATACTCATGTCTAACAGTCATTAGAAGATTTTGCTTTTGAGCATCAGTTAGTGTTCCTTCGTACTTTGAAGACACCATGATATGGTTAGCAAATGGAATTGCCATACCAGTGCTACCTGGTGGTGTTCCGAAATTATAGCTTGCTGCCTTCATACCGTAGTATTCAGCGATATAATTGATAGCATCTTGGACGTCTTGAGCAGTAAAACCATATGCATCTGCGTAACGTAATGGATTGTTAAGAACATAGCGATAACTATTAGTATCACCCGCTGCCAACCCAATCGGATCTTTTTGAATAAATCTTCCTTCCGTTGGATCATAATGTCTTGCTCTGTAGTAGTAGAGATCGATCTCTTTATCCCATTCTCTTTTTGTGTAGGCGGAAGTCTTCCCTGTGTCGTGTTTAACTCCTTTCTTGTTAAGATTTTTATCTTTGATGGCAATTATAATTACTCTCCTGAACTTGTTGAGCTTTCGTAGTCCTCATTTAAATTTTCTTTTTTAAGTTCAGAGATGTCATCGTTTGAAGGAGTGAAGCCTAATCGTTTCGCTTCAGAGAACAGGTTTTGAATTTCTTGTGTTCTTTTTTTGTGTCCAGTTCTCTTGACTCTCTTGCTTATAGCAATGGCATCATAAAAAAGTTGTTTGCCAATTTCTTGTGACGAACTGCGAACTTTTGCTGCATACATCTTTTTAGCGAGTTCGATATCTTGAGGGGGGCAGAGTCCTCGAGCAAAAAGCAAGCCGAGTATTTGCTTCCCTTCTTTTGATATGTATGATGTCCATTTAACAATCTTATAACTTTCACAGTATTGTTCATCTTCAAACGCATGTCTTGCCCGTTCGTTTAAAAATGATAGAAGAACTACAAGCGTGATAAAAAATAAAATACCTATTGTTACTACGATGATCTTACTTTTCATTGCATTACCTCAATCGAGTTATTGCCAAAGTCAGCATTTAATATGTTATCAATCTCGTTAAGGTTCTGATCATTTTCGGAATCCTCAGCAGTAATGCAACCCAAAGATGCTCCTTGTCTCAAATGAAGGTTGAATCCTCCTCTAGCGATTCCTAATCTATATCCAACTCTTGATAACAGACCCGGGTCTAAAAACCAGTCCCTTTGTTTCGCTCCTGGAGTTTTGGTGATTTCATAATGTCCTAAAGGGATTGGTCCTCCAAATTCTTCAGTTTGGTTTGGATTGTTCTTGTACATTGTTAATCCACTAAACATTTGTGAACTCGCGGTTCTACTGCCATCATTGCTCGTGCAGACAAGCTTACCTGTTGTAATTGAGTATTTGCAACGTGCAAGCCCATTTGGATCGACCCAGTTCAAAGGATTATTGTTAACATAACGGTAGAAGTTAGAATCTCCGGCTTCAAGCCCAATCGGATCTTTCTGCACAAACCTTCCAATTTGAGGATCATAATGTCTTGCCCGGTAGTAGTACAGATCAATTTCTTCATCCCATTCTCTTCCTGTGTAAGCAAAACTCTTTTCAGTAGCCCCTTCAATTCCAATCTCTTTTCTGTTTTTATCTTTGATTGAGAGAATCTTACCAAATGAAGAGTACTGATTTTTTTGAACTATTTCTCCTACATCATTTGTGATAGCAACAACACTGCCAAGGTGGTCTTTGTGATAGAAAAAAGGTTTGCCATTTTTGATGGCCACTAAGTTATCGTCAATGTCACCTGTTCCAATATATCGTGCAGTTTCAACTGGTGTAGAATCTGAGGTGTTGTATTCCAGAAGAACGTCATCCCCATTGTAGACATAGCTCTTACGAACAACTACTGATCCTTTAGTGACTTCTTTTTCAATTCTTCTTCCTAGTCCATCAAAAGTATAGCGAGCTTTTAGAAGTAAGGAGTCGTTTTTATACTTCTCAGCATAGACGAGCTTATTGTCAGCATCGTATTCAAATACGCAATAAATGTTCTCCTGATTATCAAACTTCTTAGTAACGTTTCCGTGCATGTCATAGATCATGGAGTAGCGACCAACCGTTTCTTCTCCCAATGGTTCAGCATCTTCAAAGAGACCATTATTGATGACAATTGGGCGAGGACGAATAGAAGGAGTCTTAGGAGCTTGGGTTCCATTTAAACGATTACCTGAAGCATCCCAAACAAATAACTCATCCTTTATTGCCTCAGCTCCTCGGTAATAAGAACCGATGATAGAAGAGTTGCGACCATAGGCATAGTCCAATTGACCAGACTCAAATTTGATTTGAGAGATGTTACTGAGCGGATCATAATCGTAGGATCTAAATCCAAGATCAGGAGTGCTAATCTCCGCTAGACGTTCAAAGTTGTCGAAAGAAAATGTAGTCTCCAGTTTGTTAGGGTAGGATATCTGCTTCTTTCTTCCAAGAGAGTCGAACTCTATTCCGATGGAGAACTTGCCTGACTTCACAAAACGGGGACGCATAAGTTCATCAAGTTCGTATCCTACGATCTCTGCACCTACAGCATCTTTAATGTTCGTTACTTGTCCACCAGGAGCATAGGTGTAGTTTAGAGTTGAAGAAGGTTGTTTAACAGTACCTGTAGAATCGGCAATTGTCTGAGCAATGATAGGTCTGTTGACTCCATCGTATTGTAGGACCAATTTTGTTTTGTTCTGAGTGATTTGGGTTAAGTTCGAAGCATCATCATAGTTTAGAGTCTTTGAGATATTGTGCTTGTATCCAGTTGAGCTTATCCCTGTCAGAAGATTGAACTCATTATAGTTTTTTATATATATTGTTCTTCTGAAATTTCTCATGAGTTAATCACTACTGCATTTAAAGTGAGATGTTTGCTAGTTTGTGGATTACAAACGAAGTTTTCTTTCATTATTTCTTTTTGGAAAAAGACGGAGCTGAGTTCTTTTTTGGGGTCTCTTGTCTTTTTGCTAGTTTAATATCGTAGATTATGGTTTCTATTAGTATAGTTTCTACTTTTTTAGCTTGTGAATCTTCAACGATATAGGATTCGGAATGAATATAAAGTATTTTTTTGTCGGAGATACGTTTGATTTTAATGCGTATTTCTGAAAGAGGGTTTGTTGGAAATATTTTTTTCTTGTATGCTAATTCACTAAATAAGAGATCGATTGGTGAGCTACTAAGTTTAATGACTTTTGTAGCTCTTTCTTCAATATTTTCAGGAGTAACAGGAGTATAAAAATCATCATCAAGAGGGATATACCATACTTGATATACTTCCTTCTCTTCAGTGCCCCCTGCATAAGAAGTGGTGACAATAAAGCTTCCAGTAATTGCGAGTAGTATCAAAAAGAGCCGCATATCCCACCTCCTTCTGTTTCGTAACGAGTACGCTGTAGATTTTCTAGTTCTTCCATTATTGGATTTTCCCAGCCGCGAACATTCTCCATTTGTTGAAATGTACCTTTGTCCTTAACTCCCGTGAGGTGTCCTAACTCATGTGCCAATATTCTGGTAGTAGAGGCCGGTAATAGGCCTTTATTAGTAAAGATTAATGGATGGTTAGTAGGATCTACAGTAATCCAGTTTCCTGAACGCCTATGGTCACCATCATAGTTTATGTCTATTACATAAACTGTTGGAGATTCCATTAAGTATCTTAGGAGTAGGTTCCCTGATTTTGTAGCCCATATATCCGCTAAAGATCTACTTAATTCAGTTCGGGCTTGTGCTGAACCCATAACAAGCTTCAGTCCGAGCGGATCGTTATAAATCAGGGGATTATTTTCGACATATCTGTATAAATTCGTATCTCCAGCATTCAACCCAATCGGATCTTTTTGAATAAATCTCCCGACCTGTGGATCATAATGGCTGTATGTAATGATCTGCTTGAAGGCTGTACCCCTGATAAGTCTTAAGTATGTATGAGAAAATGTTCTCATGCATGCTAAGTGCGTCCTACTTAATTTTTTGTATTTTGATGAAGTTTTAGGAATTTTTGGCCACTTGTTGGCCATTTTCATTAAGACTTAATTAAAGGCTGGTACAGACTATAATCTACAATCTGATTCGTAGCCATTTGATACGACCGTGGACCCTATAACTTAAAGAGTGGCGCTGCATTTTCTATTGGAAATTTCGTTAAATCGAATGAATTGAGTTAGATTATAATCGGATCTAGAATCACAAATAGACCATCCGGATTGGCGAACCTGCACCTTTTGCGGCCCTCAATCCTCCGAGCGTTTTGGCAATATTTCGAGGAATTTTTGGAAAGGTTCGGCCATCTTTTGGCCATTTCGTATCTTGAAAATACCTTGAGTTATAATAATTATTTCTTTGCCACAAGGGTTAACTCATATTTATTAAGTAAATAAAAATTGCGATGAGGCAAACTAAAAGAAACACAGGTAAAACTATTCGGAAAACCAACTTGTATTTCGAAAACCACAACTCGCATTCTTTTCTTAGAGGCTCTAAATTATTGGTGACATATTTGCTAGTGGTGATTAAGTCGTTCGTAGCGTGGCTTCCTGACTTACTTTTGAATGGCATCCATCAGAGCACTTTAAAATTGTTTAAGCCGTGCTTGGAGTCTTGTCGAAGTTGAGCATATTTATCCTCTGGAAGAGGCTCCAGCAACTTTATTAGTCTCGAGCTATGTTTTCCATTTAACACCAGTAAAACAGGAATTATCGTTAGAATGAAAATTAATGTCATTAGTAATATAATGAATGATTCCGTCATATTTTCCCTTTCGTTTATACTACAAGAGTTTCCAACATGTCGCCCAGTCCATAGAGATTGTAATACCTATTCGTATTTTGATCTTAACAAGGACATTAATCCAATAACTAATACTTCGATTACAAGCATAAATCCTATACGAATAATCTCATTTTGATCTTTTAAAACTAATTCATTCTCAGTAAATGGGGGGAAGAATATAAAAACGATAAAAATCCCAAATCCTATAAGCGTGATGACGGCTACTTTTCTTGCTATCTCAAATTTCAAAAAATTTCCCACTGCCAAGAGAATGAATACGAAACTAAACCAAGTTAACTCGCTAAAAAGTACAGGTATAACTCCAAGGAGAAAAAAAACGACACCTATAATCAGATGTCTATAATCTAATATAGATATTTTATTTTTATTTACATTCGATTCCATCAACAACACCTTTATATCCATATTTCATCTGAGTTAGACTTGCTGGACTAGCGGAAGATTTATAATTTTGTAAATTATTTGGTAGTAGGGTATCAGGAGTATTTTTTAAAACGAACTTTCCAGGCGTATAAATTGACGTTGATACAATCTGTGCAAACGCTTCATTGTACCCTCCTGCCAAAACTTCTCCTCTTGAATATAGATAGTGTTCAGCAGCTGATAAAGCCAAGCTATTATCTAACGCTGACCTTCTGTAGTCCTGCGCATTACTGTGTGCGACCTGGTACATATTCTGCCCGACAACAGGATTTTTTATTGCTTCTCGTACATATGAATTTATTAACAACTCAATACCAAAATCGTTATTTAGAACAACTGCGCCATGAGAAGGATCGCTTTCCCTTAATCCTAAAGGATCAGAAAAAACCAATGGATTATTTGAAACATACCGATATAAATTTGTATCTCCCGCAGCTAACCCAATCGGATCCATCTGCACAAACCTTCCAACTTGTGGATCATAATGTCTTGCCCTGTAGTAGTAGGGGTCAATCTCCTCATCCGATTCTCTGTACAAACAAAACTCTTCTAATATCTCCTTTGATTTCAATTTCTTTCCGTTCCATAATCCTTATAATTGATTATAATAATGGTTCAATTTCCGGTTGGAAATTTTTCACCCATTTTTTCATTTATAAATTCGGATCCAGTTTTTTTGTTTGTGTCAGGGAATTGATCTTCAATTTCAAGAATACCTTTCAGCTCAATTGACTTCTCGAAGTCACATAATCTATTTTTTGCAA
>DISW01000022.1 GCA_002422605.1 Bacteriovoracaceae bacterium UBA6200 | reverse complement strand
AAGTGCTCCCCAAAGATTCCACTGAAGAACCAGGAAGATTACGCCCAAAGCAATTGTGGCCGCCCAATAAAGTTTCCGCTGTTCTGATTTTTTCTCGAGCATGAAGTAAGTCGCTGAACTCAGCGCCATCACTAAGGTACTCAAGAGTGGAAGCAGAACTGGCATATTGGAAATCTCCACTGGCGGCCAAACCGGTGAATTAAAACGTACCAGAAAAAAGCCCAGGAACATGGTTGCAAACATCATGGCAAAAGAAATCAAGGTCACAGTCATGCCCACTGAATTCTTTAAATCTTGTAACTCTTTACCTGGATTTTGAGTGCTCATGCTTTCGCCAATTCCTCAGTTTGATATTGGAAATCGCGATCACCTTTCAGGTTCGGGTTTCCGAATTCATGAGGTCCACATTTAACAACAGGAATTTCCTTGAAGTTATAATGAGGTGCAGGTGAAGGAATTTGCCATTCAAGAGTTCCAACTTCCCAAGGGTTATCTGAAGCCTTTGGAATGTTTTTTCCAAAGATCGTCTTGAACAAGTTAAAAAGAAAAATAAATTGAGCAAGACCCATAGCAATTGCACAAAGAGTAACAAAAGTATTGATCGGGATCAGTCTCTGCATGAACTCATAGATGAATGGATTATAGAGACGACGGTGCATGCCGGCGTAGCCCATGATCATCATACCTGTAAAGAGACCGTTAAGCGGAATCATCGTTGTCCAGAAATGGATTTTTGCCAGACGCTCATCCATCATTCTCCCAAACATTTTTGGCATCCAGAAGTAAATTCCAGCAAAGCCCCCCAGAAGAACGGAAGCGGCCATTGTGTAATGGAAGTGACCTACAACAAAATAAGTATCGTGAAGGTAAAGATCCATTGAACTAGAAGCAAGGTAAAGACCAGTCAAGCCTCCAAGGCCGAATACGAATACGACTCCAAGAGAAAAAAGCATGGGAGAAGTAAAACGAATTGATCCTTTCCATAAAGTGCCTAGCCAGTTAGCAAAGAAGATAGCTGATGGGATTGAAATCAACATCGTAAGAGTCATGAATGATTGAGTCAGAAGCGGAGACATCTGAGTCGTATACATGTGGTGACCATAAACCAGTGTAGAAAGCACAGTAATTGTACTTAAACAAAGGGCAGTCATTTTATAACCAAAGGCCGGCTTACGAGAGAAGTAAGAAAGTAAGTCAGAAACGATACCCCATGCTGGAAGAATCAAGATGTAAACTTCAGGGTGTCCGAAAATCCAGAACACGTGCTGGAACAAGATTGGGTCACCTTTACCAGAAGTAGCGGCGGCACCGGATAGGAAGAATGTTGTTCCAAAAACACGGTCAAAAGTAAGAAGAAGTAGACCCGCTCCCAGAACCGGAACGAAGATAGCATTCAGGATAGAAGTCAGGAAAAGTCCCCAAACAGTAAGAGGCATTTTGAAATAACCCATACCAGGAGCACGAAGTGTAATCACAGTGGTAATATAGTTAACTGCTCCCATCGTTGATGAAACACCAAAAAGAAAGAGAGAGATCAACCATAGGGTTTGACCAGCACCTGGCTGACCTAGGTTAGTTGAAAGAGTTGGATATGAAGTCCAGCCACCAGCAGCAGCACCCAATGGAAGAAAGAAAGAAAAAATCATCAGGAAGCTTGAAGCGATGTTAAACCAAAAGGAAAGCATGTTCAGAGTAGGGAAAATCATATCCCTAGCACCAATAAGGAGAGGGATACAGAAGTTACCGAAGGCACCAATCAAAATAGCAGTGATGGCAAAGAAAATCATGATAGTACCATGCATACTGAAAAGCATTGCATAGGTATCAGGAGGAACAACTCCACCGGAATTTGGGAAAATCAAATTACCAATAACTGGAAACGGTTGACCCGGGTAAGCAAGTGTCCAACGGATCATAAGGGCCATGAGACCGCCTACCATCAACCAGAAAAGTCCAGACCAAAGGAACTGTTTACCAATTACTTTATGGTCATAAGAGATGAGATATTTCGAGATGAACGTTTTAGGTGCATCATGAATATGTTGTTCTACGAAGGCCATTATTTACTCCCCCACGTCCAGCCCCAACGAAGATCCATATTTTCGGTATCGTTAGTGGCGATTGCAGTTTCTTGTGATTCGTTAGTCCAGCGGTCATAATTTTCTTGAGAAAGAACTTTTAAATAGGCCTTCATCAAGTAGTGGTGGTTACCGCACATTTCAGCACAAGCAATTTCAAAAGTACCTGTTCTGGTTGTGTCAAACCATAGCTTGGCGTAGCGACCTGGAATCGCATCGGCCTTAATATAAATATTTGGAATATAGAAAGAGTGAATAACATCTTTTGATGTCATTTGGATCATTACCTTCTTACCTACGGGAACGACGAGGTTATTAAGTTCAACAACGTCATCAGCAGTATTGAACTCTCCATCACGGCCTGCGTGACGGAAGTTCCATGCCCACTGCTGAGCAAGAACCTGAACTTTAATCACATCTTCACTGTCCTCAGGAAAGTTCCAGAAAACTTCTTTCATATCTCTGCTTGAAACTCGTGTAATCACCATATCCACAGATACGAATACTGCCAGGCCGATAAAGGCCGTGATCATTAAATGCTTCTTTTCGTTCCCGTGAGTATAGAGAGACTTCTTGTGACGTCTCTGAGAATACAAGAAAGAAAAACCAAACAGACCTAAACAGAGGATGGTAAACCAGAAAAGATTTACGTAGGTCGTGTAAGCAAAGAGCCAATGAATCAAGTGGCCCGAGGTTGAAATGTCTTCCGGTGGACTGATGCGCTCCCAGAAGCTCATTTGCTCACTGGCCTTAACCAATAAACTGCTTCCTTCAGCGATCAAACCGATCAGACGTTCAGAAAATGAAATGTCCATCTCAAACATCCTGAGAAAAAGATTAATAAAACTTGATTTAAGTCATTGAATTGTAACTTAATAAATGCAGATCATCTAGCCCAAACTACTCAGATTTTTAGCGAAGAACAAGAAGAATTCCTAGAACCAAAGGAAGATAGAAAAGAGTACACCAAAAATAACTTCTGGACCACTGGCTCGCCTCTTCTTCGCTTCTCACTTTATATCCGAATAACGCACAAAGCATTAAGACACCGCCAATGACTAATGCTGCAATCAAATAAGCATCCCCTCTCCATCCTGAGAAGTAAGGAATCGTCACGAATAACAGCATAATGAAACTATAGATCACCATATTCGTTCTTAAGAAAGAAAACGAATGAGTTTGTGCAAATGTAAGAAAGTTGGCCATTCCATACTCATTCTTTCGATAAAGACTGATCGCCATGAAGTGAGGAATTTGCCACAAAAAGAGAATGCCAAACAGATAGATCCCTGGAC
This sequence comes from Bacteriovoracaceae bacterium UBA6200, assembly GCA_002422605.1. GTDB lineage: Bacteria > Bdellovibrionota > Bacteriovoracia > Bacteriovoracales > Bacteriovoracaceae > Peredibacter. The sequence goes on along the minus strand of DISW01000022.1, from coordinate 57,088 downwards.
CTTGCACAGAGTCAGTAACAGTCGTCCATCCCATAAGGGTTGGCAGCGCACCTGGAACTGCCCCTACGTATAACGCATAAGGAGTCTTCATCTTAAGTGGAGTATATAAAAAGATATATGACAGAGCAGAAAATAAACCTAATACCGCTGTTAGAAGATTCGCACTAAAAACCAGAACGATTGTTCCAAATAAAATAAGTCCCCAGCCCCAATAAAGGGCAACTTCTGGCTTAAGTCTTCCGGCCGGTAAAGGCCGATTCTTGGTCCGTTCCATAAGCTTATCTGCTTCTCTTTCCATATAGCAGTTAATCGATAAACTTCCGGCGGCCTGAAACCAGATCGCAATAAGAGAGATGAATAGATAAATCAGGTTCATTCTCATCGGAGCGAGAAAAACACCAATAAGAAGAGTCACTACAACGAGAATGGTAAGCTTTGGCTTAAAGAGGTCCATGATGTCATTTAAATAAGTGGGAACGGCCTTGCCAAAGAAATGATTCTCATAACGGCGCAAACGGACAATCAAAAAAAGGAGAATCATAAAGGAGAAAAGTGCTGTGGTGAAATGCCAAATAATCATTTCCCGACTGGCACTTCGGCCCATCTGAAGTCCTAACCAGACCTGGCCTAGCATCAGAAGATTTCCAATAACTGCAGCACTCTTCCATTTCGGAAGATTTTTTATCAGATAACTAAAAACAAAAAAGCCTGTCAGAGTGGTAACAAGTCCCAATACCCGATGGAGTAAAGATAAGCTACCCGCAAGTGGGATTTGCGCCTGAGTTTCCCAGCACTGCCAGAACTCCATCGTGCTTTCACATTGAGCGAGAAGAGATGATTTTCGAAGAATCCCACCTAGGAAGAACTGAACCAGGAGAAGAAAGAGAAAAAATCCTACAACATCTTTTAACTTCGGATTCCATTTTTCTTTTAAGCTCTCATCATAAGTTAATCTTCTTGTGCTTTCTAAGGATGCGAGAAAGAGCAATGAAAAGATTAAATGAAGAACAGTGGTGATGGTGGGCAGTTTATAATTGAATGTGGCCCAACCTAAAAACGATTGAAGAATAACGAGAAACAAAGGGAGTAAGGACTTTGCTTTTAATTCTTTATAGCGGGTAATTGCCCATGCAACACTTCCTAAACCGACAATCACTGCCAAAAAGCGATGAAGGGATTCATAGTAGGCAGGTCCCATATTATAAGGAAGGAATTCTCCAAAACATAAGGGCCAGTCAGGACAAACCAGTGCTGTTTTCAGGACCTGTAATTGGGCCCCAACAAGTAAAAGAATGATTGTTCCCGCATAGAGGAAATAGAATAAAGGATTCATGCAAACCATTGATAGAGCATGAGATAAACCAAGACCCCCGTCACCGAAACATACATCCAGATAGGAAAAGTGATCTTCGCAATTTTCTTATGTCTATCCCACTCGCCTCTAAAAGCATGCCAAAAAGTCTTTAGAATCATCGGCACCATGAGAGCGGCCAGAATAATATGAGGAACAAGAATGATAAGATAGAGAGTTTTGATCCAGCCTAAATCTGGAAACTTCTTAGAGGGAACATTGTAGTGATAAATGAGGTAACTCGTAAGGAAGGCAGCAGAAAATCCAAGAGCACTGATCATCAGTTTCTTATGAAGTTCTTTTTTTCCTTTTTTAATTGCTATGTATCCATTGAGGAGAAGAAAACCTGCGATGGTATTTAAGGAAGCATTAAGAGTTGGAAGATCCTGTAGTGTCATGGGCCTCGGTCAGCTGCGTGAGAGCGCGATGCTTTTTAATCATTCTGTAAATTACGTAGTACGGAATATAGATCGCGACAATGAAAATGGCCAGAACCACTGTCGTGTTTGAGTCCTTCCCATCCTGAGTACTGCCTACGCAGTACGGACAGGCGAGAAGGTCTGAAACAAAGAATAAAGAGAAAAGAAAAACTGAAATTCTATTGATCATAATAGGTATACAAATGTGAATACCAGAATCCAGACTAGATCTACAAAGTGCCAGAAGAGTCCAAGGATCTCAAGTCGGTTATAATCACCATTATCGTAATTACCTTTTTTCGCATTAAGGTATTCGCAAATTAAATAACCAACACCAGTTGCTACGTGAAGTCCGTGGAATCCAGTGATGAGATAAAATGTAGAAGCAAAGAGATTAGTCCCATGCTCAAAATTTGTAAGGGTAATTCCTAAAGATATAAGATGCGTGTACTCATAGGCCTGAATACAAAGGAAGGTCGCTCCTCCAGCAATCGTGACAAGGAGCCAGTTAAGCATGGCCTGACGGTTACGTGCTTTACACGCATCAATGGCGAGAACCATAGATACAGATGAACAAATAAGAAGAAAGGTCGCAATACCTGAAAGGAAAATTCCTAAATGTTCAGCAGGATGAGGCCATTCTAATTTAATTCTAAGGACGGCATAGGCAATAAGAAAACCTGAGAATGACATTCCGTCAGTTCCCAAGAAAATCCACATACCGATTTTGCCAGGAGAGGCTTTGCCAAATTGTGGATCAACTCCGCCGATTAAAGGATTTGAAGAATGAGCTCCATGAGCATGATCTGACATAAACAAACACTCCAAAAAAATAGCTGTAAGGAAGACAAATTTTTACCATTGTACATGATTTGAATCATGTATCGCAACCCAATGGGATGAAGAATATGAATTTATTCAAAGATAACAAGATGCGCCAAATGTTTATTCTTTAGAAAACGGCCCCTTTCCCCCTCGAGAAAATCCGCCTTGCCGTTGACCACCAAAACGGTGACCAGTTCCGGCTGGTTTATCTGGCTTTGGGTTGGCGGCAGTAACTTTCATAAGCCTTCCCCCAATCTCTTTATCATGAAGAGTCGAGATAGCGCGGGCACCCAATTCATCGGAAGCCATTTCGACAAAAGCAAATCCTTTGGATCTACCATTTTCACGATCTAATATTATTTTTGCAGAGAGTACTTCACCAATTTTACTGAAAAGAGATTCAAGCTCTTGGGAAGTGTAGGTAAAAGGTAGATTTCCAACATAAAGTCTTTTCGACATACAATGTCCTCCGTTCGAACGTATTATACTTGGGAGCTTAATTGAATTCCACTGCAATATATGAGATATATGGTCTGCCGTATAATTAAATTTAAAAGGGACTAACATGACTCAGAAAACCATGATCCTTGGCAAAGATGCGGCCCTGGAAGATACCATCTCCCGCCTGCGAAATCTCCTCTTGAATTGGGGCTTTGACGTCGAAGAAGCTTCCTGGTTAAACCCCGTTCCCAATGTATGGTCAGTTCACCTGCGCGACCGCTACTGTCCTTATCTCTTCACAAACGGTAAAGGAGTCACCAAAGAAGCGGCACTCGCAAGTGCCTTAGGCGAATTCTTTGAACGGCTAAACTGCAATTACTTCTTTGCCGATTTCTATTTAGGCGAGCAAATCGCAAATTCTGAATTTGTTCACTATCCACAGGAGAAATGGTTTCCCTTCTCAGGAGAGAAGATGCCTGAGGGCATGATGAATGAATCTCTTTGGAATTTTTACGATTCAGAAAAAGAAATTCTTCCAGAGCAATTGGTCGACACCAATTCAGGAAATACGGCCCGTGGAATTTGTGCTCTTCCTTATACGAGAATTTCAGACAATCAAACTTATTACATCCCTATGAACATTATTGGGAACCTTTATGTTTCTAATGGTATGGCCGCAGGAAATACCAAAACCGAAGCCCGGGTTCAGGCCCTTTCAGAAATCTTTGAGCGTTCTATTAAAAGTAGAATTTTATCAGAAGGGATCGCTCTTCCTGTCATTCCTCAGGAAGTTTTAAATCGCTACCCTGAAGTAATTGAGGCCATTGCTGAATTAGAAGCGAATGGGTATCCGATCATCTGTAAAGATGCTTCACTCGGTGGAAAATATCCGGTCATCAGTGTCACTCTTCTGAATCCCCAAGAGGGAACGGCCTTCGCTTCTTTTGGAGCTCACCCTAAATTTCAAGTTGCTCTGGAAAGAACACTCACTGAGCTTTTACAGGGCCGTAACCTTTATCAGTTGAATGTTTTCTCTCCTCCTAGTTTTGAACTTGATGATGTTAAGGACCATCTTAATATTGAGGCTCACTTCATTGATTCGAGCGGGCTGATCCATTGGAACTTCTTCAAAGAAACGGCAGACTATGAGTTTAATGACTGGAACTTTGGTGGAAAGACAACTCAGGATGAATTTGATTCTTTAATTAAAATTTTTAATCAGATGGAAAAAGAAGTTTATATCATGGACTTCACTCATCTGGATGTTTATGGCTGCCGCATACATGTCCCAGGTATGTCGGAAATTTACCAACCGGAAGATCTCATCTGGGCCAACAACAACAGCGGCGTTTCAGTTCGAGAAAGAATTTTAACGGCTTCTGAATTGTCCGCTGACGATCTTATTAAGCTCTATGAAGATCTGGAAGAAATAGGGTTCGATGACATGCTTCCAGTTTCCCACGCCATTGGAATTATTCCTGATGCCGGGACTCTCTGGGCAGACCTTCGAATTGGTGAGTTTAAGGCGATGCTCGCTTTGGCCGCCAAACACCATGAGATGGCCATGGCCAGCACTGACTGGTGCCTGCACTTTGCTCCTTTAAAACCTGAAAGAAAACTTCTCTATCTTAGTCTTCACACTCTCCTTCAAATTGAAATGGATGATAATCTGAACAGTAAAGATTACTACCCGACCATAGAACGCCTTTACGGCAAAGAGATGGTGGAACGAGCCCAGAAGTTAATTGCAGGACTCGATAAGTTTGATGGCCTTCCGGAATCTGACTTAAGTCTTCAAGGATTTAATATGCACCAGAAGCTCATTACTTCTTATGAGAAACTTCAACGTGCAAAAAGACTTTGGGTAGAAAAAAAATGAAATTCTTTTTTCATCCGAAAAAAAGAATGAATCTCGACTGGCGCCAGTATGCTTTACGCGTTGGAAGTGTCACTCCTCATAATAAACAGCAAATTTCTGATGGACTTCGGGATATGTCACCGGAGTCCATTCGCTATCGCTTTTTAGGTTCTAAGAGAGAATTTACTGAAAAAGAATTAAGTTACCTTACGACTCTCGATGGTTTTAATCATTATGCTATCGGCATGGAAGAAAGAGAAACTGGTCGCGGTATTGCTATCGTCAGACTAGTCCGTTCCTCAAAGGATGAAACAGAAGCAGAAGTTGCGGTTACGATCATAGACGACTATCAAAAAGTTGGATTAGGGCAGGTACTTATAAAACTCATGATTCTTGCTGCGGCGGAGAGAGATATCGAAAGACTTTCTTTTACCTACCTTCCGGCCAATGAAGGAATCGTTAAACTTCTTCATAAAATAGGTCCTGTTATTTCGGGACCTCAAACGAAAGACTTCGATCAGTCATTTATAGAGTTAACCTCTCTTGATCTTATCAAAATCAAAGAAGAACTGACTCAGTTTATTCCTGATCTTAAAGAGCTATCTCCATAGAGAGTTTCAGTTCCTTCGATTGACTGATACTTCTCACTAAGGAACTTAAAATAAACTTCTTTTTTTAATCCCAAATGCTGAACCATTGAATAGATAAGGGCCGGCTCTTTAATCATGAGTTTCCCCAGGATCAACCGTCTCTCAATCCATGGTTTATTAAGACTATGCTTAATTTGATTCATGATCTTTCCTAGCTTACGTTCCATGCGGCAGCTTAAGCGCTCGGCCACACAGCGTGCCTTCATGTAACTTTTTATAGGGGCCAGATCTTCTGAAGTTAAGGCTTCTATCTCAGTTTTAGAAAAGCTTATCCCTAACTGCGAAATGACTGAACCAAAAAAAGTATTCGCAGGAATATCGCGGTCAAAACCTCTAACACCGATAATTCTTCCCTTGGAATAAAAGTATCTATCAAACTCTTTGTAATTCACTTTATTTATTTCGGAAGTCCAAATTAAGGCCATAGCCTCTTCTGTCTGAAAGATATATTGATAAGTATTACGAAGTTTACGCAGAAGTCCTCCATTCTCATGACCAGAGAATTCTAGATCACCTTCAACATCTTCTTCTAAGAGTTCATAACTTCCGGCGATACGAGTGTGTCCCGCAACCATCGGAATCCCGTGATAAAAAGAACGGTCTTTTCCCTTCCAGGAAAGTTTTTGTTCTGTAACAGGTAGAGTTCTCTGTAAAGAAGTCATCTTACCTTTTATCGCCTCTTCAAAAAGTTCATGATGGTAGCGATCGTCCAGATTCAACATAAACTCCAGGCCTATTCTTTTCCCATCAAAGTATCCCCAGGTTCCATAAGCAAATAACGGGCCTGCTAAAAGCTGGGCCCGATCCACGTCTTCTTCAGTAATGGTCAGAGTTACAAAATTCTCTGTAATCTTTTTCACCTCGACTATAAACTGATTTTGGATCCCCATTGAGGCGGTTGCGAAATTAATGAGACCTGAACTCACACCCACATAGGCCTGAATCCCGCCATAAGTTTGGAAGGTTCCCGAATCTCCTGTCCGCCATTTCTCAATTTCTTCGAACTTTCGAGGCATTCGAAAGCCTGGAAGTTTTTCGTTATGGAAGATTTTATTTCTAATCGATGTTTGAATGGAGCCTCGATAAGGAATAATTCCCAGAGTAAAAGTCTTTTGAACCAGACCGGCCAGTCCCATACCGTACTCTATTTGAGTGCGTTTGATCTCTAATTGACCAATATTTTTTTCAACTGGATCAAGCGTAAAAAGATTTTGTGAAATAGGTCTTGAATAATTAATAAGAGAACGTCGATAGGTTGCCTGGACTGTTGCATTGATTGAAATCAGCTGGTTTCCCTCTTTACCAAATTTTATCTGCCCATGCTCATTAATCGTTATAGGAATATTGTAAGGCTCACTGGCAGGCCTTTGGGTTTGCAAGAACTGAACATCGAGTTCCTGTCCCCAAGAAAAAGAGCTGATAAGAAGGCTTAAAAAAAGAATGTTTTTCATAGTTCGGGAGACTAGGACAACTGATAGAGAGCGAAAACAGCTAAATTTTGTCTCGGAAAATATTATAGAAAGAGGATTTCAATAAATTGAGAGACTTAAGAGAATCCGCGGTGTTTCAAACTGTTTCTAAAGGAAATAAAAAGAGGACGCAAACCGCCCTCTTTTTATTACCCCATGTACGACAGGAAATGATCAACTGACGAAGATGGACATTAAAGCATCATTTCTAATTGGTTATGATTAATTTCTTTATGAACAGGACTCACTTCATAAGACTCATCTTCAGAAGATTTATTCTCACCCCAAATATAGGTTTCAAAATCATGGGTGAGATCAAGGCCACTGAAGAATTCAAGGTTATTTTTAAAATGTTCTGTCGTGATGACGGTGTGTTTATAGGCCTGGAAGTAACCCTTTAAAAAAGCTTTAAGCCCGCCAATATCTTGCAAACGGTAATCAAGGTAGGCCATAAATTCTGCACCTAAGGCATAGGCACGTTTATCTGTATTTCTTTGATAAGGTGAATGAGCTCCGAGATTACTGGATACAAAATCAGGCAAAGGCTTACGTTGGTATCCTTTATCTCTCCAGCTTGCTATGGCCTCATCAATCCAACCAGAATTTCCATTGGCCGGCATCACTCCTTTAGCAAAATAAGAATGAAGCATTTCATGATCAAGTGCTGCAAAAGATGTTTGAGTCGCTCCCGCATGCTCCATGCCACCAGTTCCAGGTAAGGTTTCATAGGCTACAAATGATGGATGGGCCCAAGGTCCATAATCAGCTTCCAGTTCTTTTAATACTTTTTCAGTCTCGAGTTTGAATTTCCTTGGATGAGACCACCAGGAAGTATAAACCGTAATAGGAATGATTCTTCCGCTAATAGATTTATAAGTAAAATCTAAACGCTTTTTCTGCCCCCGAGGTGTAGTGTGAAAATAAGGGGAAGAAACTGTGAAATATTCCGGATAAACGATTCTATAAGAGTTAGGAGAAGTCTGAGTTAATTCCCCATTGGTATAAATGTCTTGTCTCGCCTTTTTAATCCCAGAAAAAGTAACATTCATAATCATTTGATACTGATCGAATTCAAAATTAGATGGAATGTATTGCTCTAAAAATTTTCTATACTTTAAATCTCTGATCCAGAAAGCACTGGAGACAGTTCGGCGAAGACTATAACGAATGTTTTTAGAAAGTTTATTTTCCATCTCAAGAACGTGGAGCCCAGGTCCCACCTCTGCGTTAACTTGTCTGAGTTTTGATCCGTCAGGTGCTGTTGTCTGAATGATGGAAACAGGTTTACCATTAAGCTTAGCTCTTACTGGTCCAGGTATCAGGTCAAATACTGGAAAGCCCTTTTTGTCTGCCTTAAATTCAATGCGTGACTTAACCTGCGAGCGCTTCCAAAGAACATTATAAGTCACATTGTATTCAGCTTTTTCGAAATCAACAAAGATCGCTTTCCCAAGATGAGTTTCAAAATCGGGAGGAGCAAGATGCAAATTTGCCAAAGCTTGAGTACTTAATAGAATCGATAAAAGAAACCATTTCATAGACTGTCCTTCAATGAAAGATTTTTATGCTCACAGGCCTTCTTTAAAAACCAGCGAAAGACCGGAGCAGATGTTTGGGTAAAGGATTTTTCAGGGTGATACTGCACGCCCAGTGCCGGACGATGAGTATACTCGAGTGCTTCGGCTATTTTCTTATTGTGAGAGAAGGCCGTGACTTTAACGTTAGGATAATTATCCTGATTATTAAAATAATATGGAACGCGAAGTCCTTGATGATGGATTTTAAAACCACGTAAACTCTCTCGTGAATAGATACTATTCATAAGAGATTTTTTGGATTCTATCTTCACATGATCAAAGATATTTTTTCTATTTTTAATTCCAAGCTCTGTTTTGATATCAAGATAAAGAGGAATCCCTTGAGCAACCGACATCATCTGCATACCACGGCAAATTCCCAACATCGGTAAATCTTTATAACTCTCATCTTCTGAATAGGTCTTCACGAGTTGATACTCGAACGGATCTCGTCTTTTTCCTTCAGCCGAGAAATTCACCAGCTGGCGATTGTCCTCGGTATATTTTTGTAGTTCCGGCGAAACAGCAGGAAGATAATAATCGGGATCAATGTCCGCTCCTCCTGGAATCAAAATGCCATTAATAGTATGCTTTTCTTGAGTGATGTTCTCGGGAGTAAGGGTAATGACTCGAGTGCGATAGCCCAAGGCCCAGGAGGTGGTTCTAAGTCTAAAGCGGTAGAGAAAGCTACACTCTTCGCTACAACCGATCCTCAGAACTTCACCAGGAGGTAAAGAACAAGCGAGAATCTCGGTGGGGATGCTAAATAGCATCCCTAAGAGCAGTACCCTTTTAATCATAATTTAAGTTTAGAAGAGTCTGTCTATTACACAACTTTCAGAGATTAGGGAAAATTCTACTCTTTAGTGAACTTAATTAGTCCAATTCCCATCAGCACTTTAGGGTGATCAGGATCAACCATTGTGGCCTGTTGGTAAACATTTCCTTTTTCATCGATCCCCGGAGAACTATAGAAAATAGAGTCTTGATTAGGATAATCGACTTTACCGAAACCCAGATCGGTGTGGACGATATCTCCTTGGGTTAAGAGTCGACGAAATCCTTGTTTGTCATGAACATAAAGAACTTTCCGGCCTTCAAAATCAACTCCGCGAACAGCAACTGTTCCGCCATTCATTTGAGGAGAGAAAAAATCAAAGCTCTTGAGATCTTTCCCTGCTCTGGCAATAATTTCGATCTGACCATTATTCATCAATAGAAGGGCCTCACCTTGATCATCTGTCGCGAGTAGTAAGATTTTTTCACCTTCTATTGCAACGTTCTGACGGAAGGTTTTCCAAGGAGATTCGGATTTTGAATCTCGATCTTCGAAAATAATTTTCCATTTATTATTACTATAGATCCAAAGTTTATCAGGAGAGGATTCATCATAATTATTCTCGCGAACTTTTATAACAATTAGCCCATCAGGACTAACGATAGGTCTGAAGAGATAAGCTGCACCAGGATTGAAAAAAGGAACGGCTTTATCATTTCGCCAGATCCATAATTCGGGAGTAGAACCTTTAGTTCTCAAAAGCCATGAATCAGAAGAGGCAAGGGTGAGATTATCAATGGATTGATTAAGAGGACCTAAGATTTTTAAATCAGTCACCTTAAGTGAGTCAGTTAACTCAAAAGACTTTACTGCGCCCCATTGATTAAATTCATACCAACTTACTTTTCCAAAACTTGAAAGTGGAGCTGAAAAGATTTGATCCTCTTCAGCACGAGCAATCACTTTATAATGATCACCCCACTCGATCATTAATCTTCCATCAGTGTCCATACAGCTTAAGTATACTTTCCCCTTCAAGATCGCGGGATCAGAAGTGAAGCACCACGTATTATCCGGCGCCTTATAAGCTCCTCTATCACTTAATCTTGCTATAAGCTCAGGCTTACCAAAGCTTCCGTAAACAGTGAGAGGAAGGAAAAAAAGAAGTAATAATGATTTCATAGTGCCAAAATACCTTTAGTAGAATGGGAGCACGTTGTGGATATAAACGTAATACGAGATCTCTCATATCAATTAAAGGATATTGCCAAGGGCTTAAGTTTTCTAGGTCACCCGCGCTATCCCTTAAAAGAACTCTATCTCCTCTTCCCTCAGCACCGAACCTTTATAGATTGCCTCGAGGATGTGAGCGTTCCCTTTCCCGTTAATGTGGTCGCTAAACGAAAATCAATGGATGAGTTCCGCAAAAGGCTTGTCGAATCGGACATCTCCCTTGCCATGAAGTCCGTGTTTTCTCAAAGACTGCAAGACTACGGGCACCTACTGACGATGATGGAAAATTTCGGAAAACCGAAATTTTATGAACATACCGTTCACCTCTACGGATCATCCCGAAGATATGCCAAAAACCAGGCTTTCCCTTATTTTGTTGATCAAATGCCCTCCTACTGTATGGAAGACACAAGCCTGGCTTGCTACAAAGGAGATGACGGCATCAATTATATGAGGCAGAAGCTGGCAGAAACTTTTGACACCGGCGATTTTGAAGTTCGCCCATCCAGCTCACTTCTTTCTGACTCTTCGGCAGGAAGACGAGTCGTTAAATTAAACCCTCACAAACTGTATACCACCCGCTATCTGGATATTTTCGTGGTTCACGAAGGCTGGGTCCATTTAGGTACTTCACTAAATGGAGCGGCACAACCTGATCATCCCTGGCTTTCCACCTGGGCGCCGAGGACAACTTTCCTACAAGAAGGTCTCGCTATTCTAGTGGAACTCATTACAGGGAATATGACTCTTAAACGATGGAACCGGGTCATCCTTCGTCATATTGCCACTTCAATGGCAGAACGGGGATCATCAATCAGAGAAGTTTATTATTTTTTTATTCATGGCGGGATGGAAGAACTGGATGCTTTTAAATTAACCTTGAGAGTTTTCCGGGGAGTACCATTTGAAGGGGGGATGGCATTTACAAAAGAACTTCTCTATTTACACGGTATGGTTGAAATTCTTTATCACCTGCATTTTTATAAAACGTCTTTAAAATCTATGTGGGTAGGCAAAGTTTCATTCGATGAACACTTATTACTCATGGATAAAAGAAATAATTTTGAATTGAATATTAAATATTTCCCAAAGGCCTTGGAACATCCGGTGACCTTGGCGAGACTTGAAAAATTAAAAGAACTCTCTTTCAGTTTATTTAGGCATGGTTTCTTATGATTCTTTATTCTGGACCACTTTAGCAATATGAGTAAAAGCACTCATCAATTCTTCCTGCAACCCAGGATCAATCTGAGAATGGGCCAGGGCCTTTCTCATGCAGTAAAGCCACTGATCCCCTTCTTGAGTTCCGATCACAAAAGGAAAATGTCGGGCCCTAAGCTTGGGGTGGCCATATTTTTCCAGATAGAGCTGAGGACCTCCAGTCCATCCGCTTAAAAAGAATTTCAATTTTTCCGCTGCAATACGGATGTCTCGACCTTTATGAGTGGCAAAGCAATCTGCCGCTGCAGGATCCGTACCCATAATATGATAAAAATCGTCAACTAACTTGTCGATAACTTCAAATCCACCAATTCTTTTAAACATAGGCTTCCTTAGCCGACTTAGGAGGTCTTCTTTAATTATTAAAATTTTTTCTAAAAGTTTCCGATGAAGCTGCATAGATTCAATTTATAATAAATCGATTGATTGAACAAATGACATAACACAAGGACACTCATGAAATTGTTAAGCCTCCTGACACTTACTGCACTACTTTCGGTTACAGCATGCTCACACCACCGCCATCATGGTCATGATTGTTGTCAGAAAGATAAACAATGTTGCTCTAAAGATGGCCGGAAAGATAAGAAAGGCTGTGAAGATGGAAAATGCGATCGGATGCAAAAGAAGTCTGATAAAAAAGAAGAAAAGAAATCTTAATGAAAAAGGGCTTCGAAAGAAGCCCTCTTTTTATGAAACCACTTCACAGCGTGGAAAATCTTTTTTCATTTCTTTAAGAAGCGTTTTCAAATGATCCTCTCCCTTCGTTTCCAAAGAAAAAATAACATTTGTTCCGGTAATCCCAGCTCCTAAGCTTGAGCGATCATGAAAAACCTGCAAAATATTGGCACCCACTTCAGTAATAATTCCCGTTAACTGATGAAGAGCTCCTGGACGATCAGGAATAGGAATAGAAATTCTTACCTTACGGTTGGACTCAATGAGTCCTCTATCGATAATTCTTTCCAGGAGATTAACGTCAATATTTCCGCCACAAACGACCAGGACAATTTTTTTATTTATAAATTTTTTCGGATTTTTTTGATAGAGCTGATCAAAAAGCGCAAGTGGAAGTGCTCCTGCTCCTTCTGCAATAACCCGTGCCTTTTCCATTAACTGGAGAATCGCCCAGGCCATTTTCTCATCATCAACTTTATGAGAAGAATCGACAACTTCACCGAGCATTTTCAACATATCAGGGGCGACGTTCTTAACGCGAATTCCATCAGCAAAAGTTTCAGCAGTATCAATTTTTACAATCTTCCCAGAATTGAGGGAATCTACCATCGCCGAACAACCACTGGCCTGACCTGCAATGACTTTTGCCTTGGATTTACTTCCCTTAATCACTTGTCCGATTCCTGAAACTAATCCCCCTCCCCCAATAGAAGAAAAAATATAGTCCATATCGGGAATTTGCTCCAAGAGTTCAAAGCCAACCGTTCCTTGGCCCGTGATCACATCCGGATCATGGTAAGGATGAACAAAAGTCATCTTTTGCTTTTTCATCATCTCTTCAGCGAAAAGAAATCCTTCTTCAATGCTTTTTCCATGAAGAACGACTTTGGCCCCAAGAGTTTCGGTATTGCGAATTTTAGTCAGAGGAGAGCCTTCCGGCATGATGATGGTGGCCTTAACATTAAATTTCCTGGCGGCCCAGGCCACACCTTGAGCGTGGTTACCTGCACTAACAGCTAAAACCCCTCTTTTTTTATCCGCGCCTGAGAGTTTAGAAATTTTATGAGTGGCCCCACGCATTTTGAATGAACCAATAGGCAGCATATTTTCTAATTTGAGGTATATCTGGCAATGATATTGATGGGAGAGCCACTCATTATAAATTAAAGGGGTAGGATCAATGATCTCACTTAATATTTCATAAGCCTTTTTAAAATCTTTAAATGAAAGTTTCATATATTAACCTTTAAAAAAAACGTGTTTAAATCCCCAGAAGATCTGAGCACCCAGGAAAAGAAAAATCGCCCCTGAAAATCTCAGGAGCCATTTCTCCGGAATGCTGCGGAAAAATTGACTGATAAAATAAAAAGCCGAGCAGACCAAGAATGTGATGACTCCCACCTGGAGTGCGGAAAGATAAGCATGAGGAATAGTTCCCAAACTCACCCCTGAGGCCATAGCATCAATTGAAGTGGCAAAGGCCAGGATGAGAATTGGAATAAAACCCCAATGGAGATTTTTTTCCTCGTCCTTCAAACTTTCCTGGATAAATTTCACAGACAAGGCAAAAAAGATAATACCAACAACTAATTGGAAGTAATAACCGTAACTTGAGAATGTAAAAAGATATCCGGCATAGGCACCAAGCCACAGCATGGCGAACTGAAAAAAGCCGAAGGCCAATGAAACTAAAAGTCCTCGCTTGAATTTTTCTGAAGATGGCTTGTCGTAATGAAGAAGACCAATAGCAAAAGTTACTACAGCAGCATCAACCGCGAGGGCAAATCCCAATAAAGCAATCTCTAACGAGAACATCAAAATATCCTTTGTCTGCCCCATATTTCACCATCTATGGGGTGAAAAAGCAAAATGATCATGCTAGTGTAATAACATGAAAACCTTTGGCCGACTTATTTTCTTCTCTATTATAGGGACCTATTTAGTAATTCTTGCTGGTGCTGTTGTGCGAGGAACCGGCTCGGGTCTAGGATGCCCGGATTGGCCGACTTGCTTTGGGCAATGGGTACCGCCTACGGATATTTCACAGCTTCCTGCCAACTACAAAGAACTTTATAAAGTCTCAGGTAAAACGATCGCCGATTTCGAAGCCTTTAAAACTTGGACAGAATATGTGAACCGTCTATTGGGTGTTTTTCTGGGCTTTTTAATTGTTCTCTTGTTTGGCTTCTCCTTCAAGGCCAGACAAATGGACAAAGCCTTTCCCTGGTTTTGCGGTGGTCTTTTAGTCTTGATTCTCATTCAAGGGGGAATCGGAGCTCTTGTAGTATCAACTCACTTGAAGCCTTTTTTAATTACCATCCATATGTTCCTGGCCGTACTTCTGCTCTTTGGGCTTATCTATTTAAGAAAATATTTTAATGATTTGAGTAATACCACCTTAGTGCCTCCTCAAAATAAAAAGGCACAACTATTAACTAAAATTCTGGTTGCCTTAACTTTCTTCCAGGTCATGCTTGGGACACAAGTCCGCCAACAAGTAGATCACTTTACCAGAGACACATTGATGGCCACTCAAGAAACCATTATGAGTTTCCTGGGAGGTTCTTTTTACTTCCACAGAACTTTTTCTATTTTAATCATCGCTCTGTTTGTTTATCTATTGATGTATTTGAAAAGGAATCTTCTTCGTGATGCCTTTACTTTAGGAATGTCTGCCTTTCTCTGTGTGCTTGCAAATGTTGTCACAGGTATTGCCCTTAACTACTTTGGTTTTCCTGCCAATGCCCAGCCACCGCATCTTTTTTTCGGCGTTATGACTTTAGGTCTTCTCTACACACTTCATTTAGATCTTAAAGAGAGTTTGCTGGAGGAATAAAATTTCGTCCTCGGGCAAACTCATACATGACTATCGATGCCGCAACCGAAACGTTGAGACTCTCCACCAATCCAAATTGAGGAATTTTGATAAACTTAATTTTGGGATAAAGTTCTTTCTTAAAAGTAAAACCAAATCCCTCATGTCCGAGAATAAAGGCCGACTTATCAGGAAAAGAAACTTCATGAATAGAATCCTCTGCCATAGAGTCAAAGGCATAGAAGGTGTAGCCTTCTCTATCCCATTTCTCATAACTTTCATGAAAGGTTTTATGCATACTCCAAGGAACGCGTTTCATACATCCCTTAGCAGGCATAGGATCAAAAAACGAAGTTCCAACAACATCCACTGCCCGGGCCCCAAAAGCCTCCGCTGAGCGAATGATTTTTCCGATATTAAAATCGACTTTTAAATGGTCAAGAATCAAGACATAAGGAAAGGGCCCTGGTCTTGACATCATATTATTAAGGAGACGCTGCCTCTCGAAAGTTTTTTGCATGTACTGACGCTTATTCATAGGATAATCTTAACTAAATGATTTTAAAAAGGCGATGCCATGTTGGGACTAGTGGCCTTTGTTCTCACATCTTTAATGATTTATACTCTGGTGAAGAATGCTCTTGTTGGCATTCAATTAAATGCTCATGATGAGTACACTGGTACCATTGAACTCATCATACCTATCACTTCCCATTCAGAATTTTATCTTGAGCCTTGGCTAAAAAATTTATCTTCATTTAATTCTTTCGGTGGACATCTTAAGATCCATATTTTGGTTGATGGACATCATCCTGCTGCTAATGCCTGGCAGGTTCTTCACGAACAATTGCCCTTTATCGAAATCCATAGCTTTCTCCTAAGACCATTAGGTCGGGAAGCTGTCCCCTGGATGTTGGAACAAATTGCGCCTCAGATTAAAGGGGATGTCGTGATCATCGGAGATCCAGAACTTGTCCCGACTGTACACGCTTTTAAATCCTTAGGACACCTGGTCAGTAACCGCCAAAAAGCTTTTTTTGTTCTTCCTCAAACCCATAAGCAAAATATCTTAGGCGAATCTATTGCGGTTATTAATCCTACTCTGGCCTTGGCCTCAATTTTTGGCTTCAGAAGAATTAGAAGAAATGTTTCTCACCCTCTTGTGAGCATTGCTCAGGGATGGATGGGTATGCCTCTTAGCACTTTCAAAAGTTTTGATTTCCATCGAATCAACATACCATCCTGGAAAGAAGCTTTGGCCAAGGGATGGGATATGGAAAATAAGACCTATATTCTGGCCTTCGGTGAAAAACACCTACTTCGCTACTATCCTGAAAATCTCAAGGTCCATCTCAATCAGTTAAAAAGATTTTGGGGAGAATTATGGACCAAGGGCGAAAGAACTGGTCTTTTTCTTTATTTGGCGGCCCTCCTTATCTGGCTCTTTCCTCTCCTCTTTTTCTTCAGCCATCCATTCTGGGCGATCGCCGGGCTTATGCTTTTGATACTCTTCCGATTTTTTAGTAAAATCATTTTTCAGGATTCCTGGGGAGCGATGGTGCTCCATTTTGTGAGTTGCCTGATTTGGCTTGGAACCTTCATTTGGTGGGCGACAACAGGTCTTAAAGCTTTACAACCAAACCGGGATTATCAATAATAGGGCATCGTGAACTTTTAAAGAGGATGTAATATGGGTTTCGGACGTAAAAGCAAAGCTGTGAAAATGTCTCAGCGCAAGGGTCAAGCTAAGAAAAAAGCAAAGATCCAAGCTAAGATCGAGGCTGGAAAGCTTAACAGAAAGAAGTAATTAGAACTTCAATGTAGGCATAAATGGCCCAAGATCAATTTCTTTTGGGCCAATTGCCTGCAATAGAATTTTGACCTTTTCAGTAATCGTCTCTGCTCTCATCACCTCTTTCTTTGCTTCCCAATCATCTACCAGAAATACAGCACAGTAATTTACTAAAAGCTCCGGATCATCCAATGTGCTTGAGAAAGTTTCCCTTTGTATGGGATCCGGTAGAAAATGCAGGGCCCAGCGTTCCAGTAAAATTCTGAGACTATCAAGCTCCATAGCAAAGCTGTCATCAACAAAGATATCTTCGTCCAAAATCCGGTAACTATAAATCTTATAGGGATCATCTGAATCAGGTTCGGCCGCGACTAAGCGGCACTTGATAGTACCGGTGATATAGATATCCATTCGTCCGTCCGGATAGGTCGCCAGAACATGGGGCAAACCTGCAACACAGATTTCTCCGGCATAAATATCTGAAGCATGGAAAGGCACAATCGCAATGGGGATTTGCATCGCCAGAGCATCCTCAATCATTTGCCGGTATCTTGGTTCGAAGATATGAAACGGAAGTGTCACTTTCTTAAAAAGAATGGCATTGGTGAGAGGAAAGAGAAAAACCTTGTTGTCCATACATGGCCCTTTGGACGGGTTATTAATAATGATCGCATACCCAGGACCCATGTTGCAAATTCAGGACAAAACTTGACCAGAGAGAATAACAAAGAAACAATAATTATTATTAGCAATTAACTAAGGTGGCCTATGACTTCTAACACAGAGTCCAATCTTACTCGTCGTATTCTCATATGGATGATTCTAGGGATCATCATAGGAAGCATACTAAACTACTTCAAGTTCGAAGGGCCGGTGCAGACGTTTTTTGTAGGTGGGGTTATTGAAGTAGGAGGAAGAATATTTCTTTCGTCTTTAAAACTTCTGGTTGTTCCGATGGTCTTCGTCTCTTTAGTGTCCGGCACAGGGGCCATGAATGATCTAAAAAAACTAGGTCGTGTTGGTAGTAAAACCTTCATTCTTTATACTCTAACAACCGCGCTGGCCATTGCCCTGGCCTTAATAATGGCCTCATGGGTAAACCCAGGAGATGGTTTCATCATGACAACCACAGCGACCTTCGAAGCAGGTGAAGCACCTCCTCTGGTTGATGTGATTGCCAACATATTCCCCTCTAATCCCTTTGAGTCGATGGCCCGGGGAGAAATGCTCCAGATTATTGTCTTTGCGATTCTTTTTGGGATTGGCATGACTCTCGCCGGAGATGCAGGAAAAAGAATCCTCGCAATCTTTAACGACCTCAATGAGATCATCATGAAAATGGTGATTCTTCTGGTTCACTTTGCCCCCTATGGAGTTTTTTGTCTCTTAACCAAAGTCTTCGCTTCTCAAGGTTTTGGTGCCATCATGCCGATGGCAAAATATTTTTTCGTCGTTCTTTTTGTCCTCCTCCTTCACGTGGTGATCGTTTATAGCTCTCTCCTTAAATTCGTTAGTAAACTCAATCCCATTACATTTTTTAAGAAATTCAGCGAAGTCATTATCTTTGCCTTTTCCACTTCAAGCTCTAATGCCACCATCCCAGTTAACATGGAAGTGACAGAGAAAGAATTAGGTGTTGATAATTCAGTAGCGTCTTTTACCATTCCTTTTGGCGCAACAATCAATATGGATGGAACGGCCATCATGCAAGGTGTGGCAACCGTTTTTGTGGCACAGGTTTATGGAATTGATTTAGGAATACAAGAGTATTTAATGGTCATTTTAACTGCTACTCTTGCCTCTATTGGAACGGCCGGCGTTCCAGGTGTTGGTCTGGTCATGCTTGCGATGGTCTTTAAACAAGTAGGCATACCAATTGAAGGGATTAGCCTCATTGTTGGCGTTGACCGTCTTCTGGATATGACTAGAACTGCAGTGAATGTTACTGGTGATGCCGTTGTTAGTTGCGTGGTAGCCAAAAGCGAAAAACAATTCAACCAAACAGTCTATGATTCCTAGTTAATAAAACGCTCAAAATAAGAAGGATTAAAGGTGCCTGATACTTTTAATCCTACTTTTAGAATTTTTTGTTTTTTGACCTGATAACGTGGTTCAACGTCTGAGCTCATATAAACGACTTCTGCTAACAGGGTATCTCTCAGTATTTCATTACCTAGTTTTGTCACCCAGAGTATGCGGTTGTTTTTAAGGAATGATCTATTGGACTCTGAAACTAGAAGTCCCAGGCCTTGTGGAGAAATATCCACCGCTCTAAAGGTTAATTCTGAAGCATTATCTGAGAATTTCCCAGGAAGAGATGGTTTTAGGCTGACGACTTTATCTTCATTAGGAAGGAAAATATGACGATCTGTACTTCGTAGTTCGATGGTCTTCACTTCTTCTGGAAAAGTGAAATGAATAGCATCCCCCATTTGTCGAAAATCCATCGATTTGAAAACGCTGCCATGGTAGTCAAGCTTCACATAAAGAGGAAGTTCTTGATTAAGCTTAAAGCGTCTTGGATCAATAATCATGACAACTTCGCGACCAACAAAATCGATTTCAAAATGAGCAATGGGTACCACGGTTCTGCCCATTGAATGAGTTTGCCAAAGAAAATTCTCCTGAAGGTTTGAAGCTTTCTGAAGAATACGAAGTATTTCCCGGTAATCCTGACTTGACCGGTAATTATCTAGATTTGCCATCTATATAGCATGCAAAATTTGTCCGGCTTTGACAAACAAGTACATTGCTCAGGTATGTTGCACTGTTGATTCACATTTTTCAACAAAATATGGGAGGATCTCTCTATGATGAAAATGGTATTATTAATTATGATTATACTCACAGGATTTGGTTGCGCTGCTAAGAAAATGGCGATCGACAACGCTGATACACTCATTACCTATCAAGTTGGCAAAGACTTGCCTTTAAGCTCTTCGCAAAAAGATTCCCTACGAAAAAAAGTAGAAGGTTTTCTTAATGGGGCAAAACCATTGGCAAATAAAATTCAAGAGACACTGACAAAATTTGATCCGGGAAACTCAGAAACTATCACTCCTGCTTATCAGGAACTTGAAAAAGAGTACTTAGTACTTGCACAAGACTTTTCAAAAATATTGTCACAGAGCATGGCCACTTTTGATAAGGCCCAACAAAAAGAGTATTTCGAAATTCAAAAAGATAAGTCATCTAAAATAAAAAAATTAAAAACGAAAGAGCGTATGGCCAAGTTAAAGGAACGACTGGAACATTTTATAGGTAAGATCAATGAGGAACAACAAAACCTTATTGTCACTTATAATGAATATTTTGAAGATCGTGCACAGAAAAGAATCGTTCGAAGAGGAGAACTCCAGGGAAAATTTAAAGAGATTTTTGCTCAGGAAGTCACTCACTCCGAAAAAGAGAAACTCATTCAGGATGCTTTTATAAACTATCAGAAAGAATCTCTTGCCGGTAATAAGAATCTTGAAATGCTCAAACTCCTTGTTCCTACGCTTAGCGAAGAACAAATAAAACATTTAAATAGTAAAAAAGAAGAAATCATTGAACTCTTGAAATATTTTATAAAAAAAGAGTACTAAGCCGCTTTCTTCTTTTTAGTCCTTTCTTCCAGAATATTAATCTTCTGTTTAAGCTTCATCATTCCTTCCCAAGGATCTTTTTTTCGACTTTTAATTTTCTTCAGTGCTCTTTCGAGATTAAACTCATCAGAACTTTTAATTCTTTTTAATTCAAGCCATGTAATAGGAAGGGCCACAGCGCTTAAGGGTCGGGCCCGGAGAGAATAAGGCACAACGGCGGTTGCCCCGTACCCATTTCTCAAGTAATCAATAAATATTTTTTTAACCCTTTTGTTCTTGGCCATATTCGCAACATACTTTTGAGGATTTTGGGCCACCATCTGCATAGCAAGCGTTTGAGCAAAAACTTTAATTTGTTCCCAGTCATAAACAGGCGCCACAGGAATATGGACATGGAGTCCTTTACCTCCGGTGACTTTAACAAAGCTCTTTAGGTCTAATTCATCCAGAATCTCTTTTAACTCAAAGGCCGCATCTCTTATATCTTTCCATGGGACACCTGGACCAGGATCAAAATCCATCACAATCTGGTCAGGACTCATATAGTCTTGATAGTGACAGTTCCAGGAATGAAGTTCAAAGGCATTTAACTGAACTAATTCTCTTAGTCCGGAAGCAGAGTTTATGGAGAGATAAGTCCCCTCTCCTTTCTCTTCTTTAACGATGAAGGTTGTAAAAGAATCAGGAATTTTTCCCTTTATATGTTTTTGGAAAAAGCAAGTGCCCTCACTTCCTTCCGGACACCGGACTAAAGATAAAGGTCTGTCTTTAACATAAGGAAGCATGACCTTAGAAACTTTCTCATAATATTCAGCAATCATGCCCTTGGTGATTTTTTCTTTCTTAAAAAGAATTTTATCAGGTGAAGAAACATCCCTAAGCTTCAAGACTTTCGCTTTTTCCTGATGAATTTCCCTGGCCGGCTTATCTTCCCTTAGTCCCTGAAAGACAGGAGTCCTCAATATTTTTTCATCCGTCCAGTTACCAAAAGAAACTTCACAAATTTTTTCAGGCTTGACCCAATGAATTCCTTTTCCTTTAGGAGCTTTTACGTCAAAAGGAGTTGTCTTTTGCTCTATCTTTTTCAGCTCTTTTTTTATTTCATTGAGAGATTTGCTATTAAAGCCTGTGCCCACCTTACCCACGTAGCGAAGCTTTTCATTCTCATAAATTCCCAACAGAAGGGCCCCTAAACCTGTTCGTCCCCCTTGAGGATCAGTCCATCCTCCAATCACAAACTCCTGACGTTCCGAGCATTTTGTCTTGACCCATAAATCATTACGACCGGAACGATAAGGACTGTCAGAAAGCTTGGAAACAATACCTTCTAATTTGTGATCACAGGAAAGGGTGAAAAAGTCCTCTCCTTTCTCAGTGATGTGATCACTATATTTTATATTCTTAGAAGTTTTACTTAAGAGCTTTTTAAGAAGTTCTTTTCGTTCGGCGAGACTTTTTGATCGTAAGTCTTCTCCATTTAGATAAAGGAGATCAAAAATATAATAGACCAGGTTCTTATCATTTTTACTTTTAAGGGTATTTTGAAGTCTTTGAAAATGAGTCCTTCCTTCTTCATCCAGGGCAACGATCTCTCCGTCAAAGATGGCATTCTCGGCACCAACCTTTTCCAAAGAATTCAATATATGAGGAAATGAATTACTCCAATTAAGACCATTTCTCGTATAAAGAACACCCACACTGTTTTGCAGGTGGCCCTGCATTCTATACCCATCATACTTCATTTCATGAAACCAGCTTCCTTCTTCATCAGGAACTGAAGTCACCAGTCGGGGCAGCTGGGGAGGAATAAAACCCGGCCAGGGATCCTGGCGCTGGGATTTTTTCTCCTCACGGTGTTTAATGAGAAGCCAGTTATTTTTATTCTGATCCTTTCCAAATCTCGTTCGAACTAATACGAAACTTCCATTCAACTTTTTTCCGTGAAGCTTAAACTTGAGTTCCCCTTTTTTTAAGGCCGCCCCAATGTCATCACTCTCTGGTTCCCAGGTACCTTTATCCCAAATGAAAACTTCACCTGCTCCATACTCCCCTTCCGGAATCCGGCCATGAAATTTTGCGTATTCCAATGGGTGATCTTCAGTCTGTACAGCAAGCCTCTTATCTTTAGGATCAAGCGAAGGCCCTTTCGGAACCGCCCAACTTTTTAGAACTCCTTCATACTCCAGGCGGAAATCATAATGCAATCTCCTGGCATGATGTTCCTGGACCACAAAAATAAGTTTGGAGGATTTTTTAGAACGAGTACCCCCGCTTGGTTCAGAAGTTTTTTTAAAATTTCTTTTCTTTTGATAGGTTTCTAAGAGTTTCTTGGACATATGTCCCCCTAGCTTGCTTTTTTACGAGTCGAAGCTTTCTTGGACGTTTTACGTGTTCCATTTTTCTGAGCTGTAGTTGGTTTTTTCTTTCTTGCTTCAAGAGACTTCTTAAGGAGCGGCATGAGATCTACCACTGTACCAGTATTTCCTTTCTCCTCTTTTGGCATGTCCCCATAGTCCACTTCGTATTTCTCACCAGCCTTCGCTTTCTTATCAATAATTTTTAAAAGATCCTCATTGTAAGTATCTTTATATTGTTCTGGCTTCCACTTGCCGGTCATTCCATCAATAAGCTCCTGTGCCATCTTAATTTCTTTAGCGCTGAATTTCGGTTTTTCAGTATCGCTTAAATATTCAACTTCATCCGCTTGTAGAACTTCATGAGCAAATCTCATCATTTCAAGAATTAAATAATCCCCTTTGGCCATTATGCATGCCAAATGCATTTTTGTTCTGATGACAATCTTGGCGATCGCCACCTTATTGCTTTTTTTAAGAGCTTCGCAAAGAAGGAAATAACCTTTGACTCCATTTTTTTGAGGTACGAGATAGTAAGGTTTTTCAAAAAACATCAGATCTATTTCTTCAAAAGCTACGAAATCCTCAATATCAATTGTCTGAGTGGCCTTGGGGTTGGCGGCCTTAAAATCTTCTTTATTAACGATAACAAATTCACCTGATTCATGTTCATAACCTTTAACAATTCTCGCCCAGGTAACTTCTTTTCCGTCCTTAGCACTAACTTTCTTATATTTTATGGGTGAGAGGTCTTTTTCATCGAGCATTTTGAAACTGAGTTCATGGCCCTCTTCTGCTTTCTGGAGAGATACGGGGATATTAAGTAAACCGAAGCTGATAGAACCTTTCCATATGCTTCCTGCCATATGTGCTCCTTGGTAATCGCTCATACCTACTATACAGGCAAAGTTCCCCAAATGAAGAATCTTTCTCTCTGAGCAAAATGTTTTAATCAGTACTTATGAATGGCATTCTCCTTGCTTATAACTCCACACCAGGAGTTCTTATGTTTTCAAAACCTAAGGAAAGAATTCGGTATGCTGTAGTCGGTCTTGGCTACATTGCTCAGGTGGCCGTGCTACCTGCATTCAAGAATGCAAAGAAGAATTCTGTACTCACTGCATTGGTTTCAGGAGATAAAGAAAAACTTAATCGGCTTGGTGAAAAATACCATATTGATAAATGTTATCTTTACTCAGAATTCGAAGACTGTTTACGACGGGGTGAAGTAGATGCTGTTTACATCGCTACCCCCAATTTTTATCACAGAAATATCATGGAAACAGCGGCCAAGTATGGAGTCCACGTACTCTGCGAAAAGCCAATGGCTGTAACAACAGAAGATTGTCATTCTATGATTACTCAAGCGGAAAAAAATAATATTCAGCTCATGATTGCTTATCGTCTCCATTTTGAATCCTCCAATCTTGAGGCGATAAAAATCGCCCATTCAAAAAGAATTGGAGACATCAAAGTATTCAACTCCGTTTTTACAATGCAGGTTAAAGACAACCAAAACATCCGTCTTGAAGATATAGATAAAGGCGGAGGCCCACTTTATGATATTGGTATCTATTGCATAAATGCCGCTCGCTATTTATTTAAGGCCGAGCCCGTAGAAGTATTTGGAATTGTAAATAACAGTAAGGATACTAGATTTAAGAAAATTGATGAACTCATAAGCTGTATCATGAAATTTCCTGACGGCAAGATGGCGAGCTTCACCATCAGCTTTGGTGCTTTCGGAACGGCCGATTACGATTTGATAGGAACCAAAGGTAGGATCAGATTAGAGAATGGATACAAATACGCTAACACCATGACGTTAAAGACTTATGAAGACAATAAAATCATAACCAAGAAGTATCCAAAAAGAGATCAGTTTGCACCTGAACTCATCTATTTTTCAGAATGCATTCAAAAAAAGAAGAAACCTGAGCCCTCAGGAGAAGAGGGTCTGGCCGATATAAAAATCGTTGAAGCCATTCTGCTCTCCATAGATCTTGGAACTCCTATTACAATTGATGAGATCAATAAAAAATCAAGACCTGGAGAAAATCAAAAAATTACCAGGCCTTCATTTTCCAGACCCCGATTATTTAATGCCACTGGTCCTGGTGGCGAGAGACATTAAACATAAGCGAGGCATCATGAAGATCATGCTTCTTTTAGTAATGTGCGGATTCCCCCTGTTCTCTTTTTCCGCTACTCCGGATATTGCTGCTTCTATGGTTCCACGAGGGAAGATATTTGAGCAAATCGGGCGAGATTTCATTATCAAAACCATTGCCGGAACCAAAATAGAAATTGCTTTTAACCGTACCGGTCATCTTCAAAGGGCCAAAGGCAGAAATTTAAATAAAGGTGATGAACTTGAACCAGGAGAAGGACTTATTTCACTGGGGAGCGCCGCTCATTTTGCTTCAACTTCAGGAAAAAAACCTGAGGGCCCCTGGATTCTGGAAAATGATAAAAAGCTGGGATGGATTTATGAATTTGATCACGTCCTCATATCAGCTAAGGACGGCAAACTCTTAGCGAACAAGGCCGCTCTCCCAAAAGTCGGGAGAACGACCGAATAGAATTAGTAGCGCTGAAAATAGCGGGGAGGATACTTTCCAAAAACATCATCAAATCCCTGAAGCTTATGCCCTTCTTCAGTATATTGAATGATGCGGTTTGGACGATAATCAAAGCGTTTAATTTTGACTTCAGGATGAGAGCCACCACGCTTTAATTTTTTATTGACCACAGTATACTTTGGAATATTTTTCAGGCGGTCAAAATTATGATCATAGTATTTAGCAGCATATTTATTCGACATCAGGAATGACTTCATTTGAGTCTCGATCATATGAGGTCTTATAACGTCCTCAATGGAGCGGCCTTTAGGAACATTTACTGTGGTTGGAATGTTATAGTATTTCACGTCAATCGCCTCAACTTCTCCGTCCTCATCAATGTCTGCCACATCAAAATAATCTAGTACAGTAACCATGATCTGATTGGCCGTAGCTTTCAGATCACTGGGCATCAAAGCTCTAAGTTCAAGAATGTCACTTCCATCCATACGATGGCATCCATGAGAGACATAGCCTCTTCTCAGGAACCAAACATCCAATGGAGAAAAATTTGATATCGGTCCATGGAAGGCCACACCACTCCATTCAATCAGAAGGAAGGGAAATCCACCAAACTCATCATTCCATTTATTTGACCACCATCGGGCTTCGATCGATTCAGCTGTTTTAAGATCAGTGGTCATTTCTTTTGGCTGACTAAAAGGTCCCTCTACGGTAGCCGCGATAGGATAAACTAAATTCAACACCCCTTTATAGTCCTTCCGATTAGATTTCTCAGTATAGAGATGCCCTAAATGTTTCTTGAAAAGACGCTGTGAATTCTCAACTGATAAAAGCTGACTGAGCTTTTTATTATCGTTTATCACATCGTCCGATTTATCCTCAGTATCAAAGAGGTAACGGAAATAGGCTTCACTGATCGTATTTTTATAATCATCTTCAACCTGGTTACTGACATAGTTTTTGGAATTACGTTTGCCAAGATAGATGTCACTGCTGTTTTTTTCCAGAATATGTGTTGAATATTGTTCAGCAATACGCACCCACGCTTGAGTAGAAGCAGGTAAATTCTCTGCAAGTTTAGACATCTTCACAAGAGGATGAAGCGAAAATACAGGGTCTGTCATTGCATCACTTATCCTCTGCCAACGCATAAAAAGTTGGTTTGCATAAGTATCTATCCGCCCTTGGTTAACATGGGCAGTAACTCTGGCGGTTAAGGCCATTTTTGATATGATTATCTCTATTTCAGATCCTTCAAACTTAGGAACATCTCCAAGATAGAGATACCGTCCAGTATGAGAATTTTTGAGTTTAGGAGTATCGGTTCTTTCATGAGGCATCGGCCCTTTGGCCCAACTTCCGAGAGAAAGCGTTGCCAGGACTAAAAAGACTGAACATTTCATGAAAGGCTCCTATTAGATTTGAGTGTCTTGATACAATATTGGTGCCAACGCCCTGCTGATTTAAACAGGGTCTACTGTCGAATCCTTAGACAGTTGGGCAGAAAAGATACAAAAACCCTTTACTCACTCATACTTAAGAAAGATCCAAGATTCCAAGGCAGAGAAAGGTTCCTAGAATGATAGAGAATTAAAAACGTCAGCAAGGAGCTCTGCCTATGGATACGACAAGTGAAAATTTTAAAAAACTTTATCGCATGATCAGAGATATTAAATTCACTATGCTCACAACTGTAAGCAGTGACGGCTCCATTCATTCGCGCCCGATGCTGCCGCAGGATTTTAACAAAGTTGAATTTGATGGAACATTGTGGTTTTTCTCTCAGAAAAATTCATTAAAAAATCATGCTATTGAAAATGATCAGCACGTTAACCTTACTTTTACCAATCAGGAAAACAAAAACTATGTTTCTATCAGCGGCAGAGCAACCATCTCTGAAGATAAGGACTTAATGAAGCGCCTATGGAATCCAGTACTAAATAATTGGTTCCCGCAAGGACTCGATGATCCCAAACTAAGCCTTATAGGTGTCAATGTTGATGCCGCCGAAGTCTGGGATTCGCCCTCAGGAGAAATGATCCAACTGACTGGATTAGGCGGGCCTGGGATGCCGCTACCTGGAAAAAAACCGGGAGAAGCATCAATCAACCAATAGGAGTAAATATGAACTTTATAAGAGAAGTCATTCTAAAATTCCGGGATCTCATAAAACCCAACGAAAAGTCTCCAACCCATCCTGAAGCCAGGGAAGAAGAGCAACATTTAATGAGTGATGACGAGAAACTAGATCAGGCAATTGAGGAATCTTTCCCTGCCAGCGACCCTCCTGGACATATTTCTAAGTCCGCGGAAGACCTAAGGCAGTGGTAAGACGAAAATGTTGTTTTTGACCTCTTGACGACCCGTGAGGTTTTGCATGAAATAGGCGAACTCACCCCAAAGGCGAGCGAGCCCCGGCCTCTTAGCCGGTAAAACCAAGAGTTCTCTCATGACAACTAAAGGTCCTATTTCTCAATTCATGAATCACCACTACCGTCACTTCAATGCCGCTTCGATGATGGATGCAGTCCATGCCTACGAAGCCCACCTCGCTTCAGGTGGCAAAATGGTCGTTACCCTTGCCGGAGCAATGTCTACTGCAGAACTTGGCATTTCCCTTGCTGAGATGATTAGAAACGACAAAGTTCACGCCATCTCTTGTACAGGGGCGAACCTTGAAGAAGATATTTATAACCTTGTGGCCCATGATCATTACGAACGCATTCCGAACTGGCGCGCTTTAACGGCCGACGATGAGCAGGATTTATATGACCGCCACCTTAACCGCGTAACTGATACTTGTATTCCTGAAGAAGCGGCCATGCATAAAATCTGGCATATTATGGCAGCTGAATGGCAGGAAGCAGAAGCTAAGGGCGAGCGTTGCTTTCCTCATGAATTCTTCTACCGTGCTCTTAAAAAAGGTAAATTTGTAGATCAGGCCCAAATTGATCCAAAAAATTCATGGATGCTTGCTGCGGCCGAAAAGAATCTTCCAATCATCGTTCCAGGTTGGGAAGACTCAACTCTTGGTAATATGTACGCCTCTTTCTGCATGCGTGGAGAAGTTAAAAACGTCCACACTGTAAGAACTGGTATCGAATATATGACTTTCCTTGCGGACTGGTACATGAAAACGGCCGAAACAAGCTCAATCGGCTTCTTCCAGATCGGTGGAGGTATTGCCGGTGACTTCCCTATCTGTGTCGTTCCTATGATCCGTCAGGATCTGGAAAAAGATGATGTGCGTTTATGGGGTTACTTCTGCCAAATTTCGGACTCTACAACAAGCTATGGCTCTTACTCGGGTGCTGTACCAAATGAAAAAATTACTTGGGGTAAACTTTCTAAAGACACTCCAAGTTTTATCGTCGAATCAGATGCTACAATCGTGGCGCCTCTGATGTTTGCTCACATTCTAGGTTTATAAAAAGTTTAAGCTTCCCCTGAATTATTTCAGGGGAAGTTTCACTGTAAAAGTTGCTCCCTTACCTACTTCACTTGTTACCGATATTTCTCCATTATGGGCATCGATAATTTTTTTAGCGATATAAAGCCCTAGTCCAAGCCCACTGATATTTTTGATGGAAGATTGAATTCTTTCAAATTGATTAAAAATCCTTTCAAGACTTTCTGGCGGTAATCCGGGTCCAAAATCTGCAACCTTTAAAATGGCCTTATTATTCTCTTGTTTCAAGATTATCTGTATTGGGCCACCGGGAGCATATTTAATGGCATTACTGATCAGATTTACCAAAACTTGCTCGATCCTTCCTTGGTCCCAAAGTCCTGAGATCTCGGGCTCAATATCGCATTGAATTTTATTTTGTGACTCGGAGATAAGACTTTGAAAACGCTCCAAAATTTCATGGAGGATATAGGATAAATCACACTTCAATGGTTTAATCTTGAAATGGCCCGCTCCGATCCGGGTAACATCCAAAAGATTATCCACTAAAAAGGTCAAACGATCCGCTTGGCGGCTGGCGAGATCCAAGGCCTTAACATGCTTTGAAAAGTAGTTACCTTCTCCTATAACTTGTAAATCTTTTTGCAGGTCTCTTTTTAAAAGCTGAACCTGGAGTTTTAGTGAAGTAATAGGCGTTTTAAGTTCATGTGAAGCAATCGAAAAGAATTCATCACGAGACTTCACGGCATGCTTTAAATCGGTTTCATATTTTACACGTTCTGAAATGTCTTCAAGCATACACAAGTGCTGAATGATCGTTTCTCCCTCTGTAAAAAGGGGAACCACAGAGATCTCAATCCACCCAACATTACCATTCCTTTTGGTAATTCTCTTGACCATCTTATAGCTATTAATTTTACCTTCTTTAAGAAGCTTCATCTGATTTAATTCAACTTCAAGATCATCTGGGTAAGTCACATTCATCCAGTTCCTTGAGTGTAGATCTGATTGGTTTAATTCCAGAATTTCAAGATATTTCGAATTCGATTTTATCAACTTGCCGCTTCGAGTATCGGTAACGGCGATGCCAATAGGTGCATCTTCAAATACTGTCCGGAACCGGTATTCACTTTGAATTAAAGCTTTTTCTTTCTCCAATACATCTACTGCATAAGAAACGTTCTGGGATATTTCTTCCAGAAGTTTAACTTCCGGTTCATTGAAGAAATTTTCTTTGTCTGAATAAATGTTTAAGCATCCGATCACTGTATCCTTAACAAATAAAGGAAGGGAAATTGAGGAATTAAACCCTCTTTTCAGGGCCTCTACTCTCCAGAGAGCGACCTGTTCATTAGATTTTGTACTGCTATTAACAATAGTTTTCTTTTCCAGAATACTTCTTGCTGTAGGGCCAAAGGGTTTATTAATGAAGCTGATAGGTGTTATTTCATCCAAATATTTTTCTTGATCACCAAAACTTTTAACTTTTCTTATCACGGACCCATGAGGATCGATTAATCCAATCCATGCCATTTTGAAGTTTCCATACATAACGGCGATTTGGCAGGCTTCTTCAAAAAGAGATTCCAAGTCCACAGCATGAATAATCATGGTATTGATTTTACCCATCAGAAGATTTAATCGATTAAACTTAAGAAGCTCTTCTTCTAACTTTTTTCTTTCGGTGATCTCGTTCAGATATCCATGCCACAAAACATTTCCATCACTCCGGGATTCAGGATGTGCATATCCATGGATCCATCCCATGTCACCATTGACCAAACAGGCCCTAAACTCATGATTCCAATCAACCATGTCATTTGCAGATTTTTCAATAGAGAGGATGAGGGCTTCTAAATCATCAGGATGAACTTTTGAGAATATAACATCCGAATTTTCCTGGACTGCTTCTGGTGCAACTCCAAAGATTGACCTGAAACCTTCACCTGCATAAGGGAAAGAATATATTCCATCAGAGCTTCTCTGAAATTGATAGATAATCCCTGGCACATTATCAACGAGCTTTTGGACTAAGCGGACTTTGTTTTTCATAAGAATATAGAATAATAGAAATTTGAAAATCTTGAACTTAATATTTGAATTAATTAGTTAGGATATTAATTTCTGTTCAATTAAAGGCCGATCAAGTATTTTATGGAAATGACTACAAAATATACTGATGCTTTTATCAAAGAGATGCCTAAATCTGACCTTCACCTTCACCTGGATGGATCTTTAAGAATCCCATCTTTAATCCAGATGGCGAAAAAACTAAATTTCGAACTCCCTTCTTTTACCGAAGAGGGCCTTCGAGAGCTCGTCTTTAAAGATACTTATGAGAGTCTGCCTGATTATTTACATGGTTTTCAATACACTTGTTCGGCCTTGAGAGATCTGGAAAATATCGAGCAAGCTTCTTACGAATTGGCAGTAGATAACCAAAATGAAGGAGTCTGCTACATTGAACCCAGATTTGCTCCTCAACTTCTGGTTGATACAGAAAACGGGCTTACCATGGAGACTGTTCTAGAAGCCTGTTATAAAGGTCTTGAACGGGCCAAAAAAGAGTTCAATAATCGTCCCGACGTCATAAATGGCTCTCGTCCAGAGTTCCATTACGGGATTATTAGCTGTGCCATGAGAAAGTTCGGCCCTAAAGGCTACTCCCCTTTTTACACTCGTTTTTTTAAATCCATGGAATATTCCCGAGAGATGGAAGTTCTTAAAGAGGGCGCCCTTCAAATGGTTAAGGCCGCTGTAAAAATCCGCGATGAAAAAGGGATCCCAATTGTAGGTATCGACCTTGCGGGTCAAGAATCCGGATATCCACCGGGGAAATTCAAGGAAGTTTATGCCTATGCTCATAGGAATTTTATGCATAAAACCGTCCACGCCGGTGAAGCCTATGGAGCTGAGAGTATCTTCCAGGCCATTACGGAATGCCATGCGGATCGTTTAGGTCACGGCTATTACCTTTTCGATGAAAATAAAATTGTTGATCCAAATGTGACTGATAAGAAAAAGTATCTCAATGACCTCATTACTTTCGTTGCTGATAAACGCACAACGATTGAGGTGTGTTTAACTTCAAATCTTCAAACCAACCCTGAAATTAAGTCCATCAAGGATCACTACTTCAAAGAA
The DNA here is from genome assembly GCA_002422605.1 of Bacteriovoracaceae bacterium UBA6200. Lineage (GTDB taxonomy): Bacteria > Bdellovibrionota > Bacteriovoracia > Bacteriovoracales > Bacteriovoracaceae > Peredibacter. The sequence goes on along the minus strand of DISW01000022.1, from coordinate 24,902 downwards.
ATGCTGAAGAACCGTATGTCAGTATCTATTTGTACTGATAACCGTCTGGTATCGAATACAACTGTTTCCAATGAGTATAAGCTAGCGCTTGAAAATTTCGACATTCAACCGAAGCACTTAAAAGACATCGTCGCCTACGGCTTTAAAAAGAGCTTCTATCATGGCCAGTATATCGAAAAGAGAAACTGGGCCAAGAGAGTGGTTAAGCACTTCGACGAAGTCGCCAAAAAACACGGCATCACTGATCTTTAAAACGACTACATTTTCTGAACAACTCTAAGGGCGGAACCAAAGCTTGTTTCAAAACAAGGGTTCCCCCAGTTGTCCTGATTAGCAAAATGAATGCACCCATCAATCGATTGCGCCGCATTTTCAAACAATCCACTCTTAACCCCATTCACTTGAGCTAACGGAAGAGCGTGACCATAACGAACAAGTCGCATGCCCTGAACGTTTGACCAGCTTAATCCCATGCCTGGTAGTGCCGGAGTGATCCGGGCCTTAACGCGTTCAAGATACTTATCATAAACATGAGGAACAAAAAGATACTGCTGGGCCATATCGTATGGGAGCGGAAGATAGAGAGTGAGCACACTCTTATCGGCCACATCACCTAACGCCCAATCAGCGTAAACGATGTCGGCAAAAACTCTCTTGGTACTGTCTTTATACTCATGAGTTGGGACATTTCCTTCGAGAGAAAAGAGATCATACCCTTGAGACTTAATTTTCTTATTCAAAAATAAGTTTGCCACCAAATACGCACGATAGGTCATGTTGTCCATCGCTTTACTCTGAACTGAACTTAGCCCATCAATCACTTTCTTCATCACCATCTTCGGAGAGGCCACAATACACTGTCGGGCCTCGACAGTGACTAATTGATTATTCGAGTCTTTGTAACAAATAACCGATTTCCCACCTTCACTTCGAAGATCAACAGCGAAGGAGTGGTTCACCATTTTAACTTTATTGCGCTTACAGAGATCCTGATAAATCGCCTCACAAATAAGTCCATTCCCCCCTGGTAAAACCAACGTTCCACCTAAGTCACAGCTTAAAAAATTTAATCCTTGTGCCGCCGAAATTTCATCAGGAGAAGCTGAAAATGAAGACCAGCAGTAGATACTCACAAACTCTAAAATATGAGGATGAACAATTCCCTGACCCTTTAGCCAGGCACTGAAAGTTATTCCATCCAGTGAATTAAAGTGGCTTCGCGCAGAATAGGAAGCATCCCAAATTGGAAGCTCTGGATAGCTATTCTCATAAACATCTAAAAACTTCTCATAGGCATGAACAAATTCATCTGAGCGAGAGGGATCAGTTACCCCTTTCCAAAAACCTTTTACTAACTTCCCATTAATGAGTGAAGTTTCCTCTTCGTGAGATACTTCCCGAAACATTGATTTTAATCTAAGCGAAGATAAGAATTTATCAATCTCTCCCCCACTCTCCGGCATAGTAATATAGGCCGCACCTTGGGAAATATAATTCTTATTATGAACCTGAGACTTAGCATTCCCACCCATTCGTGTATGCCCCTCAAGGATCAAAATCTTTTTTCCATTTAAATAATAGGCCGCAGAAAGTCCCGCAGTTCCTCCTCCAATAATCACCACATCAAAGTGCTCACTCACTTTTGGTATGCCGCCTTTTTTTGCAAGATAGGAATCCTTACTCCAGAATATTTCATGGGCCTCATCGTGAAGATCTCCTTCAACTTCCGAACTTCCACGAAAACTATCGAGCCTCTGAAGCGGGGCCATATCGGCGGGTGATGTAGCAAGCATCGTTTTCATGAAAGAATGGTTTCCTGCCCGTGCCCATGAAGGGAGCATCAGGAGGGAACTTGCAGAGAGAGTGCCTAAAAAGAAATCGCGTCTATTCATAATCGGTCTTTGATAAAGTGAAAATTCGAGTTGTTTGATACACCTAACAAACTATCTCATCAATGATATTCTTTATTTAATGCCTTGCGCATTATTGACAGAATTAATGAATTCACCGAAACTCATAAAACTTCAAAACCACAGTTATGGAGACGTGCCCGAGTGGTCCAAGGGAACGGTTTGCAAAACCGTAAAGCCAGCGGTTCAAATCCGCTCGTCTCCTCCAAAAATATAAGCCTCTGAAAGTAAAACTTCAGAGGCTTTTTTTATTCCCTTAATTTCATTCAACTATAGGTTTCCAATACTTAATCCATCATGCTCTCGCGTTTCTTGCGGAGACTGTCTGGTTCTTTCTGTCGTTGTGCTTGTTTGTGCTTAGTTCTGTGCTTAGTAAGTGGCCCTGCCATTTTCACTAAGCACAGCACCTCTAAGCACACACTTTACAGTCGTATAGCCTCACGAATTTGTTGAGCTACACGAGTGTATAGAGGGTCTATACATCGAATCGGTTTTACCACCGCAGAAAGGAGAATTTTATGGGTAAAAGAACAAAAATTATTAACGTCACTAAGGAATCAAAAGCATTAAAGCAAATCAGGATGATGAAGGGCCTATCCGTGAGAAAAGTGGCAGATCTATTAAATGTGTCCCACACTCTCGTGAGCCATTTAGAACTAGGCCGGGCAAATATCAAGGAATCCTATATTGATAAGTTTCTTGAGGCTCTTGAACTATCTTGGGAAGACTGGACTATCGCCATTGGTGGGGGGAAAAAAAGCCCAAATACAGGCCAAGGCTAAAATAACAGAAGACTGCTTTAAAAAACTTAAAGGTCTTCCGGAAGAAAAGCTTAGGCTACTCAATTCAATTTTGACTGGGATGAAACCATGAAAATTATCATGTTTCGCATTGGTCTTAATATCGCATTTAAGATTATTAATACTTCTTGGATTCTCTTAAGACCTATACTCTACTTATATCTTGTCTGGGTAGGCATGAGAATTACTAGCTTATTTAATTAATTTATATTGGCCTTGGAAATTTTTATTTAATCATCCAAGGCCAATTACATTCAGGAACTTCTTCTAGACCAATCTTAAGTTAACCGCTTACCAAAAATGAAGTATACTAATTTAAATTTAATAGAACTAAGTTTCCTTAAGCAACTCAGGCACACTTGTCCTCAGCGCTTTAGCAAGACGTAGCAAAGTTGAGAATTGAAAATCCCTTTGCCCATCACATATAGCATAAAGTGTTGGCTTCGAGATTATGTCATGATGCTCTAAAGCGAAACGATCCAAGGATTCATATCCTAAATCCTGGAGGATCATAGAACGTAACTTTTTCCCTAATTTTAGGAAGGTCTGTTCTTCTTGTTTTGAAAGCTTATTTTTTGTCATATTAGTCCGTTTATGTAACTAGCATACGGATTATTAATGGCCACGAAGTCCGTTTATGTAACAGACTAAAAGGATCGGAGTTATGCTAAATGATAAAAGAATTCTCTTAATTGAAGATGACGAAGATTTAAGAATGATTTTCTTTTCTCAACTGAAAGATCTCAACGCTTCTGTTCTGGTAGCTAATTCTGGCAATGAAGCGATAAAGCTACTTGGCCTCAACCTACCCATTGATATTATCGTATCGGATTATTCAATGCCTGATGGTGACGGAGTATCCGTATTGAAGTATGTCGCTCAAAAGAATCTGGAAATTCCTTTTGTTTTTTATACCAATAACATCAATCCAAGCATCCCGGAAAAGTACCCAAGATTTCTCGGCATTATTCATAAACTAGATTTTGACCTATTGGTAGAAGTCATCAAGCAAAACACTTAAAACTCTCCAGATCCATTAGTGAGGAAATGAAAAGTCTTTTGCATAAAATCAAGGTAATGGAATTTCTAAAATTTTTTGTAGTTCACTTAAACCATGATTCCCATCATGATGTTAGCTCTTGTTCAAAAAAATCGCTTTAATTTTAAAATTTCAATTAAGAAAGTCGCTTCTAAAGCTTATACAACTAAGAACGGGAATTATTTGCCTTTATTAAAAAGTAGATTGATAGTTCAGGCCAAAGATATCGTAATTCGCCCAATTCAACTAATTATTTAAATACTCGAGTCCGATCAAGCCATTCAATAGGAATTATTAAAAATTATCTCTAATGGTTGAATTATGAAAAAAACGATTCTAGTTGTTGTGTTGACATCAATCTTTCTCTCATCTTGCTCAAGAGAATCTTTTGTGACAAATGATAACACTTACGAACATTCAAGCGGCACCAATACAGATAACAACTCCGAAAATACTAGCGCCTCAAATACAGATAACTCTTCCGAAAATTCTAGTGCCCCAAATACAAATAGCTCCTCCGAAAATTCTAGCGCCACAAATACAGATAGCTCTTACGAAAATTCTAGTGCCACAAATACAGATAGCTCTTACGAAAATTCTAGTGCCACAAATACAGATAGCTCTTCCGAAAATTCTAGTGCCACAAATACAGATAGCTCCTCCGAAACCCCGAGCACCACTAGTGCAGAGGTTATAAATGAAATGAACTCAGTATTAAATAATGGTGGTACCTACGAGTTAACCTTGCAAGATTTAGACATGCTAAAGGCCCAAGGCGCGATCTCTGATAGTGAATACGATGAACTTCTTAATCTTATAGCATCGAAATAGAGGAAATTATCATGAAAGTTCAAAACATTCTCCTCTTGGTCGCACTTCTATTCTCAAATCGTCTCATGGCCGATGACTTTAACGAGTCAAATAAAAAAGGCTTTAAGATAAGTCCAGCATTTCCTACTTCAAATCAGCTGTCTTTAAAATCAGGAGATACTACTGTATTGAAAGGTACTTTATGTGCACTAAAGATAAAAAATTCTCAAAAAAAATCCGACTGTTATGAAATTGATCCAGACCAGATAGAAGTTAAGGCTTTCTTCCCTGATGCAACAAACGATGTCTCAAATTCGATCATCATTGATAAGAAAAAACAATGGTCTTATTCTTTCTTAACTCCAAAACTATCTTCAGAAGATACAAATACATTTACTATCCTAGTAGGAAAAGTGAAGCCTGAAAGCTCAAAAATTTTAAAAATCCAGGCCAAACTTATAAAAAGAATCCAATATCTTGAACGAAAAATTGAAAGTTTGGAAAGTAAGAAAAACTCTAGTACCCGAGAACATCTTAAGAGCTATCTTATCACTCTAAAAAGCGTTCAAACCAAAATCAATAATGCGCTTGAAGAAGATCCTAGTATACTAGCGCGTTTTGTATATCCCCTTCAAGTCGACAATACTTCAGCAGGTCCTCTCTATTACTCATCTATATTTGGAGGATATAAATTTTCTATTGAATCTCCACTTTCTCCAGTTTTTGAAGGTGGAGGCACTAAAGCCACGGCAAGAATAGTCAATCTCAGAGCAGACGACCTATGGTTTCCAAAATTTAAAAATCATGACGAAGATGATAAAAAGAAAGATAACGATCATAAACATCGCTATTTTTCTCTCGAACTTGCGTACCAGGGCAAAGAAATACAGAAGATTGAGCCTTTCGAGCTTCCATTTGGCGTAAGTAAAAGCTTCGAAATTGATGCAAAAAAGCTAAAACCCTTCAGTGATAATTCAATCGAAATTTCTTTAAATAGAATAAAAGAAAACAAGCATGGCAAAAAACTATTCACTGAGTTATGGGGAGGAATAGGAACACTTATTCCAGTTGCTGAAGATAAAATTGCTCCTAAATGGACAGCTGTTTCACCTCAGGAAGACTTAAAATATGTAGTAAAATTTCCTCACATTAGTGGGACAATATCCGATTCTTTCGGCCGAATTGATAAGAACTCGCTAAAGCTAATAATTACTGCAAAATATGAAGATGGAAAAACCCAAGTCTTTGATCGATCGGACAAGCTAAGCATAACAACTCAAGATGATGGAATCAGTTATCAAGTTGATGCAACCATTACAGAATTTAATGAGGGATCATATATCGTTGAGCTATATGGAACTGACAAAGCAGGAAACGCTGCCTTCCCCAATCCTGTAGTCCGTTCTTTTGCATTTGATAGAACTCCGCCAGAACTGGCATTTTTAAATCCTGACAATGTATTTATAAGCAATAATCAGTATGTCCTTAAAGCGTCAGTGGTTGATCATTCAGAAACGACAACCAGAGTATTTCAAAATGATGTTTTAATTTCGACTACTACAGATAAAATAATAAATTTGAATGTTACCTTAAACAAGGGAACAAATAGTTTTCGCTTGGAATCTATTGATGCTGCTGGAAACGTAGCCACACCTATCGAACTCAAAAGTATTGTCCTGGATTTCACTCCACCCACTATTGCTGTTAATAATCCAGACAATCAGATCCTGGGAAATGCGAACTATAACCTAAATGTAACTGTTGCTGATCAGTCAGGGGTTATTAATAAGGTTTTTCAAAATGGTATTAATATCCATACGACCAATCAAAAAATCTTTAACTTTGTCTCAACGCTAAGGGAAGGAATTAATACCTTCGAAATTCAATCGATAGATGATGCAGGAAATATCGCTACACCTTCGAAACTAAGTTCTATTACTCTTGATACTATCAACCCTGTTATTTATCTTAATCAACAAGGTGGAATCCTAACTAATAAATCTGACTTTGTTGTTAGTGGTTCAATTAATGATAGTTCGGAGGTTGAATATTCTATTTATTTAAATGGAATATTGGCGAAAAAGACTAATGGAAAGAACTTCTCCTATTCAGTAACTTTAAAAGAAGGGCAAAACTCTATTGAAATCAAGGCCCGGGACCAGGTCGGTAATGAAGCTATACCTGTTGTCATCAGTAATATTTCTCTTGATACTGTACCTCCTACACTTAATATTTTCGAACCTGCAGAGGGCTCTATTCTGCAAGGATACAATCTTCTCGCTAAGATTTCGTCAAATGAACAATTAGAAAGCGCTCAGATTAATGGTGATAATGCATTACTAAGTGTAGATAAGAAGCAATTCGAAAAACTCTTAAATATCGAACAGGATGGAAGCACAAGCATTGTATTTAGAGCGACGGACCTTGCAAATAATAGTTCTGAAACGATTCGTAATGTCATTATTGATAATACTCCTCCTGAGATTACCATCCTTAGTCGTCATGGCTTTGATACAATTGATACTAATTACCTCTTTAAACTAAACATAAATGAGCTCCATAATGTACAAACGCAGATTTTTTTTAATGGTGTTTTACTCTCTGAAGGAGCATTAAAAACATATGAGAAGAATCTAATATTAAAAGAAGGATCAAACTCTTTTTTAATAAAGGTTGTAGACCAGGCGGGAAACTCTTCCGAATATCAGAGTCGAGACATCGTTGTTGACAGTATCGCCCCAACTATTTCATCAACAACTGAACAAAATATTCTAACCAATAATAAAAGCTTTAATATCAATGCGACTTTTTCAGATAATTCAAATGTCCGCTATGAATTGATCCACGATGGACTAATGCTCTTTTTTGATTACGAAAAGACTCTTAATCGATTTGTGAGTCTAAAAGAAGGTACAAATAACTTTATAATTAAAGCCTATGATTTGGCCGGAAATCAAGCCCAGGACTTTCTCATCTCTAACATAACACTAGATACGATTAGACCACAGGTTAGTTCATCAAACAAAGACAATTTTCTCACCAACCAAAAGAGCTTGGGCATCCAGGCTTCAATAATCGATGTACATATTGGTGAAACTGTTATCCTTCAAAATGATATAGAGGTATTTAAAGGAACAGGTCCGAATATCTCATTCACTGCCACTCTCAAGGAAGGAAAAAACGATTTTATTATTAAATCTACAGATCTAGCTAATAACAAATCAGAAGAACTCATCCTACGCAATATTACATTTAATAATACAAAGCCAATCATTGCCTCAACTAATAAAGGGAATGTAGTTCAAACACATTCACTTTTTGTTCTGAATGCTCGTATTACTGATGACCTGGAAACAAACACAATCATTAGACACAACAGCAACGAAATCCTGCAGACAGCTAACAAGAATATATCTTTGAATGTACTTCTAACCAGTGGTTCAAACAGCTTTGAAATCGTGTCAACTGATTCTGCAGGGAACGTTTCAGATACCTTCGTTCTTGCAAATATTAATCTTGATGATGTTGGCCCCCTTATTTCCTCAGACATTCAAAGCAATCAATTAACGAAACAGAAAAACTTTACCATCACGGCGAACATAGAAGATGTATCCAACGTAGATGTGAAAGTCTTCCATAACGGAAACCTTGTCTACACAGGGAGCAGCAAGGCGCTTAATATTCCAATATCACTTTCTGAAGGACAGAATACTTTTGAAATCCAAGTCTCAGATCTGGCTGGTAATCAAGCCGCACCTTTTGTTATAAAAAATATAGTTTTGGATACAGTAAAGCCTATCATTACATCAAACACGGCTCACGATATCAAAACAAGAGATCCACTCTATTTCGTCAATGCATCCGCTTATGATGTGTCCGGTCTTACTTTTAAACTTCTTCACAATGGCCAAGTTGCCTATTCGGTGGAGGGTTCGTTTCTAGAACATACGCTAACTCTAATGGAAGGCATAAATAAGTTAGAATTAACTGCTGTTGATCTTGCAGGCAACATTAGCGATCCCTATATACTTTCTAGCGTCATCCTAGACAGCAAACCACCTGTCATTTATCTGGCCAGCGCCAGTGATCAAGTACAGCAAGAAGAAACGTTCAGGATTGAAGGATCAGTTTCTGACCAAACAAGCTTTACCTATCAACTCTTCCAGAATGATGCACTTGTTTTTGAAGGAAGTGACGAGATATTTGTTTTCACCGCAACACTTTCGCCTGGAGAAAACAATTTTAAATTAGTTGCTACTGATGAGCTTGGAAACTCCAGTTTCAAAGTCATCGATGGTATCTATAAAGATTCTATTGCACCAGTAATCGAACTCGGGAAATTCAAAGAGCTTACAAAAGAGAAATTCTTTTCAGTTCTTGCCACTATTAAAGATGCATCAAATACCATTAGCGAGATCTTTCATAATGGAACTCTCGTCCTAAACACAACATCTAAAGATATATCTAAAAATGTATCACTTATCGAAGGTCAAAATACATTTCGCATTACTTCTAAAGATATCTTCGGTAACATAACTAGTCCGGACAAGACCTTCAGTATAATTTCTGACACAAAGTCGCCCGATATTAGATTCAACCCTGCTTCCGGGTCATCAATAGCTGTCGGACAAAATCCTAACGTTGTTATAACTATCAGTGATACACACAAACTTGATCATGATCGCTTAAGAGTCCGATTTAATGGTGCTGAACTCAACACCGAAGAATTCTTTCTTTCAAAAAATGAAAGCTCTTCGCAAGTCACAATTCCCTTAAAATCTCCAAACCTTCAAATATTTGACAAGCAAAAGAACACGATCACTGTCGAAGCATCAGATATCCTCAATAATATTTCCGTAGCTTCAGCCGATTTACAAATTGATAAGAACCTCATTGACGATCAAGGACCAATGATTAATTTTAATCCTGGCGGAGGGATCGTAGAGGCTCCATTGGCATCTCTCGAGGTCGGTTTCCGGGACAATAGTCCCATAAATTTCTCAAGTTTATCAGTAACCGTTAACGGTGTCGTACTCCCAAGTAATAAGATCACATTAGACCAAGTACTTTCTAAGGCAATACTTAATTTAAATTCCTTTCCGCAAACCGAAGCATCAACTGGACTTGTAATTGAAGTAAAAATCAGAGATTCATTAAACAACAATAGTAGTAGCAAAGTTGGAATCAATTTTTTTAAAGATCAGGCAACTCTGATGGCCGAAATCACTCCCGAAGGCCTAATTGACTTGGCGGTCTGGCATACATGTGTGGTTTTAAAGAATGGTGATGCAAAATGTTGGGGTGACAATTCCCACGGACAGATCGGACTAGGTTTTACAAGTTCATCAGTTGGAGATGATGGCAAACTTCACAATGTTCCCAACATAAGCCTCGGTAAAAAAATCAAATCAATCGAGACTTATGAATCAGCAACCTGTGCACTTGTTGAAGATGGAAACGTCTTTTGCTGGGGCAACAACACATCAAGAGCTTTAGGCTACCCTCAAGATTACGTTGCTAGAACTAAGAAACCTATCGAGGAAGGCCCTATCCAGATTGGTGAAGCTGTAAAGCAGTTCGCATTAGGCAATGGCTTTAGCTGTGCCTTGCTAGAATCCGGAAGCATCAAATGTTGGGGACAAAACTCATATGGTCAACTAGGCCTTGGTAATACAATACCATCTGATAAGACTCAAACGCCGATAAATTATCCATACATTTCGATGACCGACAAGGCTACCGCAATTGAAGTCGGTCGAGCCCATGCTTGTGCAATATTAGAATCAGGTTACGTAAAGTGCTGGGGATCAAACAGCTATGGTCAGTTAGGTTTACAGATTTATCCAAATATCGGCGACAATGAAACCTTGCAATCAATACCGACAGTAAACCTTGGTGAAAAGGCCATAAAACTTTCATTAGGAGACAATCACAGTTGCGCACTTCTGGAAAGCGGAAATGCAAAGTGCTGGGGTGAAAATGATTTTGGACAGCTTGGCCATAATGGAGCTTCAGCTGTAAGTGATCCTTCCAGATTCGGACCAATTGAAATTGGCGAACAAATTTCAGTTATATCAGCAGGAAGCTATCACACATGTGCAGTTTCCTTAGCCGGGTCTTTATACTGTTGGGGTAATAATAATTCCGCCCAGCTAGGAAAAGGGAATGTAAATTCATATTGGAATAAAAAACCTTTCGAAATTGGGCCGGTTCAAGTAGGTCAACTAGTCACCTCTGTAAGCGCGGATGGAGGGAGAACCTGTGCTGTTCTCGAGGATCATTCTTTAAAATGTTGGGGTAGCAACCACTTAGGCTCGGCTGGTGGTAACCATTTTTATGCCTTAGGAGATGACGAAGCTGTCTCATCAAAAGGGATCGTACCAACAGGGATCAGCGTTAAGCACGTGTCGGCTAATTACTCAGATACCTGCATAACCACTATTAACGACAATCTTCGCTGTTGGGGGCACAATTTCGATAAAAGACTTGGTTACAATATCACGAGTCAGTATATTGGTGATAATGAAGACATTGATACTTTATCTGACCTCCCTGCTAATTTTAAAATCAAAAAATTATCTTCTACCCTCTACCATAGTTGTGCTCTAACTCCGGATGGTAAGGTTTATTGCTGGGGCGACCTAAGTAGTGGTGAAGGTGGTCTTGGAACCCAGGTATATACAAAAACAATTTCCAACGCTGAACCTGCAAAACTTGGAACAACAACAGCTAAAGACATTTCCGTAGGTTCAAAATTTAGCTGTGCACTTATGACAAACGGCGATGTCCGTTGTATGGGACAGAACAACTTCGGGCAGCTTGGACTTGGAAACACACAAAAAATCGGTGACAACGAGCAACCGGGTAGCGTCTCCCCTGTAGCACTTGGTGCGAAGGCAATACAAATTACGACTGGGCAGAGTCACGCCTGTGCATTACTCGAAAATGGTAACGTAAAATGCTGGGGGGCCAATTTCAGTGGTGAACTTGGCTATGGTCATACTAACAACATTGGCGACAACGAAGGCCTATCCTCGGTTGGTCCTGTTCCTCTTGATGGTCCTGCGACCTACGTGTCTTCCGGCTGGAACCATACTTGCGCAGCACTTGCTAATGGAAAAATTAGCTGTTGGGGCCAGGGACGATTAGGACAATTAGGTAATGGTGGTACGGCGAACATTGGCGATAACGAAATACCTACAAGCATTCCAGGGATTGACTTCGGTATAGGTGCTTTAAAACTAATAACTGGTGAAGGACATTCTTGTGCCCTATTAATAGATGGCAAAGTCAAATGCTGGGGCAACAATGGTAATGGTCAACTTGGCATAGGAAACAAAGCCAGCAGATTCCTGGCCGTCGGTGCTCCTAATACAGACCTTCCACTAGGAATCAAAGAAATCTCAGCTGGTAGATATCATTCATGTGCACTCTTAGAAAATGGTGATCTTCACTGCTGGGGTTCAAATGCAGTGGCCCAGCTTGGGCATCCAATCGATCTCATTATTGGTGAATACCAAACACCAGATACCTTATTGCCCATTAGTTTAGGAACCGAGGTCATTGCCCCTACTCCCCCAGGAAGTGTGGAAATTCATCTCTTGGCCCATTTTGTCCCTGACTTTTATTACGGACAAGGGCCACTTGAGGTTACTTTCAATGCAATGACATCGTATTCTAGTGAAGGAGAGATTGAAACGTACCAATGGAATTTTGGAGATGGTAGTCCGGTCCAATTGACTCAAGGCCCATTCGTAACTCATATCTTCGATAATCAAGGTGTCTTTACAGTTGAACTGATTGTTACAGACGCTCGTGGTAACAGTGTTTTCTATAAACAGTACATCTCTGTCCTAGGCGAAAACATCCTTCCATTAGCAAAACTTCGACCAAACGTTACTTCTGGTCCGGCCCCATTAACCGTAACCTTTGATGGGACAGGATCATTTGATCCAGTCGGGACCATTACATACTATAAGTTTATCTTTGGAAACGGAAACATCGCTGGTGGTTCAGAGCCCATCAAGGCAAACATCTACACAAATCCAGGACACTATTCGGCCAAGCTTGAAGTCACTGACAATAACGGTGGGAAAACTACATCTGAACCGATTCTGATTAAAGTTGAACCTCATCCAAGTGCTCCCATAATAAGCTCAGATACGATGGGAAATATTCGAACGCCCGAAAGTGCTTTCAAGCTCATGGCCACAATTGAAGATACCGATAGCGTCGTAACAAAGATCCTTCATAATGGAAATGTCATCTATACCGGCAATACCACCTCGATAAACCAAGACGTCGTTCTTGTCGAGGGTCATAACTATTTTGAGATCCAAGCCGTTGATGAAAAAGGACACGCTGCGATTCCATTAACTATTGGCTACATCGTCCTCGACACAGATATTCCCAAAATTGCCTCTACCATTAAGAGTGACTCTTATACTAACAAGAATCCATTCCCGTTAGACATTCAGGTCACCGACAGCACCAGGACAGACACAAAGGTTTTTCTAAATGGGAATTTGGTAATTACATCTCAGAGTGAAAAATTTCTAGCAAATCTAAACCTCAATACCGGTGTTAACAGAATTGAGATTATCGCAACAGATGAATTTGGCTCGACTTCTGCTCCACTTGTAATAAACAATCTGGTACTGGATCAAGCCTCCCCTATTCTTAGCAATATCATACCTGTTGCTGACTCAACCACACCTAGGAGAAACATTGCCGTATCAGCAAACTCGAATGAGGTGTTGTCTAATGTTTCAGTCAATGGCATTGCCATGAATCTTTCAAGTGACAAGTTGTCTTTCAACGGAGAGCTGGGAGCCTCCATCGAAGGAGAATTCGCTCTATCGCTAATTGCCAAGGATCGAGCCGGTAATGAAACAAAAATGAGCTTTAAAACAATTGTCGATACTTTGCCCCCGGATTTACGTCATTCAAATGCTTCTGGGTATTTAAGCAGCAATTCAACGTATACAATAAATGCGAACGTGAACGACTTAACTGGTGCGACAACCGAAATCTATCACAACGGTAGAAAGGTATATACAACCACTGATGCGAATATTGCCTATAATGCGACGTTGAGCGAAGGAGCAAATACTTTCGTCCTTAAGTCTTATGATAGTTTTGGGAACGAGACCAACCCGTCGTACATTGGCGATATCAAACTAGATTCCACCATACCACAGATCGTTTCGAACAATGCTTCAGATCTATTTACTAACCGACCAACTTTCAACCTGACCTACAGTGTCCTTGAAAGTGGCGGTGTAACAAGTAAAGTATTCAAAAATGGAACAGACGTTCACTCGAGTACTTCAAAATCGGTTTCGACTGAAATTGCATTATCCCCAGGTCTTAATAATTTCCAGATCAAGGCCACGGATGCAGCGTCTAACGAAGCTATCCCAGTTTCAATAAACAATATTTTTCTTGACCAAGTTCCTCCTAAGATAGCACTCACTGAGACAAGAGCTCATTATACTACAGATCAAAGTACATACGTGGTTTCAGGTAATGTGACAGATGAAATTTCAGTAGAGACTAAGTTTGTATTGAATGGAGAAACATTTGTTGCAACAGACTTAAAAACATTCTCCGAGACTATTATTCTTCAAGAAGGTATCAATAACATCGAAGTAATCGCAGAAGACGCTGCAGGAAATATCAGCGTTCCAGTTAGCCTCCGAGAGATCGGCCTCGACACACTCGCCCCTGTCATCTCTAGTTCTCTTTCAGGAGAGATAACTGTATATGCTCCTAGTTTCATGATTGATGTGAAGGTGACCGATTTTTCTAAAGTCATTACCGAAGTATTTGTAAACGGCGAAAGCGTTTATTTAAACTCTAATAAAGAATTTACTTTTAACGCTCAGCTGAAGCCTGGAAGGAATATCATAACTGCAATTAGCACAGACTCGCAAAACAAGAAAACGGCCCCATTTAAAATTGTGACTGTCACTTATGATGACAGTGCACCAGTCATTAAGCTCGCCACAGTAGGAGACATTTATACCAATAATGCCTCATATCGATTTCAGGCCATTGTGGAAGATACATCCGATGTTATTAACTACATCTATCTTAATGATGTGCTTACAAAAACGGATATTGAAAAGAACATTGATTTATTTCTTTCTCTTAAAGAAGGCAGAAATAATATCAAAATAAAATCAGATGAAATAGGGTCTGGTAGAAGCACAGTCGAAATCATAGAAAACATTACTCTTGATACTGTACGACCAGTCATAACAACATCAAGTCCTCAGAATATTACTACTAACAAAAGTTTCTTCACATTAAGTATTGTCGTTCAAGATTCCATAGGCACAAACAGTGAAGTATATCTAAATAACAAGCTTACATATAAAACTAGCAATAAAGACTACGTTGCGCCAATAGTACTCGCTTCAGGTAGAAACGACATCCGAATAGAAGCAAAAGATCTTGCCGGTAACATAGCAGTCCCAATTGAACTTAAAAATATAGTCTATGAGACAAGTAGCAGTATCGCGACAACCATAGGCATTGGCGGCGGAAAGCATTCTGTAACGGATACAAATTCCAGTATTTATGGCTCAATGGTGGACATTGGACCGGGGGCCTTAAATGAAAGTGTCAATCTGAATGTAACCCCTGCTCAATTGTCTGACTTACCAAATATTGCAGGAGTTCCTACTCCTGAACCAATAGGTCCTATTCTTAATATTTCAGTGTCCAAAGCTGTCAGTGCTGACAAGACATTTAATAAAGAAGTTGTTGTAGGAATACCTTTTTCACCAATAGTGGCCGTAAGTAAGAACATCAATTCAGCAAACATCTCCATTGTTCGCTATGATTCCGTACATGGCGTAGTAGAAAGCATACGTCCATTTAAAATAGATTACGCAAAAGGCATTGCTTACGGATATACAAACTCCTTCAGTCACTTTTTTGTTTCAAGTGGTAAAGTGTATTCAAAAATAGCTCTGGAGCTTCCACAAAATTGTAGAGAGTTAGAGTTTGGATACTCCTGTAATCTTGAAAGTAAGGATTTTAATCTCTCTGGAGTATTTAGGCTAAAAGGGTTGCTTTCTGAATCCGACTTACAAATCATTTGCAATGATTGCTCGACACTTGTAACTACAAACAAAAATTTAATCAACGTAGGAAACGAAAAGCTAATTGCTCTAAATCTTACTGGTAGTTCAAGTTCAGCTTTTGATACGTTTCATTTTACTTTTAAGGCTGGAAATTTAATCGTCAAAGAAAAAATTGCAATTAACTACTCTGTAACACCACAGGTTCCTTCTGAGAGTATTCTTTTGAGTAATTGCTATGAACCAGGAGCAATTTGTAAAGAAGTAGGAACGGGATCAATTGCCTACAGCAATGATGGCTCACTAGCAATAGATTCATCACTAAATATTGCTCAAGGGAATATAAATAGAGCTAATAAATTCAAACTTAAAAATTTCGTCACGAAACATGATGGAATCTTGTATTGGATAGAGCCCAAGAACAACCTTCCCAACTACAAAATCCAGGATCTTTACAGCTATAGACTTAATGAATTTACGTTAAGAAGAAAGAATCTTGATGGGACTATATCAACCGTTGACGCCTTTACCATTGCCATCGATTCATCGGAAACACTATTTAATGAATGGGAATATAATTTCAATCTCCAGGTATTGAATCAACAAATCATATATACTCTGGACGCAAGTAATCACATCTATGATAGTAACACCGACTCGATCCTACTGAAAAATACGGCGAAGTTAATATCAATGGATGAAAACACCCTCGTAAAATCCTATCTTGATGGGTATGCAGATTTTGTTCTAAAAGAAATCAAAGAAGTAAAAGCAGTAGATACTGATATTTATGTAATTGCCACGAGCTTTAATAATCTAAGTGATGATCAATACAAAGAAGGTTTATTCAAATATGATTTAGTAGCGAATAATTGGGACTATCTCACAAAGACTATTACAAACACTGAATATTTCGGC
This sequence comes from Bacteriovoracaceae bacterium UBA6200, assembly GCA_002422605.1. GTDB lineage: Bacteria > Bdellovibrionota > Bacteriovoracia > Bacteriovoracales > Bacteriovoracaceae > Peredibacter. The sequence continues at coordinate 8,335 of DISW01000022.1, read as the reverse complement.
TCACGTAGAGATCCCAATTATCATATCGATGGTAACAACATTTTAGATTTTGATGGAAGGAATCTCGCAAATATCAACATTCATAAGGGCAGTATCTATTTCATAGATGCTGGGCACAACTGTCTACGCCGTTTTGATGGAAGTAGTTCTTTAAAAACCGTTGCAGGAATTTGTAACGGTGAATCTGAATTTAAAGGATCACGTATAGATTATTCTAATGCAAACCCTACTCAACTTCTTCTAGGTGATTTGAAATCTGCTGAAATCGACAATAAAGGCAATATCCTTATTTCACAGAATATTGATGGAAACATGGAGCTTTCTCTTATTGCTACAGAAGAGAATGTAATAATGGCCGCTATTAAAGAGACCAGTTCTAATCGCCTTCCTGCAAGTGGGGAAGCCCTGCGAATAGATTCTGTTAAAGTTGCACTAGATCAGCGCGATGATTCTAAAATCAATATTGATAATGACAATAATTTGTATTTTTACAATAATTCTTGTGTTTACAATATTACAGATCCTTATGAATACCTCTTATTCCAGTTGTCATTTGAAAAAAGCGACCTCGATCTCGCTCTCAATGATGCTAACCTATCGAACATAATTCTAAGCACTCAGAACAGAGATGGCTTTTTTAGCTTTGACCATAACACTAACAATGTAGGAACAAATCTTTCAGATACTGTAGATGCACTTAAGTTTATTGGAAAATCGGGATCATCAAATCCAGATGTTCTTAATAAGGCACAATATTGGGTCTCGAATCAGAATTTCAATGATACTAAAAATGCAGCAAATCAACTTGAGGCACTAGCTCTTTTGGCGAAGCAAAATGGCAATGTAACACTTACTCCTGCGGTCAAGGATAGTCTGTCTAAGTTTCTAAAAGGCTTTCGTCCTGAATTTGGAGGATGGGGCTCTACAAAGCATCATATTATTAACAATGAAGACACCTCGGCGGCCATTAGAGCGATTGCTCTTGTCTTTAATCAAATTCCATCAGGAAGTGTAGACTCGCCTATTTATCTCTCAGAATTTATCTCTCCACTACGAGAAATAATAAATGAACAATTCCCTTCAGCCTCTGGAGTCTTCGGGGGCGGATTTGGGCCAACTAATAATCAAAACATGCCAACACTTCATACTACCCTTGGTGTTATTGATGGATTCTTAGAGTATAAAAAACTCAATCACAATGATGATAAAATCATCGCCTGGAACAGAAAGAATGATTTCCAATCACTGGCCTTTAATGAAATTCCAACAGCAGTTCTACGATCGCTTGTATTTATTAGGAGCTATAAGAAGATTGATGGTTCTTTTGGCGATTTAAAAACTACTGTTAAAGTCCTAAATACTTTTAATGAAATTGTAAAAGGGGGAATCACTTCTGACCCGACTATTCTTGAATCATTGAAAACTGATATCATGAGAGGCATTGCATTTATTAAAACTCAAGACATAAATAAAGCATCAGCAATGAAACTCGCAAATCTGAGTGCGCTAGACAGTCTTTCAAACCTAGGTAAAACTATCGTTCTAGCAACTAATGAGGTCCCAACAAGTAAGGCTACTTCAAGAATCCCTGCCAGCGTTGATACCAAGCTGTTTGGAAGAGGATCAGATGGTGTTCTTACAGCAGTCGGAGAATTTAACCTGAACCAACTTTCAAGCGGTGACAGAAAACATGCTGATTCGGCCTATGCCAAGGTTACGAGTGTTATAAAAAAATATGTTTATGTTGAAAATATTGCGGAAGGTGCTCTAGTTGAAGATGATGAAGTGCTCATTATCAATCTTCAGGGTACAGAAGCCGGAAGTTACAAATTCGCCAGGGTTAACAATATCTTTTACAATGAAAGTCCCATGCTTATTGAGCTTGATTATGACATCGTAGCAGATGGGTTCCGTGCTGGACCTGACGATAAAATAATGATTCAGAGAGTACCTAATTATTCAGGGATAGCTAAATCAAATGCAATAACTCTTAAAGCAGATTCATTCAATGGAGAAGTTGGTGGAGTCGTTGCTTTTAGAGTTCAGGGAGATTTTCCTGATAATGTATCAATTGATGTTTCAGGATTAGGATTCAGAGGCGGATTTAATAATGGGCCTATTTCGGCTCCGGGAGAAGGACAACTTGGACTTCCAATAAGTCCATATTATGAACAAATGAAGTCTTGTAGTGGAGATAAAGCGATTGATGGATTCTTTGTTGGCGGTGGCGGTTCATATGCTACGTCTGGAAGCTTTCTAGAAACCACTTCATTACCTGCTAAAACCGGTACGATCATTGGTTCAGCCGAATTGTCAAAACTCTTCCTTGGTTGCGGTGGAGGAAGTGGTCTAACAAATGGTACAGAAGAAGCTGTTAATGGCGGTAATGGTGGCGGGATAGCATTAGTTTATGCTCATAAATTAACATTAAAAACCAACTCCATTAAGTCAAATGGTCTCAGTGGCCTTAAGCCTTCTAATGAAGCCCTTGTACATGGGGCCGGAGGTGGTTCTGGTGGATCAATCGTTCTTAATGTAAATGAACTCATTATACTCGGTAACAAAAATGTAAATACCACCGGAGGAAGAGGCTCAAATGTTACTAGCTATCCAGGCCAGTATGGAGGCGAAGGACGCATTAGAATCAATGCTAAAATTTTAAATGGGGCCACAATAAATAATGAGCAGAAAATCTATATAAAGCAAAAGCTTTCGAATGAATTGCCCTACATTGGAGTTTTAGAAGGGCAATAAATAAGACGCAAACCTGTACGTTGGATGATAAAGGCGCATATGAAAAAAAATATAATCTCTTCACTTACTTTGGCTGGGGCTATCGCAGTTTTGGTTGTTTCGTACAAATACTTTGTAAATTCTGTGCCGAAACCTGCCTCACTAAATTACGAACTTCCAGTTGAAGTTAAGAAGATTAGTGATAAAAAACAATACTTCAACGTAAAACAAAAAGAGAAAATCTCTCAACTCCTCTTCCAACCTTCTACGATCACAAAAAGCACGGAAGCTGCTCTTTCGGTCCAAGGCACTCTATCAGAACTTCATTCAGATCTTGAAAGGATTAAATCAGAGCAACCAAAAGAAATTAATGAATTTATTATGGCCCTTGAATCCTACAAACTTAGATTTGATCTTCACGAGACGAAAATCACTGCTGTTAAGGATAAGAGCCTAGAGGAAGCTAAAGAATTTTTGAGTGATATCAAAACAGATATCCAGAAAATCGTGGCTCAAGCAAAAGTGTCAAATAACTTGGATTTAAAGCAACTAAATGAATTATTAGATAGGCTTCCACAACCAGAGACAAATGCAGGCCATAGAGCTGCTCCAGTTGCCAGACCAAGCAATGACTATCCTGTAAAAAACACATCGCTACAAAACTTAAGTTTTTTAAATCAAGCCTACGCTGCCTTACCATTCGGGTGTCAAACAAACTATCATGCCAATAATTCAAACGAGAACCATCTTTCCGCCTCATTTCTTAATATCAATGATTCATTAGTCGCTCCAACAACGGAGATACTAGAAGTTGCTAGAAAGTTAACAAAAGCAGAAGCTATCTTTAAATTCGTAAGGGACAATATACATTATTATCCGACATTTGGTTTCACTCAGTCTGCAAAAGCAGTAATGGATTCTAAAAAAGGTAATCCATTTGATCAATCGACCCTGCTCATTTCTCTCCTCCGATCTGCTGGAATCCCCGCCAGATATGTCATTGGAGAAGTCTGGATTTCCACTGAAACTCTAAAGAGGTTGTGGAACATCGAAGACGAGCAAGACATATGGTCCTTTTATCAAGCGGTTCAAAACAAACGATTTAAAGATTCTATCAACGTAAACAAAGAAAAGATTTATCGTTACGTGAATGGTTCAAGATATTACCTAGTACCTCATGCATGGGTAGAAACCTATACTAAACCTGAAAAATCTACCGAAGAGAAATGGATACAATTAGACCCATCATTCGTTCTTCATGAAGAAAACAAAAAACATGAACTCGTAAATAAGGTCTTTGACATCGCAAGCAAGCTTAACATCAACATTTTCACTTACGAAGACTTTTTCTTTCAGCCAGATTCAACTGGGAAAATCATTAAAAAAGAAACTGCCGATATATTTGCGGCAAGAAAAATTAATGCCGTGATAAACTATGCTCAGACCAGTAATTATTCATGGGACAAAAGACTAACGAGTTTTTTTAATAAAATAGAATTCGATATGAATTATATAAGCAGCTTTTCTTACGGCCCTTTCGGAGATGAAGCATGCATCTTAGATAAGCTTGCACTTCCGACCTCAAAATACATTCCAAAAGTAAAGTTTGGTTTTGAAGGAACAGAACATTCTGTACCAATGGTTGATATGGCAGGAAAGATGGTGAACATTCGTTACCGTGGAGCTACGTCCGTGGATCGTTCCAAGCTTGATCTTCATGCAAAAGGACAATATATAGGAAGCTTAAGTGACATTAAACTTATAGCCCAACTCCATGTGGATAATAAAATCATTAAAGAATCTTCTACGACAGTTTCATTTGGGCCATATATTAATTTTACCATGGACTTCGTAGACACTAATGGAATGTGGGTACCGGAAACTAATGAAAGAGGAACGACAAGAGGTGGAGTTTTTGCATACAATACCTCAGTTCTTCCAGAATCGCAGGCCATATTTGATCGTGAGATTCAGAAGTTTAATGAAGAAATTGGTAAAGTTTCCGTTCAAACACTCAATTATGAAACGAAATCAAGGCTTGTAGGCACTCTGTTATCAACAGGTACCATGCGATTAAAACTCGATGAGGAAATTCACCATAAAAACATCAGCGAAATGTTCAATGGCAAGGTACTTCACCCAGGTCTCCATTATACTTTTCGTTCCGGCTTTAATCCTATTGTCTTCAATGACCGAAACTACGGCTTTTCTCCAGATATTCCTATACTTTCCATCGATGGGGCATGGACAGCTTGGGGAAACCATCCTAGTGCCGAAATGATGGGGGACGTGGCTTTTGCTTTTGGTAGCCAGCAAGAACACCAGATCATGGAAAACCATTTCAATGTACCAGGTAGGTCATCTGTCTTTATCCTTCAGTACGCAAAAGAGAATGGAATTCCCATTGTTGCTAGTAATTATGATCCGAATAACATTGATAGTATTTTAGGTCAGCTCGTAGGCTATGGAACTTCACGCATAGACTTTTATCGAAAAGAAATGCTTAAAGGAAAAGCTGGGTACTTTTATGCTCCAAAATATCCTGTAAAAATTCAGGATTCAACTTACTATGTTATTTTCTCAGGAGGTTTTAACGGTGGTGGTGCAGGAGCACTTATTGGAACAGAGAAAGGTGGTGCCGGTGGAGCTGCCAGTGCAGATACGGGTATTGGTTTTACAACTAGTGATATTAGTGACTGGCTCGCAAATAATGGTTCCGGAATCGGCAGTAATTCTAAACAAATCCCTCATATTCAGAATGGAGATAATGTTAACGGATGCGCAGTCGGTCAGCCAGTTAATTTAAACAACGGTGGAATGTGGCATAAATTCCAGGACATTTCTCCAATTGGTGATGGTCCTGGTGTTAAGGCATCTTTTGCGCGAACCTATCTAGCAAAAAAGAGTAACGATTTTAGCACACTCGGATATGGCTGGACACATAACCTGAATCTATACTTAAAAACCTTAAATGGAAGTGCCTTAGACATAAATCAAAACCAGGATATTATTTTCTTTGACGGCGATGGGAATGAAAACTTAATAACATTTGAAAATAACAGTTTTCGAATCCTTCCCTTTAGAAATATCTCTTATAAAAAAGAAAATGGTAATTTTATACTAACCGACCGAGACTTCAACCTCATGACATTCCATGGTTCAGGTAATCTCGCAGGAAAGATCAAAGAAATAAAAGATCGAAACGCCAATACTCTTTCATTCACCTATGATCTAGCAAACAGACTTCTAATGGGAGTACAAGATAGGACAGGAAGAAGCATCAATCTGACTTACCAAAATGGAATGCTCAAGAAAGTTAGCGACTTCACAGGTCGCTCTGTTTTCTTCACCCATGATACTAATGGAGATCTCACACAATCAATAGATGTGTTAAGTAATAAAACCGTTTATACCTACTACAACGGTCTCTCCCCGATTGAATTAAACCACAATCTTAAATCTTTCAAAAATGAGAAAGGTGAAGGTGTTGAATATTTTTACTATAAGAACGACAAAGTTTTTAAGCACATTGAACCAGAAGGAAAAATCACGACGTTCCTCTATGATACTTACAATAAGCAAACCTCCGTCATTAATGGAAAAGAAGAAAGAACCACCTACCGTTACGACATTGCCGGAAATATTTTGAGTGTGGAGCAACCAGACCGCTCGGTGAAAGACTACAAATACGATCTTTACCGAAATAAAATCTACGAAAAAGATGAGAACAACTTCGTAACAACTTACAAATCAGACAATCGAGGAAATATCACTGAAATCATTCCGCCTGCTCCATTCGGTAAGACCATCATTTCCTATGATCCAAAGTATAATGTCCCCAACTTAGTAACAGATGGCAAAGGTAATAAAACTATTTACGGCATTGATCCCCAAAACGGAAACGTACGTTCAATAAAACAATATCCAACAACCGGAAAAGAGCTTCTTACTCAAATAACCTATAATGATCAAGGAGAAATTACTTCCATAATCGATCCTAAGCAGAATGCTCTTACTATTGAAAGAACACAAAATACTGATAAGAGCAAACTCGTTACTATCACCAATGCCGAAGGTGAAACAATGACAAGAGAGATTGATCCTCTTGGACAAGTCGTAAAAGCAACAGACCTGAATGGAATTGAAACCTCTTTAACTTACAATAATCTTGGTCTACCTGTGAGTAGCTCCACTCCCCAGGCCTCAACCAACCAAACTTTTTCTTATGACAAATCCAATAACCTCATCGCCGTTGCCCGAGAAGTAGAAGGAAAAACCCTTACCTCAAGCTATATCTATGATGGCCTTGGCAATATTATCGAGGCCACTAACGAGCGTGGTGAGACCTACAAAATAAGCTACCAGCAATCCGGCTGTGGCTGTGCTGAAGAATCCCTACCCAAGCAAATCATCGATCCGAAGGGTGGTATCACAAAACTTGAGCACGATTGGCGAGGAAACGTCATTCAGAAGATTGATCCTATGGGCATCAAGACCCGACTTAACTATGACCCTCGAGGCAACCTTTCTGCTGTGGCTGTTTTTAATACTAACGAATCCATCAGTTCTCAGATAAACTTTACCTATGGTCCTCTAAACCTTCTTAAAGAAAAGAGCGAGATCGTGGGATATGCTACCGTCCTTAACCGTAACACTTTCAAAACTTCTGATCCGGTCAAGGACATGATCGTAAAGACCATCTATAACTTCGACCCTGCCGCTAATCTTTCTGAAAAGGTCGTCACTCGCCCTGCAACCGGTGAGGTAGCAAAAACAAGCTACTCCTATAACGGACTCAATCTCCTGACGGGGATAAACTCAACTGGATATAAGCACAATGTCTCAAAAACTCTGAGTTATGATGATGCTTCAAATTTAACCCAAATCACTCAGAACAAAACAAAATTGGCCCTACAATATGATGGTGCCAATAGACCTATCCTGGTTCAAACCATTGCTGACACAACCGGAGTTGTTAAGCAACCTTCTTCAACCCTAAACTATACTTATACTCCTGGTGGACAAGTAACGAGTATTAAAGATGCAGTAGGCGCAGAGATCGTTGGATACGAACTTGATGAACTTATGCGTCCTCGCCTTGTAAAGTCAGGCAAGTTTTCTATCGGAATTGAGTTCGACTCTCTCGGAAGAAAGAAACAGATCTCCTACCCTAACAAGCTTGAGACAACCTTCTCGTTCGACAATCTAGATCGCCTTGCAGAGATTAATACTCCTGATCTTGGATTCAGATCTTACGATTATGATCCTCTTAGCAACATCTCTCAGATCAAATATGAATCCGGGCAGATGGACTATGCTTATGATCGAAATTCCTCTCTCATCGGAGCGTATTATAGAGGAGCTGAAAGACCTCAGGACGAACTATTTGTCTGGGATGTTTCAGGAAATCGTTTAAATGGAACTAAAGCTCCTGCTAATGACAATTTACGTCCTCGCCCTATTGTCATCAACAACGGTCTTTTTGAAGATGCCGAACCACTGGGCGAAGAAACGGTTGGTCGCTACTCCATGATCTATGACATGCACGGAAACGTTATCAAGAAGTTTGATAACCAGGAGAACATTTATTACGTTTTCGAAT
>DISW01000001.1:67113-479147 GCA_002422605.1 Bacteriovoracaceae bacterium UBA6200 | reverse complement strand
ACGAACTACACAACGACGACAGGAATTGGTTTTGGTGATGTTAATATTGATACAACCCTGGGAGATGTCCATACCGCTAACATAGTTGGTGTTACGACAGGAGCTGGCGGCTATCATGCAGCTGCCCGCTATTGTGACAAGTTAGTTTATGGAGGTCATTCAGATTGGTATCTTCCGAACCGAGCGGAACTTAACCTTATGTGGACTAATAAATTATCGATCCCAGGGCTTCGTACCGCCGCAGGTAATTATTATTGGTCGTCAACAGAATCAGCTGCTAACTCCGCCTGGCAACAGTATTTTGGTACAGGAAATCAGTCCAATACAACGAAGCAGGGCTATAACTACATCCGCTGCGTTCGAAGGTTCGGAGTAGGTATCAGTGATCCATCGGCTGCTGTCATTGAAAGTGGAGCAGTTACTTACACAATCACTTATTCTTCTGATACCGCCACCGTTAATCTTACGCCTGCTATGATAAGTCTGAATGGAACTGATACCACGGGTTGTAGTGTGAGTGTTTCAGGAACAGGTAAAGTTCGCACAGTCACAGTGGAAAATTGTAGTGGTAACGGTACCGTAGGGATTTCGATTGCTGCTGGTTCAGCAACTCTAAGTGGTGGTGAGACAGTTCCGGCCTTAGGGCCATCAAATACTTTTATCGTTGAAAATACGAGCTTAAATTGCCCAACTGGATTTGTAGAAGTATTAGGAAGTGCCACACTTGGGACAAATGATTTTTGCGTGATGAAATACGAGGCAAAAAACGTAGCTTCAACTCCCGCCTCTAGCTCTACGGGAAATCCCTGGGTAAGTATCAATGCCACTAATGCATTTAATGCGTGTGCTGCTATGAGCGAGTCTGGGTTTACGGGAGAATTTGCACTCATCTCAAACCCTGAATGGATGACAATTGCCCGCGACCTTGAAACTGTTCCAAGTAACTGGTCCTCAGGAGTAGCAGGGACAGGGGATCTTGCACGTGGGTGGTCTGCCACAACTGCTAATGATGGATTTGTTAATTCAGCTGTCGCCCCCTCCACGGGACCAAGCTGTCTGTATAATAGCGCAGCAAATACCTGTGCCTCAACAGGGACCCACAAACTCAGAAGAACTCATGAGTTATCAAACGGAAGCGAGATTTGGGACTTTTCCGGAAATGTCTGGGAGTGGGTAGACTGGAGTACCGCTGCTGGTTTCACGAGTGGTCCAACAAATGGAACTGCTAGCTGGCAGGAATTAACAACATTATCTGGGTCAGTTACTGCTAACGATCTCCAATCTACTGGAGGCTACACTTCTGCTCAGCAAGCCGGACGTTGGTACGGAGACTCTGGGGGCGCTGCGCTTCGTGGTGGTGGTTGGAGCGGTGGTACGAACGCTGGTGCGTTCACGCTCTATTTGAGCCGTGCTCCGTCGGGCACGGGCACGGACATCGGGTTCCGCTGCGTCTATCGCCCGTAGCGTCATATTCTCTTAGTTGAATCAGAATTAAGACGGCAGGCACTTGGATAGGATGAGCGAATGCTCATCCTCCTATTTTCATCCGCGGAGTATGGTGCTGGCCAACATTGGGGTGTGAACTTCTCAACCGGCACCGGAGGCATAGGAACGAAGTATAGTAGTTATTTTGTCCGCTACGTTCGGAGATTTTTATAGAAACCAACATGCAGGGCGGGACCATTTTCTATCATGGCACTCATTCCCTGAAAGCTCCGAGCACATTGTTCCATTCAGAAATGTCTCATAACGACAATCTAGACTTGGGTATTCTCCCACGCTGTTGAGAACGCGATCTGTGGGGTCGTTATCAATCTTTCCAAAAAAACTTTGGGGAACATTCATCTGTTGAAGCATCTTTTGATAGACCAGGACTGTTTGATAAGAAGCTACCAGGGTTTCAAGACATAGGTTTATATCTTCCTTGTTCTCATAGTTCTGGTTACATTCCCCGGCCATCATAGGATTCAGTAAACCTTTGTTATCCGCGAATAGATCTGGCAGTTTGCGGTTAAGAGTTTTAATACATTCGCTAGTGGCGAAATAGTCGGCCTGTCCTTCACAAGACATTTTCTTTGGGGCCCGACTGCGAACAGCGGGTGTTAATTGGATACCGACGACATAAGGTTCTCCACCCAGGAAATGTCCTATTTCATGGCACAGAATGATACCGAGGCTGGATTTAGTTTGCTCTTCCATGGTTAGTAATGACTCCATTACAGTCACTTCCCAGGTTCCATCTGTTCTTTTTGCAGCAAAGGCGTTCGGTGATCCAGTCGTCTCTTTAAGGGTGAATTTAAGCTTTCCACCAAGGGAGCGGACTTGATCGGCGTATGTTGTTTCCAGAGCGCGAGTTAGTTTTAGATAGTCAGCTCTATCAATTGAAGCGTGAGTCAGCTGACTGAATAGAAGTAAGGCCAATAAAAAGATTTGATTCATCTCTTTTAAATAACATTATTTTAGGATTCATGAGCATAGTGTGAAAAAATCACAGGCTTACCAGGTGAAATTATAAGTGATGATGACGGAAATGACGTTTCCGGTGAGGTCTTCAAACCCATAGGTACTGTCAGGATCGTCAGGAATTTGTCTGAAGTCTTGCGTGAACTTATCGTAGAAGTTTACCACGTGGTAGATTCCTTCGACGCTGATATAGGACTGCTTGAGCTCAACAGGAAACTCAAGGCCAAATCCAATCCCGGTTCCGATACCACCACCTGAATCTTTCGGGATCTCACGATCCAGAAATTTTGAACTTTGGTACCAGTATTCCAGGCGACCGATGAAGTGAGGGTTGGAGTAAGTAATCGCAGTCCCTAAATCCGTCGTGTCGATGTAATACTTATAGCCCACAAAGACCCGAGTATAATCCGAGACCACTGCCCCAATCGGTCCTTGGGTTGGGTACCCATTAACTGCTGTATCGAGAACCATAGTGTGTTTGGAATATTCCAGACCCAAGGTGATGGCTTTTTGAAAATCGAGAAAATAATTGACCGATAAATGAAAGGTAGGGTGATTGTCCTCATAGGCCTTACCGCGGTTACCGGTAAAAGTGGTAAAACCACCGCCAAGATTCACGGAAAAAAAACGGCCATAGCGGTAGAAGCGCTCGTCTTCCAGCACTTGGGCGGATTCTAAATCTTCGTTAAAATCGGAAAAGATGTCGCTGCCGGGATTTAAGTCGTCTTCAATCTCAGACATGATTTGTTCATTGGACTGAGAGAAAACTGTCAGAGGGAGCAGGAGTAAAAATAAAAAAAGTAAGCGATGTTTCAACATAATTTATAGATAGAAGTGGACGCCGGCCTTAACAAACTGGTCACCCAATGTCTGAAAAGTCGCTCCATCTTCTTCGTTGGCCTTGCGAGCAGAGAGGCCAAATTCAAATGAAAAACCGATACTCTCAAGACCTGTAAAATGAAATTCTGTTCCTAGAGTACCGTCAAATTGGTAACCCGACTGCACCTTATCTTCTTTGTCTAAGTAATTTTCGGCAGCGAAGAGGCCTGCTAAATAAAAATTGAGCTGTGGTTCGTCAAATATGATGCGGTAAAGCTTAAGGCCTGCCCCATACAGAGTTTCATCTTCATCCGTTTTAAAACCCAGTATGCCTCCAAGGGCAAAAGTCTTGCTCTGTTGAATTTTGAGAGAAAGAGCGGGCAAACCGTTGGCCAATTGGTTGGTAGCACCAATTCCCATGCGACCTCTCAGGTCTATAGAATGGGCTTCGATTGAAGTTACGAGGGCCAAAAGGATGAATAATTGCTTCATTCTTTAAGTCTAGGGAATCTTTTGATCTTTGACAACGCACGAACTTGAGTTTTAAACTTCATAGGTATTTTCTAGACAAAAGGATCATGTAAATGAGCGAAGCGACTCAAACGGCCTCTCAGGAATTTGAACAGACACTTAACAAGACAGATCTTGGTCACACCATTTATGAGCATAGAAAGTCTTTGTTTGGACTTCTCATTGCAATACTTGTAGGGGCAACAGCTTATGTCTTCTGGCAAAGTTCAAAAGAATCGGCCGCTATGGAAAATTCGATTAAGGTTTTTGAATTCCAGACTGGCGTTTGGGCAGATGTTAAAGGTGGTAAATCAGATGTTGCCGCTTTGATGTCTTCATATGAAGGCTTAAGCGATGATATTCGTAAGTCGCCTTCAATCCTTCCTTTATCACTGGAAATGTCGAACTTCCTTTACGATAAAGGCAACTATGTTGAAGCTGATAAAGTTTTGTCTCACCTTACAGAACTTAACCATCCTATTGCACAATTTTTTGTTTCCATGCAAAGAGTTGCTGTTTTAGAGAAAATGGGAAAATTGGATGAAGCGATTGCTGCTCTTGAGCCTCTTGCTAAAAATAAAGATGTTCTTATGCCGGCGAGAGTTTCAGTTGAATTAGGCCGCCTTTATCTTGCCAAGGGTGAGAAGGGTAAGGCCCAGACTCAATTTGATTATGTTATGAACACTTTCCCGAATGATGAACAAGCGAAACTCGCTAAGCTCTATCTTTCACAATTAGCTCAATGAAATATTTTTTAATTCTTCTTTTATTAGCGAGCTGTGGTTCTTTGAAACCCACAGCTCCCGAGAAAAAACCCGACTTTTTCAAAGTGTCGTGGGCCAAAAATCTTGACCCTGAATATATCTCTGGAAATCTTCCTATCGGTTTAGGTGCTCCTCGAATTTTTAATGACACCGTTTACATGGGTAGCTTAAGCGGCGTGATGTCGGCCTATGATATTGAGAGTGGACGTGTACTGTGGGAGCAGGATGAGAAAACTCCTCTTGGCGGTCCGGTTGAATTCTTTAATGATCATGTGGCCTATGGCGGTCAAAGCGGACGTTTCTTTGTCCGTCACTATATGACTGGTGATTTGAAGTACGCCATTGATCTTGGCTCTCCGGTTGAGAGTGCTCCATTCTATTTTAATGGCCGATTGATTGTTTATCTACGTGGACATCAAATCGTTCATCTTGATGCTGAAACAGGAAAAATCATTTGGGCCTATAAGCGTGCTGTCCCTGTTACAACAACTCTGCAACGTACAACCCGTCCGCTTTTAATTGGAAATAAGATTATCGTGGGGTTTGCGGACGGCTTTGTTGGGGCCATCTCAGTTGATGAAGGGTTACTCCTTTGGGAAACGAAGATTGTTGAACAATCTAAATTCATCGATGTGGATTTAAACCCACTTCTTATTGGTGGAGTTGTTATCACTGGTTCACCTTCTGGAAATTTGACTGCGGTTAATCCAGATAGCGGGGCCATCTCTCGGAGCTTTGAACTATCGGCCCAGGCCCATCCATTTGTGAAGGGTGAACAGATTGTTCTTGGAACAAATGATGGTGAAGTTGTGATCATGAGTTTTAATGGAGAAATTTTAAAACGTGCAAAAGTCTCATCTCAACCTGTTAGCGCAGTGGGATGGTGGAAAGATCATCTCGTGGCAGCAAGTTTTGACGGCAAGCTTCGCGCCATCGATCCATTAACACTTAAAGTAGTGGACGAGTTTGCTCTGGGGTATGATTACTCAGCAGTATTTTCAGATATGATTTTTACTGATGAACACCTGGCCATTTATTCATCACGTAACAGGCTTTATCTTTTCAAATAAAAAAAAATCTAAAATAAAATGTCACTTAACTGACTTCCTTTGCTTTTCATTCAATTAGGCGCTTAACTTGATTAGATATGAAAACAAAGGATTTCACGATGAAATTACGTTTTGTCTTTCCGCTACTGGCAATATCAACATTGGTCCAAGCAGCTCAAGTCAAGATTCAGGAAGAACTTTTTGTCCCAGCTAGTAACCCAGAGATCGTCAGAGATCTCATCGAAACAGGAACAGTGGTTATCGATCACGTAAGTTCTGAAGGTTTCGAGCTCTATGGTCCCACGGGAATAGCTCAGTATTTAGACAGCAAAAATATTGTTTATCTCGACATGAAAGAGATTAACAATAAGGCCTTTGCTGATTATCCCAGTTCTATGCAGATTGAAGCTAAACTTCAAGAGCTTGTTCAGAAGTATCCTAAGATTATGCGTCTTGAGAGCATCGGAAAATCCACCAATGGGAAAGACCTATGGGTGATGAAAATTTCTGATAATCCAGGAGTCGATGAAGTTGAGCCAGAGTTTAAGTATATTTCTTCCATGCACGGGGATGAAATTACGGGAAGAGAACTCATGGTCACATTGATCGAGGAGATGGGCTCAAAGTATGGCAGTGACCGAACGATTTCTGAGCTGATCAATAACACTGAGATCTATATCATGCCATCTATGAATCCTGATGGAAGTGATCTTAAGCAAAGAGCGAACGCCAAGTGGACGGATCTCAACCGGAATTTTCCCGATATGACCCGGGATTCTGAAAGTTCACCGAAGGGTCGTCAGATTGAAACTCAGCTTGTCATGAAATTTCAGGGTGAAAGACAATTCGCTTTATCCGCTAACTTTCATGGAGGAGCGGTTGTTGCTAACTATCCTTGGGATTCAAAATATGACGTCCACCCTTTGAACGACTTAGTGGTTGAGCTCTCTCAAGGCTATGCCAATCTTAATGCCGGCATGAAAAACTCCCGAGAGTTTCATGGAGGAATCACCAATGGTGCTGAATGGTATATTGTTCGGGGAGGAATGCAGGACTGGAGCTATGTCTGGCATAATGATCTTCAAATTACAGTGGAACTCTCTGATAAAAAATGGCCCCCTTACCGGGAGATTCCAGGATTTTATCAGGACAACCGTGACTCTCTGGTTTACTTCATGGGTGAGATCCACCGGGGTGCTGGTTTCAAGATTTCTCGTCAGGGAGTTTCTGGAACGGTTGCGATTAAACAAGTTAACGGTGGAACACGGGACTTAGGTAGTTATGCTTTCCGTGGTTCTGAATTCTATAAAGTTTTACCAGAAGGGGATTATCTCTTCTCTGTTAAGGAAAATGGAAGTCAGACTGTTAATACGCTCAGTTTAAAAGTAGAGAAAAATGTAGTTCGTTCAAACGGAAACTACATCAGCCTTTTTTAAGACCTAACTTCTTAATGTATTCAAATTCTTCACGGGCGACAGGCAGAATAGAAAGCCTGTTACCCCGTTGAAGAAGTCTCATCTCTTCAAGCTTCTTATGTTGTTTAATTTCTTCCAGGGCCACATGGCAATCAAGATCCTGTTCGAAGGCCACATCAACTAAAAACCAACGAGGTTTTTCCAGAGTAGCTTTTGGATCAAAATACTCGGATTCTGGGTCAAACTGGGTAGAGTCGGGATAAGCTTTAGAAGCCACTTTAGCAATCCCGGCAACCCCGGGAATAGGGCAGCTAGAGTGATAGAATAGAATCAGATCTCCTGGAGACATCTCATCTCGCATAAAATTACGGGCCTGATAGTTTCGAACACCATTCCAGGGTTCTGTTTTTTTTGGGCGTTTTTTTAAATCCGCAAAAGAGAAGACATCAGGTTCTGATTTCATGAGCCAGTATTTCATATTCTTATATTGGACAATTTTTGACAGTTAATCAAGTTCCGATTGGTTTTGTCGAAGAGTAGGTTAAGGAGATCCTATGAAATCACTTCCCCTCACTCTTTTCTCATTTTTCCTCGTAAGCTGTGCTCATGAGGCGTCTGTTTATAAAACAGTTCAGTTCCCATACGCTGCTGAACTTCTTCAAAAAGTGCAGATGATGGGGTCGAGAATGCCGGCCTCTATGTCGGTGGAAGATGTAGAAGAGATTTCTCCCCGAAGAGTTTACTTTAGTACTCTTTATCATCAGTACCTGACACTAGGAAAACATCTGGGTAAAAAATCAGAAATGAGTTTTTGTCCCCAATTTCATCATGACAAAATCCAAACTGATGCCAGCATGATACCGATGGTTTCTTTTTATCCTGCCAACAATGTGGATATTGAAGGGAAGGATTATTTTCCGGAACTGGCCTTCAATAGAGAGTTTTCTTTGAAAGATTATCATAAAGTTATCGAAGGCGAGTTAGTCACTCTTTGTGAAGAGGGTGTTAGTGATAATTATTATAAGTTTGATAATCTCGTCACTCATTATGCTCACAAGACTTCTTTTCATCAAAATCCCACTGCCATGACGGCCGTACTTAAAATTCCTGTTTTTGCGAATTTTTATCTAGTGAAGATGCTCGAAACTCAAGGACTTGGATTAACCAGTCCGGAAGAAAAACGTTTTATCAAACTCACTCGTACCCATTGGTTTGAAAACTATGTGGCCGAAGCTGGGAAATTGAGAAATAATTTTATTAAGAATAAAATGGTGAGCCGTTAAATATGAAATACTCATTACTGGCCTTTATGTTTTTTGGAAGCCTTGCCTGTGGTAAGTATGACTCAAATGTTAAATCCAATTCTATTGGAGAGTCGCGTTCATCTAATGCTCTTACAGTTACAAGTTCTGATCGGAATAATCTTTCAACTGTTTGCTCCGCTCTGGCCACTAAAGCCCAAACCTTGGGATCTGCTACCAACTATTCGTTTCTTTTTGCCACCAAGCAATCGGACTGTGACGGCAAGACTGTGATTGATGCTGATATCACTGTAAAACTTCAAACAGGTGGAAACGGTTTTGTTTTTAAAAACACCCACGATGGTATGGATTATATTTTCCCAGAGGTTGAAACCAGTACGACAGGACTCTTGTCCTCAGTTTGCGGCAATCTCTCTTCTTTTAACAATCCTATTATTGATATCCCTGGCCAAAGTGCACTCTGGGTTACGACAAGCGGAATCCCTAGTAAGGATTGTGTTCCTGCCGGTGGAGAAGTCTGCGTTCAAGTTGAAAAAGGAATTTTGACCGGGGATCAAGATTATACCATTCATACAAAAGAATGGATGAGAGTGCGTGTAATATCCAGTCAGGAGAAATACGGATTCTTCTCTCACCGTAAAAAAGTTACAAATGCAATTTGTTCTCCTTTTAAGGCCCAAATTTCGGAAGCTTTTCTAAAATAAAAAAGTTGTCAGTAGGGTCCCTCTAAGAAACAATTATTATATAATTTTTCCTTGGAGGAGATCATGATGAAAGCTTTGCTCTTGGTATCATCTCTCGTTTTTTTCATATCATGTACAGTCGAGGAAGCTCCGACTCCTAAGTCAAACCTCGGAAGTGTTCGTGAGTTTCTACAAGTTCCGGTAAATGGAGAAGAGTTTGCTCATCTTTGCTCTAAACTTGAGCAAAAAGAAAGCCGTCTTCCTTCATTGTCTACGGCCCAAGCTGAATATAATTTTTCTTACTCACAAAAGAACTGCAATCAACCTGAGTTAGGGCCGGCTTCGGAAGTGGCCGTGACCATAGATCAATTGGGTGGGAATTATTTTTTCAGACCTGTTGGTAATGTTTCTTTCGGTTTTAAAGAAATTGAAACATCCACTGAAGGAATCATGAAAGAGATTTGTGCCAATGTCCGAGCACTCACAAACCCTCTTATGACTGGTTCAAATTCTGCTATCTGGTTTAGAAAAATTAATCAAGATAACTGCCGCTCAGACAAGAATAATATTTGTATTAAATTTGAGAAGGGATCAGTTGATAACTACAACCGTTATGCAATCCATACTGAAGAAATCATTCAGTTCAGTCTTAATGGCAATAATACTGGCTTCTTTGTAAAGCGCTACTTGAGCACATTAGGAAATTGCAGTACTGGTAGTAGTATCCAGCGTGAAGCGGTCATGCAGTAATCAAGCACAGCCTTGATATAATTTTACGACAACCGTTTTCTTAATATCTTCATTCCAGATAGTCTTACAAAACTCGACTCCGAATTCTTTCGGAGCGAGTTTTTTATCTTCTTTGGGACAAGTCACTTCAGATCGATGCTCCGACCAACGGCTTAAATTTGACAGGTCTAAATTCTCAATCTTCCATTCGCCAGTCTGACCAATTTTCAATGTATAGAAAAGTCCGTCCTCTTCTTTAAGAACAAAGAGATGTCCCTCTTTTATAAAAAGCGGTTGATCATCAATAGGAAGCAGGAAAGTGGCAGGGCCTTCATTTAGGTAAACTGTCACAGGTTGAGGTCTAAAAAGATCACTGATAGGAACTTCAATCTGGGTCTGGTCTCTCCAAACGATGGCAGCATTTGGCTTAAGCGACTTGACGAAAGCCGTGCCTCTTAAGGTCTTTTGACCGGGCGGTTTGGGGTTATGATTCTTGCAATGTGAATTAAACATTAGTGGTTTAAATCCCTGTTGGGATTTTTCAGTTGTGTAGAATTCAACTGGAATACCGTATTTTGAGCGGAAGAGTTCAAGGAATTGATTTTTTTTCTTTTCCGGAACTTCCTCATTCTGCACTTTCTTAACTAATTCTTTCCAGCGGTTAAGCTGAAGACCCATGACCTGATCACATTCAGAATTCTCCAAACATCCCTTGAACTGGTGATCAAAATCTTCAATACTTCTGGGATTTGGAAGAACCTCAATCTGGGGAGTGGGCTGGGCCCAGGCGGTGAGGGATATAAAAAATACTATATAAGACATACGCATAGCTATTCCTGTCGTTTGCAAAGCTTCTTTTTTATTATAAGCTCTTTCGAATTGAAAATTTAGGAGGATTCATGAAAAAGTTAAAAAAGTCGCGTCCAGCGAAGACAGCTTCAAAAAATAGACAGAGCGCTACGAAGCTTAAGCGCCTTGCTCGTAAGAAAAGACTTACTAAAAGCCATAATAACTAATCTTCTCTCAACAGAAGTTTATAATCAGGCCTCCACTCTTGTGGAGGCCTTTTTATTTGTGCAACTTGTAAAGTGATTGTAATTCTTTTGTGTGTCAAAAACATGACAAGGAATAATACTAGATATAGTAATTTATGTTTGACGGGTTGTTGATTTGACAGGTTTAATAGATTTATTAACAGCTTAAATGATTTATAGCTTTAATTTCCTGCACACACACAAAAGCCTCCGAATGGAGGCTTTTTTTATTTCTTGTTTTCTAAGCTATTCCGAATTTCTTTTTTCATCTGCACTCTTTTCTTAGCATTTTCAAAGCGCCGTATTTCATCTGGTGTTTCAGGTGTGAGTCCTGGAACAGTATGAGGTCTTCCCAGATCATCCAGGGCCACAAAGGTGAGGTAGGCAGTAGTTGTTGTTCTGACTTCACCTGTATAAGGATTTTCTGAAGTCACTTTTACTCCGACAATCATTGAGGATTTCCCAACATAATTTAATGAGGCTTGTATCAGGACGTGGTAGCCCATTTTAATAGGAGCGATAAAATCGATATCATCGATATGGGCCGTAACCACTGGCTTCCCACAGTGACGAGCGGCCACCATGGCAGCAGCAATATCAATCCAGCTCATGACGGTTCCACCGAAAATGGTTCCGTGAGTATTAGTATGGCTTGGCATCACCATTTCGCGCATTTCAATCGCTGTTTCAGAGGGCGTTTTATTAGGGAGTTTCATAGATTTCCTTAATCATTGTCATCAGAGCAATATAAATGGTGATTCCAGCGGAAGCCTTCAATGAAGGCATTGTAACCTGTTGCAATCGTCGCTCCAGCATTGGAGTTTTGAGCGTTGTCACGGGTTGAATCAACGATATTATAGATCTTATCTGTCTGGTCTGTCTCTGACCCTTGCGGCTCAATGACGAAATTTCCAAAAGCGCCGCCCTGACGAACTTTTCCTGATTCACAAAAGTTATTACCAAGTTCCCTGATTTTATCATTTACCGCTGCAGTAAGAATTGGCTCTCCGGTTTCTATATCAAAATCAGTTTCGAGTAATCCTCCACCTGGTTTATCGGTGCCTATCCCTTCATTTGAAACGAAGCGGTTGAAGTAAACCATAAGATTTGTTCCACGAGGTAGGGCACAGGTTTTGATATTCGTATCATCTTCTGTTGTTGCGTATCCTGAACAACAAAGGCTGGCCTTCGTTACAGTTGTTCCGAGTGGGCTACAGCATTTGAAATCATTAGCTGAGAAGACCGGCTCAGTCTGAAGACCGTGAGAGGTCGTAAAGTCGCTGGAATTATGTCTGAAAGAGTTCTCCTGGTTTCTGAATGATTTACTCGCATTGAGAGGATCATTTAAATAATTGACTCCCGTCTTATAGATTCCTGGCACCAGACGGTTCATATTATCGTTACAAGTGAGAGCTTCATGAGTAATTTGCGGAATCCCACTTAATTCAAGACGGCCAAGACGTTTTAAATAGTAAGTACTGCTTCCTGGTTTAGATCTGCTCAGACGCCCGGCACCTGGGGCCGGAGTTCCAAATTGAATACCGACTCGTCTTGTGCCAAAACTTCCAGCTAGGAATCCATCTGGTGCTACACGAAGAATGCGGCTTGCTGGATCAAATGAAAAATAACATACGCTTAAACCGAGGGGAATACCTGTATAGCCACCCGTAGGAGAAGTTGTATTTAGTTCGTTCAATGGGACGTAGATACATGCTCGGACAATTGTTGCGTTCGCATCCTGCATGGTAATCGTTCCGGTAGAGATAGTATTATCAAAGCTTCTTGGAACGAAACTTGGAAGCTTAATGGAAATATTTCTTCTACCGGTGCTCTTGTTGTAATCAATAAAGACCTCTTTGTCCCCATCTGCACTTTTTGGCATGAAATAGAAATCGAGATTACCTGAAGCGTAATTTGGTTTAACAGTATTAATTAAAATGCCGCCATATTGATCGAGGTACGTAGGAGCGATCTCCTGAATCTGATCTTTAATAGTATATTGAGCACAAGCACCATTGGTGTTGTCGGCCGTTTTACAGTAATCTCCATAGTCCTGAGAAACAAGATATTGAACATCAGAAATGTCGTTGTAGTCCGGGGCCATATCAATCAAGCTACTGATAAGTGCTGTTCTGGAGTTAAGACAACGGAAATTAGTTACATCAATGTTAAAGCGGTCACGTTTAGTCCAATCATTAGAGCCATCAGAAAATTTTCTAATCCAACCACCGCCACAACATGTTTCAGAGTTCGCTTCTCTGAGAGTTTTCCATTGATTTGGACTTTTAATATTTGTTCCAAGAGGGTTAGACGGGTTAGGGGCAAGCACGTTGCCAGCAAGTCTTTCCTGATAGGCCGAAAGTATCGGGCGTTCGGATGACCCAATGTTCTCAACTGTCGCTAAACGCGAGTAGCGTTTTGGATCATTGGGTTTTGTACCTGGAACCATCGACATCTTTAAACCAACTGTCTTGGCATCATATTTTCCGGGGCCGGATGAGGTTGGTATATCACTCGTGATGGTTGTGAGATCACTTCCAATTTCACGGCAACAACGATTCTCATTCATTTTATAGTTTTTAAATTCGTCAGAGTCCGACGGCAAAGGTTTTGCTTTCCCTTGACTACAAACCAGGTACTCGGAGTAGTAACTCTTCTCAGCTTCATTACCGAAGAAATCTAGTCCATAGCTTTCTGCTTGGGCCGCATGCATTTTGTTTGGAGAACAATCAAGATCCGTATGACAAACGGCTCCGGCCCTTCTAAAGCAAGCATCTTGCACAAGAGTCCGATCAAGAAGAATTTGAGAATTTAATGGTGCAGCTTCGATGCTCTTAAAAGGGGAGAATTTCCGCATATAATTTGAATCAGTAGATAGAACCGAATTAATTTTGATCGCCTCAAGACCACAAGAATTCTGGCTAGAGGCTCGATTAAAGTATTCTGCAGTGATATTAGCTGCCGAAAACAGCTCATAGTTTCCATCTGCTCCTATTACCGGGCATGATGAATGGCGATAGTTATTCCATAGAGTGGAATTACAGCTTCCGATTTGATTAATGAAATCGGTTCTTCCTAAGTAATCAGCTGCTGCATGCTGATTAAAAGGATGGGCCATAGTCGAAATATTTGTATTATCAGGTAAAGCCTTTCCTGGCTGACAGAGCCCAGTAAAGGTACTGCTCATGCTTACATTCATGGCCATATTTTGATTAAGAGCTGTACGGATTGTTGTTGGTAGAGAAGAGCCTCCAGATATGGCCGGAACATAGTGAAGTGGCCTTCCCAGAATATTGGCATCTTTACCAAAAGTATGATTGTTGTTGACCGGAATTTCTTCGAGCTTCGCAGCGAAACGGGCGATTTTAGAGTTAAATAGACCCGCTTGTAGCATACTCGCACAATGAAAGTTTGGTGCGCAGGTGAAGAGTTTTCTTTTATTTAAATCCGTTGCTGGAAAGTTTCCAGTATTCGCATTACAAAAAGCTCCGGCACCTCGGTATACACATCGCTTTGAGCTGCTTGATGGGAAACTCTTTTGAGCGAGGATCTGATCAATTGTTGGGTCAATAGCTGAGTCTGGAACTTCATTCCCATTCCCATCAAACTCAGGCCATGAAGTTTTTAGGCCTTTAACATCAGCACAAGCGTATTCCCAGCCTAGTTGTGTGACACAATCAGTATCAGTTTCACACATATGGTACTTCTGACAGTTTCCTGCTTCATTCTGATAGGGATGGTATTGATGGTATTGAGGATCGTAATCTACCTGAGCGGCCTGAGTGATTCCATCATAGGCGCTTACTTTCACAACATGAAGGCCTGGACTTGCGACATCTGCAAATGGAGCATTGATGGCAAGGAATAACTTTTTAGAAGTCGATTTAACAATTCTTCCTTTGCCGATAGCGAA
This sequence comes from Bacteriovoracaceae bacterium UBA6200, assembly GCA_002422605.1. Lineage (GTDB taxonomy): Bacteria > Bdellovibrionota > Bacteriovoracia > Bacteriovoracales > Bacteriovoracaceae > Peredibacter. Next base: position 464,506 of record DISW01000001.1, on the reverse strand, counting down.
CCAAGTAACTCCATCGAAAGATCCGATGAGGGCACCTTTATTAAAGCCGAACCAGTCGCGCTGATATCCATTGTTGAAAAGCGCACTTTGAGTTTCCAAACGTTGTAATCGTTGTTTTTGTACAGGTGTAGCAGCAATATGAGAAAAAGGAATCATGGTTGGTGGAAGCCAACAGGCCCGACCAAAAATCGTATCCTCGTAGTTTCCTCCAGTAGAGTTCGTGCCAAGTTGATCCCGCTCAGTTGTGTGGCCAATTGCCTGAAGACCAGTTCCAGTTGAACTTGAAGGAAAGGCAGAAAAACTATTTAACCAGGAATCCTTGGCGCATGAAGGGCAAGGAGTATAGTAACCCGAAGAAGTCGAAATAAAATAAACCTGATCCATCTCCACATTGACTGTCTTTGCTGGCAGGGCCTTATCTAAAGAAACACTCATCTGACCCAGGATCGCATTCATGCTGAAATCTTGTTGAATAGGAAGAACCTTGCCTTCATCCATATAGCTGAAAGGCTTTCCTTCTTGTTCCGCTCCGGAAGAGAGTTCTCTTTCGAGACCATTTATATCGAAGAAACGATGGGGAGCATTCCTACCATTCACCGAAACTGTTTGATTGATTGGAATGGTGGCAGGACCTCCAGGAGGAGTATAGCAATCAATACTCAAAGGATTGCCTGAATTGTCTTTAACTGTTGCCACATATTCATAGGCCGGGCAACTATTAATCATGTCCTGGAGATCTGTCTGAGCACAACCACAAGTTGTGTAGAGCCGCTTCATTACATTTCGATAGTACATTTCTTTACTTGAATCAGATGCTAATGTGAGGCAGTCGGTTGCGGCCGTATAGTTCCGGCCAGTAAGTTCATTATGAAAAGGATTGGTCGTGGCCTGTGATTTAATATGATTAATACACTGAAAGTCTTTTTTTAGAAGAGCGAAAGCTTCTGCATCCGTTCCTGTTTCTCCACCTGTTCCACCGCCAGTGGATCCACCTTGAGAACCGCCTGTTGTTGGAATCGTAGAGCCACAAATATAATAAAGCTGAGGATAATTTAAGTAGGCCAGAGGATTCTGGATTCTTTCTTGTTCAACGGCCGTGAGCAGCGTCTGGTACTGAGTGTAGGCCGCAGGCTTAATTGAACCATCTCTTACGCATTGATTGTTAAGACAACAATCATAGCCGCGAGAAACACAATCCGAATTTGAGCAAGAAACCGGATTGTTAACGTTTGAATAATTCGGATCGATCTGCATAACTAGAGAGTTCGTGTTAACCTGACCCAATGAAACTTCATCGAGATAAGTGACTGTGCCAGGAGTTGTATAGGTCACTCGTTTAAAGAGACGAACTTTAGTTGAAGTAAGTATAGAAGTACAAGTTGGACAAATGAGAGATGGGTCAAACTTATAAGTTGGAGGAGAAGTTGTATCTTCTACAAATTCTCCCGTGGTGTTTTTTACTCGTAATGTGGAATCACAATAGGCACTGGAGTTTGTGACATCATCAAAATCGACGCGGAAATTTCTTACGGTTCTTTTGGTATTAAAATCCCAATAGGAAATTGGCACAATCCTGGAGCGTAGTTCATAAGGAATCCCACCTAATGAGTAGCTGCTAACCAGACAATAATTGGCCCCACTGAAGTTTTCAGCATCCAATAGAAAATTTTCTAAAGGGGTTCCCACCAGATATGCATTATTTAAATTCGATACATTGATGGTGATGGTGTTAGTGTTGCTTCCAAGAAAATTCCAACTAACGGGAGTCGCCGGCACATCTTCACTTCCCCCAGGTAAACCTGAGGTCGTTCCAGAGCTCGCTTGTTTACCGCTACCAACTTCTGCGGTAGGCATACAAGAAACGAGCAAGAATAAAGTTAAGATTAAAAACCGAACATCCATGTGTTTTTATGATCTCCTGCTTTCATTTTCGGAGTTTCACGCCTTTAGCTTTATTGTAGCTTAGGTTGGGAAAAACTTGCCGAATGAAGTTAACTTACGGTTTTTAAAGTATAGGAGAGGAGGCCCGTCGGGTAGTTTGCCAGATTATTTTGGCATTATTTTCCAAAATAACTGGAAGTGGTGGGATAAGCACTTTTATAGGGAGTCAAAGAAGCTGACGTTCCAACCGCAGTATAAGGTCTATAACCAGGGGTCGGCATATAAAGTCCGTAGGCCCCATAGTATCTGGCATTAAATAAAATGGTATCTGAAATTCCCATCGGTCTTGCCCCATAGTTATAAGGATTATAGTTATAGGGATAAGGATTTCGATTATAGGTCTGTGTTTGCTGACGATTCATATAGTGGCGAAGGACATCGGTAAGGATTCCGGTTCCTCCTTGAATCCAGGCATCACGGATTTCGGCTTCTTCATTTCCTCCACTAGGAGCAACAACTGGACCATCCACGTTTTCATTGCGGTTATTACGAACGACAATGTCGGATGTTGTATCGTTAAAAAATTCACAGAGGCGTGATTCCATTTTTTTAAAGTTCCGCTCTTCATCACAAAGAGTTTCTGCTTCCGTTTCGGCCTCTGGTTTAGGAGTGAAGACCACGGCGATTTTCATGGTATCACTAAAGGTCATGACGGCTTCTTTACTGATTAAATTGCTGTCGTCGCACATATCCATTGGAGAGGAGAGTGTTTGGCAACGTTGAGAATTCCATTTTGAGAGAGCAAAGTTTCTGAATTTCATGTTATCAACATTTTCTGCAGCAATTTTATCTTTTAAAAGATTTAACTGAAGAATTTGATCCTGAACTTCCGCATGATTCTGGTTAAGCTCGGCATAACAAGTTTCAGAAAGAGTATCGTTCTTTTTTAGCTCTTCCACACATGATACTTCTTTATTTTCCAGAGTATCAGCATACTCAATAGAAGATTTTATCGCTGGAAGGTATCGCCCAAGATTCGCCTTGGCATCTCCTGTCAGATTGGCATGAACACCTTGAATGTGCTGATAGCAGCTGCGGGCCACCTTATAAAGGTTTTTTGCATTATCACAGTCGGCCTTCTGAGATTCAGTCAGATCAGAAAGAGAGCTTCTTAAATCATCATAGACGATGGAAATTTTACTTTGAACTTCATACTGCTGACGAAGCTTCGCGTCTCCCATAAGGAGAAGAAATTTATCCGAGGCGATTTTGGCCTTTTTAGTTTCTTTTATAGAAGCGATATCTTCAACGAAACTAAAACCAGGATTATTTTCAAAGTCGTCCAGCTTCGCAATGGCCTGAAGATGCCCTTTACTCAGAACATCTTTTGAGTCGAGTTTATTAAAGGCTTCAGACATTTCATTTTGCATGTCGACAAATGAGTAGGGTGCGGCTTCTGGATCTGAACTTTTCCTCTTGATTGCGAGCATATTCTGCCATTTTGAAATCTGAGGAATTGTTGGATCAGTTGTATCAATGAGATTGAGAATCTCTTTAGAAGCCTCTGAATTCGGATTAAAAACATTAGGGTTACAAGCATCCACATCAGTCACAAATTTATTGTCTAGATGGCCTTTATCACTGGCCTTACAAATTTCTTTTAAGCGGTCTTTTAAATCCTTCTGGGTCAGTCTTTGACTGGCGGGTACTTTTTTAAGCTTTTGAATGATTGGTGTTCCATCATCAGTTGTTGTTTGTAGAAGTACTTCCAGCGATTGGGCCGTGTTTAGACTGGAGACAAAACTCATACCGGCCACTCGTTGGGCAGCACCCTGAGTCTTTTCTACCTGCTCCTTACTTTCTTGAACGGTCTTTTTAAGTTTGTTGATTCCGGTTAAAACGGCTTCTTCTAATTTGAGTCTTTCCAACTGAGTTTCAATTGTGGCCAGATCCGAACACATCTTGCCATCTAGAAAATCAGGATTGGTGACGGGAATATCTTTTATTAAGGTCTGATGACTGATCTTTCCACAGTCGGTGACAAATTTTTTTTGCAGGTCTTTCTCATAAGACTCAATAATCGTTCCCAGCTCTCCACAGTTAGGGGGAGAACCAGCGAAGCTCAGAGGAATAAGGAATAAGAGCATTAACAAGGCCATACCTTTCTATTTTCGGAAAGATATCCATTTATCTTAAGTACTTTATTCCATTAATCAGGTTTTAAGGCTTAACCGTGGCCGGAACTCATGAAAACTTCATCATAATTGATAAATTTCTGGGAAGAACCAAGTGAGAGGAAGTAATCTTCGGCGATTTTCATACATTCATCCATATTTTGACTACCAAAGATCTGAGACCGAAAGGCGGCGGCCCTGGGGAAACCGGCCGCAAACCAAACTATGAGCTTTCTTACTTGAACCAGGATAGTGCGCTCTTCAGTGAATGTTTCAGCACAATAATGGTGAAGTCTCTGTATCACTTCCCAATAATCACTGCCTAAAAAGATCGATCGCTTTTCACCAGCATAGGCCGGATCCAGTGACTCGAGAAAGATAAAAGGGTTTCGGAGGGCACCGCGGGCAATCATGAGAGCATCACAATTTGTTTTTTGAAGACGATCAGAAACACCATATGGATGATGAAGATCTCCATTACCGATGAGCGGGATTTTTTTATCTTCATTTAAGGATTCGATAAAATCCCAATTAGCAAAACCGGTATATTGTTGAGTCCGGGTTCTTCCGTGAATGGCAACCCATTCAATGCCGGAGTTATAGGCAATATTAATAATTTCTTTTGCGTTTAGAGAATTGGCGTCCCAACCCGTTCTGATTTTAATTGAAAGAGGAGTCTTCATGTTTGATCTCATCTTTTCAAAAAGAGGGGCGAGCTTTTCCACTTCTTTCATCATCGCGGAACCGCCGCCTTTGGTGACAACTTTATTCACCGGGCAACCCATATTGATATCCAGAAATTTCGGTCCATAGCTTTCGGCCACCTCTGCGGCCCGGGCCATTGAGTCAGCATCTTCACCAAAAAGCTGGATGCCAACATTCTTTTCACGAGGATGGATTTTAAGCATCTCTAATGTTCGCTGATTGCCATAATTAATGCCGTGGCAAGAAATGAGTTCTGAAACTGTTCCGCCAGCTCCCAGGTCTTCCATTAAAACACGGAAGGGAATATTACATATTCCGGCCATTGGCGCCAAAAGCAGCGGAGAGGAAAAAGAAATCTTACCTAAATGCATAGGAGAAGCATGAGCACGGAAGCGCTCAATCTTCTGGGAGAGTTCGGGACTAAAAGGGCGTGGATGATTCATAGCACGGTCAGTTGTATAGGCTGCAATAGTGGTTGTAAATATAGAGTCAAGGCCATTAGAATCTTTTCTTATGAAACACGTAATTTTTGACTGCGATGGTACCTTGATTGATACTTCGAATCGCCAATATCAATTATTTGAGGGGATTAAGGAACTTATTCAGGAACTTTCTCCCCATTGTCTTCTCTATGTTTGGACCGCTCGGGGCAGAAGTTCAACACTGCGCATTTTACAGGAACTGGGAGTTTCTTCTTATTTTGATGGAGTTTCGTGCTGGGATGATTCTCTGCCAAAGCCCCATATTGAGGGACTGCAAAATTTAGTAGGACAATTTCCCCTTCATTCAGTGTGTGTTATTGGTGATAGCCCCAATGATATTATCGGAGCGAAAAATTTTGGGGTGTTGGCGATTGGTGCAATATGGAATAAAGAGGCCCAACAAGAGCACTTAGAAGATACTGGGGCCGATTTCATAGTGTCTCATCCTTCCGAATGTAGTAAACTCATCGAGCTAAATCTTAAAGCGGAGTAGTCCATGTTTGATAATTTAAGTGAAAAGTTCTCGGATGCCTTTCGTTCTCTCCGAGGTAAAAATAAGATCTCTGAGGAAAACGTTGAGGAAACCCTAAAATCAGTCAAAACAGCCTTATTAGAAGCTGACGTGAATTTTAAGGTGGTTAAAGAGTTCGTCGAGAAAGTTAAGAGCGAAGCTCTAGGTGAAAAAGTTCTTCGCGGTGTAGAGCCCGGTCAGCAATTCGTTAAAATTATGCACGATGAGCTCTCTGCCCTTATGGGTGGCGAAAACTCAGAATTAAATCTTAAGCGTCCTCCTGTTATTCCTATTCTCATTGTTGGTTTAAACGGTGCCGGTAAGACGACTTTCGCTGGAAAGCTTGCTCTTTATCTTCGTACTAAAAATAAAAAAGATGTTTATCTCATTCCGGCCGATAATTTTCGTCCGGCCGCTAAAGATCAGCTCATTACTCACGCCAGAAATTTGGGCGTTGATTATTTTGACTCTGATTTATCGATGAAGCCGGTAGACATTGTCCGTGCCGGTCTAGAGCAGGCGAAAAAACTCCATAAAGAAATTGCAATCATCGATACTGCCGGTCGTCTGCAAGTTGATGAAGAGCTTATGTCTCAACTCGTAGACGTAAGAAAATCTCTCGATAACCCTGAAGTCTTGATGGTGGCCGATGCCATGACCGGACAGGAAGCAGTAAACGTTTCCAAGGTTTTCCACGAGAAAGTCGGGTTGACCGGTGTGGTCCTGTCTAAGATGGATTCAGACGCCCGAGGTGGTGCTGCCCTTTCCATTCGTTATGTAACAGGTGTTCCAATTAAATTTATCTCTGTCGGCGAAAAGATGAAGGATCTTGATCCTTTCCATCCAGACCGTTTGGCGAAGAGAATTTTAGATATGGGTGATGTTCTTTCACTCGTCGAGAAGGCCGAAGAGGCGATCAACCAAGACGATGCCATGGGAATGATGGCCAATCTTGAGAAAGGCAAATTCACTATTAATGATTTCGTAAAACAAATGGAAACCATTAACCGTCTAGGTTCTTTTGGATCCATTCTCAAAATGATTCCAGGTATGGGTGGGGCCCTTCGTCAAATGGGTGACCTCAGTCCTGCGGAAAACGAAATGAAAAAGATGCGCGTTCTTATTAATTCTATGACTAAAAAAGAACGTGAGGACGTGGATTTAATCGATGCTTCTCGCCGCCGCCGAATTGCGTCCGGCTCTGGGCAAACGGTTCAAGAAGTGAATCAATTTATTGAGCGCTTCGGACAGATGCGTCAGATGATGGTGGGAATGATGGGGATGATGAAGGGTGGCGGTTTACCGAACATTCCTGGAATGGGACCGGTAAAAGGCTTCCGTCAGGCCCAGAAACAGCAAAACCAGCAGATGTTTGGCCAACAAGAGAAGAAAAATAAGCCAAAAAGTCCTTTTGGTAAGAAGTATTTCTAAGCACTTCCGGGCAAAGCTTTTGACTTTGTCCGAAGGCTGAACTATAAATTGTAAAAATTTTTTATGTGAATCTATAGGAGATTTCCAAATGGTAAAGATTAGAATGGCCCGTGGTGGTCGCAAAAACCGTCCTGTTTACACGATCGTAGCGACGAATTCTCGTACAGCTCGTGATGGCCAATTCCTTGAAAAATTAGGTCAATACGATCCTAAGTCTGCAGAAGCTCTTAAGCTTGTTAATGTTGAAGGCATAAAGTCTTGGATCTCCAAGGGAGCTCAACTTTCAGATACTGTAAGATCTTTGCTCAAAAACAACAATATTCAGCTATAATGTTGTTAACCCCGTGCTCATAACGGGGGGTAAACCTTTCCAGTAGAGGTAGTATGAGCAGCGAATTGAAAACACTGATTGAGTTTGTGTCTAAAGCACTAGTGGACATGCCCGATCGAGTTGAAGTCAACGAGATCGAAGGCGAGCAGACGACTGTTATCGAACTTAAGGTAGATAAATCTGACCTTGGTAAAGTAATCGGTAAGCAAGGTCGAACTGCTAGGGCACTAAGAACGATTCTTAATGCGGCTTCAACCAAGTTAAGAAAAAGATCTGTTCTCGAAATCATCGAGTAGTAGTTCGTTTAACTTACTCCAAATCATTTTTACCCCAGCTATGGCCTAGTGGTTGTAGCTGGGGTTTATTTATTTTATGAATAAAGAAAACCTCGTTAAACTTGCCTTCGTCGCTCACCCTCATGGAATTAAAGGAGAGGCAGAACTCCGTCTCTTAAATCCTGAGCAGATCCTGGATGACGGCATGAAAGTATGGCTCTATCCCTCTTCTCAGAAGTCTAAAATCAGTGATGAAGGAGAAGAATGGCTTCTACAAAAAGTCCGTTACGGCAATAAAACCATCTGCCAATTCGAAGGTATGAAAGATCGCACTCATCTGGAGAGTCTTATTCCATTCGAGATTTATCTCGCTCGTGAAGATTTTCCTGAATTAGAGGAAGAAGATTTTTATCTCGTCGACCTGATAGGGATGGAAGTTGTGAATGATGCCGGAACAACAGTTGGAACGGTTAAAGACTTCGCAGACAACGGGGCCCAGTATCTTTTAGATATTCGTCTCGAGACCGGTGAAATGATGACTCTTCCATTCGTTGAAAATTTCTTTCCTGATGTTGATGTTGAAGAAAGAAAAATCACGATGGTCATGCCGGAGTATACTGAGTGATCAGAAAAATCTGGATACTGACTCTCTTTCCGGAATACTTTAAACCTCTCTTAGAGTGCGGCATCTCAGGCCAGGCCTTTCGAGGCGAGCGAGTCGATACAATCCAATTTGAAATGCACTTTGTGAACATCAGAGACTACTCCTTGACCAAGTACCGAAGTGTCGATGATTCTCCCTTTGGAGGGGGACCAGGTATGGTCATGAGGGCCGATATCTTAAGAGACGCTCTCATGAAGGGTGTAGTGGAAGCTGGTTCCTATTCTTCGCTTGAAAACCTTCATGTCATTTACACTTCTCCCCGCGGGAAAGTTTGGAACAACCAGGTGGCCCGAAGCTTTGGAACAGAAGTTCTATCTCATCCTTCCAAAGACCTTGTTTTCATCTGCGGCCGCTATGAGGGTGTGGACGAGCGCTTTTTAGAAAAGTATGTGGATGATTATTACTCCCTTGGAGATTACGTCCTGACCGGCGGAGAACTGGCCGTTATGACTATGCTCGATTCTGCCGTAAGGTTTGTTCCAGGAATCCTCGGAAATAAGCTCTCAAGCGAATATGACTCATTTGAAGACGGTTTGATTGAATTCCCTCAGTACACTAAACCTCAGGAGTTCGAAGGCATGCTGGTGCCGGAAGTTCTTTTGAGCGGTCATCATAAAAAAATAGGTGAGTGGCAGTTGGAGCAGAAAAAAGAAATGACTCAGAAATGGCGACCGGATCTATTAAAAAAGTAGTACGAGTTATTGTTTTTTTAATTTTCCTAAATGTGTTCTCTCAAAACTTTCCAAAATTCTGACCTCATCAATTTTAACGGGAGCAATCTCGTGAGAAATTTCTTTTATAAGAGCTTCTGGGTTATTCTTAAGAAGAGTGAGGAGAACGAGCTTTTTACCTTTTCTCTCATCGTCTTCTATTTGAAATTCCATTTGCCCAAAAAGATCTTTCTCAATGAGAAGGGAAGAAAGGGTATTCTTAAGCTGTAGGAGATTCACCAAATGGCCAGCAACTTTATATTCATCTCCCAGACGTCCTAAATGTTTAAAATGTCCTTCATTGAATTGGGCCTGATCATTAGTTTTATAAAACATTTCTTCATCACATAAATCCCGGGCCAATGTGACTTGAAGCTTATCTGTGAGAATGAACTGGAGAGTGAAAAGCGCCTCACTTTTTACCAGTAATCTATTCTCGTCCCCAATCTTTATCTGATGGATGGGGAAGAGTTCGATTTCATCGTTCTCCGGTTGTTTTGCCGAAGCTAATTGGGAACATACTTCACTCATGCCAAAAGTGCGAATGACAGGCCAGCCCAGTTTCATGGCCTCTTCTTTTAGTTTCGAGCTTAGAAAATCTCCGCCAACAATAATGAATTTTAGTTTTTGCGGGGCTTGGGTTCCGCGCTTAACCAGATCATAAAGTTGAGTGGGAACAATGGTCGTGATAGTGGCGTCTTTAATTGTTTCAGGCCATGTCTCTGGATTCCAATGACGGGCATCGATAATTTTATTTCCCAGCAGATGGGCCCGTGCCACTACCGAGAGCCCTCCAATATGATAAACCGGTAAAGAGAGTGCCCACACGTCTTCACTCGTTAGTTTAAAATGATCGTTACTGGCCTTTGCATTAGCAAAGAGAGCGTCTTTTGAAACCGCATAACCTTTCACGCCACCTGTGGTGCCTGAAGAAAAAAGGATGAAATGATTTTCAAGCTGATAAGAGGCGAGTCCTTTCAGGATAGTCGGAACTAATTCCTGATACTGAGGATGACAAATAATTTGAGGTTCAGTCTTATTGAAATCTATATTGAACATAAGCTTTTCCAGTTAAGACTATGAATATCCTTATACATTTTATGCACACTTCTGATATTTGCCGACAAACCCTGAACATAGTTCCCGTCAAAAAGATTTACTTCTTCCTGATAGAATCCTGACGTTTGAATGCCGTGGACTAAATCCAGGTCGCCTTCTCTCAAGAGTTCACAGTAAGCATGCCAGCGTCCTAAATTATGCCCTAAATAGGTACTGAAAATAACCGGGGTTTCCGTCACAGGTTTAAACTCAGCGTTGGGTTTATAAACCATATACTCAAAAGGGGTCCCCTCGATAAAATCTTTGGCGGTTTTCAGGGGAAGGTTCGACCAGTCACTTTCATGAAGGGGATCTTCGATATACTCAATGTAAGGGATCAGATCATCCGGGATTTCTTTCATGAATTTTAAAAACTCAATCCGAGAGAAGAGTCCATTGGCATCAAGTCTTGTCGGGATTTTGTTTTTTAAAGCGGTCAAAAAGCCGTAATCATCCGGGCCTTTAACTTTATATTTGATCATCGGAGCAAGATCTTCTCCCACGTTCCAAAGCTTATGATTCTTAATCGTTTTAGGTTTGGTCCAATAAAGCTCATGATCTTTGAGAAGAAAATCAAAACACTTTTTTTCGTAGTTCTGGTTCTGAAACTTAAAAGTCTCGATGAACTCTTCAACCGTCTTATCGCCCAGAGTGACATGAGGGAAGTAATCACAAAAAGTGGTCTTGTTTCCCAGAACTCCTTTTAACAATACACCTTCCTGAGGCTTCATGGTGCTCAGGCGGTTATGAACCTTAAGTGGTGTAAGCTTATAAAGGCTATAGAGAACTTTCATAAACAAAAACCAGACTTAGGATGATAGAGAGAACCACCAGATGTATTCCGGAAAATTTTAACCCTTCGTTAAGATCTGCGCCTTTATTTTTAAAAATAATGAGGGAGAGTTTTGCTGCCGGAATAAGTCCAAAGAAAACCCAATAAATCATTTTAAAATGTTGGAAGTAGTGAAGGATGACATAGGGAGCGAATATAGTCCCGATGATGAAGTATTGATAAGTCCTTTCAGAAAAACGGGTGGCCATGGTTCGTTTTCCAACTTCCATATCAGTAACTCTATCCCGAAGATTATTCACACCAATAAGGGTTGTGGCCATGAGTCCGAAGATCGTGGCGAGGAAAAAAGACCCCAGGTTAACTTCCAGAGTGAATAAATAATAGGATCCCATGACTGAAAATAAACCAAAGAAAAGAAAAACAAAAAGTTCACCAAGGCCCCGGTAAGCAAGAGACACTTTTCCTCCGGTGTAACCATAGGTGAGATAAAGGGAGACGACTCCAAGAACCAGAAAAGGCCAGCCTCCACGTATGATGAGAGGTATTCCGCAAAGGGCCCCTAGAGATACGCAACTATAGGCCCAAACTTTTACGGTTTTTATGTCAACTAAACCTGCTGCTGAAACTCGGGTAGGTCCTACTCTTTTAGCATCCGCGCCTTTTTGGAAATCAATCACATCATTAAAGAAGTTTGTTGCGAGTTGAATAAAAAGGGCCCCGAGTACTGCCAGTATCAGGTATGACAGAGCATCGCTGTTTGTAGTTGAAAGGGAATAAGCATAGGCCACAACCGGTGGAATGACTCCGGCCAGAAGGGTTTTAGGTCTCGTTGCGAGAAGAAAATTTTTCATAAGATACCTTCATTCTGAAGAAGTTCTTTTAGTTCTGTTTGAAGTTGAAATAAACGATGCCCACCTGGAAGACTCACAACTTGGATGTCGTGGGGAAGAATTTTCTCAGAAGCTATGTCCAGGTACTTTTCGTCTTTAAGGCCTACGATCCAAAGAACCTTTTCTTTATAAGTTGCGATCTCAGGTAAAAAGTTATTCTGCTTGCTTAAGGCGAAACGATCAAAAAGTTCAGCTGACTTCCTGTAGCGTTCTTCCGGGATATTCTCCAGGGGAGCATCATGAGAAAACAGGGGAAGAGCGTTCCAATAAGAGAGGAACTCCTCTTTACTCATGGTCTTTAATTTTTCCAGAACCGTCAGTTCAAAGGATCTGCGTTTCTCTTTTTCCTCATCCGTCTCAAGACCTGGATGAGAATTGATGATGATGAGTTTCTTGATTTGATATTGATTAAGATGGGCAATCTCCATCGCAATTCGGGCACCCATGGAATAGCCTATGAGGATGTCATTATGGGAAATCTGAGGGAGAGTGGTCATTTCATAAAGATCATGAAGAACAACATCCTCTCTTCTTAAAAAAGAAAAGTCCTCCGGGGAGCCTAAGAAGCCATGAAAAATATGGATCACTGCTGCCACTCCTTAAGAAAGGCTTCGCTCTGAGTTCGAAGAGGCATGAGTTCCAGAACCTGGACTTTATTAAAGTCAGACAGATCGTTACTATAACTTAATTTTAAACCAGAAGCGATATCCTTAAAGTCATTCTCATGCTCCAGCACAATACGCTTATCGAGATTCAGCATATCAAATATTCTTCCGCCCTTATTGTTAATAATAATAAGCCTGAGATTTGAAGGCAGGTCCCGAAGACTGGATAGATCATAAAAGGTCGTCACATCACCCAGGATGCAATGAACTGTTTTATTTGTCCCCATGGCAAGACCTATGGCAGAGGCAAGCTGCCCGTCGATGCCGTTGACTCCACGGTTTCCAAAAACTTTTAAATTCTTAGTCTGAGTCAGTTCAAAAAAACGAATGATGAGGGAATTCCCAAGGAATACAAAATCATCCGGAGAAATGAGATTGTTTAGTTTCTGACTGAAACTTATCTCTGATTCCGGATACTTTTTAATAAGTTCATCTAAGCGCCAGATGGTTTCATCCGCCACAGGATAAGGAAGAAGACCCTCAAGTATTTTCCAAAACTCATTACTTTGAGTCAGAGACTCTGAGTTTAAAGGAAGGACTTCTCCAAAAGAGAGTCCAGGGAGGTTTCGGGAATCAAAATGATAAACGGGGAGAGGTCCTTTTTCCAGGAGTCTCCAGATCTTAGTGAGTGGAGTGTGACCAATTCGAACGACGGAATCAAAGAAGCCCGCATTAAAAAGTTCAATTAATTTCTTTTCCGTCTTAATTGCTGAAAGATCCCGGCCTCCACTTAAAGTTTCAGCATAGAAACTAAGTTTGGTGCCGGTAAATTTTTCGATGAAGGGTCTCATGGATTTATTCTCATGAGAGAAAACAAAAAGGGGCTTCTTAACTTTTGATACAAATGCAGCGAATGAACTTAAAGCATCGTGAAATTTTAGCTCCATCTCATGGGGAACTGTATCATCAACCAGAACATTGATATGAATCGGGTATTCAAGACCTGTTAGATCTAAAGACTCCAGATCCTTAAAGTCAGTTTCAATAAAAGTTCTGCGACAACTGGTGGTGAGGGCTTCATGATGAATCGTTTGAGGAGAGCCTGTTCCGTGGAGCTTCTTCGGACGATCTCCTGAAATGAGAATTAAAGGTATTTCGGTATAATAGGCCTCAAGCATGGCCGGCACGCATTCGGCCACAGCTGTTCCCGAAGTCGTGCAAACGGCCACAGGGAGAGAAGAAATCTTAGCAAGACCCAGGGCCTTAAAGCTCGCAACTCTTTCATCAAATTCAAATTTTAGCTTCTCTTCGTTAAAGCACTTAAGTAAATCGTGATTACGCGCTCCCGTACAAAAGAAGACTTTTTCAAAACTCATTTTCATAAATAATGCTTTCTAACGGTATTCCGTTTTAAATGGACTTCTTCGAGTTCGCGGCCAAATTCGGATTCAGGAACGACCCCACCACCGCATTCAATATAAAGATGATTCCCTTCCCACTGAACATTCCGTATGGCGACAATGAATTCCTTCGAATCGGAGCTAATAAGCCCCATCGCTGAACCAAAATAGCGGTCAGGATATTTTCTTCCATACTGAGAGGTTTTTAAAAAATTCAGGGACGCTTCTTTCGGATAACCACCGAGGGCCGCAGTTGGTGAAAGGATACTGGTGAGTTTAGTGAAATCCACATCACTCAGGAGTTCGCCTTCGATATCAGTTTTAAAGTGAACGATTGATTTGTAGGGATGAAGCTTGGTCTCAGAGGTTTTGATTGAATTTAAGAAGGGGCGGAGTTTTTCTTCAATGTCCTGAATCACCAGATTATGTTCATGACGGTCTTTCCTGGAATTTAAAAATTCTTCCTTGTCTTCAATCTTCGCTGTCCCTGCCAGAGCAAAGGTTTTAAGGGTCGGGCCAGTGACAGTATAGAGAACTTCCGGAGTACTTCCGATAACGCCATAGGAAGGGTTCCAGAGACCATAGGGAATGCCGGTCCCGAATGAGAAGGCCCTCTGAAGCAGATGGAGAATTGTTTTCTCTCCTTCAAAAACTTCATAAGTCTCACGAGAAATGAGAACGACTTTTTGAAGATCAGAGCTAAAGGCACTTTTCAGCAGGGTAAAATCTTTCTGGTAGAGATCATCATCATTATTAATGGGGGAGAAGGATTTTTCTTCGCGCTCAAAAAGGCATTCACTTCTTTTTAACGTGATGGTTTCTTCTGGAGTATAGGCAAGATAGCTATTGGTATAAAAATTCTTTAAATAAAAGACGGGCTTGGGTGTAGAGATGAATTTATCTACGATGGTGAAAGAGCCGCCTTTTCCCAAAGTCACTGACAGGCCGTCAGCTGAACTCAGGAAGGCGCCTAATTTAAAAAAATCAGCATCACACCAGGTTTTTAAAACTGATTGTGACTCCTTCATTTAATACACCCAGGGAAAATTCTCAAACTCAGGTTGTCTTTTTTCAAGGAATGAATTTCTTCCTTCCTGAGCTTCTTCTGTTCCATAGGCAAGTCGTGTTGCCTCACCGGCATAAACCTGTTGTCCAACCAGACCATCATCAATGAGGTTAAAACCGAATTTAAGCATCTTGATCGCTGTGGGAGATTTGTGACAAATAGTATGGGCCCATTCAAGACCTACTTTCTCAAGATCAGCGTGAGGAACAACTTTATTCACCATGCCCATCTGGAAAGCTTCTTCAGCTGTGTATTTTTGTTCTAAGAAGAAAACTTCACGAGCGCGTTTTTGACCAACCTGGCGGGCAAGATAGGCCGAACCAAAGCCGCCATCAAAACTTGCGACCTTTGCATCGGACTGCATGAAAATGGCGTGCTCTTTTGAAGCGATAGTCATATCGCAAACCACATGAAGAGAGTGACCTCCACCCACGGCCCAACCAGGAACCAGAGCGATCACAACTTTAGGCATGAAACGGATCATGCGCTGAACTTCCAGGATATGAAGGCGGCCATGGGCCACAGGCATTCCAGGTTTTGTATCTTTGTATTCGTAGCCGGATTTTCCGCGAACATTTTGATCTCCACCAGAACAGAAGGCCCAGCCTCCGTCTTTTGATGATGGACCATTTCCGGTAATAAGGATGGCACCGACATCATTCTGGCGGTGGGACCATTCTAAAGCGGTCAGGAGTTCGTCCACTGTTTGCGGACGAAAAGCATTTCTAAGATCAGGGCGGTTAAAGGCGATTCGGACCGCACCGGTATGTTTGGCCTTATGAAAAGTTATGTCTTCAAATTTGACGTCAGTAACTTCATTCCACTGAGATGGATCAAAGATAGGAGAGATCATAAATTAAGCCTCGTTATTTGCGTAATAGATGTAAGCAATACCGCCAAAAACAGGAATGCAGCCGTAATTGGTGAAGCTCATATTCTCCTGCATGATTTCAACAAACTTTCTCCCGGATGGGAAGGTTTCTGATGAAGCAATGAGATACTCATAAGCATCTTTCCTGTTAGAGATAATGCCGAAGAGAGGAACGTATAATTTAAGAAGACCAAAGTAGAGTTCTTTATAAGGCTCATTATCCGGCTGACCGAATTCAAGAATATAAACGCCTTTGGAAACCCGGCCTAGCTCTTTAAGTCCCAGTCCAAGATTCTCTACGTTTCTGATACCGAATGAGATTGTGGCAATATCAAAGCTCTTATCAGCAAAAGGAAGCTTCTGGATGTCTGCTACCTGAAAATGAACTTTGTTAGGGTTTGTTTTTGCGCGCTCTAAAGCGTGATCAATCATGCCTTTAGAGAAATCAATCCCTGTTACATTTCCTGAACAATGTTCTTTTAAGGCAAAAGCGATGTCCCCGGTACCTGTGGCACAGTCTAAAGCGGATTTTGGTTTTTGTTTGAGAGCAGTTTTAATGAACCACTTTTTCCAAATCCGGTGAGTTCCCAAAGAGAGGATGTCATTTAAGGCATCATACTTATGGGCAATATCATCGAACATGACACGAACGAATTCAGCTTTTGACATGGATTACATCCTTAATTCTTTACCAAAAATAGGAGCGAGTTTTTTTAGAGTAGCAATCATTTCCTCGAATTGAGGAATGTTGAGGGCCTGTTGACCATCAGAGAGGGCACAGGCCGGTTCCGGATGGACTTCGACAATAAGACCATCTGCTCCTGCTGCAACAGCAGCGTAGGCCGCATCGGCCACGTAAGGAGTTAGACCCATACTATGAGAAGGATCAACCAGGACTTTAAAGGGAGTGTTCTTTTTAAGATAAATAACTGAACCCAAATCAAGAAGGTTTCTCAGCTTATTATCAAATGAACGAACTCCACGTTCGCAAAGGATGATGTTTTTTTCACCCAAGTTAAAGAGATACTCGGCAGCACCTAACCATTCTGAAATGGTGGCACTAAAGGCACGCTTTAAAATGACTGGACGATTATAACGAGAAAGTTCTTTTAAGAGCTCGTAGTTATACATATTGCGAGCGCCTACTTGAAAAACGGATGTGATAGGTAACAGTGTTTCAATCTGACGAGCGTCAGTAACTTCCGTTACAAAATCAAATGGAATTTCTTGTTTTAGACTCTTAACAATTTCCATGCCCTCATCTCCCATACCTTGGAAAGATTTAGCATTGGTGCGCATCTTATGAATTCCACCACGGATGAGGGTAGGGCGGTTTTCATTCATTAAAATTGTCCGCAATTGATTTTCTGATTCAACGGCACAAGGGCCCGCGATCAAAAAGAGTTCATTGGGACGAAAGTTCAGAGTGTTTGTTTCCATATATAGGCCTTATAAGCTTCTCGAATTAACACAGGTTTAACTAATTTTCCTCTTATTGGAAAGTGTAATCGTCCCCATTTCTCCTAGACATTACCTCGTCTTATGGGCTATCCATTTGTTTTATTTCAATTGGATAATTATGGGTTTTCCTGTCTCTTGTTATATTGGTCTGGTACACGGACCTATTCGCTCTAAAGATGGTTCAGAGATCACCACCTCGGTGACCAATCTGGATATCCACGATATTGCTCGTTCGGCCCGGACCTTTGGTTTTAAACGCTATTTTTTGATAACTCCGATCAAGAACCAGCAAGCGATGGTTAATAAGATTCTGGGTTTTTGGGAGACGGATTCTGGACTGATTTACAATCCAGACCGAAAAAATGCTCTCTCGGAAGCGGAGGTTATTGATTCCATAGAGATGGCGGTGGCCAAGATCACAGAGATTGAAGGTAAGAAGCCTTGCGTCGTAGTGACTGGTGCTAACTTTGATTCTTATGATGGAAAAGAAAAAGAACTAATGCGTAAGTTAGAGCTTGACGGTAACCCTATGTTCTTGTTATTTGGTACAGGATGGGGATTAACTGCTCCGGTTGTTGAACAGGCCGATTTTCGGCTAGAGCCTATTTTTGGCATAGCAAATGACGGATATAATCATTTGTCTGTTCGTTCAGCAGTCGCAATTTATTGCGACCGACTGGCCCGAGCCTCTGGTTCCTTCTAATAACTGATGTATGCATATTTGCATACAGCATTCCCGTCCCTCTGACTCCATGTGAAGTGAAAGGACGGACTACGTTGTGGAGACGTTATGAATTTGATTGATCTTGTTGAGAAGAAGTACTCAAACCCGAATGCAGAGAAAATCTCTACTTTCAGAACTGGTGACACTATTGAAGTTGCTGTTCGAATTAAAGAAGGTGAGAAGACTCGTATTCAGAATTTCCAAGGTGTATGCATTGCTATGAAACACCCAGGACAAATGAACGGTCACTTCCGTGTTCGTAAAATTTCTGATGGTATCGGTGTTGAGCGTGTTTTCCCATTCCATTCGCCAGCTGTTGAAGGTGTGAAGATTATCGCTCGCGGTAAATCTCGTCGCGCTAAGCACAACTACTTGCGTACTAGAACTGGTAAAGCTGCCCGTATTGCTATCGATTACTCTCGTTAATCAAAAACGGATTCTAAGCAACAAGGGCCCCTTTTTGGGGCCCTTTGTTTTTTGGGTGATTAAAATGAAATACATCTTCCTCTTCTTTCTTTTTATTCCTCTAAGCTACGCTCAGTTTTCACCGAAGCTTCCTTCTGAAGACTCAGAAGTTGTCCCGGTGTTGGTTAAGCCGGAGGATTCAATCGTTGAGGAAGTTGTGAAGGATGCGGAAGTCACTCCGTCTTCTCAAGTTGAATCGCCAAAAAAATTAAAGACTGAAGATTTAAGGGCCGATTCTTTCGGCACAGTCCTTGTCGGTTACCAGTTTCTTACGACATGGATTCCTTCCAAGTTAACATTTTCCTACACTCATATTTTTAATGAAAAGTGGTCTCTGGAAGGGGAGTACTCAAGTGGCAGTTTAAGTTTTCCCATCGTGGGAATTGATTTGGGTAAAATCACAGAGAAGCGTTACTCATTGCAGTTTCGCCGTTACTCTGGAAACTCTTTCCATACCAGCTTCGGTCTTATCTATAGTGAATTTGAGGCCCGCTTAGGAAGTGATTTCCTGGATGATATGGGGAATGAAATCAAATCCAGTTTCGAAGTTGAAAATCTGGGACTAACCGCCGGTCTGGGAAACCGTTGGCAATGGGCGAATGGATTCACTTTCGGGGTGGATTGGGCACGGATCAACATTCCTGTTCTTGAAACAGCAGTAAATGATAAAGTTTTGAAGGCCATTGATAAGGGCGACAGTGATGACGTTAAAAAAGTCATCAGGACTTTCAACCGCATTCCCACATTTGTGCTCTTGGGTGTGAATCTCGGGTTTACTTTCTAGACGGAAAGAGTTCACTTATTGTATGACCAGCACACAATGCTGGAACTTAAACTTATCTCAGAATATCCTCACGAAATTATAGCCACTGATGAAGTCGGGCGCGGACCTTTAGGGGGGCCGGTGGTCGTAGGAGCTGTTCATCTGTTAATTGAAGATAAGGAAGCTCTTAGAAAGCTTCTGCGCTTTTTAAAAACTAAAGGCATTCAGGATTCCAAAAAATTATCCTCTGAAGAAAGAGTCCTGATGCTGAATAAATTAGGCATCTCTCTGGATGATTTTCGCCAAAAAAATTTCGTTGAAATCAAGGGCATTAAAATCAATTACGTGACCTGGGAAATGGATCACTTGATTATTGACCAGGAGAATATCCTGGCCGCAAGTCTTAGAGGTATGAAAGAAGCCTCTCTGGCCCTTTCAGAATGGAAAAATAATCACACCACTGTTCTCATTGATGGCCACATGAAGCTCAGGTGGGGCACAGAAGTATCACCATGGAACGAGCTTCCGATAATAAAAGGTGATTCAAAATCTTTGCTCATTGGACTGGCTTCCATAATCGCTAAAGAAAAGCGCGACGCTTTTATGAGAGAGATGGATGAGCTTTACCCACAATACGGATTCAGTCGACACTTCGGTTATCCCACAAAACAACACCGACAAGCGATTGAAGAACATGGCCCATGCCCTATCCACCGAAAGAGTTTTAAAGGCGTTAAAGAATACCTCGGGGCTTAAAAACGAGATTTTCTTCTCCAGGATATTTCATGCTGAAGGAACTCCGCTCTTGGTTTCTCCTCTGGTGTTAAGATCAAGGTCGCTCGGACAAATTGACCTGGCCCGCTTAAAAAAATCCCAATTAGAATGGATTCTGGAAATAGGTGAGGTGAAAAGCTCACAAGTTGGTCAGGAACAATTTCTTCGAGGTCAAAAAAAACGCCTTCTTAGTTCTCAAAAATTTCTCTCGGGAATATTCGGCGCCCGCTCAAAACTCCTCACTCTGAAACCTTAAAACTGCGTTATAACTATCTTCATGATTGAACTTAAACTGATCTCGGAATTCCCTCAGGAAATCATCGCCATTGATGAGGTCGGGCGCTCGCCCCTTTGCGGTCCGGTAGTCATCGGCGCTCTCAGAATTTTGGTTCAGGATTACAACCAACTCATTGCACTTCTGAGATCTTTAAGACGTAATGGGGTTAAAGATTCTAAAAAACTTTGCCATCAAAAAAGAACAAACCTTCTGGAGAAATTTCACATTAATGAACTTTCTTTTCGAGAAAAAGGGGAGTTCGAGTGGAAGGGCCTTCAGATAAATTTTGTTACCTGGAATATGGATCATGATGTCATTGATCGGGAGAATATTTTTGCTGCTTCCATGAGAGGCATGAAGGAGGCGGCCCTTTTTTTAAAAGAAGGAATTTATCCTTCAACTATTTTAATCGATGGGCAGTCTAAACTTAGATGGGAAGGAGGGGAAAGTCCTGATTGGAAAGAGCTTCCGATCGTTAAAGGAGATGTAAAATCTTCCCTTATCGGGCTCGCCGCCATTATTGCCAAAGAAAAAAGAGATGCTTTCATGAAACAAATGCATGAGCTCTATCCTTATTATGGGCTTGATACTAATTTTGGATATCCCACACTCGTGCACCGGAAGGCGATTGAAGTTCATGGTCCTTCTCCAATACACCGACAAACTTTCAGTAAAGTGAAAGAGTTTATAACTAAGACCGAAATTGTCAGGTAGCAGATTTTTTTGCAAAAAATCTAAAGATTCATTACTCTTAAGGTATGAAAAAATCTTTAAGCATTCTCCTCGCCGTTATTTTCACTTTCTCTCTTTCCTATGCACCTTCTGCAAAAGCAGAAATCCCTGTTAGAGCGAAGGCCTTTATGACTATTACAGCTTATGGAACGGCCGGTGGGGCCTTAGTGGGCGCGGCTTCTATGGCCTTTGGTGGAACGACAAGAAATATTGCTCAGGGAGCTTCTCTAGGTCTATATGCCGGGATTATTTTCGCCACTTATGTATTAGTCTCTCACCATAATAAACGCTATGGCAGTTATGATGACCGAAATTCACCGTATTCTGACTCAACTGATATTTACACTGATGAGTATCGCGAGGATGAAGGTGGTTCAGGCCAGAATACGACTCGTGGCGGTTTCTTTGATCGTTATGAAGTTATGCAGGACAAATTTGGAACAAAAAGAGGAAGCCAAATGCCTCCTCTTCAAATTAATTTCTTTAATATGGAATTCTAGTTTTCGAAAGTTTGATTTCTATTACCAAAACGAGTATTTAGGTTATCAATGTCATCGTTGTCAAAATTCATAAGATCGGCAACATAATCTGCTTCATTAATTGAGAAGAGACGGAAGATTTTAAGGAACTCCGGCTTAACGTTTGACAGACTAACATTGGCCTTATGCTGTTCTTTAAGAAACTTTACCGTTTCAACAAAGTGGCAAATACCAGATGAACCAACAAAATCAATGGCCCCTAAATCAATTGTGATTTTAGAACTTGGGTTTGAGTCTGCGATGTGCTGGAGTTCATTTCGTAGTGGCAGGGAATGATCGTAGTTTAAATCCCCCTGCATATGAACGATAATGTTTCCATTAGCGTCTCGTAGAACGTTGGCCTTCATACTCATGGGGGATCTCCTTTGGTGGTTCGGCAATTTGCCTGGTACCTGAACATTTTAGCACGAGAGCGAAAAGGGGTTTAGAGTGGGAAAAATTATTCTCTTAAATACACCAATAGGAAATCTGGGGGATCTTACTCCTAGAGTTTTGGAGGCTTTAACTAAGGGCAACCAATTCGCCGTGGAAGACACTCGGGTATTTAAGGACCTGCTTAATCATTTAGGCATAAGTTTAATTGGTAAAAGAATTGTTTCTCTTCATGACCAATCAGAAGCTAGCCAAGTTGGGAAGCTCATTGAGATGGCCTTACATGAAGATCTCTATGTGGCATCAGAAGCTGGTAGTCCTATCGTTTCAGATCCGGCCTATCCACTAGTTGTGGCGGCTTATGAACATGGAATTAAGGTTGAATCCTATTCGGGAGTTTCTTCTCCTATTATGGCGCTAGAGCTTTCTGGACTTCCGCCCATTCCGTTTCAGTTCCATGGGTTTCTTCCCAGAGAAAGCGGAAAAAGGGCCAAGATATTTTCAGAAGTCGGTTATGGGACTCATATATTTTTTGAAGCACCCACTAGAGTTGAGGAAACCCTTGATGAGCTGGCGGTACTTCGTCCTGATGCCGAACTTGCAGTGGTTCGAGAGCTATCAAAAAAATTTGAGCAAGTCATAAAACTCAAGGCAAGCGAGTGGCCAGTGAAGAAAAGTGAAGTCAATTTCAAGGGCGAGTTTATATTCCTTTTCCATAATCGTGAGCAAAAAGGAGCTTCCTCAGGTGAACTTAAGCAGCTGGCCCAAGAGATTCTTGAAAGGGGAGCAGGGCCCAAACTATTGGCAAAAATCCTGGGAGAAATCCTTGAGAGACCCACTAAGGAACTTTATAACGAGCTAACCCGGCAAAAGAAGGATAGTTAATAAGAGTTACTTGAGTATAACTTTTAATCAACTTACAATTTAATGATGAAAATACAGGTTCTCGGTGGACATGGTGGTCTGGCCAAAGGGTTTTCCACCACCTCATTTCTTATTGATGGAAAGCTCTTAATAGATGCAGGTGCTGTGGCCGGTGAACTTTCAGTGGAAGATCAGACTCAAATTGATCATATCCTGATATCTCACTGTCATCTTGATCACATCAAAGATTTGGCCTTCATCTCAGATAATTGCTTTGGTCTCAAAGATAAGCCTTTTGCCGTTTATACCCATGAGACAGTTAAGAAGATCCTTAAAACTCATTTTTTAAACGATATCATCTGGCCCGATTTTACCGTCCTTCCAAATGAAAAAAATCCAACAATGAAGATTCATGCCATTGAACCGGAAGTCACTTTTAGTCTGGGTGAGTATAAAGTCACACCAATTAAGGTGAATCATGCCCACGATGCCATGGGATTTATCATTGAACATAAAGACTCAGCAGTGCTCTTTACCCTTGATACCGGACCTACTGAACGCATCTGGGAAGTGGCCAGAAACTATAAGAATCTCAAAGCGATTTTCACTGAAGTTAGTTTTCCCAATAGTCTTTCAAAAGTGGCCGAGATTTCAGAGCACCATACTCCGAAGTCCATTGAGCAGGAAATTCTTAAAATGCCACCGGTCGTTCCGATTGTTTTGACTCACTTAAAACCCAATTATCAGCATGTGATTCTGGAAGAAATGAAAACGGTTGCTCCGGATCGCGTGATTGTCTTAGAAAAAGACGGCGAAATTTTCAATTACTAGATTATCGGATCCCAACTGCAGAAGTATCGCTGGTTCCTCTTATTTGTTGAGGGGTCTGATTGTTTGGCATTCCCGCACCGCCACCACCTTTGGGCTTTTTTGGGGCTGCAACTGGAGTGAGTAGGTCAATATCAACGCATTTCTTTTCTTTTTCGGAATCTTTACTGATTTCACCACAGACCTTGTATTTAACAGTTCCTCTTTGTTGAATGATTTCCAGTTGATCTCTCTGAGCAACTGGCGCCACTGTTTCTGCTTCTGCTTCTCCCTCTTCTGGAAGACCTGCTACTTTAATTTCTGGAGTAGAAGTTGCTTTTTTCCAACCTTCAATTGGTTTAAAATCTCCGCTTCCTTCGATTGACCAATTGAAGCTCCAACCATCATTTGGTTCTCCAATTTTTGCAGTTACTTTGTAACTTTTTGCATCGTTATCAGATCTGGTAACTTCTAAACTAGGCTTTACAACTTCCGTCGGAGTGATCTCTTCTGATTTCATCTCAGTCGGGCAATCGAGTTCTACTTCGACGCCTTCAACAGAGCCTTTGATCTTAACGGCCAATGGATCTTTTGAAAATTCATGTGAAGTCTCATTAAAGATGACTGAGTTTCCATCAGAATCGGCCACGGAATATTCACATGAAAGTTCATCGCCTTCTGCTGACTGACAGATTGCATTCTGACACATAAAAGTTGTAGGTTTTGGATCTTCTAATTTTTCTTCCTCTGCTTTGACTTCAGGAGTGGTAACAGTGAGAGGAGTGCCCCCGCAATATTGCGTGTATTCTTGTGGAGAATTTTTTTGAATATTGATCACATAATTACTGTAGTAATCTCTAATCTCAGAAGGTGAAGAACTCATTCTATCAAACTTACCTTCTGCATGAGTTCTTATCTGTTCAAAGATAGTGGTGTCCATGGCAAATTTGGGATCTTCACAAGTCACTGTCTCTGCCATCATCTCCATCATTCCGTAACAGGTCTGATGAGGCTGCATATATTTGAGATAATCTTTATTGAAATTATTTTTTGGATCAGTACAGAGACAAGATTTGAATATCAATTGCTGTACACTTTCAAAAATGGCCGGTTTCTCCGAAAGGGCCTTCCGTAAGAATCCTAGACGGGAAGACACGGAATCCTGATCAGCAGATTCTTTTTCGCTTAAAGCTTCACGCATACAATAAAGGGCAGAGTTGTCGGCCTGGTTCACTCCCCGGGAACTTACTCCGGCATCAACACAAAAGAGTGTGTTGTCGGACTGCTTTTTGTAGCCAAAAAGGGAAGGATTACAGGTGATTTTATTTTTACCTAAACAATCGCTGGAAGAAGCATAGGCCAGTGTTTCCGGCGGATAGCGAGTGGCATTCACACCATCATTAATATGGTTAGGATGAACGCAGATAGATTTTTTGGTAACACTACCATCTGCCAGCTTGGTTCCCTTGAGAGACATACGAGAAACCCAACCAGCATAAATACAAACCTCTGGCTTCTTCATAAGGTTTGTAAAATCGTCTGCAATTTTCTCGAAATCCCGAGGTGACCGGGCGACTGGTACCGCTCTGGCGGCCGCGTGGGCTTCTGCCAGTAATAAAGATTTGAACTTATTCAGAAGTTTTGTGTATTTTTCAATTTTTTCATGATCAGGTCGGGCCGAGGTGATTTCTTTTTCGTATTTTCCTTCGAGTTCCACTACTAACTCCATCACTTTAATGATGAAGCGATCCTGGTCTTTTGCTGATAGATGGACAAAATCCGCATGCTTGTAGGGTGTGCCGGCCCAAGCGCCAGCTATTAAAAAGCACATAATAAAGATTAAAGGAACTTTAAGCATATCCTACCTTAGGGGACTTATCGGAAAATCCTCGGTTTCCTTAATCTTAAGATAAGGCCTTTCTAGTAAAAACCCTTATCTCTTTTAGTAATCTTCATTTTCATGTCCCGTAATTTCAGTAGCTTAAATGCATGAAAATAATTTAAGGATAGACTTCTTTTTCATGTGCTTTGCCTTACTTAGCTGGCATTTTTCTTCTCAAAGCCCTTACACTCTTCTAAGATGTGGTCTTTATTATTCATAAAAGGAAGGGTTTACTATGGGCTGGTTTCATCAGGTCAAAAATCCAAAACTTAAAAACGTTAAAAAAGCTGTTTCAAATACGCCCGTAGGCCTTTGGAAAAAGTGTAATCAATGTGGCGAAATTCTTCAGACGGAAAAACTTGAAGAAAATCTAAATGTTTGTCCACTTTGTGACTATCATTATCGGATTTCTGCTTATGAGCGCATTGCTGTCATGACAGATGAAAATAGCTTTGAAGAGATAAGCCCTGATCTTATTTCTAATAATCCTCTCCAATTCCAGGACAAATTGCCATACGTTCAACGACTGCAAAATGCGATTAAATCTACTGGCATAAAAGACACGACTGTTTGTGGTACGGCCACAATCGATGGAATGCCTGTTGCTATGGCCGTCATGGATTTCCGTTTCATGGGCGGATCCATGGGTGTAGTAACGGGTGAGAAAGTGGCCCTTGCTATGGATATTGGTTTTGAAAAGAAAATCCCTGTTATCGTTGTTTCATGTTCTGGAGGCGCTCGTATGCAAGAAGGAATTCTTTCTCTCATGCAAATGGCAAAAACTTCTGCCTCTCGTTCCCGTTTAAAAAATGCGGGGATTCCTTATATCTCTATGCTGACGGATCCTACTACTGGTGGTGTTGCCGCGAGTTTTGCCATGTTAGGTGATATCAATATCTCTGAGCCAAAAGCCTTAATTGGTTTTGCTGGTCCGCGAGTGATTGAGCAATCTATTCGTCAAACACTTCCTGAAGGATTCCAGCGTTCTGAGTTCTTAAAGGATCACGGATTTATTGACCGTATCATCCATAGAAAAGACCTTAAAAATGAATTAGGTTTTTTCGTTAAAATGTTTTCACCTTAATTTATGCATTCATTACTAAGTATGATCCTGGCCAATTATGGCCAGGAATTCATGCGCCCGGGGCTTGAGAGAATTGAGCGGGCCCTAAAAGATATTCTGCCTCTTTTTTCAAAGTCAAAAGTTGTGACCATTGCTGGAACTAACGGCAAAGGGGAAACAACTCTCAGGCTCTCCAAACTTCTTAAAAATCATACCCATTATGTTTGGACTTCTCCTCATATTGAAAGAATTACGGAACGTTTTCGGAGTGAGGAGGGAGAGATATCCCTGACGGAATTAAAAACGTTAGTGGAAAGCTGTCACCAGAAAGCTTTGTCCGAAAAATACGAACTCTCTTTTTATGAATTTCTCTTTTTTGTCTTCTGTACTTGGGCTTCCAAACGACCTCCGGAGTATTTGCTTCTAGAAGTTGGTCTGGGTGGAAAACTTGATGCCGTAAATGTTTTTTCCGCTGACTTAGTTCTCCTTCCGAGTGTTTCTAGAGATCACCAGGAAATTCTCGGTCGGAGGTTTGATCAAATCTTAGCTGAGAAGCTTGGAACTTTGAGGACCCATACTACCCTTATTCATTTTTTGGAGAGTCAGTATCTGTGCGAGCGTGCTGAACGAGAAGCCCAGCGAGTAGGGGCAAAAGTGATGAGTCTCAAGTGGAATGTTTCACTTCCGGAGTATGAATTCTCAATGAGAAATGAAGCTTTGGCCGGCGCAGCATATTGTCATCTCATCAATGAAGAATTTCTGCCTGAAAAATGGGTAAATCCTGTGAGTCTCTTAGAGTTTCGAGGAGAGGTGCGAAAGAGTAAGCATGAATGGATTTTTTTTGGGTCTCATAATGTAGATGGAGTGCGAAAACTTATTCAATTTTTACACTCTGGGACTTATACTTTTTCAAGACCTCCATATGATCTTATAATCATGGCCTTCTCCAGAAGAAACTTGCAGGATGTAAGAGTCATAATGAAGATGGTGAAAAAGGCCCGGATGGGAAAAATTGTTTTAACAGTTTTTGATCATCCCAAGGCCATGCCCCGTGATGTGATGGAGGCGCTCTCTCTTGAAGAAGGTTTAGAATTTGTTCAAAACATTGAATCCTATATTGACGAGCAAAACGAAAATCTTCGGATTTTGGTTTCTGGCTCTTATTATTTTCTCGGGCACGTTCGAAGTTTACGCTGCCTCTAGTACTCCTCAATTTACCCTGGGTGATAAGCTCTCCATTTATTCTGATAAGGCCTACCGAAAAAATAATGGTCGTTATTTTGAAGCAGTAGGAAACGTCGTCATTATCAGCGAAAAAGATACCGTCTATGGTGAACTGGCCTCAATGGACCAGGATACGATGATGGTTAAGATCGAGGGAAATGTTCGCCTCATTACGAAGGACATGACTCTCTACGGATCCCACGTTGAATATAATATCGCCACTGGGGCGGCCACTATTCGGAACGCCCGGATTCTTAATACGACTTTTAATCTAGTTGCTACAAATCTCATCAGATTAAATGAGAAAGAGTATCTGGCAGAAGAAGCCGAGTTTACCACTTGCCGTGACTGTGCGGAGACGTGGTCGATTTACGGAAAAAACATTAAAATCCAGATGGGAGAGTACGTCGTCATCAAGCACGGTCTCTTCAAGATTAAGAGCGTTGATGTCATTTATGTTCCTTATATCGTCCTGCCTATTCTCACCAAAAGGAAATCAGGGCTTCTCATTCCTCGAATCTCCAGCCGTCAGGGTGAAGGGCTTTCTTTTGAGCAGCCTATCTTTTGGGCGATCGATGATCACAAGGACATGACTTTTAGTCCTACCTTCTGGGCCGAACGAGGGTATGGGGGAGACTTCCAGTTCAGACAGCGCTTTGATGACATGACCTGGTTAGAAACTTCAAACCGTTTATTAAATGATACGATCTATGAGCCTGGAGAAAATAACCAGGATAAATCAGGCGGAGAGTTTTTCCGTTATTTCACAGAAATTGAATCCCATCAGTTCTGGTCTTCCAATTTTGTTTCTCATTTTCGTTACACCGGTGTCCGTGATTTAGAGATGATGTTTGATAACCCACAATTCACTGACCCTAAGGTCTTAGGAAGTGATTTAGGTTTAGAAGGGTTTTTAAACTATCGCCAGGAGCTTTATACCGTTGGAGGCGAAGCTCATTACTTAAGGAATCAGCTTTTTAGTGATGCTATTGAGTTCGACCGCTCTTACGTTCAGGTCATGCCGAGGCTTCATCTTAATACAATGCCCATGACTATCATCCAGTCTAAAACACCCTTCCTGCAGCATATTGCAGTTGGTGCTGATAGCTCATTCACACGTTTTCGCCAGGTGAAAGAGGATGATACTGAGTTCATCAGAAATGCTGACCGCTTTTCACTGAACCCTTATGTTATGTGGCACATGTTCACATGGGGACCAGTAGGTCTTAAAACGCGCTATACTTTTGATCATCAGGCCTATCAGTTTGCAGACCGAAATGAGCCAGGCTTCGGAAAAAATGCCGGGCTTATCAAGACAGAAATCAGTTTCACCATGGATAAGGTCTTTGGTCTGGCCTATGAAGAAAAAATCCCACTGAAATATATTTCTGAGAAAGACCTCAACATCTTGCGGGAAGGCAGGCAGCAAGGGTTGGCACCTCTTCAGCAGTCTGTAAAAGAAAGCCGATTAGTTGGAAATATTCCAGAGTACGAAGCCTCACTTGCAAAAGACAATATTGTTCAAGTCCGTAATAGTTACCGGCATTCTCAGGAATTTAAATTCCTGCATCACTATTTAGCTTCCGAAAATGAATACGGAAATCGTCGATTCCGTGAACAAATAAGAGCAAGACAGCAGGGGCACTTTGATTTTGAAGATTCAATCCGGTCTGAAGAGTATTTATTCGGGGCCAATACTACCAGAACCATGGTGCCGCCTGAGAATACTCTTGAGTTTCAATGGAACAATTCTCTGATTCGTAAAACCCCCAAGGGTTTTAATTATCTTGATGATGATAAGTATCTTCGTGACAACTTTAGTTACAACCGGATTGGTTACTTCAATTTATCTCAAGGGTATTTATTAAATAAACCGGAAGAGAGTCAGGAGGATGAGGATTTTAGAAAGCAGCTTACCCGCCTCATGCTTGAAGCTGGTTACACCGGAAATCGCTGGTTTGTTAACATGCAGGAATTCTATTTCCACTATGGAAGTCAGAATATCTTCTCTTTAAATTTTACCCGCCGCTTTGAGTATTTAAATTTGTTTGGGAATTACACTTATAATTCATTTAATACTTCTAATTTAAACACAGCTTCTTTTGGCGGTCAGGTTCGCCCGACAGATGTCTTGGGCCTTGCGATGGTAAGAGATATGGACCTTGAAGCAGGAACAAATATCAGAACTGTGTATTCTCTGGATATCATGCCCCATAATAACTGTCTCATTCTTAACCTGAGTTACAGAGACGGTATCAATGATTCTCGTTACTCATTTAATGTCATCTTCAACTTTGGAGATGAGAGCTTTGAGCGTTACCGAAATGATTATTTCGGAATGAAAAGAATCTAATGAAAGCAACATTCATCGATTTTGAAGACAGCTTCTCCTATAACGTAATTCAGGAACTAGTGAATATCGGGTTTGAAGTTAAGGTCATCCATTGGAAAGACTTTGAAGTGAATCCAGAAGAGGGCCTTCTCGTCCTGGGACCAGGACCGGGTCATCCGGATGATTATCAGGTTTTATATCCACTCATAAATGATTGGTTGAATCAGAAGAAACCTTTCTTCGGTGTTTGTCTTGGCCATCAGATTTTCTGGCGGCTTCAAAACGAAGAAATTGTCCGTTCCAAGAATCCTCTCCATGGCCAGAAAGTGAAGCTTCACTTAAACGAGACCTGGCGAAAATGGCTGGGAGTGGAAGGGGATGTTTATGTTCAACGATATAATTCATTAGCTGTCTTATCCCAGTCTGCAGTCAGGAATCCTTATATCGAAACCTTTATTCAAGACGATGAGATTCTTATCTCAAAGACTCCATTTGCGATAACTTACCAGTTTCATCCGGAATCCATAGGTACAAGTTACCGTAAAGAATTTATGAAACCTCTTTGTAGTATAATGGAGGGATGAATTCCCTGCTTATCCATGGGTGTTACGACCCGGAGACATTAAAGACTTTAAAAGATCTGAAGGTAAAAGAATTTGCTTTTGATCTTCGCGCTCGAAGTCTGAATTTCATTCCCCTCAA
Source organism: Bacteriovoracaceae bacterium UBA6200 (assembly GCA_002422605.1). Lineage (GTDB taxonomy): Bacteria > Bdellovibrionota > Bacteriovoracia > Bacteriovoracales > Bacteriovoracaceae > Peredibacter. Next base: position 433,638 of record DISW01000001.1, on the reverse strand, counting down.
AATTCTGAAGTCTCTCTTAAACCTTCTCATTGATGAAAAGATTTATTTGGTTTTTGAAAACGATACCCACCCAACCATAACTTCGACCTTGGAAATTTTAAAACAAGAAGGGAAGTCAGTTACGGGAATCTTTCGTGACTTTCAGCCGAGTGAGTTCTACCACAAAATAGAAATACCATTTCTTTGGATGTTCCATCCTGCTGGAGATTGGAAATCCATCCTTGCAGCAAAAAAAATTCAAGGCATTCTTCTTCCATTAAAATGGCAGGATGATTATCATAAATATCCCGATCTATGGAAGCTGATCGAAGAAAAGCATCTGGAAGTGTATTTACATGCGGAAAACTTTGAAGAGGCCCTGACACCGAATGTTGATCTTGGTTTAAATCTCAGTGTTGATTTAAGTCAGGAAGTTGAGACTCAGTACCGGGTGATAGATCAGAATAAATTGAAAGAAATGAAGATTTGGAGAAAATTAAATGAAAGTCCTGCTCTCAAATGATGATGGAGTTGTTGCCCCTGGAATTCATGCCCTATTTAAAGAACTGACTCCTTTCCATGATACGACCATTATTGCTCCTTCAGAAGAGCGCTCCACCACCGGCCACTCCCTAAGCCTTGATAAACCCCTCAGGGTTGAGAAGTTAGAAGATAAAATTTATTCCTGTAGCGGTTACCCGGGAGACTGTGTGTTAGTCGGTCTGGGTCACGTTTTGAAAGAGGCCAGACCCGATATCATTATTTCAGGAATTAATCGGGGGGCGAATTTAGGACAGGATCTTTATTATTCCGGGACAATTGCTGCCGCCAGAGAAGCGGCTTTTCATAATGTGCCCTCTATGGCCGTGAGTCTGGTCTTTGAGTCCATGACAGATGAACCACACTACGGAGTGGCCGGAACTATCATTAAATGGTGTTTAGATATGGGGCTTCATAAGGCGATTCAGCCCCTGACGCTTATAAATATTAATGTTCCTAATCTTCCCTTGAGCCAGATCAAGGGCTGCCGCTTGGCCGAAATAGGTTTTCGTCGTTATTCGGAAGAAATCCATGCTAGAATAGATGCTAGAGGTCGCGAATATTTTTGGATTGCCGGTGTATATGAAGGCTATAATTCAAATCCTGAATCGGACTGCGAAGCCGTAAATAATGGGATGGTCTCTATTACACCCCACGTTTTGATCGATGGAGTAAAAAGAGATACTAGTGACCTGGCCCAAGTGATTGAGAGACTTAATGCAAAATATTTTATTTAAACTACTTTTCCTGCTTGTCTTCACTTCATGTTCTACCATGAAGAGCGGACAGTATGTTTATGTCGAAACACCTTCAGAGATTAAGAAAGTCACAAAGAATTACGGTGTCACGATAGATGAATTAAAACTCGCGAATCCTGGAAAAAACTTTCAAGGCCGCGAGTGGATCTTTATTCCTTCAAAAGTGGGAATTGCTTACTTCTTGAATGACACTTATGTCGTTGAAGATTATCGAGGACTCGGTACTGGACGCTTCTTGTGGCCGGTTCCTAACTTCTACCGGGTTTCATCTCAATTCGGCCCACGCGGACGAAGGCACCACGATGGGATTGATATTCCCGCTCCCCAAGGAACACCCATCATTGCCTCTGATACCGGTGTTGTCATTTATTCAGATAATGGCATTCGTGGTTACGGAAATATGATTGTCATTGCTCATGGTGATGATATTTTTACTGTCTACGCTCACAACAAAAAAAATAAAGTCTCAAAAGGTGAGCGAGTGGATAAAGGCCAAGTCATTGGCCTTGTTGGAAATACAGGGCGCTCCACTGGCCCCCATGTCCACTACGAAATTCGTGTAAAAAATAAAGTTCGAAATCCTGCCCAGTTTCTGTCTAAGCAGAATTAATTAAAGATCCTACTTCTTCGTTCCAAATTTATCCAATAGCTTCAGATACATAATGGCCGTGTTTCGAGCATCTTCCAGAGCTGTGTGAGCAACATCGCCCATTCCAAGATAGTTCATCATATTGGTTCCAGAATCCATCCCCATGGGAAGAAGTCCTAAATCAATTAAGGCATAACCAATTCCAGAAAGATCTAGATTTCTATGATGGAAATACTTACGCATAAAATCCCAACCCAAATCCCGGTTGAGGAAAGGGAGATCGATGGCGGTCATCGATTTTCCAAAAAGAACTATTTTTTGATTTCCGAAATAGGCGCGAACCTCCGGGCTCTCAAGATACTTCCGTAAGAATTCTTTGAACTCTGAAAGCATGAGTCCTTCGGAGGAAGCCTTACGAATGATTTTTTCGTTGTGCTCTCTGACCCATGGATCAAGGCTGTCTTTTAGGTCTTCAAAAGAGGGACAGTGGATATACATTGTACGGGCCAGAGGCTCTTCAAGACGCTTTAGTTGAGTATCAAAAGGAATCATGGCAAATTCGATGATTTGACAATTCTCGGCAAGCCCGGTGGCTTCTATATCTATGCTTAAGTATTTCATATGTTCTCCTGCCTCTTATTCTAGAGACAGTGAGAAGAAAAGAAAAGGTCCCCGAAGGGACCTTGATGAATTATTGAATAGTAGCTGTGATAGGGCAGTGATCAGATACGCCTTCGTAGCTGACTCCTAAATCACGTTCAGAAACTTGCTGACAACGAACTTTTTGGCAGTGGCCGCCAACATTAGTCACAGGTTTTGCAGTTTTAATGAGACCAGGTGTCACGATTAAGTGATCAAGAATTGATGGTGTTTCAATTCCATCATCGCTTCCGCCCCACCAGTAAGCTGTACAAGCAACTCTTTGGGTAAGGCTTACCATTCCAAGAGTGCTCACGACCTTACCTAAGTTTAGGTAGTCGCTACCACGAGAAATAAATTCCGTCGTATTGAAGTCACCGGCAATGTAATAGTCCTGAATACCTGTTGTATATTTCAGGTCTTTTATTTTTTCAGTAATAAGAGAATACTGTTGGTTTCTCTTGTAGACAGAGTTTGCCTGAGAGCCGGATTTTAAGTGAACTGAAACTCCGAAAAACTTTTGTTTATTTTCTTTAATCTGGAACTTACCAATGGCCATTGGACGAGAGCCATCATGACAAGTTTCATGACTACCAGGATTTGAAAGAGAAACATCTTCAGTGAACTCAAGAAGATCAACTGTCTTTGTGTTGTAAAGGAAGCCTAGTTTTTGTCCATGGGCCCCACCACATTCTGAAAGAGCTGCCTTGTAACCCGGAAGATTTCTGGCCACAAAACGGTGGAATTCGTCAGTATTGTTAATTTCCTGAACGCTCAATACATCAGCATTAAGGCTTTCTAGGATTGAAGTAAGGGCCGACTTATCAGTCTTTACGCGAGAGCGGGTATCGTAATCAAAATTACGAATGTTGTACGTGCCAATGGTAATCGCTTCTACATTTAAAGAAGAGATAATCGTGAAAAGAGCGAGTAAAAGTTTCATCAGTGTCCTTTCTATAAGCGATCATTATAAAGGTTATTAGCAAATCTAATGCTTCAATGTCGAATATTTTACTCAGGTATAGAAAAGGTTGGCAAGAAAAATGGGTGATTTTTATAGGGGTTGTGTGTAATTGCTACACGAGTCATTTGAAAGAAAATGTAAGAGTGACAAAAAATTGACTTTATTAGTCGACGGTGGCTTTATGTCGCCAGACTTCTGATCCTAAAGGGGGATAAATGGTAACCAATCTCAAAACTTTGGCTCTGGGACTGACCGTTCTTTTTAGTGCTTCTAGCTTCGCTTCGAGAGACGATGTTAAGCACAACACAATTGCCCGAATGGAAGTCGCTGAAATATCCCGAGGGGTACTAGGACAATCTCAAATTGATATTCTTTATTATAAGCAGGTAGCGAGCGGTCTTACTAATCAGCAAGGTAATGTTGACCCAACTGAGAAGGCCGGAAAAGTCATTTCTGTTGCCCGAGACCTTGTGGCCTTAGGGGAAGATATTTACAAGCTTGTGATTAAAGGAAAACCTAGCAATCAAACAAGCTATGCCCCAATTAGTATTATTCCTAGAGTTAATGGTGAGCCTGTTGATATTCTTGATACAGAAAGATGGAGTATGCCTGTTAAGCGGACCTACCAGGTAATTTACCGTAATCTGTATGATGTTGCCGTTGTGACCTTCAGATATAGCGTTATTTATTCTTCTCACGGTCAATATAATGAAAAGGGCGCCTACTTAACGGCCGTTCAGATTATTCCGGAGAGTGTTCGTACATTGTTTGGCTTTGATTTCACGGCCACGATGAAGCTCGGTGGAATTCAGAATCAGGGAACCCGTGCGAATCCTGTTGCTGGAGCAACGCTTCTCATGGAATACACCGTAAGCTCTGTTATGAATGCTCATAATCAGGTTGATAGTTTCTTCGTTACGGGTTTAGGTGGATTTAAGAAGCTATAAGTAATCGACTATTATTTTTCCCTCAGGACAACGCTCAAGAAATGTTTTGAGCGTTAGTTCACAAGTCAGCCATTCATTTTGTATTCTACATTTTTTGCAGACTCCCGCCCCATCACAAGAAGAGGCTATGGTTACTCCCCGGGAGCGCAGCCATGTGAGCAGATTTTGATCGAGCTCTTTGGATGAAAACTCCAGGTAGCGTGATGTTCCTGAAGCTTTCCCAAAAATCTCCATTACTGGCATCTAAAGACCCCGGGATTTCGATCATCAATGATAAAACGATTTCCAACTTTAAATTGAGTATAGGCCCAAATATTTCCCAGTTTATCTGCATTATAGATAGGAAGATTAAGCTTTAATAAATTCTCAACCTGCTCCTCTGAACTTCTACCAGATTCGATGATGAGTCTGACTGGATCTGAAAGAAAGAGATGCCGAGAGTGGCGGATTAGTTTATCCACCTCCGCCGTCGTTTGCGCTTGAGGAAGACCGTAGCGGACGAGATGAAAGAGGTGCTGTCCTGGATCTCGACTTTGATTAGATATGGCCCAGATCTTGTTACTGTTATTTTCAATCATACAAACGGCCGAACTTCTCACTTTCGACAGTCCCTTGAAAAGAGGGAGCCCATTTATCGGGACAATACTATTCAGCTTTTGAGAAGAGGAGGAAAGAAAAGCCGAGTCTGGCAAAGAAAGCCCATAGAGATTTGCGATGGGAATTACTTTATCAATTAGAAAGATCGAATTGTCGTAGAGATTAAAATCATAATTACAATTTCCTGAGTTACCCTTGTCTGTAATAAAAGGGGTAAGTGAGGTATTAATAATGATTTTTTGCTTCTTCTCAGCTGCGCGATAAATTTTTATGACTTCTTTGTAATCAAGAATGGGAGATGTTTCATTTTCTTTCAAGGCATCACTGCCTCGGAAGTAGTAAGGTGCCAGCTCTGGACTTGTTTTAATTTCGGGAATATTTTTTACCAGAAAGTTTTCAAAATCTTTCCCGATTTTAAGTTTCTGCCCCAGGTTTTTATTCAAGATCCCGGCATAGTATTCAAGGGTTCTTTTTTTATTAAATCTCTTCAAGACCCAATCGATTCCATAGATAAAAGGATATTGATCTGATCCTTCTTCTGAAAAGAAATCAAAGTAATAACTTTTTTCACCCTGATGAATAAGCACTTGAAGACGTGAAGTCGGTGATGATTGGTCAGGCCTAACTGAAAGCTGTATGAGATTCCACAAGGCAAAGTGGTCAATGAAATCAAGATTGGGAAGAGTTTTTACCAGCTGTGAATAGACTTCCTGTGAATTACCCGAGGGACCCACAAGTTGAAGAGAGGGATTTTGTTCTGACTGACAATACCCCTGAACTTGAGGAGCATTACGTGCAAGTTTCTCGTCTACCATAATTGGTGTTTCAATTCTCGAGATGAAAAATGAACAGGAAGAGCAGAGTAGAAACAACGATAGTAATTTATACATCCTCATCCTCTTCTAAAATAATCTCTGATGAAAGATGAGAGTGAGATAATTTAAAGTGATCATGAATGTCATGCTTCAGATCCATCTCATAAGTTTTTTTACTGGTAGTTTTTAACAGGGCCATAACAAAGAGTCCTCCCTGTTCACCGCCGCCTGCTTGCGTTTGAAGCGATTCAATTTCAAAGCCCGCTTCTAAAATACCTTTCATAATTTTATCAAATTCAATTTCCCGGTAGCCGGATCTCCGTTGCGGAGGGGCAGGGATAAAGTAAGTAAAAGTTGTACGGTAAATTTTCTTTCCTGATTTCTTTACTCTGGTACTCATCTGCTTCACTCCAGTACTCTATAGTTTTCGATGCTTTAAACTCATTCTTATCACTTATCATATAAGAGGTTCTCACAAATTGTTGAGTAGTTCTTTAAGAAGTTAAACAAGAACCCTTGGAAAAAAATTCCTCCTTATATTTTCCTTTGTTCGTATAAAACTTTAGGTATAATAAATTTAAGATGTGACAGGAAGTCACTCTAAAAGGCAAGATGCCGAAAAGAAGGGAGCCAAGCAGGGGCTCCCTTTTTTTATGTCCTTCACTCACAAAATCACTCATATTTAAACTTTGGTTGTCTTTAAGTTGCCAGACTCTTCCTTCGGTATTGCTGTTATTTCCACCGGGATATAGGTATTTTAGATAGTGGACTCAAACCAAGGAATATTTATGAAACTACTGCAAGTTGATTTCCCCAGCCAGGGGCCATTTGGTGAAGCCATGGCACAGGCCTATAAAGACCTCGCCGAAGATATTGCCCAGGAAAAAGGTCTTATCTGGAAAATCTGGACTGAAAATAAAGAGACTCAGGAAGCAGGAGGCATTTATCTTTTTGCTGATGAAGAGAATGCAAAAAGATATTTGGACAAACATTCTAAGAGACTGGAAGGCTTTGGAGTTCAAGGAATCAGAGCGAGGATCTTTGATGTGAATGGGCCACTTTCGAGGATCGATAAGGCACCTATTCAATTTTAAAAAATTGTTGGCAGTAGAGAGCTCTACCGCCAACATTAAGCTTACTAATTTATAACTTGAGATGGTCGATTAATTTCTGAACTCTTAATTGATGTGCCTGGCGCCAGATTCATTTCTTTCACCCAGGCCCTGATAGTAGAGAGATGAATATCTTCTTCTATCTTCGCCACCTCAAATTTATCCACCAAAGTATTAAGTCCTAAATCTTCTGCCATTCCAATTAAGACATCCCAACAATCATTATCCACCAGCTCTGCCTGAAGAATGACCTCCAGAGATTGTTTAAAATTGATTCTGGGATCTCCCAAGGCCTGAACCCATCCGGCAGCTGCCACACCTGCTACGTCCGCAGAGGGAGTGACGGCAGTAGGGTCCCCTCCAATTTCTTCCATCGCCTCACAACATAAACGGAAGTGACTTAATTCTTCATGATGGAATTTCTTTATCACTGAAAGGTCCGGAAAGTTCGCTTTATCGGCGGAGCCTTCATACTTGGCAATTAAGGCCTCGTAGAGTCGTGTGCCGGTTCTTTCAAAGGCTATCCGCTCACCCAGCTTATCGATGAAGCTATGATCGCCTTTTTTCATTTTTTCCATGAGGGATGAGAGCATTCCCTTTAAGGAGGTTGGAGTAGGGACAGTCCCTACAGCATCACTCTCTCTTATATATTCCATTCTCTTATCGCAAAAAACGGTGAGGCCATCACCCTTAGGGGGAGAGGTTAATTTTTTTGCCCCTTCTGCGGTTTTAATTGCCTCATCAAGATTATATTTTGTTCCTGTACGGTTCATGCCGAATTCAGTCGCTTTTTGTGTATCCATATTTTAACTCCTAATGTTTTACAACGAGATCAAGGTTATTAAGTTCAGTTCCTGGTTTATAGATATAGCCGGTAGCAACGGATTCTGAAGGTGAGCCTTGAGAGTTTAGTTGATCCCGGTACTCACGGGAGATCCTTGATTCTTCTTCAGGCGTTTTAACGAAGTCTTTTCCTACTGAGCGGAAGCCCACTTCTTCTTTCAGGACATCACGGATAAAATCCCGCTGGCTCTTATATTCAATAGGGTCTGGCAGTTTGGCCGAGATAACTTCTTCAGGGTCTCTGTTCTCGACTTTCTTAAAGAGCTCTTTTACGACCTGGAACTGGCCAAGCTCATAGTCTAAAAATCTCTCCCAGATGGCCTTGATCCTTGGGTCAGTTTCATAGGCCACACAGCTATAGTAATTATAGATTTCTGTCGCTTCATGCATGAGCCATTTTTCCATCAGAGTTTCATGGGGATCTATGATTGATTCATATTGAGTCACATGTTGTTCTTCAATATGAGCAATCTCGGCATAGAGTTGACGAGCAATGGGGTCTGAAAAAAGAGGACCAATGTTCATATAGTAATTATGAGTTTGCTGTTCACCGGACATAATGGTTAAAGCATGGAGCTTGGTAATAAAGGCCGCATTCTTCCTGTCATAGTGATTTCTTAAATCATCTTCCGGATCTCGGTGTTCAATAATTGTAGGTCTACCAGTTATAACGTCAGTGTAGTTTTGCAGGATATTGTTGGCGTCTTTTCCTTCCAGACGGTCCATTAAAGCCGAATAGCGGTACATATGGTCGAAGTCTTCCAATAGACCATATCGGTAATTCTGAGCGAGATAAGAATCTGGTTCTTTCTGTGCCACGGCAGCAGTGACTTCAATGGCCACCTGCTCATAACCAATGGTTGTTTCCAGAGGAGAGTGATCGGCCCCTAAGAGCCAGTTGATCATGGTTTGTTGGTGCTGCTCAATTCTTCTGATCTTTGCCAGTGGCAACTGCATTTCCTTATTTACTCTGGCAAAAAAGTGGCTGAAGCGATTTGCCTCATGCTCAATCCCATTCATCAGAATAATACGGATTCTAGTGAAAGCATCATCATTGAGTTTACTTATTGGTTTTTGAACGATGTCCCGCCATGTGAACTTTTGCTTTTCAATGGGGGTACCTTTATCTTTTAAGAGGTCTAAACTCATTACGAACTCCTTTGGTGTAGTTTGACGTAGTTAGGAGGTGCAATTGTTAAACCATTTTGAAGGAGCTTCTCAGTGGAATTGTCCAACTCTTAGACAGTCTGTGTAAAAGTAGGAAGGAATTCTCATACGTGTAACCATCTCTGATAAAATCGATTTCTATGAAACATCTTTTCTTTTCCGTATTTATTTCACTTAGTTTTTCTGCTCACTCTCTCGTCATTCCTGATAATTACCGGGGTGGGGTAGAAATATGCACAGAAAAAAAGGACACACGGGAATTTGGAATATGGCTAGATGTTCCGGTTGATTATAATAATCCGTCTCGAGGACTTACGAACCTTTTCGCCTGGACGAAGAAGCCCTTTGATCCATCAAAAAAAACATTGATCTTTGTTTCGGGAGGCCCGGGAGATACGGCCCATAAAAGTTCTCTGGAAATTTCGGATTGGAACGTTGTCTTTTTCGATCAAAGAGGAATAGCCTGCTCACGTCCTTCAACACGTGAACTTTATCTGGACCGGACATTTTATTCTTCAGAATTCATTGCCCATGATATGGAACAAGTTCGGAAGGAGCTTAAGGTCGATAAGATCTCGGTTTACGGCGTATCTTATGGAACAGTTCCTGCTCATTTATACGGGCATTTTTATCCCGAAGCGACTCGTGCAGTGGTTTTGGAAGGAATCGTTTATCAAGGTGGCGAAGGTCTTATCAGACCAGAGCGTACAGTTAGAAATCTTCAAAGCTTTTTTGATTCACTTTCAATTGATATCCAAAATAGAATTTTAGAAATTTCTGAAAGAAGCGATGTTGCCGCAAATTGGTTTTCCAATGTCGGCAATATGATGCTTTACATGGATGACTTCGCAAATGTGTTCCTAACATTTTTAAATAATATTCTGTGGAATGATTCCATCGCTGTACCCATGCTTAAGTCCTTCGAGTCTAAGGACCAGATGGATGAGGAGTATTATTTTGGCCACGTAATGATGGGCATGATTGGTTGTCAGGAATTGGGTATGAATCAATCAGGATTAAGCTTTCACTCGGTTTTTAAAGATAAAAAGCTCATCTCTGATGAATTCAATGATATGCAAAAATTTTATTGTGAATCATTAGGTTTTGAACCAGATGAAAAGACCTCTTATTATTCCGCAATAAACTATCCTTCGAGTTCGTTTACGACTTATATTCAAGGTTCCACTGACGGTGCTACCAGTCAGGATGAGGCCAGTTTGCATTTTAATCACGCCACGATTGGTAGCAGACAATTCCTTTTAGTGGATAAAGGTGGTCATGCTCCGCTTCACGGTCCGGTTTCCTCAGGTTATGAAAAAGGGGATGGTCTTGAACTTCGATTAAATATTTTAAAAGAAGCACTTTCTGGAAAAAAAATATCTTACCAGTCGTTAAAAAACATTTCTCAATTCCTAAAGTTTGAATGGAATCTGACAAGTCGTAATTAGAATTTTAACCTTAATTTATCTTGTCTTGCAGTATTAAAGTCCTCGATTATAATGGCTTCATGATCAAGATGATTCGTTTCTCTTTTATTCTTATCTAATTCATCAAAACAATTTTTGAAGTTGCATAACTTCGCTTTTTCGGAGGTTTCTATGAAGCAAAGGACAATTCTTTTAACTGAAACGGATTATCAGCGTCTGAATTCTTTAGTTTCAGGAAACCGTAATCTTGAAGAATTAGAAAATGAGATTGAAGCAGCACAAATCATGGCCTCTCATGAATTACCTTCTGATTTAGTGACTATGAACAGCACTTTTCGCTACCTCAATGTAACGGATAATAAACTAGGCGAAATGACGTTGGTCTATCCGCAACACGCCGACAGCAAAGAAAAGAAAATATCAGTAACAGCTCCCTTGGGATCGGCCCTTCTAGGCCTTCGAGTGGGTGAAGAAATTGAATGGACCTTCCCGGATGGACAGACTCGAGAACTCAGAGTGATGGAAATTATCTCGAGGCCTGAGGAGTACGGGGAAATGCGGGCCTAGCTGTCAGAACTTCGGGCATCACCAAAAAGTTCTTTCAATGGAGGTAGGTTACTTGGACGGGCCAGTCCAGAAATCCTATCTCCTGCTTCTAGTTTTGTATCACCCCGTGGGACTAAGAACCGTCCATCCCTTGCTATTCTCGTAAAGAGAACTCCTGCGGGTAAAGATAATTCTACAATACGCCTATCTACAGCAAGAGTATCTTCTTTGACCGACACTTCCACGGTAATAAAACCAGAAGGGAGAAGACCTTCGATGTGAAGAGCTTTCTCTTTAATGGGTTCAATAACACCGAGCTTTTTTGCAATCCAGGGAATACTTATTCCTTGAGAAATAACGGATAAGAGAACCACAAAGAAAACAAGATTAAAAAGATACTCGGACTGGGGATGATTCACACTCCAGGGAAGAGTTGCCAAAATAATAGGTGCGGCACCTCGAAGCCCTATCCATGAGACAAATAATCGATTCGGCCTACTTAGCATTTTTTTGGAAGGGGCCGCAAAAAAAACGCTTACAGGCCTTGCCACGAACATCATAAAAAGTGCCAGCGCAATTCCTTCTTTCCAAACGGTAAGGAGATTAGAAGGGAAGCATAAAAGACCCAAGGTAAGAAAGACTATAATTTGAGCAATCCAGGCAATACCATCCGAGAAGCGAGTAGTGGATCCTTTATGAAGAAGATCAGAGTTTCCTACTACCAGACCCGCAACGTAGACTGCCAGGAATCCACTCCCCCCAAGTTTGGCTACCCCTGCGAATAAAGCGACGACCAGACCCATCAAGAGAACGCTATAAAGCCCTTCGTATTCAATTCCCACGTTGTTAATGAGCCACTGGATGACTTTCCCGCCAACAAGACCAAGGACTATTCCTAGTCCTCCCTGCATGAGGAAAAGTGTGACCATGGACATGAAATTTCCTTCAGCAGGATTAGTGACCATGGTTAATACACTTAGGGTTAGGAAAATAGCGACGGGATCGTTACTTCCTGCTTCAAACTCTAAAGTACTTTTTAAATTCCCTTTAAGTTCTAAATTTTTCGAGCGAAGAATGCCGAAGACCGCGGCGGCATCTGTAGAAGAAACCATTGCCCCTAATAACAGGGCCACCAACCAATCAAGATCTAATGCATAGTAAGCGAACACCCCGGTCGTCAAACCAGTAACGATTGTTCCAACAAAAGAAAGCGAGATTCCCAGTTTTAAAACGGGACGGATGTCCTTCCAGGATGTCTGCAAACCTCCATCAAATAAAACGAAGGCCAGACACACGCTGCCTATGGCAAATGAGAGAGGATAATTAGAAAAAGATATATTTCCTGGCCCCTCAGATCCTGAAAGCATCCCTATCCCTAAAAAAAGGAGAAGTGCCGGAAGACCGAAGCGGGAAGAAATCCTGCTGGAAAGAACTGAGAAGACTAAAAGGAGAGAACTCACAAGGAGAACTGTCTCTAGGGAATGGTTAAGAAATTGGAAGCTAATCATGGATAAGAGAGTAGAGGAGTTACAGTTCTAAGGCAATCATCCTGCTCTGCGTTTAAAGTAAATGGCCCTTTTAAACTTAAGAAATTGTCCTTAGAATCTAGCTAATATTTCTCACTCAAGGCAAAACCATGTCTCCCCACGAGAAGACGCAAGCATTCATAAAAATCAGCGAACAATTTAAGTTAGGTCATCTCATTACTGAATCTTTTCATCCAAAGACAAAACATCTCTCATCAATAGTTAAGAAGGATGTCGCCAGTGCCCATCGGCTTCTTCAGGAAGTTGATCATGATGCGCTGGAAGTGATGAAGACAAAAAAGAAAGAGCTTTGGGAGCTGGCAGAGCAAATCAAAGAGACTTTGACCAATGGAAATAAGATTTTCATGTGCGGCTGTGGGGCCACAGGAAGACTTTCATTAGTACTCGAAACTTTGTATCGGCAAAAATTCGGTCAGACGAATCAAGTCGTCTCTTTCATGGCCGGTGGAGATTACGCTTTAATCAAATCGGTTGAAAGTTTTGAAGATAAGACTGAATACGGCGAACGACAATTAATGGAACTAGGATTTGGACCGGAGGATCTTCTCCTTGCTTCAACTGAAGGGGGGGAGACAGCTTTTGTTATCGGTGCCTGTCAAAAAGCCTCTCAAGTTTCTCGTAGGAAGCCTTATTTCCTCTACTGCAATCCTGATGAGGTTTTAAAATCAATTCATCGTTCCCAAGAAGTAATTGAAAATCAGAATATTAAAAAAATAAATTTAACTGTAGGGCCGATGGCCATTTCAGGTTCCACACGAATGCAGGCCTCAACAGTATTAATGCTGGGGATTGGTGCGGGACTTCTTTACTCTCATCAAAATGAAGAATCTTTCAATGATTTTTACCGGGATTTTCTTTATCGTCTTACCCAAACTAAGTACGAAACACTCGCCCCTTTAACCACGTTAGAAGCTGAGCTTTATGAGAATAAAACATATCTCAATTACGTAACGGATCCTTTTCTTGCAATCAGTATTTTAACTGATACGACCGAGCGGTCTCCTACTTTTTCCTTACGGCCTTTTGAAAATCGCCTTGAGCCAGAAGCTCCTCACGGACTTTGTTATTTATTTATCCCTGAAGCTGAAAATTCGGGACATGCCTGGAGCGAGCTCCTTTGGAGATCACCCCGACCAGTTGAATGGCCTGAGTTAGATGGCAGGATTAACCGTGAAAGACTTTTTGGTTTTGATATTTCAAACTTAGGTTTAAAAAATCGTTCACAAGCAATTCCTGCAGAAGCCTTTAGTATTATGTATAAAGAGGGTGGGGTACATTTCAAATGCGGGAATGAAGAAGCTCATTTTTATTGGGGAGAAGACCAGCTTTTTAATCATTTAATGGTTAAAATGCTTTTGAATTCCCACTCAACTCTCATTATGGGCCTACTTGGGCGCTATGAGGGGAATGTGATGACTTGGGTGAGACCAAGTAATAATAAACTCATTGATCGTTCTGCCCGTTATATTCTGCAATTGTTGAGCCAGGCAAATATTTCGGTTACTTATGAAGATGTGGTACGAAGGATCTTTGAAGAGATGGAAGAGCTAGATGACAACGGCCCCATCGTCATGAAGGTCGTGACCAGTTTTAAGGCATAGGGATGTCATTTTTACATTTCTAAAAAATATCGCCGGATTCTCCCTTATCCTTTCCTTATTTAATTTAAGGAGACATCTTATGTGGACAAAATCCTTGGCAGTCGCAGCTTTAGCCTTTTCATTTAGTGCTATTGCCTCAAGTGGGCCATCTTCAGGTATTTTCCGGTTAGAAGTGGGGGATGTACTTACAGGGATTGATGTCGTCTCACAAAAAAATTGCTCAGTGGAAATAATGGATAAAGAAATAGTGAATAAGAAAATTCACATGACTCTTGTTTTAACCGTTGGTGACAGACAGTATGAGGCGATAGAGTTAAAACAGCGTTTTATCCTTCCGTCGAGCACTATGTACGCTGAATTATCTAAAGAGGTAACACTTTATAGAACTCAGGTTATTGATGCTTACTTACAGGAAGGCCGCATCTCTAAGAAGCGTTCATTCTTACTAGGCGAGACAACTTGGATAGGAACTCACTATAAGATGGAGGAACTTATTGATTGTAAGTTTGATTAGGACTTTTTGTTGTTGTCGTCTTCTTCGTCCATGCCTTTTTTGAAGTTCTTGATGGATTGACCAAGGGAAGCTCCAAGCTGAGGCAGCTTTTTTCCTCCAAAGAAGAGTACAACGATAACCAGGACAACTAATAATTCACTCATTCCAATACCAAACATATAAAATCCTTCTCGTTTTAATAAAGCCGCGCCAAGTCCATTCCGTATTTTCCAGGAGTGTAGTTGGCCATTCGACTTTTCTTAAGCTCATTAAACTCTTTAGTCCCATTGCTCATAGAAGCATAAGGGAAAATAGCGATACCGCCACGAGGAGTGAAATCTCCCTGAACCTCGATATACTTCGGTTTCATAAGCTTATAAAGATCTTTACAAATCTTTTGCACACAGTCCTCATGAAAATCACCATGGTTCCTAAAGCTAAATAGATATATCTTTAAGCTCTTGGACTCCACCATCTCTTTATCGGCAATGTAGTTAATAAAAATCTTGGCAAAATCCGGCTGACCAGTTTTTGGGCACAAGGAAGTGAACTCTGTGCAGATAAAGGTGGTCCAGGCATCATTATCTGGATGCTTGTTAGGGAATTTTTCCAGTACTTCTGGAGCATATGTTTCCGGGTAATTGGTCTTGGTATTCCCTAGAAGGCTTACAGTGCCTAAGTCCTTATCTTTACGACCTTCTGATTTCTTACTTTTGGCCACGAAGTACCCCTCTTAAAACTTTTGATTCTAGTCATTTAGCTTCATTTATGACAAAAAGAGATGATTCTTACAACACAAAGAAGCATATGGCAGAAAAAATCAAAGTCGTTATTGGGCAGCTGGGCTCTCCTAAGAGCACTAAGACCTCGGATGTACGTGAATATTTAAAAGAATTCCTGGGGGATCCTCGGGTGGTGGACGCCCATCCCTTGTACTGGAAGATAATCTTAAATCTCTTTATTTTGCCGTTCAGACCAAAGCGCTCGGCCATGCTCTACTCTCGTATTTATGAAGAAGGTGGTTTCCCTCTTATCACCAATACTGAGAAGGTAGCTGAAGCTTTACGTCCTAAATTAGATCCTAACTTAGAACTTAACCATGCCTTCATCCTGAGCACACCGAGGACTCGGGATATTTTGGATGAATGGGAAAAAGAAGATTTCTTTACCCGCGCTCAGAAAGTTTTATTCCTTCCTCAATTCCCTCAGTACTCAGAAAGCACTGTGGCTTCGGTGATGGATACGATTGGAGGAGAATTTAAAAAACGGGTGAACATCCCAAGTTTTACCATCGTTAATTCTTATCATCGCTCACGCGCCTTTATAGATAACTCTGTCAGAAAAATTCATGAGGCCATGAATGAAAATCCTGACATGAATGAGTTGGTGATTTCCTTTCATGGTATTCCTCTTAGAAGAGTCATAGAGAAAAAAGATATTTATCTTCAACATTGCCTTGAGACTTTTGAACTCTTAAAAGAAAGACTTCATATCAATATCCCTATTAGCATGACCTTTCAGTCTCGATTTGGGAGCGAGGTATGGCTAGGTCCTTACACTGATGGTGTTGTCATAGAAAAAGTCAAAAAGGGAAGTCACAAGATCGGTGTTTATTGTCCAAGTTTTGTAGTGGACTGTCTTGAGACAACAGATGAGATTGGAACAGAGTTAGGACATGAGGTTGAGCAGGTCGGGGGAAAACTTGTTCACATCCCTTGTTTAAATGCGGATACAGAATGGATCTCAGACTACGCGAATTTCATAAATGTCTATGCCAATGGTGATGAAACTGACAGGCATGAACTTTTTTATAAAATTGATGTTAAAGAAAGGTACCAGCAAGTGATTAAAGATCAGGAAAAATTAGCTCCTTCAAAACTACCGGATAGATCTAAGAAAATATTAAAGCTCATGTTCACGACGATGTTTCTGGATTTGATTGGCTTCTCTATTATTTTTCCAATGTTTCCCGCTATGGCCAAGTATTATCTGGAAGTTGATCAGAACAATTTCTTTTTAAGCGGGATGATGAATCTGATCTCAAGTATTCAGACCATCTCTCTGACAGCTGACGGCACTCCCCAGATGAGCACCATTGTACTCTTTGGTGGTCTTCTTGGAGCGCTTTATTCACTTATCCAGTTTGTTGCCGCTCCGGTTTGGGGGGCGCTCTCGGATAGAGTAGGACGAAGACCCATGCTTCTTATTTCAGTCTTTGGACTGTTTGTGAGTTATGTCATGTGGATTTTCTCTGGTTCATTTACCACTCTGATTCTGGCGAGAATTGTGGGAGGACTAATGTCTGGAAATATGTCCATTGCTTCGGCCGTGGCCAGTGATGTAACCGATGAGAAAAACCGTTCAAAAGGTATGGCCGTCATTGGTATTGCCTTCGCTCTGGGCTTTGTTTTTGGTCCTGCCCTGGGAGGAATCCTTTCGCTTTATAATCCGATTACAAGTTTTCCGGAACTCGCAAATTATGGGGTTAATCCATTTTCGGCCGCAGCAACTTTAGCCGCGGGACTAAGCTTATTTAACTTTGTTACCATCTGGAGATCTTTTCCTGAAACACTTAAGCCAGGATCTAAGTCTCATATTCAAAGAAGTATTAATCCTATTAAGCTTTTAAAACCACTTCCGGTTCCGGGCATTAATAAGACGAATATTGCCTACTTTCTCTTTATTACCGCCTTCTCAGGGATGGAGTTCACCTTGACCTTCCTGGCCGTGGAACGCCTTGGTTACACCTCTATGGATAACGCTTACATGTTTATCTTTATTGGTTTTGTCATGGGAATGGTTCAAGGTGGCCATGTACGCCGCTCGGCCCATAAGATAGGTGAAATTAAAATGAGTTTTCAGGGGCTCATCGCTATCATTCCAGGACTTATCATTCTGGCCTACGCCCAAAGTAATTGGATGCTGTACTTAGGTCTCTTCTTCCTGTCAGTTGGGTCTTCGATGATTATCCCATGTCTAACGTCACTGGTTTCATTCTATTCACCGAAAGACATGAAGGGGCAGAGCTTAGGGACATTCCGTTCTCTTGGTGCCCTTGGACGAGTCATTGGGCCGATTTATGCTGCTTTAGTTTATTGGAAGTTCGGTTCATTTAGCGCCTACTTGATTGGAGCAGGTTTAATAATCTTGCCGGCGATTCTTGTGAAGCGCTTGCCGGCGCCGCCGGAAGTGGTAGAAGAAGTTTAAAAAGACATTGATTAATCAACCGTAGGCTTCATCGGGTGCTCGATTGCATAAAGAACTGCATCTTTAAAGAGCACCCAGAACTTATCTGTTTCCATTGGATTAGAATTTGGAAGTTCTAAAGTATATGTAGGAATATGTTTTTCTTTCCCCGACCAATTTCCCAGGCTTCCTGGAAAAACAGGATAGTTTGAAACCTTGTATCCATTTGATCGCTTAGACATCTCCTCCAAAACATCTTTTGCAGATTTGCCAGATTCTGCACGAAGAGAGGGTCCATCATAATCAAGAATAGTTAACGGTGAATGCACGCTAATCACTTTATTCGGCTTATAGCGATGGATGAGATTCATTTGAAAAATAGTTTCTTGTTCTGAAGCCGCATGAGGTCCTGGATACTTTCTTTTGTCTTTACGATAATTATGGGTCCACTTTTTATGGGCATTGGCCTTCCAGTCTTTAGTAGGAAAGT
The DNA here is from genome assembly GCA_002422605.1 of Bacteriovoracaceae bacterium UBA6200. Lineage (GTDB taxonomy): Bacteria > Bdellovibrionota > Bacteriovoracia > Bacteriovoracales > Bacteriovoracaceae > Peredibacter. The sequence continues at coordinate 415,398 of DISW01000001.1, read as the reverse complement.
TTCTATTCACATCTACACCTGCCGCATTGGTACGGGTAGGGCGCGCCTTGAAAAAAGAATCCGGACTGACCAAAGGGGCCACAACGACCATTTTGTTTTCAAAAGTATGATTAGACTTAAGTTCTCGCATAAGATCCCAGCAAAACTTGATAGGTGTGATCTCATCCCCATGAACTCCACAGAGGATAAGAGTTGTGTTGGCCGCTGCGGGGGATTTTTCTTCGCCAAAGGCCGTCCAAATCAAGGGAGTACCAACATTGGTTCTCCTCACGTTGATCCAGTCAAAGTATTCGCAGTGGGGTTCGCCCCATTTATAAACCTTGAATTTTTCTTTGAGCTTATCACAGATCTTTTTCACATTCTCATGTAGAGGATATAATGTAGGTCTGGCAACGGGTTCAGATTCAGTTTCTGTCGTAGTAGCGGGAGAAGTGTCTTCTTGGCCATAGGCAAAGGTCGACACTAAAAGCATAATAAGAAAAAGTTTAAATAACATAGGGTCTATTTTAGATAAAAAAAGTGGAACTGTCTTATGAATAAAATATGTGTCATTGCTAAAAATAAAAATACTTACTTTATTAATCGTATTAGAGAAGAACTCCAAGGAGATGTGGCCATTTTTGACCCTTGGTCGGATCTGGAATTACCAGTAGCCGAAACTTATATTTGTCGGACAACCGGTATATATCACAGTGATTTGGATCTTTTAATTCTAGAATCTCTTCCTCCGAAAAAAGTGATCAATCCAGTTCAGGTTTTGAAACGCTTTCGATCAAAAGTTTCTCAGTGGCTTTGGTTTGAAGAGAATAATTTGCCTTGCCTTCCATGGTTATCACTCAAGAGTGAAGAGCTCATCACCGTCTTGAAATTTACCCGCCTTTATCCGGAAGTCGTTGTTAAGCCTAATGTCGGACAGGGAGGGTGGGGCGTCGAAGGGTTGAATGAAGGGAACATTGAGGCCTGGATTAAAAAAAAGAAAAAGGCCGGAGATCTTGATTATCTTGTTCAACCATTAGTTAAGGATGCTGAGGAATATAGATATTTTTTTATGTCAGGGGAGGAGCCCATCGTTTTTAAAAGGAAAGCTCTCTCTGGGATTGCCGCAAATTTTCAACGTCAAGGAGTGGCAGAATTGACGACTTTCCCGGAAAAATTTCAGGCCGAGATGGATCGGCTGATAGAAATTTCTGAGGCCAGTTATGGGGCGATTGATCTTTTTATTCAAAATGATCGCTTAATTATTCTTGAACTTAATACTGTTCCGGGATTTGAACAGATTGAGAAGATTTCTGGGCAGAACCTTTTAAGCAAGCTTATCAAAATTCAATGAGATATCTTTAAATGAATCTTTTGTTTAAGTGTTTCAGTCACTTGTCCGATAATCAATCGATGCAAATTTTAAAGCTCTCACTATTGTTCACGTTACTTGCATTTGGGCCTTCCCTTAAGGCCCAGGTTTGTAACTTCAAGTATCCCTCTAATGCTAAGGCCTGTCCGGCTTCAGGAAGTACGCTTCTGGACGATACTTATCCTTCTGCGGGGATTGTTATTTCTGTATCGCCTACTTACCGTACGGGAGAATCCATAAAAATCCCTGCTGATTTCATCCTGAAAGTTCTTGAAGGATACGAATATTCTGATTCGGCTCCTAATATCATTGTTCCGGCCCATCCAGATGATTTAAAACTCATGCTCAGAACTCTTTCAGAAAAAGTAGTTGCTTCAAAAGGTAAAATTCCTTCCCAAGCCTTAAGAAAGATTGTTCCTGTTTCGGCCGAATCTTATACCTGGCAACAGGATTATTTTGAATCTTTTGTTGATACCAAAACTGGCAAACCTAATCTTCGCAGGATTGAAAGTTACGACAGAGTTCATAAAAGTTCAGTTAATAATCTTGTTTCATTTACAAAAGGTTGCGACTTTACTGAAGGTGAAGGGATAAAAACCGATCACAGACAACGCGTGAATGGCGGTAAATCTTTCGGTAACGGAGAGATGGGCGGAAATATCGAAGGTCTTCCAGGGGGTTCCTGCTTAATTGGTGACAACCTGAGTTCTACAATAGCGGAAGAATTCTGCGGCAAAAAGGAAAACGTCCTTCAAATGGATGTGAGCTGGCTTACGGTCGGCCATGTAGATGAAGTGTTCAAGGTAATGCCGACGAATGTTCCCGGTGTTCCTAAGGAATGTAACTTTTCACTAATGTTTGCCAGTCCTAAAAAAGCTATGGACCTTCTTTCTGAGTCTCGTGCAAAAAATCATCCAATGTTTTCTGGAGAATTCCTTAAATCCTCTTCTTCTAACAAAGAACTTGAAAGTTTCAGAAGTAGCCGAAGTCTTCAGGTCGTTGGATCTAAACTTTGCAGTATCGTTGAAAAATTTTCTAATCCGTCCAAAGATGGAAAAAGTAAAAACTCCAATGGGGCCAAGCAAGTTTTCAATTATATTAGTCGAAAACTAATCAGTGAAGCCATGGCCGCAGCAGGGGAACCTTGTGAAGTAGAGAAGCTCACCAATGGTGAATTTCTCGAAGCAATGAAGGATCCCGAATTCCGAAATTATAATGAGCTTGTCCAGAAATCATTGGATGAATCAAAGGTAAAAATTAAACAACAAGTTCTTAACAAGCTTCCCCATTGCAAAAACCATATCAATATTATTGATGTTCCTAATTTATTTTATGGGACCCTGACCAAAAATCATAAAGGTGAAGATGAACTTCCACGTCCAGGCGATGGAGGATCTTTCTTGCCCAATCCAACAAACTCAGTCATTACCCATAAGAGTGTGATTTTTTCGGATCCACAGAATCCTTTGTTCAGAGATTATCTGACTCAAGAGCTAAAACGTAAAAATATGAAAGCATCCTTCATTGATACCTGGGAATACTCTCATATCGGAAACGGAAATATTCATTGTTCTACTCATAGTATTCCGTTCTGTTCTCCCGCGAAGGGCAGCAAATGAAAACAATCAAAGCATTACTTCTAAGTTCTACCTTTCTTTTGTCCCTACCTTTGTGGTCCCAGGGCCTGGGGCCGGATTTTGTTTGTTCAGGGGAAACAAGTGATGGACAGGCCTATGAAGTCACAATCAATAACTACGACTTCATGAAGGAATTGAGTTTCAAATATAATTCAAAGATTTGTAATTTTCCTATTACAAATAGCTCTTATACTGAAAAAGCTGCAGCTGCAGTAATGATTTTAAATTTTGAACCAAGAGAAACCTGTCCAGTACAAAAGGTGAAGTTTCTTGAGAAAGGTTTTTTAAAAGTTCATTTGAGTAGAAGTAATGAAGCTTATATCCTCGCCATCACCGGTCAGCCTCTTAAATGTGAAGTGAGCGTTTTTAACAGAAAAAAACTCAGCAATCGAATTCAATCTCAGTAGTCTATGAGCGGACCAGCTTCTGACAATGAACCAATGTATTCAAAGAAAAGTTATCCGGGGTAGTTGTTTCTTGTACGACTCGAAAGGTTGTCATATCCGATATCTTGCCAGTTTTTAAAATGGCACTGGATTTGACGCTCGTCTGGCTTATCTGATCTTTGACTTCTTGTAGGTCGGCCACGTATTCGTAAGTTAAAAGCCCCTTGCGGAACCTTAAACGCATTTCTTCGTTCTCTTTACCGTCTACAACAATCACAATTGTCTGCTGATCTTCAAGCTGTTCTTTTTTGATGACGTCAATTCGACATTCCCGCTTAGTGAGTTTATTCACTCCTTCAAGGCGGTCACCAACTTTAAGGCCACGCACGTTAAAATCCTCGGCCAGAGCACTGATCGAAAAAGTGAGAGCGATGAGAATAAAGAGCTTAGTCATGACAAATTCCTGATGGTTTAAAAGGTAGATTCTTTTTCTCATGTTTTAGGGTTTTACAGAACTCTCTCTGAAAGATCTTCCAGGGATGTCAATAATTTAGACAATTTGGGACTGCCAAGTTTTAAAGGCAGAAACACTCAAGTTTATGGGCCCCATGCCGATAAGTCATGGGTATAGTCTTAAAGGGAGATCCCATGTTGACCAGTTTTTCTGAATTTAAATACTACCAATCCTTCCGAGTTCCGGTTGAATCCAGGGATGATGTGCAGTTTTTAATGGAGTTTGAGAACGAACAAGGTCGTTATGAGTTTATCGATAAGGTAAAACTTCTTGATGTCAGTATGACCGGGATGGGTTTTACTACGACTTGTGCTCTACCTGTAGGAACAGTTCTTCGTTGCTCTATTCAGTTTAAAAGACTTCGTTTTGATTTTGGTGCAAGCATTGTTCGTGCCTTTCATGACGTTAGTTCCAGTTCAGATGGAAGTATGAACTATGGTGCTGAGCTAGATTCAGAAGATTATGGAAACATGAAGCGCTTCATTGAACAGTATATCCAAAGTCTTCCACCGGAGAGGTTGAAAGATAGCTTAGTACAACTTGCCCTGACTCAGCATTATGCTTCTGAGAAAGAGGGCTTCGAGATGTTTTCTCTTCTTCTTTCTTTGTTTAAAGATATTACTCAGTTTGGTAATAAAGAAAAATTTGTTGAAAGCATGCTGGAAGAAATCGTTCGCATTCTGAACGGTCAGAGGGCATCAATTTTTCTTATTAATACTGAAACCAATGAGCTTGAAGCTGTAGCGGCTTTGGGTATTGATAAAGAACTTCTAAAATTTGATTACCGAAAAGGTATCGCTGGTTCTGTTTTTACTACCGGTGTCTCTCTCAATATTGATGCCACTACCGACAAGGTTCGTTTCTCAGAAGAAATGGATAAAATGACGGGTTTTGACACCCGTTCTATTCTTTGCAGCCCGATTTCAAATCGTGAAGATAAGATCATTGGTGTCATTGAAGTTTTAAATAAAAGAAATGAAGATCGTTTTACTGTAGAGGATGAGAAGACGATGAAGGTTCTGGCCTTGATCCTTTCATCTGTATTCCATAACTATAATCCGATGTCAGAAAAGTCTCTGATCCGTCGATTCTCGACTCCTTATGACCGGGAATACGCTTGGATTGGAAGATCTCCTCAGACTTCTGAGATTCGTAAGGCAATTGTTCGCCTGAAAGATATTGATTCTCCTCTCTTTGTTACGGGGGAACCAGGTACAGGTAAAAAACTTTTCGCCCGAATTGTTCATAATGAAGGTAAAAGAGGGCTTGCACCGTACTTTGTTATCTCTTGCAAAGGGATTGATGAAGCTACTTTAAGCCGGGAACTTTTTGGAAATGAAAACTATAAGAGTAAATTAGAAGAGTCTATTGGCGGTACTGTCGTCTTTGATGAGATCTCATTTATGCCTCTTCATTTACAAATAAAACTGGTTGAAGTTCTGAAAAGCCGCCGCATCCCTGGTTCTCATATTTCTTTGGATGTTAGAGCTATCTTTACTTCGAGCAAAAATATTAAAAGTATGATTGAGGATGAGGGGAGTTTTAATCCGGACCTTTATAACTATATGGTGTCCTCTGAGGTTAATATTGAACCTCTAAGAAAGCGTCCTCTTGATATAGATGACCTTCTGAGTGCTTGCCTTAGACGGGAATGTCGTAAGCAAGGACTTTTATTAAAAGACTTTACTGACATTGTGAAAGATCAACTTTTTCATTATTCATGGCCAGGTAACGTATCTGAGCTGGAAAAAGCAGTGGAAAAGGCAGTCCTTTATAATCCGAAAGCTCATGTTATCTCTGATCTGGGCAGTAAATCTTCCCCGATCATTGACTTATCCAAGTCGGGTAGTTGTCTTCTAGAGAATATCCCGCATGCTGATGATCCAAATCTTCCTTTAAAAGATAGGGTTGCCTTGGTTGAGCGCGAAATGATTCTGGCAGAAATTAAACGTCATAAGGGTAATAAGTCGAAGGCCGCAGCAAGCATGGGTATTTCCCGCGAAGCCCTTCGTAAAAAAATGCTTATGTCTGACGAGATCATCGAAAATTTGAAAACTCCTGCCGCCCCTGAAGAATCCAAAAAATCTGCAGCATAATTTTTTTTAAAGGGGATCTATCTGATCCCCTTTATTTCCACTAGAATTCACCGATAAGTTTTACATCGTTATAAATGAAATGAGGTTTTGTTGGAACAAATAGGCATTATCCTTGCCAATTTCCGCTTTCTTGATCTGCTTGATATTGCAGTGGTGGCGATCATTGTCTACCGCTTCCTTTTGATCATCCAAGGCACTCGCGCCTATCAAATGCTTTTTGGTATCATGGCCCTCGCTATGCTGTGGTGGTTCTCAGAATTTTATGAACTTTATTCTTTGTCCTGGGTTCTACAAAACTTTTTTGATTACCTCTTCATTATTCTGATTGTTCTCTTTCAGGATCAAATCAGAAGTGCTCTCGTTTCAATTTCCAGTACACGATTAATTGGTCGTGCAGGGCGCAGCGCCTTTGATCAGCAGATCGAGGAAGTTGTTGCTGCTTGCACCGCGCTGGCAAGAGAAAGAACTGGGGCCCTCATTGTTTTTGAAAAGAATCACGGCCTTCTTAATTATTCTTCATCCGGAACAAGATTAGATTCCAGAATTCATTCAGATATTATTTATTCCATCTTTCAAACGAATTCTCCTCTTCATGATGGTGCCATTATTATCTATAACGGTGTTATTCAAGCGGCGGGATGTTTTCTTCCCCTTTCTAAAAACGTTGAAATTGATCGTCACTATGGGACAAGGCATCGGGCTGCCTTGGGGATCACAGAGATTTCAGATGCAGTTGTTGTGACAGTCTCTGAAGAGACAGGCCGTATTAATATTTGTTACAACGGCGTATTCCATCTGATGGAAAATGATGAAGCGCTGAGAAAGTATCTTCGTAAGTTCCTTTTGGAAATTGATCGGGTAGGTGGTGCCGAGTCTGTTGGGGGTCGCTCGTGACCATGAAAAACCGGCTTAAAAAACATTCTTTGAAGTTCCTATCTATTTTTCTTTCTGTCTTTCTTTGGGCCTATGTCCTAAATTCAGAAAAAGTGAAGTTTGAAAAGACGGTCGCTTTAGAATATATATTACCCACGGATATGGTCTTTGCTACAAAACCCGTTCAGGAAGTTACATTTATGATTGAAGGACCTCGTGCCTTTGTCAGAACAGTATCTGAAAGAGAAGACCGGCTGGTGATTGACCTTAACCGGGCCAATACAAAAAAGCAGCTTAACTTCAGTATTGATATAAATCCTGCCCAGTTAAACCTCCCATTCGGGATGGTTGTTGAAAGAGTCCTTCCTCGGAGGCTTGATATAAAACTGGAGAAAAAGGCCAGTAAGATTGTTCCTTTGAAATTGCAATTTACCGGACAATTGCCGGATAAACTGTCCCTTGGAAAGACCCGTTTGGAACCATCTGAAGTTGAGGTTTATGGGCCTCGCTCCTTGATATCAAAACTTAAAGAGATTCCTGTCCGGCCGATTGAACTTGATGGACTCCCGGGACATGAATCAGTCCCTGTTGAAATAGCTCTGACAGATGAACGAATGACCATTACTGGCGGGTTCGATGTTAAATTTCATTATCAGTTAAAAGCTTCGAGTTCGAATCTCACACTTAAGGGACTTTCCATCAGATATCTTTCTGAGAATAGAAAGATTATTGGAAATGTAAAGTTTGCCACAGTAAAGCTTCTGGTGGCGGAGAAGGTCTTGAAAAACCGATCAAACATATCATCTTCTGTACAAGTCTGGGCCGACATCCCGAGTGGAGCCAGGGGCCGGCTTGAAGTACCACTTAAGGTGATCCTTCCACCATCGATGCACCTATTGGAGATATCTCCCAAGACCATTATTGTGAATATTGAATAAAATGATATATTAAAAACTAGTTTTATTCTTAAAGAGAGTCATCTATGTCAGGTCGCAAATTATTTGGAACCGATGGTATTCGTGGTAAGGCCAACGTTTTCCCTATGACTGGTGAAGTGGCCTTCGCTTTAGGGCGGGCCGTAACCAGTTACTTCCAACAAAACTTTTCAAAAAAACCTCTTATTATTATTGGAAAAGACACCCGACTTTCCTGTTATATGCTGGAGCAGGCCTTCTCTGCTGGAGTATGTTCTCAAGGGGGACGTGCCATTCTTACTGGTCCTTTGCCGACACCTGGTGTAGCCTTCGTGACTCAAAGTATGAGGGCCGATGCTGGAGTTATGATTTCTGCATCCCATAATTCATTTGAAGATAATGGAATTAAGATTTTTGACCGCACGGGACATAAGCTTCCGGATGAAATTGAACTAGAACTTGAAAAAATGATTCTTGACCCTTCTTTAATTCCACAAAAAACTGGAAACCAATTAGGGAATGCAAAACGCCTGGATGAAGTAATCGGTCGTTATATTGTTCACACTAAGGCGGCCCTTTCTCCTCAATATTCTTTAGAGGGGTTAAGAATTGTCGTGGATGGTGCCAATGGTGCGGGTTACAAACTAGGCCCTACAGTGTTTGAAGAGCTTGGTGCTGAAGTGATTTCTTTGGGAAATAATCCCAATGGAACTAATATCAATGATTCCTGCGGGGCCCTTTATCCTCAAGCATGCGCTGAAGCTGTAAAAAAATATCGTGCTGACCTGGGTGTTTGTCTCGATGGAGATGGAGACCGGTTAACCATCGTCGATCATTTTGGATCTATTGTTCATGGAGATAAACTAATTGGTCTTTGTGGAAAATTTTTAAAAGATAACCAGGAAATTGGGCCTACCAATGAGGTCGTTGGTACGGTGATGAGTAATTTTGGGCTTGAGTATTATCTTACTAAACATGGTTTGAAATTTATCCGAACTCAAGTTGGTGACCGATATATCGTTGAACACATGAGACAAAGTGGCGCTCTCTTTGGAGGAGAACCCTCTGGTCACCTGGTCTTTAAAAAATACTCCACAACAGGAGATGGTATTCTTGCTGCTCTTAAAGTGATTGAGAGTATTAAATTTTATGATCGGGACCTGAGCGAGCTGACTAGCGAAATTGAACTATTTCCCCAAGAGATGAAAAACGTTCGGGTGGCAAAGAGAGTTCCTTTTGAAGAAGTTCCTGAGATCAAAGAAGCAATGACTCGTGCTGAGGATAAACTCGGTAAAGAAGGGCGGATTCTTTTAAGATACTCCGGAACAGAAGCTCTTGCGAGAGTAATGGTTGAAGGCCGTGACCAAAGGCTGGTGCTCTCATTATGTGATGAGCTGGTAAAAGTCGTTGCCAAGGCTTTAGGTTAATAATGAAATATGCACGTTTAGGCGTAAACATTGACCATGTGGCCACTTTACGCCAACAAAGAGGAGAATTTTATCCCGAAGTTTTCCGCGCGGCTGAAGTAGCACTTGCAACAGGTGCTCATCAAATTACTATCCATTTGCGTGAAGATCGCCGTCACATTCAAGACCATGATGTGCCAGCTGTTCATGATGTCTGCCATAAAATGAAGCTTCCCATGAATTTAGAAATGGGTTGCTCTGAAGAAATGATTGGAATTGCCATCAAACAAAAACCTGAATGGATTTGTCTGGTTCCGGAAAAACGACAGGAGCGAACAACTGAGGGTGGACTTGATGTCATTGATCCTCAGAACTTTGAAAGAGTTAAGAAGGCCTGTAATGAAATTAAGGCCCATTCTCCTTCCACTCGAATTTCATTATTTGTTGAAGGTGATGAGATTGTTTTACAAAAATGCCTCTCTCTTAAGGCCGACGCTGTAGAAATTCATACCGGTGAATATGCCCGGGATTTTTTACAGGGAAATGATCTAACGGATCATCTGGGAAAATATCGAGAAGGTGCTAAAATAATTAAAAGTGCCGGATGGGGCTTTCATGCCGGACATGGGCTCACTCTTGAATCTCTGGTTCCTCTTCTCGAAGAGGGATTATTTGAAGAATATAATATCGGTCACTGGATCATTGCAGAGTCAGTATTTATTGGTCTCGGGCATGTGGTGAAAGAAATGCTAACACTGATGAATAAATATCCGCTTAAAGGTTAATTATGAGAATTGTCACCCATAGTGAAATGAAAGAATTGGAAAAACTTGCACAAACCCAATTCAATTTCCCGGAAAAACTTATTATAGAGAATGTGGCACTTCTTAGTGCCCATGCAGTTGTAAAAAAATTGGGCGATGACATTCGACTCGGTGAACTTATCTTTCTCATTGGGAAAGGTTTCAATGGTGGAACCGGTCTTGCAATGGCCCGTCATCTCTCCAGTATGGGTTACGATACCCGCGCTTTCTTATTATTTGAAGAAAATGACTGTTCAAATGAAGTTAAAGAACAGCTAAAAATAGCTGTTAACTACGGAGTTAAGGTTACCCCTATTGATGATGTTGTCGCATTGGAAAGTTATTTTCATCACAATACTGCCCCAAAAATTATCATCGATGCGATCTTTGGCACCGGGGTGAGACTTCCTCTTTCTCATTTTCTTTATGATGTGATCAATCTGGTAAACCAGGAGAAAGCCTTTTCAATTGCTCTTGATATCCCGACAGGGGTTGAAGGGGATTCTGGTCTTATTCAAGGTAATGCCATTAAGGCCGATCTCACTCTTGCAGTAGGTCTTCCTAAGCTCGGCTATTACCAGGCTTCAGGTCCTCACCATGTTGGTGAAGTAGAGGTCATTCCAAGTGGTCTTCCTCTTTCAATCATCAACAAAAATGGTGATAAGTTTTTATTAGATGAAGATTTAAAAGATAGTCTTCCTCCTGCGCGAAATAAATTCGGAGATAAAAAGATTTTTGGACACACCCTTGTTATCGGTGGGTCCCATGGCCTTACAGGTGCTCTAGTTATGTCCAGTACGGCAGCGATTAAAGTGGGCGCAGGTCTGGTTACCGCCTGCACATGGGAGCCTCAATATCAGGAATTTATCTCACGACTTATTCCTGAAGTGATGACAGGTTATATTCCTCATGATCAGTCCAAGTGGGGTAAACTTATCAAAGGGCTTGATAAATACGACTCAATTGTCATAGGCCCAGGTCTTGCTCGTTCACTTCGCGCCCGAGCTTTGGTGCTTGAGATCTTAAATAATTTCTCTGGGCCGGTTGTTCTTGATGCTGATGCCATTAACGTTCTTAACATTAAAGATGATGCCGAAGTTTTTAAACTTAGGAATGCTCCCACTTTGATGACTCCTCACTTTGGTGAATTCTCACGCTTCACAGGTATTCCTTTGGAAGATGTGAAAAATGAACCTTACCACTATTTGAAAGAAACAATTGAGCGCATTAATTGCTCAGTCATTCTTAAAGGTCCTTGTACTTATCTCGGACTTGCTAATGGTAAGACTTTCTTTAATTTCTCCCCAAACGATGGGATGGCCTCCGGTGGAGTGGGTGATGTTTTAGCAGGGATTTTGGGTGGTCTAATCGGTCAGGAAGCAAATCTTAAAAAGAGAGACTCTCTTTATAATGTGTATGAAAACCTTAATCGGACTATTCTTCTTGGAGTCCTTATCCATACCTGGTCAGGTCAGTTTGCTGCTGAAAAGCTCGGTGTAAGACCAATGACAGCGACTAACTTGATTGATTCTTTTCCGGAAGCATTTAAGGCGCTGGATGAAATGCTAAAGGATTAGGATGAATAAGAAGATCATTCGTGAATGGAAAAAAGTTTATAAATCTGATCTGCCCTACATCGTTTATGAATTAAAAGAGCTGACTAAAATACCGGCCATGATTATTTTGGAAGGTGATTTAGGGGCAGGGAAGACTACATTCACCCAGAATTTCATAGGTGATAAAGAAACTTTTAGTCCTACCTATTCGATTCTATCGGAAAGTAAGGGTATCCTTCATGCAGATCTTTACCGAATAGAACAGAATGAAGAAATTCTTCAACTTGAGCTTCCGATATATCTGGAAGATAAACAGTATTTTTTTGTTGAATGGGGAATGAAGTTTGCCCGCCGGCTTCTAAGGGAGCTTCCGGAGAACTTTACTCCTTACCTTTTAGAAATTTCTATCATTGAAAATTCATCCAGTAGTAATGAAGAAGGTCCTTCCCGTAACTTCGTTTTATACTCACTTTCAGAAGACTAACTTACTTTGTCGGAAGTTTTTGCCCGGAGACATTTTAACACCAGGGTCTAACAGCACCTGAGTTAAGTGGCGGATAGTATTCCCATTTTTTGCGTTCTTGAATGCCCCTACGGAAAATAGAGAATTGTTTCAGATTTAAAAGTTGACGTGAGAAAATAGAAAAGGTCATACTATTTAGGAGATATTTAGTCTGGATTGTTAATGGATAAACATTTCAGGTGAAAATCTCACGGGTAACAAGGATGGTTTCGTAACCCGATCAAAAACTTACCAACTTTTTTGGATTTATGGAGGAAGACAATGAGACTAACATCTAAAGGCCGTTACGCAGTCCGAGCTATGCTTGACCTTACTTTCCACTCAAATGGAAACCCAGTAAGACTACAAGAAATCTCAACAAGACAATCAATCTCTTTACACTATCTTGAGCAGCTTTTCAGAAAGCTTCGCACAGGTAAAGTAGTTAAGTCAGTTCGTGGTCCAGGCGGCGGATACGTTCTCTCTCGTTCACAAGATGAAATTTCGATTAAAGACGTTTTGGATTGTGTAGGCGAAAACATTAACCCTGCTCGTGACATTCTAGCTGTACCAAGCTCTGGTATTGAAGTTATGAAAGATGAGTCTGGTAATGACATCAATGCAGTTGTTGATACAAAAGAATTCAACCTGACTAAAACTTATTTCGAAAACCTGGGTACAATCATGCAAGACTACCTTGCTACTACGACTCTAGGTGATTTGGCCCGTAAAGGTGCTGGTGCCGCTTATTCAGCAGCTGCTGAACAAACTGGCGGGACAGAGTCTACTATTCGCGCTAATATTGGGGAAATGAACCAATAATAGTGTACGGAATAAGTGGCCCTCGAACGTCTCTACCTCGATTATAATGCGACCTCACCCCTTTCCCGATCAGTCCTCGACTGGTTGAGAAAGGGTGAGGTTTTTTTTGCTAATCCATCCAGCCAGCATTCCGATGGAAAGGCTTCACGAAAGATCATTAATGAATCAAAGACGGCCCTTTATAAGACCTTTTCTCTAAACGAGAAAGAGACAAGATTATTTTTCCATTCTGGAGCGACAGAAGGAATTCGTACTTTTGCTGCTTCTTTTGCTGAAATGTCTCGTTTGGCGAATAAAAATCTCCTCATTTGCACTTCAGCAGTTGATCATCCGGTATCAGTTTCTCTTGCCTCTCAATATTTTGGCCCTCATGTAAAATTTTTTGAGCTTAAAAGAGATCAAAAACTTCACTATCAGCATCAAGAGAATCTTCTAGAATTACAGAAACTCAAAGCCTCTGACCCTGATCTTATTATTTTGTACCACCACTTATGGGTACATAATGAAACAGGGCAGGTTTCACCTCTGGAAGAACTTTCTAAATTTAAGTCTATTTCCGACCTTTATTTACATATTGATGCTGTTCAAGCACCGGGAAAAATTCCTGACTGGCAGGGGCTGGCAGAGGGAGATATTTGGACATTTTCAGCTCACAAATTTGGGGCATTGAAAGGAATTGGTTTTTCTTTTTTTAAGAACAATTTTGATTTTTATCCACTTTTAACCGGTGGTGGACAACAAAGTAATTTCCGGTCCGGCACTGAAAATGTTCAAGGGGTGTATTCCATCTTTCTGGCCCTTAAAGACTTGCTAAAAATTAATGTGGCCAATAACTCTGTAAAAAGAAAAGAATTGGTCGATTTTATGAGTCAGGAGCTACAAGATTTGGGGGCAGTTATTGATGACTCTTCTGTTTGCAGCAATACCGTCTATTTTTATTTATACAATCTCACCAGTGATATCGCTTTGGCCCTCTTTGATATTAATGGACTTGAGATAAGTGCGGGGTCTGCCTGTTCAAGTGGGGCCGCCAAAGAGAGTGCCGTACTTCTGCAATTAGGGTTAAAAGCTTCTGCCAAGAATGGTTTACGTTTATCTATGCCATTGGAAATGGATAAAGAACATCTTAACAAAATACAAGAGCGTATGAAGCTTGTTTTTAATAGATTACGTAGCTCAAAGTAGGAAAAAATTTTTTTTATAGCTTAGAGTCAGAATGGGTCTATAATTTCGCCCATGGGAATGCTAGATCGTATCAAACGTCGTCAAATTGATGGCTTTAAAGATTTTGTTATTAATATGGAAACTACTGGCGGTGCCAAGCGCGGTCAGATTTTTACAGCAGGTGTTTTAGAAGACCCGATTTATATGAATTGGATCATGAAGAACATCAAAACTTTCGATGATTTTCTTCAAATAAGCACTGAAGACATAGAAAAAGTTTTAACTAATCAAGATCAAATTCTTCCTTTATTTGCCAAATGCGTTTTTGACTTCCCCCAAGATAAACTGCTTGAACTTGAAACCGTTATCCCTCGGCTTTTAAGCCGGTTGAAGGATGAGCTTTCATTCATCAAGGAAGTTACCTCTCTGGAAAGAGAGGGGGCACGCTACTATATCTTAAAACTCGTACGTAAACTCCAAACTGAGGAGAGAATCTACGGCTTCCCATGGAATTTACCTCCCCAGGAACTTTATTACCCCAAAGTTTATAAAGACGGAGTTCAGAAAATTTCATTCGATACAGGTATTGTTGCTGCTGAAGGAGAGTACATAAAAGGGAAAAGAACAGGATTCTGGCGGCATAATTATGAGACTGGTTCTATCTTGGCAGAAGGTGATTACATCGATGGCCTGAAAAACAACGTCTGGGTTTTTTATTATAGTAATGGAAACATCAAGGCCCAGGGTAAATACCGCGGTGATTTGAAAAATGGTCTTTGGAAAGAATGGTCTCGCAGTGGGGAACTCACAGAAACTGAATATAATGAAGGTGTGAAAGTTTCTTAGAAGTAGAATTAATCCTCTTCAAAATGCACGTCACTTGAAATCATCACACCATCAACCATTCGCTCCGACTTCTCTTCAATAAAGTCGAATTGGATTGACTCTAATCCTTCAAATTCTTCCTCAAAAGCAATGGTTATTGTCCGTGGGGAAATGTCCATGAGAGTACTCAGATAATAATGCTCACCAAAAAGTGATATTGCCTGATCGTCATCACTGACATGCCTGAAATCGGATTCATCAATGAGAGGATTATGGGATGTATTCTTAACAATGATGGCACCCTGGATCTTCTCTTGGGGAAGGTCTTTGGTTACTCCCCAGGTGGCCAGAGGGAAATAATCCAGATGGAAAGTAGAATTTCCATAGGCCAGGCGTCTCGGAATGATTAAGCGATTCATAAATTTTCGGGTCGTCTCATCTTTGGCCTTACGGGCCAGTTTTTCCGCTAACATAGAATCTTCAATGCGGATGATGTAGTGACCAGGATTTTTAGTGGACTTAAACAGAATGTACTGAAAAGCGATACTGAAAAGGGTAAAAAGCTTTTGTTGGTCGAGGTGAATGTGTTTGGCCGGAGACTCCACGATGGTTTTTACGGCTTCGTAGAGGGTTGATTTATCAAGATCTTTCTTACTGCTCATTAAGGGAATTTCCTTCAAAATTCAGGGTTTGGCAATAAGCAAAAAGCTCTTCTAAGCATGGAAAAAAATTGACATAAAGCCAGGTCCTTCTTTATGATGCAGGCTTAAAAAAATTTTAGACACTTCTAACACCATTTTGGAGTACAGATGAGTATTGACAAGAACTTGGCCAAAACCAGAAACATTGGTATCTCGGCCCACATTGACTCAGGTAAAACTACCACATCAGAGCGTATCCTTTTTTACTGTTCTAAGATTCACAAAATCGAAGACGTTAAAGGCGGCGGCGCAGGGGCAACCATGGATCACATGGACCTTGAGCGTGAAAAAGGTATCACTATTACTTCGGCAGCTACGACTGTTGAATGGCAAGGTATCGACAAAAAAGGTATCACTTATGCTGAAGGCGACGGTAAATCAATCAAGGTAAACCTTATCGATACTCCGGGACACGTGGACTTCACAGTTGAAGTTGAACGCTCTCTTCGAGTTCTTGATGGTGCGATTCTAGTTCTTTGTTCTGTTGCTGGTGTTCAGTCTCAGTCTATTACAGTTGACCGTCAGATGAAGCGTTACCGTGTTCCACGTATCGCTTACCTAAATAAAATGGACCGTATGGGTGCTAACCCTTATAACGGTGTTAAGGCCCTTCGTGAAAAACTAAATCACAACGCAGTTCTTATGCAGATTCCTATTGGAAACGAAGAGAACTTCAAAGGTGTGGTTGATCTGGTCACGATGAAAGCTTACTACTTTGACGGCGACAATGGCGAAATCGTTCGTGAAGAAGCCATTCCTTCTGAACTACAAGACCAGGCTTCTAAGGCCCGCGAAGAAATGCTCGATGTTGTTTCGGCTTTCGACGACGCTATGATGGAAGCTATCCTTGATGGTAACGAAGTTTCTGAAGAACAAATCCATACTGCTGTTAAAAAAGGTGTTCAGTCGCTTGCTTTCACTCCAGTTTTCATGGGTTCTTCTTTCAAGAACAAAGGTATTCAGCTTATTCTTAACGCTGTTGCTCGTTATTTACCTTCTCCACTTACTTGTGAAAAATCAAAAGCTATTGATTCAACCACTGGTGAGAAAGTTGAACTTCTTCCTGAATTTGATAAGCCACTTGTTTGTATGGCCTTCAAAATCACTGATGAGCAGTTCGGTCAGTTGACTTATACTCGTATTTACCAAGGTACTTTGAATAAAGGTGAAACTTTAATCAATACTCGTACTAAGAAAAGAGTTCGTATCGGTCGTATCGTTCGCATGAACTCTAACGACAGAGAAAATATTGATTCAGCTTCTGCTGGTGACATCATTGCCATGATTGGTGTTGACTGTGCTTCAGGGGATACATTTGTTGCTGAAACAGGAAACGTTGAGCATCTTTCTTGCGAAGGAATGCACGTGCCGATTCCAGTTATCGAGCTTTCAATCAAAGCGAAAGATAAAGAAGCACAAGCTCGTATGTCTAAAGGTCTTCAGCGCTTCATTAAAGAAGATCCTACTTTCCACCTTTTCACAGATGAAGAGTCTGGCGAAACTCGTATCGCTGGTATGGGTGAGCTTCACCTTGAAATCTATGTTGAGCGTCTTAAGCGTGAGTACAAAGCTGAAGTTGAAGTTGGTGCTCCACAAGTTAACTACCGTGAAACAATTCGTGGCGAAGCTAAGTTTGAATACACTCACAAGAAGCAAACCGGTGGTTCTGGTCAATTTGCAAAAGTTGCCGGAGTTATTAAGCCGCTTGCTGCTGATAGAAAAGAACGTGAAGACCAAGTTTTCCGTTTTGTTAACGAAATTAAGGGTGGTGTAATTCCAAACGAATTCATCCCTTCATGTGATAAAGGTTTCAACGACGTTATGAACAAGGGACCTCTTGCAGCGTTCCCAGTGATTGATGTTGAAGCTTACCTTCAAGATGGTCAGTACCATGATGTAGATTCATCTGATATGGCGTTCCGTATTGCTGCTCGTATGGCAATGAGAGAAGCTATTAAGAGTGCAAATCCAATCATTCTTGAGCCAATCATGAAAGTTGAAGTAGAAACTCCACAAGATTACCAAGGTTTCGTAATCGGAGATTTATCTTCTCGTCGTGGTGTTATTCTTGGATCTGAAAACACTGAAACTGGAGACGCGATCATTAATGCTCACGTTCCTCTTTCTGAAATGTTCGGTTATGCAACAGTTCTTCGTTCAGGTACAGCTGGTAAAGCTGGTTACTCGATGGAATTTGCTAAATACGAGAACTGTCCTTCTCACGTTCAAGAGAAAGTTATGGCAGCTCGTAAAGACAAGCTTAACGAGCGTGCTGAGTAAGATTTTTGAAATAAAGAATTTTAAGAGGGCCGGGATTTTTCCCGGCCTTTTTTTATCACCTGATTAAAAATTCCTCATTTACTTCCTCATGAAAACATATTAGTTTTACTTATATATATTATAAGGTGAAACTCATGCTAGAAACATCCATGCTTCAGGTTCTCATAGCCCTTTCTCAGAACGAGAATATTTCAAAGGCCGCTGAAGAACTTAACATTACTCAAAGTGCTGTCTCTCAAACCCTAAAGAACCTCGAGAACAAGCTGGGCTTTCCAGTCATTACCCGTCAGGGGAAGTCGGTGAATCTGACTGATCGAGGACTTCGCTTGGCGAAAGTTGCTAAGCAGTATGTTAGAAGAATTGAAGAAACGATCGAGCAGATTCATTTAGAGAATAATGAAATTAAGGGCAAGCTCCATGTGGGTTCTCTCTATGGACTAGGGAAAACCTGGCTTTCCAGCCGTATGTTGGATTTTCTCGCGACTTATCCTGAATTAGAAGTTCGTCTTTCGATGGATTTCCCCGAAACCATTATTAAGAAATTTGAGCAGCATGATGTTGATTGTCTGATTATGCCAGACCATCTGGTTCCGGCCTTTGCTGATAAACTTGAACTTCACTCTGAATACACAACCCTTGTGTTCTCAGAGTCTTTTAATATTACCAAAGAGACGGAGCTTAAAGATATTCTTAATATGCCCATTATCTTCTATGAAAATAATGATCCCAACTTCTATCGTTGGTGTCGTGGGAAGTATGGAGTCGTTCCAAGAAATATTAAGCCCCGTTTAGTAGTGAATTCTTTTGGCCAGATGCTTCAAGCCGTTAATGAAGGGTTAGGGGTAGCGGTGGTGCCGACTCACGTTCTTAAGCGTTCTCAGATTAAATTACAGCTTAGAACTGTCGGTAAGGAGTTTGAGGTTTTCAGTAATAAGGTTTCTTTTGCCTTTCACGCAGATGAAGCTGGGAGTTACAAAATTAAAGAACTTTATAAGTTCCTTCTCGAGGCCGTAAAAGATCTGTAAGCTATTCAGGACACTAAAACCAGGACTCCTTAGTGCAATTTGATCAAAAAAAATTTGCTTCAGAGATTCCTTCTTCTTTCTTTTCGCTGCTCGAGGAATTGACCCGCTTTGGTTATACACCAACTCTTGTGGGTGGCAGTGTTCGAGATTTTCTTTTAACAGGTATTCTTGGGAAGGATTGGGATATTGAGTTATCCCATGAAACCATTCCCTTCAATAAAAATGATTGGAAAGAATTAGGGAAGTCCTTAACCCGTTTTGGAAAGATGACTTCTCTGCCTTATGAGATCATCCGGGTTGAGGTGGGGGATTATCAGTTTGAATTTTCTCCACCTCGAACTGAAACTTTTTTTGAAGATAAGTATCATCATTCAAATTTTACTGCCGAGTTTGATTTGAAAATGCCTTTTGAAAAGGCCATTCAGAGAAGGGATTTTACCATTAATGCGATGGGGATCCGAATCAAATCAAAAAAAGAGATGGAATTTTTAGATCCTTCAGAAGGTCTAAAGCATCTGAATGGAAAAGTGCTCCATCCAGTTGGAAAGGAATTTGTTAAGGACCCTGTGCGCTTTCTAAGGGCCCACCGATTTGCTTTAAAACTTGGTTTTACCTTTTCATCAGAACTTGAAGGGGTCTTGAAAGAGATGAAACTCATTGGCATCACTCCTGCTTACTTGTGGAGTGAAATGCAAAAGTCCAAAAGACCGGTGGATTTTTTAGAACGTCTCATCCGGGAGATTCAAAACCATTCAGAGTTTTCTTTGCCTTTGGATGTTAAGGATCTTCCTAAACTCAAAGATTTAAAACATCTCATCGTGAATCCTCTTAAGCATGAATCATGGATCGTTTCTCTGGAATGGGTAGATATCTCCAGCGATAACTGGAGACAGTTTTTTAGCGTGAGTTCTGACTCTGGTAGACGGCTTGCCCGATGGGCCCAAAGCTCCCGTATTTTTCAAACCATTATGCCTGAGAACTTTCATGGAGAGTTTGAGGAAGTGGTGGTGTTGGAAGATTTCGGTAAACTATTTGATTGGTATTTCTCTACCAAACAATTACTCCAGAAATTTCCTGATCTTCCTCTTTTAAAAATGATTGAGGATTACTTACCGGAATGGATTCATCTTTATCGTTTTGAAGCACCAAAAGATGTGAAACATATTGATCCTCCTCTAAGAGCAAAATACCAGGTATGGAATCTATGTCAGCGCTTATAGTTCCTTTTATTGAAGTTCAAGAGGATAAAAAACTTCTAAGTGAGGTGCGGGAGATCTTCTTTGAGAGTTCTACTAAAAAAGAATTTAAAGATGAGAAAGAGAAAGAACTCTTCTTTGAGAAATACCTTGGCCATTATTTGTCCCATCACCCGGAATTGACTTATCTGGCCGTTGACCAGAAGGTCCTGGGTTATATCGTTGCGGCACCAAACTCTAATGGAGTTGCTCTTCAAATATTGCAACCTCATTTATGTATTTTTAAGGAATATTTTAAACATTATCCGGCCCATCTCCATATAAATTGTCATCATGAGTCACGAGGATTGGGTATTGGCGGTCTCCTTATTGAAGCATTGGAGAGGAAACTCAAGTCATTGAATATTGTAGGTGTTCATATCATGACAGGGACGGATGCTTTAAATCGTAAATTTTATCAGAAGGCGGGATTCACTTTCGAAGCAACCGAGTCATTCTGTGATTCTTCGATTCTTTTCATGGGTAAGAGTTTATAGGAGAATTATCCTTTGACAGACAAAGTCATAGGAAATTAACCTAAAACTTAGTCATTCTTAAGGAAGTCGGTACCCATATGCTGAAGATCACTCTCGCAACGTCTCTCATTTTATCTCAATTGGCCCTGGCCGATGTCACTCCTACAAGAAGATCTTATCAAAGCTTAAATTTCACAGACGATATGTCATTTGAAAATCTTGATCTTGCCATTGAGAGGCAGCTTAAGGTTTTTAATAATAGAAAACCTACCGGTACCATTAAATTCGGAACAAAGTCTTATCCCAAATCAGTATTGAAGGATTCACTTCTTCTTTTAAGAACACTTACTGCCGAGGCCCGCCAGTGTTTGAAGAACTTCTCAGAAGTCCAATGTCAGAATAGTTTTAATGCAGCTGTTAATGATCAATTCGCAGTCTATGTACCTGTGCCTAATAAGGGTTCAGCGAATTCTAAAAATACTACTCAGTTTACTTCTTACTATTCACCGGATCTTCATGGCTCCCGTGTTCCTACAGAAAGATTCAAAAGGCCCATTTATAGAAAGCCTGACATTGCTTCTCAGCAGAACCATACTCGTGTTGATATCGACTATCGTGGAGCTCTTGCCGGCAAAGGTTATGAGATCTTTTGGGTGGAAGAATCTTTCTTTGACCTTTATCTTCTTCACGTCCAAGGGGGCGGAAGAATTAATGTCTTTAATCCTGATGGCTCAAAGGAAGTGAAGTACTTAAGCTATGATGGAAAAAACACCCGCTCTTTCCAGATGATTTATAAGTACATGCTTCAGAAAGGTTATCTTGAGGCCAATAACGCTGGTATCCCAGGCCAGAGAAAATACTTAGAAGAGAATCCTCATAAAGAGGAAGAAATTTTTAATTCATGTCCTTCTTATGTTTATTTTAAAGAATCCAATGAAGAACCTGTCGGTTTGGATAATATTCCATTAACAGAAGGGCGCTCTCTGGCCCTTGATTCTCGAATTTATAAAACGACTGGATTTATTAATTTCGTTAAAACAGTAAAAGCTTCTCACGTGGATGGGAGCGGTAAAGTTGTAAAAGTGCCGTTCTCGCGTTTCTTTATTGCTCAAGACACTGGTGGGGCCATTCGTGGAAATGCCCGCTGTGATCTTTATTTTGGTTATGGGCCGCAAGCAGAGCTTACCGCCTACAACATGAATGAGCAGGGTGAGCAGTATTTCTTAATTAAGAAAAACTAGGCCAGGTTGTCCGAATCAAAAAACATTGTTTCAAGATCAGGAAAGTCTTTTTGAACTTTGTTCATAAGGCTTAGGGTTCCGAAGCGCTCGGTAGCGTGGTGGCCTCCTGCAAAGAAGTGGACACCTGCTTCAATGGAGTCATGCCAGTTGTATTCAGAAATTTCTCCAGTCAGATAAGCATCAAGTCCTTCCTTCATTGCTTCTGCCCACTCATTATTGGCCCCTCCGGTGATAATACCGATGGTTTTAATTGTGGCCGTGCCCTCAGGTGAGGCCATAATCACTGGATGCTTGAGGATTTGTTCCAAGGATATTTTTAGCTCCAGGGCGGTAACAGGGTGGGAAAACTGACCCTTCGTTCCCAAAGGTTTTCTTTTATACATGCCAAAGGCTTCCATATTCACCAGGTTCAATTCTCGACCCAGAGAGACGGCATTACCTACCTCTTCATGAGCATCCAGCGGTAAATGGTAAGCAATGAGGTTTAAATCGTTTTTAACGGCCAGCTTCACCCTTTCTCCCCAGCCTCCTGTGATCGTTCGGGGGCCCTGGTGCTTCCAGAAAATTCCATGATGCACTACCAATCCGTCGGCCCGCCATTCTATCGCCTTATTAATTGAATCTTGAGTGGCAGAAACCGCGAAGGCCAGGCGTTTAATATTTTTCTTTCCATCAATTTGCAAACCGTTAGGTCCATAATCTTCGAACTCAGACGTACTGAGTAAAGAATTGAAGTACTCGAGAAGCTTATTTTGTGTGATGGCCATGGTCATTCCTTTTCAATGAGTTCTCATTTTAATACAATTTTCTCGTCTTAAACAAAGGATTCCACGATGAAATTTAAACCTGGTCTCGTCTATGGTTCTGCACTTACCGATCTTTATCAATACGCCAAAGAAAATAAGTTCGCCATCCCTGCTGTGAACGTGATTGGAACGAACTCCGTTAATGCTGTGTTAGAAACGGCCAAGGCCGTTAATTCACCGGTAATCATTCAGTTCTCCAATGGTGGAGGGCAGTTTTACGCCGGAAAAAGCCTTAAATTAGAGAGTGATAAGGCCGCGGCCTTAGGGGCCATTTCAGGTGCTCATCATATTCAATTGATGGCCGAGCATTATGGTGTTCCGGTTATTGTTCATACGGATCATGCTGCTAAAAAGCTTCTTCCATGGATTGATCACATGGTTGCCGCTGGAGAAGCTCACTATAAAACTCATAAGAAGCCTCTTTTCTCTTCTCACATGTTGGATCTTTCAGAAGAAACATTAGAAGAGAACGTCGAGACATCGGCCAGGTATTTCAAAAAGATGAATGCTTTTGAAACTGGAATTGAGATTGAACTAGGGGTAACTGGTGGAGAAGAAGATGGAGTGGATAACACAGACATCGACAATGCAAAACTTTATACCCAGCCGGAAGATGTGGCCTATGCTTACTCTCTCTTGAGAGAAGTGGGAGCGAATTTCACTATCGCGGCTTCCTTTGGTAACGTGCATGGTGTGTACAAACCTGGAAACGTAAAACTAAGTCCTGCCATTCTTAAAAATTCGAATGATTTTGTTCAAGAGAAATTTAAAACTCAAGCAAGACCTGTCTCATTTGTTTTCCATGGCGGCTCTGGATCACTTCAAAGTGAAATTCGCGAGGCCATTGATTATGGTGTGATCAAGATGAATATCGATACAGATATGCAGTGGGCATTTTGGGAAGGAATTAGAAATTTCTATGAAGACAAAAAGGGCTACCTCCAAGGGCAGCTTGGTAACCCAGAAGGTGAAGAAGCTCCCAATAAGAAGTACTACGATCCCCGTAATTGGCTCCGTAAAGGCGAAGAAAGCTTTGTTGCTCGTTTGAAAGTGGCCTTTGAAGACTTAAATAGCATCAACCGAAATAGCTAACCTTAATTTTTTCTGTGCACCTGAGCTTTCGGGTGCACTTTCCATTCACCGTTTGGTTAAATAAACTGTTTATTTGATTAAGCTGGAGAACAAATGACTCAAGACATTTTCGATTGGATTTTACTGCTTGCTCGCTGGCTACATATTACTGTGGCCGTGACCTGGATCGGGACCTCAATATTCTTCATGTGGCTGGACCGAAGCTTCCTTCCTAATCCTGAATCAAAGCGGGAAGGACACGTGGGTGAAGTATGGATGGTTCATGGCGGCGGATTTTATCATGTAGAAAAACTTCTTATGGGACCCACAAAAGTTCCTGAGCGGCTTCACTGGTTCAAATGGGAATCCTATTGGACATGGATGAGTGGGATGGCCTTGGTTTCTTTAATCTTCTATAGCGGTGAAGGCACATTCCTTCTTGATTCCATGGTCTCCTCGATTACTTATTGGGAAGGTGTGGGAATTAGTCTTTTTGCGATCTTTGGCTCCTGGTTTTTCTATGACTTTGTCTGGGAAAGAAACTTCACTAAGACCACTCCATGGATAGGTCATCTTCTAACTCTACTTTGGTTTGGAGGAATGACATATTTTCTTTGCCACACTTTAAGTGGAAGAGCGGCCTACATTCATGTGGGCGGAATGCTCGGAACCTGGATGACGGCCAATGTCTTCATGCGGATTATTCCTCGTCAGTTAAAGATGGTTGAAGCTTCAAAAAAGGGGGAGGCGGTCAATCAGGAGTGGGGGAAGAACGCCAAGAACCGCTCAACTCATAATACTTATTTCACATTGCCGGTTATTTTTATCATGCTGAGTAATCATTTTCCTAATACTTATGGTCATGATTACAACTGGCTTATTCTTCTTCTGATTAGTGCCGGCGGTGCTTTAATCAGAGAATACTTTGTGGTGAGAATTTCTAAGCCTCGTCGTTCCATGTCTGCGGCAATTGTAGGGATTGCCCTTATTTGTGGTGTGATTGTTTTTTCTCAGGAAAGAAACGTGGCAGTGGCCGATACTCCGGAAGAAGTGGTGCCAGCAGAAACAGTAAAGGAAGTTAAGCCTGCTAAAAAAGCTCCGGCCAAAAAAAGTATGCCAGTAAGTGGAAAAACTTTTGAGGTTAAAGGTATGGTGAGTTTTGAAGGAGTGGTTCCTCAAGGCAAAAAACTTAATCTTCCTGCTGGATGCTCCCAAGGGGGAGGAGATGTTTATTCAAATGAAGTCATCGTGAATAACGGTAAACTTCAAAACGTTTTAGTGAGAGTTGTTACAGGCCATGAAGGACAAAGTTTTCCGGCCCCTCCTCAGGAAGAAGTGATTCTGGATCAAAAAGGATGCATCTACACTCCACGGGTGACTGCTGCCCGAGTGGGACAAAAAGTAACTTTTATTAACTCGGATCCTATTTTTCATAATGTTAGATCAGTTACTAAAGTAAATAAGAAATTCAATGTGGCCATGCCTAAAAAAGATCAGCGTGAGACCAGAGTTTTCACTAAGCCTGAACTCTTTTTACAGGCCAAATGCTCTGTCCATCCATGGATGGGGGCCTATGTGGCCATTATGGATCATCCTTATTTTAATGTGACAAATGAAGAGGGGGAATTCACCTTGCCTTCTCTTCCGGAGGGTCAGTACACTATTGAGGCCTGGCATGAAGTTTTTGGAACTTTAACTCAGGAAATAACAGTCACCGAGAAAGGTGCAGGGCCAGTTAGTTTTAATTTTAAGAAGTAGGTTTTATGATCAGTACCCATATTCTTGATACCACTAAAGGTCTTCCGGCACCGAACGTTCCGGTCCTGTTAGAGAAATATACTCAAGGGGAATGGCAAAAACTCGCGAGTGATAAAACGAATAATGATGGTCGAATTGTTTTTGATTGCCCACGTGAAGCCGGGGATTATCGCCTGACTTTTCATATTGAAGATTATTACAAAGCTGAGGAGCATTTCTTTTTGAATGTACCTATCGCTTTTCGGGTGAAAGATACCAACCGAAAATATCACGTTCCATTACTGCTTAATCCTTACGGACATTCTACTTACCGAGGTAGTTAACTTGAAAAAATCTGAAATTCCTTATTACGATGATTTTCTTTCACCAGATATTAAGGCCCATTTATTAAAAGCCGCTAAACCTATTGACGGGTTTCCGGATATTCTTCATCTGGGAGAGAGTGAAGGACTTGAGGGGACAGAGTCTCTTAGATTTCTTTGCGAGCTTTATGAAGAGGTTAAAGAAGAACTGAATTCTGTTCTTAATCGAAGAATCCGGGACAGAAAGTTTATTGATGAAAGAACCCGGGCCCTCAAAAATTATAATGAAGAATTTAAGCGGGATTATTTAAGTCCTGACTATATGACCATTATGGGTCAGGAAGATGCTGAGGGACGGATTGTCCTAGGCCCTAAAACTGAAAACTATGCGATGACAGGTGGAAGCCCTGTGGCTCCAATCCCTGAGTGGCTACGAGGGAATCATGTGACTCTATTTGGGCCACCTGACTCGGCCAAGCTTTCTATCAACGCCATGAACGCTTATCACCGAAAACTAAAAGATGAACCGGAAATAGTAGGAGAACTTCTCGCCACTCATAATTCTCTTCCTAAGTGGGGGGCAGATGATGAAGATTCAAAAACTCCTCTTCGATCAGATCTGATTAGTGCCGGTATTAATCTCACAAAATGTCTGGAAGGGACCTTAAGTGTTGATGATGGTAAGAAGTATGAGCTAGCTCCTGAGAAGCTTTCTCTTCCGATTAAGCGCTTTCCAGGTCTCGCTCTTCCAAGTTTTTTTATGTTCTATAAGGGTGAACCCCTGCCGCTTCACTTATATGACTTTGCTCTTCATTTTTTCAGAAACTGGCACAATCCCAAGGCCCTGGCCTTCTATGTTCCTAAACTTGAGAATGAAGAAGAGGCCCGTTATATTAGAATCATGCTGGAAAAAGCAGAGAGGCTACTTAAGAAGACTTATCCTTCTTATGCCACCGGAAGTATCCGGCTTATGATTGTTTTAGAAAATCCCCGTGCGGTTTTCAGAACTCATGAAATCATGGATGAGCTTTATCCGTACTTTGCCGGTGCAAGCCTTGGTTGGCATGATTATCTGGCAAGTACCGCCCGTCTTTTTAAAGAAGATCAGAACTACCGCATTCCGGTTAAGGCCGATCCGGATATTGTGATTAAATACATCAAGGCTTCCCACGATCTTCTGGCCCAGGTGGTGGGTCCTCGTGGAGGAATTAAAGTCGGAGGGATGTATGGTATTCTTCCAGTCACAAGTGATCTTAGAACTCCATCTTATCAAGTCACAATCAAGGGCTATATCCGCGATGTGATCACTCAGTTTAAACGAGGTCTTGATGGATTCTGGGTGGCCCATCCGGATTTTGTACGATTGGGTCTCGCTCTGACTGAAGCCTGGAAGTTTCATGCTTCTGGCGACAGCAGTAAACTGGAGAAATTAGTAAAATCTCTTCTGGAAGAGAAATATCATTCAGAGATTTTAGGCTTTATTCATGGCCCTGATATTCAAGGTCTGGATAAGGCTGATCCCCTTTACGCCCGCTCGTTAATCGTTGCAGACTTAAAAGAATCAGAATTTATTGCTAACAATGATCCTGAGGAAATTCGCTATAATGTTTTCCAAAGTCTTCAGTATTTAACTGATTGGCTTTCAGGTAATGGATGTGTTGCCTTGCCTGCAAGTCTGGGGGAAGTTCCTGTTCGTGTGATGGATGATCTGGCGACGGCAGAACGCTCCCGTTGGGAAGTGTGGCATGAGCTTTATCATGGACGCTTTTCAATCACTGAATTCTTGAAAATTGCTCACGAAGAAATGGATTTTATCCGGAAGGATAAATCCAATGAGAAAAAGATTGTTCAGGTGAAGTGGGATGCCCGCACTGAGAAGTGGTATCCGGTAGCGATGAAGCTCATGATTAAACTCATGTGTGATAAGAACCCTGTGGAGTTCGCCACTCAGCTTCTCCTTCCATTTACCATTGATTCTGTTCGTGCATCTGGGAGACCTTGGGAAGAAGCCGTTAAGCTTGATTCCGAAAAATTTGCCATCAATGATTATATCACTCGATTTAATTATTATTTAGAAATGTGCGGCAGCACTCGTTTTGCCAAGAAAATGGCCAAGGGACTCATGACTTGCGAAAAGACTGCCGAAAGTCTCATTCGCCGTTTTGAAATGAAAGATATCCTTGATGCCGCTTTTTTTCATGGTGACATTGGGGCCCATGCCAAAACTTTGGATAGATTGGCGACTGCTGAACAATCAAAAGTTAATTCCCACCAGGAAGAGTTATTAAAATTAGGTGAAGAGTATAAGACTAAGTTTGGCATGAAGTTTCTGGTCTCTGCGGCCGGTAAAAGTGGTGAAGAACTTTTAGCTCTTTTAAAAGAGCGACTGAATAATACTCTTGCCCAGGAAGTCGATCATGCCCGTGAAGCATTGTGGACCATTACTCAGAAGCGAATGAAGGCCCATCCTTTAAACGATCTTCATCATAAAATTACTTCTGCTTTAGAAAGGCACCACATTGATGGTGCCCAGGTGACGATCATTACTCCTCATGGACATCAGAATTTAGGTTTTGGTTCCGCTAGTAAAACCACCTGGTTTGAGTTCGCCTCTTTAAGTAAAAGTGTCGCCACAGCTTTTGCTCTGGAATACTTTAAAAAGGCGGGGATTTCACTGGAGACCTCGGTAAATGAATTTCTGCCGGAGCTCGGGTTTGATTCCAGTTTAAAGCTCTTCCATCTTATAAATCATTCGGCCTTAAATCTTCATTATGTAAATGGCGTGCCTCTCACAGCTTCTATGCCGGAGATTTCTGAATTTATTCAAGGTAATTCAAAGTATGGTTATGAACCCATTAAAGTGATTAATCCTCCTGGAGAAAAATTTCAATACTCCGGTGGGGGATTTATAATCCTTGAGCATCTTTTACAAAAGCATTCGGGGAAAGATATCCGAGAACTCACGAAAGATTTTCTCGCAAGCCTGGAAATGGATGAGTTTAGCTTTGAGCAATCAAGTCTTCCAAACGTTAACTATGCTCATGGATACAATGATCAAGGTAAAGAGGTCGAAGGAACCCGCAAAATGTTTCCCGCCTTCGCGGCCGGTGCTATGGGAACAACTCATTCCATGGCCCATTTTCTGGAACATTTGGCCAAGGCTTACCTGAATCTTAAAGGCTCCGCCGGGATTTCTCATGATACGGCAAGACTCATGCTCTTTGGGACCGACAAGGGTTGCAGGAAGTTTATGGGCGCCCTGATGGGTCTTGGTATCTTTATTGTAGAAGCCGGGCCTAATCGCTTTATGCTTCATCAAGGGGCGAACGACGGCTTCAGAGGAATCTTTCTTCATTGTTTTTTTGGTCCGGATGCTGGCAAGGGACTCGTGGTTCTTTCCAATGCTGAATTTAATGGAGTGCTCTTTAATGCTGAAGTGACTCAGGAGATCTTGAAGGAATTTAATATCGAAGGCATTGATTACGACAAATTCCAGACCCATTTTTTGGCCGGAAGTGTTTCTCAGGAAAATATCGTTAATACTGGTTATAAAAGTCTCATCTTTGATGCTTTTAATCGCACTCGTCCGGAAGAGATTTTTGAAAAAGGTCCGAAGGATCCTATGGCCTCTTTTAATTTATGTGTAGGTGCTAAAGTTAAAGAGGTGACCAATGAGCTCTTTGCTCGGGCCGATAATCTTTTAAGTGATCATTTGCCAAAATTTGATCCTGAACTCTTCGGGGCCCAGGGAAAAATCATGGATAGTTGGGAGACTGTTCGTCATAACACCTCAGGTGTGGACCAAATGGTCTTTGAACTCGCTAAACCTGATGTCGTCAGATTCATTCTCCTTTCTACAAAATATCATTCAGGCAACTATGCTCCGGCGGTAAAACTTGAAGGCAAAATAAATGGCGAATGGGTTGAAATCCTTCCTAAGACGAAACTCTTAGGTCACTCAGAAATGAGAATCGCCCTTCCTCAAGCTACGGGCAAGGTGAGTGAAATTCGTGCTTCCCAGTATCCGGATGGAGGCTTTACTCGTCTTGGTCTTTATTCAGATCTTCCCGAGGATGTGAAAAATACTTTTGATGGTCAGTCCCGGATCTATGAGGAGAAAATTCCTCAGACCGTGAAACCTCTGGCCATAAAGTATGAGGTGACACCGGAAGAGATTAAAAAGAACTGGGCCAGTGTGATAGGTGAGTTTAATAATGCTTCTCTTTCTCTTGGAGCAAAACTCATCAGCGCTACAGATGAACACTATAGTCCGGCCTCTCTTATTCTTTCTCCTTTTGCTCCTATTCATATGTTTGATGGTCTTGAGAACGCCCGTAGCCGCAAACTTGATAGCTTTGAAGAAGTGGTGGTAGGGCTCGCCAAGACTGCACCTATTCATAGAGTCGAGATGGATTTTACTTACTTTGTGAATAACAATCCGCTGTATGTCTCTTTGGAAGGGCTCTGTGATGGAAAGTGGGAACCCCTT
Organism: Bacteriovoracaceae bacterium UBA6200; assembly: GCA_002422605.1. GTDB lineage: Bacteria > Bdellovibrionota > Bacteriovoracia > Bacteriovoracales > Bacteriovoracaceae > Peredibacter. Next base: position 385,168 of record DISW01000001.1, on the reverse strand, counting down.
ATTCCGAAAACTTTTGTGAAGGCCTTTGCGGGAAACAGGAAAGACTTCCAGATTGAAAGTAATGTCGCCATTTCAGAGGTGAGACTGAGATCTTATCCTTGTGGTGGGCTTAACCGACTTAAGGTTTTTTCTCGTTCTTAGACTTGATCTCTTACTTTTAAGAGTTCGGCCGCAATACTGATGGCGATCTCTTCCGGAAGATTTGATCCACGGAAGAGACCCATTGGGATGCGAAGCTTTTCAATAAAGCTATCAGGGATGCCCAGCTCTTTTAGTTCCCGCTTCATTCTGATCGACTTGACTTCGCTTCCAATGACTCCCACAAAAGGAGCATCCGGAGCGTGTTCATAGATTTTAGGCACAATTTCTAAGTCATAAGCATGCCCCATGGTGAGGCAGAGGAAAAAGCTTTTTGGATCCATGTCCTGAACTAGATCTTTTGGACTCGGGTGACAGATCGCCTTCACTCCAACCAGTTTAGAGGTCCATTCCTCCCGGGGATCTATGCAAGTGACCTGAGAGTTAAGAGTTGAAAGAATCCGGGTCAAGGCCTGGGCCACATGGCCCGCTCCAAAAATAACGATGGGCCATCTTTTAGAAGGAAAGTATTCGAAGAGAAAAGTGCATTCTCCACCACAACTCATTCCGATATCTTTTTGAAGATTCCAGGTAAGGAGAATAGGAGAGATGACTTCATTTTTTTGAATGATTTCCTGAGCTCGGGAAAGAGCGGTGAGTTCCACCCGTCCTCCACCAATAGTTCCAAAATTTAAGCCCTTTTCAGTGACAATCATCTTGGCCCCAGCATCCTGAGGTACTGATCCACGAGTAGAAACAATGGTCACCGTTACAAAGGAATTCCCTTGTTGAACGAGTTCCTGACAGCGTTCAAAAAAACTTATTCCCACGCTTTAAACCTCTCTGGCATGATGGCCCTTAAAACATTCTCATTGGTGGCCGGAATTCTGATACTTGGATATTCGGCCAGATAACGAGGAAGATAGGTAAGAGCATTGTTAATCGCCGTCCAGACACTTAAGGCCAGTAGAAGAGGCGGCTCTCCTACAGCTTTAGTTCCACGAACGTTTGAGTAGTTTTCATCGTTTTGAAAAAGCTCAATATTAAATTCTCGAGGAATATCCTGAACGTTAGGAATTTTATAAGTGCTCGGGGCATGAGAGAGGAGTAATCCCTGATCATTATAAAAAAGATTTTCAGTGGTCACCCAGCCGAGTCCCTGAATAAAGGCCCCGGAAACTTGTCCCAGATCAATGTCCTCATTCACTGGTCGCCCAAGATCCATCAGGATATCAGTCTTAAGAACTTTAACATTTCCAGTCCGGCGCTCAATGGAAACTTCAGAGCAGGCCGCTCCAAGAGTGAAATAAAGGAAAGCATCCCCTTGACCGGTGAGCTTATTAAATTCAATCCCCGGGATCTTATAAAAAGCATAGTCACTGAGGGAAACTCGATTGAGGTAGGCCTCAAGGATGAGATACTTGAACTCAATTTTCTTATCCAGATGATCCGGGTGAAAGACCCAACCATCCTTAAATTCAATTCCATAATAGGTGGCTATTCCCGTTTCCCAGAGGGCCCCGGCATTGGGATCATTTTCATTTAAGTAAGGATCATCCAGTTCCACTTCCGGTTGGGTACCAAGACCGGCCGTTTTAGAGGCCCATTTCTCTTTCGGTATATCGATAAGTTTTAAGGCCAGTTCACTTAAACGTTTTTTAATTTTACGAGTGGCAAGAATGGCCGCAGCGCCATTTATATCGGTGCCGGAGGAAGCTGCCGTCGGTGAGGTGTTGGCATTTTTATCGGTTCTGGTTGGCATGACTCTCGCCTGAGAGCGCGGTAGTCCTAATTCGCTTGTGACCATCTCAGAGATCTTAGCATTCACTCCCTGACCCATTTCGGTGGCACCGGTTGCGATCTGAAGGGAGCCATCATTATGGATAATAACTAAAGCGTTACCCTGATTTAAAAAACGGGTGGTGAAAGAGATACCAAACTTTACCGTGGTAAGAGAAAGCCCACGAATGAACTCATGGTTCTCCTTATTATATTTCTCAATTTCCAGACGGCGATTGTGGTAATTACACTTCGTTTCAAGGTCTGAGATAATTTTTTCGAGGCAATTGTTTTTAAACACCTGCCCATAATGAGTGAGGTTTCTATTTCCCTGATCGGAATAAAGATTCTTCTTTCGAATCTCCAGGGGATCTTTCTTTAAGTAGTGAGCAATTTCTTCAATCACTTTTTCTACGGTTGCTACACCTTTGGGACCGCCAAAACCACGGAAAGCAGTATGAGAATGATGATTGGTTTTACAAACTTGTCCCACCACTCGCATATTTGGGATAAAGTAGGAGTTATCAGAGTGGAGCATCGCTCTTTCCATAATGGAAGTCGACAGATCGGCGTAAGCACCTGCATCGGAATAGAGTTTAAAATCCATGGAAAGGATGTGCCCTTCGGAATCAAAGGCGACTTTATAATCATTCTCAAAAGGGTTTCTCTTCCCAGTCATGATCATATCATCATCTTTAGTCAGGCAAATACGAACAGGCCTCTTAAGTCTCTTGGCCGCGAGGGCAACCATCGCCGCAAAAGGCGCTGCTTGTGATTCTTTACCTCCAAAACCTCCACCCATTCTTTTTACCTGGCACAAGACATCTTTTACCGGCAGACCTAAAGCATGGGCCACCACGTGCTGAGTTTCAGTTGGGTGTTGAGAAGAAGAATGAACCTCAATCTGCCCATCTTCTAAAGGGTAAGCAATGGAGACCTGACTTTCTAAATAGAAGTGGTCATGTCCTTGAATGATGATGGTTCCTTCTAAAGTATGAGGGGCACTCTTCATCGCCGCATCAACTTCACCCCGTTCAATCGTGCGAGATTCGGTAATGAAGGATTTCTTCTTGATGGCATCTCGTATTGAAAGGACTGATTCGAGATCAAGATACTCAATGATAATTTTTTGTTTTGCCCTTTGGGCCGCTTCCATCGTCTCGGCAACAATGAGAGCAATCCCTTCGCCAGCAAAGTTTACTTTATCTGTGGCAAGAATCGGCTGATCTCTAAAGATTGTTCCCCAGTAATTGTCGTGAAAGTCCCGACCGGTGAATATTTCCACCACTCCAGGCATTTTTAAGGCTTCGGTGAAATCAATTCTTTTAATTTCCGCATGAGCGCGGGTTGAATAAAAAACATCACTAAAAAGTTCGTTCTTTAAAAGAGGTCTATCATCTACGAATTCACTCTCACCTGTAACATGAGTGTGGGCATTGTCGTGGGGCAAACTCACTGGACACCTCCCATTTCATTAAAAAAGCTTCTGAAGAAATTCTCCACTAAAATCCGGCGGTAGGTGCTTGAAGCACGGACATCGCTGAGAGGAGTGAATTCAGAATGAAGTTCTTTTACCGCCCCTTCAATGTCAAAGTGAGATTTTAAATAATTCTCTGTCTTGGTAAGTCTGAGAGGAATGGCGGCCATTCCACCTGCGGCAAGAGCGATGTCTTTAATTTCTTTTTTTGTATCATCTTTCCAGTCAACTCGAATGGCAAAATTTACGGCAGAGATATCCAGATCTTTTCGGTTGCTGTTTTTATAGAAGCGAACGGAGGAGCTCTTCTGCGGAATATTAAACTTCACAGCGGTGATCAATTCCCCATTCTCCAGGGCCGTTTTCCGGTAGGCGAGGAAGAACTTTGTGATCGGAATCTCTCTTTCTCCCTTGGGGCCAATCACACAAACAGTGGCATCCAGAGCAAGAAAGGCCGGAGGGGTATCTCCAATAGGGGAAGCGTTGGCAATGTTCCCAATGACAGTCGCGATATTTTTAATTTGAGGAGAAGCGAAAATATCCAGATAATTTGAAAACTCTGGAAGCTTATCTTTCATGAAGTGACGAAATTCAGTATGGGTCACTCGGGCCCCAAATTTAATTTCATTTCCCTTTTGTTCAATTTGATACATTTCCTGCATCAAGTGAAGACTCAAGAGCCTATTAAGAGTTATTTTTCTTTTATTATGAACCACTCCTAAGTCAGTGGCGGAGGCGATGATTTTAGTATCAGGATAATCCTTTAAAAAATTCAAAGCTTCTTTAAGAGTTTTGGGAGCAAAGTAGAAGAAATCATCAGATTCGATCAGTACACTCTCACTAAAGGCTTTTATCAGATCAACTTCCTGCTTCTCTGAATAGAAGCGCTCTTTGAGTCCCTGGCATTTAGTTAGATCAATATTTAAAGCAGCATCAATAATAGGTTTATAACCCGTGCAACGGCAAAGGTTCCCGGTCATGCAGTTCTTGGCCTCTTGCTCATTTATAGAAGTCTCTTTAGAGGCCAGCTTTTCTTCAACCAGGCCTGTGATGGTCATGACAAAACCAGGAGTACAAAAACCGCACTGACTACCATGGCACTCCACCATGGCCTTTTGTGTTTCATGAAGCTCATCTTTTTCTTTTAGGGCATCCACTGTCACAAGGCTTGAACCATCGAGGCCGGCCACTAAAGTAATACAGGAATTAATAGGTAAATAATTTTGAGCGTCTTTGCCGTCAACGTGAGGAAAATAGCGAAGGACTGAACAGGCCCCACAGTCGCCTTCGGCACAGACAATTTTTGTTCCGGTCAAACCCTGCTCATAGCGGAGATAATCAGCTAGCATCATGGAGGCTTCTTTTGCTGAAGCTTCTTTTCGCTGTCCATTTAGATAAAAAACAATTTTATTTCTCATGGGGTTACCTTTGTGCAGAAGGACATAAAAAAATCAGAGAGAGTATAATTCCCATGATCTTAAAACAACTTAGACCTTTAGTTCAATGATCTAACTATAAAATTTTTCTCATCTTATTTGCCATAATTAAGCCTCCTGCATAATATGGGCGGATGGAACAGCTCGATATCATCAAAAACATCCCTAAAGCGGAACTTCACCTTCATATTGAGGGGACATTTGAACCGGAACTTCTCTTTGCCATCGCCACTCGAAATAAAATTCCACTGCGATTTAAAACGGTCGAAGAGCTGCGAGAGGCCTATAATTTTCATAATCTTCAGTCATTTCTGGATATTTATTATGAAGGGGCGAAAGTCCTGATTCATGAGAAAGATTTCTATGACCTCACCATGGCCTATCTCAAAAGGTGTCATGAGGATAATGTGGTCCATACGGAGATTTTCTTCGATCCACAAACCCATACAACCCGTGGCATCTCATTTGAAACCTGTCTTATGGGAATTCATAAGGCCCTCAGTGACGCTGAAAAAGAGTGGGGGATTACTTCCCATTTGATCATGTGTTTCCTGAGACACCTCTCAGAAGATGAGGCTTTCAGAACTTTAAATGAGGCCATTCCTTTTAAAGATAAAATCCTTGCCGTAGGCCTTGATTCTTCTGAAGTAGGTCACCCTCCTTCAAAATTTGAACGTGTCTTCAAGGAAGCTATTAATCAGGGTTATTTAACTGTCGCCCATGCGGGTGAAGAAGGACCTCCTTCTTACATTTGGGAAGCCCTGGATCTTCTTCAGGTTAAACGCATTGACCATGGGGTTCGGGCCTTAGAAGATGAGAAGCTATTAAAGAGAATCATCTCTGAAGAAATTCCTCTGACTGTTTGCCCGCTTTCAAATACCAAGCTATGTGTCTTCAAGAAAATGGAAGACCATAATTTAAAAAAATTACTCCAGTTAGGGGTAAAGGTTACAATTAATTCCGATGATCCGGCCTATTTCGGCGGTTATGCTAATCAGAATTACGTGGAAGCGGCCCTGGCGCTGGATTTAAATAAAGATGAAATAAAACAGCTGGCGATCAATTCTTTTGAGGCTTCATTTCTTTCGAAAGAATCAAAACACCACTGGATCCAAGAAATTAACAAATGGTAAGTATGCTCCTCCTTGTTGTGAGCCTCCTGATTGGGGTAGGGCTTCAACGAGTTAAAAACCTTCCTAACAATGCCCATTCAACTCTTGGAACACTCATTCTTTATGTGCCAATGCCGGCCATATGTCTGTTGTCTCTCCCCCAGATGGACTGGAATCTCTCGCTCCTGTCAGTGACACTGGTAGCATGGATTGCCTTTGGGGCCAGCTATTTTTTTATATCATTTCTGGGAAAACGATTTGGTTGGAGTAAAGATCTTGTTGGGTGTCTTATTCTCACAACTGGTCTTTCAAATACCTCCTTTGTAGGCTTTCCAGTCATTAGTGCTCTCTATGGGGCCGAAGGTCTCAAAACCGCTATCGTCTTAGACCAGATGGGAAGCTTTCTCATTGTTTCTAGTATCGGGGTTTGGATTGCGGTTACTTTTTCTTCCGGGCATATGAAAAAAAGAATCCTTTTTAAGAGGATTCTCGTCTTTCCTCCTTTTATTGCTTTTTTAGTCGGAACATTCGGCGGTCTTCTTGGTTGGCGACCAGATGAAACAACTCGTGCCGTCCTTCAGCCTTTAGCAAACCTTCTAACTCCTATGGCGCTCATTTCCGTGGGGCTTCAACTCAAGTGGAACGACATCCATCAGGAGCTGAAGTATCTTTTAACTGGACTCTCTTTCAAATTGATCTTTGCCCCACTGATCATTTTAGTGATCTATTATTTCTTAGGGGCCGACAAAAAAGTCTTACAGGTGATTGTAATGGAGTCGGCCATGGCACCCATGATCACTGGTAGCATTCTGGCCGCATCCCATAATTTGCGCCCACGGCTGGCCGGCATGATGGTGGGAGTTGGCGTTCCTGTCTCTGTTATAACTTTAAGTCTCTGGTATTTTCTTTTAGAGACTTTGTAACATCTTCTTACATTGATGCAAGATCACTGGAACTAAATCCGGATTGTGCAACCATAGGTATAGTAAAAAAATTAATCAAGGAGGATTAATGAAGAAACTATCGCAAGGATTGTTGTTAGCAACTCTATTAGCGTCACATCCTGCTCTGACTTGCACCCAAGATGGTAGCGAGGGATTTGTTCCTGAAAACTCACTTCATATTCCGGTTGATGCAAAAAATCTTACAGGTATTACTGAAGAACAATTTAATTCCGTAATTGATCAAGTCGAAGGGATCTATTCTCCGATTGTTTCTGAATATGGTGGAGAGCTCGCGGTCGATCGTCGCTGGACGGACGGAACTGTGAATGCTTATGCTCAGCAAATAGGTAAAACCTGGAAGGTTTCCATGTTTGGAGGTCTTGCTCGCCATAAAACCATCACTCCAGATGGATTCGCCCTGGTCGTTTGTCATGAAATCGGTCATCACATTGGAGGGGCCCCACGTTACGGCGGTGGAGATTGGGCTTCTAATGAAGGTCAAGCGGATTACTTTGCTACTTTAAAATGTCTGAGAAGAGTGTGGCAATCTGAAGATAATGCCAGTGTCGTAAGAGAGATGGATGCTCCCGCTACTTTAACTGCCACTTGTAGTAAAGAATGGGCCAATGAAACTGATCGCGCCCTTTGCGTACGTGGTGGAATGGCCGGACTTTCTGTTGCAAAACTTTTTGCGGCCCTAAGCTGGCAATCTAAGCAACCAAGTTTTGATACTCCTGATCCAAAAGAAGTGACTCGCACGAGCGACAGTCACCCTGCTACACAATGTCGCCTTGATACTTATTTTCAAGGTGCTCTTTGTGAGAAGTCTTTTAATGAAGAAATAGGACAACAAGACGAGGTTTCTGGTTCTTGTCACGGATCTACCGGTCACGGAACAGGTCTTCGTCCACGCTGTTGGTTTAAACCAACTCTCTAATCATTTCTCCTCGAAGGTGTGCTGATTTAAGTATCAGCACACCTCATTTCTTAAAATAGCTGACCACTTTAGTTTAACCAACAAATTCTTACACTCCACTTTTACTGATAGGAAAATAATTCCTACTTTGTCAGAATTGTATGAAGAAGAAAGTTCATACTTTTAAGGAGAAAAGAAATGAAATGTTTTAAGCAAGGATTGCTCTTGGCCGCTTTGGTCACTGCTGTACCATCAATTGCCTGTACACCTGATGGATCTGAAGGGTTTGTTCCAGAAAATAATCTTAAAATTTCTGTTCATCAAAAAAGAACAGGTGGTCTGACTGAAGAGCAGTTCCATGCTGTTATTGATAAGGTTGAAACAGTATACACTCCAATCGTTTCTACTTACGGCGGTAACTTAGATGTAGCTCGTAATTGGGAAGATGGAACAGTAAATGCCTATGCTCAACAACTTGGTAAAACCTGGCGTGTATCAATGTTTGGCGGTCTTGCTCGACATGAAACTATTACTGAAGACGGCTTTGCTCTAGTTGTTTGTCATGAAATTGGTCACCACATTGGTGGAGCTCCAAGAAAAGTTTCTCCTTGGTCATCTCCTTGGGCTTCCAATGAAGGTCAAGCTGATTACTTCGCGAACTTAAAGTGTCTTCGTAAGGCATGGTTAAATGATAATAATGCTGAAATCATCAGCAGAATGGATGTTCCTGCGACTCTTTCTGAGTCTTGTGGAAAACAACACGTTTTCAATGATGATGTAGCAATGTGTATCCGTGGCGGTATGGCGGGAATGTCTGTCGCTCGTCTTTTCATGGCGCTTCGTGATGCTACAGTTGAGCCAAAATTTGATACTCCAGACACAAGAGTTGTTAGCCGTACAGATGATAATCATCCGGCCTATCAGTGCCGCCTTGATACTTATTTCCAAGGCTCACTATGTACAGCTTCTCTAAATGAAGACGTTACTTCTAGTTCAGAAGTAACTGGTACATGTCACTCGACTCTGGGTTTTGAAACTGGTCTTCGTCCACTTTGTTGGTTCAAGCCATCTGTTCAGTAATATCTCAAAATTTTGGCCGGGTCCGCCCGGCCTTTTTTTTTATAATGGACTCAAGGAGATTTTATGAAAATTCTAACACTCGCACTCACACTTGCCCTTGGATCTAGTTTTTCCGCTTTTGCTTGCAGCGAAGACGGTAAAGGCGGATTCCTTCCTGACAACAATCTTTCCATACCGGCCGATGAGAAAAACATGACAGGTATTTCGGAAGCTGAATTTAATTCAGTTATTGAGAAGCTTGAGACTATCTATGCTCCTATCGTTTCAGAGATGGGTGGTCGTTTAACCATTAATCGTAAATGGAGCGATGCTACTGTAAATGCTAATGCCACACGTTTAGGCGGATGGGTTGTAAATATGTACGGCGGTCTTGCCCGTCACCCGGCCATTACTCCGGATGGTTTTGCTCTTGTGCTTTGTCACGAACTTGGTCACCATTTAGGTGGAGCACCAAAAGTAAGAAACCTTTTTAATCGATGGGCTTCTAATGAAGGTCAAGCAGATTACTTTGCAACTTTAAAATGTCTTCGTAAGGCGTTCTTAAATGATGATAACTCATCAATCGTTAGACAATTGAATGCTCCAGGTCCTCTTATCACTGCTTGTAATAAAGCATGGTCAGATAAGGCCGACAGAGATATCTGTATCCGCGGTGGAATGGCCGGTGCTTCGGTTGCAGGATTGTTTGCTGATATGCGAGAGCAGCCACGCGCTCAATTCGAGACTCCAGACCAAAGCGTTGTTAGAAAAACCGATGATTCTCATCCGGCCCATCAGTGTCGTCTTGATACATATTTCCAGGGCGCATTATGCGAAAAATCGTTCAATGAAGAAGTTTCTCAGAAGGATGCAGTCAAAGGAACGTGTCATGGTTCAACTGGCCACGATGTAGGTCTTCGTCCTCTTTGTTGGTATAAGCCGTAAAATAGAGTAAGATACATTTACTAGTACTGAAGGCCAGGTTAATCCTGGTCTTTTTTTATAAAGAAACTCCATGCAAGACTCCATACTGCTGTCTTACGTGTCTCTTATCACAACTGCACTGATGATTCTCATCAGCGGTCTTATCTATTATTGTGAGAAAGATAAAGGCCAATGGATTGCCTTTGAATACTGGGTGGCGGCCTTTGTCCAAATCACTCTCTCTGTCTTTGCTACCAATTTCGATCCTATTTTTATGGTTACCTCACTCCTGATCTGGCCATGGAGGATACGTACCCTAAGAAGAATCTTAGAAAATGCCGTTGTAAGTAACTTGGATAAAAGCTGGTATATGAAGGCGCTTTTTTCGAGTTATCTACTGATGTTGATTCTTTATTTTTCCGGCTTGAGTTTTCTTATTTATACTTTTCCTGTGTCTCTCATGGTTTTCATCATTATCCTGGACATGCTGGTGGCATCCCGGCATGCAGGAAATGAAGAGAAGCTGGCACTCATTCATCTTCTATTACAGATAAATATACTGATTATTGCGCTCCATAATCTGGATTACCCTTTCTTTAGGCACTATGATTTATATTCCAAATTGGCAAGTAGCGTGAGCTTACTAACTAACATCCTGATGGCCATTATTCTTCCGGCCGTTGTGGTCTATAATTTGAAGACGAGACGGCAGATAGAGTTGGAAGAAACTTTAAAGAATCAATCAAAACTTTCAACTTTAGGAGAAATGACGGCGGGTATTGCTCACGAAATTAATAACCCTCTTAGCGTCATTATTAATCGAATTGAACTTCTCCGAATGCAAATAAATAAAAAGAATCCCCCTCCAGAAGAAGTGCTTAAAGGACTTGATCAAATTGAAATCACCACTAAAAGAATCATAGATATCATCAAATCCTTGAAGAAACTTTCTAAAACGGAGAAAGAAGAATTCTTCAAAACTGTTAACCTTAAGGATGTGATAGAAGAGACTTTAACTTTTTGCCGCGATCGGTTCAGGTTAGGAAATATTGAACTTAGAATTGAATTGGGTGAAGATTTCTTCGTGTCCTGCAGACCCGTACAAATTTCGCAAATTTTTTTAAATCTTTTGAATAATTCTTTTGATGCTGTTCGAAGTACAGAGAACGCTTGGGTTGAAATGACAACTGTGCGAGTAGACAACATGGTCAAAGTTTCTGTAAAGGATTCCGGGCCAGGTATCCCGCCTGAAATAAGAAAGAATATCATGACGTTGTTTTTTACTACTAAAGATGTCGATGGGACAGGGCTCGGTCTTCCTTTATCCCGGAAGATGATCGAAGAACACGGTGGAAAACTTTACTATGATGAAACTCAGAGCAATACCACCTTCGTGGTCGAAATTCCCTTAAGTGTTACTCATCATTAAATTTAACTTGAATGTCATGAGATTGATATTCAGAGCCATTCTTCCATGTCTCAAGTTTTGATTGGATATAGGTCTTGATAAATTCTCTGGACCTTGTCACTTCGGGTGAAACACTGGAACTAGTGTCCTGTTTTAAATAAACAGTAATCATGCCATCTTTAATATCGATAAAGTCCGGCTCAATTACGAGCTTTAGGTCTTCACTGATGTTTTCGCGAACAATGGGAAAGACTTCTTCTTCAATATTCGGGGAACCGGTTGGCATAAACTTTTTAAGTCTCTGTCCACCGAAGTATCCAATGAGAAGAAGTAGAGGCAAGATATAAAAAAGGCTGCTGTTTGATTTCTTTGATTTTGTCATTCGATATAGTCCGAGTTTTTAAAGAATTTAACATCAGGATTTTTTTCCATGGCGAGTTTTAAATCCCATTCTGTCCTGACAGCAAAGCACAAGCGCTTTTCCTTATCTTCCATGATAACCGAGGAATATTCCTGCGCAAATCTTTCTTCTTCTTTTTTATCCTTAAATTTTAACCATCTGACTCCTGCCCATGCTACAGGCTCATACATGGCCGGCACAGAGTATTCATCTTCAAGTCGGTATTTTACGACTTCAAATTGAAGTACACCAACTGCTCCCAGCATCTTTTCATTGGTTTGGCGGCGAATAAATAGCTGAGTGGCCCCTTCCTCAGAAAGCTGAGTGAGACCTTTTTCAAGATGTTTCGCTTTCATAGGATCTTTTGCTGTCACTCTCATAAAAAGCTCAGGAGAGAAGCTTGGTATTCCGGTGTAACGAATTTGTTTCTTACCCATCGTGAAGGTGTCACCAATTTGGTATTTTCCAGTATCATAGAGACCAATAATATCTCCGGCCACGGCCTCTTCAGCGATGTCCCGATCTCGGGCCTGAAAGATTAGGGGGGTGGCAATTCGAATCTCTTTGCCTGTCCGTACATGGTAAATCTTATCATTTCGCTCAAATCTACCAGAGCATACTCGCATGAAAGAAATACGGTCGCGGTGCTTAGGATCCATGTTTGCCTGAATTTTAAAAATAAAGCCGGTAAATTCAGGATCTTCAGGACTAACAATAATCGTTTGAGCTGTTGAATCATAGGGGGCCAGAACTGCTTCCCGGGATTTTGGAGTGGGTGCAATTTTGGTTATAAGATCCAGAGTTTCTTTAACCCCGAAGTTCTTAAGGGCAGAACCAAAAAAGACAGGAGTTTGGATTCCTGCCAAATACTCATCCATAGAAAACTCTGGAATAAGAGTTTCTACCATTTCTAGTTCTTCTTTAAGTTTCTCAAGTAGGGCTTCCCCAAGGGCAGCCTTTAAGGAAGGAGCCTCTAAGTCAGAGGCATCCAGATAACTTGGAGAAAATGGGTCTTTGGAATCTTTAAAACTCAGAATTTTTTTTGTTTTAAAGTCATAGACACCTTTAAATTCCACCCCATTTCCTACTGGCCAGGTCATTGGCACGCACTGGATTTTAAGAATGGATTCGATATTATCTAAAAGCTCAAAAGGATCCATTGCTTCACGATCAAATTTGTTCATGAAGGTGACAATAGGAGTATCCCTCATCCGGCAGACTTCCATAAGCTTGATGGTTTGAGTTTCCACCCCTTTGGCCGAGTCAATCATCATGAGCACTGATTCAACCGCAGTGAGGGTTCGATAAGTGTCTTCAGAGAAATCTTTATGTCCTGGGGTATCTAATAAGTGAAGGGCCCGCTGGTTGTACTCAAAGCTCATGACTGATGAGGTAATGGAAATACCACGCTGCTTTTCCAATTCCATCCAGTCGGATTTAGCGTATTCCCCAGTCTTTGACTTAACCATTCCGGCCTCTCGAACCACCCCCCCAAACCAAAGAAGTTTTTCGGTCATCGTGGTTTTACCGGCATCAGGGTGAGATATGATAGCGAAAGTACATCGAGGCTTTAAGCTCATGAATAGTGTCCTTAAAATGTTCGGCGATAAGCGTAAAACTTTGATATCAGTAAATGTAAGAAATGTATATTAAATACCTCTGTCGCTCTTAAGAATTAATTCAACTCACTGTAAGAATTTTAGAAACTAAAATAATTCTATGAAGAGTTATCTAACAATCATTTTCGGAGTCTCACTAGTCATTTCACTTATGATGATTGGGGGGATTTACCTCTTCAATCTTAAACATCGGATGAAATTTTTAGGTCATACGATGGAATTGGCGATGGCCCTTTTGGCGAATATCACCCTAACTTTTATCCTTGTAAGATTTTTACCGGAGCTAGCGGTCCTGTCCATGCTTACCTGGGTTCTGGCCATTAGGGGCTATCGGCATGTGCTGGAAGATTTGTCTGGATTAAATCTCTTTGAAAGATGGAGGCTACTCACAATTGGGACAGGTCTTTTCCTCTCGCTCTTAGTGGGAGCGGCCGGTCAGCCTTTTCTGTTTTACTCACTACCACTTACTTTAGCTTCAGTAGTAGTAGGTCTTTCACTGGTACGAGATGCTGGAATCAAAATGTTTAAGGAAGAAAATTTAAATTTGAAATTCTGGATTCCTATTTCCGCCGGAGCTTTTTTTCTTTTCCGTATTTTCTTCCCACTTTGGGGAAGAGATCAAGTTTGGGGATTTAGTTTCTTCATGGGAGAGTTTATCCTTTTAACTCTCAATCTTATCGGAAGTTTGTTTGTCGTCTTGGAGTATTTACAGGAAAAAAATCATAATAAGATGAGTGCCATGCTAAAAGAGCGAACAGATAAACTATTCGGTCAGTCAAAATATGCAGAGCTTGGAATGATGTCCGCTGGTATCGCTCATGAAATTAATAATCCCCTCGCAGTGATTCAGGCCAGAACTAGCCAGCTTTTAAGAATTTATAATAAAGATGATAAGAAAGAAGAACTCGCTTCAGGCCTTGAACAAATTCTTTATACCTCAGAGAGGATTGGTCGGACCATTCAAGGTGTGCGTGAGTTTGTTTATCACGATGAGAAATCTCCTCCTAAAGAGGTTTCATTAAAGCAATTGATGGATGATGTTATGGCATTCACAGGTCAAAGAATAAAAAATCATGGGGTGAGTCTTCGTTTTTATGGTCTTGAAAAATATCATGTATTAGGTAACAAAATTCAACTCGAACAAATCATTTTAAATTTGTTAAATAATTCCTTTGATGCCATTGAGTTCCTCTCCGATAAGTGGATCGAAGTGAGTGCTCATAAAAATGATAATATGATTCAACTTTATTTTAAGGATTCAGGAAAAGGCATTCCCAAGGATATTGCTTCAAAAATAATGGAACCATTCTTTTCAACCAAACAAGAGGGAAAGGGAACAGGTTTGGGACTGGCCCTCGCTCGTGGGATTGCAGAAAAGCATAAAGGAAGTTTGCGTTATCTTCCGGATATGCCCCATACCACATTTCTTTTAGAGATACCTGAATCTCTTCCTCTGGAGGTATGGGATACTCCAATGCTTCATTAAAGCTTCTTCTTGTCCTCAAACTTTCTCATCTCAGGATCTTCTTGTTGTTCTTGCAAGGACTCTTCATCATTTTCAGATTCCATCATTTCAAACATGCTTTTCTTTTCAAACGGTCGTAATTCTTCGTAGGGATGAATGGTTTCTTCTTGAGTCAGGGACATAGGCGTTTGCGCCATGAGGCCAAATGAGAAGATCATAAGAAGTAAAATGGTGATCATTCTTTTCATTGGCAAATGATAGACATTAGAAGTGAGTCACGTCTTCTAAAGATGACCTAAAAAACAAGACGAATTTGTATGTTTTAAGATATAAAAGGGTTGTTATAAAAATTCACAGAGGTGCAGAGTGCAAGATTTTTTAACGCAATTTCTCGAAGGCCATTATGTTGAATTTATGGCCTTTTCCGTGGTGGCCTATTTCTTCCTTTGGATACTTAAAAAAATTCTCATCGTGAGTCTTAAACGATTATCCCTCCGAACAACCAGTTATATCGATGATCTCGTGGTTGAGACTCTCTGTTGCACCCGACAATACTTCATGGTGGCATTATCTCTGTTCTTGGGCTCAACCATTTTGGTTCTCAGCGCCAGGTCAGAGAACTACATAAACAAAGTCATGATGATTGTTGGGGCCTTTCAAGTTATCACTTGGGGTAAGTCTTTCATCAATGGCTGGATAAAACTCACTCTTAGAAAACGAAATTACGACCCATCGACAAAAATGTCTTTGGACTTTGTAGGGATTCTGGCGAAGTTCGGATTTATCTCAATTGTTATCCTCTTCATGTTGAATAACATGGGAGTCAATGTAACGACTTTTATAACAGGGTTGGGTATCGGGGGGGTGGCCATCGCTCTGGCCACTCAAAAAATCCTGGGAGATCTTTTTTCATCACTATCCATTGTTATGGATAAGCCCTTTGTCGTGGGAGATCCCATTAATGTGGCACCAGATATTTCTGGAAGCATAGAGCAAGTAGGATTAAAAACAACTAGAATTAAAAGCCTGACAGGAGAGCAAATTATAATCTCCAATTCAGATCTTCTGGCTTCCCGAATTCGTAACTATAAGAGGATGGGAGATAGACGGGTGGCCTTCTTTTTAGGAGTAAGTTACAGCAGTCCTCGTGAGAAATTACAGATTCTTCCAAAACTTTTCGAAGATCTTATCACCTCCTATGAATACACCCGTTTTGACCGGGTTCATTTAACAAGGTTCGGACCTTCTTCCTTAGATTTTGAAATTATTTATTTTATGACAAATCCCGATTATCTTCTTTATGCAAATACCCATCAGTCCATCCTCTATGGCATTCTGGAAATCTTAGAAAAGCATGAAATAGAAATTGCGTATCCAACTCAAAAATTATTAATCGAAAAATAACTACAAAAAAAGGCCAGCTTTCGCTGGCCTTTAAAAGCTATTTATTGTCTTTGACTTGCTTTAATGATCAGTTCACAGACTTCTTCTGTTGTAGATGCTCGTAGTTCATTAGCATCCACTCGGTCTATGATTATTTCTGGAAGATTCTTGGTGATCTTTTCTGTAAGAATCGGATTCTTGTTGGCCAGGACCTCATCAACTCGATCAATCGGAGTAAAGTGAGGAACTGTTCTTAAAACTTCCGGGTGATCTTCAATCAGTTTTGAAATACTTTCTACCACAGAGGCAAACTGATCGAGTTCTTTTTTACTATAGGTTTCAGTTGGCTCGATCATAAGTCCAAACTGCTCAGGGAAGGCAACGGTCGGAGCGTGGAATCCAAAATCTAAAAATAGTTTTCCAATTCGTGCAATAGCATTGGCCTTAGGAGTTCCAGCAGCTTCGATTTTTTTAAAGGTCTCAGGACTAAGGGTGAGAATAAACTCATGCATTCTTGGGGAAGTCGCAGCTCCTGCCGGAAGGCAAGGATAAGTTTCGGAAAGTCGTTGATAGAGATAGCGGGCAGAAAGGACAGCTACTTCACTCATCATACGAACACCATCAGCTCCGAGAGCTTTAATGTAAGTATAAGCACGAACTTTATGTCCAAAATTCCCAAAGTGACGGTGGAATGATCCGACCGATTTAGCGGGTCTTATCACATCAAATTTTTCACCATTCTTTACGACCTGAATTCCTGGTAGGAAGTCGATAAGCTTATTTGAAACCGCCACAATAGCGTCTCCTGGGCCTCCACCACCGTGTGGGATAGTCCATGTCTTGTGGAGATTATTGTGGACAGCATCCACGCCTAATTTATTCAGATCAATAATTCCTGCAATGGCGTTCATATTAGCACCATCCATATAAACCAGTCCGCCGGCCTCATGGATGAGGGAGCTCATCTCTTTAAATTGCGCTTCAAAAATACCTGCAGTATTAGGATTGGTGACCATAATACCGGCCACGCGGTGGCCATCCGTTTTAAGGAATTCTTTGATTTGATCCAGATTCATCTCTCCATTTGGAAGAGCTTCTACTGTGAAGATACCAAAGACCTGGCCATCAACCACTTTGGATTGGTAACCGGCCATTGAAGCTGAAGCAGGGTTTGTTCCGTGGGCCGAACGAGGAATGATCACTACATTTCTCTGATTGGCCTCACCACGATCACGATGATAGGCCTGGAACATTTTTAAACCTACGAGTTCCCCTTGAGCGCCCGCAACTGGTTGAGTCGTAACTCCCGGAAGGCCTGTGATTGCTTTGAACTGTTCTTGAATTTCAAAAAGAATTTCCAGTGCACCTTGAACATCTTGAATAGGAGCTTCAGGATGGAGATTGGCAAAACCAGGTAAGTTGGCGGCGTAATCATTAATGTATGGATTGTACTTCATAGTACAAGACCCTAATGGATAGATCCCGTCATCAGGAGAAAGGTTTTGTTTCCCGAGTTTCTCGTAATAAGTAACGATCGCTTCGGTAGAAAGTTGAGGGATTTCTGGAGCATCTACTCTCATAAGAACTGCTTGTATCTTAGGAGCAGGGGTTCCATTTTTGGTTTTATTGAATTGAGTTCCGAAGAAGGCAATTAGTTTTTCTACGTCTTCCTCAGTGTTAATATCTGTGAAGCTCATGAGAAGAAGATTTTCTCCGCTGATCTCGCCGTGACGGTTTGAAACGTCAACACCAATGAGAATCCCCGCCTCGCTGGCCTTTTCAATCAAGGTCTTAGTGCTTACAGGAACTTTCAAAGTGAACTCATTAAAGAAGGCCGAGCCTTTAAACTTAAGTTCAACTCCCTCAAACTGAGTCAGAGTCTCCGCGGCCTTTTCAGCAAGGGAGCGTGATTTTCTTAATGTTTCTTCAAACCCCTCATCTCCGCGGGCAAGCATCGAAGCACCGGCGAGACTTGCGATGAAAGATTGGTTAGAGCATATGTTAGACGTCGCTTTTTCACGGCGAATATGTTGCTCACGAGTTGAAAGGATTAGGGCCTTACATTCTCTGCCTTTAAGATCTTTCGTTTTACCTACATATCTTCCGGCAGTTGAACGAATAGATGTTTTATCTTGTTCATTATAACGAATACCAAAAATACCTAGTCCTGGTCCCCCAAAGCTTGGGCCAATGGCCAGATGCTGACCTTCGGCAACAATCATGTCCGCACCTTGCTGAGAGGTACCGAACTTCACAGGGGCCTTAAGACCTCCCTTACCAAGAAGCATTGGATCGACGACAGCGATAGACTTGATGTTATTATTTGAACAAAGATCGACAATCTCATCAACAGACTCGATGTTACCGAGAGCATTCACATGAGGGAAGGCCACGGCAGCAACTTGTGGAGTCGTATTCAAAATGCGTTTTAAAGCATCCATGTCCGTCTTACCGGATTGAGGATTAATTGGAGCTTTTATGATTTTAAGTGAAGTTTCACGAGCAAGAGTTTCTAAAACTTCCAGGTCGCCAGGATAAAGAGTTGTGGCAACAACGACAGTTGTAGCGTCTTTAACCAATCGAAGAGAACAGTTCATGGCCTCAAATAAACAGGTCGAACGGTCATAAAGAGAAGCATTAATTGCTTCGAAACCCGTCAATTGAGAGATGAGAGATTGATATATCCAAAGAGTTTGGAGAGTTCCTTGAGAGCGCTCAGGCTGATAAGGAGTATAGGCGGTTGAAAGTCCGCGGATATCACTGATCGGTCCAACTACCTCAGTCACTTTATAATAAGGAAGTCCATCACCGAGGAATGAAGTTTTAAGATTATTTTTACCGGCAAGTTCATTCAGATGTCCGATCAATTCCTGATAGGCCATGTGTTTTGCCATCGGTACTTTATCCATCTTAACAGTGCTGTCGATATGACTATAAAGATCTTCCAGTGACTTTAAGTTTAATTCCGTTAGCATCGCTTCGAGATCTTTTTTATCAGCGCCAATATAAAAGGGCTTTAATTCCCGTTCAAGTTTTTCGGGATGATAGTTTAGTGGAACGTGAGTATTCTTCATGCTATTTCCTTATGCCAACATAATAATTTTGCCAGCATATCCTAGGACTTCCCCCAAGGTTTGTTAAGAAATAAGAGTGAATAAATGCGTATGGTCAATTATACTTTAAGCAGATGATAACAATAATTAACAGCGAAGAGGCCCCTCCTATTAAAGAGGAGGATTTGAGTGCACTAAATAAGTTTTCCATAGAGAAAGGAATCAACCTTTCCTTTGAATGGAAAGAGGGCCAGTTCTGGCTTCATTCCGATCGTACTGAAGAGCGGGCGATTGGGATTGAAATCGATCGTGAGCTTGCCCGGCATGAGGAGTTTTTCAAAAAATCCTCTCTCCAAAAAGAACTTCTTGCTCGTGCTGTAGGGGTAAAAGGGCCTTATCGTCCCAAAGTTTTGGATCTTACGGCCGGACTTTTAGGGGACGGCCTCCTCTTACTAAGCTTTGGTTGTGAAGTCTGGGCGACAGAGAGGCATCCGGTGATCCGTTTTTTAATCGAAAGTGCTCTTCAAAATGCCCATCATCCCAGAATCAAATCCTTTCATTTTATCCCAGGGGACGCTTTAAAGGCCTTAAAGGAACCGCCGGATGTAGATGTCTTCTATTTTGATCCTATGTTTGAAGATGCCAATCAAAAGTCTTCTCCTAAAAAGGAGATGCGGATATTCCGAAATGTTGTCGGTTCAGATTTAGATGCCCAACTAGTATTTAAAGAGGCCCTTCTGCTCAAACCAAAACGGCTCGTGATTAAGAGGCCTCGCCATTCGATCTCACTGAGTGAAAAACCTTCGGTGGAATATATCGGGAAATCTACTCGATATGATGTGTATTTTTCGGTTTAAAAAGATTAGAGTAGTGACTCATTTTTGGAGATCACGCGATGAATAAAAAGTATGATGTTTACGCCATCGGGAATGCCCTGGTGGATATGGAATATGAAGTTCATGATGATTTTTTTGTGAAACATAAACTCGACAAAGGTCTTATGACCTTGGTTGATGAAGAAAGACAAAATTATCTTTTAAATGCACTTGGTACCGCTCCTAAAAAGCAACAATGCGGAGGCTCAGCTTCAAACTCCGTTATCGCGATTGCTCAGTTCGGAGGTAAAGGCTTTTACTCATGCAAAGTCGCTAAAGATCCTA
Organism: Bacteriovoracaceae bacterium UBA6200; assembly: GCA_002422605.1. Classification (GTDB taxonomy): domain Bacteria; phylum Bdellovibrionota; class Bacteriovoracia; order Bacteriovoracales; family Bacteriovoracaceae; genus Peredibacter. The sequence continues at coordinate 364,955 of DISW01000001.1, read as the reverse complement.
TTGGAAATTTCTATTATCAGGATCTTCAGGATAATGGAGTTGATTCAAACCTTAAGTATCAAGACCGTGAAGAGGGTGTCACAGGTAAATGCCTGGTTCTCATTACTCCTGATGCTGAAAGAACCATGAATACCTATTTAGGGATTACTTCTTCTATTTCAAAAAATGAAATTGTCATGGATGCTATTCGCAGTTCAAAATATATGTATATGGAAGGCTACCTGGTCGCTTCTCCAACCGGCCGCGCGGCTGCTGTGCAGGCAAGAAAAATTGCTGAAGCCGCTGGAGTTAAGACCGCCCTAACTTTCTCTGATGTGAATATGGTTAAGTTCTTCAAAGAGGGAATGGATGAGATGATCGGGGAGAAGGTTGATCTTCTTTTCGCCAATGAAACTGAAGCTTCGGCCTATACGGGCATTGATGACATCATGGTGGTTCGCGAAGAACTTAAAAAGATCGCCAACACATTTGTCATTACTTTAGGTGAAAACGGTGCCATGATTTTTGATGGCGATACTTTCATCGATATTGAGCCTTTTGCTGTTGAAGCTGTGGACTCAAATGGTGCAGGTGATATGTTTGCCGGTGCTTTCCTTTATGCGATTACTAATGGCCACACCTTCGCTTCCGCCGGGAAACTTGCTTCTTTGTCAGCAAGCCGGGTGGTGGGACAATTTGGACCTCGTTTAAAGACAGAAACCGTACAGGAAATTAAAAAGAAAATTTTTGGATAGGAGTTCATGATGTCTCAGTATCTTTTAGTAAAAAAAGTTTTTGAAACAAAGCCGGTTGATCAAACGATTATCGTTAAGGGTTGGATTAAATCCCTCCGTCAGTCGAAGAAATTCTCTTTTATGGTGGTCAATGATGGAACCACACAAAAAGATCTTCAAATCATTGTTGATGCTTCCTTAGATAATTATGAAGAAGTTTCCAAGCTCACGATGGGCTCTTCAGTTGAAGTTGAAGGACTCTTAGTGGCTTCTCAAGGGAAGCAGCCGGTTGAGCTTCAAGCAAAACGTGTTCATGTTTTTTGTGCGAATTCTGAAGACTATCCCCTTCAGAAAAAAGAAACGTCTCTTGAATATTTAAGGGAAATTGCCCATCTTCGTTCTCGTACAAATACTTTCTCTGCTGTCTTTCGCCTCCGCCACGTTTTGGCCCAGGCCACTCACGAGTTTTTTACGAATGAGACTTTTACTTATCTCCATACCCCGATCATCACCTCTTCGGATGCTGAAGGTGCCGGTGAAATGTTCAGAGTTTCAACTCTTCCTTTAGATAAATTGCCTCGCACAGATAAAGGAGAAATTGATTTTAAGCAGGACTACTTTGGTCGTGAGACTTTCTTATCAGTTTCCGGCCAGCTTGAAGCTGAAACATTTGCTGTTGGTGGTTTAGGTCGTGTTTATACATTTGGCCCAACCTTCCGTTCTGAGAACTCTCATACCGCCCGTCACCTTTCCGAATTCTGGATGGTGGAACCAGAGGCTGCTTTCTTTACTCTTGAAGACAATGCAAATCTCGCCAGTGGTTATGTAAAACATTTAATTAAGCGCTCTATTGAGCAGTGTGGAGATGAGCTTGAGTTCTTATCCAGCCGTTATGCTCCTGAAAACTTAAAGACCTTAGAGCATGTGATGAACTCTCATTTTGAGATGGTCACTTACACTAAAGCGGTTGAAATCCTCCAGGATGCTGCTAAAACTCATAAGTTTGATTTTCCTGTTTCATGGGGAGCAGATCTTCAAACTGAGCATGAGCGCTTTTTGGCCGAGGTTTATTTCAAACGTCCAACAATCGTGACTGATTATCCAAAAGAAATTAAGTCCTTCTATATGAAGCTTAACGAGGACAATAAAACTGTTCGGGCCATGGATGTTCTGGTTCCTGGTGTCGGAGAACTTATTGGCGGTTCTCAGCGTGAAGAAAACTTTGATAAGCTCTCTAAGCGCATGAGTGATCTTAATATGGATCCGGCGAATTACTGGTGGTACATGGATTTACGTAAGTACGGTTCGGTTCCGCACTCTGGTTTCGGCCTGGGTTTTGAACGTGCTGTTATGTATATTTCCGGTATGAGTAATATTAGAGATGTGATTCCATTCCCGCGTACTCCAAAGAATGCTGAATTTTAATTAGGAAATCCCGCGAAAGCGGGATTTTTTTTGTCTTGATTAGAAAGGAGCATTGCTTGGGTTCCAGGTGGCCCCTATACCAAAGGCCATATTCTGAAGAGTAATATCAGCATCTCGAGATCCACTTTTAATTTTTGGACGAGTATAGAAGCGTTCATACAAGAGATAAAAATCAATCCACCACTTGGCGTTTACATGATAGTTAATTGCTGGTTTCACCGTGACTGAAGGAGTGAAATCAAAGGCAGTCGGCATTTGTAGCAGAGAACTTAGTTCAATGTTAAATTTTTCAGTTAAATGACGGCGAAATAAGTAACGGGCACTTAGGAAGCTGGCGGTGTAATCACCTTCTATCTGTGAATCAATAAGAAAGTGATATTGTAAGAGTTGATGAAACCCCAGATAAAACTGTTGGTGTGCATTCGAATCTGGGTTTAAAAGCCAGCTATATTCGATCCCAATTCTCTTCTCATCGAGTGTATTTTTCCCATCACTTAAGTCCTGCCCACGAAATTCAAAATTGTAAGAATTACGACGGTTCTTATTGGGAAATAATTCAATATTAAGATCCATGATCTGGCCGGACATATTTAAATTATGCTTAAGACCTGCGTCTTTTGCGACTATTTTGAAATCAGAACTGCTTTGGTAAAGGACCAGTCTGGTAAGAACTTTGCTAAATGGAAACTTATTATCTACAACTTCCAATTTAAGTTTGTATTTTTCTTCATTGGGATTTGTATTTCCATAGAGACTTTCAGCATGAATTCGCCAATAGAAGATAGGGGGAGCTTTTTTAAATTTAAGGGTTTTACTTCCACGTGAGACAGGGATTCTTTTTGTCTTTTTCCCATCAGGATCGGTTGAGTATTCTAAGTAATATTTGCCCGATATGGGCTGCTGCCATGTGAATGTCACAGTACCATTTTCGATGATGGAGAGACTTTCATCTGGAGTCGGAGAAAGCATAAGCGGTTTATTAAGTGATAAAACCTTGTCTTCGACTTGAACAGAAGCAAAATCACTGAAAGGCCCTTTTTTGTCATTAAAAACTGTTCTAATACGCCAGTAGTAAGTTTCGGGGCCAGAGATATCTAAACGGTAGATAGGTACATTAATGATCTTTGAGAGATAAAGTTCTTCTTTTGTATTTTTGTATATTTCAATTTCGTAACTGGCATTAGGTACAGCTTCCCATTCCAAATTATAAAAGAATTTTGAGGATGCATGGGCGCTGGGAAAGAGGTTATTGATAATTGTATTTAGAATATGAACGAAAATTTTTGTCTTCTCTTTATTCTTAATTTTTGGAGCTTCAACTGGAGGAGAGGTGAGCACGTTTAACTCTTTGTTAACTTCACCTTCCAAATTTTTAGTTTTACTGCTGGCCTTGATTTTTAAATGATATCGACCATCAGGAAGAAACTTTAAATGATAAACTGGAAGCTCGGACATTTTCTTATCCAGAATCTTATCCCCTTGAGAAAGAATATACTCATAGCTTTCGAATCCTACGGGTTCAATGACTTTAACAGGAAACGTCTTTCTAAGGGAGAAGTCGAGAATCTTTGGTATTTTGTCTAGAGTGAGGGTTCTTATGAGATCAGATTTTAAATTAAAAGATGAAACCTTCGACCAATACATTTTATCACTTATTAAATAACCAACCCGCCAGTAGTATTTACCTTTTTCACTTAAATTAAGTTCCCTCGATGTTGCATTTAAATGGTCACTATTTAGGAGTGAAGAGAAATTTTCATCTTGAGAAATTTGGAAAATTTGTTTGCCTTCGAGCGGGTTAGTCCACTCAAAGCGAAGACCGTTTTCTAGGCTTTGCTCCAAAGAGTAAATCATGTTTTCTTCAGGAAGAATTTGTTCTGCTTCAAAGTGATCTACATGCGTAAAAGATGAACTTTCTTTTCTGTTACCTTGAGAGACCCTCCAGTATAGGGTCCCCGTTGGTAATTGTTCACTTGGTATCTGGTAATTTAATGTTTTCAAATTCTTTGATAGAAGGATGTTTTCAAAGGACTCTTGAGTTGAGACTTCCAGGAGGTAATCGGATTGGGGAGCTTCAGGATTCGTAGACCATTTAAAATTTAATGAACTACCAGTTATTTTCGGGACTTTTTCAAGTAAACGGGGGCTTTCAAGAGAGATCTGAATTTTTTCGATATAATTTTTCAGCAGAGGGTGATTAATTTGGCTTCCGGCCAGGGGGACGATTCTTTTGATCTTTTCAGTATTCTCAATCTTAATTTTATCTTTAGGAGTAACCTTAATGACTTCTCCAAAACTCTCAATTTCAATATCGCCTTGGGCGAGATTAATTTCTAAGGCGCCTGACTCCAGAGATATCCGGCCTTCACTCAGAACTACCAGTGTGTTTGGGTAGAGTGTAATCGTACCCCCATTGACGAGATCGAGTGTGGCCTTTGAACCAGGTCCCGAAAAGATAGTATCATCCTTGAAACAAAATACTTCTTGAGTCACTGGATACCAGTGTAGGTCTCCCGCCATCTTCAATCGAATGTCCTGCTCAAATCGATTTATCGTAGCAACTCGCTCAGACTCTTTCCTGAGGGATGCCTGACCGAATTGGCCTTTCATAAGAAAAAAACTGCTTAATGCGATACCAATTAAGGCAGTTATAACTAAGATCAGAGTGGAACGGTCTGTTTTTCCCATAAGTCCTTATTAAAGTCTGAGTAGTGAACTTACGAATAGTATGCATGAACTTTTCATTAAAAACAAAAATTTTGGCCTCAACTATCTCTCTTTCAATTTTTGGATTAAGTGTTTTTGCTTTTTTAAGTTTTAAAACCTATCAAGAAGATAAGCTCGCTTTTGTCTATGATGGTCTGTCCTCCAATATTGAAGGAAAATCCAAGCTCTTTATTAATGTCATTGATGACTATGAACTGCTTTTAAATTCCTATGTCTCTCATGCCCTTGTTGAAAAGAAACTCTCTTTTCCTATCGAAAATTTTTTAAATGGCGGACAAAATAAAATTGTCGGTGTTTATCTCCATATTCCTCAATCTCCGGCCCACACACATAAGGTGTTATTCGAAAATCACGCTATTCCTGGCTGGACAATTAATAAACTTGATTCTCAGGGAGTGAAATTATCAATTTTAGATAAAGAGCAAAGTATCTTCATTCTTAAGAAGTCTCTTGAACAGGAAGGAAGTTATGCTGCTCTGGCCTTCAGACAGCCAGAACTTTTAAATATGCTTACTTCACGAAATGATCAAACAACGTTTGCGATTTCTCAGGAGAAAGTTCTGACTCGAGATAATGTGAATTTAGGGTCTGAAGATTTAAAATTAGTGAACGAAACTCTAAAAAAGCAACCCGGCTCCGGTGGGTTATTTAAGGCCCAGTTAAATGGTGTTTCTTATTTTGTTTCATTTTCTAATCCAATAGAAAATTTCCATCTGGTAAATTTAATTCCTGAAAATAAGGTCATGTTGGTTCAAGAAGTCTTTATCAAACAAGGACTCCTTATTCTTTGCCTTATGGCCTCTATTTCGCTTCTTATTGGCACCTTGGCGGCCAAATGGCTGACCTGGCACTTAATCCAGTTGACCACGGCGGCCCAGGAGTTTGAGCATGAAAACTTTGATTTCAAAGTAGAGATTAAAAGCGGTGATGAGTTGGCAAGGCTGGGAAATGCCTTTAACCATATGGGTACAAAAATTAAATCTCTCTTGGAAGAACTCCGCATTTATAACCAAGAGTTAGAATTAAAAGTTGCCGAAAGAACTCAGGAGCTCCAAAGCTTATCCAATATTCAAAAAGGGATGCTCAATGCTTTAGGGCAGGGTTTTGTTTTGGTTGATAAGAAATTTGAGGTCATGCCTATTTATTCTAAAATTGCCTCTTCAATGTTTGAGGTTAATCCCGAAGTTTCAACTCCAGGAGAGATCATGGGTCTTTCGGAAAGTGATTCTGAGCCGTTTAAAGAACTCTACCAAATGGTATGTGAGAATATGCTGAGCTTAGATGATATGACTCGCCTCGCTCCTGAATTAAGAACGAATAACCAAAATCAAAAAATTCAAATGGGCTATGCCCCAATCAACAATTCTGAAACGGATGAATTTGAGTATCTTATGATTGTCGGTACTGATAAAACTCAGGAATTTGAGAACATGGAGAAATTCAAGAAAGAATGGAACTTCTCCCAAATGATTTTTAAGATCGCCAGTAATCGTGATTCATTCAATAAGATCCTGACTGAATCGAAGAAAATGTTATTGGATGCCTTTGATTGTTTTGATCGGCCTTACGGCATGAAAGAAGTTCAAAGATTAGTTCATACAGTTAAGGGTAGTTTCTCTTATTTCAACATTTCGGCGGTATCTGAAAAGTGTCACGCTCTAGAGTCCTATTTAGAAGAATATATCAGGTCAGAAGATTGTCCTCATGAAGTTAAAATATTTGCTGGTGAAAAACTGGCAGAAATGGATTACGCCATTGCGGATTTCATTGATCAGTTCGAGCCTATTCTCCAATATAAGCAATCAAACAAAATGAAACTTATTTCTATTAACGAATTGAAGCAATTTAGGGAGAAACTTGAATCTCGTGGAAAAGACATCGCTAATCGCTTTGAAGAAAGTTTTCTAAATACACCAGTCTCGTCTTTCTTTCAGCTGTACCCAACAGTCATTGATGACCTCTGTTCTAAACTGAATAAAAAAGTCACTTTCAGGATTGAAGGAGGAGATATCACTTTGCCTGAGGGTGAGTGGGATCAAGTTTTTCAGCCTCTCATTCACTTTGTGCGAAATTCTCTGGATCATGGTTTTGAAACACCGGATGAACGAGTTGCTGCAGGTAAAAATGAAGCAGGTGAGATCGTCTTTAGTTTTAATAAAGTGGAAAATGAACTTAAAGTGGTTATGAAGGATGATGGTCGTGGAGTAAATTGGGAAAAAATGGCTACTAAAGATTCATCAATTGCCTCCCTTAATGATGCTCTAGAGAAAATATTGTCAGGAGGTCTCTCAACCAGGGATGAAGTTTCTGATATCTCTGGTAGAGGAGTAGGAGTATCATCTATTTATGCTTCAACATTAAAGGCCGGTGGCAGAACCGAGATTGAATCTGTTGAAGGGGAAGGAATAACGATGACGCTTTTTATTCCTCTTTCTAACAAAGCTAAATTGAATCTGGCAGCATAGAGTGATAATGAATTTTAAGAAAGTTATATTTTTTCCTGATCCTAAATCCACTCATACCGAGGAACTTAAGAAATCTCTTAGTGACGAGTTTTCTTGCTTCGACAGTAGGGAGCCGGATGAATATTCTCAGGTATTTTTACAGACAGGAAAATTTACTCTGGTTTTTTCTGATGCGAAGTCCACTTTAGAATTTCTAAAAACAAAGCAACGGGAATTATCTGAACTTCAGTTCAAAATTTTTCTGTTTCTTCCGGTCAATGCAAATTTTAATGCGGAAGCACAGAAAAAATTAAAAGATGAACGTATTCATGTGTTTCCATTGCTTGCGAAAGATAAGCTTGTTCAAGATATCAATGATTACTTCAATGGAAATGATGATGAACAAATTAATATAGAAGATATTCAATTTATCATGCCAAAGGATGATTAGATGGCAATTCCAGCACATATAACCTCTAAACATTTTCTAATCTGCGATGACTATGAAAGTATGCGGACAATGATCACAGAGAGCTTGAAGCAACTAGGTGTTACTAAAGTTTCAGCTGCTATCTCAGGAAACGAAGGTTATAAGATCATACAGGAAAAACTGGCCACAGACCCTATTCAGTTCGTTATTACTGATCTTATGATGGAAGACGGTTCAGGAATTGATCTGGTTAAACTTATTCGAGCTGATGCTAAAGCGCGGCACTTACCGGTGCTAATGGTGACTTCTAAATCTGAAGTGAGTTACGTGCTAGAAAGCATTAAGGCCGGAGTTAATAATTATATTGTTAAGCCCTGGGCCTTGGATGATTTAGCAAAACGTATTATTGAAGTTGATGAAAAAGTTTCTAAGGGCGGAAAGTAATTAAAACCCGAGGAAAGAATCTTTCCCCGGGCCAATAGAGCTATTGATAAGCGTTCTTTAATTCCAGATAAATTCGTTCGTTCATATTACCCGCTCGGGAGCACATGAGATCTGTAGTATCGAGCTGGTAGTTCACATAGACATCATTTTGAACGTCATAGAACTCATGATAGCAATCAGGCAGACCGATCACATGGCCAAACTCGTGGCGAATAGTCCATTGTGATTCGTATTCTTCGATGGGTTGATTGGAATCCATGACAATTTCATTTCCCCCTAGTCCATTGACGTAAGGAACGACACCGGGACGGAAAATAAGGAGAGGACCATTAGGGTAGTTTCCAAAAATAATTTTTAGCCCCCAACCTTTCCATTGAAACTCTTCTTCGATGTTGGTTTTTAAGTATGGAATGAATTTTTCAATCTTAGGTGTGTTGAAGGGAACAGTTGCAATTTGACCATTCCATTTAAGATCATGGCGTCGGGCATAAGGCGGAATCTTAAAGAAGTTATGCCATGTTGCCTGGCCTGCTTTAATGTACCTGTTATAAATTTCATCCAACTTATTTTTGGAAGCAGCCTTCTGAATTTCTTTTTTGCAACGACTAAGTTTACCTGTGCCATTTACACACATCTGCACTAAAGCTTCTTTAATATGACCCAGCTGTTGAGCTGGAATCATATCAGTGTCTGTTAATTGATCAGCGGTAATTTTATTCGTTTGAAGATAATAAATGCCTCGAACATCTTTATTGGCCGCTCGGATATACTCAGCTCTGTATTGGTCGATTGTTTTGTACCGGGCAGCGCTCTGATAATTCCGGTCAATACGACGAGCATGTTTAATAAAAGTGGCATCATCCATTCCCAAGGAGAGAGGAAGATTTTCGCTATTAAGAAGAATTCCCTTTATGTGTCCAGGAAGTTCTGCAAGAGCTGCTCGGGTCTCAGTCTCAATTGTCTTAGGTGAATAAACATTCGGTTTATCGATGGGAATACCCCGACGCGTCTCTGGAGAAGTGAGCCGGATAGCATTTTGAGGAGAACGGTTTGCATTTACAAGAGCAATCCACTTGCTCAAACGATCACCAATCTTCAAGGCCTGTGCGATGGATGGTTGATCAGCGCTCAAACTTTTCTGAGTTGATGAAATCTTTTGAAGCAGTTCACGATACTCTTCGGAAGACATCTCCAGATCCATATGAACAGGATGGGCCTGAACCAAAAAAGATAAAGTTAATGAGACAGTTAAAATAAGTCTTTTCATAGCTTTGCCTTCTCTCTTAAGGAGGGGGAGTAAAGAACCCGGATTCTAGACTTGTTTATTAGGGTTGGAAACTACTTCGATAGAATTTAGGCAAAGCTTACCCTGTGATTGACCTCTTTGTTCATGGCGTTAGAATTCCCCCATGAAAATTTTAATCCCTCTTCTGTTTGTTTTAGTGGCCTGCAAGGCCCCAAGTGTTGAAAAAATCAATCCTATTGATAAGTACATGAACATCCAAACCCTGAGCGCCATGGAGGCGAGAGATGAGTATTTGCAACTCCTTTCACAGGTTAGAAGTCAAAAAGGTCTTCCGGACCTAATTGTCTCGGAGTTTATGAATGAAGTGGCGCAAGGGCATACTGATAAAATGGCGAGCGGAGAACTGCCTTTCTCTCATGATGGTTCCAGTGAACGCTGCCACACTATTTCGAGTGAACTTTTGAGTGGCAAAGTGTGTACAGAAATCATTGCGAAGGGGTTAAATAGTGCAGAAAAAGTTCTTCAATATTGGGCGGCCTCTAAAACCCATCTTGGACATCTTTTAAATCCATACAGCACACACACTGGAGTAGGTGTAGCTAAAGATAGTAATGGATCACTTTATTGGACTCAGATCTTTATAGAAGTAAATTAAGACTTTTCACTCATTTCAATTGTATTGAATCTTTAGGCTACTTGTTCCGTCCTGTCGCTTATTCAGAACGAGATTCACAGGTAAGGCATTAGTAAGGGCTTTGATATGAGAAATGATTCCGACTAAGAGACCTCTGTTCTGAATTTGCCCCAGCATTGAAAGCACATCTTCCAGAGATTCCTGATCGAGAGTCCCAAAACCCTCATCAATAAATAATGAGTCAATCTCCGCTTGTCCACGGGTCATCTCCGCTAAAGCGAGGGCCATGGCAAGGGAAACCATAAACGTTTCTCCACCTGAAAGTGTTGAGACTTTCCTTCTTCCACCTTCACGGAATTTATCCAGGATAAAGAATTCAGGAGTCATCTTTAGAGAGCGAGTTTGATGAATAATTTCATAACGGCCCTGACAAAGTTTTTGTAACTCTTCATTGGTCTGATAAATTAAATTTTCTTCCACTAAAGAAAGGACAAACGTTCTTAATTCATCTTTGCCGAGAACTTCACTGAGCCGCTGTTTTCTAGAAAGAGCTTCATTTAACTCACGGTACTGGAATTCAAAAAGCTTGATTTTATCCTGGGTCTTCTCCCATTCCTGAAAACGGGTGGAAACACTTGCAAAATTCATCCGGCAATCATTTACCAGGCTTTTCATGAATTCTTTTTCACTCTTTAACAGATCATCAAAAGGAATAAAAAGTTCACGGGGAGAAGAAAAGTTCAGATCAATCTCTTTAAGCTTATTGAATTTTTCATCAGCCAGCTCACAAGCGATGCCTTTTATAGTAAAAACTTCGCGAGTGAAGATCAGATCATAATCTTTACTTAACTCCATTAAAGGATAAAGCCTTCCATTAAGATCCTTAAGAGACAATTCCTGGGCCTTAAGTTTCTGTTCCTGGGCGCTCCAGAGTTCCTGAGCTTCACGTAGTAGTTGACCAAGTTCTTTAATGAGTTCAGACGCTTTCTTGCCTTTTAAAGCTGCCAATAACTCCTCTTCAAGAGAGTTAATCTTCTTACTTTCTGTTTCTTCTTCAAGAAGAAGGGCCTTTCTTAAAGTGGAGAGTTTTTCATTTTCTTGAAGGAGATAAGTCTTATCCTGAGAAATTTTTTCAAGGGACTGGTCATTTTCAATATAGGATTGAAGAATGACATTCTCTCTTTTAAGTTCGCGTATAGTATCCTGGGTTATTGCAGGAATGAGTCCCTGGAGTAGTCCTTCTATTTCGGTAAGCTTTTTAGTAATCCCTTGGAGAAGCTCTTCCCGAGACAGAATTTCAACCCGTAATTGAGAGTATTGCTCTCTGGTTTTTTTGAGTTCTAACCCTTTAATCTCCAATTCTTTTTGGAAAGCAGAAAGCTCCCAGCTTTGTTTTTGGAGAGCGGCGAGCTTCTGATCTAATTCTTGTATAGAGGGAACAGTTACTTCAAGAAGGGGAATAATGGCCTTTACTTCATTTTCTTTTTTCTCAAGATCACTTTTTTGGGAAGCGATCCTCTGGGTATAAATTTTTTCTTCTTCCTGTGCCTTTATGAGAATTTTTCGGCCTTCTTCAAAACGGCGGCGAATAGATTCAAGATCAGTTTTTAAAAACTTTTCTTTCAGCTCCTTCCATTTAGGAGCAAGAACTGCTTGTTCACAAACTGGACAAGCTTCTGCCCTGGAAGAGAGCGCATGATCAAGACAAACGCTTGAAGCGTTTAATACTTCCTGAAGTTTTAAGGTTGATTCTAAGGGGAAGAGTTCTTCTTGAGTTATGACCAGTAGTTTTTGAAGGTCTGAAACCTTCGTCGTTAATTGTTCGAGCTCTTCTTTTGCAAGTGAAATGTTCTTTGTGAATTCATCATATTTAATTTGAGCGCGTTGTTTATTATCTATTTTAGTTTGAGAATCTTCTTTCTCTTTACGGGCCTGATTTTCAAGTTCCTTAATGTTTTCAGGAATGAGAGATATTTTCTTGGCCAATTCATCGAATTGAACTTTAAGATCTTTTCCACTTGTTTCGTATTGATGAAGCCTTAAGGCCTTGCCTTTAATTTCCTCATTTAAAACCTCTTTTTCACTAAAGAGATCAAAGAGCGGTTGAAAATGAGTGCGGGCAAGCTTTAATTTTTCTAACGGTAAAGTGAACTGGTGTTTAAGTTCATCCCTTGATTTTAAAAACTTCTTTTCATCATATTCTTTAAGAGAAAGCTTTTCTTTAATCTTTTGAGATTCAGTACTATTTTCTAGCAGGTTCTTTTTTACTTTTTCCCGGGCCTCCAGTAGACCTTTTAGATTTTCTTCTTTCTTAAGATAATTTTGTAATTCAGGGAGTTCTTTTTCCTGCCGAGTCTTTAGTTCTTGAAGGGTCTCATGGATGGATTCGCCACTTTTGATGAGATCATTGAGTTTTGATGTCTCTAGGGCGAGCTCTTTTCTTATATTTTCTTTTTTCTTTTCATTCTCTGAGAATTTATCGTAGGCGGATAAAAGGCTTACAAAATGATGATCAAGCTTTTCAATCAAAGACGCTCTTTCTTCTAAAAAGATCAGTTCTTTTTGAAGGCGTTCTTTTTCTCCTTTAAGATCCGGACCTGATTCAAAACTTGATTTTAATTCTCCAAGTTTAATATCCAGTTCTGCCCTGGAACTTTTTAATGCCTCTAATTCTGCATAAAGTTCCTTACTCATGTTTTCCAGGATTTCACCGGGGTAAAGCTTCTCTAGGATTTCTTTACGTTCACTAAATGAACTGCTGATGAATCGTGCAAATTCTCCCTGGTTGAGAATGATGCATTTACAGAATTGATCAAAATCAAGGTTGAGCAGTTCAGGCACGGCCACAGGTGAAATATTTTTAACACCATCGAAGTCTGATGATTCTAAGACATAAAGATTCCTGACTGGAGTTTGAGGGGTGGAGTAGAGATCACCATTCTGTTTTCTTACTCTCGCTTTCCAATCCGCAAGATAATACTTTCCCTTCACTTGGAAGATGAGTTCTATCGAACCATCTTTTTCTCCCAAGGTTACAACATCAATCTGATTTACATTTTTCTTATAGACCTGGCCATAAAGGGCCAGACCAATACTATTAAGAATTGAAGATTTCCCAGAGCCCGTTTCGCCGGTTATGGCAAAGAGTGAACTTTGTTCCTGAATTTCCTGGAAGTTAATAACATGCTCACCTTTTAAGGAAGCAATGTTTTTTATCTTAAGGCGAAGAGGACGCATGCTTCACCTTTTCAAGGAGGTTTTTAAAATCATCCTTGAGATCTTCCGGGATATTTGGATTCTGAGGATATTTTGTGGCATAAAATTCTTCAAAAAGCTCCATGGTGGAGAGTTGAAAAATTTTTTCGCTTTTACGTTCCTGACGGTCTTCCCCCTGATAATAAGGAATAAAGGAAAGAAGCTCCATTCCTTTCTGGGAAAGCTTCTCCTTGATTTCATCAATGAGTCCTACTTTGGGAGCTGATAATTCTATCTGAATCTCAACCATGGGTGTAAGTTCAGTTGTTTTACTCAACTTCTCAAGATCTTCTAAATAAGAACTCTCATCAGTTTTTACAATGACCAGATTTCTGAAATTGGGAATAGGAAGGATATGATGAGTTAAGGCCCCTTCGTTTTCCTCAATGATGACGACTGACTTACTTTTAGTTTCTGAAAATCTTAAAGGAATAGGAGAGCCTGAGTAAAAACTTGCAGGCCCGACTTTTTGAGGTTTATGGATATGCCCCAAGGCCACATAATCAAAAGAATTAAGAATTTCAGAGGGAATCGAATCCACGCCCGAGAGAGTTATTACTTGCTCAGACCCTGCCGCTTCAAATACTCCGGCCAGATGATGGAGCATCAGAACCTGAGGCAAGCTTCGCTCTCGAACCAGATATTTCTTCAGAACTTCAATGGCATCTCCTTCCCCTTGAGGAAGAAGTTCATAAGACCTGAAATAGGGAAGAGCACAAAGGTCAATGTTTTGAATCCGAAGCCAATGATCCTCTGGATTTGGAGAAAGTTTTCCCCACACTTTTACCCGATGTGGAGCAAGAATTTTTGCTGGGGCCTCAAGAAGAATTCCGGAATCATGATTCCCGGCAATCATCAATGTTTCAGTTTGGGTTTCGGTGGAGACCCGATGGAGGAAATTATAAAACATTTCCAATGCCTGGTGAGGGGGCATAGGAGTATCAAAAATGTCCCCAGCTATAAGCAGGAGATCAATTTTCTCTGTGATGAGGGTATCTAGCAGCCATTCAAGAAAGAGTTCATGTTCAGGGGTGCGATCAAGTTTAAAAAGACGTTTTCCAAGATGCCAGTCAGAGGTATGAAGGATCTTCATGCTCATCTCGGTGGTCGATTTCTTCCTTGATTAGATCTTGGTCCTCCACCTTGAGGACGATTAGGGTTTGAATTTGGATTTGGATTCGGATTTGGTCCTTGTCCTTGAGGACGAGGGCCGCGACTTCGATTACGATCATCCTGGCGAGGGCCTCTTTGATCATTACGTGGAGGACGAGGTCCACGGTTTCTATCGTTTCGCTGATCTTGTCTTGGACCTCGTGGTTCACGATCTGATCTTTCAACACGAGTTCTTATCGGTTCATTATCTACGAAATTATCATTTTCATCATCTGGAAGAATGTCATCCTCGTGAGGGGAATAAACAATTTCTTCTTCTTCATCAGGTGTTTTGATTTTCGGTTTGTCACTTGCAGGTTCTTCGACTTCTGGAAGACTATAATCGAGAGATTTTTCTCCAAAAAGTGACTCGAAGATTCCTTCGGCAAATGACTTACTCTTAGTTTGATAGGTTTTAACTTCGGTTTCAAAGGCCCTCACCTTTTTGGCCTCAGCTTCATCCATTCCAATTACTTTATGGGTTTCATCTGAAATAGAATCAAATTCTCTTGGGAAATTAGCTGTCTCTTTATCTAATGTTTCTTTATAGAGATCCACAACGAAGCGTTTACGAACTCCGCGATTGGTCATCATAACAAACTGTTCTGTTAAAAGATGGAGTCTATCAACTCTGCCAATCTCGCCTGTGTGAGTAGAGATGATGTCTCCCTCTTTAGGTAAACGAGATCTTTTTTCACGATAAACCTCGTCTTCATATTGAAGACAACATTTTAATTGACCGCAAACTCCGTTGAGTTTGGAGAAATTAAGAGTAAGGTCCTGGTTCTTGGCCATTTTAATGCCAACGTTCCCATATTTCGTCAAAAAGGATGAACAGCATAGTTCACGCCCGCATGGACCGATACCACCAATTGAGGCAGAACGGTCGCGGACAGAAATCTGACGAAGTTCGATGCGAGTTTTGAGTTTTCCAACCAAGTCTTTAACTAGGTCTCGGAAATCGACTCGTGCTGGAGCAATAAAATAGAAAACGGCTTTCTTACCAAAAGAAGTGAATTCCACATGGGTAAGTTGCATATCTAATTTGTAATCTTCAATGAGATCGTTACAGATATTCTCAGCTTCTTTTTGCTGACGATAGGCTTCCTGGTCAGCAACGATATCTTCTTCCATAGCAACTTTGGCGATGCTTCGGATAGGGAGCATGCTTTTATTGAAAGGAACTTCGTAAGGGAAAGAGTTTACATATCCTACGGCCATACCACGGTCGGACATGGCCACGACTTTTTGACCGTATTCAATTCTTCTTTTACCAACGAGAAATGGGAATGAGCGGGCATTTCCGGGGAAGCGGACTCTCACAAAGCGCAGGATCTGCCCTTCTTTGAATCTTGTTTCTTCCCGGTCCGCTTTGTCTTCAGATGTGTTTTCATCTGATTCCTCTGAAGTTAGTTCTTCAGAGATTATTTGATTCGTAGGAGGGAGGTTGTCCTCGTCTACGCCTTGATCATTGGTCATTCAGCTATTCTGTGAGTATTTCAGTGTGATGTCAATGATTCCATTCACCGGATGCGAGGGAAAACATGGGTTTGGAGGTAGGAATAGTAGAGAGTCCATTTTGTTGCAGTTGGTTGATGAAAGGTCTCCATTTCCTGAAAGTCCTTTAAATAATTCTCCAGGGCCTGTTTAGTCAGGGGCTTTTCCAATTGTTCTGCTTCCCATTGGATTAATTCATTCACCCAGTAAGTCAAATTCTCTGAACGGGAGAATTTTTCAAGAAATTGGGCAAGCGTCATTTTGCTGGCTTCATTTATCATTTCATTCCATTCGGAAAAATCTTTGGCCTCTTGGGCCGATGGAATTCTTAGGTGGATGGCCCGGGAATGAATCGTAGGGAGGAGTTGTCCCCGGCGAGGGTTTAAAAGGAAAATGGTTGAGTTTCCTTGAGGTTCTTCAAAAAGCTTAAGCCACTTGTTAGCAACCACAGTGGTCAGCCGGTGGCCTTCAGTGATAACGGCAAATTTTCTTTTGCCCTGAACTGGTTTAAATTCAAAAAAACGGGAGAGGGCTTCGGCTTCTTCTACCTTTAAAGGCTTTTCATTCTTATCTTCGTCTTCCCCTGCGAGGTTACCCAGAACAAAAACATCCGGATGATCCATTAAGTGTGCAAGGCTTTGTTTATGGCCTTCCACTTGTTGATAGTAATCACGGATAAATTCATGAACAAAGTGAATCAATTTTTCATGGGCTTCGGCTTCAGGAGCAGAAGTTTCCAGAATATAAAAATGACCTAATTCTTGTTTATGGCCTTTTTGCAGGAGGATATCTTTAAGGTTCATGACAGGAGCTTCTCCAAATCACGAATGATTAAAGTTTGAACTGCGGCCGGAGATTCTTCAGCAGCTATTTTTAGAATACGCTCAGGAAACATTTCTGCCACTTCACGGTACCCAGTCATAAGTTTTGTATAGAAATCTATCTTTTCAGATTCAAAATAATCTTTTTGATTTCCCCGATTACTCTGCCTTTGCATGGAGGTTTCCAGACTGATATCCAGGAAATAGGTCCGATGAGGCAAAAGATTAAGAGGAGCAAACTGATGAAGAGTCAGTATGGTTTCATAACCCAAACCGCGCGCCTTACCTTGGTATGCAAGAGTCGAATCAATGTAGCGATCAAGGATAACGACAGAGTTTTTTTCTTCGAGGAAGGGAAGAATTTTTTCTTTTAAGAGTTGGGCACGGCTGGCAAGAAAGAGATGACATTCGGCAAGGGGGTGGAGAGGCACTTCACTTAGTAGAATAGCTTCTCTAAGCTTTTCGCCAAAATTTGTTCCCCCTGGCTCTCTAAGAGTCAGGACTCGCTTACCTTGTTCTTTAAGGTATTGCTCAATATTCTTAATCTGTGTCGTTTTTCCAGAACCTTCTATCCCTTCAAGGGAAAGGAAGAGGCCACCACTCGTTTCTGGATTTCTATATTTGCTTTTCACTACGAGAGCTTACTAAAAATCAGAAACTTCTTCAATCACAGGTTGATCATTAGTTCCACTCATTACGGAGTCCAGAGAAGTCGTTGGATGTGATGGATTAACTAAAGAGTGGATTTCAGGTTCGGCCGGAAGTTCATCATGAGAATAAACATTATCTTGTCTAGGCTCATCATTCAGGCGCTCATCTCGGTGAGTCTCAATAATAGTTGGGTATCGTGAAGCCTGGTTAACGGCTTGAGGCCGTGGCTCGGGACGGTAGTTGTTGACACTCGCGGGGGCCCTTTCAATAACAGGAATGGTCCCTCTAGGTGCTTTAACCATGTTTGGAACTGGTCTTTTATTTATGACCTTTTTTTCGCTCTGTACTACTGCTTTCTCAAGAGGCTTAAGCTCCGGAGCAAAACTAAAATATCCGGCGGTTAAAAAGAGTACAATGGCCGCAGCTGTAGTTGGGATGGCCCACTTCAGATTTTGGCTAACTTGGGGCTGTTTGATGCTATTTAAGGTAAGTTCATCTAATTTCAGAGTAAGAATTTTTGCCTGTTTCCCATGGAAGAACATCTCTGCAATTTCTTCTTGTGGAACGACTTTCGGGTGATCAAGATTTTTAACAATTTTAAGTTTTGCTTCTTGAAAGCTCATTTCTGTTGGAGATATCGGAAGTGAGTCCGCTGTGTGACGTCGTCGATCAAAATCTGGAACCTGAAAGATCTTTTTCCAGACATGGCCATCATCTGTAGAGATTTGATCAGTCAGAACCAATTCACCGTGTTCTATCTTTTCATCAATTTCCTGAAAGCTATGGGGACCAGTTTTCTGACCGGTTAAAAGTAACCAGAACTTATTTTGGTGATTGATGGGACTTATGACGGACGGTTTTCTTCGTTGGAACTGAGGATGATTCCAAAATGGTTTAAACTGATGTTCATCCATTCGATTGGCCTGGACATCATTGAATAATTCCTCATTTTCAAAAGCATAGCTTTTGAGGGCCTCTGTTTCAAAGGGCCCAAGGACAGTCTTGTCTATGCGGATTAACCATAAATCATGGTTATTGATTCCCATGGCATCGATGGTTTCATCACTAAGGGGCTGTAAAGTGAAAGTGGCCATAAGCAACTCTTTTTAATTCCTTCTTGTTCTCATTTCGGAGATAGTTGAAAATTTATTGAGTTTTTTGACGAAATCATCTGTTAAGAGCATACTAGGGCCTCTAAGCAAGGGAAGTTACGTGGATATGACAGAGAGAACCACTCGGGTTAAAGAACGATTTTTGAAATTTAAAGATTGGGAAGACCGTTATAAAGAACTCATCCATCTAGGGCGGGAGCTTTTGCCTTATCCCGAGGATAAGAGGGAAGACAAATATAAGGTTAAAGGATGTCAAAGCCAGGTTTGGCTTTATCCTGAATTTAAAGATGGCAGAGTCTACTTTCATGCCGATTCTGACGCCGTCTTAGTTAAGGGTATTGTTGGTCTACTTGTGAATGTTTATTCAGATGCTACCCCAGATGAAATCCTTGCAACTAAACCAGAATTTTTGAAAGAAGTTGGGATAACTGAACACTTGTCTATGAATCGCTCTAATGGTTTAGCTGCGATGATGAAACAAATGCAGATGTATGCCCTGGTATTTAAATCAATGCAAAAGGCCTAAGTATGATGCTTCATCGTCCTCGACGAAATCGTCGGCACGAACATATCCGTTCTATGATTCGTGAAACTCATTTATCTCCTGATCACTTTATTGCACCTCTTTTTGTCATCGATGGAAAGAACCAAAAGGTTCCAGTCCCGTCTATGCCAGGGCAGTTCAGGCTTTCAATTGATGAATTAGTTAAAGAAGCTAAGACCCTTTATGATCTTGGTGTGAGATGCGTGGATCTTTTTCCCGCCATTGATGAAAGTTTAAAAACTCCTGATGCTCGCGAGTCCTATAATCCCGATGGTATTAATGCCCGGGCCATCAGTGCGGTGAAAGAGGCCCTTCCTGATATGATGGTGATGGCCGATGTTGCTCTTGATCCTTATTCTTCCACTGGTCATGACGGACTGGTAGATCCAAAAACCGGTGAAATTTTAAATGATCCGACATTGGAAGTTCTAGCTAAGCAAACTATATGTAGTGCTAAAGCGGGTGCCGACATCATTGGTCCATCAGATATGATGGATGGGAGAGTAGAGTTCTTAAGACGTTCTCTCGATCAAAATAATTTCACAAATACACTCATCATGAGTTACACCGCTAAATATGCTTCTGCTTTTTATGGACCTTTCAGAGATGCTTTAGGTTCTGCTCCTAAAAATGGCGATAAGAAAACCTATCAAATGGATCCTGCCAACTCGACAGAGGCCATTCGTGAAGCTCAACTTGATGAAGCTGAAGGAGCCGATATTTTGATGGTGAAGCCAGGACTTGCCTATCTTGATATTATCTACCGCTTAAAAGAAACCAGTACCCTTCCTATCGCGGCCTATAATGTAAGCGGCGAGTACGCCATGATTAAAGCCGCTATTCAGAATGGATGGCTTGATAATGATAGAGTGATCTTAGAAACTCTTATGAGTTTCAGACGGGCCGGGGCCGATATCATTTTAACTTACTTTGCTAAAGAAGCTGCGATTCTTTTAAATAAATGATGAAAATATTATTGGGTGTGAGTCTCATTCTTAATTTCGTTCTGGGCTATCTTGTTCTAACAAAGAACGAGGAAAAGCCGCCTTTGGAAAGAATTATCATCGAAACGCACGCAAAAAAAGAACCACCCCAAGCGGAAAAGAAAAAGCTTTCTTCCGTTGTTAGCATTCCTAAAGAAGAAAAAAAAGAAGATGCTCCCCCTGAGCTTTCAGAATTCATGCCTTCTGAATTTCAAGAAGCAGGAGAAAAAATGGAGCATGATCGAACGGACTATTTCATTCAAAAACTTGGATTTTCTGAGGATCAGGTGAATGAGCATAATCGATTAAGACAAGAGTATTTTCAACAAACATCGGATATGTGGCCCAAAGATTCTATGCGTGAGCTTACTTTCGAAGAACGCCGTAAGCTTATTGATCTGGAAGAGAACTTCCATAAGAAGCTGGAAAAGCTTCACGGAAAAAAGAACTGGGATAATTATCAAAAGTTTCGTGAAAAATATAACGAGCAAGGTTTTAAGCTTCAAAGCGAGGAGAACAGACCTTTTGTTTTTATGGGGATCTAAGGGCCAAGTTTAATTTTTCCTCGATTAGAAAGCATTTTTGAAGTTCGACTAAAGTTCACCTGTTCGTAAATATCACCAACAATTTCTTCTAAAATATCCTCAATGGTGATAATCCCCAACACTTGTTCCTCATCATTTACAACCACAGCAATATGAGTTTGTTTTTCCTGCATCTTAAGAAAAGCATCAAGGACTTTGTCATTAGGAGAAACCTTAAAAGCCGAGGCAAGTGTTCCTTCCCAAGGAATGTTTTCACTCTTAAGAGGCAATTCTTTTAAATTCAATACACCAACTAAAGTATCTCCATCCATAACAGGGAAGCGTGAATGAGGACTTATTGATGTCTTGGATCTGACTTCGTCTTCATTGTCACTGAAATTCAAATGAACGACTTTCTGCCAGGGAATCATCGATTTATAGACTTTATGATTTTTAAGAGAGACCAGGTTCTCTACGAATTTCTGGTGGTATTCAGGAAGAGTCCCGATTTCAATGGTATTAGAAAAATTATCTTCTTCTTCTACGGTTGTACTTACACCAATAAGTTTTAATAAAAAATTAGTGGAGACTTCGAGCACCGTTACAATAGGTGAAAGAATTGTGTCGATAAGCTTTAAAACATTTGTACCTAAAATTAAAACTCTTACCGGATGTTTAAGCGCTACTGTTTTCGGGAGGAGTTCACCAAAGACAACACTGAAATAGGTCAGTGGAAGAATCACAATCGCAACAGAAATACCTTCAGCCATTGAATTTGATATACCGTAGTTATGAACGAGGTATGGCTCAAGTGTTTCAACCGCTCCAGTACCACCGACTGCAGCAGCAATGGCACCTACTAAGGTAATACTAATTTGAATGATAGAAAGAGTTCTTTCAGGTTTCTTCTTAAAAGTGCCCAATAAAGATGAAATCAACTTTTTAGTATCTTGAAGTTCTTCAATTTCATCCTTTGATACAGTTACAAAGGCCATCTCATAGGCAGAAAAAAAGGCGTTGATTATGAGGCAGATAATAACGATTAGAATGTCGAGCATAGAGAAATTTTAACTGAAAAGAACTAAAAAGGCCCCAGATTTGGGGCCTTCGGGAAAGTTATTTATAAGCAATAATTTTGCCTGCTGCTCGTTTCTTTTGATAGTCATCGACGATTTCTTTAACTTTCGGCAAGAGAAGATAACAAGCAAAGAGATTTGGAATGGCCAGCATTCCATACATCGCGTCTGAAATGTTGAGTACGACACCTAACTGGGCAACAGATCCCACAAAGATAAAACCAATAAATACCCATCGGTAAATGGGAATATACTTTGCACCAATGATGAAAGTAACACCTTGTTCTCCATAGTATGACCATGAAATGATGGTTGAGAAGGCGAATAGAGTTACTGTCAGTGTCACAATCCAGCGTCCAATAGGACCCATTACGGTTTCAAAGGCCACAGCAGTCATTTCAGAGCCTGCAATTCCTTCCTGTGTCCAAACTCCAGTTAAGAGGATTGCGAGGGCGGTAATGGTGCAAACAATAATGGTATCAATGAGTGGCTCCAGGAGGGCCACGATCCCTTCTTGAACGGGAGTAGACTTAGCAGCAGAGTGGGCCATGGCAGCCGAACCCATACCGGCCTCATTGGAGAAAGTCGCACGTCGAATCCCCATGATAACGACTTCTTTAAAAGCTGCACCAGCAAAACCGCCAATGGCAGCTGTTCCCATGAATGCACCGGAGAGAATATTCATAAACATTTGCGGAACATCACCTATATGCATAGCAACGATGGTCAAGGCCCCTAAAAAATAAACACTCACCATGATGGGCACAAGTTTTTCAGTTACTTTCCCAATACGCTTAATACCACCGATAAGAATTAAAGAAGCTCCAATGCAAAAGATAACTCCTGATAGCCATTCAGGAATACCGGCCGAAGCTTTCATGACCGAAGCCATTTGGTTGGCCTGAAACATATTGCCTGCACCAAAGGAAGAGAAAACCACAAACAAAGCGTAAAGCCAGGCTATAGGATAGAATTTTTTTGAAAGTGCATTCTTAATCACAAACATCGGTCCGCCGTGAACGGTTCCATCAGCTTCCACTTCACGATATTTCATTGATAAGATGACTTCTGTAAATTTAGTACACATACCAATGAAGCCCGCGACCCATAACCAGAAGATGGCCCCTGGACCGCCTAGAGAGATGGCAACAGCAACGCCGGCAATGTTTCCTAAACCTACTGTTGCAGAAAGTGCTGAACAAAGGGCCTGAAAGTGAGAAATTTCTCCTTTGTCTTCGGGATTGTCATATTTTCCAGAAACAATTTCAATAGCATGGCGAAAGAAACGCAATTGTGGGAAACCAAAGTAGATCGTAAAGAAGATTCCTGATCCTACCAATGCTAACACTAAAGGGACGCCCCAAACGATACCGACAAACTGGGCCGTTAGTTGTTCAATGGTTTCTAACATAAACCTCCTACTTGAAGTCAAATTTACTCTTAGATTTTTATTTCACCCTATTGAATATTTATTGTCTAATAGAAAGAGCACATTATTCAATCTTAATGGAGATCCTTTTGAAATTTTTCTTCTGTCTCACTCTTTGTCTTACCATGTTTTTTTCCACAAGCTGTGAGAAAGAACCACAGAAAATCATGATAGGTTTTTTTGCCGCATTAACTGGAGCTGAGGCAACATTTGGTCTCTCATCTCGAAATGGAATTGAGATTGCCATTGAAGAAGTGAATGCTAAGGGTGGAGTTCTGGGTAAACCGATTGAATTAAAGATTTATGATACTTTAGGAACGAATGAAGCGGCACACTCATCGATAGAAAATTTAATTTTGGTTGATCAAGTGGTGGCCCTATTAGGCGAAGTTTCATCCAGTCGCTCTCTTGCCAGTGCCCCTGTTGCACAAAAACATCAGATCCCGATGATCACTCCTAGTGCGACCAATCCACTTGTCACTCAATCTGGAGATTATATTTTCAGAGTTTGTTTCACTGATCCCTTCCAGGGAGAAGCGATGGCCAAGTTTGCCTTCAATTCTTTGAAATTTAAAAAAGCCGCGATCCTTTATGACAGTCAATCAAGTTATTCTGCGGGACTCGCTGAATACTTTAAGAAAACCTTCGAATCCTTGGGAGGAGAAGTCGTTGCTGAAGAATCTTATATGTCAGGGGACGTGGTTTTTGAGAATCAGTTGCTTAGAATTAAAAAGTCTAAAGGCGAGTTTATCTTTTTGCCGGGCTATTATGCAGAAGCTGCCTTAGTTGCACGGGAAGCCCAGAAAAAAGAAATGAAGTTACCTCTCATGGGTGGAGATGGATGGGAATCAGAAAGTCTTTTAGAAATTGCCGGTAATAGCCTTAATGGCTCTTATTTTTCCGGCCACTATACTTTGGAAGATCCAAGGACTGAAGTTCAGGAGTTCACCAAGACGTATCAGAAGAAATTCGGAACAAAACCAGATTCACAAGCAGCATTGGGATATGATGCCGCCAGAATTCTTTTTGAAGCGATTGAGCGCGCCCAATCGACTAAAGGACAATCCATTAGAGACGCTTTGAAAGGAACCACTGACTTTAAGGGTGTTACCGGAAATATTTCGATTAACGAAAACCGTGATGCCATCAAACCTGCAGTTGTCCTGCAGGTAAGAGGGAATAAGGTTAAGTTTGTCGAATCAATCGGTCCTAGTAAATGAGGATAGACTTTCTTTGCTCTTGAAATTCTTCCTGGTTTTTTCTCATGATCGCCTGATACTCTTCTTCACTGCCGCGTTTTTCTACCCAGTGGCGAAGCTCATCAGTTCCATTAATAAGATCTACTGGAACCTTATGATACTCATACTCATAAGGAGGCTCCTTCCATTTAAAATCGGAACCTAGTTCATGGTACATTTCTCTAAGAAGATATTGGCATAAACGCCAAGGTTCAAAAGTTTTTCTGTCAGTGACATGAATCTGGTATCCGCCGCAAGGTTTACCCATGTGCTTTTGGAAAGTAGGAAGAAAGACTAGAGGTCGTAGAACAAATCCCTGGAGGTTGGCCTTTTCTAAGACAGGTTTTAATTTTTCATGAAATCCAAAGGATTCAATTTGCGGGTGACCGATGATTTCAAGAGAGCGCGTGGTTCCGCGACCTTCTGAAATGTTTGTTCCTTCATAAAGAACAGTACCAACAAAAGTGTAAGCAGCTTCAATCGTTGCAAGGTTTGGGCTTGGAAGGACCCAAGGAAGATTTGTATCTTCATAACTCATTCTGCGGTCGTAACCTTTCATTTCAATGACGGTTAATTTGCAGTCTTTTCCGCCCCAGTATTTCTGATGCATTCTGGCCACTTCACCCATGGTCATTCCATGACGAACTGGAATGGGATGGCGGCCGACGAAAGAAGCATAATTTAAATCCAGGATATTCCCTTCCAAGGTGTCAGCATTAATTGGATTTGGACGATCGAGAATAACAACTTCAATGCCTTTTTTCTGACAAGCTTCCATGAGAAGGGTCATGGTGTAGATGTAGGTATAAATTCTTGTTCCTACATCTTGCAAGTCTACAAAGATATGATCTAAGCCTTCCAGCATTTCATCTGTTGGAATTCGCGTTTCAGAATACAAAGAATAGACAGGTAATTTAAAAAACGGATGCACATAGTGAGTTGATTCAACCATGTTGTCCTGCACATCAGTCACAAAACCATGTTGAGGCCCAAAAATTTTTGTCAGTTGCTTTCCAAACACTCGCTTTATGGCCAGAAGCCCGTGTTCGAGATCATTGGTGACAGAAGCACTATGGCAAAGGTAAGCAATATTCCCTTTAAACTTTTCCTGCAAATTTTTTTCTGTAAGGATACGTTCCAAACCTGTACTGACTGTCGACATAAGACTCCCCTGAAAATATGATTTAGTTTATGAAATATATTTTTTTAAGTCTTCTCTTTTTAAGTTGTGCCCACAGACCGCCTGCACAGTATAACGATCCGGAGATTACCCGGGTTGAAAGCGAGCGAAGATCTCACTTAATTGGAAAGTGGCTCGGAGAGAGCAGCATTCTGGAGCTGACCCATAGCGGAGAATATCTCGAGAAGGATCTACAGGGAAAAGTTACAGGTGAGGGGATTTGGGGTATTTCCGCCGAAACCTACTTCGTCCTCAATAAACAAAAACAATCTCTTTATCAAAATTACCAAATTCTTCTGTTGAATCAGTCTGAATTTACTTATCAAAATTCCAAGACGAAAGAAAAATTCCATTTTAAACGGCTTCAGGAAATATAGTCAAAAAATTGGCGGTAAGGCTTGTGTTGAACAATCCTTAGTATGTCTGGTAAGATTTCCCTAGACCAGAATACATATATTGGAGGCCTGATGAAGCAATATCACGAGCTCATGAAACGAGTTTTGAGTGAAGGGGTTAAAAAAGAAGACCGCACCGGCACGGGCACACTTTCAGTTTTTGGCCATCAAATGCGCTTTAATTTGAATGAAGGCTTTCCTCTTGTCACCACTAAGAAGTGCCATATGAAATCAATTATTCATGAGCTTCTTTGGTTCCTTCAAGGCGACTCAAATATCAAGTATCTGAAAGAAAATGGTGTTTCGATCTGGAACGAATGGGCAGACGAAAATGGAAATCTGGGTCCGGTCTATGGTGTTCAGTGGCGAAGCTGGAAAACCCATGACGGAAGAACAGTCGATCAGATCTCTAGCTTAATCGAAATGATTAAAAAGAATCCAGATTCACGACGCTTAATCGTGACTGCCTGGAATGTTTCTGATGTGGATAAAATGGCCCTGCCTCCTTGTCACACAATGTTTCAATTTTATGTTGCTGACAATAAGCTTTCCTGTCAGCTTTATCAGCGCTCAGCTGATATCTTTTTAGGAGTGCCTTTCAATATTGCAAGTTATGCTCTCCTTACTCATATGGTTGCTCAGGTTTGCGGACTAGGTGTGGGGGATTTTGTTCATACCTTTGGAGACGCACACCTTTATGTGAATCACCTGGAGCAAACTCAGGAACAACTGAAACGAGAACCATTTCCGCTCGCACAAATTAAAATTAATCCTGAAGTAAAAGATATTTTTAGCTTCAAATTTGAGGATTTTGAACTGGTCAATTACCAGGCCCATCCTCATATTAAAGCTCCTGTGGCGGTGTAAGATGAGAATTTCATTTATTGTGGCGAAAGCCGAAAATAACGTCATTGGCATCAACAACACTCTTCCTTGGCATCTTAAAGACGATCTTCAGAACTTTAAGAAGATCACTATGGGCCATCACATTTTGATGGGAAGAAAAACATTCGAATCTATCGGTAAGCCGTTACCTGGTCGTATGAGTCTGGTGATCTCCAATACTCCTCAAGCGAACCTAAGCAATGTGTTTTGGTTTAACTCCATCTTCCGCGCCATTAAGCAAGCGGAACGAAGTGGAGAGACCGAGCTCTTTATTATCGGGGGAGAGAAGATTTTTAAGTATGCACTCTCTTTAGTGGACAGAATTTATCTGACTGAAGTTAAAGGGGAGATCAAGGGAGATGTTTATTTTCCGCCTCTTTCACTTAAAAACTGGAAGAAAGTTTCTGAACAAGAGTTTTCAAAAAATGCTGATAACGACCACGATTTCACCTTTAAGATTCTCGATCGTAAGTAATCACTTCTCTCAACTTCCTTGCTATAAGATTTAGGATAAGCACTCTTCCCTCTGGAAGGGTGCTTTGTTAGAATTCTAATCACCAGGAGTATAAGGTTATAAACTTATACTTTTTGCAAATGAAAGCTGCCAGACTCGGAGGTTGAAATCTCAGGATAATGGCAAGTTTCTGAGGGCATACTGGAAAAAAGGATCACCCAAGGTGATCCTTTTTTTATTATGCGTTGTTATTCTTTAAAGAATGAAATTAAGCAAAAAAAAAGAACTGATTTAATCTGTGGATTTTTTAAGTAACGAATTTTCTATCTTCCATTCCAAATTTTTTCAAGGATTCTTCGTTAGGGTTGTCTAAAGGTAAATGCAGGCAGAGACTGAACGCAAGAAATGAACTTGAACTTGGAGGTTCTAGGATGGAACGTAAATCAATTTGGAAAAATTTTCTTCTTCTGACTATCGGCGGACTCCTGGCACTTCATGTAGATGTGTCCCAAGCTGATGTTAACAACGAAAATGCACTCACTAGTCCGGATTCAACTGATGAATGTGTGCTTGAAGAATAATTTTTTCAAACCCAGAAAGGGGCCTTGACGGGCCCCTTTTTAATTCAATAAATCATGAATCTTTGAAAGATCTCCCTCGAAGTTTTCTCTTTCGGGAATGATCCATAAAAAATCTGGTCTCTCTCTTGTTCGCCATCTGCTCCCCGAAATATTTCCTCTTTCATCGAGTGTAAGCTCATACTCAAATGTCACCATATTCTCCATCTTAGAAAGACCCAGCCCCTCCCATGAGTTTTTCTCAATAACTTCCAGATAGGTTAAGGTTGTTCTGATAATGACTTTATGAGAATCCGTATTTTTGATGTTTTGGAGAATAACCGAATCATAGGAAGTAATGGGATGGTTCCATACTTGTTGATAGCGCTCAAGATCAGCTACAAAACTTTTTCCTCTGAGCCCAAGAAGATTGGTCAGAACGACGTGGAAATCTCCTGCACTCAAGTCTTCGTGACAATAATCAATTTCACTCTTTGGATCCTCGCAACGAAATCCAAGAAATTCATCTTCTTCTAATATAAGAGTTGAATAAGCATAAGAGAGAAGGGCCTTTATGTCTGAAGATCCAAAGGGAATGAGTATTCCATCAGGGTTCATAAGGTTTTTTGGTCTGGGCTCAGGATGATTAAGACTCGCTCCGGCCCAACCATGACAGAGACCTTCCCAGTCTTCAGCATCTTTTCTGGAAAACCACTCGATATTATTTTTAAGCGGGAAATCATACCTTCCTAGATAAAGGTCATACTTCTCAGAAGGAGAAAGTTCTTTCAACTTCTCCAGAGGCATGGAGAAAATTTCTCTGGAAGTTGGGGAAAGGTAGCCTATAGTTTCTTTCCTTGGAGAATTCCATCGATAGTTAATGGCACCACGATTAAGTCTCCACGAATTGCCGGACCAGAATTTTGACTGGTCTTTAATTTTGCCTTTAAGAGGAAGGTAATTAAAGTTTAGTGACATCCGGGTTTTTAAAAAAACTTTTTCATGCACTTCCTTTATAAGAGGGGATAAAAACTTTTTATCCTTTTCCTGAATAGGCTTGCCACAACCCAAAATGCTAATCAGAAGTAGCAGAAGAATTTTAGTCATCGAGAAGTTTCCCTAAAAATTCAAGGGGAGGCAGGAATTCTTTATTCTTATTTGCTGTCCATATTCTTTGAGGTCGATCGGTACCCAGCCATTTCCCCTTTAGAATTTCATTGTCGAGATTCAAATAGAGATAATAGACGAAATCCTTGGTGAGGTTTTTTTGCAGGGGTGTACCCAGGACGCTTTCCCAGGAGTTTTCCGTTGAAGGTGCAATCAAAACAATTCGGGCCCTTATCTTTAAAGTTTTTACAGTTCCTAATGGATCACCTGGTGCCGGTGGTAACTCATCTTCAATGCGTGAAGCGTAGCTTTTTACCGGAAGGTCTCCCATTAAGAAGCTTGAATTCTTTAATCCAATTAGGTTACCAAGTACTGTATGAAATGTTCCTGCATCCATTTCTCCATGGCTTCCTAACTCATTCATATTCAACGGAACATAGAGATGAGCATAATACAGACTCAGGAGGGCCTTAATATCAGAGCTACCAAAGGGAACTTTGATGCCCTCGTTTGATCTTATTTCTTTTGGAGTGGGTTCCTTATGATGAAGTGAAGCCAGAATCCAACCTTTTCGAAGATTTTCAAGTGGAGTCGTTGCAACGAATTCTTTAAAGGGATATTGATATTGACCCAGGAGGAGATCGTATTTTTCGGAGGGAGAGAGGAGTTTTAATTGTTCTGTGGTCATTAATAATGCTTCAAACCAGCCTGGTGAATTGGTGTTTTGCCAACTTCTTTCTGGTTCATTCCAGCGCAAATTAATGCCGCCTTCATGAGCACCCCAGTCATAACCAGACCACAAAGCTTTTTCTTTTGTTACTGAGCCGCTGAGTGGCAAGAGATAAAAAACTTTTTGATCTTTTTCGTCAAAGACTTCCAGCTCGGATCTATAAGAGACGGGATTTATCTGTTCAGTATAAAACTCTGGCATGTCTTTCGCTGGCCCACAACCTGCGAGAGTCGCTAAGAGTAAAGAAGGCCAAAACATTCGATTGATGACCATGAAGCACCTCCGTCACAAAGGAAAAAAGCTTCATGACTGTAGGAGTGACTATTGGCATCTAGCAAACACTGACAAAACAAATTGAGTCAAAATTGGGCCCAGGAAAAATTGAGATGCCACGGGCCACGAAATTTCGTAGACTTTTTTCACTGGGTCATAGGAAGAAAAAGGTTAGACCTGATTTGGAAAGTGACTCGGAAAAATGGCCGTCTTAAGGATGGCCATTTTTATTTTATGGCGACATGTATTCAGCAATACCACTTAAACCATTCTGTTTAAAAGGGAAGACGAGGCGATTAGGTTTTTCGCCTGAAGCGGCTTTCCACAATAAATCGTAACCATAACAAGAGATTCCTGATCCAGGGAATGGGAGGATAACATTGGTGTCGTTGGCAACATCCCATTTCTTCAATTCGCCTGAATCGTTACAGTAGTAAAGAATGCCACTTTGCCAGACCATCGATTGCACACCGTCGGCGATAGTTGCAAAATGGGTGACAGAGCCTTGTCCATCTCCTGCAGTTTTAATTAAACGCAGTTGATTAGAGAAAGATTCATATAACCAGGAATTAGTTGGCGTATGATAAGTTACTGCGCGACCGTCGCTTCGAGCGGAGTTCAGATTACAATTACTTCCTTTGCCGTCTGGACAACCTGTAGTTCCATCGACTTCCGGTTTTCCGGCTATGAATGTTGTCGTTTTACTTGAAACAGCAAGTTCCCGCAGTGTTGCATATTGTGACTTTCTATGATCACTATTATAGCTATAGTGACCAGTTAGGATTCTTCCATTATAGTAGGCGAGAGGAGTTGTTGAGTAACCACCATAGTGTGTAAGTGTTCCATCAGAACTTCCGTGTTGATGCCAAGTATTAGTATATACACTTGGTGTATTGTTCCCTGAATGAATTTCCCATTTTCCTGATAATCGATTTAATTTACAAATATTTGCTCTTGTACAAGGGAAATAAACGCTTCCATCTAGAGGATTTGTTGAAAATACTCCTGGTTGATCCCAATTGGCACCATTCATCGTCTGGCTATTGGCCAAGGCAGAAAAATTAATATTTCCTGTTTGACCATTACCTGCCAAGAGAACAACTTGAGAGCTGGTTTCATTCGGACGAATTTCACGAAGTACTTTTTCATTATGATCATAAACAATGACGTTATCGCCTACACCATGATCTATATAATAAGTATTATTGAAACGAGCATCTTGAGCTAAGCCATTGTCTCCATATGTTTTTGTCTGGGCGTAAAGTGTTTGAACATTATTTGCATCGTCAATGACTCGAACAACTCCATTATCGATAAAGAAGACCTTTCCTTCTTGAGTTACAAATACATCGACAATATTGGTTCTACAGGTTGCTGCAGGGGTCCCATCAACGCAGTATCCTTGACCATTACCAAGGAAAGCTTCATGCGAGTTCGAGGAATTGTTGTATCGACTAACTTGGACCGTGTAGGCAACATGGTAGCCAATATTGTACATCTTACCATCGAGACCATTTCTTAGATATGCATCACCACAAGTGCTGGCATGAACAGGAGGGTGAGGGCCTGCTGATGCGTAACTTCCTAAATCAACTCCGGCAAAGGCATAAAAAGAACAGCCAGGTTCTGTATCATAAAGTTGGACAATAATTTTATTTAAAGCGGAAGTCTCTGAGTTAAAGTCCAGAGCGTAACTTGTGACAGTATCTTCGGTTAAGCTCATCGGAGCGCCGTCAAAATCTCTAGCAGCACCTGTTCCGGAAACTCTAATGGTATTGATGGTTGGAGCAGGTAAGCTCCCACGATAAACTCTCAGCGTGTTTCCATTATTGACTGATCCGTAAGGGCCCGGTTGAAAATAAATATCTCCATTCGGTAATGGCTGAAGAATCATTGCACTCCCCGGACCAGGGAAGACTTTTAAGTCAGCTGGATCTGTTACGATATCAGTTGTTTGAGTTCCGGGCGCACCGTTATTGTAGGCACCGATAATGGTTTCGATTTTCATAGGTTCAGTTTTTGTGTCGACTCTACGGATGCGGTCGTAGTCCCAGATGATAAGCCGGTCTTGATAGTCCATGGTGATTTTATAAAGATGATTGGCGGTAGCATCTCGAACTGGGCCATTGTCCCCTGAAGAAACGCCGGTGACTTTAAGGAGCTGTTCGTAAATTCCTGTCTGCGGGTTGATGTACATCAAACCGAAGCTTGCATCACGGATAAAGACTTTACCATCTGTAGCGACCGCTAAAGAGTAGAGGGCCGGTGATCCAGGAGGAGAAATCAGGGCACTTTTTGCGTGAGAACCAACACCAGGATCAATATTACCAGCGAGGACTTTAAAGCGCTCTGAGTTCATCGGTAGAGATAAAATTGAGGTGGCCTGGTCGGCATCATCTTCTACAATTAGCTGAACTCTAAAATACTGATTATCTAAAATTTCCGGAGTGACCCAAGAGTAGCATCCTGTTGAGCCGTCAAGATCACAGCCGGAGTTTGATCCGTTACTTAAACCGCCGACAATTTCGACGTATTCAATATCGTCTGTCGTATAACTTAAGCTAATAGTTGGCTTAATTACTTTATCATCGGTGGCGGTCCATCTGATATAAACCGGATCATCTTTATGGAATACCATTTCATTACTGGTAATTGGATTTGGCGGTGTCGATGTGTTTGCCACCATGAAATTGGTAATGACAGGAGAGGTATCTCCGAAATAAGTGATACTGACTCGGTCTTTTCCAACAGTATTGGTGTTTATCGAAATATTTCCTCGCAAATCCCGAACCCAGGCATAAACGTTGAATGTGCCAGGAACAAAACCTAATAGATAAGGAAAGTTAGTGAGGTCCAATGTTGGAGATGCAGCTAGACCCGGCATGGGAGCATCAACAGCACGCCAACAAGGATCACTAGGGGCCGGTTGAGTGGAATTATTTTTGAAACAAAAATGGGTAATGTTAGTGTCATCATCGAGTGCGCTTAAATTAACATTGACATATTTTTGTGGCGTAGGCGCCGGTAATGTTGAGCCATTAATTTTCATACCGCCATCTAGAAGATTTGGTTCTTCTAAATCAATTAGAATTCTAAATTGATTGGATGTTGAAGTTCCTGTCATGCCGTTGTTATCAGTTAGAGTCACTTTTATTAAACTTTGTGGATGGGTACCAGCAGGTACGGACCAGTTATAAGTAAACAGAGTTGCGGCATGTGGACCAGCCTGGGATACAGGATGATCAGGAGCGGCCGCCCAGGTTGCGCCATTATCAAGAGAATAATGAATTTTAAATACTGAAGAAGCAGATACGGAGGCTTCTGTTAGGCGCCATTTGATTGGATAGACAATACCATTTGGCAATGTTGGAACCTGTTCAATTGTTATCTGTGGGGCCGTAGTATCATAGATAAAGTTCATGAGTTGGGCATTTGAGATATTTTCATTTTGATCTCGACCATAAATCCGAAGTGTTCTAAATCCTTGAGTATTCGTCAGAGTTGGATCGAAGGTCAATGCCCCGGCAAGTGTAGAACAAGCTTGCCATCCACTATCAGTCGCAAGGGGGATGGTTGAATCCTCTTGAATTTTTACATAGTCTACGTCATCACAATTTGCCGCAGTTAGCGTCAATAACGATGCTGTGGTTGAAACTGTTGGAGTAAAGTTTGCCGGAGCTAATACCGGAACAGTCGGAGTCATATCTTCAACATCAATTGTAATGGTTGCAACAGAATTTGAATCAAACTCATCATCATGGACAAGATAAGTAAAAGTCACTGGACCTTGGTAATGGACGGGAGCTTTATAAGTACAAGTTCTATCTGTAGTGTAGGTTGAAGCATCGATACAATTGCTGAGTGTCCCTACTGTTGGAGGAGTGACGAGTTTGTATTTTAAGGATGATACAAGGCTATCAATGTCATCACCTTGGGAAATGGTAAAATTAAAATCAACATTATCTCTGGTTGAAAAATTCTGATCGATGGCAACAATAGGAGCGTCGTTAACAGGAATTACTGCAATACTAGCGGTAATCGTTCCTGAAGAAGATAAAGTTCCATCTAACACTCTATAGGTAAATGAATCTGAACCATTATAATCCTGATCAGGAGTATAGGTGCAATTGAGAGTGGTAGGCATTGGACAAGAGAGTGTCCCTTTAAGTGGCGGCGTTATAATATCGTAGGATAGTGTATCTAAATCTACATCGGTTCCTGGAACTAAATCAAAATCTAACGGGATGTCTTCGTTTGTTGAAAGAGATAAAGTTCCTGTTAATTCTGGAGCATCATTTACCGGGATGATGGTAAGCGATACCGTGCTGGTATTGGAATAATTTAATCCATCGAATGTTCTGTAAGAGAAGGAATCACTGCCATTAAAATTTAAATCAGGAGAATATTGGCAAAGATATTCACCGCCGCTTATATAACAATTTGATATTTGTCCGTGAGAAGCATCTATCGGAAAACTAAAAATGAGGCCATCCTCGTCAATATCAACAATGCTTCCAAGATTAATATAGAGAGGAGAATCTTCTAAAGTAGTATGGTTCTTGTCTGCCGTTAAAGGGGCATTATTAGTCGATTCAATAATGAGTGGGGCAGTATAAGTGTCATTCCCGCAAGTAATGGTCGCAAAGGCCCTTCTTGTTCCTTTTTCAAGGGATGAGGCCATGACAGTCATTGGACATGTACCTTGGGCCGGAATTACTGAATTTGAGCAGCCATCATTCATGATGATGAATTCTGATACTTCAGGGCCACTAAGAGTTATTGGTGAACAACTTTTTGACGGAGTTAAACCTGTATTGATGAAATTGAAATTCACTGTTTGTGAACTTTTATTTTTGATCTGTCCCATATTAATCGTTACTGGATCTGAATTAATATTTGGTCTATAAACATTGAAGTCCGATGTTTCAGCAATAATGCCTAATCCAAGAGTATCCGCATAACTGACACGAAATTTCGCTTTTATTATATTCATATTAGGCAAAGAGAAAGGATAACTGAAGTGAGTTTCATCATGGGGTCCAGGGGTTAGAGAAAGTGTTCCCATTTGCACCCAGGAAGACCCATTAAAAAAGTCTACGACGAAGTTTTGATTCGAACTGGAGTGTTGTTCTTTTAAGGTCCATTCCAAAACATAGGATAAGTCTGCCGAGTAGTTTGACGGGACATTGACAAACTTAATTTCGGGGGGAGTTGTATCAACAACAAATATGAGTTCCCGTGGAGTTTCTGAAACGCGACCTTCAATATCTTTAGACCATAGCTTTATAACG
Source organism: Bacteriovoracaceae bacterium UBA6200 (assembly GCA_002422605.1). Classification (GTDB taxonomy): domain Bacteria; phylum Bdellovibrionota; class Bacteriovoracia; order Bacteriovoracales; family Bacteriovoracaceae; genus Peredibacter. The sequence continues at coordinate 329,738 of DISW01000001.1, read as the reverse complement.
TGTGGACCATCTCCAGCTGTCTCTAGAGAATATTTTAAGGAATGAGATCCATTCTGAACGCATTTTCTATTAAAACTTGCAGTATTTAATGTTTGATCATTTTCAGTAATGGCGTAACTTGAGAATGTTTCGCAATTTAATCCGCCTTCAATCTCCAAGGGAATGTCACGTATAGAGGTGGGATTAACAAACAAAGGACCAAAGCTTGCCAGAGGGGCCTGAGCTGGATAACTGTCTTCAATATCAATGTCCCAATCAATTTCATGATGAGGGATAGATTTATCAATATTTCCATTTGAGAGGGCCTTCCCTGTTGTCAGGGTGACTTTTTGATTCAGCGGACTATTAGCATCTGGAACATAGTCCCAAGAAGAGGATGTTGAAACAATGTCATTTCCAACTTTCCACTGATAGGCAATTTGATAGCTTGGATCCCAATGTGATGCCTGAACTTCAAACTGATAAGAATTCTTTTCAGCTACTTTAGTATGATATTTTACTTGATTGAGTTCTGGCGCAGAATTTTTTAAATCAGTTATTGTACTATCTGGAAAAGCATTACCGAACAAATTGTTAACTTTGCCTATATCTTTAACAGCACCATAGATCGTATTTAAGTCTTCGTTATCTCCTGCTTCTTTATTAATGATTGCATAAAGGTCATCGAGGTTTCCAGGAGCAGTTCCTTCTGAAAGGCCATTCTCAGTGTTTATTATTTTTGAAATGAAGGTTGTAATAAAATCGAGATCCTGAGGAGAATAAAATGAAGTCACAATCCTTTGGAAATTCTTCTCACATCCAGAGGTATGAAGAAGATATCGTGTCGGAGTTTTAATTTCCATCTCAAGTTCAAGAGGATCAAAAGTAAAGTTTGCTTCACCCTTTATGATTTCGTCAGAGATGGGATTATCTAAGAGGATGGACATGTCTTTCAGGTCAAATAATAGGATGCGAGGGTTTACACAATTATTAGCAGCATAGGCTGATGAAATAAAAGGATTAAAAGTATTACTGCTAATAAGTCCGGTAAGCGGTTTTACCTTTCCGTAGAGTGACGGGATTTTTTCTGGTTCTGGTTCAGTTGGAGGTGTTTTATCCTGGGTTTCAGGATTGGAATTTGTTCCTGATGATGTTCCTGTATCAGTTGTTGTACCTGGCGGGATTAAGCTTCCTCCCGGGATCACAGATGAAGCTGTGCCATTTCCTGTAGAACTAGATGATGTCGAACTTTGGTTACCCGAAGAATATGGATTGTATCTTTGTCTGGGATTATTGTCAGATTCATTGCGAGAGTAACCAGAAGTATTTCCGCTAGAGGAAATTACCGTACCGTTTGTAGATCTTTCTTCTATTTCTGGAGATAAATTTTTTTCCTGAATATATGTTTTTGAAGGTGAAGAATATGCACCAGAGATTCCTGGTCTTCTGACGACCGCTGCAGGACTTCGGTAAGTTCTAACTACTTTTTTACCCACTTTAAGTTGATGAGAATAAGATGGCCCTGATTCAGTGACAGGTTCTTCTTGAATGATTGGGGTAGAAGAAAATCTGGAACCAAAAAGTGCAAGAAGCCCTAAGGCGACTACTGCAAGTCCTGGTTTTAAGTATTTTCCCATTTCGTCTTTCATAGCTCTATTTCAAATATTAAACTCCTGCACATACTTATCGATAAGTAGGCCAAATCTATTAGGTGAGTTTCAATTATTTAGAGACGGAAGTTAAAGATTGCCACATTTGATTGGCATTTTTATTCCAGAAGTAATCCGTTTAGGATCTTAAGTAGTGTTTCGTATTCGTCAGTTTTTTGATGTTTTTGGTAGCCTTGAAGAAGAATAGGCGCTTTTTTATTGATTTCGTTCAGAACCAGCACCAGCTTCTCAGGCGATAGATCATTGTGAGCAAGCTTGGCCAAAGAACGGAGCCGCCAGTAATCCATCGCTGTAAAGCGGGTTGAAAGTTGGTCTTCATGCCCTCCATACTTTTTAATCAGAAATTCTTCACAATGTCCGACTTCTTCCGTCGCTAGAATTTTTAACCAAAGGTCATAATCCTCGCAGATAATAAATTCTTCATCAAAGTGACCATTCTTTTCGGATAATTCTCTTGTCATTATCACGGTCGAAGGAGAGATAAGACATGTTTCCAGTGATCTTCTAAAAATTTCGTGATTACTCTTTTCAAACTTTCTTGGAGGATTAACTCGTTTACCATTACGTATCCACATTTCATTAGAATGAAAAAAACGCAAATGAGGATTCTTTTTAATCAAATCTATTTGTACTTCTAGTTTTTTCGGAAGCCATTCATCATCAGAATCGATAAAAGCAAGCCAAGGGGAGTGAGATGATTTTATTCCCAAATTTCGAGCAGCGCTCACTCCTCGATTATCCTGTTTTAGAACGAAAACATTGGGGATGGACTCATAGCTTTTCAGAAATTCGGATGTGCCATCTGTTGATCCGTCATCAATAATATAGAGATTATAATTCAGATAAGTCTGCTTAAGAACAGACTGAATTGATCGCTCAAGTAAATGGGCCCGATTATAAGTCGGAAGTATTACATCAACCTTCATAAAACTTTAAGTGTACGCTTTGCTCCTTGGTTCTTGCAACATTTATGTCTTAAATAGATAGGAACCAGGAGGCCATATGAATCGATATGCGGGATCTTCGGATAAGGATGATAATATTTTTTTAGATCGTGATTACAATGTAGGCGGAGGAGTAAGTATGGAGAATACTGAATGGGATCGCGGCTTCGGCCACCAAACTCCAAGTTACTATGGTGTTGGACCCAAGGGGTGGCAAATCTCCGATGAAAAAATCCGGGACAATGTCTGTGAAGCTCTTGCACGTAATATTCACTTAGATGCTTCAGGGCTTGAAGTTGAAGTAAGAGAAGGGGTTGTTTACCTTCGAGGTGAAGTGAATGACAGGATGATGAAACGGGAAGCAGAGAAAGTTGTAAACAATCAGTTCGGTGTTAAAGATTTTAAGGATGATGTTACTTTACGGCATGAAGTTTGAGGGCAAAATGAGCAAGGCCATTTACAACTGATTGGTAGAGATTGTGTTCAAGAATTTTATGTTCTCCAAATAGATCTTTAAGGTGTTTCCGGATTAGCGGGAACTGCGAAGTTCCGCCAGTGAGACAGACTTGATCTACATCATTTGGTTTAAGCCCGGACTGCTCAAATACCTTCATCATGGATTCCATAATTTCGTTCATTGCAGGCACCACACTTTTATTGTAGTCCACAGACATTACGTCCTGGATCACTGAGAGATCCAGAAACTGGTATGAAAAAGTTGAAGTTTCATTTTTACCCAGGCTTATTTTTACTCTTTCAATCTCATGAAAAAGAGGGAACCCGAGTTGACACTCCACCAAAGTAAAAAGATTCTGCATATGTATTTGATCGTCCGGTGTGAGACCAAATTTTTTGATATGCTGAAGAAATTCCCAAGTATCTTTTTCTCTTAAATGGGTGATATGAGCAGGGGAGCATATTTTTTTGAGAAGATTTCTGGGAAACTGGAGAATATTGTTTCCACCGGGAATCTGATACTCAAATTGAGATCCAAAATGAGGAGAGATAAAATCTTTCATCATAATCCCGTCTAATGCATCTCCGGCAGTGAATAAACCGGATAACCCCAAAATATCCTCCTGAGAATAAGGGCGGTTGTTGAACTTCATCAAAGTGAAATCCGAGGTCCCTCCTCCAAAATCACAAACCAAAACAACTTTTTCTTTTCTTTCGCCACTTTGATAATCAAGTCCTGCAGCGATGGGCTCAGGACAAAAGACAACTTCTTCAAATCCAGCGAGTCTACAGGCCTTCTCCATTCGATCTTGTGCCAATTGGTCGTCATCTTTATTTAAGGAGTATAGTGCGGGCCTTCCCATTACAACCTTATTGACCTTCTTCCCAATAAAAAGATCAGAACGCATTTTCATCTCTTTTAGAAAAACAGAGATGAGTTCAGAGACATTAACGTTGCGGTTATGAACAGAGGTTCCGGTGTAGCCTGGTTCAGGAAGAAACTTTTTGATAGAGCGAAAAAATCTCCCTGCACCTTCTTCGGTCACATAGTTAGCTATGGCCTCACTGCCAAAATACCACTTATTCTTTTCCGGGGTATAAAGAAGGGAACGTAAAACCGATCCTGATTCCGGATCAAGCGGAACTTGAGTGATTTTTCCGGCATCCGAAACATGGGCGAGTAAGGAATTTGATGTACCAAAATCAATTGCATAATAGGCCATAGAAGTAGTGTACGAAGAATTGCTCACATGCAAATAACTTTTTAGCATGGTCAAAGTGTTTTTATCGTCTATTGGTAAGTAAATATGCTACATTGAGGGCATGAGAAGAGAAAATGATCAAAGCGGGCCTTCAAAGGCCCTTTTTAACTGGTACCCGGGCCATATGGCCAAGGCCTTGCGTGAAATCAAAAAGAAACTCAATACGGTTGATATTGTTTTAGAGATTCGTGACGCTCGAGCACCCTTGGTTTCAAGTAATCAGCACATGTATGAAGGTCTAGGACAAAAACCAAGATTAATCATTTTGAATAAGGTCAACCTTGCTGATCCCAAGATGGTTTCTGAATGGACGGACTGGTTTGATAAACAAGGTGAGCCTTTTTTCTTCGTGAACTGCTTTGATAAAAACGCCCTCAAAAAAGCTGTTTCTCAATCGCGGGATATCGTTGAAAAAAATCGTCGCGCCTGTAATCCTGAACTGGTTGAATCTAAGGGTAAGCTTCGACTCATGATCATTGGTCTTCCGAATACCGGAAAATCTACTATCATAAATCAGCTTGCCAATAAAAGCGCCACCAAAGTTGCTGACAAGCCCGGTCAAACACAGATTCAACAGTGGATCACCGTTGATAATAATATTGAACTGTTAGACACCCCGGGGGTTATGCCTCCGCAAGTGGATAGGGAAGAGCATGGACTTTGGCTTAGTGCTATTCATGCCATTCCAGATGATATTGCAGGTGAGGAAACAGTCGCAACATATGTGATTAAGCATCTCTTAAAACATAAGGCCCAGGAATTTTTAGAGCGCTTCAAATTAACTTCATTTGATCAAAGCGTTGATGAAGTGCTGGCACAGATTGCTAAAATTCGTGGATGTCTTCGCCAAGGTGGGGTGCCTGATTTAGATCGGGTTTATAAACTGGTCCTGGCGGAGTTTCGTAAAGGTGATTTAGGAAAAGTTTGTTTTGGTGTTCCTCCGAAAGTTTAATCAAAGCGAGTAAACAATGTCATTTCTCTTCTCTGAGTTAAAAATTGGATCTCTTACTCTTAAAAACCGTATCATCATGGCGCCTCTTACCAGGTCACGTGCCGATAATCCGGGACGTGTTCCCAATGATCTTATGGCCCGATATTACGGTCAAAGGGCCAGTGCTGGATTGATTCTCTCCGAGGCGACTGCTGTGACTCCTATGGGAGTGGGCTACGCTAATACTCCAGGCATCTGGTCAGAGGAGCAGGTTGAAGGATGGAAGAAAATTACCCAAGCTGTTCACGATAAGGGTGGACTGATTGTCATGCAATTGTGGCATGTGGGAAGAATTTCAGATCCCATCTTTTTAAATGGAGAGTTGCCCGTGGCCCCTTCGGCAATTGCTCCTTCAGGACATGTGAGTTTAGTTCGCCCTCAGAAACCTTATGTGACTCCAAGAGCGCTTGAGACCCATGAGATTCCGGGAATAGTAGAGGCCTTTAGAATAGGGGCCGAGAACGCTAAGAAGGCCGGATTTGATGGAGTTGAGCTTCATGGTGCTAATGGATATCTGGTAGACCAATTCCTTCAGGATGGCACAAATAAGCGAACTGATCAGTATGGCGGCTCCATTGAGAATCGTTCTCGTTTTCTTTTAGAAGTAACTGATGCTTTAATTTCTGTTTGGGGCGCGGACCGAGTGGGTGTGCATCTTGCTCCTCGAGGTGACAGTCACGACATCAAGGATTCAAATCCGCTGGCGCTTTTCAAGTATGTCGCTCAGGAATTAAGTAAAAGAAATGTTTCTTTTATTTTTGTTCGTGAATATCTGGGAGCTGATAGTTTAGGTGCTGAACTAAAAAAGATCTTTAACGGTATTTACATAGTTAATGAAAAATTCAGCAAAGAAAGTGCAGAGAAAGCAATTGAAGACCATCGGGCCGATGCTGTTTCGTTTGGTAGAGACTTTATTTCAAATCCAGATCTTCCGCGAAGACTAAAAGAGGGACTTCCACTCAATGCAGTTGATTTTGAAAAGTGTTACACGAGTGGTCCAGAAGGGTATACAGACTATTCTAAATACCCTTAAAAATCGTTTTTTTACAGCATTTTCAATTTTTTTTTTGCTTTTTTGATTTTTTTAATTCAATCAAACATTTGATTGAATTTTATATTGTGGATGCTTTAGAATATTGCATATAATATGCCTCAAGAAAAATAATTCTCACCAATTGTGTTCGGAGTTTAATATGCTTAAATTGTCAGCAGCAATTCTTGCTGTTTCACTGGCCGGAGTCCTGAATGCTCAGACTCCAGGAGTTCTCAAAGAAGACGATATCATCAAAATGGCCCTTGAAAGAAATGAAGTCAGTGCCATAACTAAAAACCAAATTGAGCAAGCCGAAATCCGCATCAAGCAGGCCCGCTCATATATGTTCCCCACTTTAAAGGCCAATGCTACATGGTCTAAAATGTACATTATCCCGGAAAAGCATCTTCCTGGCGGAATTGAAAGACGAGCTGGAGAAGTCAGTCTGGTTCAACCTATTTATACTTTTGGAAGACTCAGTACAGGAGTTGAGATGGCCAAGCTTGGTAATGACATTACCAAGAATAATGCCAAAGCCACTATTTCAGAAATTGTAAAAACTGCTAAACAGCTTTATTACAGTGCGGCCTTCAATAAGAATGTTTTAAAAATTGCTCAAGAGTCCCTTTCAAATGCCAATAGCAATAAGAGTGCTTTAAATGAGAGAGTTTCATTTGGCCGGATAAATCAGAATGATAATATTAAAATGCAGGCCGACGTTGCCAGCCGTAAGCCTCTTCTTTATGAGGCAACCAAGGGATACGAATCTGCCCTTCATGATCTTTCTTCTTTTTTAGACCTTCCTGTCGAGCAGGTTCAGAATATTGATACCAATCTCGCCGATGCTTCACCAGTACCGCTGGTTGAAAAAAATGTGGATCAGTTTGTTGATGTGGCCAATGCTGCAAATCAAAGACAGCTTTCATTGGCCCAGGAGAAACTGGCCAAAGATGATTACATGCCAACTCTTTCGGCCTTTGCTAGCTATTTACCCGTAAATGCGAATATATCTTTACCGGGAGTACTGATGACCGATACTGCCCAAATTGGTTTGCGTCTGGATTTTGAACTGCCTTTGGGCGGAACTAAAATTCAAGAGCGCAAGATAAAGACTATTGATCGGGTAAATGCGGAATTAAATCTTAAGCGAGTGAGACGAGAAGCAGATAAGCAGCAATCATCATTAATTCAACAATACGCTACACTCACGGAAAAGAACAAATCCATTGAAGAAGCAGTTCGCCTGGCGGAGAGGTCTTATCGAGTGGCCTTACAGTCTTTTAGAAATGGATCAATCAGTCAGTTGCAACTGAATGATTCTGAATTACTTGCAACTAATAATAAAATTGCGAAAGCACAAAACCTATTACAAATGAAGCTTATAAGAATTGAGCTTGAACGTCTTCAAACAGAGGGGAAAAGATAATGAGATATCTTGGCGTCGGCATTGTCCTACTGGCCCTTTATATAGGAAGCCTCTTATGGAAAAACGAAGTTAACGAGATAAAAAATAGCGCTTACTTACCGACAACCTATGACCTGCAAAAGAAAAATGGGATTCCCGTTTTTGTGACCGAAGTTAAGCGGGGTAAGTTCCAGCATTTTATTACGATTACAGGAACATTTCAAAATGGCCTGTTAAAGAGTGCGGTTGCATCGATGGTTAAAAATCAAATCATACTCGGTAGTCGCGCTAAATTAGAGTTGGATAATGGAGATCGCTTTGTGATGGGACGTGTAGCATCAGTCAGTTCTGCCCCCAACCTCCTTAGTGGTCTTTATGAGGTTACTGTTTCCTTCGAGGGGAAAATACCTAAGGGGCTTGGAGCAGTCACCGTGGATATACCGGTTAAAGAGGTTAACAATGTACTCGTCGTACCCCGTGAATCAGTAAATATTCGCGGCGAAAAACCCGCTCTTTTTGTCTTAGAGAATAATAAGCTAACCAAAAAAGTCGTAGAAATTGCGGGGTCTAACGCTGATGTATTCTGGATTAAATCAGGAGTTAAGCAGAATGAGACTATTGTAGTGAGTGATACTCGCTATTTTGTAGGAGGCGAATTTGTGAAAGTGATGACAGAAGTAGGAAATAATTTATGATTGAAACCTTTATCCGTCGACCGGCAACGACGATTATTTTTATTGCTGTGTTTATGGTGCTCGGTATTTCCTCCATTGGGAATATGATCATTGAGCCAACTCCTAAAGTTGAATTCCCACTCGTATCCATTGAGACGATTTATCCGGGTGCTTCTCCTGATGAGATTGAGACTCAAATTTTAAAACGAATTGAGGATGCCATTTCCGAAGTTTCCGAAATCAAAAAAATCAATGGTACCGCCCGTGAAAATTTCGGAATGGTTATGGTTGAGTTTAACATCGAAGCCGATGTTAACGTTAAGTCTATTGAGATTAAGGATAAGGTTGAGGCCATCCTAGATGATTTCCCGTCAGGAGCGGAACGTCCGGTTATCGCCAAATTCGACCCTTTACTATTGCCGATTGCTGCTTTGATTCTGACCAGTAGTAAGCATGACATGACTCAGTTATATGAGTTTTCGGACAAAAAGTTAAAAACTCTTCTTACCTCAATTAATGGGGTCGCCTCTGTTGATATTTCGGGGGGACGTGAAAGACAGATTAATGTCTGGCTCGATAATAACCTTTTGATTAAAAATTATCTCTCTATTCAAAATGTGACCCGTGCGATTGAGGAAAAAAACCTGAATATCCCGGGGGGCTCAATTGATCGTAAAGATAATAAAGTGACTGTCCGCTTTGTAGGAGAGTTCCAGTCTGTAAAAGATATTGAGAATCTCAAAATTACCTCCAATGAGGGACGTACTTATCTTTTGAAAGATATTGGTCGGGTAGAAGATGGCTTTAAAGAAATTGAAAAAGTGGCCCGCTTTAACGGCAGGGAAGTTGTCGGTCTTTCTGTAAAAAAACTATCTGACGGTGATGCTGTAGGTATTGTTACAAATCTTAAAAAGAAATTACCCGAAATTCAGAATTCCTTGCCTGAAGGAATGACTTTAGAAATGGGTATTGATACCACTGAAATTACCCTCGACGAAACTATTGGTACGGTTAAAGGCATTGGGATTGGGATTGGATTAACTGTTTTGACCATCCTTTTCTTCTTAGGTGACTGGAGAGGGGCCCTGATCTCTGCCATTGTTATTCCGACATCTATTATTTCGACCTTCTTTATAATGGATATGCAGAATTTCTCCATCAATAACATGACCCTTTTGGCCTTCGGTACCTGTCTGGGAACGTTGATTGCGAACGCTCTCTTGATTATTGAGAACGTCTATAAACATTTACAGATGGGAAAGGATTCGATCCGAGCTTCTGTGGATGGAACTAAAGAAGTGTTGCTCGCTGTTCTCGCAGGTTCAGGAACCAATATTGTGGTGTTCTCTCCACTTGCTTTAATGGGGGGGATTATCGGTAAGTTCATGATCCAATTTGGGATGACTGTGGTTTATGCCACTCTCTTCTCTATTTTAGGTTCACTCACTTTAACTCCGATGTTATGTGCCTACTTATTGAAAGATCCAAAGAAGATTAAAGGACCATTCGTCCGCTTTGCGAGAGGTCTTGATAAAGTCTTAGATCGTATGATGGGGTTCTTTCAGAAACCTTTCGCGTTTATGATGAAGAGGCCTGTCGTTTCAATCATGATAGTCGTTGCATTATTTTTAACTATTCAGTATCCGGCTTCAAGAATTGGTTCAGAATTTATCCCTCGTTCTGACCGGGATGAGTTTACGGTAGAGCTTGAGATGCCGGATGGAACGCCGGTAGAAAAAACAACTGAGACGATCATAAAACTTGAAAAGGAAATTGCCCTGTATCCGGAAGTTGTTAATTATTTTTCAGATATTGGTTACGATGGAGAAGATAAGGCACGTATTACAATCAAGCTTACTCCTAGTAAATCTCGTGCTCGTTCTTATGAAGAAATAATGAACGATTTTTTACCTAAAACGGCTTTGATTCCAGAGGCGAAAATTTATTTGTCCGGTGGTAATAAAACCAATGATGGTCTAGGGGACATCACGATTGATATTCGTGGTGATAACATAAATGAAATGGCCGGTGTCTCAGAAAGATTCACTCATATTATGAATGAATCTGGCTTTTTCAGCGGTGTTAAATCCAGTTACATTCGTCCTAAGATGGAAGTTCGTTTTGAGCCAAATCCTGAAGCTGTCATTCAACAACGTCTTACCAATGCAGCGGTTGGGTCTGTGATCCGTTCTCTGGTTAATGGTAATGATGAGTCTGTTTATAAAGAGGGCGGAGAAGAGTACGACATTAATGTTACCCTGGATAAAGGTTTCAAAAAGACCCCGGAAGACTTCAATCAGTTCCTTATCATGGGGAAAGATGGCTTAATTCCTATTTCTTCTCTGGGAGAAGTGAAACAAGTAGAGGCGACTTCACCGGTAAAACGTCGTGATAAATCTAAGATCATCCAGCTTAACGGTTTCCTTAATAAATCGAGTGCTGGACTTGTCATGGGCAAACTTGCTGAATCCTTTAAAGGAGTGGAAATGCCTGAAGGTGTTTCATTCCGCTACACTGGGAAAGCTGAGAACCAATCTGAGTCTGCGGCCGAAATCGGTAAGGCCTTCACACTTGCTATAATTCTTACTTATATGCTTCTAGTGGCAGTTCTTAACTCATTTATTTATCCGATCTCTATTTCCAGCTGTATTGTGACTTCCTTTTTAGGTGTGTTCCTGATGCTTTTCTATTTTGATGGAACTATCAACATCGGTTCAATGATGGCCTTTGTAATGGTGGTGGGTCTGGCCGTTAATAATGCTATCCTTTTGGTTGAATACGCTCACCAGTTAATGGAACAGGGGATGAAAGCAGAAGAAGCTTTATGGGAATCTGCTAAATCTAAAATTAAACCGATTCTTATGACTTCTATTGCGATCGTAACAGGGACACTTCCTCAGGCCTTTGATGCTGATAAAATCAAGGCTTCCATGGGGTTAGTTGTTATCGGTGGTATGTTGGCATCAATTATCTTCACTTATGCCATGACACCATCGGTACATATTCTGTTAATGAGAATTAAAAAGTTCTTTGCTCGGTTTAAATCTCGCCAGGTCGGTCATGATATTCCTGAGATTGTGACCAATGTGAAACACGCTGAATAATCTTAGATTTAGGCCCCTTTAGGGGCCTAAATCTATTTCAAATAAACTGAGTAAGATCATGTTGCCTTTATATTAATATTACAATATTCTAATATTAATATAAACAGGAGGACATATGAGTGATTTTCCACATATCTATACCACCACGGCCCAAGGAACAAACGATCAGATTCTAAAGCTAACTTCCGAGGGACTTCCATCCTTAGAAGTTACTCCGCCGACACAATTTGGTGGACCTGAGGGATACTGGAATCCAGAAGCTTTCTTTAGCGCTTCCATATCAACCTGTTTCATTCTTACGTTCAAGTCAATTTCAAGAATCATGAAGCTGTCTTGGAGTAAGATTAATGTTGATGTGGATGCTTATCTTGATAAAACAGGTTCAAAACTTAGTTTCACTAAGGTCGATATCTTTGTCAGTTTGACTTTACCTGCCGGACAAGACTCTTCATCGGCCATTAAGGCCCTGGAAAAGGCCAAAGAAAACTGCCTTATTACTAGTTCAATTAACTCTCAAATTGAGCTTCATTTAAAGGTTGAAAACGAGGTTTGAATTTTTAGGGCTTAATTTGGGAAGAATAAGTCGTAAGAGCGTCGTGGTGGTATGCTCTTTGCTGTAGGTTTCAAATGGTATGTTGAGAACCATCTCACCATGGTCTACCTCGTCCAGAGTGACAGAGTCTGCAGACCCTAAGTATGAGCTTTTAAGGGGGACCATTCCATCCCCCTTATCGTAAGGTCCTTTAAAGATTGTTCCTGTCAGACAACCCGGAGTGATGATTTTTCGAATACATCCTTCCTCCATGATCTCTAATAATGGCTTAAAAATTGAAGCTGAATCATTTGCCACTCCAGACACTGTGACGACTGGAACCCTATCAACCAATTCTTTTATAGCAGTTTGGTTTTTATCCATAAAGGGAGTCCTTGACCGTGGCCGCAAGTAATCCATTGTCCCCTCACTGATATTTAAGTAAGGAAGTAACGGCTTGATGTACTTTTCTAGCTGGTAAGGGGCTTCCATCGTAAGATCGGCGAGCGATGAACCATAGAAAGGAGATTGGAGAAAAATGATCCCAGCTACAGCAGATTGATATTTATTATTATTGATGAGTTCTTCTAAGAGAGCGAGTCCACCTAATGAATGGGAAATAAAGATGGGTTTGCGCTCAGTCTTTATAGAGTCTTCAAGAACAGCACGGATGTTTTGGCGCGTTTCTTCCACATCTTTTGAAGAGGTCGTAAGACGTTTACTTGTGAATTTATACTTATCCTTAAGGAATCTTACCTGGGTTGAGAAGTAGTCACGAGTTACAAGAGACAGATCAATGTAAGATCGTTTATCTGCCCAAATAAAACTTTCTGCCAGAATCCCTGGTATAAAATAGAAATCGAAGTTTTTTAAGACTTCAGTTTCGGTTTTTGTAAGTTCAGCTTTTTGATTGTAGATTCGGTGAAAGTCAGAAGTAAGATCTGCAGCTTTTGAATGACTATTCAAGAAGAAGTTAACAAGAGCAAGGACGAAGATTAATTTCATATACCCATTTTAATGAGTAAAGCTAATTTCGGCAATGCTCCCCTTTATCGTTTCCGATTACTTCTTTTCTTGTTTTTCCTTTTTTTCTTCCCGGGCCTTACGCTCTTCCCGCTCTTTTAGCTTCTTTTTGCCTTTTTTAATGATTTTACGTGTGCCCTCATCGATTTTTTCGGCACCTTCATTGATGGCACTTTTGGTCTTATCCCAAGTCTCATTTGCAAAAAGAGTATGGCTAAAAAATAAAGAAAAAGCGACTATTGTAATCAACTTCATAGGGCCCTCCATGATGAAGAGATTCTACAACGATGAAGAGTGTCAGTTAAAGGTTTAAATGCTAAGATGAATATCTATGACTAAAGGCATTTCACTCTTCCGCACTCTTTATGAAAACAACGGGCCTTCTATGGTTCGCCCTCAAAGTGAGATCATTAAACCTTTGATGGAGTTGCCTTTCCTGGCTTCTTTGGAATCTCTCCTGAATTCCTGGCCTCAGATCATACAGGCCCATTTACCTGATGTGCGGGATGAAGCAAACTCCATTGATACCAGGGCCCAGGATGCCTTGAAGCTATTTAATAATGGCATGGGACTTCTTTTTAATGAGGCCCATACCATTTCGTCGCTTCTGAACGAGTGGCTCGAAGAGCTTAGAAAGGATTTAGGATTATCCGCCATGACTATCGGGCGTTGTCTTATTTACGCCACTCCTGATGGTAAGGGCACGGCCCCTCATTTTGATCAGAACATAAATTTTGTGCTTCAGGTGCATGGAACAAAAACATGGAAGATGGCCCCAAATCATGATGTGGTTAATCCGCTCACAAGGCACACTATGGGTCTTGAGCCTGATCCAGAAATGATGAGTTATCTGGAAGGGCCACTACCAAGTAAAATGCCAGAAGATGCTCATGAGTTTGTTCTAACTCCGGGATCAGTATTATTTGTACCTCGAGGTTATTGGCATTCAACTGAAGCCTCTGGGGATGCCCTGGCCCTCAATTTTACCTTCACTCCACCAACCTGGATTGATCTCTTTACGGCGGCAATGAGAAGCCGACTCGCTCTTATTCCTGAGTGGCGAGAGACGGCCGATGGTGTAAGTGATGAAGAGAGAAGGGCCCAGGCCCAGCAAAAGTTTGACTTCTTGCTAGCGACGCTCGCTCAGGAACTTCCTCACTGGAGAGCGAGTGATGTCCTGGAGGCAACTGACCCAATCATATAGTTGCTGTAATTATTGCTCCAGGTAACCTTTAATTTGTGCCCTTGCAATCTGGTAATCCTTTTTAATGTCCGCATAACGAAGCTTCGCTTCCACGATACGCTGAAAGGCCTGGAGAACGTCTGGAGAGTTCTTTACACCTCTCATGTATTCGTTCCATACATTGTCATAATAGTGCTGAGCGATTTTGTTATTTTCTTCTGCTGAGTGGACCAGGTCATGATTGAGCACATACAGCTCATAAGAATTTGCATAACGAGACTGAATATCTAAAAGCTTCTGATTTTTTAAATGAGAAAGCGACATGGTTCTATAGGACTGGGCCACTGAAGCCGCTCGGTCTTGAAGACCATCAAAAAAGAAAGTGAGTTTTACTCCTAAGACTTCTCCTTGATCCCGATCCATTTCATTAGTTCGCTCAAGAGTTTGGAAGCGAGTGGTTTTTGCTCCATAAAGATCCAATTGAGGAGTCCACCATCTTGAATTAAGTGAACTTTCAAATTCAAATGACGATTTTAGGGCCTCGAGAGTTTTTATCTCCCGATGTTTTTCTCCCGTAAATCCTTCTGAATCGAAATCATCTAAAGCATGCTCTGGTTCATGGACATTGAGTTCTGCTACTTCATAAAGGGTATTTAAAGGATGGTTGAGCAAAGCGGCCATTTCTCTCATATTATTTGAGAGAATGATCTTAGCTTTTTTCAGGTCCTGAGAGAGTTGGATTTTTGTCTGACTGAAGTCAATTTCATCGGTCTTCGTGGCCAGATTATTTCTGATCTTTTTTAAGGCCGATTGGACATTCTTTTCATTGAGTTTAAGAGCTGACTCTAAAACCGAAATGACTTCTTTTTGATAGAGCATTTTCCAGTAGAGAGTTCGCGCCTCTGTCAGGGTATTGAACTTGGAGTTTTGTAATTCCGATTGGGCCTTATTAAGTTTAGCAGACCTGGATTTTTCTTTAAGCTCATCCCGGCCACCGTTATAAAGGTTAACTGATGCTAAGGCCGTGGCATATCCATAAGAGTTAGAGATATTGTCTTGAGGAGTGCCATCAGTATTCTCATATCCTACATTAAGTTCCAGCCGAGGAAGAAATGATCGGCGCAGATGGCCTAATTCAGTCTGACTCGCTTCAATCTCTGCCTTACTACCAGCGATCTGCCCGTTTCTATTTTCAATGAGAGTGGGCAGATCTTTAACGTCTAGTTTAAAGCTTGCTGACCAAGCGCTAATAGAGGTGAAAAGAAATATAAATGATAAGGCCTTAAGCATAAATTAATCCAGGTTATCAAATCCTACGAAAAGCTTCTCTGTTCCTTTAGAAAAGGTAACATAAATATCAAAAGGTCTTTTCTTCTGCTTAGGCATTGTGCCCATAAAGTGATCGCCATGAGCCGTTAAAGTAAATTTATCTTTCGTCTTGGCCTTTCTGTTATCCACTATCCCTTGAGCTTCTTTAGAAAGTCCATCAACTTTTATTTGATTCATCTTTAAATCATAAAGGTAAACCCTGACTGTTCCGGAGTCCGTCCGCACAATTTCAGCTTTCATAAGAGGGGGATTGGTTTTGGCCTTAGCCTTCATTTTAGTTTCACTGACAACATTACCCATATTGCCCCCGAATTTTGATAATTCAGTTGGCATTTCTCCATGACCTTCGTGGGCCAGAGCAGAGACACTGAATAACAGCGTCAGACTGATTAATAATGATTTCATATAAGCTCCTTATTGAGATGTTTATTTTGTTCATGATGAAGCCACTTCATACTTGATTTCTTACCGAAGTGATAAAAGATCGTAGGGGTGACAATGAGATCAAGCAGTGTCGATGAGAGGACACCTCCGATAATCACCACACCGACTGGATAAAGGATTTCTTTACCGGGTTCGCCTTGTGAGAGAGCTAAAGGAATCACCGCGAGAATTGAAGGTACGGCCGTCATAAGAACCGGAATCATCCTTTCAACAGTTCCGCGGATCACCATCTTTTCAGTAAAATCCTCACCCTCTTCTTTTAGGAGGTGAAGATAGTGGCTAATCATCATAATACCGTTACGGCTGGCAATACCACATAAAGTAATGAAGGCCACAAGGGTTGCTACAGAAAGAACTCTTTCTGTGATAAAGATAGCGATGATACTTCCAATGAGGGCCATGGGTACGTTGAGCATGATCTGCAATGAGAGGATAGTAGAGCGGAAGTGGATATAGAGAAGGAAGAAAATACTCAGCATGGAGAAGATACTTAAAATTCCTATCATTCGAGAAGCATTTTGTTGATTTTCAAATTGCCCACCCAATTTGACGTAATAACCTTGAGGGAGCTTTACCTTCTCTATCTTTTTATTAATGTCATCAACCACCGCTTGTAGATCTCTTCCGGCAGTATTCGCTGAAATGATGATTCGTCTTTGAAGGTTTTCCTTGTTGATCATATTGGGGCCTGTCCCCTGGTAAATATCAACTACATCCTTCGCCTTTACGTGGTCGCCACTGGGAAGAATTTTGACCAGAGTATTTTCAATAGACTCGGGTGAAGCCCTTGACTCATCATCGAGGCGAGTGAAGATATCGAAAACCATCTGCCCTTCGATGATCTTCCCTACGTAGTCACCATTTAAAGCTATCTCCAATTCATTCGTGAGCTCACCGACATTAATTCTATTAACACCACTTAGCTCTCTGTCGACGACCATTTTAAGTTGAGGGACGGAAATTAATTGCTCAATTTGTAAGTCAACTAGTCCTTCTGTTCCTTCAAGATTACTACTTATTTCATTGGCAAGACGTCTAAGTTCAGACAGATCCTGTCCGAATACTTTAATCGCAATTTGGGCCCGAACACCCGATAAAAGGTGATCTAGCCGGTGACTGATAGGTTGTCCAATATTCATGAACACATCGGGATCACTTGCTTTGGCCTTCGTCCTGATTTCCTCCAGCACAATTTCTCTGTCCCGGCCATCTGGTTTGAAGTCCACATCAATTTCACTGTAATGAACTCCTTCAGCATGTTCATCGAGTTCCGCCCTGCCGGTACGTCTGACGGTACTTTTAACTTCAGGAATAGTTAAAATGATTTTCTCAATTTCATTCGCCTTTCTGTCTGATTCATCAAGAGAAATACCCGGGCGATATAGGGCCGTGATGGTGGCAGTTCCCTCATTAAACTCAGGAAGAAAGTTTTTTCCCATTAAAGGAAGTAAAGCGAGAGTACCACCCAGTAGGGCCAGTCCCCCAAAGATGACCATGTAAGGATGATTCAGGGTTCTCTTTAGGACTCGTTCAGCATTACGTTTAATGAAAGAAACAACGGCCGAATCTTTATCATGAGTGATGGCCTTAAGTTGCGGCAGAAGATAACTGCATAGAGCAGGAGTGAGAGTCAAAGAAACAATCAGTGAGGCGAACAGCGAAACGATATAGGCTATGCCAAGGGGAGCAAAGAGTTTACCTTCAATTCCATCAAGAGCAAAAAGCGGCACGAAAACCAAGGCCACAATTGCGGTGGAAAAAACAATGGAATTTCTGATTTCTGATGAGGCTTCATACACCACCACAATAGAACTTTTTGGATTGGGGAGTTGTTTATTTTCTCGAAGCCTTCTAAAGACGTTTTCCACATCCACCGTGGCATCATCAATCACTTCTCCAATCGCAATGGCAAGGCCTCCCAAAGTCATGGTATTAATGGATAGGCCAAACCATTTAAAAATGAGTGTGGCGACAATGAAAGAGAGGGGAATGGCGGTGAGGGTGATGAAAGTAGTTCGGGCATTGACTAAAAAGATAAAGAGAATAAGACCTACAAGCACGATCCCTTCGAGCATCGCCTCTTGCACGTTGTTCACCGAATTTTGAATAAAGTGGGCCTGCTTAAATAGATCCTTCTCAATGATAATTCCCGGAGGAAGTGTTTTTTGAAGATCCTCAGCAAACGCATCGATTTGTTTGGTTAAATCAATAGTGTTAGCACCCGGTTGCTTTTGAATAGAGAAGATAACAGCGGGAGCACCATTAATACTGCTCTTACCTCGCTTGATACGGCTTCCAATTTTTACTTCGGCCACATCTTTAACGTAGACGGGCCGGCCTAGAACCTGACCAATCATGGTATTTTCAATATCTTCAATTGATTCGGCCCGGCCAATCGGACGAATGAGGAGTTCCTTACCTTCTGCATCGAGAAAGCCACCTGTGGTGTTTTGGCTAATGGATGATAAGGACTGTTTTAGTGTCGCTAGATCAATTCCCATCTTCAATAGTTTTTCGCTGGAGAAAAGAATTTGAAACTGCTTAACGTCTCCGCCCATGACGATAACCTGACTTATGCCTGTGAGCGCCATGAGACGAGGGCGAACGACCCAGTCTGCGACAGTCCTAAGTTCCATGGGATCAACTTCATTCCCCTCAGATCTTAGTCCTAGAAATTGTATCTCTCCCATAATTGATGACGTTGGCGCCATGATGGGAACCACATTCTCAGGCAAACGGTCTTTAGCAATTTGCAACCTTTCATTCACAAACTGGCGGTTCTTATAAATATCTGTTCCCCATTCGAACTCAAGGTAAACAATGGAGAGCCCAATGCCGCTGGAGGAGCGAATCCTTTCAAGACCCGGAATTCCATTTAGAGTTGTTTCGAGGGGAAGGGAAATTAAGATCTCCACTTCCTCGGGGGCAAGCCCCTGAGCTTCGGTCATGATGGTGACCACAGGTCTATTTAAGTCGGGAAAGACATCAACCGGCATTTTGAAGGCGACGAATCCCCCGTAGACAAAAATGGCAATCGACATGACGACCACAAAGAGTCTATTCCTTAGAGCAAATTTAATTATCCAGTTAAGCATTTAATCTCTAATGGTTGTGGTGGGCGTGATCATTATTCGATGTCTCAGGCGCCTGAGCTTGTGGAAAAGAAAGTGGAAGTGAATACCTGGCCACTTTGCCTACAACTCCATTACGCACGGCCTTAAGATCGATTCCTGTAATAGTAGTTAGTTTTTTTGGAAGTGGGCAAGTAAAATGATCTTGTTCTTTTACGCAGGAGATGTCCTCACTTTTATCTTTGAAATGTAATGTGAGATCAACTTTAGAATTTTCTGTGATGGGATTTTTGAAGCGAGCATCTATTAAATAGACCTTGGCCGACTGAGAACTTAAAACTAGCTCAGTATGGAACGCACCTGGCATACGGATGTGGCCACCGTGGGGACCTGGTATATTCTCGCCATGAGCAAAAACATTAGAGGTTGTTAAAATTAAAAGCAATAGCATCATTATTTTCATATTTAATTCTCCTACCGTCTAAGACGTCAGCAAAAAAGATTTGTGACAAATGGTCTAATTAATAACTAAGAAGGTTGAGGAGATTTTGCATAGCAGGAAAATTGATGATATAACTCACTATATGAAAGAACAAAAAACCAATGATAATAAAGTCCAGCTCATTCGAGTCCGCTTTCCCGGCCAATCCATGCCAGGAACTTTTCTTGCCGGGAATTTACCCCTTAAACACGGGGATCAAGTTGTTGCCATGTCAGAACGCGGATTGGCCGTTGGATTCATCAATTCTTACCCCTTTGAGATGCCTTATGAAAAAAGTATGGAAAAAATTCCAACGATTATTCGAGCGGCCACCTCTGAAGATTTAGAAAAATATAAGAATGTCTATCAGGAGCAGAGAAAGGCCAAAAACATTTTTACTGCTTTAACTAACGAGCTTCAGCTACCTATGGAGCTTGTGGATATGAAATTCACCTCCTGTGGTAAAAAAGTCGAATTCTATTTTATTTCCCCCCAGAGAGTGGACTTCCGAGAACTTTTGAAAGTGTTGGTGAAAGAGTTAAAGTGCAAAATTGAGTTAGTTCAAGTCTCTGAGGCGGCACATAGCGTACAAAGTGTAGGCCCATGTGGTCCTGAAATTTGCTCATTTGTAAATTCTCTCATGAAAGAGAATAAAAAATGTAATGAATACAACTGCTGTCTTGATTATAAAGATCCATTTTATGAAGATAAAAAGGCCCATTTACCTAAAGTTGGAAAACTTATCCAGACTCACACGGGTGAATGTGGAAAAGTAGAAAGAGTCGATTTAGTGAAAGAAGAATTTGAGATGTTAACGGATCAAGGTGTTTTGAAACGCTACACCTCGAATCTGTTTAAGAGTACTTTAAATCCCAAGGAAGTATCGTTCCCTAAGAGATTCGACTTTATATCGAACGAAACCAGAGTCGTTCTTGGAAAAGAAGAACTTGAGAAGAAAAAAGAAATGATTCTGTCCCAGGAACAACAAAAATATAAGACTCTAGGTAAAGAGTTTGCTGAAAAAAACTTCGAAAAACTTTTCGAATAATCAGGCACTCCAGGGAGAAACGATCCTGTCAGCAATCTTGATGAAATCATCGTCTATGGTGCATTCATTAACACAGAGAGGAAGTTCTTTCGTATCATGCTGCTTAAGGGCTCCCAGCAGCTGTCCTGCGATGGTTTTGAACTGATCCCCATACCCACATTCAAGTTCCCAACTGGCCTTCGCAAGGAAAACCTGAAGTCTTTTATGTTCAAGCTGGTGAGCTATTCTTTCTTCCTTTGATAGCTTAGGGAATAACCATTTTACTTCCAGATTGATGTGTTCTTGAAGGGCTTCATCAATTCGTGGCAGCAAGTCCCAGGTACATATTTTCCCTTCTTCCTGATCGCAACAAGTGCTGTTGGTTAGTCTTTGAAGTGCTTCAAAGATAAACGACCAATCTTTATTGAGTACATTTTGGTATTCTTTGATTTTCATAAGATCCCCTTTGACTTCTGAACTCAGCTTACTCGCCGGGCCCTATATCTAATTTAAAACAAAGTGGATTTTTAAATCTTGATACCAGTCAAGATATCACTTGAAATAAGGATTTTTACCCTGAGAGTGGTCTGTTACGTCTACAACGGAGGTGAGTTCAGGAAATTCCTTTAAGAGCAATCTCTCTATACCATCCTTAACTGTTACTGATGCCTGAGAGCATCCCTGGCAACCTCCACCGAAGTATAAGTAAACTTTCCCTTCGTTAAGGTCCACCATTTCAGCGTAGCCGCCATGGGAAGCAAGAGAAGGGGAGATAACATCGGTGAGAATCTTTTGAATTCTTATCCCTAAAGGTGTTTCGATATGGTCTTTGTTGATTGGATAAGGAACGCTTCTTTTTACGACTTCAGATTTTTTCTTTTCTTTCAATTGATGTATGAATTCTTCTGAAAAAAAAGGATCATTTCTTTGATGAATTTCTCTAATGATGGCCGCCACACTAGGGGCCAGCTCATTCCAGGAACCAGCATTATCTTTTTTCTTAACGATTAAGGCACGACCTTCGGCTGCCGCTTCCTTAACCCAAGGAAGCTGAAACAACGAGAAGAACAGCTCTGAGCCTTCTGCTTCTTCCTCAGAATGGCACTCGGCCTTGAACTGATCAAGCAGTGGCAGAGAGGCCGTAAAAAAGAAGACATCCTGGGACTTTGCAAGAGTGCCTTTTATCTCAATTGGCTGAGTCATGATCTCCTACAGTGATATTGAGTTATCTGTTGCCGCGTTTGCTAGCTCCTTAAATTTAGTAAATCTAAAAATGCCCTTGTTGTGGCCATCAGAGAATTCGACCATGAGGCCGTAGCGACCAACTGGTCTTACATTATTGGCCTTAATGGTTAAGGGAACATCTTCTTTTCGAAGTATCTTCTTACCGGAATTCTCATCCACACATAAGGCGCAAGGACATTCTGTTCTGAGGGTATATGCATCGACTTCTGATTTGGTTCCATCTTTCCAGATAACCCGAATCATAGTGTCGTCATGTTCAATTTTCTCCGGATCAAATTTCCGTGAATTAATTTCGGCTTCTTCCAGATTTTTAAGAACAGTTTCGGTGAGCTTCATAAATGAGTGTGCTGCTACAGAGTCTTCGTTTTCTTTTTGAAGATTAATCCCATCGTCACTGGACATCATGATGTTTGGATCCAGTGGAAGTTCTCCTAAGAAGGGGACATTCATTTCCTGGGCCAGATGCTTACCGCCGCCTTTCTTAAAAGGCGAAGTGACTTCATGGCAGTGGGCACAGGTAAATCCACTCATGTTTTCAACGACTCCCAGGATGGGAGCATTGAGCGTTTCAAACATTTGGAGACCTTTCTTCGCAATCTCCGCCGCCATCTTCTGAGGAGTCGTGACAATGACGACACCTGAGAGGTTCGCTTGTTGCGCTAAGGTTAATTGAATATCTCCAGTACCTGGTGGCATATCAATCAGAAGAAAATCGAGTTCTCCCCAGAGTACACCGGTTAAGAATTGAGTAATGGCCTTAGTGGCCATAGGTGCTCGCATAATCACGGGCCCTTGATTTTGAGTCATGACCCCCATGGAAATAAATTTGATTCCTAATTTATCGATCGGGACAATGTACCCATCCTGACCGGTGGGGCGGGCATCACTCCCCATGAGACCAGGCTGACTTGGGCCATATATGTCTGCGTCCATGAGGCCTACTTTATAGTTGAGCTTTTGAAGAGCGAAGGCGAGGTTTGTGGCGACTGTTGATTTACCGACGCCTCCTTTACCTGAGGCAATTCCTATGATGTGGCGAACTTTGCTAAGACCTGAAATCATCCTGGCATCCTTTGAAACTATTGCTTACGTTTCAAAATTAGTGCCCTTTTGGACTTAATTCCATGACCTTTATCAAGAAATGAGGACAGAACTACTTCTGACACTTGGGACAGTAGTAGGTGCCACGCTGGGCTAGGATGATTTTCTTAACCGGAGTGGTCTTACAGATCTGACAGATCTTTTGATAAAAGACGACTAAATGCTGAACCCCAAGACCTTTCTCTCCGGTGGAATCCCGATAGCCGCCTTGAAAAGTTGTGCCACCAGAAGCGATGGCCGGTTCTAAAACTTTTTTAATCGCCTTCAAAATTTTCGGAAACTCTTCCTTCTTCACATTTTTACATTTGCGAGTGGGACGGATGCCTGCGCGCGCACAAATTTCATTGGCGATGTAGTTGCCTGAACCCGCGAAAAGTTTCTGATCAAGAAGAGTCACTTTGAGGGCACGCTCAGGAAAACGTTTAATAGCAGAGGTCAAATACTCTAAGGTGAAATCCGGATCGGCGAGATCCATTCCGAGCTCGGAGATTTTCTTCGCGGCTTCTTCCGCTGAATAGTAATACATATGCCCAAAGCGCCGAGGATCGTCGTAGGCGAGGGTGTGCTTTTTACTTTTAAGAGTCAGGTGGGTGTGTTTGCCGGATTTTATTTCTTCGCCAACCAGCCAGGTGCCGGTCATTCCGAGGTGGCTTAGGAGATGGGAGCCATCATCGAAAATGAAGTCCAGCATTTTTCCTTTGCGCTTTATTTCGATGAGGGTTTTGCCTATGAGATCCAGGGTTGTGTGGAGGATGTTTTGTTTAAGCTCAGGGGTTGAGGAGAGGGAGACTATCTTGAAAGGGAGATAGTGGGAGAGTTGGGATTTTATGGTTTCGACTTCGGGTAGTTCGGGCATTGCTTTCTAAGCTCTAGTTATTGTTAATAAAAAAACTGTAAATTTCTCAGGGGCGAGGCGAGGGGCGACCTGAGGGCGAGTTATAGATTACTTGGCGCGGTTGAACTTCGCAATGCTCACAACATTGTCAGGCGATTCAGTCGGGATTTCAGCTTTCATCTCTTGCTTGATGTGTTCCATGATCTTAATAGAAGTCTCTTTCTGGAACTCTGTATCGAGCTTGGAGTAGTGATCGGCAAGTTTGAAATCTTTATGACCAGTCATCGCAACAACAGCATCAAGACCTCCACCGACTTTTCGGGCCAATTTGGCCATACCGTGACGAAGGATATGAGTACCTCGAAAGGGTATTCCAGAAATTCTTTGTCCGTCACGGTAGTTTTGCTGGATAGTGCAGTAGTTAAGTGGTTTTCCATCGACATGAAATACAAAGTTGTTGTCAGCTTGTCTAAAAGCCAAGCGCCGTTTGAGAATCTCGCAGATTTCATCAGTCATATAAATAGTTCGAGCTTCCTTATTCTTTGGAAATGGATTCAAGCCAATGAATGTCTTTGAGGACATGTCCCAACGGCAAGTTTCCATAATCGTCACTTTACGATTCTCAAAATCTATTCGCGACCATTGAAGTCCTGCGGCTTCTCCAATACGAGATGCAGAAAAATAGTGAAATAGAGCAAGATCACGATAGAGAGGTTTTAAGCACTCGAAGAATTGAAGAGCAGCATCCAAGGTAATTGCTTTGTCCTTAATCGGTTTAGCAGAGATGAACCCCATTCTTTTATGAGAGAGTCTCACTGGGTTAGGTAGAGCAACTGCTTCATGTTCAAATTTCTCAGAGCCTTTGTACCAGTTGAAGATGGTTGTAAATAGGTTCAGTTCATTGTCAAGATTACAGCGTTTTGCTTTTCCTCTAGTAGAGTTTTGGTAATCATTACTTTTAAAGTAAGCGACCTGTTTTTCAACCCATGAAGTGATGACCGAGCTGGTTAGCTCTTCCATTCTGTAGCTCTCAAGCTCTTTCAATAACTCGTATCTTCTCGTCCAGATTTCAACCGTGCTTTTGGCCAGTAATGGGAAGTGACGCTTTTGCATTTCCTCCCATACCTCCTTCAAGGTTGTAGTTGATGTCTGTCGGACTGCTGAAGATTTTCCATCAAAGGTGGCTAACCATAATCTCGCATCGTAAATAGTATCAAATGTGGCTTTGAACTGTTTACCTTGAATGCACCTTCGAGATTGATAGCGACCTGAATTACTATTGTGAAAGATGCCGGGATTCTTTGGAACAGGTTTGTATTTGGGATGCTTTTTCATTTGTCCTCCGATGTACACATCCAGTTCAGGATTTCGCGAGGAATGAAAACGAGTCTGTTTCTCTTTTTGATGTGTGGGATTTCATTAAGTGATACCAAGTTGTAGATTGTTTGCTTGGCGTACCCAGTGAAAGATTCCACATCAGAAATCGTCCATATTTTCTTTTCAAAGAGCTGATTCGTTGACTCATCGATGTTATCGATTGAAGTTGCCATCGGAAATACCTTTGTTGAGTGTCCCATGTAATTGTTGTACCGGGGAAACCGCTGAGCCATTCATGGCCATCTAACTACTTGATATAGTTTTAAAATAACTGATTTGAAACTTGATTGAGACTCAATGTTCAAACCTACGGTAGCTGCTAAAAACTATGCTCAATGAGATGCAAACAGCATTGGTATTTGCTGGTAACTGTTGATCCTTTCACTTAATTTTTTAAAGGACTGTGCCGACTCTTCTTGGATGTGGAGGTGCTGAATGATCGATCTTCGGGATTATAAGAGGAAGGTAGAAAGTCTGGATAGTAGATTAGGTTTGAGAAATCTGTGTGGGTGTCAGGTCAAAGTTCTTTCTCAGGTGATAACTGAAGTAGAACCAAAGGCACGAGAAAGGTTACTGGCCCTGATTTATCTGGAGTCACTATTGCAGGGATTTGTTTATTCTTATGATCCTGTTCACTACTGGGATTACATATCAATGATAGGTGGGAAGCAGATAACGATGTGCTATCACGGTGACGAGATTCAGTTTCGCTTAATGCTTATGGTTCCTCAATACGATAGTTCGTTTGATCAGTCAGTCCTCTCAAGTGAAGTCCAGAGTTTAGGCAGTGTTCTATTGCCTAAATGGTTAGATGCTTACGGAACTTGCTTCGGAGATAATGCCGCTCAACTGATCAAGAAAGGGGTTCATCTGGATTCAGATGTTACCCGATTGATAAATGAATTCCCGTTTCTGAAAGTCCCGATTCAAACAACATTCGGTTTGAGGGAGAGCGCATGATGCATACATTGGATTCCATGGTTGAAACATTCCGTAAAGAAACGAATATGTACAACTCTGATTATACAGGCTGCGGTGGAGCGGGGTTAATAACATTTTACAAGGCTATCGGGGTTGCTGTTCCAGTACCAGATGATCTCTCAGAAAATTTAATCTCTACTTATGCGACCTATGTTCGTAAGAGTCTTCATCCCGCCCTCGCAGAATTGTGTCTTTTGGACTTCAAGGTTTTTCTTGAGTTCTGTTATCTCAGGGGGCTCACGAAGCTCGATTACAGTCATGTTATTCAGCCTGATACGCTTCAGGCTACTGCGAATGATTTCTCGGGATATGAGGGGCAGAAATGGAAATCTTAGGAGGTCACTCTGAAAGTAGCCATATACAGTAGATGCTCGACCGATCATCATGACCAGAATCCCGAAGTACAAGTAGCGGAACTTCAAAGGTACTGTTTGGCTCGTGGCTGGGAAATAGTAGAGAGCATCGTGGATCATGGAGTTAGCGGATCAGCTATTAACAGACCGGGGTTAAAGAAACTCATGGGCCTTGCCAGAAGTAGAAGGATTGATGGAGTTGTGGTGCTGAATCTCAGTAGGCTATTCCGCTCCTTAAAGAATCTAATCAGCACACTTGAAGAGTTCACTGAGCTGAAGGTCTGTTTTGTCTCTATCCATGAGCAATTCGACTTCTCAACTCCTTCAGGGAAGCTACTGGTTGGGGTTATCGGAGCGCTGAATGAGTTTACTAGAGAATTGATAAGGGAGAATACTATCCTCGGCCTTCAACATGCCCGGAGCAAAGGTAAGATACTGGGCCGTCCGAAGAAACGCGACGATGAGGCAATCTTAAATCTAAGACACAAAGGGTACAGCTACAGCCAGATTCAAAGAGAGCTTGGAATATCCCGAGCGGCAGTTTGTAGGGCAATTCGGGGTAGCTCGAAAACGTCTTAAAAAATCGCTCGAATTTAGTCCAAATCGTTGTGCGTTTTCAGTGATTTGGAGATCGTAATTTTGTTGTACCAATTCGCCTCGTAAACATTCGTTTTAGAGCTACCTCGTTTTTCAGAACGTAAACTGCCCCTATGGATTAGGAGTATCTCTTTCAGTTTTAACCATTCTGACTACAATAGATAAATAGCTACTGAAGGTTAAAGAAGTAATTGTTGCCGAACTCCTTCTGGCTCCGCAAATTGGAAAAGGAAAGAAATGAAATCTATCTTTATAAGTATTTTTCTTTTTGTTATTGGAGCGATTGTTTTTGCCGTTGTTTATCCATCCTTCTACTCACCATCTGGAAATTATGTACAGACTACAGTCTCTGCTGTGTACGGTATCTTTCTTTCATTCTTTTTAGTTGTTTTTCACCTTTATTGGCGCAGAACCCAGATGAATACTGCTTTTTCTATTTCGCTAATCCTCCTGAAGAGTTTTGGTAGTTGCTTGTTAATATGTACCTTATTCTTGGGGTATCAATACTTCTTTGGCTCCATCCTTGGAAACAGGCTTAATAACGAAGCTACAGCCAAAGCTGAATTAAATCTCTGGGCACAAAAATTGGAATCCTTTAAATTGAAATGTGGTAGATTCCCTTCAACAGGTGAAGGATTAAAGGTTCTAGTGAGATTGACTGATAAAAAGATATGTCCCAACTATCCTCCCGAAGGATTTTTTCCAGAAGGTGTGGTTTGGGGGCATGATTTTGAATACGAATCTGATGGTACTAACTATATATTGAAAAGAAATGCAGGAGGAGAGATTTATATGAAGACGAATATGAGTGATATTGTTTTTAGGAGGTAACGTCATAGTTTTTTTCAGAGCATCTTAGATGTGATCTCTAATTGTCTATACATGTTGCCTTACATATCCCATTCACTAAAGAATATCATTCCACTTCCAATCTTCTTCTTAGGTTCTGGTTTTCCTTCTTCTGCTGGATGACTTGATTCCGCTCTCTTAGTCACTCTCTTGTGTTCCGATGGATGATCATTGAGGATCGCCTTGATCCGGCTGTAAGAAAGGCCTACTGTCTGAGCGAATTCACGCTTCGTTCCTTTCGGGTTCTGTGTCTTATAATCTTTCCATTCTTGTTTGAGTGACATGGAACTGTAAGTGGCGGGACGACCTTTGGACTTTGGTGGCATGTATTCTCCTGATTGTAAGCCTTTCTAAGCCATTCTAAGCCCCACTGCTTAGAACTCTTCTTCCTTGAACGTCTTATGTTCAAGAAGGTACAACAGGCAGGCGTAATCGTTAGGGTGAAGCAACTCATGGTTGAATCCTTTCTGGGTATATTCCAGCGCCTTCTTTACGATTGATAGCTGATCAACAAGATCAATGATCTGAACCTGTTGATCCAGCGTAAGGGTATTCAATACCGCGATCTGCTGTCTTTCAGTTAAATCTTCACTTTTCGGATACGACATAATTTCTCTCTTGTTTAGGGTGTACTTACGTTGTACCTGCGAAATCGTTAAATCTTTAAGTTACCGACATAACTTTATCACCAGTAGTGTCGATTGGAGTCATAAGAGGAGGATGCTATGGGCTTACGATATTCTCAGGTTTTGGGTAATGTGTTCTATCACATCAAGTTGACTGATGAACTGTCAGATATGATCGACACTCACTTCTCTTCAGCAGCTCACCATCTTCGCAGGTTCGAGCAGTCCAAGACTGAGGATCATCGTTTGTTTCATCTTACCCGGCATCGTATTCATCTCCGACTGATGATGACCTTGATATACAAGCATGGTGACTTCTCAGAGGCAGTCGATCCTAGTAACCGTGACCTAGATAGACGTGAGACGTGGTCACCGGAATGGACAATCATGCCCGACCAGAACATGTTCAAGAAAATGGCTGCGGATTGGCGTTATGAAGTCGGAGTAGCTCATGCAGGAGATCAGTACCTGCATGATGAAAATTGGCTTCAATACTTCAACCTCCCAGGTTCAAGCGTAGCTTAATTGTCTTCCATTACTTTGATGATTCTTCTGAGCTGCTTGCCGCTGTAGCCTAAAATGAAGGCAATAGTATCTACACCCAATCTCGGATTGCGGTCCTTCATATCTCTGAATTTTACATAAACCAGACGAGGATCGAACTTTGGGGTACGGCCTTTAACGGTGGTACTTTTACTTTTGAGCTTGATACTCATGCCGAAATGATTCTTTACCCATCCGTTGATTTTTGGTTTTGTGGTCAAAGAAGGGAAGAGTATCTTCAAGGCAGGATAGGTATTATAAAAAGCCTTGCGATAATCTTCGACTGTTTTCTTTGCACGAGCAAAGATTTCAGGATGAGTTATCTTTTTTGCTTCTTGTTCTTTGATAAGCGCCATAATCTCACTACAGTTCCTTGATGCTCTGTTGTTCAGAAGGACGTCGCCGTTATCTACTCTGTAAGCAGGCAGTAACCCTAATGAAAAGAGAAAGTCCTCTCTGTGGTTATCTAAATTCATTTTTCTTGTAGATACCTCATGTGATCTACCATCCACCTCAATTACAATGTTTAAATCAGGGAGATAAATATCAACAGTCCTTACTTTGAAAACTGTCTCATGATGATATAAACCTATTGATACCTGCTCTTTTAATATGAGGACTGTATCGAACTCAACTGTTCCTTGATACTCGATGCTATTTAAAAAGCTCATAACCTTTTCCATCATTCTTCTGTGGGCATCTGTTATTTCTTTGCTACTCAGTAATACTTGTTGCCTTCTTGGCATGCTCGGACAATGTGTTTCTATGAGTGTTAACAATGATTGATCGTTTGTTTTTGACATGGCAACTCCTCCTGCAAGTGCTTCGACTCGCTGTAAGTGAAAGTTATTATTAAAGTAAAGCTCAACGCAAGTTAGGACATAATGATCAAGGCTATGACGAAGATTAACTCTTATTGCTCAGAAGTGCCTCGGAGAATGAGTTGTACTCCGTTGTGTCTTGAGAGTTTTTTCTAGTAGGTGTTGTACCTAGGAGTTCTTTGATTTCTTTTCTATTCAATCTGGCCTGCTTTTGAATAGCTTCCTTGATCAGACATTTGGCACGTACCCATGTCAGACCTTTTCGTTTAAATCGAACTTTTAGCTCCTTTAATCTTTTGAGCTGACGCTTTGTCGCCCACCGTGAAACCTCTCTGCGTCTCAAGTAATTAAAGGCTTCTCCTTTTGATTGGGCAAACTTCTGTCGGTAACTAGCTGGATGTCTCATTTGATAACTCCTTCGGATTCTTCGAGCGTTGTTGCTCTATAATTGTTGTACCGAAGGAATTGTTACGATGAGAGATATAGGGAAGGGATGTCACAGCCGTTTTATCACGGCACTAAATGATACAACTATATCTTGCTCGAGCGCACGAAGACGGGTTCCTGAGTGATCTCGTTAAACTGTTAGAGAATGTAGTGGGAATGCTCTGTGATTAAAGGGCCGATCGAGAGGTCATGGTCTTTTCCAGACTGGTTTTTGATGTAGTCATAACGGAGGAAGACGCACTCAGAATTTGGCTTTGTCATCAGTTGCCTTAAAGCATTGACCTGATCATCACTTAACTTAGCTTCATAAATTTCAAATATCTTGTACTCATAAATCCGTAGGAATTTACTCCAAACGGCCGGAAGTTTTTCAACTCTTACCTTCTCAAAGCAGACACTGGCAAAAAGGTCCACAGGTAAGATTCCAGGCTCAATAAGCTCTTCATAAAACTCTCGAAAGGGTGCAGATTCAACATGCTCTTTGGTGTCAAACCACTTCAATATCTTAAATATAGAAAAAGGGTTCTTTAAGCGCTTACGGAAATCATCTGAAGGTGAGTCAGCCATCACGTCGTCTATCATTCCGTACTCGCGGCACAGCCGTTCTTGGCCGAACATCCGAAAGACTCCACCAACCGGCTGGTATTTCTGGCTTAGGTTTTTATCGGTTTGTTTATGGTTTCTAATGAGAACGTAGTGGTCATCTACTTTTACTCTCACGAGGTAAGCGAACGAGATACGTAGTTTCGATTGAAACCGTAAGTAAATTTTTAAGAGCTTGAGGGCCGTGAGCGGAGAAAAATGGTGAGCATTCAGCTTACCCCAGGCCCAAGAAAACGCACCCGTGATTAGGAATGCTGCTGCGGCCTTTAGCGAAGGATTTGTAATCACCTCCGTGGCGTTCACTGAAATGAGTAAAAGACCTGTGGTAATAAGAAGTGTCACCCAAAAAGACCATCCAATCACGAGGCTACCTCTGGTGAAGAGCGGTGGGGAAATTCGTCACCATGCCAGTGTCCGGTCACTTTCCAAATGTTCCAGTAAGCAAGCCAAGATACTGACCATGGGACGATCTTTTCTGCTATGAATTCATCTTCGCGCCAACGTTCTTCACTATCGTATGGGTGGTAAAGACAGAGCCGTTTACCAGGGTAAGTGTGTTTACAGTATTCACCAATGTCGTGAGAGATAACTTGAATGTTTGGGTGATATCCCTGTTTGAGTGTGATCCGCAAAACATATTCCGGGCCACCTTCCCAGGGGGCTACCGCACCAGTCCACTCTACGACACCATTACGGTGTTTTGTTTTGAACTGCGGGAATAGCACTCTCATCCTTTCCATTTGGGCAAAAAGAGGAAGACTTTTTTTAACTGGCTCACAAGCCATAAATTCCGGAAAGTTCCTTCCAAAAGCCCTCGCAGGCTTAACCATAACTGTACCTGCAGCTACAGCCGCCATGGCACCTTTTGATGTGACACTTAAAGAGTGTGTATCTTGGGCCTTCCGGAGGTCTTCACCCATATCGTTATAAGCGTCAATAACGCAGTTCTCATGGAAGAGTTTTTTCAGAATCTCAGCATAGTCAGTTAATGATGAAGCTCGTAGGGTAAACAACATTTCTAATTCTTGCTGAAGATGAAGAATCCACTCCCTGAACTGATCGTATAGTGCTTTGTCCTGTCTCCACTTTTCTGCGAAATCTTCTCGCTCCTCTTTAGGGAGATGAAGTTGAACCGGATTATATACATGAAGATCGAGATAATTTGCGGTCTTCTGCTCAATGAGATCAACGACTGAAATCAGTTCGAGAATCAGATTGTTACCGCACCATTGGTAGTGAGTCCCGGCGAGTACGAGAAGGGCAATGCTTCGGGCAATTTTTTTCGCGTCCTCATCTCCTTTGAAGTGATGATCGCGCGATCTTTTCAAAAGCTGAATGATGTAGAGCAGGTTTGATTTTTCGACGGTCTGATCTGGCATAGGCACTACTTCGACATCGCCTCTTTTAATGCCATCCTCGTTCAAGATCAGGCTATCAAAGCGCTGTTCTCGTCCCTTAAGCCACTCGTTTAAATCCATAGGATTTGAGAGCTGCCATGTGAAGTTACCTTCAGTGACTTCATGCGGGACCATTATCCAGTTCGAGTGAGAGCTTTGAAACTCAGGCAGTGCAGGCATGAGATCAATATGAAAATTGCTTTTGTACTGAATTCGGATGCATCGAGATTTCCGTTCGATAATTTTCTTATATCTTTCATCTGCAGCAAGAAGATTGTAAATTTCATCCTGTACCGCCTGAGGATTCACGGTTTGATGATCCAGCTTGAACAGGATAACAATATCAAGGTCGATCTCGTCCTTATGAATTGGCCTTACAGTCGTATTGGACAGAAGCGATCCGTGGACGAATACTCGTAAATCGATTTGATGAATAATGCTATCTTCGGGCGCACTCTTCAGAATCTTTTCTATGACCTTATACGAATCTTCAAACTTACCAAGCATGGTCTCCGAGGGCTGTAATTTAATGCAGACAGTTCGTAGTAGCTTGTTCAGTAAATGGTTCGGCTGAATCGTTAAGGGATCAAAAGGCGGGAGGGTACTAAGCATAAGACTTCCTTGCTCGTTATTTCCGTCGTCGTTGACGAAAAAAAAGTTTGTAAAAACGGCAAAGGTCGGCTTACACTAAAAATCTATCTCAAAAGACGAAGTGAACTAGTTTCCCTTCTCGAATAACCTCGCTACTTGCAGGTGGCGAGGTTTTCTATTGCCCACTTCTCAACGTATCGAGCCAGAAATCCTTTGAAAAGAGAACTTTCTTAATGACAGAACTTGTAAGTTCAGCGCAGTAGCGTGCATTCACTTAGCGTCAATTTTTTGTCATTTTTCTCAATTCTTGGAGCTACGTAATCATTGCAAACCAGAAATCTCAGTGAAAGATGTATAATATAAGAAAGGAAATTCTGAAGATGTTCATAAGCAACTTAAGAGACGTGAAGGAGCTATTGCAAAATAATGTGGAACTCTTCCGGCTTCATGATCGGATGAGTGCAAATGCTTCTCTTAAACTCGTCGAAGATGTTAGCCGCTTTGCAAATTTTAATCATCGAAGAGCAGTCTGGTTTACTGAGATTAACTCTCTGTATTCATCAGTGGTGATCGTCAGGGAATTCATGAAGAATCTTGGTGATAAGCCTGAGGAACTAGACCACGCGTTCTCACTCACAAGTTGGTTCATTGATTCCTGTAAAGAGTTTGATGTGAATCAGAATGTCTTTCCAGGAACTATCGGATTGAACACGGTGCTAAGAAGAATGAGAAATTCAATAGGCCATGGAAAATTTGAGATTGAAAAACCTGCCGGTGAAAGTGCTTCCGGTTGGCTTATTGTTTTCAAAGATGAAGACGTGAATCCCAAGAACAGGTTGAACGCAGACAGATTCTTTGAGCTTAAAATCAAGGTCCTCAATGTGGCTAAATTTCTGGAGAAGTTAGAGACCTCTTTCAAATTGAAGTACCCTTAGCCCTGAACAACCCTGAAAGTTAATGTTGCAATTTCATGAATCAGAGTATGATATTTATTATGATTAAATACATTTTTTACATAGGTCTTTTAATTACATACTCCTTTGCATCCTATGCTTGCAAAGACTTGATTTATCCATCTAATCTCAGTCAGAAGACACTGGATAGCTATAATGTTGTTGCCGTTGTAGAAATTGAGAAGATAACACCTTTGGCGGATAAGTCGTGGTACGCAGCTCCCTTCAAGTTTACAGGGAAAATCGTCAAGCCAATCAAAGGTCATTATAAAAGTGGTGATTTGATTTTTGGAGAAACTTCAGGAAAGAATCCAGGAGCAGCTTGTCCCATGTCATTGACTGAAAAGAAGAGCTACCTTTTATTCTTTCATGGTTCGAGGAACCCTGTCACTCTTCCGAGATATGGTTCCTTCTATAAAGAAGTCGGCGGTAATCAGTACAATCAATACATAAGTGATCTTGAAAGTTTGATGAATAAGAAGATAAATACTAAATGATACTTAATTTTGAAGATGTAAAAAAGTATTTTAAGTTTCGTTACTATTCTTTATTGGTGTTACTCGCCCTGGGTTTCGTCGTCTTCTTATTTTGGGCTATGCTGTTTTTCACTGCTGCTGATAATGTATGGCTGGACACTATTCATGGCTTAGGATTTCTCTACTTCTTACTGGCATTGCTCTGTGGGGGCGTAATTTATGCGGTAGTTCTAGGTACAGTGATATATAGGTATAAAGAATTCAAAAGTAGCGAGAAGTTTAGAACTGCATTTTATAAATTCACCGGTATTTTCATATTTTCTGTTTGCCTTTCGTTTGGAATGGCAATGTTTGTAACCCACTATGCTTCAAGGGTAGTTATAACCATTAGAAATTTGTCAGGTAAAACCATCGAAAGCGCTTTAGTGTCATACCCCAGAGAAAAATCAATGGAAGTTGAACAAATCGCCATCGGTGGCAGAGATCAAATTGTTATATTTACTCAGGGTGAAGGTTCATTGGCCATTAAAGTAAAATTCTCTGATGGAAGTTCAAATGAGAAGGTTGTTATAGGCTATCTGGATCAAACAGTATCAAGAACGCCTTTTGTACAATTAGATATAAAGACGAACGATATTCAACTCATTGAAGTAAAGAAATAACTGCTGACTGTTAAATCCTCCAACTGAGGGGCGAGGGGGGCGAGGCAGTTGGTAAACCCCGGTAAACTTCAGTAAATATCGGTAAATCACAAAGAAGAGAACAGACTCGTTTTCACTCTCAAAATCCTGAAAAGACGTTGAGCTTAAATGCACTTAACCCACTTCGGGTAGTTCGGGCATTGTTGTTCTAACCTCTGAATCTAAAATAACATGAATTAGCTCGTTTGGGCATTCCGAAGGAATAGTGAATAAAAAGGCCCTTCTCATGAAGGGCCTCAGATTTGCTAAATTTCTAATAGAGAGGGTACACCATCTCTGCGTCTTGAGAATTATCCCCTGTTTCACCATTGAGAAGCCCTGTCCAGCTGCCATTTTTCCAGAATCCTGGAACCCTTTTTCCCGAAGCATTAACACTGTATCCATAAGCATAAACATCTGAGTTTGAAATTATTAATTCTTTGATTGTGGCCGTTTGAGATTTATCATTGGTCTCACCATTAATTAAGGTTTCCCAGACTCCGTTTTTCCAATATCCAGGGACTTTTATACCGGTAACCTGAGATGATAACCTAGCATCCCCTGAAACATAAATATCTCCTGAATCAACAACGATAGTATCCGCAGATCCCCATCTCGTCCCTTCTGAATTAGGAAGCGCATTCCAGATGTTATTTTTCCAGTAACCTAATTCATCTTTTGGTGATCCAGTTTCCATTACATAATTAATACCGGCAGCATAAACATCACTTCCTGAGAAAGCGATATCAAGGACTCTACCACCATTTACTCCCAGAGGCAGATCAGTCCAAACATTATTTATGAAGTAGCCTGGCTCCTCATTCACCGCAGCCCCCTCGCTATATCCACCTGCATAGACATTTGCATCTAGAAGTCCCAGCGCGAATATAAATGACCTCGTAGCAGGATTTTCTTGCAATAAAGTCATAACTCCATTCGTCCACAAAACGCCCCTGTTCAGGGAATAACAATATCCGGTCAAATATATATCAGATCCAGAGACAACAATTCTTCTAGCGTCCATCTGCCTTGGCGTACCAGAAACCACATTATCCAAGGCTACCCAAACCCCATTTTTCCAGTAGCCAGGAACATGGTTGTTCAAAGGGTCAAAGCTATAGCCGGGAGCATAAATATCAGACCCCACTAATGCCGCTGTATAAATTAGAGCAGTTCTAGAATTATCACCGGTCAGACCATTAGGGTATGCTGTCCATACACCTTCTTTCCACATGCCCGGCACCCAAACTCCATCGGCCTTCTTACTATTACCAAAACCATCTCCTGAAAGATTACCGTTTCCTGAATTTCCTGAACTCCCTGAAGAAGAATTGCTGCCATTAATCTCTTCTGGGTTTAATCCAGAACCACAAGAGATGACACTCAAACACAGGATGAATAAAAAAAATATTTTCTTCATTTTAAAAAATCTCACTTTAAATTTAATGGTTGTTATTTAGAACTGAGTCCCAAGACCCAACACAAACTGCTGAGAGGAAGGGTCTTGAAAAACTGATTGATAAGAGAAAAAAACTTCATCAACCCACTTGATACCAAAGAGACCTTCAGAGAGCTTTCGAGCAACTTCTCCACCCACCGATGGTTTTGTTCCTTGATCCTCGCCCCAAGTTTCGGCCCCTGCCTTGGCACGCAAAATCAAAGACTCATAAACACTATAATCAAGAGAGAGAAGATACTTAAACACGGGAAACTCTACTTTATCGTGACGGTGAAAATAGCTAAAACCTAAGTCTACGCCCCAAGAAAAGTTTTTGTTTAATTGATGGCGAGGTGTGTATTTTATAACACCACTCTGGCTCCAACCTCCGCCTTGTTCAGCTGCAATAAGACCAACCTGTCCTTTTTTTAAATTGAGAGACTGACTCAATTCACTGGCCCAGGTGCTGCTCATGCTTAATAGTCCAAATACGAGTAATCGAGGAATCATTTTCATTTTCTAAGCCTCCATGATTGTGCTTAGATGAATTATTGCATCTTCCGAATTTTTGTCCCTATACGGCCGTATAGGTTTTCATGTCAGGCATAAAAAAAAGCCCAGCAAAAGCTGGGCGATTTTCAAAACTCATTTTTTTTCTAAAAAGAATAGCGAACCATTACCGCTTTTTCTGGAGTGCTTAGAGTATCTTGGTAAGAAAAATAAATAGAATTTCCAAGGCAGCCTACATTCGATAGGAAATCTCCCCAATAAGAATCATAAGGACTATTTTGAGGTAAAATATTCGCTTTCCCCTCATTAAAATTAGCGGAAATGGCCTTTGTTTCAGTGTCTAATACAAAAAATGATGTTTCGTAATAACCTGAACTATTCCCTTTATTTAAAAATACCCCATACTGCTTATTATCAAGTGTATGACAAATATTGTATCTGAAACTTATGAAATTCCCCGCAGTAAACTCAAAGGTATGAAAATCTTCAGGAGTAAACTTATCACCTATCATCTTATCATGAATCTCTATTGAAGTTAGACTTGTGGAAACAGATAAAGAACTATGTTGAGGAGTAAATCCTGAAAGAGTATTGACCCCATTTCTGTTCTGTAAGGCAATTCCTAAATTCAAATCTTTTAAACTTGGTACAGAAACAGGTGTACCAAGGGTAGCAGTATCTTGAACTTCGTCAAAAGTCATTTCGGTGTACTGAGGATATCCTTGGTTATGGATAGTTAAAAAATAAACTTTTCCATTATGAGACCACATCCCCTTGGGACTATTGAATGAGAAATTTACCTTATAAGAATTTAATTTCTTAGTGGTTAGGTTTATAGAAGCTATCCCCCACTCAGTGTCAGCTCCATTTTTAAGATGGAAAACCGCGAGGTGAGAATCTGTACAATACAATTCTACTCCTTGCGGTGCCTGGGAGGTATAATTTTCTAATTTATCAATTTCTTCTGCAGAAAATGAAGCTCCATCTGCTTCCAATTTTAACTGATGAATAACATTATAATTGGTGACACTATAGACATTATTTTTGCATTCAATTAATGAAGTAGGTTGTTTCGTATCGCTTAAAATACCTGAAGGGCCGGTTAGATTTTGAAAGCCTTGGGTTCCAAAAGACTCATCAACTCCCAGAGCGGCTAGACGGGTCAAAGAGAAATTATCATCGTCCCTCATCACTTGGTAGAGCTTTGAATTGTGAATAAAATTATTCACTTGTCCAAAATTGCCCCCCATAAACACCTTAGAAGCATGAATTTCTACGTTTTCGGCAGGGGGCAGAGGTGCATCAGTAGTACTATCTACTCCACTATTAGATCCACTATCAGATCCACAACCCGTCAAAATCACGAAACTTGATATCATCAACAGTCTTTTAAACATTTTGCGCACTCCTGCTCTTGTTGTTCAGCATTATTATGGCAGCATCCAAATTTTTGTCCCTATACATTGGTATAGGTTCGCCATTTAAAAAAAAGAGTTATCATCTTAAATATGACGAAATTTAAAGATTTAAAAAGAATCCTGATTTGTGAAGATCACCCTTTAGTGCAAATGGGACTAGATATTGTTCTCAAAAATCTTCTTCCTCATGCAGAACTTACCATCGTCGGCAATGGTGCTCGTGCTCTTGCCGAAATTATTGATAGGGATTTTGATTTAATTCTTATGGATTTAGGTCTTCCTGATATTTCAGGCACTGAGCTCATAGAAAAAATTAAGAAAGTAAAACCTTCAGTCAAAATTTTAGTGGTCACAAGTTGTGATCAACCTGCTGTTTTGGGTAAGGTGATGGCCTTAGGAGTTGCGGGTATCATGCAAAAAGCTACCTCCGTAGAACACTTAAGCCGAGCACTCTTATGGGTAGAAGAAAGTGCAAATAAACCATTTCTAGATGCAGAAGTGTCTGCCTTACTCCAAGAAGTGCACTCTTGTGATTTTACCCAGAAGGAGCTGTTGATTCTTGCTGAAATTGTTAAAGGTTCTACTAATCAAGAAATTGCCGATGAACTCAATTGCAGTATTTTTAGTGTGCGCTTTCACCGTGCTAATATACTCAGTAAAGCGGGAGTAAGAAATGCAGCAGAACTCACCGCCCGGCATCTGCAAAATAAGCTCTTCTAAAAGGCCGCCCCCAAAGCGACCCTGATATTAAATGGAGTTTAGTGAGCGACACAGAGAAGTTTGTTAGGAACCCCGCAGGCTTTTTTACCTACCCATATGGCGCCAGG
This sequence comes from Bacteriovoracaceae bacterium UBA6200, assembly GCA_002422605.1. Lineage (GTDB taxonomy): Bacteria > Bdellovibrionota > Bacteriovoracia > Bacteriovoracales > Bacteriovoracaceae > Peredibacter. The sequence continues at coordinate 290,462 of DISW01000001.1, read as the reverse complement.
ACTGGTTACATCTCCAGTACCGCCACTTCCAGACTCTGCTGGAGTTGTCGAGGTCCATTTTAAACAGTTATCAGTATTACTTTCCCAGGTATATAACATCCCTGTCCAGTACCATTCTTCTTCCTTAAGCAGTGATTCACTTAAAGGAAAAGCGAAAAGACCATCTTCGTTGGTGGTACCAATAAGTGTTCCATCAACATGATAGTATGAGGTGTTAGGATCCAGAACCCAATCTTTCTGAGGATCAGCACTTCGTTTTACTCCATCAACTAGAAAGGCTTTTGCCGTTGAATGTTTTGTTTGGCAAAGAGCATCCGCACCGCTTATGCCGCCTAAATTTCCATTCTCGGTTTCAACTGAGTAGAAGCATGGTAGCTTTACACAATCAGCAACAATACCACTGGGACCCGGAGTTGAACTCGAAGAATCCTTCTTACCACACCCCACCAGTAAAATAAAAACAGAACACATGAGAGCGATATTTTTCTTATTCAATTTTAGACCTCCTGTCTAATTAAGTTTCTTGCGTTAATTTTAAGTTAGGTAAAAAAAGCTGTCCCCCTACCAACGTAGGGGGAGGTAAAGATTGTGATAAGCTTAGTAGTCTCTTAAAATAGTCTAATGAAAGAAAACGCCAGTTTTAAAAATGTTCTCATTTGTGATGATCACTCCTTTATTCGAATTGGCATCGAAAGCTGTCTGCGGGAGATAATCCCTGAAGAGCTAACCATTTTTAAGGCGAAGAATGGGAATGAGGCCATAGACCTTGTGAGGAACCATAAAATTGATCTGGTTTTGCAGGACTTAAATCTCCCCGATATCTCAGGGCTAGAAGTGATCACTGAACTAAAAAAGATCTCCTCTCTGATAAAAATCATAGTCATCACCAGTTGTGATCAAGCAGAGTTACTTGTGCGAGTAAAAGACAAGAATGTTGAGGGGATTATTCAGAAATCAACTTCGTCTGATCACTTGGGGGCCTGTCTTGCCCACATAGCTCGGGGGGAAGTGAAAAGCTATCTAGACCCTTTCATAACTCAAATAATTGGAAATCATACGGTCATTGAATTCACTGGAAAAGAAAATGAAGTGCTAAAAGGAATAATTGATGGGCAAACAAACCAGGAAATTGCCAATCAATTAGGAGTTGCCCTTTCTACTGTGCGCTTTCACCGGGCCAACATCATGAGTAAGACAGGGATGAGAAATGCCGCTGAACTTACTGCCTGGTATTTAAAAGCTCGCCTATGACTTAAGTGGGAGTGTGAAAGAGACTATTGAACCTTCTCCTAGAGTTGACTCAATAAAAAATTCCCCACGGTGAATATTTATAAAATGCTTGGCTATGACAAGACCAATGCCAAAGCCTTTCGAATCTCTAAGAGGTTGATTCACATTGCTCTTTATGGCCATGAGCTTGGACCCAGGAATGCCTTCTCCATGATCTATAATAGAGATTTTTATGGCCTCGCCCAGTTGCGAGGTGTGGATCTCAATACTTCCGGAGTTATGAGAAGCGCGAATGGCATTACTAAGAATATTTCGCACTACTGACTCAATCATTACCGAATCTCCGGTTAAAATACAGTGCGCTTGACCTAGATCGGTGGTTTGCGTGATTTTAATTTTCTTAGCACTCCACATCGTTTCCAGATGCATAATTGTCTCTTTTATAAGTGTATTTAGTTCAAAGAGACCAATAACGGGAGTGAATTCCCTTTGCTGGCTTTTTGCCCAAAGGAGCACATTATTCATCATATCCCGAGTTGATAGGGAGGAGTTTTTCAGGGCCCCTGCCTTCTCTTTTAATTCCGGCGAAACTTCCTCCTCAAGCACTGAGGAGAGGTAGCTTTGTAGATTGAGGATACCTGAGAAGTCGTGTGTGATCATCTTTAATAGCTCTCCCTTAAAGTTTAGATCCTGACTAAGAGATTGGAGCTGTTTTCTTTGAATGGTCACTTCGTAAAAAATTAAAATTTTTCCGGTAGAGTTTTTTAGAGGCTGGGAACTTACCAGAAAAGTACTTTCTTCAATTTCAATCTCTTGGGAAGTAACGGAAAGATTTAAATTGTTCAAATTCTCAAAATGACTAAGAGGTAAGGGGAGTTTATCAGGGATACTGAATCTCTTTTTTGCTTCAAGATTGGCATCCACCACATTTTGCTGCTCATCTACAATGATCAAGGCTTCACTGATGGACTGAAATATTTGATCCCGGGCCACACTTGAGAGGTTCAAAAGGCCATGCTTAATTACGGCATAGTAGATAGAGACTTCTGCTAAAAGAAAGCCCACCCCTGAAATCATTGACCATCTCAAGGGACTATTGGTAATCACGCAGTAAGAATCGGCAATAAGACCAATGGCCCCTCCTATGGAGAGGATTAAGAGTTGCCGTCTTCTACTACCGTCACTCTTTAACCCCACTACCAGAGCGTAGAAAAAACTAATGAGCCCACAGAGATAAGAAACAGTGATGTGGAAGTTAAACCAAGCACCGTTTTTAAAAGTGAGAAGATCGGCCCCTTGCCAATGAATGGGAGAGAAATCAAAAACTATGAGATGACTAGTCTGGGGGATGATGGTGAGAATAACAGTAATGGCCATCTGGATGATGAAAGGAATAACAATAAAGGGAGATTTTATAAATTTGAGTTTACTAAAATTGATTAATAAAAAGAAAAACCAAGTTTGGGCGATGAGGGCATAGCCAACGTAACGAAGCCTTGAAAAAAGGATCTTGGCCTCAAAAGAATTAAATAGGTAAACATTTAGACAACAAAAGGAGACAATACAAACAGCAGCAATAAAGGCCATGAGCCAGCGGATCTCACTGCGGCGATAACTTGGAGTGATCTTTGAGAGTAGAAGAATACCGAAGATAAAGATCGCCACATAGGTGATCATCATAAACATAGGAAAATAGAGCACTTCTTCGGCTTCCTTTTTTTATTTTTGACAAAACTCGCTGAAATATGGTCCTCAACTATTAAGGATAATTTTTCTCACCTCTCCCGTCATGTACAATTAACAAATTTTAAACAAAATTCCCGTCCTCCTACGTGGGGACTTATTGGATCAAGTTTCAGTTCTTCCGGAGGCCTGTACGACTGTTAGTGAACTCATACATGGAATCGCGATACGAGGTGACTATTTTTCAGGCAGAACCCAAAAAAGAAGTGGATTTTATCACATAGGCGAGGATATCAGTGAGTGTGATAATTCCTGTAACTTCATTCTTGCGATTAATTATCGGAAGAGCATTGATCTTCTCATTTAAGAAAGTAATGGCAATCTCGTTTATACTTGTTGTTTCATCACTCACGATTACCTTATGGGCCATGATTTCGTGGCAAAGTTTGTTTTCTAAAGGTCCAATTAGTTCTCGTTCAGAAATCATTCCAATGATGACATTCATTTCATTAACGACAGGGAGATGTCGAAATCCATACTGAGTCATTTTTTTTATTGCCTCACTTACCAGCGCAAATTGAGGAATCGTTTTCACTGGTGAGGTCATAATGTCTCTGGCGTGTTCGTATTTTCTATTTTGCTGAAAAGATTTTGCGTGCTGCTGATAGGCATCTACCTTGGGATTAATTCGGACTGCAGCTTCTTCGTCAACGGTTTGGAGAATGTCTTTGAATTCGCGAACGGTAGGGACTTGCCCCACAGAGGAGATTTGCGTCTTCACTCTTTCAACTGTCGGATTGAGAGGCGAGAACTGGCCATTAATAGCGATTAAAAAACTCAAACCGTTCCTCCTGACCGGGCCTTAAGGAAATTATGGGCAAAAATTGATTATACGTAGTCTAAAGGTGCCTTAAAAGGCTTAGTAATAGCTAGGTAAAGAGTAAAAAGTATTCCAACTAAAAAAACTCCTCCCATATATCCAAAGATCGCAAAAGCTTCCTTGGCCTGATCACGACCCATTTCAGGTCCATAGATGGCGGCAAAAAGCCAGACAAACGGATAAAGGAAACCACCTACTGATATCATGTATGCTGATAAGAGGAGCTGTTTCTTTGATGCCTTGATAAAACCAAGAACAATAAGCAGGGCCAGAGACATAGATCCTATTCCTGTGGCATGAAAGTGATATCGCTGATAGTAGCGCCAGTTCTTTTCGGCTTCAGATTTTATCTTTTCTAATTTCTGGCTTTCTATTTGAATCGACTGGATTTTAACATTTTTTGCTAAACCATCATTTATTTTATTTTTAAAATAAGATTCGTTGGCGCCAAAAATGATAGCGATAAAAACACCACCGAACATCGCAAGGATTGAAAGAATAAAGGGTAATTTGAATTTCATCTAATTCTCCTGGTAGAATATAATTAATGTTATTCTTACTCTTTATGAAATGCGATATAAATATATCTGCATGGAGCAATTTATGGATAATCGATCACACTTTGATACAGCGTCAAAAACTTGGGACAATGAAGAAACCGTCAAACGGAACGAAGCTTTTTCTCAGTCGATAAAAAAACATATTCCTACTCATGTTTCGAAGTTGATGGATTTTGGTTGCGGTACCGGGCTATTGACTGGTCAATTAATTGATCAGGCAGATGAATTGATTGGTATTGAAACATCAAATGGAATGCTTGAGCAGTTTAGTGAAAGATTTATTCGTGCCAGCAAAGTTAAATATCTTGCGATTAATCTTGAAAAGGAATCACTACCATCGAATGTTGGTCCTTTTGACGTCATTGTTACAGCGATGGCATTTCATCATTTAATAGGGCCCCTGAAGATGCTTTCGTTGTTTAAAAGAAATCTAAGTCCAAGTGGGATGATATTCATTATTGATCTGGATGAAGAAGATGGGACTTTCCATCCTGACAACAAGGGAATGGGCGTTCATCATTTTGGATTTTCTAAAAATACTCTGGAGTCTTGGTCTAAAGAGCTTGGATTCAGTTCATTTCAACATGAAATAGTATATGATATATTTAAGAATGACCGTTCCTATGGAATTGGCATGGGTATCTACCACTTATAATTGTGACACGCCTTACATAATACTTGTTTTATAAAGTTGCGTTATGGTCCTGCTTTGCTAGGGCGCTCTTTTGATGTTAACAAATATTAGGTGGAGGTCTACTTTGAAAATCTTCCTCGTCCTAGATGCTTCGAATCTTAAACTCGATCTCAAGAAGCTCAAAGTTAATTTAGAGAAAGCAAAGAATATAGAACATAAATGGGTCCCTCTGCAGCAGTGGCATATCCCCCTTTGTCCTTTAGGAGAAGTGGAAGCTAAGTCATTGGATGAGATTGAGGTGAAGCTAAACAGAATTTTGACTCACCATTCATCCTTCGTGCTAAAACTTGATGGAGTTTGGGCCTACCCTCGTCAGGATCATGGACGACTTTTATGGGTTGGGGTGCAAAATGTAAAAGAACTCAGAAGTCTTCAAGAAGAAGTCTTCGAGGAACTTAAAGAATTTATTCCAGAAGAAACATCGGAGAAAAATTTCAAACCTTATTTACCAATTGTGCGCTTTAGAAATTTTAAAGAGGTGAGCGATCTTTTATCTCCTCATAAAAATGCTCATTTTGGGAAAGTTAGGATTAATAAGCTCATTATCTATGAAATGACGTCTCCTGGGTCTTTCCCGACTTATCGTAAGATTAAAGAATTTGTGATGAACGATGAGAAATTAATCAATGAAAGTCACATTAGTTACTGATCAGAATTATCTCCCCGCCCTGATGAAGCTTCTCTCAAAAGCGGAGAAGAGAATTGAAATCCTTTCTTATTCCTTTGCGATTGGAAGTGCTAAAGGAAAACTTACAGAATCGAGTGCTCCCTATTTAATCGCTATGAAGTTAATAGAGATCAAAAAGGAGAAAGGGAGAAAAATCCGTATAAGATTATTTACGGAAGGGCTCAGGGAAACCAATCTACGAAATCGTGTAACGGCACAAGAGCTTGAAGCCGCTGGAGTTGAAGTTGTGTATGGCTCAACTCATGCCAAGGGCTTTTGTATTGATGGAGAATATCTTCTCTTCGGCTCGACTAATCTCACGAATCAATCCATTCGAAAGAATCGAGAGGCCAATCTTCTCATAGAAGACAAAGTTGTTTCTAAAGAGTTTCTTCGTTACTTTCAGTATCTCTGGAAAGGCGGAAAGCATGGTGGAATCAAGTTGAAATTACCGTTCCTGGCAAATGGAGACTTTAAAGACGCTTTGATTGAAGCAGTTAATAATGCCAAAAAAACAGTTGAGTTTTCGATCTATTTTTTTAATCACTCTGAAATTGAAGCAGCTATTATCGAAGCCCATAAGAGAGGAGTGAAAGTTAGGGGATTTATTCATCAACATGGAAGTTTTGCTCTTTCCTATATTAGGGCCAATCGGGCCACTGTTAAACGGATGAGGGCTGCAGGTTTGGAGAATCTTTACTTAAGTAAATTGAGTGTATTTTTTCATTCAAAGTATCTTGTGGTGGATAGAAAGGAAATTCTGTTAGGAACCGGGAATTGGCTTGAAGAAGATGTTTTGATTCATCCTCAGCTTTATCTTCAATTGTCAAATACTCGTCTTGCAAAAGCTTTGATTAAGCATTTGGATGACCAAATTGAAAACGACAGGAGCAAGTTATGATAGAATCAATTACTCAAGAATCTCCGGCCACAGTGGCTTCACACTATGATGAATTAGATCGCTTTTACCGCGAAATCTGGGGTCTTCATGTTCATCATGGTTACTGGGTGTCAGGAGAGGAAAATAGCAGCGAAGCCACGGAAGCACTTTTGGATTACTTGGTCCGGGATTTAAGCATTCAACCAGAATTAAAGGTGTGTGATATTGGATGCGGTTATGGCGAAACGGCCCGTTACCTCGCAAAGAATTATCAAGTTCATGTGACGGGTCTGACTATTTCTCAAAAGCAATTGGATTTTGCGAATTCTTTGGGTGAGAATCCTCTCGTAAAATTGATCCTTCGGGATTGGATGAAAAACGAATTAAATTCAGATTCATTTGATCTCATCCTATCTATTGAGAGTTCTGAACATATGCCAGATATCCAAAAATTTTTCCAGGAAGCTTATCGGGTATTGCGCCCTGGTGGGACATTGAAAGTTTGTGTCTGGTTGAGCAAAATTCAACCAAAACCTTGGGAGCTAAAATACCTACTTGGCCCTATTTGCACCGAAGGTCGCTTACGATTATGTGACAGGATGGAATATGAATCTCTAATCCGGAAGGTAGGCTTTAAAGAACATCATTTTGAGGATGTCACGGATAAGGTTAAGAAGACCTGGACGATATGCCTTAGAAGGTGCCTATGGAAATTCTTATCTGATCTCAACTTTATTACTTTTATGGTACGTAACCCCAGTAAAAATAAAATGTTTCTTCTATCTCTCTTAAGAATTCGTGCCGCTTATGAATGCAAAAGCATGGTTTATGGTCTTTTTACGGCCGTGAAGTAGAAGCATGGACTATGCATGTGTATTTTTCCTGACCATCCCTGATTTCAATCACACCGCTATGGCGACCAGAAGTGCTCTGGTGAGTGTAAATGAGACGTTTGGAATTCTGTCTTTCACTTTTTCTGTTGTAGCTGTCAAAGACCAGGTTCATGGGGGAATTTGACATGAACACGTGATTTCCTACAGGGAAAAGAATGATCCGCTTGCCATTTAAATAGGCCCGGACATTATGGTTACCTTCTCTGGCTTCAATAGCTATTTCTTCTCTACAGTCAGTAGTTTTTCCAATCAACTTCCAGTTGCCTTCATTTGCCATAGTGCTATTGATGAATAACAGGGACAGAAAAATCATCATCATAAGGTACCTCATTCTTGAAAGAATCATCTCTCCTCATATCCCTTATTTCAAGTGGACCTAACTGAATATTGGCCTTCATTTTAAATGAACAAAATTAACTTAATCAGTCTCTGTCACTTTTTATGATGGATCAGAAGGTCTCTTAATTTCTTTAAGGTTTCTTTACGGAAGGCGAAGGGTTTGGCCGTACCTGAAAAAGCAAAATCTCGCTGCTTTTGAATGACTTGAGTTAAGTTCACTTACTTCTCCCTTTGAAGTGATCCATACATTTGTAGACTCCTAGCCATTTCCCCACAAACAGATCAAATAAACGGAGTGGAAGAAGACCTTTTAAGAGGGGAAGGAAGTTGATGATGGATGGTAATCGCACAAACGGACTATCTTTTTTAATCCCTCTGATTATCGCCTTTGCCACAGGTAAGGGTTTCAAAATTGGGATGATGGGTGAGTGGACGCCGCTAAACATTCCGGTATTAATGTAGTAGGGGACAACAGTTGTGACTTTCACTCCCGGATGATCCTGTTCAAGTTCTATTCTTAAGGAGTCAGACCATCCAATGACTGCCCATTTGCTGCCGCAGTAGACGGACATTTTAGGATTGGCCACCAGACCTGCGGCGGAAGCAATGTTGACGATATGGCCTGAGCTTTGAGTAATCATTCCCTCCAGTGCTTCTTTGGTTAAATGCATGAGGGCGCTGGTATTAATGCTGATGGTTTTATCTATTTCTTCGTGAGAATGTTCTGAAAAAGATTTTCCCACGATAATGCCGGCATTATTGATGAGAATATCAATTGAACCGACATGAGTTTTAACGTCATTAAATGTGGAAAGAACTTGCGTGGTGTTGGAAATATCCAAAGTAAAAGGCTCAACTTCAAATCCTTATGCCCGGAAATCCTCTGTGGTCTGATTTAAGAGTTCCGAATTTAAGTCCCAGATGACAAGCCTTCGGGCCCCTTCTTTTAGGGCCAGTTCACCCATGGACCGTTTTACCTTTAAGTTCACTCAATTTAGATCTCCTTAGAGTTATGGAGTAAGGGATTTAGGAATCTTGTGTTTCTCTTCCCCATGGCGGAAAAATCTTTGGATGCTTTCCGGAACCTTAATTGGACTAACTTCTTTAAGAAGCTTCCAGGTTTTCTTAAAACGATTCCAAAAATAGAGACTTGAGACAGTAGGGATCTTTTCCTGTACCGCGATCTTCCCCCGTGCCACCAATTGATCAAAGTCCACACTTGAAGTGCGGGAAAATTCAGTCAGGTCAATGGAGACTGCCACTTCGGCTTCCTTGAGTTGACGCCGAGTTCTTACATCGATCGCGATATCCATGGCGTTAGAGACTACATCTAAAATACCTTCAGGCCTTCTGTAGGTAGTATTTCCACTGAGGTTAATACCAATGAGGAGATTCGCTCCATGGAACTTTAAACCAGAGAGAGGAACATTTTCAGTGAGTCCGCCATCAACGAGTATCATATTATTTTGTTCGGCAGGGAGATAGAAGCCAGGGACGCAGGAACTCGCCATGACTGCTTCGATCACGTTTCCATGAGAGAGTAATACGCCTTTACCGGTAATGAGGTCGGTGGCCTTAATAGTTAATGGAATGCGTGCCTCTTCAATTTGAGCATTGGGTGGAAGGAGACGCTCAAGCATTTCGATCATTTCAGTGTTTTCAAAAAGTCCAAGCTTACCAATCTTAAAAGAAGCCAGAGGAGTGGGATTAACTTTCTTGAGCTCCCTTTTCATCGTTTCAAAATCGACTCCAAAAGCATACATCGCCGCAATAATGGCCCCGGCACTTGTTCCTGAGAGACAATGTAGTTGTAAGTTGAGTGATTCAAGATGTTCTAAGACACCAATATGGGCAGCCCCGCGGGCCCCTCCGCCTCCGAGGGCAAGGCCGATCTTTCTCTTAAACATTTCCATAACCTTTAATTCAAATGCATTGGATAACGATACAACGGAATTAAAGAATCTTATACGTTAAATTTCACTGGAAACTGCTCATCTTTGGATATTGATTTTAAAGTTGATTTAAAAATCTTGGTCCTCTCTAGACTTACATGATTCAGAAATTTAAGCCCATCCTGAGTAAGTGTCAGAATTTTGGATCTTCGATTGTCCTTGTCTTCCTTTCTGTTAAGAATCCCTTGCTTGACCAGATCATCCACTAATCGGCTAGTAGCAGATATTGAGAGATTAAGACGTTGAGAAATCTCTTGAATTGGAACGGAATGTTCTCTGTCTATTATGTGAAGAGCTGCCACTTGAGAGAAACTTAAATTCTTTTCTCCCATCACAAGTGCCAACCTTTCAATAATTTTACTAAACATGATCCTGGTGAATCTTTCTATAGGTGTATTTAAAATTTTATTGCTCATTAGTTAATTGTATGCAATAGTTGCATTTATGCAAGTAAAAAATAAAACAATTCTTTCTTTTATTATGTGTACTTCTCTTTGGGGACTGCCATCATTGGCCGGTAACTATCGGGAATTAAGCCTTACCGCCTTAGAGAAAGATGTGCTCCAGGAATCAGACCTATTGAAATCGAAGAAGTTTGACCTGGAAGCTGGAGTCGCTAAACGTAATGCGAATCCTTCTTCGTACATGCCTAAGTTTTCACTCGATGGCTATTACAAGTACGTTACCGAAATTCCTTCTTTAAGTATTGGCCCCGGGAAAGAATTGCAATTTGGAGATAATGAGAATTACTCTTTAGGAGCTTCCATGAATATGGTTCTCCTCGATTTTAATGCTAAAAAAGACCATCAGGAATCACTTGATCGTTCTGTGAAGGCAAAAAAATATGAACTTCAATCTTTGACTGAGGATATCCTTCAAAAAGTCAGATTCCATTATATAAATCTATTCCTGATATCTGAAAAACAAGTTCTTCTGTCTGAATCACTGAAACTTGCCAAAGATCAACTTCGGGATGTGGAAAATAGGATCAAGTTTGGTACAGGAACCAGGGTTGATCGTTTGTCTGCGAGAAAGGAAGTAATAGAATTAAAGTCGCAATTTTTAGAAACACAATCTCAAATGTCGATTGAACTTTCAGAAATTCAAAAGTTAACCGGAAATATTCAACAGGATATTCTTCAATCACCCATTTCATTCATGGTTGAAAGTTCTGAGTTTAAAAGTCAGAACATCATAAAAATTGATTCGTATAATAAACTTTTAAAAAAGTTTTCTCCTTTTCTTGAAAGACAAATAAAGATTCAATCACACCCAAAAGTCGCAGCGATAGAAGAACAGGCAAGATCTCAAGAACTACAAAGTGAATCCATAAAAAGTGGAAGATTGCCAAAGATATCGCTTTTTGCAAGAAGTTCCCTCGATTATCCGAACGGGCCTATTAAGGAAGATATCCATCAAAATGTGGTGGGACTTACTCTTTCCATGCCTCTTTTTGATGGGGGGGAAATAAGTCATTCAATTCAAGAAAAAAGGGCCAACTCAGATTCATTCAAGGCCATGGCCCGAGCCCAAAATACTTCTCTTTTGGCCCTTTATACCGTCACTTTAGAAAAAATCCGAAACTTAAAAGAACAAAAGAATGTTCTTGAGAAAAAGGTTCAGGATTCTGATGAAATTGCGAAGCTTATTTTTCAAAGCTATATGGATGGCCGTGCGACCTTCATCGAGGTTGAACGCGCAAATATTAAGCATCGTGAATCCAAACAGCAGCTCTCTCTTAATCATTACCATACTCTCAACCATCTTATGATTTTAGCTGCCCTCACTGGAGATTCTTATGAAATTTAACATCAAATACCTTCTGATTATTCCTGTTTTAATAGTTGCCTTTGGAATTATCCGTTTTGCTAGAGATAAATTAGCTCCTTTTCGCCTATCTGGGACTGTCGAAGCCACTCAGATCATTGTCTCTTCTAGAATGAAGTCGATCATTGAAAAAATTATTGTCGAAGAAGGTGCTGTCGTTCAAAAAGATGCAGAACTAGCAAAGCTCGATTGTCAGGAGACTGAACTTGCACTGGAACTTTCAAAAAGTAGTTTTGAAAGAAATGAAAAGCTCTTCAAAACAGGGACGGCTTCGCTTGAAAATTTTGAAAAGAGTAAAACCGCTTATCTGAATGAAAAAATAAGAAAAAGCTGGTGCAGTATAAAATCTCCGGTTGAGGGGATTGTTACTCATAAATTCAAAGAGTCAGGTGAAATCGTTACTCCTGGAACACGTCTTTTTGCCGTTCTGGATCCGAATGACTACTGGGCCTTTTTTTATATTCCACATAATATTCTTCATAGATTTAAATTAGGGCAAAAAATTAAGACCTTTCTCCCCGAAAGTGGCGATGAATTCTCAGGTGAGATCATTAAGATAAATGAGAATGCAGAATTTACCCCAAAAAATGTCCAAACTTTTGATGAACGTTCTCGACTGGTTTATGGGGTTAAGGTCAAACTTACCAATCGTGATTCTCTTCTTAAACCAGGAATGAGCCTCGATATAGAGGTCGAAAAACCATGAATTTTGCCATTGAGGTTCGTGACCTCACAAAAAAATTCAAGTCCGTAACCGCCCTTGATGGAGTCACACAAAGTTTTGATTCTGGTGTATTACATGGACTAATTGGACCAGAAGGTGCAGGGAAAACAACGCTACTTAGGCATATAGTAGGTCTTTATGTACCGACTTCTGGTGAAATTGAATTTAAAATAAATGGCAAAATCATTTCTCCTGGTGATATGAAGAACTCAATATCTTACATGCCTCAGCAGCAAAGTCTTTATCCTGATTTGTCTATCGCTGAACATCTGGAATTCTTTCGCGAGTTATATGGGCTCAAAAAGGATGAATATTCTTCTAAAGTTGAAGAGCTATTAGGTATTACACAACTTAAAAAATTTCGTAATCGTCCTGCTGGAAATTTATCAGGTGGAATGTATAAAAAACTGGGATTAATGATTTCTCTTCTACATTCGCCGAAGATACTCTTGTTGGACGAGCCCACCAATGGAGTTGATCCCATCGCCCGGCGTGAATTTTGGGATTTACTTCATCATTTAATTACTCCAGAAATTATTATTATCTATACCACGGCCTATATGGATGAGGCGGAGAGATGTGATTTGGTTCATTTACTGGATAATGGAAAACTTTTCTCCAGTGGCACACCCTCAGAATTATTAGAGAAGGCCCAAGTACAAAATTTTGATGAATTTTATCTTCGCCAAACAGGGGCACAGGTATGAATACGTTAAATTCTGTCATGGTAGATGGTCTGAGTGTCAAATACGGGGATTTTTACGCTGTAAAAAATATTTCATTCACTGTTAAACGTGGTGAAATATTTGGATTCCTGGGATCGAATGGAGCAGGGAAAACCAGTACAATAAAAGTTTTATGTGGGGTTCTGCGCCCAACCTCGGGAAGACTGGCCGTTAATGGCGAAAATTATGGAAATGTTGAACTTTTGAAAAGACAAATTGGGTACATGTCCCAGAAGTTTACTCTCTATGATGATCTTACTGTTTTTGAAAATTTAGAGTTTAACTCAAAACTTAGGAAAATGCCTCGTGGCCTATTCAAAAAAAGAATAGACGAACTTTTAGGATTTATCGAATTTAATTTTCCTCTCGGTACTATGGTTGGTGACTTGCCTGGAGGCATTAAACAGCAGGTCTCATTGGTAGTTTCTATGCTTCATGATCCTGACGTCATTTTTTTGGATGAACCAACGGCCGGTGTAACTCCCTATTTTCGAGACAAATTCTGGAGACTCATAAAGTCTTTGGTTAAGAAAGGTAAGACTATTTTCGTCACCACTCACTACATGGATGAAGCAGAAAACTGTGATCGTATTGCACTCATGAGGGCCGGTGAAATAATCGAGCTTGATACGCCTTCAAACCTTAAGAATAAAACATTCCCAGAGCCTATGATTGAAATTAGTCAGTTACCGGGAAAATCTGTAATAGAAGATATTTTAACAGACTCATTGATTATGAGTTCTATACCTTTTGGTTCCCGTTATCATGCTGTCGTTCAAGATGAAGAAGCAGTGGGATTTCTTATAAATAAATATCAAAAGCTCATTTCAATTAAAAGAATCAAACCAAGCCTCGAAGATGTTTTTGTTCGTTTAGTTGAGGGGCATTTATGAAAACATCAATGAATCTCAGAAGAGTGATGTCTATTGCCTTGAAAGAAAAGCATCATATTTTAAGAGATCCTTATGCGCTTGCTGTCGCTACCCTTATTCCGGTTTTTATTGTTTTTATTTTCGGATTAATTATAAATTTTGATGTAAAAAATGTGAAGATTAGCTTTCAGGATCACGACCAGACAATGGCCTCAAGAAGACTTTTAAATAGCTTTTCTTCTTCTGGATATTTTGTTTTAGATAAAAAATCATTTTATAGTGAAGAAGCTTATTCTCATTTTGAGTCGGGGGAAACCAAAGCTGCATTGTTTATTCCTCCTGACTTTGAAAAAAAGCTCTTGTCTGGTGAAAACGCCAAGATTCAAATCCTTTTAGATGGTACAGATAATTCAATTGCCGGAATTCTCCTGGCGAACTTTGCAAAATTAAACCAGTCCTTAAATTTCGGAGATTCAAAGGCCAAGAGTTATGTTCATGAGAGGTTCTTCTTTAACCCGGAACTTAAAAGTTCATGGTTTGTTGTCCCTGGACTTTCGGCGATTATCCTTTCTCTTATCTCAGTTCTTCTTACATCACTGACGGTAGCTAAAGAATGGGAGAACGGATCGATGGAGCTTTTATTGTCTACTCCCTTGCGCCCCATTGAAATCATTATTGGGAAAATGATTCCTTATCTCGTTATAGGTCTTTTAGCACTTTCACTTGTTATGAGTATCTCTTTAATTGCTTTCAATATTCCATTTACCGGAAACATTATAGCTTTTGTATTCACGAGTATTGTTTTCCTTGTGAGTTGTCTTGCTCAGGGGATTCTTATTTCGGTAGTTGCTAAAAATCAGCAACTTTCAATGCAGATAGCGATGTTGACAGGACTCCTGCCTTCTCTTCTTTTGTCTGGCTTTATTTTTCCCATTGAAAACATGCCTCCGTTTTTCCATTACTTAACCAGTATTCTTCCGGCCAGATGGTATATTGAAATAGGTCGTTCCATGTTTTTAAAGTCTGCGGGTTTTTATGATGTATTTCTTCCTCTTACAGCTCTTATGATTCTTTCTGTCGCTGTCGTTTTTCTTGCCTTGAAAAAATTTCGTCCTAATTTGGAGGACTCATGATCGGTGGCTTTATTAAGAAAGAATTTGCCCAGATATTTCGTGATAAGAGAACACGTATTATTTTATTCGTACTACCGATTATCCAAACAATAGTATTTGCCATTGCGCTTTCTTCGGAAGTTAAAGATATAAAGGTTGGGATGGACTTTAGACCGGATGATCAGGAATTTGTTTCCCTTGTAAAACATTTTGAAAAGAGTGGATGGTTCAGATCTGTGCCTTTGAAAAAGGATGGTATTAATCAATTAAAGTCAGGAGAAGTCGATGCGATCCTGGTTTCCCCTTTAGATGGTATCTCAAAAGATAGAGTACGCTTCTCAGGCGGTTTCCAACTTATTATAGATGGAACCAATATTATTCGCGCTCAATCGATTGAACGCTATGTTAATTCTGTCCTTCTTCGCTCTATACCTTCTGAGAAGAAACCTCGAATAGAATTCTCAATCAGAACACTTTATAACCCAGAAATGCAAAGTTCTTTTTTTCTTATCCCTGGAATGATGTCCATGATTGTGGCGCTTGTAACAATACTTCTGACCAGCATGTCACTTTCTCGGGAAAAGGAAATGGGTACACTTGAAATGATTCTCGTTACGCCTATTAAGAGTTGGGAACTTGTTTTAGGTAAAACTGTTCCTTTTTTTATTTTAGGACTCATTAATGCCATTTCAATCCTCTTTATTGCCATAGTATTATTCCGCGTCCCGATGGAGGGAAGTTATATCCTTCTTTTTTCTTCAGTTATTTGTTTTGTATTTACTACTGTTAATATCGGTACTTTTATTTCGACATTTACCAGGAATCAGCAACAGGCAATGCTGGCGGGGTTTATCTTCCTCTTTATGGCCAATCTTTTGGCCGGCATTATGTTCCCCATTGATCAAATGCCAGATGCCTTAAAAGGTATTGTGTATATAAATCCGCTTAGGATTTATGTTGATCTCTTAAGAGGAATTATGCTTAAAAATGCATCGACTGAGGTCATTCTCTCAAGTTTGTTACTTCTTTTAGGTATTGGAAGTATTATTTCTTACTTAAGTTATAGAAGACTTAAAATTTATTTATCGTAATTCGCGAAGGTTCTTGATTAAGGTCAAGTATTGTCGCTGATTGTTATGAGATTGTTCTAATTGAAAATGTGTAAGGAGATTTAAAATGAAAAAGTTGATGATTATGATTCTAGCTATGACAATGCAAGTGAGCTATGCGCAACATGATGACCATGCTCACCATCATGCACCGGCCCCTGTTAACCATCAGGATAAAAACTTTAAGAAGTTTATTCCCACCGCAGATTTAAAAGTTCGTATGGAAAAGATTCTAAATCTCATGATTGAGTTAAAAGATAAAAAAACTGACCAGAAGGCCGTCCAGGCCTATGGAGTTAAAGTGGAAGATGTCGTGAAGGACATCTTTAAAACATGTAAACTTGAGCCGAAAGCTGATGCGGCCATCCATCCAGCCTTGGGTAAAATTTTAAAGGGAAGCCGTGATTTACAGAAGGGTAACTATGATCTAGGTCTTACAAAGATCCATGAAAGCCTTCTGGAATATGAAAAGTTATTTTCTCACGAAGGTTGGAAGCATTAAAGTTTGATTCATCATACTAACGTTTTATAAATGACGTCTAATATAGCATGACGGCCCTTGTGGTAGGCAAGGGTCTCAAGCTACCTCTTACATCTGCTGAATGGTACCGTTTCCTGCAATGAAGATGGTCATATTATTCTTATCTTCTTTGAGGACGGTTTTGACGGAATAGCTGAGTTGGAGAGTTGCTCCGGCAATAGGGTTCTCTTCAGTTCCTAAATTTGTCAGCCCGACTAAGCTCATTTGAGCATTAAATGTGTAGCCCCATGCGACTGTTACATTTTCCGGAACAATCTGGGCATGAGTGATATAAGCGCCTTTGCCCTGGAATTGGCCTCCATAGCTCATGTTGATGTTATAGGTAAAGCTCACAACTTCAGAACCAAAACCATTTTTATAGGTGACTTTGAATTTCACAAATTTGGGCAATTGCCACTTCGCCAGATCTATTGGCGCAATATCCTTACCAAGTTCTGTATCCAGCGGAAGCACTGAAATAGGTGCATGTTCTGTGTTGATAACAGGTTTACCAGCTTCAACAATTTTATAAATTTCTTTTCCAAAAGCTATGATCTGGCGAGTAGTAGCAATGATATCACCCAATTCTGAATCCGGAGCAGGCTCAAGGATATCTATTCGTTGGCCATCAGAACTATCTAGTACTTCAACTGTGACATCTGCAATTTCGTAATAAGGATCGACAGTGTTGGCATGAGCAATAAAGCTACTGAACATAACAATGAATAAAAGGGAAAGCTTTCTCATGAACACTCCTTCGAATATAAGAATGATTATATTTTGTTGTAGGAGTTCTGTGAGTACCAGATAAAATCTCTTAAAGATTCTGTCATTAGATCTAACTAAGCGGCTTCATCTAAACTTGAAAGAAGACCACGGCGGATATTTCTAACTTCAGGACCAAAGCTATCGATTGCTTCCATTAATTCTTTGCGACTTAAGTGGAGGACATTTTGCCATTTATTAAGAGACTCTTCGGAATGAATATCAATAACAGCGGGGTCCGCGCTTTTATAGTAAGCACCTGGGGAGTAACCATTTGATTCACCAGTATGAACTTTGATTCCCATAAGCTTAGTATAGCATATTAGGCGTTTTACTGTGTTTCTAGTTATTTAGCACTGCTCATCTTAACGAGAATTCGATTTATACTGTTGGTGAATTTCTCAGTATCTTTCGGGCCAAAAATCTCCGGGCCCCCAATTTCAAGCCCGCCTTGATCTCTGAGTTCTTTCATGAAGTCTCTCATGGAAAGCTTCTCTCTGACATTTTCTTCAGTATAGACTTCGCCTCTCACATTAAGAGCGGTGGCCTTTTTTTCAACTGCAAAAGCCGCGAGAGGGATATCAGCAGTAATGACGATGTCGTTTTCCACTACGTGCTCAACGATATAGTTATCGGCCACATCTGCTCCGGCATTTACTTTGACGAGTTTAATAAGTGGGCTTGGAGGAATGTACATACCAGAGTTGGCCACCAGTATGACTGGTATCTGGAGGCGCATAGAAATCTTATAGATAACTTCTTTTATAACTTTAGGGCAGGCGTCGGCATCAATCCAAATGGTGGTCATGTTCTTTATTCTATCTTTCTTTATCCGCTTTGCAAAATCTCTTTAGTGATAACGAAGCTTCTTTATGAGCTCACCTTTACTTAGTTTGGATCGTCCTTCAAGACCTATTTCTTTCGCCTTTGCCATCAAATCCTTTTTGGTCCAATCTTCATAAGATGAACTCTTCCCACCTTTATGAGCTGTAACTTTTCGATCGGAATTAGCAATCCGGGCAGCTTTACTTTTACTCATACCTTGCTTTTTTAATGCGTCATACTGTTCGTCATCTTTAATTTGTGGTCCGTGATCTTTTGCCATTATGAATATCTCCTGTTGAAGTCAGTGCCTCTCCGGCACGAAAATTACCATGACGAGGGACGTTTTATCTTTGTATGCCTCTTGGATCTTAAGTGACTTTTTAAGATCAGATTCGTCTTCTTTATTTGCCATATTGATCTCTATGAATGTGATCTCGTCGTCTAATCCTTTAAGGTATTTTTTGACAATCTTTGCCCGCTTGTCTGCTAGTCCTGTTTGCTCGTCAGATTTTTTACTATCGGGCCATGACAGGATTTGAATTGTTTCAATATCTTGTTCTTGCCGGGCCTCTTTATAGAGCCTGGTAAGTTCTTTTCGGTGGTCTTGATTAAGTTTGGTCGAGCCCTTATCGAAGTTTAATTCAGTGACGAAGTGAGATCCTTGCTCTGCTGCCAGTTGTTTCGCTACGATACTAGGGGATTTCGGGTTGGTTGTATTAACTTCGGCGCTCTCTTCTGGATAAATGATCGGCTTCTCTTTAGGCTCCTTGGAACTGCAACCCAAAAGGATAAACCCGAGAATGAGATATTTCATTTTTCCTCCTGAGCTTGTTTAAGACTGATACTGTTTTCGATTCCTCGGCTCTGCTCCTGTAAAAAACCATGGGCAATAAGTTTTTCTATCGTTTCATCGCCATCGACTTTGAATTCTTTATCAATCGTGAAAGGGATTCTGGTTGCCATTACCTGATCTTCTTTAAAGGTAATATTACCAATGGCCGAAATAATTTCTATGATCCAGTGCCGGGGTCCTTCGAAATCTTCGTCGGACTTAACGACATCTAGGCCTTTTATGAAGGGTTTAAAATATCCTTTAATGGGACCTGCTTCCGATTTTGCTTCAGCATAAAAGTCTAGTTCCCCCTTAGTGAATGTAAGAGGTAATTTCTTTCTAAGAAATTTATTGAGGGTCGTCATGTCGAAATTTAAGATTTCTGTATCTACTGTCCATTGAGGCTTCTCAGTATATAAATTTATTTCGCCTTCCATTTTCATCTTGCCCGAACCAATGAGTGTTCCCTTTACATTAAATGGACTAAATTGGGAGTTCTTGTGTGGGATAACATTTGTGATTCGAGCGCTTAAATCAGAGAGGATAACTCTTCCCTTAGTAGTAAGGGAAGGGACGTAATCTGTGCTTATACGTGAATCCAAGAGGTCTATCCGAGGGATCAGAATGGGGGACTTTTCTTTCTTTTTAGGTTCCTCCAGACTTGCTAAGTGCTCTTTCACCGCGGGCAGAAGGCTTTGAGTATAATTCATTTCAAGATTTTTAATGAGGATATTACTTGAGAGGAAGCCTTCGAATAGTTCTTTCCAGGAGAGGGAAGCATTCACTGAAGCTATTTTAAGAAATTCCCTGTCGTTTTTTTTAAGGCGCGCTTCAATTCCCTCTAGAGTATAGGAACCTCTTATAATGGCCATATCAACGTCTGAGACATGTGCAACCAGACTTGGGGAGAAATCCTCGAGATATTCATTCAAAGCAAATTTAGTCAGAGAGGGAAGAGCAATTCGAATGATTGCGAGAACGGCCAAAATCCCAATAAAGATTTTAAGCTTTTTACCTGATTTAGACATTTCTTGCCTCCCATCGGCTTTTTAAACCTTATGGGAGGAGTGTCATTAAGGCATCATTCAGAGTTTCTTGACTGTTCTTCACTTTCTTATTTTGCAGGTTGATATGCCTAAGATGTGATAGGGAGGGCACCATCCAATGAAACCCGTCAATACAGGTACAATACCCAGTAGGAACCATAGACTTTTTGGACCGATAAAGGCCATAGAGATCAATCCCAGGCCTAGAAGCATTCGAAACACTCTTTCTAATGGGTGAATGTTTTTTTTCATAATAACTCCAGTTTTTTTTAAATGGGAAGGCCCTTATTAATCCATGCAATCATGCCGCCTTCCATGTTGTAGCTTTTTTGAAACCCTAAAGTTAGGGCCATCGCTGTTGCACTTTCTGAACGGGCACCTGAGCGACAGATGAATACAAGGCAAAGCTCCTTATTTGCAGTTGCCAAGAAATCATTCAATTTTGGACCAGGAGGTAACAAAATTGATCCTTTAATATGTCCAAGTTCTCCTACGAATTCTTCTGGAGTCCGAACATCCACAAGGATTGCCTCTTTCATTCCTGAGACTTCTTCGACTGTTACCGTTGGAACGTTACTTTTCATATATACCTCCTCAAAGTTTCCCAGAATGCAGATCTTTAACGAGAGGAATTTTTAAATAAGATTTTCCGTTTTGTTCTGGTTCTGGAAGATGTCCAGCATTGATATTGATCTGGATGCTCGGTAGGAGTAAGCGGGGAGCATTAAGAGTTTTATCTCTGGACGTTCTAAATTCAACGTATTCTTTTTCGCTGGTATTTTCTGATAATTGAATATTTAATTTTTTACTTTCACCGATTGTGGTTTGAAAAAGCATCTCCCTTCCATTTGGAGAGTAATCATGGCCAACGAATACTCTTGTCTTATCCGGTAAAACGTAAAGGATCTCTTTAACTGATTGGTATAAATCAGCGGCGCTCCCATTAGGAAAGTCACAGCGTCCTGTTCCGTAATCTGGCATAAATAAGGCATCCCCTGTGAAGGCCGCATCTTCGAAAAGATAAGTCATGCAGGCCGGTGTATGACCAGGGGTTGGGAGGGCCTTCATTTTCAGGCTGCCAAATTCTACTTCTTCTTTGTTTTTAAAAAGATGGTCAAATTGAGAACCATTAGTTTCAAGATCAGTCAGGTTGAAATGCTTTTTAAAAAAAACTTGAACATCTTTTATTCTCTCCCCAATTGCAACAATAGCTTCAGGGAAAATTTGTTTTAGAATTTGCGACCCTGATATGTGATCAGCATGTGCATGGGTTTCAAGGATGCCTTTAATTTTAAGATTCTTATCTGAAATATAAGTTAGAAGCGGTTGTAGTCCAGAATCATGGACCTTTCCGGAAGCCTGCTCAAAATCCAATACAGGATCAATAATGACAGTGTCTTTAGTGAGTTCATCAGTGACCAAATAGGTAAGAGTAAAAGTGTCGGGATCAAAGAAATGTTGAATTTGCATGATTACTCCTTCTGCAGCTTTTTAGACTATATGACACTGTGTTTAAATATTCAATTGATTTATTGAATAATAGGACTTATGATAAATATCAGGAGATTATATGGATCATAAACTAAAATTATTAAAGGATCGGCAGGATGATATCTTTACTTCACTGGCCACTTTATTAGGGGCAATGGCTTCTCCTGTACGTATCCGGCTTATTCACTTTCTCTCTCAGGCACCACTTACTGTTGAAGTCATGGCAAATAAAGTGGATGAAAGTATTGCAAATACCTCGATGCACCTCCGTAAGATGCTGAATGAGGATCTAGTAAAGGTAGAGAACCTCGGGCAGAAAAGGTTATATTCTCTATCTCCTGACGTTTTTGAGTTCTGGGAGCACTTCCAGGATTTTGCTCAAAAACTTGATCCGTCATTTGTACTTGAGACTCGTGATATCTATGGAGATTTGAATTGGGTCGGCTCATTAAATGAGACAAAAAAAATGATTCGTTCGGGAGAAGCAATCCTTTTAGATGTGAGACCCCAGGATGAGATTTTAGGCCTTAATGAATCTGAATTAGTTTTTCATATTCCTCAAATAGAGTTGAAAAAAAATCTAAAAAAACTTCCAAAAAAAAAGAAGATCTTAGTTTTCTGTAGGGGAAGGCTTTGCGCTCTTTCAGCTTATAGTGTTAATTATTTAAGAGAGAATGGACTTAATGCTTATAGGTTAGATCTCTCTTGGAATGTTATAAAGGAACTCATTTAAGGCCTGAATATTAATGATCTATCTAATCTGTGGAATTATTATTGGTAGTGTGATGGGACTTACTGGTGCTGGTGGGGCACTCGTTGCTATACCGCTCTTCATGCAGTTCCTGGGAATGACTCTCAAAGAAGCCTCCGTTTATTCGCTTCTTGCAGTTCTAGTGGCCTCGCTTCTCAACTTTATTGATCAGAGAAAGGGCACTCAGTACCGGACGGGATTCATTATTGTCTCAGCTTCCGCTTTAAGTAGTTATATCACTGCACCCTATAAAGAATCTCTGCCGACTCTCTATATTGGTATACTTTTATCCATTGTTTCTCTCTATGCTCTCTACGGCGTTTGGAAGCCTGTAAAATCAAATACAGAAATTAAGGATGCGTGTAACCCTATAAGCTTATCTGTCATTGTGGGCCTTATTCTGGGGGCCCTTACCACCTTTACGGGGCTAGGTGGGGGAGTATTGATGCTTCCATTTTTTTTGTCATTCTTTCGGTATCCAGTTGCCCAAGCCGTTGCCACAAGCCTTTTTGCGGTGGGACTTTCATCACTAGCATCATTTCTCATTCAGGTGTATCAAGGCACGAATCTTAATCTTAATTCTGATTTTATTTACTTACTAGTTGGGATCTTATTATCAGTTCTTATTCTTAAGAAATTTACAAAAACACTACCTTCACCTGTAATCGAACTTATTAGAAAGTTAGTTTTTACCACTGTCGTTATTCTTGCACTGCTAAAGATCTTTTAATGAAAGCTGGTAGGCGCTTTTACTGGAATCCAAAAGGAGAAGGTGGATCCTTTACCTATTTGGCTTTTAACAGATATTTCTCCTCCATGTTGTTCCACAATCTTCTTGGCTATCGCAAGACCTAGACCAGTACTTTGCTCTCCCTCTGTTGGAGTGACACTGGTTCTGCTGAATTCTTTAAATAATTTGCCCATTTCTGTTTCAGGAATACCCTGACCAGAGTCTTTAACTTCGAAAACAATTCGATCCCCCTCTTCTTTAATATTTATTTTTATAGTTGTTCCACGTGCTGAATATTTGACACCATTTGAAACAAGATTATCAAGAACACGATGGATGCGAATGGTATTAAAATATGCATTCTCCGGTAGACCGGAGCTGGTACTGATGACAACGTTGATTTCTTTTTGATCTGCCATTTCACGAGCTCTTACCGCTAGATCAGGTACAAAATCTTTTAAGGATACTTCACTTGGTTCTGAAAAATCTTTTCCTGTATCCAGCTGGGCCAACACTGAGAGTTCATTAAGAAGCTCTACCATGAAGTTTGATTTTCTTTTGAGGGTGTTGAATATTTTTTTGATATCACTATCAAGATCATTATACCAGGCCTTGTGCTGAGAGAGTTCCAGATAGCCCTGAATGACATTGAGGGGATTTTTAAGGTCATGAAGTACCATCCTAAGATTTTGCTCCCTGGATAAGTCATTGTTGAACCAGTTTCTTAATCTTCCATGTTCAATGACAATGGAGAGTTCATCTGCGATAGAAAGATAGGTTTGTATGTGCTCATTTTTATAAGTATCCGTTTGTGCAGAAGAGAAAAAGACGACTCCGATTGTTTTTCCTTCGGCCATTAACGGGCAAGTTAGACTGGAGCGAATTCCTTCCCGAAGAATGAGCTTTGTAGAATGAGAGTCGGGATGAATATAGCTGTATTCCAGCAAGTCACTTATAATTCGTGGTTTGCCCGTATCGATTATTTTCTCAAGGCTTCTACCTTTTAAGAGCTCGCAGTAACCGCTTCCGAGAAAACTTTTTTGTAGTTTCGTCTTCAACCATTTGGCACATATCTGTCTGGATTCCCCCTCGCCTTCGATGAGAGCTATACCGATTCGATCGTAGGGAATGATGAGGTTTAGAGTTTCAAATAAAAAATCAAAAATTTTCCCAAAATCATTGCCTTCACTTAGCTTTCGATTAACTAGACCCAGGAGTCGTCCTAAATGAAGTTCTTTCTCAGGTATTGATGCAATAGGGTTTCGAAGCATGAGGAATCTCCTGCTTACTTTTTACTCTCCATTTGAAGGAGCTTCAACTCTCATTGCAACTAGAGAAAATTCATATTACTCAGGATTGCACCCGCATAATAGGCAAGAAGAGCGGCCAGGGAACCTATGAGGAGTGTTTCAAAACCAGAACGCCATAGGGAGTGTCTAGTCCACTGTGTCTTTGCCGCCCCTGCCGAAAAGAACGCTATGCCGGTAAAGATAGTCGACCAAAAGAAATTACCATTAGTGAGAATCATATAAGGGATGAGAGGAATAAGACCAAAGATGGCAAAAGAGGAGAAGGTTACAAGACCCGCTTTTAAAGGTGACTGCTCTCTATTGGTGTAGCCATATTCTTCTGCAAGCATGACTTTGAGCCACTCTTTTTTATCCGATGTTATCTGTGTCACCAGTTCATCAAGAGTTGATCCCGTGATACCTTTGTTGATAAAAATCTGGCGAATTTCTTCTGTTTCTCCTTCGGAATTAATTTCAATCTGTTCCTCTTCATATTGAGTAACAAGCATTCTTTCTTCTAATTCCGATTTTGTTGCCAGATAGTTGCTGGCGGCCATGGAGAATCCATCGGCCAGAACATTGGCAAAACCCAATATGAGAACTGTCCGAGTTTCAAGATTGGCCCCGGCAACTCCTGCAACGATGGCAAATGTTGTTACGGCCCCATCGATGGCACCATAGACGAAATCTCTCAGGACACTCTTAGATTGACTGAGAATTCTTTCCTGGATTGATTGTGGATCATGATCATGGTGAAGAAAGGAATATTTTTTATTCATTGCTACTTTTCTTTGACCCATATAAAGCCTCTAAAGTCGCCGACTTTAAAATTTTGGGCCTTATCTGTAGGGTAGCGCTTTAATAGCTCCGTCTTCACGTTCTTAGAAATGTTGTCACCATGACATTGCAAACACATCGGGGCCGTCCAAAGTGGCTCAACGTAAATGAGTTCACCCTGTTTGGTTTTATGGTAAAAAGAAGCTGTACCCTCATCCGTTTGTTTTTTATTTTGGAATTTCTCAAGATAAGGAAGAATCCAATCCTGAGGTTCATTCTTGGAGTTTCTTATTTTGTGGGATGTTCTTCCAAACTGGTATTTCCCTTTGAATTCTTGATTGGTCTTTGATCCTAGTTTTGTCACTTCTGTGTGGCAGAAATCTATTGCCTTAAGAGTACCGTTCTCTTTGAGCTCACGCTGTAGATTCCCCATAAGATTCTTCTTAAGAGACTCCGCAACTTTTGGCGCTTCTTGTTTAAAATCCTGGGCAAGGGCCATCTGAGTTAATAAGAACAGAAGGATTAAAAATTTCATTTAAAGTACGACCTTATCAATATATCGAGAATTAAGAAGACTTAAGGCTCCCATATATTTTAGCTCAAACTTCATTGTAGAGCCAACAGGATATTTATGTCGAGAGTGAGTAATGTCCACGACTAGCATATCAGAGCTTGCTCCCATGACCTTAATGCGCTGATTTTTAGGCATTAAAAACTGGGGCGCTACATCGAGGACACCTACATCTATAATGGCACGTTGAACCGTTGTGACCTTATTTTTAGACTTTGTGTATTTGACTCCCATTGGGTTTGCACCAAACTCACCAAAGGGTTCACTCGGTTTTTCTGAAACCTCGATGACCTGGGCCTCCAATTCTAAAGTAAAGGGGTACATACCCTTAATGGTCTTATCTTTGAACAAATCAGCTCCAAAAAAAAGTGCCTCACCAATTCTGAAATGATTAATATCTTTTGGGAATATACCGGATCCTAGTAGAAGAGGAAGGGTAACGGTTGTGCCACCTGACACGATAGGAAGTTTTCGGTCGAACTTATCTTCAATCATCTTCTTATAGTGGCAGAGTTCTATCAGTTTATCCTCCGAGGGCATAACTCCATGTAGGCAATTTAAATTTGTGCCCAGACCGATGACTTCAACTCCTTTAAGTTTGAAGACCTGAGAATAAAATTTTTCTAAGTCTTTTCCTAAAATCCCTTCTCTTAAATCCCCCATTTCTACCATGAGGATGACTTTATGTTTCTTTCTTTGTTTTAAAGCTTCCCGGGAAATAGCTTTGATGGTGGTAAGTTGGGTATTTAAGCTTATATTTGCATAGCGAACTAAGCTTTTTATGACTGAGGGGGCAGGAGGTTTGATGTAGATTGTTTCAACGTCTGGATTTATTTCTTTGATAGCTTTTAAATTGCTTATTCTTGAATCACAGACTTGAGAAGGACCAAGATTTAAAACCTCTTTTAAGAATGTTTTATTTCCACAAAGGAGCTTGGTAACTATTCCCCATTCTATATTGGCCTGTTTAAACTCTTGTTTCAGATAGTCATAGTTATGCCTTAGACGGTCTCGGTATAAGTATAGTTTGGCCATTAGGGATACCATCTCATTTCAGTATACTTATTTGTGAAGCCTACTTTTTCATATAATCTTTTTGCAGGATTATCATGCTCTACATGGAGAGCGATAGGGGCCTTGGCCTTTTCTTTTACGAAGGTTAATAGCCCCAGACCAATGCCTTTACCGCGAGCATCTTTATGAGTCGCTATATATACAAGCAGGTATTCAGGGACAAAGGTCTCCATCCTTGTTCTTGTGAGGAAGACAGCACCATACAAGTTTGAATGAGAGTCTTCGGCCACGAAAACATATCCACCTTTATTTTCATCGATAATGTATTTAAGGCAGGCTTCGATATCGGGAATAGGATCTGAATATTTCTCAAGTGAGGTGAAGAGGAAATTAACGAGCTTCTCTTGATAGTCTTGTTTAGATAGTTCTGTATGAGGGACGATTCGATAAGAAATGTTTGTTGCCAGCAAAACTGTGCTCTCCTTGGTATGAATTTTTGTATTTAGACAACTTAACACACGGGCAAGGCACCAACAAGGCAGAACGCATAACTACTTATTTCGAATAGTGCTTCTTCATGGCCTCATTATGGTAGGTTAGAGCATTACCAATTCCTTCTGCGAACATAAACCACAAATTGGCCTGATTTTTTGAGAGAGTTGAATCTAAAACGTCTTTGAAAAGAGTGAGCCACATATCGAGAAATTCTTCGTTATAACCTGTTTCAAAATGCTTTTGGACAGGATTGTATTGAACTTCCAAATAAGGTCTTCCTCCGAAGCGTATCCACCAGAAATGGGTTAAATTATCAATGTGATGAGGCCAGTCTTCCACCGTACTAAAGGGGACTTTCAAGTGGCGGTGTTCGGCCACTTGACGATAAAAGTTTTTTACAACTTGGTTGATGTCTCCAAAAGTAAATGAAGTTCCGCGGACCTCGATGAGTTCATCACTTCTTGGGGTATCTGTGTTCATACTAATTATACCTGCTCAGTTTTTTGCTTATTAAATCTATAAAGCATAAATCCAATGAGTAGGGCAGAAAAACATGCCAAATAAAAACCTATTCCTGGTAAGGCAAAGGTCCTAAATTGACCAATGATACCCGTACCAAGGATTGTCGGAGTAAATGGGGTTAGTTTTACAGGTGCTGCCGGATTTAACTGGTGACCGAAGCGGTAAAGCCACAGATAAAAAATAACCACAAAGGCCATGGGAAATCCTATCAGTGGAAGATACATAAACTTACTTAACTTATGTCGGGGTTTGAAGGCCACGACGGCCGAAAGAAGTGATAAGAGGATAAGAACATATGGGGCCAGTGCCCTTTCATTTTTCGCAGCATCCTCTAATTTCTGCATTCCAATGTAGTGATTGATAATATCAATTTCAGTAACATCTCCCTTCGCCCCTGTCATATATACCTGAAGACCAAGTCCATCCGGATATTGAGGTGCTATAAATTCGAAAGACCACATTGGTTGGTAATAAACCATGGCATAGGAACACATCGCTAAGAGAACAATCCACCATCTGCTTTTCATAATAAGTCCCTTTTCTTAAATCCGAGATAGCCCACATAGGCCAGTCCTAAACCGAGTAGGCAAGGCCAGAGAACTGTCCAGACAAGAAGGTTATTAAGACCCACTTTCTCAATTATGGTGTATGAGATAGGCCCTAAAACAGTTAGTTCAGGATCAAATAATCCTATCGCTCCCATTCGAAAAGATTGGAGAGGATTAAGAAAGGCCATGCCGAGAATAAGTTCGGCTATAATTCTTTGTTTGAGCATTAACCCTAATAGAAGAGCATCAATCATCGCCTCAAAAAGTAGCCAAAGGATAAATCCTAGCCCTATTGCCATCTCCTGTGATCTAGAGAAAACAGAAAGAAGTAGTGCCATCCCCGTGAAGCAAATTAAGTTCGCTCCAATAAAAAGCGTATAAAGAGTTATGATGTTCCAAGGAACGGCATATCCTTTGGCAATACTCAGAAGTCCCGCCGCTATCATTCCCAATAAGAGAGGAAGATAAAGTGCTAGAAACTTACCTAGAGCTCTTCCCCAATAGAATGAAGAAAGTTTTAATGGGAGAGAGAGATTATACTCCCATACTCCTGTTTCTTTATCGCTAACTAGTGTTCTAACTGTCGTCATCATTGTAAAAATGGGTAACACGATGATGCTTGCCTGGATAAGTGTAAGAAGAATCCTCCCAAGCCCTGTGAAACCTAAAATTCTTGATTCAGCTAAACCGAAATAGAAAAATAAACTCATCATCAGGGCAACGGTTAACAGGTAGAATTGATACCAGCGTGCCCGGAAAGTTTCTTTGATTTCAAGATTACATAGTTTTAATAGTTGTTTCATCGTTACTCTTTAAATTTATGCAGGAGTTCAGCAAAGGTAATATCCCCACCTTCTAAAACTGCACCATAACCGGAGTTCATTGGTGTTCTTAAACCACCTACATATTTTACATCTTCAGCTGGAACCCAATTCTCTCCACCAAAAGGTCTTACATAAAGTTTTCCGTCATCATGATGGTGACCATGGCCTAGAGCACAGTTCATATCATCGTAATAATGTATCTCTCCATTATTAAGAATTCTTTGAACCGCAAAACGCTTTTCACTTAATACCATCCGGCACCTTGCACATGGCTCCTTGTTCCACATGGGCTCCTGTGGAGTCATTGAAGTCACTTCCTGGCAAGCTGCTAGCAAAAGAGTGCACATGAGTAATAGAAGAGGTTTTAATATCTTTTTCATTTTTAATTATCCTTTTTTTTTGAGTTGATAGCTGAACCCCACTGATGATTCCGGACCATCGGGTAAGAGTTGCATGAAACCTGAAACTATCCGCGGAAGAAACAATTCCTTTCCAGATAAGCTCATGAGGATCAATCGACTTAAATCCCCATTTCACTAAAGCTTCTTTAACTGAGGAAGGAATTCGTACTAGGTGGAGTTCGCACTCCTTCTCTGAAGTCAGATAGTCATTACCTCTGGCCTCAACAATATCATCCATTGATATGACACCTTCATCAATTTCTATAACTCGGGAAACAATGCCGGAGAGTTCATCTACCCTGTGAGAAGTAAGAAGCATCGTCGTCTCTGCTGGAAGCTCAGAGAGGAGACGGAAGAAAACGGCCCTGGCCTGAGGATCAAGATTGGCCGATGGCTCATCCATAATGAGTATTTTTGGCTCTCTTGCGAGGGCACAAGCGATAAGGAGCTTCTGCTTCATACCGCCCGATAAACCTTTAAAGGGAGTATCCATTATTTTAGATAGATTAAGTCCAAGTTCTGCTGCAAGGTTTTCTACTTTCTTTTCTGATAAACCGGTCAGCTCGACTGCTAATGAAATAATTTCTTTAACTGAATTTTTTAAGGCCGGTGGAGTTTGTGGAACAAAGGCCACATGCTTCAAGGCGTTTTCACGATTATTGAGAACATCATCGCCACAAATTTCGATGTTACCTTCAAATTGATAAAGACCTAGAATGCATCTGATGAGTGTCGTTTTTCCGCAACCATTTTGTCCTACAAGGGCAATGCGCTCAGAAGGATTGATCTCTAATTGAATACCCTTAAGGACATGGGTTTTGCGAAAATTTTTCTTCAGATCTTTAATACGTAACATTACTAGTCCTTTAATTGGGGATTCTGGTCTATCAGAACAGTCACGGGGTCCCCGAAATTTGTAACCTCTTCGATAAGGCTTAGTAGCGAAAATAAAGGAGTGGCATAGAAGAAGGCACTTTTAGGATTTGTACCTTTGAGAGATTCTCCGTACTTTCTTATGATAAAAGGTGTATCTCCAATTTTATTATTATCTCTGTCAAACCCCTGATATTTATCCCAGGTGTTTTTATCCCAGACACTTCTGCTCCCGCGACGGTTGTCAGTTTCGACATCATCGAGATTGCCTAAAAAGATATTCTTTTTAAATTCTCCTCCTGGAAGATCACTGCTGATAAGAACTCCCTTTCCGTTAAAGGCGAGCTTATTGTTGTGAAACCAGTTTCTGCTGCCTATTTTAAAAGGCGAATTATCTATCATGACTCCTACGGCGGAGTAATTAATGGTGTTGTTTTGAGCGAGGATATTGGATGTTTCTTTTAAACCTATTCCCATACCTGTGGCACCTTGCGCCCGCTGGATAACGTTATTAGTGATAATAAAATCACTTCCATACATAAGAAAAATACCAACCTGATTTTTATTAAAAGTGTTGTTTTGAATCACTAAAAATTGGCTGTACATGCTATGGATACTGTAGCGGGAATAACTCCCTTTATTACCTTTGAAAGTAATTTTTTTAGAATACCAGGACACCACATCCCGTGAGTGGGCCCAGACATTATTCAGAACTTCTGAATCAGTTACTGACCAGAGTCTGATTGCGTCACCTCTGAGACCTATATCAAGATTTTTTGAAGTAATCTCATTCCCTTCAATTAATATTTTTGTTCCACTGTAAATATCGATGCCAAAGAGGGAATCGATGATCTTATTATTAAGCAGACGGATATTATTTGCTTTTCGTGTTGCTATTGCTGAGTCAGCATCGCTGTATGAACCTCCTGAATCTTTCAGTGTTAGACCGTCAATTGTTACACCGTCGGCTTCGATAACAATGATAGAACCTACATTTTGGCCGCTTAGAACGGCCCCCGGTTTCCCTTTAATAGTGATACCGGGGGTCTTAATGTGAATAGGGCCTTGATGAATTCCTTTTTCTAAAACGAGTGTTGCTCCTGGTTGAAGCTTTCCAATTTCCTCTTGAAGCGGCCCGGTTTTTACTTCTTTATGCCAGCTCTCATTCTCTGGTACATGGGACATTGAGTCGCCGTTTGCTTCAAAAGAAGCAAACGGTAACATCAATGAAAGAATTAAAAACACAGAGAGCTTTTTCATTTTGTGGAAGCATTCCCAGTTTTAAATTGGTCTAAGTAATCTATGATCTCTTCAAGATCTTTTGGATCAACTTCTAGGTTAGGCATTTCAAGACCATACTTCTTAACCAATGGTGCGATAGTAGGGTCAGTGTAATAGGCCTCAGGATCTTTAACAAACGCTCTGATCCAATCTTTCGATCTTCTTACGGTTACGTTAGTAAGATCTGGAGCAGTATCTTCATTGCCATGAACGTGACATCCAATACAGCCATATTCCTCAAATTTAATCTCACCTGGGTGTTGAGAGTCTTTTTTAGCAAGACGATCAACATTTCCTGGTCCCTTGAAAAGCTCAGTCATATATTTTGCTCTTATATGAAGGGCCTCTACTCTTCTTTTTTCAAATTGTGCATTTGGCGCCACAGTAAGAGTACCTAAGAAAGTGTTTTCAAAAGGGGAAGAAATATCTTCTGTAGAGTAAGTATAATCACCTTTTTGTGATGCTACAAATCTAAGGGTTGATGTTTTACCAGGAGTAAACATTCCCAGAACACTCATCCCATTAATCGCAAACTTAATGATCTTTCCTTCTTCTTGTTCCTGGTTAGTCAAATGAAGGAATACTTCATCACCTTGATTAACTTGAACATTTTGTGGAGTAATTCCATTTCTATCCAAAGTACCAAAAACCTCAACTTTAGTGCCTTTTCTTACAACTTTCTCTTTGCCTTTAAAGGTTGCGACTGGAGAAATTTGCATTTTAACAGGATCTGTCCCTACAGGATAAGTCTTAATAGGATTTATTTTGTTGGCATCAATACAAATAGTGTAATGCGGTTCACCAAGTGGAAGAGGAAGGTCATAAATAACTCTCATCTTCGGTTTTGTTGTATCAATCAACTGGTGGTTTTGAGGTAGTAACGGTCCCATTGAGTCAAATCGGTCGATTGCCAACTTATTCAGGGCGATTACATACTTACCGGCCGGTTCAATTGAGTCACCTTGCATAGAAACAAGGTGTCCGATGTTGTAGTTAACAGAAACTTTATCCACAACTTTCTTATTCAAGTAATCCCATTTAACAACCTGTGAATCCAGATAGAGAGATGTATAAACAATTCCTGGCTCTTTACCGTATTGAGTATGGAGAGGTCCTAGTCCTAAATCAACCTGGGCATGGATTGATTTCTGAAGGTCCAGAACAGGAATCCCATACTCATCTGTTCCTGCATAATCTTTATCCTTAATGAGTTGTTTAATCTTCTTGAAGTCATAAACAGTGGCATGCGTATCGAGTTTACCTGATACGATGATGTAACGACCATCAGGCGAAATATCAGCTCCATGGGGAGATTTAGGCTCAGGAATGAGGAAGATAACGCCTTCTTTAGCAGCTACTTCCATCGGAATAGTTTTATGGCCATTCACTAATTTGGTTTTACCTTGTTTAACCAACTCTTCAGCTCGTTTCCAGTTTACGACATGAAGATAATCGGTATCCCGTGAAGAACATCCAGCCTCGAAAGGAGGATTTTTACTATCAGCACCAGAACCAATGTAGCGTTCAGAGCAAAATGAGTTTGTGAAAGTAAAACCGTAACTTTCTCCCTTACCAGCATCACTTAAGTCTTGCGAATAGGGAGGAGCAATAACAGTAAAGGAATTTGCAGTATCAATCTTTCCGATCTCGTTATCAAACTTGTGGAATGTAATACCTCCACGGTAGCTCTTATTAAAGTTTTCCTGAGTAAGAGGAACATAACCACCATCGGAAGGGGCCGCATATTGTGAACCCTCTACAATGTATTCAGTGTTAGGAGTCGCAAATGCTCCTCCGTGCGCTGACATGAAAATAGGGTTGTGGACCACTTGTTTTGTTTCGAAGTCACGAAGATCGATAACAAATATTCTTGGGTTGGCCTTATCATTAATGAAGGCATAGCGCCCATCATATTTTCCGCCTGTTTCAGAAAAAGCCGGATGGTGGGTATCGGCCCAGGTAAGTTCTGGAGAGTTTTTACGGCGGGCCTTATTCACCATTTCTTTTGTCTGGAGATCATGAAGATAGCCTGAAGCTGGATCATGTGCCGCTGTCGGAACATATTTATAGATTCTCATGGATGGAACACCATAAAGAATGGCCGATGCTGCCTGACCGCCAGAGTTGATGCAAAGGAATTCATCTTTTTTTCCGGCCGGAGTATAAGTCATGGCGGCAGAAAGAAGATCTTCTGGTTTTAAATTCCTGTCTTTAGCAATACTCAAAAGCTCTTTCGAAATGTCAGCTTCTGCGAAAGCCGGCCCTGTTATGGCCATCATTAAGCAAAGAGTTAGTTTGTTTAATTTCATACTATTGTCCTTTAATATAATTGAAGAAGCTGTTCATTTTTGGATCGTTATGGAGTTTCAACATTTGATCTGTCTCAACTACTTTTTTATCACTCATAGGTTTAACCAATAGGTAACCTTGCATTTCTAAGTGAAGCGCAGAACAGAATTCTGTGCAGTAATAAGGGAAGACTCCTGCACGATCTGCAACGAAAGTCAGAGTGGCAGTTTTTCCCGGCTCCCAACTTCCATGAACGTTATAAGTATCAATAGTAAAACCGTGAGTCTGATCTCGTGATTGTTCATTACTAGTAATGTGAATACTAACAATGTCTCCTTGCTCTACTTCGATGAAGTCCGGAGTAATATGGCTTCGAATAACTGTCGCGTAGACATGGACACGTTTGCCTTCACGGTAAACTGTCTCTTTTCCAGATGGTGTCCTGAAACTTGATAGAAGACCTGAGCGTGGATCAGTACCGATCTTATAGCGGAAAATTGGTTTATTCAGATTCATTGACATGGCAACAGCACCTAATCGAGTCGATTGAGGAATAGACGCATCGTACAGACTCTGCATTTTATTTCCTCTGATATCGATTAAGTGAGCGGAAAGACCGAGCTGAGGGCCAACAGGCGTGAATTTCCCGTAAGGAGAGTGATTAACGACAGCAGCATATTTTGCTTCAGGCACAACAGTATCAGACCCTGGGATCGTGATTCTTCCAACTGGGAAATCCAGCTTATGTGTTTCAACAACACTTTTCTTTTGCAAAGAAATCTTAACTACCTGGTTCGGATTATGAACAGTGATAAAAAGATCGTCTTTTGTAAAAGCACTATCAATGGATGGACCGCCGACATTGATCTCTTTCCAGTCGAACTTACCGGCAAGGAGGTCACTCATCGCAATCAGATAAACAGAGCTGTTTTGAGCATTAGTCACTACCGCATGTTCTCCATTGCCGGAGATCACAACTTTACTTGAACCATTTGGAAGGGCTATCCTTTTCAAGATATTTTCTTTTAAAGCGGTATCAGTATTGTAGATGAAATGATTGTTAATCATGACGGATTTAGTTGAAGTCAAAGCTTCAGCAGTTTTCCAATTAATGATGTTAAGTTTTGGCTCTTCTTCACGAGAAACTGAAAGTGAGATACCGTCGCTTATTCCTTTACCAATGCTAGGAGAGGATTGCTTTGCTGGAGGCAAGAGCACAGAAAATGATCCTACATGGTTGATGAAAAAATGCTTCTGGCCATCATGTTCTTTTTCAACAAACTTCCAAAAAGTGGCACCTGACTGCAAACCAAACTTTTCTATCTTTTCAGCATTTAAAGTCGTCTGAGCAATGTAGTCAGTATTTGCAGTGACTGCCAAATCAGAGTTTGTATTTTTAAAGATAGGGTTTGTGACCACTTGTTTTGCTTCATACTCAGCAAGATCAACTAAACCAATTCTTGCGTTAGATGAATCAGAAATGAAGACAGCGCGTGCATCATGTCTTCCATTAGTCAGAGACAAGGCAGGAGTTCCCATGTCTCCATAAGAATATTCAATTTCGTCACGGCTACTGCCTTTAATGATCGCTTTACTTTCATCATCAAAGGCATAGCCTTGCCATGGCTCTGCGGAGAATACAGCGACATATTTCAAGATCTTCATTGCAGGCATGCTTACGATCGCTAATCTTCCGGAAACTCCGGTACCGTAAAAAGCCAGGTACTCATCAGATGCCCCGCTGGGGTTGTAGGTCTTAACTGATGCAATGAGGTCCTGCGGTGAAAGGCCCCGTTCTTTTGCGACTTCTGCAAGTTCGCCTTTAACGAAGCTGTCAGAAACTTTAGCTTCGTCCTTGTTGCCGCTACAGGATGACAGCACAAGTGTGAGAGTTAGTAAGAGAGGTGTAATCTTCATGTAGAATCCCTTTTTTTAGGATAAATTATCTTTAGCCATATTACGCCTCGTCATGGCCAAGAATTCCATGATGTAGATCAAGTTAATGAGTGTTAATAATTATTCCTTTAAAAAAATCTTTTTCCTGAAAACTTGACCACAATCATGAATTCCCAGAGAGAGAATTGTTATATTTAAGAACAACAAAAAAGGGGAATTTATGGAAACGAAAGAAAAAACAAAAGTTGATCCAAAAGAAGAAGAAACCAAAGATAAAAAAGACACTCCAAAAACCCAAGAAGATCCGCATGAAAACGGATCTTGCTGTGGATCTTGCGGCGGCTAAAGACGTCATTCTGGCTATTTAGAGGCTTAATCTGAAAAGATGGATTGCCGATTTCCATGATATATATCACGTGGAATTAAACAGGGTAGGATTCTAACATTAGTTATTAAAAATAATTTAAGTGAGAACCTACCCTTATGAGTGAAAAAGAATCTGAGTTTTTTTTAGAGGAACTTTTCTTCACCAGAACTGATACTAGAGGCGTTCTCAAGTCAGGTAATTCGGTCTTTCATCGTGTATCAGGTTTCGACTGGGAAGAACTCCTGAATAAGCCTCATAATATTATTCGTCATCCGAATATGCCTCGAGGAACCTTCCACTATTTATGGCAAGAGTTGAAGCTGCACAATCCTATTGCAGCTTACGTCCAAAACCGATCAAAAGATTTTGGACAATATTGGGTTTTTGCTCTGGCATTGCCAGTCCCTGATGGTTTTCTTTCCATTCGATTGAAGCCTTCCTCTGGCCTACTCGATACTGTTTCTCGCTTGTACGAAAAAATCCTTCAACTTGAAAGTAAACTTAAACCATCGGAGTCTCAGGAAGAGCTATTAAGGAGCATTATTGATATGGGGTATGCTTCATATCAAGAATTTATGACCGAGGCCTTGATTGTTGAACTCGATTCTCGCCATCAAAAACTTACTGGCAAACGTGTTCCAGAGCTAGTTCTTCTGAATGATTTAAATGAAATTAATAAATCCATGTGTAAAATTCCAACGAGGATTCTAGAAACCTATAAATCTATCCTGTGGACACCTCTAAATCTGGAAATAACCGCCTTAAAATTAGGGGAGGTAGGTCGGGCAGTTGGAGTTGTCGCTTCAACATATCAGAAAATGATCCTTGAACTTGAAAAACAGATTAAGCTATTTGAGGAGATATCTTTAGTTGTGGATAAGGAAATGCGAGAGGCCACCTTTCTTCAGGCCGCAAATTATTTAATTTCTGAAATCGTTACATTCTTTCTTAATGATCAAAGAAACGAATATGTCGACGCTGATAAAGAGTTAAAGTACCTCAACGATTTAAAGTCGAATTATGAAGAGAAAGTCGAAAATATCTTGAAAAAAGTAAATGTCACCTTAAATAATTTTTCGGGAATTTGTAAAACCTTAAGAGATATTATTCTGAGTATTGAGGTTATAAGAGTAACAGGGAAGGTAGAAATAAGTCGCTTAGAAATGGCCCATGAGTTTAGTGCAATCCTTAATGATTTAACCAATTTTCAAAAAGAATTAACTGACAACATGGTAAAGCTTCAGAATGCGCTTAATAAGTCTTCCGAAATTGTTATAAACATGTTGGCCTAGCCTTGTATTTATAAATTACTTAAACCTTTAAGTTGTTCCAAGTCTAGGATTTCAATCTCGCGTTTTTGTATATCGATAATTCCATCTTCCAGGAAGTTATGGAAAGCTCTTGATAGAGTTTCAGGAGCAAGTCCGAGTTGGTCAGCAATTTCTTTTTTCTTTGCCGGCAACATGAAGCGGTTTGATTTATTTAATTGGTATAAATCTAATAAGTACCTGGCCGCTTTATCACTGGCCGATAAGAAGACTTCATCTTCTACTGAACTGGAAAGGCGGCGAATCCACGTGGCCAGAGATTCCATCAGCTGGATAGACAGTTCGGGATTGTTTTTTAGAATTTTCATGAAACTTTCGCGAGGAATCTGGAGAACTTTTGCTTGTGAAACTGCTACTGCCATTTCAAGAAAGGTGCCTTTCCCAAACAATCCATCCTCTCCAAAAGTCATACCTTTTTCTGCCATTAAAAGGACTTTTTCTTTTCCGTTGGGGGATGATTTATAGACGCGAACTTTACCGGAAAGTGTCAGAAAGAAACCACTGCACTTCTCGCCCTCAGTCATAAGGAATTCACCCTTCTCAAAGGTTCTCTCAGTGGCGATATGTGAAATCGCCATTAAGGATTCCTCTCCTAACTCGGAGCAAATGGGACAGTAATTAAGGTTTCTCGAATGATCTGCTGCTTCGAGTAGTGTTTTTCCAAAAGACATGCCTTTTTATAGCATGTTAAAGGCCGAATGTCTCCTTTCATGACTTAGGACAAGAATTATTTGAGTCAGTAGTTATATCCTACACTTGGATTAATTAAAGTGAGGAATGTTATGAGTAATATTTGGGCAATTGGCTTTAGACCCTTTTTCTTATTAGGATCGTTGACTTCAATGCTCCTGGTACTATTTTGGGCCTGGGCCTTTTATAGTGGACTCACCTTGGGTGGGCACTTTGATCCAATCGTGTGGCATGCCCATGAAATGATCTATGGTTTCAGTCTCGCCATTGTTGCAGGATTTCTCTTAACTGCTTCACCAAACTGGACTCGGTCTACGCCACTATCAGGGAAAAACCTTAAACGGCTTTTTTGTCTTTGGTTTCTAGGCCGTTTGTTAATGGCCCTGTCTCTTTTTGAATGGCCCTATTTAAATTACGCGGCTTCACTGATTGATCTTCTTTTTATTCCCTTTTTAATCGTAGCTCTTGCTCCACCGCTTATTAAAGCTGGTCGATTTTCCAATAGCCAGTTTCTTGTTATTCTGGGGATTTTAGGCATAGGGAATCTCCTCATCCATCTCTCAAGTTTAAATATAATTGATTACTCTTATGCGAATAAGGCGATCTATTTGGGAGTGAATCTCATCCTTTTGATCATTGTTATTATCGGAGGAAGAATTGTTCCGGCCTTTACCGGTAATGCTTTAAGAGTTGAGGCCTGGAAGTGGCCTGTCATTGAGTATTTCGCACTTGGCTCTTTATGGGCGTACATTCTTCTTAGTTTTTTCGTTGATGATGGGAAGGTGATTGGTTGGATTGCATTGTTTGCCGGGCTATTTAATTTAATTAGAATGGCCGGTTGGAACACTATAAAGACTCTGAAATATCCTTTGTTGTGGATTTTGCACTTAGGTTATCTGTGGATTGTCATTGGCTTCATATTAGTCTTTCTAAGTGATGTCGTAGGCATTCTTCCACGGTCTGTGGCCATCCATGCTTTTACCGCGGGCTCCATGGGAACCTTTATTATTGGCATGATGTCACGGGTTTCATTAGGTCACTCGGGCAGACCTCTCCAATTAGCGAAAGGATTTATCTTAAGCTATATCTGCATCACCTTGTCTGGAGTCGTAAGGGTCGCTTCAGGATTTTATATGGAGCATTATACTCTGGGGATATTGGTGGCCGGAATTTTTTGGGGATTAAGTTTTCTTATTTTCCTGATTTATTATGCCAGAGTTTTAATATTACCACGGGCCGATGGCCGGCCTGGGTAATACTCAAAACTAGTTATTAATTTCGGTTGAAATTTGAGTGTCTTTATAAAACGGACAGAAATAGCCGTTACAGTTTTCAAACATAATAAACTTTATGTCGAGAGAACCTTGGCGAGCTGGTCCCATGTTCTGATACCAATGAACGAATTCACCTGCGGCTGCACATATTAATGAATTCGGATTGCTATCACAGTCATAAAGATCTTTAGGTAGCTCATAGGTTTTAAGGGTGGATAAGAAGACTGGGCTACTAGAACTTGGACCATTCGGACCTAATTGGTAGCGATAGGTTGCCATAAGTGAAATCTTATATTTCCCAGCAGGAATTTCCTTTAATTCTTCTCTAGCGCTTTGAGAGATTCTCTTAGAAAGATCCGTTTGAGTTTCAGCATAGGCCAATGATGATAGGAGAAGGAAAAATAAGGTAATCATTTTCATATAAGTTCCTCTGGTTATTCTTATTGACCTAATTCACTCACGTTTATTCCGAGGGAGCAAGAGCAAAGGCATAAAATTGGCCTCCTGCGCTTTTTAAGGAGCTTCACGTAATGCTTAAATAGGGTATGAGACTTTCTTGTATCATTTTCTTTTTAGTCTTTTCCCATAATCTTTATTCCCGCTCCATTCTGAATGGGACCTTTCTTCATTTTGGTTATCCCTCCCAGGAGGAACTTCCTCTTTCTGAAGTTCCTCAATTCTTTCAAGAATTAGCTGAGTCAGGTATGGATACTCTGGTTATCGAGGCGGTAAAACATAAAGGAAAGGGCTGTAAAAGTAATGAGTTCAAATGGGTAAAAGGTTTTCCGGAAAAGTTATCCCCCATTTTAGAGGAAGCCGCGAAGAAGAATTTCACTGTCTATCTCGGACTCGTGAGTACCATGCATTCATGTCCAGAGTTTTACCTTCCTCCTCATTTTGATAAAACTCTTGTTGAAACAGAGTCGGTGATTCAGTTATTTCATCAGCACAAAGGAATTAAAGGCTGGTATCTCCCTGATGAGCCTTCTCATTTGGAATCTCACTACCACTCTTACTACAGAGGTCTTGTAAGTATTGTTCGCAAATATTCCAAGGGCCCAATCATTGTTTCCCCATACTTAAAAGATCTCCAAGAGAAAATATCTCCCAAGGAACTTGGCGACCGTGCTGTATTATTTAAAAATAAAACAGGTGTGAGTATTCAGGCCTGGCAGGATAGCGTTGGTGCTGATGGTATTTTAAATAAGGAAGCTTATTTCAAGGCCCTTTCTACAAAATTAGGTTCTTCTGGTCTGTGGGCCAATCTTGAGCTCTTTAGCTGGGGGAAAAAACCTTTTGAGGGAGGGGGATATGGATCGGCTTCTATTTCTCGTCTTAATTTTCAATTAAAGCAAACCGATTCCCGTTATACGAACACCCGAATCAGTTGGCTGGGTCAACGACATTTAAATGGTTCACTTCTTGCGGGCCTTAAGAAAGTCTCTCTTGCACCCGTTTCATATTCTTATCAATCAAAAACTCCTTCAACATACCCCGATATAAATAATAAACTCACCAACAAGATAACAGCATCTCCCTTAAATTATCTTGATTCTGAGTGGGTGGGGGTCTTAGGTGAAACAGATATTGTTTTTGATCTGGGTGTAAATAAGAGCATTAACTGGATCTCCGTGCATCTTCTTCATCGAAAGACGGAAGGAATAGCCTTCCCGGAGTCGATGGAGATTTATTGCGAAGACTCGCTTCTATTGACTGAGATCTTGCCGGTAGAACTAAAAGATAGTGAATTTGTTTTTTCAAATAAAAAGGCTTTAAGGGTGTCCTGTCAGAAAATTCGCATCAAGCTTAAAAACTCTCAATGGACCTTCCTTAGCGAAGTGGACTTCATTTAACTGAATTAATTCGTATTGATTCATTTAGTATTGTCCTATTCGACTTCCAGCTTCATCGTAATAGACAACGGAGGTACCGAATATGAAATATTTATTGATTGCTGCTGTCAGTATTTTCTCACTAAACTCTTTTGCCGGATGGTTTGATAAAAAAGACGAAGAGAAAAAAATTGAGCGCCAGGAAGAGAGAGTTGAGGATAAGACAGATTTTAAAGAGTCTGAAATTGAGAGACAAGAAGAGATCAGTGAAGATCAACTAGATCGTGAGCAGGAGAAAATGGAAGAGCATTATGATGCTAAGAAAAAATCTCTTGAAAAAAGCGAAGAGGCCAAGAAAAAATCTTTAGATCAAGCCGAAGAACAAGTCGAATAATCCGAATAAGAATCCCGCTTAGGCGGGATTCTTTCACTGCTTTATCTCCAAATTAGATTCAGTCGTTGGCGAATTGGGATTTAAGTGATTATTCTCACCCAGTTTTTGTAATGTATCTTCTAATTCCTTTTGATGCTTTTTCCCTTCAAAAGGACCGAACAAGCTGTAGGCACAAGGTACGACAAAGAGGGTTAATATCGTAGAGAGGAAAACACCACCTATTACAGCAACGGCCATAGGATGCATGACCTCAGCTCCTGATCCAAGGGCCAGGGCCGGAGGTATGGCGCCAGCAATTGTAGAAATTGATGTCATAAGAATGGGACGCAATCGAATAGGACATGCTTCCAGTAAAGCTGTATTGATATCTTTTCCTTCGGCCCGCTTGTGATTAGTAAATTCCACCAGGAGAATTGAGTTTTTCTTTACGATCCCCATGAGAAGAAGAAGCCCTATTAAACTATAAATATTCAGTGAGGTATCAGTAAGTAGCATTGCGAATAAAGCACCGCTTATGCTAAACGGCAGGGCCAGGAGAATAATGGCCGGATGAAGGAAACTATTAAACTGACTGGCAAGCACCATATAAGAAATGATGATTCCCATGATTAAAGCTAGTAGCAGACTTTCAAAGGATTCAGCAAAGGCTTTAGAGCTTCCTGATGCAGTAATGTAGTAACCTTCCGGGAGTATATCATTTGCATTTTTCTCAATGAACTCTACCACATCGGATTGGGAAACCCCTGATTTGAAGTTCCCAAAAATGCTAATACCTCTTTCTCGATTATAGCGAGTGATAGTGAGAAGAGTTGAACTGTCTTCTACTTCAATGACATCTTTTAGTGGCACAACTTCACCGGCAACGTTTCTTACTTCTATATTATCCAGATCCTGGGCATCCTGGTTAAACCTAGGATCAAGTTTTACTTGTATGTCATCCCGATGCCCTGATTTATCAGTATATTTATTGGGGAGAAGTTTTAATCCTCCTACTGTTGAAGTAATGACTGTGGCAATTTCCCCTACAGGCACTCCATACAGAGCGGCCTTATCCCGATCTGGAATAATTTTTAACTCAGGCATATTGGGGTTGTAGTCAGTATCAACATCACTCATAAGTCCCGATTTATTTAAGCGCTCAATGAGTTCATTCGAAAAGGTTGCGAGCTTGCTCCATTCTGGACCCTGGAGAGAAAATTCAATCGGATAACCCCGTTGTGAACTAAAACCTGAGAGGGATAAATCAAGGAGCGAGGATCTCTCTATACCATCAATTGACTGCATCTCTTTTCTTAAATACTCCATGAATTCTTGTTGGGTCGGCTTCTTCTTAAAAGGTTCTTGCAGGGGGCGCTCATTCGGTTCTTTCATGGTA
Organism: Bacteriovoracaceae bacterium UBA6200; assembly: GCA_002422605.1. Classification (GTDB taxonomy): domain Bacteria; phylum Bdellovibrionota; class Bacteriovoracia; order Bacteriovoracales; family Bacteriovoracaceae; genus Peredibacter. Next base: position 247,315 of record DISW01000001.1, on the reverse strand, counting down.
ATAAAGGAGATCCCTTGATTCACAAGTCCTCCTCCAAATCCTCCTACCGCCACATAGTAGTGATTGACTTCTCCTCTGGAGGCCAGGAGTTTCTCCAGTTTCTTAAAGACGCCATCGGTATATTCGATGGAGCTGCCCATCTTCGTGTATAAAGTTACCATAAAGCGGCTTTGATCTTGAGGGGGCAAAAATTCTTTTCTTAAAAAATTTATCGATAGGAGTGAAACTAGAAAGACCACGACTGAGATGATGAGAATTGATTTTCGATGACCGAGGCTAAAGACTAATGCCCTATAATACTTGCCACCTAACCAACTCATTCCTTTCGAAATGGACTTAGTGAATCTATTGGCACTTCCAACTTTCAAATACTGAGAGGTTCTCATAGGAGCAAGGCTTAAGGCCTCAAGAAGTGAAATCAAGACGGCAATGGACAAAGTCACTCCGAACTGAAAGAAAAATCTTCCTACAATGCCTTCCATAAAAACGACAGGGATAAAAATAGCAAGAACAGCTATCGTTGCCGCAGTGGCAGCTCCTGCAATCTCTTTGGCCCCGATTAATGAGGCCATGACTCTGTTCTTACCGGATTCTAAATGACGGCCGATATTTTCTAAAACCATAATCGCATCATCCACCACAATCCCAATTGATAGAGACAGCGCCATCAGAGTGAAACTATTAATAGTGAATCCCAGTGCATTCAAAAAGATAAATGAGCCAATTAAAGAAATAGGAATGGCCAAGATCACATTAAAGGCCGAACTTAATGTTCCTAAAAACAAATAACAGACCAAAGATGTGAGAAGCACTGATAAGACAAGAGTGGTTCCGAGTTCTTTAACGGCATCTTTGATGAAAACCGTCGTATCAGTGACAATATCTAGTTTTATCCCCGGTGGGAGTTGTTTTTTTATCTCTTCTAACTTTTCCTTTACTCCTTCACCAACCGCAACAGCATTGGTCCCCGGACGTTTGACTATTCCCAGGCCGACGGCCGGTTCAATCCCGTTATAGCGGGAAATGCGCCTGACTTCATCTGTCCCTTCAACACATTTAGCAACATCACCGATTTGAGTTTTAGAAAATATGGGTTGTCCTTGACGGGCCCCAATAAAAAGCTTTTCACATTCCTCAGCATTCGTGAATTCAGACATCACTCTTACATAAGTTTCTCGATCTTTTTTATCCTGATAGCCGGTAGGTGCCAGTTGGTGCTCTTTATTAATGGCTTCTACAATATCACTGGCCGTGATTTGCCTTTTCTTCATTTCTACAGGGTTGAACCATATACGCATTTGAGGCTCGAGATATCCTCCAAGCCTCACATCTCCTACACCTTCGACGGTAGTGAGCATGCCTTTTATTTTATTTCGGACCAAAAGAGAAATATCTCTTAGTGTCTGTCTTTCCGGACTATAAAGAGAGGCCCACATGATGGGCTGATCATTGGGATTAGTTTTAGTAATGATAGGTGGATCAATAGTTTGGGGTAAATTCCTTTGGGCCTGGGAGAGTCTGGTTTGAACCTGGAGTAAAGCCGCGTCGATATCTTGATCCAATATAAATTGAATTGTGATGGCCGTTCGGCCTTGCTGGGAGGTTGACGTTACAAGTTCGATACCGTCAATACTCATGACCGCATCTTCTATAATGTCGGCGACGGCACTTTCCATGACATCAGGTGAAGCCCCCGGCCAATCGACTTGAATGGTGACAACGGGAAAATCAACATCCGGTAACTGACCAATCCCCATCCTGAGTAGTGAAAAGACTCCAAAAATTAATAGACCTGCCATTAACATCCAGGTAAAGACCGGTCTTCTGATTGAAAGATCTGAAATGGCCATGCATGATTATAGAAGGGAAGAAAGTATAAGATTAGGCAGGTAGCAAAATTTCTTTTATAATGAGGCCATAAGGACATTAAATGGAAAATATGTTTTTTAAGGCATTCATTTCATTATTCATCGCCATAGATGCATTGGGAGCATTGCCTTTTCTGGTGGGTTTAACAAAAAAACTGACCACTGAGGAGAGAAAAAGTCTGGTCTACCGTGCCACTGGTTCGGCCTTCGCCATTGGCCTTACCTTTATCTTTGGTGGACGCGCTATTTTTAATTTTATGGGCATTACTGAAAGTGACTTTCGCGTGGCGGGGGGGCTTTTATTAATTGTATTTTCCATTCGAGATCTTCTTGATTCATCCAGCCACCAAGGAGCGCAAACTCCTACCAGAGTCGGGATTGTGCCTATTGCTGTTCCTCTCATGATGGGTCCTGCAGCACTAGCAACATTGATGGTAGGAACTGAGCAATATGGATTAATGATTACTTTACTGAGTCTTGTCGTTAATCTTCTGATCGTTTTAGTTCTCTTTTCTCAAGCTTCCGCCATATTAAAAGTTTTGGGGAATGATGTTAGTGATGCCATCAATAAAATCTTTTCTCTTCTTATTGCGGCAATTGGTGTGATGTTAGTGAGATCGGGATTAATTGAGATGTTTAACTTGGTTTAAGTTTTTTATCTCTACCGATTTGAAAAAAGATCCAAGTCGAAGTCCAGGTCAAGGCACCCATGCAGATAAAAGTCAGATGGAAGGCTTCTATCTTACTTCTTTCTTCCATGAGGGTATGAATAAGAGAGCCCGCTATCCCGACTGAAAAACTCATCGCCATCATTTGGACAATTGAAAAGAGAGTATTGCCGTGACTGGAAACCTCTCTCCCTAAATCTTTCATGGTCAGAGTATTCATGGCCGTAAACTGCATAGAATTAAAAATACCAAAAAGGAAAAAGAGCGAGAACCTTAAGTAATTGCTCTCAGAAGTATTAAGCAGAGTAAAAGAAGCAATCGTTGTGCCAACTAAGAACGTATTGATAATAAGAAATTTTTTATAGCCAAATAAACTCACCAGTGGGGCCACGATTCTTTTGGCGGTGATAGCGGCAATGGCAATCGGAAGCATGGCCAGGCCGGAATTGAGTGGAGATAGTCCTAAGCAAAGTTGCATAAAGAGAGGAAGGAGGAAGGTAATACTGGTAGAGCCCAGACGAGAAAAAATATTCCCCAAGATCCCGATACTGAAACTTCTCGTTTCAAAGAGTTTTAATGAAATAAGAGGATTTGGATTTTTGAGAGAGCGAATTACATAGGCAGCGAGTGCTGCAATTCCAAAAATAAAGAGAAAGTATCCAACGGTTGAGGAAATTTGATTAAAGGTAACGCCTTCTAGTGCTAAAGACACGCATACCATGAAAAGGGCCATTTGAAGGAATCCTATATAATCAAAAGAGCGTCTCCGGATATAGTCATCTGCTGGCATGGCCTTATAGGTAGCAAAACATCCAAGGATCCCAATCGGGATATTAACTAAAAAGATCCAGTGCCAACTTAGCTTTTCTGCAATGAGACCACCCAGAGTCGGACCAATTAAAGGGCCAATTAATGCCGGCATAGTCACAAAGCTTAGTGCAGGCAAGTATCTCTCTCCGGGAAAGGCCCGGAGAACTGCTAGTCTTCCTACTGGAAGGAGCATTGAACCACCTGCCGCCTGAATGATTCTTGCTATGACTAAAGTTGAGAGGGTAGGGGCCAGGGCACATAATAACGAGCCGAAGGTAAAGATAAGAATAGCGCTGAGATAAACACGCCTGGTTCCGAAACGATCTGTAAGCCACCCTGAAGCGGGGATAAATACGGCAAGAGTGAGGGCGTAAGAAATAACCACTGATTGCATGGCAAAGGGGCTTACGCCTAAATCGCGGGCCATGGTAGGAAGAGCGGTATTTACTATTGTGCTGTCCAATGTTTCCATAAAGAAACCAATGGCCACCAACCACAAAAGAGTGTTTTTAGAGAAGCTCTCTTTCATGGGTCTACAATAGCTTAATTTACCAACTAATTAAGGCCTTTTCTTTAGAGTAAACACACAATAACCAAGAAGAATTGAACCAATGGCAAAGATAGTATCTCCCGGTGCTCTCAACCATTTGAGAATGTTCATGAGGTCAGTCTGTAAAAATTCTGCTGATCGGGCATACCACAATCCATGTTCGACACTGGCCATAGTCTGCATCATCCCTACTGGTAAAAGACTAAAGAAGGCCATAGCGAAGAGACCAATATTTATAAGCCATAAAGACCAAGCGAGAAGTTTATTTGAAGAACTGAGCTTAAATCCCATGGCCTTAAGACAGAATAACATGAGTCCGATCCCTAACATCCCATACACGCCAAAGAGAGCTGTATGGCCGTGAAGAGGAGTCGTATTAAGCCCCTGCATGTAATAAAGAGCAATCGGTGGATTAATGAGAAAGCCAAAAATACCGGCCCCAAGAAAGTTCCAGAAGGCCACGGAAATAAAGCAGTAGATGGGCCATTTATATTCCGCGAGCCAATTAGAAGACCGACTGATCCTAACGTTCTGATAAGCTTCATAACCAATTAACACCAGCGGGACCACTTCCAATGCACTAAATGTTGCACCAACGGCCATTACTGCGGTTGGCGTCCCTGAGAAGTAAAGGTGATGGAATGTCCCAAGAATACCACCAGTCAAAAAAACAATGGTTGAGAAGAGAACTGTGACGGTGGCAAAAGTTGATTTTAGAATTCCCATCTTCACAAAAAGATAAGCAATCACTACTGTGGCAAAAACTTCAAAGAAGCCTTCCACCCATAAATGCACGACCCACCAACGCCAATATTCAATAATAGCAAGGTTGGTGTGCCTTCCCCACATAAGGCCTGCACCGTAGAATAAGGCAATCGCGGCACAAGACATAAGGAAAAGAATGAGAAGATGCCGGCCTTCTGTCCCATGTTTTACCGCTGGCCAAACCGCCCTTAACACTAAGGCGAGCCATAACCACAAACCGATAAAGAGATAGATCTGCCAGAATCTTCCAAGATCCACATACTCTAAACCTTGATGGCCGAACCAAAAGTTAATATCTAGGTTAAGCTTCTGTAAAATAGCGAGGTATTCACCAGTGGATGAACCGACAACAATAATCAGTAAACTGATGAAAAGGAAATTGACTCCTAATCGTTGAAACTTGGGTTCATGTCCTGAAATAGCGGGAGCTATGTAAAGTCCCGTTGCAAGCCAGGAGGTTGCAATCCAATATATCCCTAATTGGACGTGCCATGTTCTGGTAATGGAGTAAGGTAAGAAATCAGCAAGAGGAAATCCATACAGTCCGGTTCCTTCCACTCCGTAATGGGCGGTAACCACACCCATTAAAAACTGCACAACAATCAGGATAGTGACAATCCAGAAATACTTAAGAGTGGCCTTCATTGAAGGAGTCTGTTTTAGATTTTCAAAAGGATCTGTCTTAGGAAGATTATCCTCACTGTATTCGTCCTTTTCTTCTGAGACATAATAATAGGTAAGCACACCAATTCCCAGAAGAAGTAAGATCACACTAAATCCTGTCCAAATAATGAGAGAACTTGATGGAGCGTTTCCTACAAGTTTTTCAGGTGGCCAATTATTAGTGTAGGTGATGGTGTCATTTGGTCTATTCGTCACCGATGCCCAGGAACTCCAGAAAAAGAAGGTACTCATCTTTTTAATTTTTTCGGGATCCTTAATCGTGTTCTTAGGCATGGCATAGGCTTCACGCAGGTCATGGAGTTCTTTATCATCACCAAAAAGGGAGACGTAATGTTGAGTGACTGCTTCTATCGCCAGAGCGCGCTCAGTGCTAATAACGAGATTGTTTTGATCATCCACTCTATTGTTTTTAAGTTGAGTGGTAAGTCTACTTTGTAATAGGGCTTGCTGCTCAGTAGGAATTTCATCATATGGTTTTTGAAAATCTCTTTTGGCCCAGTGGTTTAAGAGAAAGACTGCTTCCTTGTGGAGCCAATCCGCCGTCCAGTCAGGCGCAATGTAAGCACCATGGCCCCAGACTGATCCTAATTCCTGTCCACCGATGGATTGCCAAATTTCCTTGCCCTCTTGAATATCATCGTGAGTAAAAAGCGTTTGGCCCGTATCTGTTGTCACATTGGTCGGGATAGGAGGGGCTTCCTGATAAATTTCTCGGCCATAGTAGAGAAGAACCGCAAAGGAGAAAATAATAACTGCTGCTAGACTGGCCCATAATTTATTATATTTCATTGGACTCCTTTAACGCTTAGAAAATTCCTCTAAGGTTAGGAGTAAGCTGAGAATAATTAAAGTCAATCTGCGAAAGTAAAACTGATCTTATTTCATAAGAGTTTTTATCTCGGCTTAATAATGAGGAGGCTTATCATCTGCTAAAGTTCTTGATCCTGGAGCACCAGTTTCCGTATTCACACTGCGTTTAAGATCTAGGATTTCTCTTTCTAAACGTTCAATAGTAAGTTGCTGAGCTGTGACGATCTTATTTAAATCATTCAGAAGTTGATCCTGGTGAGAAAACTTAATCTCTAAATTAATAATTCTGTCTTCCTGCATAATGATTACTCCTTAATTAGATGGCGAAAGTCATAACCACTTGGGCTTTGATGGATTCTAAGGCCGAACTTTGAGGATATGGCCAGAACGTGATCAAAAATATCCGCTTGTGTTTGCTCATAGACTGCCCAGCGTACATCATTGACGAAGACGTATATCTCGATTGGAAGCCCATTCTCGGCCGGGGCAAGTTGTCTTACTAGAAGAGTCATATTCTGGTGAATCATGGGATGCTGCTGGAGATAGTTCACTAAATAGGCACGGAATGTCCCCACATTAGTCAGGCGTCTGGCATTAACGTCCAATCCTGGAGCAAATTGTTTGTTGTATTCTTCAAGTTCAATTTTTTTCTGCTTGATGTAATCTTTCAGAAGAAGAAAATTTTCAAAAGTGGTGATCTCTTCATCCGTTAAAAAACGAATCGAAGATACATCAACGTGTACAGCTCTCTTTATCCGGCGACCTCCGGACTGCTGCATACCTCTCCAGTTTTTAAACGAGTTTTCTAAAAATTTATGGGTTGGGATAATGGTAATTGTCTTATCCCAGTTCTGAACCTTAACAGCATTCAAAGCGATATCAATGACATCTCCATCGGCATTAAACTGTGGCATTTCAATCCAGTCTCCAACTTGAAGGAGATTGTTGGAAATAAGTTGAATCCCGGCCACAAAAGAAAGAATAGTATCTCGAAAAATAAGGAGAATGACTGCTGTCATGGCCCCGAGGCCTGAAATAAAGAACCACGGCGAACGATCTGAAAGGATGGCAATGATAAGAATCATCGCTACGAAATAAATCAATACCAGTAAAATTTGAATAAAACCTTTTATTGGCCGATTTCTTGAGACCTCAAGAGTGCTGTAAACTTCATTAACTCTTCTGAGAAAAATACTGATACCTCGGACACACATGATGACAAAGAGGAGAAGTGTGGTTTTCTGAATACCGGAGGCGAGTCCCTCAGGAAGTTCTGTAATAAGCTTTGTTCCAATGTTGATTAGAATTACCGGCAGAATCCAGGAAACCAGATTTAATAATTTGGAATTAACAAATAAAGTATTCCAGATTTCAGGTAAGTTCCGGGTTAGCATCCGGACAAAATGATTGAGGTAAGAAAGGCATAAATAGAAAAGGAGGAATGCTGCAATGAAAATGATTAATAGGGCAAGATAGGGGCTATGTAAAACAAACGATTCAAAAGACTGATAGAATTCCATCAAATAACCTCAAACAGAAAATAAAGATTTTGCTTTTTGTGATTATAGAGGCGATCTATCGAAACGGCTAGTATTGTGGAAATGAGAGCCGAATAATCATACCTTCGTTCATATCTCTTTGAAGGATGAGTTCTCCTGCATAAATTCTTAATATTCTTCTTGCCACTTCCATCCGTCGTTCGAAATTCAACCCACTATTATTCATATCTGCTTGAATGGTATCTTTAATATGGAATGATATCAAATGAGCATCTGAAGAACTATCACTTGCCACACCGATAGTCGACCCGGATTTAGCGTGGATAAGAGCGTGAGAAAGCACATTAGAAAGCACACTATTCTGAATGAGCCATCCATTGGCATTAATATGAATTTTAGAAAGATTGGATTGGTCATATTTGATATTTATATTTCTCTTATCTAAGGTATCCTGCACAACACCAATACTCTTTTCTAAGAGGGGAAGAAAAACTTGATCGTGGTCTTCTTCTGGGGTTTCATTAGTTTGAGCCATGGTTTGTAAAAGATCAATTTGCTCAACGAGATTAGTAATATAATCGATGTTTTTTCTGATAGGAGAGTTTAAGACAACCGGTCCTAATTGATTCACTTCTGTATGAATATCAACCAGATTATTCAGGGCTTCCTTAGACGTCAGAGCTAAGATACTTCTTATATCTTCGAGCTGCTCTTTGGCTTTTTTCTTCTGATCATAAAGGCGGTAAACGAAGGTTGTAAGCGTAGATAGTAACAGAGAAATTAAGAGATTTCCAAAGGGCGTGAATAAGATGAATGGTTTTTCTAATCGCCAACTCTGGTAAACAATCGTACGTCCAAATGTATTATTTTGAGATTCGTAAAACTTAACTGAATCATCTGGAAGAACTGCAGTTTCAAAATATTTTTTTCCTGTTTCCTTGTCTTTGATGATAAGCCCGTACTTAGAATCCAGCTCGTTAATTCTAAAATTTGAAAAAAAAGCATTGGCATCAATAACAGGTACCATCCATCCTTTAATCTTATTTTCAACAGTGATTGGGACATAAAGAGCAAATCCCTTGGGCCCCTGGTGCAGTTTAAATGGTTCTGAAAAATAATATTTTTCACCTTTATGAAAAGATTTAAGAAGGTTCTCATAGTTCTGGGATTTTTTTCCGACCGTTGCCGGATTTTTTTCCTCAGGATAAACCCTGGCAATTATTCCTTTGTCATTCAAAACGTTTAAACCTAAAAGTTCACTGTTAATGATTGTTAACTCTTTAGCGGCCCAAGAGTAAACGTATTCGGCAATGTTTGACTTGTTAAATATTGCTGAGCCAATGAGCCCGATAGAAAGTGGAGTATTAATAAATAACTGGAACCTATCTATAACAGTTTCATGAATGAGTTTGGTTTCTCTAAAATCGTTTGCTTCTTGCCGCTTAACCAGGAATTTCGAGAATCCTTGAAGTGTAAGGTATAAAGCTATGAAACTGAGAAAAAAGAGAAGGCCAATTTTTTTTGTCATAATTTTAAATCAATATGTTGTGCTACGAAATTATACATCGAAAAAATCAACTTTAATCTAAATTTCTAATTTTGTATCAACTTCCGCCCCGTGACGTTTTAAATTCAAGTTTATCGAATACTAATGATGTGAACTTTACCAGTGAGGTTAACATGAAAAATTGGTTCTCTACAGGATGTATCTTAATGACCTTAGTTTTTTCTTCATTCAGTTGGGCCCAGAATGAACGATTTTCCAGTGTCCGAGATAGTCCCACTGGGAAAAGTTATTTTGAGATTACCATCGAAGATTCAGGACTTCTCAACGGTGTTTATCCTGGCTGGTGTGGTGATTGGACTACCCCAATTCAGCATGATGTCTCTTACAGTACCAGATTTTATTCCCCTTATTCTGAAATACCTGATGGATTAGTCGATCACCCTGAAAACTTGGATGAGGTGAATTGGATTATAAATCAGAATTTTGTTGGTAAAACTTCTCCGGGAGGATTTGGGATTTATACCTACAGTGATGTTCAGCTAGCGATGTGGTCTTTGTTGGACACTTACCATGATGACTCCACGGCAGGCCCTTATTCCCCGGAGAGAGTTGAAGAAATTGCGAATGCTGCCCGTACTTTAGGAAGTGACTTCTATCCTCGGTGTTCCCAGAAAGTAGGGATACTTCTTGCTCCGAGTGATCAAGCGACGGGCAACAGGGTTCAGACAACTATTACTGAAATTCCAAGGAATCACTTTCCTAAATGCGTGATTCCTGAAAATGATGAAAACCTTTGAAGAAAATATCAATGATGTGATTTTTTGATGGCCTGTGGTCTCCATCTTTTTAAAAGAAGAGAGTTGGAGACTACACTAAATGAACTTAAGGCCATCGCCGCTCCGGCCACGACTGGACTTAAGTACCCCAGGGCCGCCAGTGGTATTCCGATGACATTGTAGATAAAGGCCCAAAAAAGGTTTTGCTTAATTTTAGCGTAAGTTCTGCGTGAAATGGAGATGGCATCAGGAATAAGTAGTGGATTCCCGCGCATGAGAGTTATTCCCGCTGACTGCATGGCCACATCTGTCCCAGTCGACATTGCAATGCCGACGTGGGCCTGAGCAAGGGCAGGGGCATCGTTAATACCATCACCCACCATTCCCAATATTTCCCCACGTGACTTAAGTTCTTGAATGATATTTGATTTGTTTTCGGGTAATACCTCTGCCCGTATTTCGTCGATCCCTAATTCTTTAGCGACCCTTTCGGCACTTCCCTGATTATCACCCGTCAGCATAATAGTTTTTATATTTAGTGCTTTTAATTGGGTAATAGTCTCAAAGGCCTGAGACTTTATTGTGTCTTTGAAGCTCACGAGTCCCAAAACTTTGTTTAGATTTTTATCGATAAGAAAAGAAACAGTTTCCCCGACAGCTTCACATTTTACTAAAGCAGAAAATATGGGCGAATCCGTAAGTTCAGATTCGGTAAGAAGTCTTTTACTTCCCAGTTGATAAAGTTTACCCTCAACCACTGCTTCAACTCCACGCCCAGGAAGGGCTTTACTTGAGTCAGCATGGGCATAGGGAATATTCTTGTTCTTGGCCTCATTTAACACTGCCTCGGCAAGAGGATGTTCGCTGCCTTTTTGAATGGAGGCCATAATGCTTAAAACTTTTTCAGAAGTTTCTGCAAAGGGGATAAGTCGAGAGACTGAAGGTTTCCCTTCGGTAAGGGTTCCGGTTTTATCGAAGGCCATCATCGTTACTGAGTGGGCAATTTCCAGAGCTTCAGAGTCTTTAATAAGAATTCCCGCCTTCGCGGCCGCTCCAGTTCCAACCATGAGTGATGTCGGAGTCGCGAGCCCTAAGGCACACGGACAAGCAATAACGAGTACCGCCACTCCATGAATGATCGCCGTTTCCCAGTCCGTACCCAGAATTCCTGTGAGGATAATCGTTATTAAAGCAATGACTAAAACGGTTGGCACAAAATAAGCACTCACTTTATCAACGAGTTTTTGAATAGGAGCTTTCTTCGCCTGAGCATCTTCCACCATGCGGATAATTTTTGACAACATAGTTTCGGCACCCAGGGCAGTGACTTCGACTTGAAGAGCACCGTCTCCATTGATGGATCCGCCTACCACATGGTCAGAAGGATTTTTAATGACAGGAAGACTTTCACCAGTAATTAGCGCCTCATCAATTTGTGAGACTCCTTTTATAATACTGCCATCAACAGGAATTCTCTCCCCTGGTTTAATCAAAACCAAATCTTTTAACTGCAACTTCTCAATAGGAAGTTCAATTTCTTCATTATTTCTAATCACCCTGGCAGTTGTTGCTTTTAGAGCTTCTAAGGCCTTAATAGCGGCAGTCGTTTGCTGCTTGGCCCGAGTCTCAAGGTATTTACCTAATAATATAAGTGTAATCACCATCGCCGAAGCTTCAAAATAAAGGTGAGGCATTTGATGGTGAAGATGTTCAAAATTTCTATAAAGGATGTAGAGACTTAGTCCATAGGCCGCCGATGTCCCTATCACTACGAGGAGTTCCATATTACCAGACCGGGCCTTAATCGCTCCCCATGCAGACTTATAGAATCTGGCCCCAAAAATAAATTGAATAGGTGTAGCTAGAAGCAATTGAATCCAGGGCGAAGGCATTAAGTGATAACCGAACGGCTCCAAAAGCATAGGAAGGGATAAGGGAAGTGTTAGGAGGATGGCCAGAAGAACCGTGATCTTTTCTTTTTTTATTTCTGCTTCTTTACTTTGAGCGGGTCGAAGTTCGGGTAGGAAAGCTTCATATCCGACCTTTGTCACCAGCTCAATCAGTTTATTGGTATCGATCTTATTTGAATCATATTCAATGCTGGCCTTCTCTGTTGCCAAATTGACTGAAGCAGTGATGACTCCATCATTTCTTTTTAATGCTTTTTCAACTCGGTTTACACAGGAAGCACAGGTCATGCCTTTAATATCGAGAGTGATTTTACTATCCATTTTGAGTCCCTCATTTTTTTGAATTATAGATCTTCTAGAGCGAAAGAGGCCATTTATTAAAAAAAAAGTTCTCTGTCACAAGTTCCTATGATGAAGCGTTATAGATGAAGTTGTGTGTTTTTTTTGACATGAGTGGAACCCCTTTCTCAAAAGAAATAACAGTAAATTTAGGAATGGTTTGCTCCCTATCTGCTCAAGGAATTGAGAAGAAAGTTCAAGTTGCCAGCATTGAAAGAAAATAAAGTTCTGGTGATCTGAAATAAGGAAAGCGTTTTTGGATCCAGTTTTTTCATGCTGAAGTTATGGCGCTACGCGAGCATGTCTCATTTAAACCAAAGGTTGGTCGTAGCCTATCTTTTGGATATCGCTGGGGATAAATACATTGGGTCCATTCTACGCCTTTGTTTTGCCTTACCTTTTTTAGACAAGGCGCAGCTAAACAGGATCCGCTTCTGCTCTCTTACCCGAGTGGAGCGCTTTACTTATGCGGTCAGTTGCTCTAGTTTTTCACCCAACATAAATAAAGGAGACCCTTATGTTTAAATCAATCGCTATAGCAGCTCTTTTAATCGTATCTGCAACGGCCATGGCTTCAAATGTAGAATTTTACACTCGTTTCTATAACCAGGAATGTTTTGTTAAAGATGGCGTCGCCAAAAAAGTGATCATCTATGGAGTCGAGAAAGACATTAAATTCACAAGTGAGAAAAAAGTTTCTATTGAAGGTTTAGATAAGTATGTAGATCTTGCGATTTCTCAAACTCAATCAGTTCCTGCAGAAAATAATGTCAGCACTTATAAAGTGACTAAAAACGGTAAGACTGTTGAAATTTTTTCTGACGATTCTTTCGAAGCTCGTATAATTGTGCATATCCTGGCACAAGCTTGTAAGTAATCCATCTCAAGTTACAAAATAAAAGGGTCCTTCGTGATCGGGGCCCTTTTTTCTTTCTAAGAAACTGTTAATTGATTCAAATTAATGTGATACTTTTAGATCATCACATTATGTTGTTAATTAACACGAGGTTACTTATGAAAGTTCTGTTTTCAGCACTCGCTCTTACTCTGTCACTTACGTCAATGGCCGCAACAGATGTTTGTTCTGTTAGCTACCAACCTGAAGGTTCTAAATTAAGCTGGACCGCTTTTAAAACACCGGCAAAAGTCGGAGTTAATGGTCAATTCACAACCTTTACGGTGAAATCTACTAAGGCCAGCAACGTTGATGCTCTTCTTGCTAATGCAACTTTCGAGATAGACACGAAATCAATTTCAACAAATGACAAGGCCCGTGATGCCAAAATTTTCCAATTCTTCTTTAAGCAAATGGTCAAAGGTACTGCCATCTCTGGTAAAGTTGTAAAAGTAAATGCCACAGATGTTGAAGTTGACTTCACTATCAATGGAACAACGAAGAAAGTGGCTCTTGTTAAAAAGTACGACGAGTCAAAAAACACTGTGACTTTAAATGGTGCTATTAATGTTTTAGATTTTGGTATGAAGTCCAATCTTGATAGCTTGACCAAGGCCTGCGGAGTTCTTCATGAAGGTGTTACTTGGCCGGATGTTAATATTGAGTTAGTGGCATCGGTTCCAAAATCTTGCAAATAGGAGTAGAACGTGAAGATAATAATTTTTACTTTATTACTTATTTCTTTTGGATTGCAAGCTCAACATACTCATGAGGCTTCTGACAAAATGAGTGTTCAAAGGAAAACTTTGACTGCCAAAGAACTGAGTGGTGTTAAACCCATTTTGGATAAGAACGATGAGCTCTTTAATGCTTTTCTAAAAGAAGATAATTCTTTGATTGAAAAAAAATCTCAGGAGCTTTCTTCTCTTGTTAAAAAAAGCGACCTTGCAGCCTTAAAGGGAGTGAAAGAACAGGCGAAAAAACTTGATTCCATCAAAGGTTCACAAAAGCGTGATAAGAATCTTGAGGCCTATGAATCTTTTGTAAATCCTCTCATTAAGTTTGTTCAAACTTATGATGTTGGAAGTAAGTTCAATGTTTTTTCATGTCCAATGGTTGAGAAATCCTGGATCCAAAATACGGACGTTAACAAAGGCGTAAAAAATGTTTACGCAATGGAAATGCTCGAATGCGGAACTCAGGACACTAAGTTTTAAAAATTCCATGGGGTGGGGATGATTTCCATTTTCGGAATCATAACCACTCCAAACCAAAATATCGCCATAATGCCCAGGATAAGATTCGCAATGTCTATGAAAGAGTCCTTTTTCATGAACTTAGCCCTTGTGAATAAGTGGTCTCTGGTGACCATCTATATTAATTCTAGCATCACAGCGAAATTTAGTGAAAGTGGAATTAATAACCTTTTCCTTTGGTTAACAGGTGCATTTTGCTACCACACATAGGAGCTTAAAATGTCTCAAATTCATCTTTCCGTTTTAGATTTGTGTCCGATGTTGTCAGGTGAATCTCCAACTGAAAGCCTCGCTCATGTGGGAGACCTTGCCCGTCATGTAGAGAGTTTAAATTTTGATCGCTACTGGGTTGCCGAACATCACGATATGGAAGGAATTGGAAGTTCATCTCCGGAAGTTTTAATTCCCCACATCGCGGGATTAACAAAAAAGATGCGAATCGGATCTGGTGGCATCATGCTCCCTAATCATGCAACTTTTCACATCGCAGAAGTCTTCAGAACCCTCGAGGCCCTTTATCCGGGAAGAATTGATTTAGGATTAGGAAGAGCTCCCGGCTCTGGTTCAAGGGCAACAGTGGCCTTAAGAGGACATAATCCTATGGCCGCTGAAAAATTTCCGGAAGAAATCGAACTTCTTGAAAAATATTTTGCAGATGAACTTCCTCTTAAGGCCATTCCTACAAGAGTGCCTAGACCTGAAGTGTGGATATTAGGGAGCAGTGATTTTGGAGCACGTCTTGCGGCCCAAAAAGGTCTCCCTTATTCTTTCGCCCAACATTTTTCCGGTTTTCCTGCAACAGAAGTCTTGAATCTTTATAAGAGAAGTTTTGTGCCGTCTGAATATTTGTCTGAACCTCTTTGTATGATGGGGTGTCACATTATTTGTGCTGAAACTGATGAGGAAGCAGAAAAGCTTGCCCATTCTTCAGATCTTTCTTACTTACGTTTTATTCAAGGCGGCCCTCGGGGATTTTTACCTGACTTGAAAGAAACTGAAGCTCATCCTCTTTCTCCAGTTGATCGGCAACATTTAAGATCGACTTTCCCAAAATTCATTGGTTCGCCGCAAACAATTAAAAAATATCTCGGACCTTATTTAAAGGCGGGAATTGATAACTTTATGATTCTTTCTATGATTTATGATCAAGAGTTAAGACGTAAATCCTATACACTACTTAGGGAGATTTTATGAAACTTAGAAAACTTGGTTCTTCAAATATCGAAGTAGCACCTCTTGCTTTTGGAGGAAATGTTTTTGGATGGACAGTTAAGGAGCAAGAGGGCTTCGCTCTCTTGGACAGGTTTGTTGAAAAAGGTTTTAACCTGATTGATACCGCCGATATGTATTCTACATGGGTTCCTGGCAACAAGGGAGGAGAGTCGGAAACAATTATAGGCAACTGGCTTAGGAAAAGCGGTAAGCGCGATAAGGTAATCATTGCTACTAAAGTTGGGGTAGAGATGGGCCCGGATAAGAAGGGCCTGGGGAAAAAATATATCATCCAAGCGGTTGAGGATTCTTTAAAAAGACTCCAAACTGATTACATCGATCTCTATCAATCCCACCAAGATGATCCTGAAACACCAATGGAAGAAACATTAAGTGCTTATGGAGACCTGATTAAGGCCGGTAAAGTTCGATCCATTGGAGCTTCTAATTATTCACGAGAGCGCCTACAAGAGGCACTTGATGTTTCTAAAAAATATTCTCTTCCACATTATGCGACTTTGCAGCCTCGCTACAACCTTTACGACCGCGAAGAATATGAAAGCGAGCTTATGGAATTTTGTGTAAAGAATAATATTGGGGTTATTAGTTATTATTCACTGGCGAGTGGCTTTCTTACAGGCAAGTATCGAAGTCCTGAAGATCTTAGTAAAAGCAGCAGAGGAGGAGGAGTAAAATCTTATCTGGATGCTAAAGGGATGGAAATACTTAAAAAGCTCGATCTCGTTTCTCGAGAATACCAGGCTACACCTGCTCAGGTTTCACTGGCATGGCTCATGGCCCGTCCAGGAGTGGTTGCCCCAATAGCCAGTGCAACTACTCTGGTGCAACTTGAGGATATTATGAAAGCATCTGAACTTGAGTTAACTTCCGAGACTATATCTCTTCTTTCTGAGACCTAAACTGTATTGGTCTCTTTTTGAATAATCTGTATCTGTTATTTGATCTGGATTCTTTATACAATACCCCTTCATCGGAGGGGTATTTTCATGAAGCCTGTTAAAGAGTGCTGTAAGTTTTTAGTTCCTGGCCTTATTGCTTATGCAATTATTTATTATGGATTAATCTTTTTTAAGCTTGGATCTGCAATAGAAGTTACAGAATTTATTTTTTCAAGCATTCTCCTGGCACTTACTTTATTCTTAGTATGCCAACTCGCGAGCAATAAAATTTTGCAACCTCCTGAATAGTCCGTTATAAAGGGCCTATGAATATTATCATTTTCGTTCTCGCTCTTCTGACGGCATTTGGGCCACTCTCAATTGATATGTACTTACCGGCGCTGCCGGAAATAGCGCGACAGTTTTCTGTAGAACTTTCATCGGTGCAATTATCTCTTGCTTCTTTTCTCATTGGTCTTTCCTGTGGGCAAATTTTCTATGGCCCGTTAACGGATCGTTTTGGAAGGAAGAAACCCTTATATTTCGGGCTTATCCTTTATGGGGTTTCATCGATATTTTGTGCAGTTTCAGGAAGTGTGGACAGTTTAATTCTCTTCCGGTTTATGCAGGCCCTGGGATCTTGTGCCGGATTAGTTATTAGTCGCGCGATAGTGAGAGATCTATACCGTCCCCATGAAGCCGCTAAAGTTTTCTCACTCCTTATGTTGATCATGGGACTTGCTCCTATCCTGGCCCCAATCTTTGGAGGCTTCCTATCTGAATCTCTGGGGTGGCGTTCAATTTTCTGGGTTCTTTCCGCTATCAGTCTTGTTACGTTAATAGCAGTTCATTTCTTTCTAAAAGAAACTCATGTTCCGGATACAGAAGGATGTAAAACAAATGTATTGAAGAATTATGCTCAAATTATGAGTGACAAGGGTTTTCTCGGACACACATTATCTATGAGTCTTATTTATGGTGGAATGTTCGCTTACATTACAGGTTCTCCTTTCGTTTTCATTTCGCATTATGGACTAACGCCTAATCAGTACTCATGGGTATTTGGTATCAATGCCTTTGGATTGATTGCTTTCTCTCAGGTCAATGGAAGACTCCTTCGTAAAAATAATCCTGAGTTTATTCTCAAAAAAGTGTATCCATTTGCAGCTCTCGCTGGACTTTTACTTTTTCTGATTGGTTTTTATAACGGCCCATTCTGGGGAATGTGTGTTGGTCTATTCCTGTTTATTTTAAATATGGGCATGATTGCTCCTAATGCTGCTGCCAGTGCACTTGCGAATCAAAAGAAGTTTGCTGGTAGCGCTTCGGCCCTTATGGGAACCATCCAATTTATCATTGCTGCTATTATGTCTTCCTTAGTGAGCCATTTTCATAATGGGACTATTAGACCGATGAGTTTTATCATTTTTGGGTGTGCAGTTTTGGCCTTAGTTATCCATAGGTTATATGATTTTTCTTACGATTCAGTTAAAACAATAAAAAATACTTAGTTGCTCTTAAGGTTCCCTTTAGAAAAATAGCTTAACTTATTGTTAGTTTATTCCGACAAGGTTTTTACTTAGGAGAATACAAATGGATATGTTTAAAAACACTGATCAAGCTCAGCAATTAACTCGCAAGTTTTTAGAAATTACTCTGGGAACTGATTTGTATGCGCTTGAATTAAGCCAAGTCAAAGAAGTCGTTCCTATGACCATAGTTACACCTTTGGCCGGGGCTCCTTCCCATGTTGTTGGGGTCGTCAATCTCCGGGGAAATGTCATCACATTAATTGATGTGAGAAAAAAATTTGGTATTAAACCTAATGAAGATACTTTTGAAAATGGTATTGTCATTTTCTCATTCGATGGGAAATTGATCGGTATGGTAATTGATTCTATCAGAAATGTAGTAAATATTTCTTCATCCATTATTTCTCCCGTTCCTGATACAGATAAATCCAGCAATTATCTTAATGGAATTATCAGACGTGAAACGGGACTAAGTCTATGGCTTAATCCCGCTCTAATGTTGGAGTGTCTGATTGATAAAAAAACAAATTTAAACATCGCTGCCTGATTTATTGAATCCTCATATTCTCACTTTCAGTTTTTTCGGTCTTAACTGTCATTGGACCTTCTTTACCAATTTCTTGATGAAGGGAAGTGAAAGCAGTCCCCCAATTGATAACCTGATCAATGAGAGTGTCCAACTCTTTCTCATGATGTGAAGCAGGTTTGAAATTCTTATAGTTTTCGAAATCAGTCCGTAGTGAAAACATTACTTGTGATCGGACTGTGGCCATTTGAAGTTCTGCCAGAACCAGTCTCATCTGTTCAGCAGCACGAGCCCCTCCAGCACTTCCGTAGGAAACCAGCCCTGCTACTTTGTTGTTCCATTCTTTATAGAGGAAATCGAGAGCATTTTTAAGGGCTCCTGATATGCCATGATTGTATTCAGGATGAACAAAAATAAAGGCATCAAAGGAACTTATTTTTGAAGCCCATTTTTTGGTGTGAGGCTTTGAGTACTGACCCATCGAAGGTGGGACTCCTTCATCCAGCAAAGGAAGATTGAAATCCATTATATCCACTAATTCAAATTCTGCCTCTGATCTCGTTTTCGCTTGTTCATAAACCCATTTTGAAACATCAAGATTCACTCTATTTGGGCGTGTACTTCCAGTTATAATTCCAATCCTTAACATAAGGCCTCCTATAAGATCTTATTCAGATCCATTGCCGCGTTGATATGACTGATATGTGTAAAGGCCTGAGGAAAATTTCCCACCATACGTTTGTGATGAGTGGAGTATTCCTCAGCAAAAAGACCTAGATCATTTCTGACAGCACATAATTTCTCATAAAGCTCTAAGGCCTCTTCTTTTTTCCCCATAAGATTTAGATTTCTTACTAACCAAAAAGAACATGGGATAAAACTTCCTTCTGCACCGGACAGTCCATCCACATCCGGGTTAGGCAGATACCGCAGTAAGAAATCATCCCGACTGAGGGAATTTCTTATGGCATTAACTGTCCCGATAATTCTTGGGTCATTCATGGGTAAGAACCCAACGAGTCCCATCATTAAGAGGCTGGCATCAACCTCTCTTGAACCATAATACTGAACGAATGAATTTAAACTTGGGTTATAGCCATTGGTGCAAATGTCATGATGTATTTTATCGCAAATAATTTTCCAGTAATTAATGTCTCCTGTTACTCCATGCTTTTCTACACTCTCAATGGCATATTTTAATGCCACCCAGGCCATAAGTTTTGAATGAGTAAACTGTCTGGACTTTCCTCTTACCTCCCAAATTCCTTCATCTGGGTCTGTCCAGTGCTCGCAAATATACTTAATGGCATTTGCCTCTATCCTCCAGGCATCCTCGTTGAATTTAAGACCATAGTGCCTTCCTACAAATCCAGTTGCTACAAGCTCTCCAAAAACATCCAGCTGGAATTGTTTATAGGCCGCATTTCCAACTCTCACTGGACGGGAATTTTCATAACCTTCAAGCCAGGGGAGCTCGATTTCCGGTAACCGGCGTTCTGCCCGGATTCCGTACATAATGTTGAACTGATCAGAATTTCCGGCAACCGCTCTCAGCAGCCAGTCATTCCATCTGGAAGCTTCTTCTATGTAACCGGCCCTTAATAAGGCCATTAAGGTAAAGCTTGAATCTCTGATCCAACCAAAGCGGTAATCCCAATTACGATTACCACCAAGAGATTCTGGTAACGAGGTTGTAGGAGCTGCAACAATGGCACCTGTAGGTTGATAGGTGAGTCCTTTAAGTGTTATTAGGGAACGTTCTACGGCATCAGAATGGAAACCTTTGTAAGTGTTCTTTTCGCACCACTTTTTCCACCAGGTTACTGTGTGTTGAATCCTTTTTGCAGGTTTAGCTATATTGGAAGGAATGGAGGAGTGAGAATCATATCCTCTGATGATGAAATTTAATTCATCCCCTGGCTGGCAACTGAATTTTGCCAAGGTATGAAGTTTCTCACCCTGAAGACAAACCGGAGAATATAAAACCAAACCATCCGGCCCTGCCATGGCATGAATGCCATCGTTGTTTTTATTCCGTCTTACCCAGGGGACGATATTCCCATAATCAAATCTCACAATGAATTCCATTATTATTTCTACTTGTCCTGTCAGCCCTTGAAGGGAACGTACCAGGGTCGGATGGCTTTCATCTATCAACATACAATCGATGAGCTTACAGCTCCCTGTCGTGGTTTCAAAGGTCGTCTCGAGAACCATTGTGCCTTCGATATATTTTCGGGATACCTGGAAATCTCCTACTGGAGAGATCTGCCAATGGCCATTTTCATTATTACCTAAAAGAGAAGCAAAACAGGCGGGAGAGTCAAAGCAGGGAAGACAAAGCCAATCGATGCTCCCATCTTTCGCCACTAAGGCAGCACTCAAACAATTACTTAACAGGCCATAGTCTTCGAGTGGTTTTGACATTTTAATCCGATGGTATCAATCCCCTGTCATAAGGGCTTCAGTTTCTAGATGCAAAATTGACTCCATTCAATTGATCACCTTGCTAAAAGTGAGAGGAATGATTAGGATTGGCGGTATGAGAAAAATTCAACGAATCGCTTTTATTGATCCTTTTTTGGTTTCACCTGCAATCCATTGTTTTAATGGATTAGTTGATTTACTGAAAGTTCCACTGGTTTATTACATGCCTGATAAATTAGGAATAAAGGCCTTACTCTCAGACGCTTCGAATATTGACGCCTATTTTATTGGTGGCTCTGCTTCTAATGTTACAGAGCCTTTAAGTTGGCACGCTCCTTTGGCAGAATTTCTCGTGAAGGAATTAAAAGAAGGAAAACCAATGTTGGGCGCCTGCTTTGGCCACCAGCTGCTTTGTCATGCTTTCGGTTCTGTCGTTGAAGACTATTATGAATCTGGTGAGAAAATTAAAGGATTAAGGCAAATTACCCTAACAGAAGATTTTGGAAATTTTAGAAAGGGTGACATTTACAGCTTACCCGTCACTCATAAACAAACTGTTAAGAAGCTAGGAAGTGAACTCATATCCGTGGGAACAGGGCTTCCTAATGATATGGTCATTCATAAAACCTATCCTATGTTAACAACTCAGGCTCATCCAGAAGCGTCTTTGTATTTCTGTGACAATGATATTGGTATTTTAAACCAAGATGAAATTCATGTTGGTAGAAATGATGGTCAGCGACTGCTGAAAAAGTTTTATGAATCTTTTTTATTATAATGGCCGGAGAGGGAGACTCACCGGCCACTTTGATTAATTAGTGATGAAGAGATTCGGATTCCTCTCTTTCTGCTCCCCGGAATTCACTGAGCCTTGTTTCCATAGTGTCTACATTTTCTCTTATAAACTTAGATATCTCAGGGTATTTTTCAGAGATACCACTAGCGAGTCGAGCAAGCACGGCCGCAGCTAATCCTCCAGCAAAATACTTTACTCCTGGCTTGTTCATAAATTCCCAGAGGGCATCCTTATACTCTCTAGCAGTACTTTCATAGTTTCTACTCTCGAAATTCAACTTCTCTTTGTTAGAATTTGAACTTCTTTTGGACCTTGTTCTCTTGGTTGGTGAAGTCGTCTTGCTTGATCTTGAAGATCTTTTTGCTGTCATAGGATTCTCCTTTTTTTTGAGTGGAACCTATTGGGGAATTTTAACAACTTTTAATGCCATGAAATCTTAAAGTTATCGCAAATGTTGTCGCTTCTGATAAAGCTCAAGAATAAAGTATCCCGGTGCCGCAACAAGCAGGGGAATCAGGTAATAAAGCAAGCGAAAGGCGATCAGAACTGCAATGATATTACTCGGAGATATATCAAAGTTCATCTTTAAGAAAATAGTTTCATGAACTCCGAGTCCTGCTGGTATATGAGTCAGAACGCCGGCTATGCCTGTCAAAAGGTAAGTAAAAAGAATCTGATAAAAATCGGCGTTAGCACCTATATGGGTTATCAGTACATTTATAATCAAAGCTAAAAGTGTCCACTGAATCAGCGATAAGACGAGTTGCAGACAGGCCAATGAGATTGGTGGAAAGATGAACTTTTCTGATTTAAATGTTATTTCTGTTCTCCTGAAGCAGAGAACGAAATAGAGAATAATGGCACAGCTTCCTAAAACTCCGATGGAATAAATGGCGCCTATTGGCAATGAGGTTAGTGCCGTAACTTTGTCTGGGAAAAATAGCATGGTGATTGATATCAGCAAGACGTGGCCAATCCAGTTCCCAAGGGTTGAGAAAAGAATGAGTTTTGTAATCGTTCCTAACGGCACATCCCATCCTCGATAAATGCGATATCTAAGTCCTAACCCTCCTACAAATGCCCCTAGATTAAGAGTGAAGGCGTAACAAATAATTGAGCTCCAATACACTTTAAATGGATGGAGCTTTGTAACTCCAAAATAGCGCAGCCCTAAAAAGTCGAAACTGCCTAATATAACAAAATTGATGAAAACTAATAAAAGGATGGGTGTCAGTTTAAGAAAATTGAATTTAGTGAAGGCCAGCTTTACATCAGAGATTTTAATTTCTGCTAATGCCTGATAAAGAAGAAACAATACAAGACAAAAAAATCCAAAGGTGACAAAGGGGCCTATCTTTTGAAGAATTCGTCTCCTAGTAAGTTCCATTTATTACCTTTGCTGCAATCAGTATTAAGAATAAAAGCCCGATCAGAAAGAGGTAGAGGTTTTTTTTAGGAACGGCCAGTTTGATATCAACTATGGGATACAGGAAATTGAGTAACCATATAGGTAAAGGGATGTGCGTATAATGAATCTCATTTAGAGTTTTTGTATTTCTATTTCTTAAAGTTTCAATTGTCTGGATAAGAGATTTGTTTTTCATAAATACATAAGCGAATTCTTTCTCATTGATACCTAAGTGGTCGGCCATAATACGGGATACGCTGTCTGCAATGAATCTCTGTATTTTTTCTTTGTTTTGACCATCCAGACCCAGATTGATTTCTCTATCAACTCTCATTGAGCGGTAGTTAAGATTTGCAGAACCTAGTGTCATGAAGGAATTGTCAACGACCATGTACTTTGAATGGACTACAATGAAATTTTTTGGTGAAGCATTTTCAGGATAATAGAACTTCAATCTGCCATATCGATCAGCTTCTTTTAATACTTTTATGGCGCGGTTTCGTTGGGTAAGATAGATTGATCTTTCAAATTTTCCTCGATAATTCACTGGAAGAATAATGACTATTTCCGGTCCATTGTCGCGCTTGAGTTGCAAGGCCAGCTCTTTAATAATTCCATGGTGGGAAAAATATTGATTTTCAATGAGAATAAATAACTCTGCACTTCTAATGGCATCTACGTAGAGATCTTCAATTTCAAAGATGCCTTCCTCGGCATCTGTTCTGGAAATGGCCCCTTTTATTTTATGAATCTCAGGCGAGAATGAATCAGGCCAAACTGGTGCAGTGAGAGAAGGTGACTGCTGGGTGAAAAATAGATTTTTATCGGATCGCTTCTGAATAAATTCTGCAATATCGTTTATGATGGAACCCGTAAGGACAAACTGTAAGTCGTGAATGGGATTGTATCTCTTTCCATTCCAGTCTCTACGGCGATCATCATTTCCATCATGACAAGTTGTATCCCACCTCATCTTGGCGAGATCAATGCCTCCCAAAAAAGCACATTTCTGATCGATAATGGCCACTTTCTCATGATAAGAACCGAAACAATAGGGATACCTGTTATGGGTAAATTTAACTTTGGATGAACTATTTAACTTCCACTTAAGTCCTGCAAATCGCTCTCGCCCAAAACGTAAATAGAACGGAGCCTTCCAGGATAACAGATGAATATCAACAACCTTATCAGAAATTTGATTCAAGTAATGGCGAAAAGAGAGATTAGGGTTTTTGTTCAAAGGATCGACCAGCATTCTTGCATCAATTTCCCAGCCGGCTATATGGAGACTTTGCCCGGCCTTTTGACTACATTCTAAAAAGGCTTGATAATAGTTTTGAGAATCCAGCAGTAATGAGAGTTGCTCGATATTACATATACGCCAACAATTTTTTCCAGTTTCAAGGATGCCCTTTTTCACAAGATTACTATAGGCCTTGGGTGTGACTAATGACAAATTTGCTCTGCGTGAGTAAGAAACAACTAAGTTCGTTGACCATTGTCTTTAAGGATCTGACATAACCGAATCAGTTGATTATTCCGTTCTTCCGTAAATTCATGAGCACAGTTTATTCGGAGATAAGAAGTGAATTGTTTTGTCGCGGAAAAAAGCGGCCCAGGAGTGAATGAGAGTTTTTGTTTACGTGCCCGTTCTAAGGCATGAGTGGAATTTAATCCATCAACTCTTAGCCACAGGAAGAAATGCCCGGTTGGCCTAGAAAAGGCGACTCTTCCTTCTAATTGATTTTGGAGAACAGAAGAATAAATTTGAATATTATTTTCATAGTATTTGGCGGTGCTATGAGTGATTTTAAGAATATTTTCTTTTTTTAAGAAATGTAGAACTGTATGTTGGACTAAAGTCGATGTTGAAAGATTTAAATTTAACTTGAACTTAACTGCCTCATCAATGTTTTCGGACGGAATACACCAGCCGATTCGAAGGCCAGGGCCAATCGATTTAGAAAAAGAAGAGCAATAAGTCACAACTGAGTTCTTGTCAAAATACTTGTAACTTTTAGGCCGAATATTATTGAAGGCCACCTCTCCATAAATATCATCTTCAATTAAGTGAATCCCATACTTATAACAAACTGCCAGGACTTCTTTTTTCCTTTTATCACTCATCGTATAGCCGATGGGGTTCTGAACATTCGCAGTAGATATCAAGGCTTTTATAGAATGTTTTTTTGCGAGTGTTTCCAGCGCTTCAGGGTCAAGGCCTTCCTGAGGATCTGTTTTAACTTCCAAAGTTTGGAGACCATGATTGTGAATGGCCTGCAATATGCCGAAGTAGCATGGAGATTCAACAGCAACAATATCGCCCAGTTTGCAGTGTGTGGCCAAGGCAATATTTAAAGCTTCTATACAGCCGCTGGTGATGAGAATATTCTCCGGCGAGGTTATCCCTATCCAAGGCCTCATCCACTTAGAAAGTTCCTGTCTTAATTCCAAGAGCCCTTTGCCGAAGAGATAACGTCCATGGATATCTGGCATACTTTTTATGGCCCAGGTCATGGATCTTGTGATCATTTTATTCGGTAATTTGGATGGATCTGGTGTTGCTATACCAAATGGAGCAAAGTTTTTATCTTGAGCTTGTAAATAGAGATTTATGATCTCATCAGCGTGATGAATTTCAGAAACCTTGGACTTGAAATTCTTGGAAACCTGGAGAAGAGAATCGTCCGTGTTTGGAAGTACGGCCTGATATCCGCTTCTGTCTTTAACTGAAACATAGCCGTATAATTCAAGTCTTCTATAGGCCTCAACTGCGGTGGAAAGTGATACCCCAAATTGTTCGGCAATTTTTCTTAAAGAAGGTAATTTTTCACCTGGAAGTATAATTCCATCGTTAATGTTTTCTATGATGTAATTGACAATTTTTTGGTAAAGCATAATCTGTTCTGGATGATTTAATCTATTCTTTTAACTGTTATGATTGCAGATTGGCAGGGCCCGTGTCAAAATTAATTAAGCTTAACATTATGTGATATGACTTTATGGTTAATGACATGAAAAATTTATTGATGAGAAAACCTTCTGTTGTTTCAGTTATTATTAAATTGAACATTATTGTTTTTATTCTCTGGTTTATATTTGCTCCACGTCCTGGAATAATGATTGATCATTTTCTAGTAAGCTGGAACGCTGTGACTGAGGGCCGCGTTTGGACTCTTCTCACTTCGGTTTTTTCCCACAACATGCTCTTCCACCTCCTCATTAATATGTACGTCTTCTATGGTTTCGGGTCAGCAATCGAAAAAGTTCTTGGTAGCAAAAGATTTCTTTTCTTTTATCTTGTTGCGGGACTAGTAGGCTCCTTGGGACATTGCTTAGTAAGTTCTTTAGTTTTGAACATGCCGCAAATTCCGGCCTTAGGCGCATCTGGTGCTGTTTCGGGCGTCATTTTGGTTTTTTCTTTAATGTTTCCTCGAGAGAAACTTCTTATCTTAGGATTGATACCAATCCCTGCGATTTTTGGTGCGCTGTTATTTGTGGGTCTCGATATTTGGGGACTTATTGCTCAATCACGCGGCAGTACATTACCAATAGGCTATGGGGCCCATTTAGGTGGTGCTATGGCAGGACTCCTGTATTATATAATTTATATAAGAAAGAAGTTGGTTTTGCGACAAACTTAAACTGGCGGGCTTTATGAAATCGATCTATATCTCTGGACAACGTAAAAAGAAGAGTTACTTTTTACCACTGTTTTCCATTCTTTTGATATTCGGTGCTCTGGCGGGGATCCTTCATCTGGTTGCGCCCTATGTTCTTCGTGATTACATTAATAAAACAGGTGAGGACGACCGCGGTCATACCTATCGAGTTGGCGATCTGGATATTAATTTTGTCAAAGGCGTCTT
This sequence comes from Bacteriovoracaceae bacterium UBA6200, assembly GCA_002422605.1. GTDB lineage: Bacteria > Bdellovibrionota > Bacteriovoracia > Bacteriovoracales > Bacteriovoracaceae > Peredibacter. The sequence continues at coordinate 220,309 of DISW01000001.1, read as the reverse complement.
GGATCTAAAAGATATACGTGTTTTTCATAAAAGTTCAACGGTCAGCTTGGCCAGTATTCATAACTTAAAAATGAACTTCAATTGGTTAGACCTCGCTCGTGATGAGAAAAACTATAAAATAGAAGCTGATGTTATAGACGTTATGCTTTCACCTCATCTCGTTCAAGAAATTGGACGTATCAAAGAAGAAGCCAAGGCAGAAAGAGTTACAGGGATTTACTTAGAAAGTGTCACAGCAAGCATAAAACGGTTTAATTTACGTGAGATGGATAATGATATTATCCGAACCGTTCTTACCTTGAATGATGTTGAGGCCAATTTAAAAAATATGGCGACTGAAAAGATCTATCCTAATTCAGAGTTCAATTTAAAATCCAAAATTCTTGAAGGTGGTGCCCTAAGCCTTACTGGAAAAGCAGATAAAAGCGATGGCACTATTTCTTGGAAACTTTCAGGAAATCTTTCCGGTATTCCTTCCCGTGTCTTAGAGAAGATGGCAGGAGCTGATGCGCCCCTTGATTTAGTTGAAACTAAAGTTAATGCTGCCATCGTAGCACGCTCAGCGGATGGCATTATCAAAGGGGAGATGGATTCTCGTATTGAAGATTTCCGGTTCAGTGAGGAGAAAACTCAGAGTCTGGTAAAGAAGGGCCTGAATCGCGTTACTAAGTTATTGATGCAAGATAAATTAGAGGAAGATGGCAGTCTCAAAGTCAGTATTCCCTTCACCCTGAAAGAAAACTTTTCTGTTGATGTCCCTGAAGCTCTTAAAAAAATTGAATGAAATAAATTTTTGACAAAAAAAAGCCCCGACTCGCATTCGGGGCTTCCACCATCAGGTATCCGCTAATTATGAAGCTCGCAACAACATAACTAACGTTGAATCTTTTAACACCGAATCAAATTTTTCTGTAGGATTGTCTGAATGTTCAGATTGGATTTTGTAGCAGGGCTTTGCAACAGATCATTTTTCCATACTCACGCATCGAACAGACGCAGTTTTCCTCTGGCTAAATTCTCGAGAAATATCTCCGTCAGATCCATTAATGATGTAAGTATAGACACTGAATGAAGTGCTGCTCCAAAATTGATAATCAACACCATCGCCGTACATGTTTGGGAGAACTGCCTGGATACGAGAGAATTGACTTTCCCATTCACCAATCTTTGGCAGACGCCAATCTAATTTAATGTAACCAAGTTCAGGAATGGCGTAATTTGAACAAATCATTGAGGCTACAGGTAATCTGATGCGAGAAGGGAGACGGTCTCCCCATAAAAGACCCGTGATTAAATCTTTATAAACTTCTTTTTGGTCCAGAGTTCTTGTCACTAGAACGATATAATCTCTGGGTGACTGTTGATATGAACAGTCCTCAATTCTTTGATCAATTGTTCCCATAAGCCCGCAAGGTCTTTTGAAACTATCATTCCTCTGTAAGGACTCCATAATCATGCGGTCTAAAATCAAATTTTCTAAGTTTGATGCGATCAAGTGGGCCGTGAGTTTTCTGCTGTTGAATGAAGAAGTTTCGTTTAAGGCTTTTCTTCTTATGGCAAAGACTGCTTCATGAACATAAAGGGCCGCCTTATTAAGCTTATCTAATTTATTATAGATTTCCTCAGAGATAACAAGTTTATCATCGAGTGTATAATTGGCGAGTTGTTCAAACTTACAGCCTTTTCTCTTGATTATTGGAAAAGCATCTTCTGTAAGTTCAAGCTCATGTCCTTCCGGAACAAAGATAGTATTTTCCCGAATGTGTTCAAGTTCCCGACTCATCTTTCCATAAAATGAATCATTACCAGCAGTGCGATTAAGGGCAATGAGGATTAAACTATCAACTTCAATATCATTATTTTGGAAATCCAGATGATGCAGAATTTTACCTTCATAGATATCCAAAAGTTCGGCAGAATTTATTTTTCCATTCTCATCACGACAAACTAACGAATAACCGCCATTACCCTTGTCTCCTGCATGTGCAGTCATTGTCATGGCCATGAGGATAAGGCCCATTATGTATCGACTCATACTAGCTCCTAATGCACCATTTTTTCTTTCGTCGTTGTTAATGGATAGAATTGAATAGCAAGTTGATAAACTTCCGTTCTTTCTCCTTCTTCCAGTAACGCCGCCATCTTCTGACGGAATTCACGTATAATTATTTTTGCTTCTGGTAGTTTATTAAGATCAAGTGCCAGAGTTGATGAAGAATAATCTCTAAGCTCAGTTGCGATTTTTTCCAGTTTTTCTTTTCCCAGGTCTAAAGTCTCTTTATGAGATGCACGTAGGGCCTGACTAGTGATGTCTTCAGTTGTTCGAACATCAGAATGAACTTTTGAAAGGAGTCCGTTCTCATCAATTTCAAGGAGACCACAAACAACAAGATTATTTATCACAACTTCTGTTCTATTTAAGGTGAGGTCTAGTTGCCTTGCCACTTCTTCTTTAGTTCTACCAAATTCTTTTAGATTAAAAAGCTCCAGAAGTGCATAATGTTCCCATTCAGCTATTATCTTATAATAAGACTCATCAAGCATGAGTCTGCTATCGACGGGATTAATTTTGATTTGATCCAAGGTTGATTTAGTTCTGGATAAACTTTCTATGAATAGGTTCCTTTCCATAGGTCCTAGATTTAGCCGGGTGGCAACATGATTCGAATCCTTTTGAGGTAGAGGTCTATTACCCTTAATGATCTGACTTAATGTTGCGGGATGAATACCAATATCCCGCGCATAAGCTCGTAATGAGTAATGCGGATTATTCCTCTGCTTATGAGAGAAATCCTCTTTGATTTTGGCTAAGTAATAGGGCTGTCCAGTACTCATGGGCCTTACATTAGCACACTTAGAGTCCTGGTTGAGTCAGGCATGTAAACAATATGTAGCAGAGATCTTAAGTATGAAAAATTTACAAATTCACCCCGCTAGACGGACTTTTTACCTATACATGTAGGTCATGAAAATATTCATACTCTTTTTAAGTTTCCTAGTCCTCACTAATGTCTATGCTGACCAGTTGGTCCTGCTTAGAGATGATAGTGATGCTCTTCAGGCAAGAGTGGATGTTATACAAAGAGCTCAGCATGAGATCCTGGTTGAATATTTTTCTGTCTGGAATGATGATCAGTCTATAGGCGGGATTGCCCTTTTAATGGCCGCGGCCAAACGTGGGGTGAAAGTAAAAATTATTGTAGACGCTCTTTCAAACACTGTTCCTAAGAAGACCTTTGCAGCACTTCTGCAGGAAGGCAAGGATAGTGAAGGTAATCAAAATCTTGAAATCAAAGAATATAACCCTTTAAGTTTTAATTTATTTAAAGCGACCCATAGAGATCATGCCAAGATGATTATTGTGGATGGTGAAGTCATTATTACAGGTGGCAGAAATGTTGGAGACAAATATTTCGGCATCAGTCGGGTCAGGAATTTCAGCGATTTGGATTTAATGGCAAGAGGCACTGTGGCCGCCTCTGCTAGGGAAAATTTCATCTCTACTTGGAATGCCAAACACACGAAAAAAACAAAACTTGGTCAATATGAACCAAAACGTTTGAATGAGAATTATTGTGGTCGAAGTTTTCACGACCATTATAGTGATGATTGTGAAAGAAGTCGCACAGGGGCCATAAGAAGAGTGAATAAAGAAATTGACCGAATTCACGCCATTCTTAAAGAGATCATGACGATAGAGGATGACGATATTGTGATACCAAACTCTAATAGAGATTGGTTTGCTTACTCCTATGAACAAAACGATATTGAGTTTATTTCTCACGGTACCCAGACCTTGGTATCTGAAGATACTGCTTATCTTAATGAAAGGATGATGGACTTCATTGCGAATGCAAAGACAGATGTAAACATCATCTCTCCTTATTTGATTCCTACAGAAGAGCTTTATAATATTTTTAAAGAACTTCTGGCCCGAAATGTAAGAGTGCGAATCATCACCAATTCCCTCCGTTCAACAGATAATCTTTTTGCACAGGCCGGTTACCGCCAGGTAAAACCTTATCTTATTAAACTAGGTGTCGAAATTTATGAATATGAGGGACCAGATACAATCCATGCGAAAACAGCTGTGGTGGATGATGAAATAGCAATGATAGGAACTTATAACATTGATCCAAGGTCCGCCTACATCAACAGGGAAATCGCTATTTTTGTAAAAAATGAGGAACATTCAGGATTTATCAATGAGCTCAACATGATTATCGACGATTTTCGGAGTAATTCTACTCTCGTTGGTAAGAATAAAGAGCTTTTTAATCAGGAATTAGAGCTGGCCGGTGTTTCACGCTTTAAACGGGCGATTTTAAAATCAATCACCTTCATCCTACCATGGATTAAGGATCAGCTCTAACGGCCTTATCTGAAAAATTCCTTGTATACAGAATAATCCTCACATCACTCCCTCAATTGTCCGAGTAGACAAGGGTATGGGTGTGGGTTCATGAAATACTGGTCATTTTTAATTTTATTCATCATTGGTGGTATGGCCCTGGCGGTGCTGTCGGATGAAAATGACGTAGAACCATACCGCAAGTATTCCAATCAAAAGCACGAGATGAGGATCATAAACTCAGGTATGGCCTCCTTATATGCCCGGGTCGATATGATCAGGAGGGCAGAGAAAAGTATTGATCTTGAGTCCTATATTTTCAATACGGACACTTCAGGGAAAATCATTTTAAAAGAACTCGTGGCGGCGGCCAAACGCGGGGTTAAAGTTCGAATTCTGGTTGATAAGTTTTTCGGGGTCTTTAAACTTGATGAATACTATGCTCAGGAACTGAAAAAACATGGGGTAGATGTACGCTACTATAATGCCACCAGTATCTTTAGATTTTCTACCTTTCAGTCCCGGAATCATAGAAAACTAATGGTTCGTGATGGTAAAGAGGCCATTACTGGCGGACGTAATATTGCTGATGAGTATTTTGATCTTTCAGATAAATTTAATTTCTTAGATCGTGATGCAACTGTTGAAGGTGAGATCGTTGAGACGATGAATGAAAGTTTTAATCGTTTTTGGGATTCTTCTCTTACCGAAATACCTTCTGGCAAAGTGGATCCACCTGCTAAGTGGCATTATGACAGAGGTGAAAACTTTGATAGCTTTAGCTATGAGCACGATCTAAGACAACACGAAAGACGAGTTAAAGAAGCTGAGCTATCGCTTGCACCCAACGAAGAGCATAATAAAATATTGAAATTTGCGGAGGAAGAGGGCAAGAAGATGCTCCTTTCCAACGATAAACATGACTGTCCAGAAGTGGCCTTCGCTTCAGATAAAGAAGGTGCGGGATTTTTTGAACGTTTAAAGCCTAAGAAATATGATCTGAAATACCGTCACCTGAGACGCGAAATCACTAACTGGATGGAAGATAAGGCCCAGCCTGATGAAGAAATGATTTTTGATACACCTTATTTCCTTCATAATTCTGTGTCGGATAAAATATCTCAATTATTGGAACAGAGGCGTTCAAAGATTTCCGTCATGACTAATAGCCTCGCCTCAACTGATGCCATCCCTGTGGCCACTGTCTTTAGTGATACCATCAGACGCTTTACTCCTCTTAAAAATTTCAAAGCTTTTGTCTATAAAGGACATCCCCCTAAAGAAACCAACTTCATGAATGAAAGCATTGAAGAGGCTTCCTGGGGAACGCACTCAAAATCAGTCGTCTTTAATGATGAGTCTTTTATGGTTGGTTCCTTCAACCTGGATAACCGTTCAAGCTTTTACAATACCGAACTCTCTATCTTTTGCAGTGGTAGCGAAGAACTCACTAATGATGTGAAAGATAATATCAAACTAAGAATGTCTGAAAGCCATGGTTTAGACACTAATGGCGATGTGGAAGATGAGTGCGAGGATTTTAATCAGCAAGGTTTAAGTCCGTTCAAAAAGGCTTTATATTGGCTTCTGAAAATCCCAAGCCATCTTATGCAGTCTTTTCTTTAGAACGAGTGTTTAACATTTGTCCTTGGTTTCATTCACTAAATTAGTACAAACATTGTCAGAATGTGTTATCAGTAATGATACAATCATTATATTTGAGGTATCTATGAATAGACTGTTAATAGGAGTGCTAGGTTGTCTCCTGTCATTCAATGTTTTGAGCGCAAACTGGGTCATCAATAAAGATCATTCTGAGATTATGTTTAAAGTAAGCTATTTGAATGTTTCTGAATTAACTGGACGATTTACCGAGTATTCAGGTTCAGTTGAATTAGATGAAACGAAAAAGTCATTCGGAAAAATTTCAATTACTGTTCTTACGGCCTCGGCCGATACCGGCCATAAAATGCGTGATAACCATCTCGAAGCCCATGAGTTTTTTAATTCACGTGAATTTCCCAAATTGACATTTGTAAGTTCGGAAATTAAAAATGTGGGAAAGGACAAGTATTCGGCCAGAGGTGATTTAACTATTAAAGGCATCACTAAACCTTCAATCATCACCTTCACTTTAACTGACTCAGTGAAAGACACTTGGGGATATGAAAATAAATTTGCTAAGTTTGAGACTGTAGTGAATAGGAAAGATTTTAACCTCAACTGGAACAAGACTCTGGATGGCAGTAAATACTTAGTGGGTGACGACGTCACTGTTTGGGGAGTTTTTCAAATCCAGCCATCTAAAGGAGTCACACCTTCAAGTAAGCACATGATACCGGATACTGACTATATACGAGGTCGTGATGATGAACTTAGGAAAGAAACTTCTAAGGAAGAGGAATCGACCATTTCGAAAAAGTTAAGAAAACTTATTAATGGAAAATAATATATTTTCACCGCATAATTAATAAATATTCATTTAAAAAAAGGACATGATGATGTTGAAGAAAATTTTAGCTTCCAATCCAGACAAGACTTTGTCCGACGAAATCGCTTTGACAGTTTTCCGCGTGACTATTGGCCTATTTATGGCCTTCGGTCATGGTCTTGGTAAGTTGCCTCCTGGAGAAGGTCTTATTAATGGTGTTACCGCTATGGGTTTCCCCGCTCCTGTTTTGTTTGCCTGGATGGCAGGTCTCGCTGAATTTGCAGGTGGACTTCTAGTTGCTCTTGGTCTCTTGACCCGTATCAATTCCTTTTTTGCAGCTTTCACCATGTTTGTTGCGGGCTTCATCGTTCATGGCGCTGATCCTTTCGGAACTAAAGAGTTGTCGCTTTTGTATCTAGTAGCGTTTTTAGTCTTCATGATTCGTGGAGGTGGCCGTTATTCTCTTGATCACCTTATTTTCAAGAAAGCTTAGGTTCTTTTTGACACTTATTAAGAGGGGCCAGTTTGAACTGGCCCCTTTTAATTTCTATATCTTAACGTTGGCATCCTATTAGCACTAGTACCCGCGAGGAACGATTTTTGGACAGGAGGTTCAAATGAAATTCAACGCGCTCATGGTTATGTTCTTATTCGCTTTATCGTCACAAGCATCATCATTTTCATTCAATGATACGGTCGAGTTGAAGAAAATTTATCTATCCAAAAAAATTCTTCCCTCAGATTTAATGAATCTTTATGAACCTTTCAGTAATAAGCGAGTCAGAATGATTGCCGGTAAAAAATCAACCTGGGCCGATGGCCTCCGTCAGCGTCTAAAAGGAATGAAAGGGACTCCTTCTATTAAGTTCTAATTAACTTTCCAGTACTCCTGTTAAGGACTAGCTTTTCACCAATTAAAACTAAGGAGGTTTTGGTGAAAGCTTATCTCGGTGTGTTTTTAGGAATGTTAACAGTGAGTAGTGCGTTCAGTGCGCCATTGGAAGTTTTCAAACCATGGCCGGGCATATCTGATCCACTTCTTATGAGTGGGAACTTTGTCAGAACATTTTCTCATCTGCCGCTTAAAGCGACAGTTCGAGATGATCGTAAGTATTGGACCAGTGACTGGTGGCCGCTTCAAAAAGGAAACATCAATTATCGTTGGAATGCTCCCAGACCAAAAGGCTTTAACCTCGATTCTCCTTCAAAAATCAAGGCCCAGCGGATGAGTTTACAGGAGATAGCAGAACTTGCTCCTTCGGAAAAATTCGATCTTTTCATGGGCCGCTACGATTATCCTCTGAAAAAAGATGTAGAAAAAAGAGTCTCTCCCGATAGGTCTTTGTGGGAGGGGATTTGTCATGGATGGGCACCGGCAATGTCTAACCATAATGAACCTACCCCTAAGGTTGTGATGAACTCTGACGGTATAGAGATTCCTTTTGGTTCTGCAGATATTAAAGGATTGTTAAGCTATTACTATGCCTATGAACATTATAGCCCCAATCATCAGATGGGGAGCCGTTGTTATACAGGACGCACCTGGTGGAGATGGAGAGTAGGTGAAGAATGTATTGATGACATGAATGCAGGCGCCTTCCATATAGTCCTCGGAAATCGTGTCGGTCTTTTAGGAATGAGTTTTGTGGCCGACATTGAAAATGGAGCACAGGTTTGGAACCATGTCCCTTACAGTTATCACTCAACTATTACTCATGGCAATCTTGCTCCCGCTTCTAATGCAGCACCAGAAACGAAGAAAGTCATTCAGGTCAGAACCACCGTTGACTATGTCTTCAGCGGCAATAGAAATCTTTGGGAACCAGTTCTAGGCAGCTCACAACAAATCTTAAAGCAGAGAACTTACGAGTATACTTTGGACCTTGATTCGGCCGGCAATATTATCGGTGGGGACTGGATTTCAAGTGCCCGACCTGATTTTCTTTGGTTAATACAAAGAACACCGGGCTTTAATGAAAAATTTGCTCGATTACATGAGTTACTTGATGATTGAGTAAATAACTTCTTATGATTTAAATTGATTCTTTTTTTGTTAGTTTTTATCTATGAGTCCTATCCAATCCTCTTTATTATTCGGAAGAAGCTTCATGATGATCATGGGGCTTCTTCTGTTCTCACTCATGGGATGTCGTGAATTTTATGATGAAGAGTTTGAAGAATTTGAAGAAACACGACCTCGCGATGAAAGCGAAAACATAACTTATAATGCGGCACTTGATTCTACTGATCCTAATCTCACGGGTCTTAGAGGTGATGTACGCATGAGTATTACGGGAGAGAATGTAGAAATAAGGATTGATATAGACGGTCTCCCGCAAAATGTGACAGGTGCTCATTATAGTTTTCTTAACAGTGATTGTTCGACTCAGAATTTTTCTATTCCTCATGATCCGACACAAAGTACCCGTACAATAAATATCTCTGAGAGTATAACGACGACCGCCCTTCGTGCTGACTTGCAGGTGGGAGGAGTTCCCGCAGATTTAAGAAATTTAGATGGGAAGAGTATTATTGTGCGGGCCTTCGCCAACTTCTCAGATATTCCAAATCCTCAAAACACCAATTCCATTGTTATAGTCTGCGGAACCCTTGAAGAAGACACTCAAGCAACCGGCGGTGTTTCAGGTGGAGTAACTGGTGGTGTTACAGGAGGTATCGATGGTGGAACGGTTGATGGTACAGTAGGCGGAGGAGTCGGGGGAACCGTGGGTGGAGGGGTCGGAGGAGAGATTTAAGCATCATATTATTCTTCAGAAAAAATTTACATTCTTTAATGAATACCTTTGGTCTGTTGATTCAGGCAGTGAAGTTGATTGAATTCACTCTTCGTTTTATTCAGCGAATTATCGATCCCTCATCCTGCATACTGTCTTTGCACAGGATTCTTTTTCTTCATAATGATGCCCGCGGTTCACTAACTCTAGAAAAAGGATCAACTATGAGCTTCCGTAAAAATTTGAATTTAATTATGCTATCCGGCCTGGTGGTACTAGCAAGCTGTGGCAACAAGGATGACAAGAAATCAAGTGCCACTCAAGAACTGAATACCATTTGTGAGGATATAAGCTGTGTATCTTCAGTGGATTGGAAAATCATGCTGCCGGGAAGATCATTCCCAGATAAAGCGAGATTAGATATTAACGGAACAACAGTTTTGAATGAATGTGTTTCCAAACAAAATTATTTCATTGATCGAATGACTGAGCCTCAAAGCATTACTCTTGACGGTTATTATGTTCCTAAGAAGGGAGAGTTGAAAATTGACGTGATTGATCTAGGCAGCGACTGTTCTTCTTACAGTAAATTCATCTCTAATGATAAAGTTCCTTTTACTTTCATTAAAGGTGTCGATAACAGCGAAATTCATATCCTTTTATAAATAAATAAGGATCCTCCTGCTTTACAGTAGGAGGATCTTTTCAAAGCAATTCACCTAATCTGGAAAGTACCCCTTCATACGCACGAGGTTTCGGTTTAAGCCATAGAAAGTCAGGTCTATCACTTGATACCCATTCTCCTCCAATAATGATTCCTTGGGCGTTTAGCTCAACATCATATTCGTATCTGTCTTGTTTGTAGTATTGCTTGCGAGTCCCAAGCACCGGTCTCCAATCATGGCCTGCATCTTTCACAAATGTAACGGTTGTTGAGACCCGCACCACTTCAACTGTTCCTGGAGCGGACTTAGGTCCCGGACCCATTTTTTTCAAAATAGAGGATTGGTAAGAAATAATGGGTTTATTTGAGACTTGGGTATAACGGTTTAAATCACCAATAACTCCTATACCATTTAGACCTAAGCGATTGGTGAGCACGATATGGAATGCTCCGGCGTTTAGGTCCTGCTGGCAATCCCTGTCTCGGTTGATCCAACGGCCGCGGAAACAACGTCGTCCCATCTGAAAGGTATCTGGTACCTCAAATCCGTTCGCATAGTAGTAACTAAGAAGGGCCTTAATATCGCTTGAGCCAAAAGGGATTTCGATCCCATCAGGGTTTCGCATAAGTTTTGGATGAGGCTCCGGATGATTCATAGTGGCCGGGGCCCAGCCATGACAGATCCCTTCCCAGATTTGCGCTCTTGGATTGCTGCTCTTCGTTTCAACTTCTTTTTTTAAAGGGTAGTCATAGCGTCCTATGAAAAGATCGTATTTCTCTGCAGGTGAAAGTTCAGCTAATTGAGGGATAGTCATTTTTTGAACAGCGCTTAAGTCCGGTGACTTTAAATTGAATCCAATCTTCTTCTTTGCATACCAGCGATAATTGATATTCCCTTTATTCAGGGGCCAGTAATCACTGGACCAGTATTTGTTTTTATCTTTAACAATACCCTTCAGAGGGAGTTGATAGAAATCTCGCTTAAAATAATAATTCATGATTTCAGGATTTGAGAATTCGTCCCATGTCTCATCTATTTCGAGAGGAGCCCCATAGAGTGAGGGGAATAGTAATAAATAAAACACACTTGCCATCCATTTCATTTAAACCTCTCACTCTTATTGAATCATTCTTAAGGGCGTTCAGGCAGTACCAGGGACTCAATTTCATGAGCATCATATTCAGCTCTCATGGGATCTGTATCTAATTGGATGACACCTTCTACAATCATCTGTTCTTCGCCTGTTTCCTCATCTCTCACGGTATAGATTTCCTGATCGAGAACATTGAAGTACGGAATCTTTTGCTCTAAGGCCATTTCGGCCGCGAGCTTCATCCAAAGGATATCGGCGATTGATTCGTCTTCCGGCCTTTCAACCTCATAAGTAATTTTATAAGTATTCTCCTCCCCCAAAACTCTTTCCATTGGGGATTCTTCCTGAGCCTCTCTTTCGAAAGCAGACTGCTCCTGATTCATCATCGGAATTAAAAATAACAAGACCGCCACAATGACCACAACAAAACTGGTTAATCTCATTTTTGCCTCCGTGCAAATCTCTGGAGTGATTAAAATGGTTAGAAGTCCAAATGAATACTGGTCTGATTTAAATTGAGTGAATCTTTGGCTTATTAACTGACTGCTTAAATAAGTGAGAGATGCTTCATTAAGAATTTAGAATCGAGGGCCTTTATTTGTCTTAAAATAAAAGTATGAAACGTCTAATCATTTTATGCGCATTATTTATGATTGGCTGTGCCTCACATCAGAAAGATTGGGATTCTGGTAAACAACGCCAAGACTCCTATGAACAGCAGCGGCAGGAAGAAAGAATTGAGAACATCAGGAATCAACATCCTGGCCCAACTTTCTAGCGCTGTTTTTTTTGAATGAGGAACATTCCATCTCTGACGGGAAGGAGAGTTTTAACGTAACCTTCAAGATCTCGGGCCGTTTCATTATGCTGAATAATAGAATCTGTTTGTTTATCAGCTCCCGGAGTTAACACTTTACCATGCCATAAGGTATTATCCACTACGATGAGACCATGGTCTGACAAGTGATTAAGCGCCCAAGTAAGATAGTTAGAATAATTATTTTTATCGGCATCAATGAAAATAAGATCAAATTGACCTTCAATCCCCGACAAAGCTTCCAGACCAGGTTTTAAAATTTGCTCAATCTTTTTTCCATGAGGGGACTGGTCCCAAAATCTACGAGCAATGGCAGAAGTTTCTTTATTAATATCAATGGTGATAACTTTTCCGTCTTCAGGTAATTGTTCGGCCATCGCAAGTGCTGAGTAGCCAGTATAGGTTCCCAATTCAAGAACCGTTTTAACCTTTGCCATATTGATCAAAAAGGCCAGTACCGATGCTTCCATTTCGCCTATAAGCATTTGGCTACCGTGGACTCCTTCCTTGGTGAAAGCTCCAATACTTTGAACATCCTGAGAAGGACGAGTTGAGTGATTAATGCAATAGTTTTCAATTTCCGGGTTGATCATTGTTTGCTCCATGCGCCAAAAGACCCAATAGACGAAGAGTTTAACCGTTGGTTTAATTATAGAAAAGGAGTTTACCATGAAAAAAATTTTCGCAGGTCTCTTATTCGCCCTTTCTCTCTCTGCTGTAGCAGAAACCGATGCCATTCAGGCGGCTTACCCGTATGTTTACAATTATGGATATAGTGTTCAAGTTCAAGTTTGGAACAACGACAACAGGTCAATCCACTGCTCAGGCTACATCAATATGAATACTGATCAGGGAATGGATAGCAAATATTTTTCTGAATTCGTATCTCCTCGCATGACGTCTTATCGTACGGTTTATCCAAGTCGTATCAATTCAAGAATTCTAAGCGTCAGTCATAACATTTACTGTTTTTAAATTTTGAATAGTGTCCCTTATTTAGATATCCACACTCACAGACGGGAGTATCTTCCCGGTTCTGTGAGTGTGGCCTGTTTATCCTTTTCCGAATTATCGACTGGAAAAACGAGTGGAGAATTCATTTCCGCTGGTATCCATCCTTGGTGGGTTGAAGATTACTCATCAGAAGAAATTTTCCAACTAAAAAAAGCTATCCTTCAACTCTTGAAGGATAAAAAATTGTGGGCAATAGGCGAAACAGGAATTGATCGGGTCTATCCGGAACATCTGGATACTCAAAAAGAATTATTCCTGTGGCATATGGATCTCGCCCAGGAATGGGGCCTTCCTCTTATTATCCACAGTGTGAGGGCCTATTCTGATATCTTGCAGATGATGAAAGAACATAAGCCCAAAACACCCTGGATCTTCCATGATTTTCGCGGAAATGAAATCGTCATGAAAGACCTTCTGAGAATTCACCCCGATTGTTATTTTTCTTTTGGTCTTTCTCTTGATAATTCATTACAAATCCGCGAACTTTTACCTTTAATTCCGGTCGAGCGTTTATTGTTAGAAACTGATGAGCAAAAACATCTCGATATCCATGATATTTATCTCCGCGCTTCTGAAGCGCTGAGAATGGACGTTGATTTTCTTAAGTCTCAGCTTTGGCTTAATTTTAAAAGACTGCAAGTTACTCTATGAAAACAGATGAAGAATGGATGAGGGAATATCAAAAAGGCAGCGAGAAGGCCTTCTCGTTTCTTTATGAAAAATACTCACCTATGGTTTTTAGTTATATCAAAAGACGTCTTCGCTCCGAAGAGGTGGATGACCTTTATCAAAAGGTCTGGCGGCAGCTTCATGAGAAGAGGGATCTTTATAAAGACCAGCCTTTTGCTCCCTGGTTTTTTGTCATCATAAGACACTTACTGATTGATGAGTACCGTTCCCTGGGCAGAAGGAATGTGCGTGAAGTTCAGGAAGAGTTAATTGATCGAATTTATCAGAAAGATATTGAGGAAGGACAAGATCTGGACGAAATTCTGGAACTTATTCCTCCAGAATCCCGTGACTTAGTTCGGAAATATTACCTGGAAGGCATTTCTTACGAAGAATTAGCAAAATCTTCAGGTCTGTCACAAACCAATCTCCGCCAACGTCTATCTCGTGCGCTTAAAGGTTTAAGGAGCAAACTAAATGGCCAATAAAGACTATCTAGAATTTATCACCGGCAGGGAAACCCCTCCGGCCTTTCTTAAAGAAGAGGCCCGAAGAGATATTCTCTTAAGTTTTAAAAAGAACTCCATTATTTTTAAGTTTCTTTCTTTTCAGTTATTGGGGGGACTCTTTTCCCTGATTGTATGCCCGCAGTTTGGTCTGGGGCTTGCGGAAGGACATGGCATTGCTCATATCTTCCGTATGATCGGCGACGTCGCCTGTGCCGCTTTCTGTGGCTCTCTCTTTCTTTCCTCGGGGGTCGTTCTGGCCTTTATCGGAATGAAAGGGGAGGAACTTTGGTGGGTATGGCGACGTTATAGTCTCGCCTTTATTTTTCTTCCGGCCTTAATGTGGGGTCTATTGATGCTCACTAACGTAAGCCTTAATCTTCAAGGTGAGACTCTCAGGTATCATGTTACGTGGTTTGCCACCGCTGTCATGGCCCAGGTTCTGCTCATGAATTTTCGTAACTACCTTTTTACTCGTCTGGCGCTCATTCGCTTTCATCGTTAAGGCGATCAACATAAAGATACAAAACAAGAACAGAAGTTTCATGATGTCCTCCTTTAAGAGGCATCATGAATACCGCCCTTGATGAAGGATGTGTTCTTAATTAATCCTGAAAGACTTGCAGGTAAACAAATTTCAAATAGCGCATCTCAGGAAGGGCCAAAGGGAAGGGATGGTCTTCGGGCTGACCCTTAATGAGAAGGACTTTGCCTCGTCTCCGCGCCTTTGATAAGGCCTCTTGCACAATTTCCAGGAAAGCTTCAAAACTTATGTGGCCTGAGCAACTTGAGGCCGCAAAATACCCTCCGTCCTTAACCAGACGTATTGAATCAGAGAATACCTTCGTATATGCCTCTCGAGCTGTTTCTACCGCCTTCTGGTTTGGTGCAAAACTCGGAGGATCAGTAATCACAATGTCCCATTCTTTTTTCTGTTTATGGGCTTCGCTTACAAATTCAAAAGCATCTTCACAAATGGCTTCATGATTTTCAGCGGGAAGGTGATTTATTTGCCAATTGAGTTCAGAAGCTTTGATGGCGTTTGGAGCAATATCTACAGTCGTGACTTTGAGTGCACCACCCAGACCGGCATAAATGGAAAATCCACCGGTATACCCAAAAAGATTTAAAAGAGACTTTTCTTTGGCGACAGTTCTGATGAATTGACGGTTTTCTCTTTGATCCAAAAAGAATCCAGTTTTGGCCGCATCTATAATGTTCGTTCTGAATTTAACACCGTTTTCCAGGAATTCGAGGTCGGATAGGTCTGAACATTCGCCGGCGAGAATCAGTCCTTTTTCTTCTTCGCTGTTCTTTCTTTTGAAGTAAACACAGCGGACAGGGATTTCCTTTTGCTCCATAAAATACTGAGCAAGATTTTCTTTATTCCAGAAGGCTTCACAGGCCGTGCCATCTAGTTTTAGGACAACAACACCATCATAATAATCGGCCACGATTCCAGGTAGTTCATCGCCTTCGCCATTAAGAACTCTCATGCACTTATTCTCTAGCGTGAGAAGGTGCTTTTTATTGGCGATCGCCCTTTTCATACGGTTAACGACTTCCTGATCACTAAGCTTCTTATCGCCCAGGGTAATAATTCTGAAAGCAAGATTAATGCTTCCTGAGTAAATCCCATGGGCCAGAATTTCTTTTTTATGATTAATCAGAATTCCATAGCTGCCTTCAGGTGCCTTGATCTTTTCAACAGCATCTGAAAATACCCAGGGATTCCCTCGTTTAATATGCTTAGTAAGATCCCGGGTGAGTTTTACTCTAAGGGGTTTCTCTAAAGAAAAGTACTTCATTGTTGATCTCCTTTAAGAAACCAGGTCACTTCATGCTTATTATGATGAAGATGAACGATGCGAGAGTTAGGAATTTCTAAAAATTTCAAGGTTTTTTCCCAGTCTGTTTCGGCCTGGTACTTAATGGTACAGACAAAGTTTTTCACCTTGCCGGAATCTCTAAAGCGGTTAACCAAATTGAGAAGCCTTTCGGGGTAACAGATGATATCTGAACAGAACCAATCAATGGGTTCAAAATCATCGGGATTTAATCCAAAGGCACTTTCTTTTCGGAAATCAATGTGACCTAAATCCATAATACGTTTTTCAATGGGCGCTTTATCGACGGAATAAATTTTATCAAAGTTGAGCGTTCTAAGAACCCAGGTCCATCCACCGGGGCATGAACCCACATCTATACTTGTTCCTCCGGAAATTTCTTCGGGAGCATAGACTGTGAAAAACTCCCATAGCTTCAAGTAGGCCCGGGAAGGCGGCATCACCTTATCTTCATGGAAGTCCATTTCACCTAAGGCAAAAGGCGAAGAGGTTCTGGTGGTGGCAATTATTAGATCTGGTTCCCATAATGTCCAAAAGCCCATGGGGCCATTAGGTAGGGGATGGCGAAAAGGGATGGGTTTGGTGTTGTATTTAGGCAATTCACTTTGAATCAGTTCGGCCCGACGGTGGTTTCCAACTGTAAAGAGTCCCCAATTGCGGCCCAAAGCTTTTAGTTTGCGAGCACCATCATTAATAGACGTAATGGGGATAAACTCCAGACCAAAGGCCGACATTTGTGCCCAAATCATAGGGGGATGTTCACCCTCTACCAGATACAAACGATCTTTCTTGAGGGCCGGTGTAAGCCCCTTTATTTCCAACTCGCGCTCGAGTTCAGCTTCAAACTTATGAATGGCCAGGTAACCTGTATAGTGTTTCATCATGAACTCTATACACTAACATTGGTACGTGTTAAAAGCCTCCTATGAAACATTTGATAAAAAACCAAGAAATGAAGGTCTATGGGCGCCATGCCTGTCTTAAAGTATTTGAAAAACGTCCTGAGGACATCATTCGGGCCTATGTTACCCGCGATGGGGTTTTTGAGTACAAGTCCCTTATGAAGTACTTGGCGGATCAAAAGCTTGCCTACCATGTGGTGGAAAAAGAAGAAATTGATACCGTGACCAGGGCCACTCACCACGAAAATATCTGTTTAGTGGTTAAAACCAAGAGAGTTCCGGAAGTTAAGGAAGTTCTTGCGACCAAAGGGAGAAGTCTTATTCTTTGCCTTGAAGAAGTGGAAAATCCTCATAACTTAGGGGCCATCATGCGTTCTGCGGCCCATTTTGGAATTACTGCCATTCTTTATGAGGCCAAGGTTCCAGTAGCGTTAACGGCTTCGGCCTTCAGGACTTCAGAAGGTGGCGCGGAAACTGTTCCTGCCATTCATCTTCAGAACTGGAATGACGTTTTAGATCTCGCTAAGAAGAATGGTTACAAATCTTTTGCGACTTCAAGTCACGATGGTGAGTCACTCTTTAAAATAGAGTTTCCTGAAAAGACATTGCTTTTTTTAGGGGCAGAAAGAGAAGGTCTTTCAGATAAACTTTTAAAGAAGATGAATCAGCTCGTGATCATTCCGGGAACCGGCGAAGTTGAAAGCTTGAATGTTTCAAATGCCGCCGCTGCGATTCTTACAGAATGGTATCGTCAGGGAATTTAATGATAGCTCCGGCCGGTAGCAAAGATTCCGGCCGGAAGCACCCTGCTGTCATTCTGGTGCTTCACACCTAATTCGCCACAGTTTGTTCTCTTCCATCTCTTGTCGTAGATAATATTTTTTAAGGCTTCCATCTGCACACCCTGAGTGTGACTGGAAAGGAAGAGAAAAGAGTTATCTTTATTGAGAACAGAGAGCATAGCTTCGACTAAAAGGTGGATATGCTTTTCAAAGTCCCACACTTCTTTTTTCACTCCATGACCCCAGCTTGGAGGATCGGCCAGAATTCCGTCGTAGATAAAATTCTTTTTGAATGAGTGACGGATAAATTCTTGAGCATCTCCATGGACCCAACGGATGCTTCCTTCACTAATTCTACTGAGCTTTTGAGATTCTTTACCCCAGTCAAGAACCCCTTTAGAGCTATCGACGTGATAAACCTCAGCTCCGGCAAGGGCCATAGTCAGGCTTGCGCATCCGGTGTAACCAAAAAGATTAACAATTCTTGGGGGACGACCCAGTCTCTCTTTGAGAGTTTTTACTTCATGATATAACCAGGTCCAGACAGGGATTTGCTCAAAGAAGACCCCGCAGTGTCCGAATGAAGTGAACTTTAATTTGAACTGGAGAGTTTTTCCGTCAATTTCCCATGGGAAAGTAAGGTTAGGGGAAGGTTCTTTCTTATGTTCCCATTTCCCACCGCCATCCTTTGTTCGAATGACATTAGAATTAACCTGGTTCCACTCGGTATCTTTTAAGACAGGTTTCCAAATGGCCTGAGGGCTAGGTCGGTTTACTTTCAGGCCGGAGATAATTTCTAGTTTTCGTCCCAGACCTGAATCGAGAAGCTGATAATAAGGTAAATTTTCTGTGATCATTGAATTTTAAATGTAACCTGTATATTGGTGGAATAGTTCTGGGTTCCTGCTTCAATTTGTATTGGGGCAGAATCCATCATGCTTTTCATAGCACTAACCCGATGTTCCGGAAAGGGCTGAGGAATATTTGGAACTTCATTTAGGAGGATTACGTCGCCAATTTTAAATCCAAGGCGTTTTGCCAGTTGTTTTGCTTTATTTCGGGCATCGTCAGCAGCAATATCCAGGCACTTTAAATATTCTTCTCTGGACTTTTCCAGGGATAAAAAAGTAGTGAGGTTGCCCACATTTATGATGCCCGCTTCTGAGGCTTTTATCATCGTTTCGCCGATACGAGAAATTTCACTGGTCGTTACTTCTAAATTCAGGGCCGCTTTATAACCTTTATCCACATAGCGTTCTTTTTCATACTCACGAACGGGATAAACATTGTAGTTGGAGTTTTTAAGTTCCAAATCCTTGAGATTAAGCTTTTTAATCTGAGCTTTAAGTTTTTCAACTTGCTCAGTAGTTTTTTTTACTGCTTCTTTTTGATTTTTTGATTGGTTCTCAGCGGTAAAAATGAGGGTTCCCCGATCTGGTGTGACCTTTATTTGGCAGTTACCTTGAACCTGTATCTGAGGATCATCGGCCTTGGCATTCATAATAGTCATGAGTGCTAAAGCAATTATTAAAGAAGATTTCATTCAATTCCTCTAAGGGCCAGATCTCGGGCCGATACAGCAGCATTCTCATCATCAAGATCAACGATGTAGAGGAGACCTTTAATACTAACTTCATTTGAGTATTTTGGGGCCATATCCATTGCTCTCATCACATCATCGAGGAGCTCCCGCTGATCTTTGTAGATGGCCGAGCCATAGGTATTTTCTCTTTGAGCGATACAGCCACTGGTTCGCATAAAAGGGAAGTATGGAGTTGAAGGATCTTTATTGATTTTACCTGTCCCATGGATTCTTAAAAGATTTCTTCCTATGTCTCGCGCTACAACAGCTGGTTTCCACCACTCACTTAAATGGGAGGATTCAGGTAGAAGTTTCTTCATTAACATTTCATTGCTTGATTTTGGTATAAAATTAAGAATCATCCTTCTGAATTTTCCGAAAGAGAGTTG
The DNA here is from genome assembly GCA_002422605.1 of Bacteriovoracaceae bacterium UBA6200. Taxonomy (GTDB): domain Bacteria; phylum Bdellovibrionota; class Bacteriovoracia; order Bacteriovoracales; family Bacteriovoracaceae; genus Peredibacter. Next base: position 200,526 of record DISW01000001.1, on the reverse strand, counting down.
TTGATCAGCGGAAGGCATGACGGAATCGATGGTAAGAACACCTGCTGGAGTGTTTCCATTTCGGGAGTAGCTTGGAATCCCACGAGCGGAGGACGCCAAGGCAGGATTCGTCCAGATTGTTCCATCTTCGTTTCTAACGACTTCACCGTGAATATCTTTCATGACCATAAGGCATGGATAAAGACGATTATCTCTACAGAACATAAAAAGCTTAATCGATTTTACATACTCACCGTTCATGTAAGTCGTAACATCTGGAGTATGGTGAAATAAGTCGGCAATGACGGCCGTTGAGACCTCTTCGGCTTTTACTTCTTCCGCAGCGATATCAAAGTATTCCGGATGGTTTTTAGCTCGGTCAATAATCTCTTGATGTCCAGCTTTTAAGAGCTCTTCCTCGTAAGCGGCAATGGTATAGATTAATCGGATATCAACAGCTGGAATAAGGAGAACACTCAATAATTCCGCCTCAAGTAATCCTGGAAGGCGACTTACTTGGCGGTATTTCATTTTAAGGATGGCCACTCTTAATTGATCAGTTAAGACATAATGAAAGGGATCCATTTCATCCAAAAGTTTCAGGGCACTACTGTTGTTGTCTTCAGTTAAATCCCAAAGAGCATCTACAAATAGTGTTTGTTCTTGCGGTGTAAAAGACAGGAAGTGGTTGAAACCTTTTCCTGAATCAATCTTTTCTTGAAAATCATGGTAGAGAACTTCCTCCACGACATTTTCCTGTAGAGGGGATGACCAGGCATTAGAAAATACGGTCAGGGCCAAAGCAAGCGACATCCAATGTTTCATGCTATAATTCCTTTTTAAATAAGTCGGAGACTCAAAATCGTAACTTTTATGAAAGTAACCGACAAGTGAAAGTTAGAAACGATCTACCTCTTGGACAAGTAAAACTGCATTAATCCGTTTTGAACTAATTCCTCAGAAATTCTTAATGAAACTTCTAAGTTGTGGTAATTATTTGTTGACATGGAGCCTTGATCTTGACGTTATATTAAAAAGTATTAACTTAAGAGGGTTCCCCTTTGGAGCAATTTTAACGGAGTTATTATGTTTAAACGTATTTTCCTTTTTATGCTGACTAACGTTCTTGTTTTAGTATCAGTCAGTATTATTTTAAGTGTTCTAGGAGTGAATCACTATCTAACAGCCTCTGGAATTGATTATCAGGCCCTTATGATTTTCTGTTTGGTTTGGGGCTTTGCAGGTTCAGGCATCTCGCTTCTGCTTTCCAAATTCATGGCCAAGAGAATGATGGGCGTCGAGATTGTAGATGAGCGTGGTCCATATGGAGATCTCGTTCGAAAAGTTCATCAGATTTCAAAACAAGCTGGAATTGAAAAAATGCCGGAAGTTGGTGTTTACCAATCTGCTGAAGTTAATGCTTTTGCAACTGGTCCTACTAAAAATAAGGCCCTGGTAGCCGTGTCTACAGGCCTTCTTCAACAAATGAATGCGGATGAGGTTGAGGGTGTTCTTGCCCATGAGGTTGCTCACGTTGCCAATGGAGATATGGTAACGATGGCCTTAGTTCAAGGTGTCGTTAACGCCTTTGTTATGTTCTTCGCACGTATCGCAGCTTTTGCCCTTCAGAATTTTTTAAGTGGTGATCGTGACGATGATAGACCAGTGACTTCCGGACTTGTTTACCATCTAACTGTTATGGTTTTTGAAATAGCCTTTTCATTTCTTGGAATGTTTGTTGTCGCTTATGTTTCACGTATCCGTGAATTCCGCGCCGATAAAGGAGGTGCCCAGTTTGCTGGACGCCACAAGATGATTGCGGCCTTGAAGCGTCTTCAGCAGAAGATAGACTTCGTTGATGATTCTCAAGAGTCGTTAAAAGCGATGAAGATTTCATCTAAGAAAGGGTTTATGAATTTTCTTTCAACTCACCCTTCTTTGGAAGATCGTATTGCAGCTCTTGAGCGTTCTTATTAGTTATTGTCATAAGGGGGGAGTAAATCCTCCCTTAATTCTTTGTTTTTATTTGCCGATAAGATCTTCATGCCCGCCAATTTTTCAGTCGATATAGCCCTTCTCGAAGTTATCCAGAAACGAAATATTCGTTTGGTCATTCCTTATACAATTGTCTTCATTGCAACATTCTTTGTTTTTAAAGAAATGTATTTAACAGATTTGTATCATTTCATTGCTCCGGTCATAATCGCTTTGGCCCTGTCGATTAGGTACTTCGTCATTACTTCTTCTTTCAAAAACAATCTTCTAAAGTGGTACACAATCTACTCTATCCTGAATGGTCTGGGATGGGGGCTCCTCTTTTGGTTTATTAATGATTTTTATGGAACTCAAAGCATCGAATTACTTTTGTGTGGTGTTCTCATCATTACACTTATATCCGGTGGAGTAAGTACTTTTTCAGCTTCTTTAAAACTTGTTAATTTTTATATTTTCTTATTATCCGTTATCCCTATCTATGTTTTATCCACTAGAATTCCTGATTCGATGTTTTCAGTCCTTTTGATCTTTGCGGGGAGTGTTTTTTATCAGCTTTATCATGCAGTAATATGGCACCTCTATCTCAATGATACGTCCAAAGATATGCTAAACGTTATGCGTGAAATGAAGGGTCTTCAGGAAATCATTGATTCTATCCCAGGGATCGTCACCATGGTTAACAATGAAGGCAAACACATCATGGTTAATAATTATAAAGATGGTTACTATAAAAATCATCTTAATCAAAAAGTACTCGGTGAGGCATTCCCTGAATCTATTCTGTCGAAAACATTACATACGTTTCTTGTGGGGAATAAGAAAGAAGAATTAATCGAAATAAATCTTAACGAACTTGGCGTGGATGACTGGTACATGGTGAATTTGAAAAGAATTGAATCTCCTGAGTCAGGGATTATTGCTGTCGTCTTACCAATTAATGAGCTCATCAAAGTAAAAAATGATCTAAAAATACAGGAGGCCCGAGCAATGTACGCCTCTAAACTGGCCTCGGTTGGGGAAGTTTCTGCGGGTATCGCTCATGAGGTTAATAATCCTCTAACTGTCATTGAAGGATCAGCAAGTTTAATCAATGTTTTAATTAAGGACGACCCTATTGATAGACAAGCGGTTCTTAAAGTCACTGATAAAATCATTAATACTTCTCAGAGGATCGCTCGAATCACTCGTGGACTTCGGATGCTTTCTAAGGATGCTGAGATTGAACCATTCACTAATATTAGCTTCTTCTCGATCCTTGAACCTTGTTTGGATATTACAAAGCCAAAATTTCGGGCCAATAACATTAGTTTGAAAGTCATAAATCAAGAGAGCGATGTCGCCTTGTTCGGTAATGAGATTCAATTGGGTCAGGTTATGATGAATCTTGTAAGTAACGCGGTTGATGCTGTCATTGGAACTGAAGGTCCCCGCTGGATTGAGATCCAATATAAGCCAAGCTTTGATTGGTTGGATATTTACGTGACGGACAGTGGGCCAGGTGTGAATGTTGAAATTAGTGATAGAATTATGGATCCTTTTGTTACGACTAAAGAAAGTGATCAAGGAACAGGGCTTGGACTATCCATATCAAAGAAGATAGTCGAACTTCACAACGGAACTCTTGTATTTTTAGAGGATACTAAACATACGACTTTCAGAGTAAGGTTCCCTCGTATGACGGCCTGGCCAGGGGCTTAAAAGAAACACCCAACAGGAAGACTCATACGCTGCTCTTGGATGAGTCTTTGGACAAGATTTTCAACTGTAGGTATATCATGGATCAACGAAGCGATTTGACCAACTTCAAGCTCACCTTCTTCTAGATTTCCTTCAAGCATTCCCAATCGTGCCCGACCATGCCCTAGTAGCTTTTCCAGTTCTTCTTTAGTAGCGCCACGGTCCTCAAGGGCTTTGACTTCTTCGTAGAATTTGTTTTTTAAAAGACGAACAGGAACATATTTTTTCATGGAAAGCATTGTGCTTCCCGAATGAGAACTCAGTATGGCCTGCTTAAAATTGTCATGAGCACTCGATTCCACTGTTGCTACAAAACGTGTACCAAGTTGAGCACCGCTTGCTCCGAGACACATAACTGCGGCAATACCGCGTCCGTCTCCGATGCCTCCTGCAGCAATGACTGGAATGTTAACAGCATCTACGACCTGAGGAATAAGCGAGAGGGTTGTTATCTCATCTCGACCATTATGTCCTCCGGCCTCAAATCCTTCGGCCACAACAGCGTCACATCCGGCGGCTTCACTCTTGATCGCAAATTCAGGAGAAGACACCACATGAATAACTTTTGAATCTTGTCCTTTAAGCCAATCAGTGTAAGTTTTGGGACTTCCAGCAGAGGTGATGAATATTTTAATACCAAGTTGTAATGCCACTTCGAGCTGTTCTTTTGATTTTGTATAAAGTAGAGGGACATTGACGGCCAGGCGTTCCGGGTGATTTGTTAGCTTGAGTGCTTTAGAAATATGTTTTTCTAAAAGCTCTGGCTTCATAGAACCTGCCCCGACTACTCCTAAAATGCCGGCATTAGCAGACGCTGCTGCAAGTTTTCCACCGGAAACCCAAACCATGCCGGCCTGAATAAGAGGATAGGAAATAGGTAAGAGAGAGCAGATTGTTTTCATCAGATTTCCTTGGCATCCCTTAGTGATAGGGCGGGTGATCTTTCCATTTGTAAAAGGATATCAGGGTCTGTCTCTTTTTGTAAGACTGCCCTGGTACTGGTTCTTTTAGGGCCAAACTTCTCTCCCTTCTGAACACCCCAACCACTTTCATGGAGAGATTTCCGAATGGCAGTGCTTGCCGAATAAGTCGAGAGCGTCACATCTGGATGAGAATAATTTTTTAAAAGCTCGAACCACTCCTTAGTCCAAAGCGTAGGATTCTTTTTAGGAGAAAATGCGTCCTGGTAAATAGAGTGCCATTTGATTGGATTATTCATTAAATATTGAGGAAGTCTGTTTCGAGCATCACCTTGAAGGATTGTGAGCGTGATCCATTCATTTCTGGCCTGAAGTGTATGTTCATCGATCCATTCAAGCTCTTTAAGAAACTCGTGGTTTTGATATTCATTTTTGAACCATTCTAACAACGCCTTATCAAGTTCCATTGAGATAAAATGCCACTTACGTTGTAATGGAAGTTTTTTGAGAGTAGTAAGGAATCCAATTCCTAAACCAAAACCAACTTCAAGAATGACTAGAGGATCATAGAGATGGATCTTATCCAGGATTTTCGTGCCTTCAACATAATGAAGAACTGTCTCATCATAGGCCCCGTTAGTTGAATGACAAGCTTCTTGAAAAAATTCAGAAAAGAGAGTGAAGGAGCCATCTGCAGTCTCCACTAAAGAGTGCCCAGGAGGTAAGGAGTTCAAATTAGTCATAGCTTAAGATATAGCAGAAACTTCAAAAATTGCCATCTTTCTGAGGCAAGAGCGTTACGTGTAAACAAGAACTTTGGAGCCCAATCCAAAAGTTACAATAGTTTCGGCTCCTAACAATAAATAGCCTTCAAAATAAGGACGATAAAGTGTTTTGGAAAGGCATAACTATGAAAAAAATGAAACTTGAGAATTATCTTTTAATGGCGTTCTTAGGAATTGGTGGGGCCTATGCCCAGACCGATCCAAAGGCGAATCCTGTAGATTCTGCTCAAGCGGAAATTCTGGCAATTGAAAGTTCAATTCTTCCCTATGTGCCGACTGTTACTTCAATTGATTTTGATTTCTACGTGGAGGATCCATTCTCTTGCAGAAAGGATGATAAGTATGGCGACTTGGTAGATATCCTTGGTACTGGCCGTTGCTTTGATCATAAACTTAGTAAAAAACAAAATTCTGCATATCAAATAACTGAAAAAATGTTACTCGAAAAAGATGAAGATGTTTGTAATTGTCTTAAAGCAGATAAAAACCCCAAGATTGCCGAAAGAATGAACTTAAGTGATAAGGAACAGTTTCGTGCGGCCAATCAGGAAATTTCGAAGAGTATCAATGGAAACCTCAAAAATTTGATGGGATCTATAGAGTCTTTAAGAGACAGTATGCTTTTCCAGGCGGATATTCTTTTTAGAGATTCCAGGGCCCCTTCCTCTGCCAAAACACCTTCATCTGAAGCTGATGTAAATGAGCTTGTGAGTTTCTATAGTGGTGGTGCAGTGACAGAAAGTTTTAATAATGGACCTGCCAGAGAAAGATTTACAGGAATGGCAACTCAACTCAAGTCCAGAAGTCAGACTCATCTTGGACGAAATATGCATTTGGGAGACTACTTCCTCCCGTCAGGAAACGATAAAAAAGTTGCCAACGCTGATTTAGGACAAAAGATAGACCAGGCACTAAGGGATACTAAGATCACACCGCCAGATCTTGGACTTATTTCTCAACCTGATTTTCAACCAGGTCAATGTGTTGGGCCTAAAGAATTTATTGCTAAGAACCAATTTCCTTCGGAAAATGAGTTCTATTTGGGACTCGCCACTGAAAAGTTTGATGAATCAAACTGGGACTATGACACATTAGAAAAAAGATTAATTGAACTGACAAAGAATGAAACCAAGAACGAAGCAAGTATTGCCAACTTAGAAATGAGAATGAAGTATTTGAATAGAAACCCATTCATCAAGAACTTCTTTGCCGCCAAAGATGATTATGAAGAGTATATAAATGCTTTTGGCTATAGTGAGGACATTAAAAAGAAATTCAAAGCGACACCGAGTAAATACATTAAAGACAAAAAACGTGAGCTCTTTAAGATCCTTCAAACCCAATTAAGCCCTAAAGATAAAAATTGTGGTCAAAAACCAAGCGCTTGTAAAAACGAAGCAATAAGAAACTATCGTGATTTCAAAAAACTTAATGAAAACTTCTTTAGGGATGGAAAGGTCGGTCTATTCACTAATGCTCAAGCTCAGAGATTTATGTTTGATGAAATTGATAAATTTAAAGAGGACCCTCTTTCAGTTGCGGATGAAATTGTTCCTTATAATCAAGAAGCAATTGAAAAATTTGTGCTGAGTAAAACTCTGTACGATCCCGGGCAATGTCATAACCGTCGGGGAACCGGAGTAGGAGAAGGCTATTCTTATGATCTGGTAAGTTGTATTGATACTTACGGCCTCTATTGTTCGGCATTGGCAATTGCTAAGAAAAATGCTGAAGCCGGTGTCCAAGATGTTCGTCACAGGGCCAAGAAACTGGCACAAGAAACGAAGAAATTTTTTAATCCAAATTATGACCAGAATGCTGAGTTGAAAAAATTTAATGAAGAATTTTGTGGTGAAACTTTGCGAACAGCTAAAGATGGTTCGGGTAGTAAAAGCTTCAATGATTTTAAAAGAAGTTATTGTGAATCGAGACGTACTGATCCAACTTGTGGAAAAGCAACTTTTGATAATATTGCAAAATTAAGAGAGATTTATCGTAGCAGCTATTCATTTCCCAGAGGAGGAAGCGATACAAAAATTGCTTCAGTTGCCGCTCAAGAATCTTTCGATAGCTGGAACATGGGAATTCAGGATACTTCAATTCAGGATGCTTCTGTCGTGGCAGGAGATGCTGGAGAATATCCTTCATCCCTTGAGAATATGTTAAGAGAAATCTCTGAAACAAACTTTGATATAGCCGATGATTCTCAAAAATTTGAAGAAACGGGTATGTTTACTAATCTGGCAAACGTCGTTTCTGAGAATAATATCAGACCGAATACAACCTCATTTGAATCCTCTTATGATGATGTATCAACTTACTCCAATTTTAATACCTTATCTCAAACTACAGCAGAAGCAAAAATAGATAATCTTTCAACTGTTCAAAAAGAAGAAATTTTAAGTCAGTGGCGTAGTGAACTTTCTGCCTTAAAAAATGAAAACAAAGAGAGCTCTTCTACCTACGATGTATCCAGTGAAGCTCAAATGAAAGCTAAGATTGAGGCCCTCGAAACTCTTCTTTCTCAGCAGAGAAAATTAACAGAGGATCAGTATAAACTTTTAAATTCAGCTATCTCGAATCAACAAATAGCACAGGCTTCAAAAGCAGTCGCGCCGGCCCTAGCGCAGAATACGGATAAAGAAGCAATGGAGAAAGCAAGAGTAAGATCCCATTCGGGTTTTACAACTACTGCTATGGCCAATGGAACTCTTTCTGATGAAACCATGAGAGGACCTGCAAGTATCAAGGAAAATCAAACGAACACTAGCGCTGGTAATAGTGGAGCAGCATCCCTTCAAAGATCTTCTTCCTCTTCCGGAGCGAGGGCCTCTGCGGATTCCGTTGCACGGGAAGAAGCTAAACTGGTTAATTTGCGCCGCTTTCCTGATGGTTCAATCACCATTGAGTCAGCAAGCAAGGGCGGTCAGGTGGCCCCTAATGCTATCACTGTTCCCGTTTCGGATGAGCAATATCGTTTACTCCAGTCAAACCCTGGCGCTCTTAGTTTAAGCCAAATAGAAAAAAGTATCCCTAAAGAGCAACTGGCCGAATTAGAAAAATCTGGTCAAATCATCCTGGTTCTTCAAAATGGAGAAAATCCTCCGTTTGAAGTTAAAGTAGAGAAAAAAGATAATAAGCTGGTTTACCAGCTCCAAGATCAGCAAGGGAATAAAGTTAATCCTATTCAGAGGGTCTACACCCGTCAGGCCCTGGAACTTGAGTTAAAAATTCAGTAATTTCTAAATTAAAGCCTTCGGGAGGTGAATACTCCCGAATGCCATATTCTCTTGGCACCCCTCCATTGACTAAGTCTTTGTATTATTAAGCCCATTAAAAATTTCAAGTGTTTGACGCTAGAATAGTCAAGAATTTCTTTAGATAGACGAAAAGGTTGTTGAAGTAGGTGAATATTATGGTGAAAGTTTCGGCTTCTAGAATGTTTTTTATTATGGCGCTTCCCCTTATGTTTGGATCCGTCTGGGCCCAACCAGAAGTAGCACCATCACTTGAAGATGATCAGAACGTGCTTAATGAAATTGGTTCAAGCATCAGGCCTCTGGCCTTTAAGCCTGATAATCAGATCAGCGTAAACCACTATGGATTAAATGTCCCTGCAGCAACAATACCAGGAGTAAATTTCGAACACGCGAAGGCCAATATTCTGTCCAATGGAGAATTAAATTACGCGATAGAAATTAATGGACTTAAATATAATGCGCGCACTGGTAAAATGGAGCAACGGAAGAAAAATCCATATTCTCTTGCTGAGTATTTAAAAAACGGCAAGATTGCATACACGGATGACTTCCTTTCAGACACATCGATTAACGACTGCCTTCCCAAATATAATCAATTTCAGGCCTTCACAGACATTGCAGGTGAAGTGGATAAATGCTTTGCTAAAAAACCATCTGCTATTGATAAATTAGATTTGTCACATGAGCAGTTATTTGGAATGGAGCAAAATGTCTGTGATTGCCTTTATAATGCAAATAATACAGGCGTAACAAGAATCATGAACTTTGAGAAAGAAAGAGATCATGGTTCCCGAACTGATGATGTAATGAAGAATGATATCCAGAAAAAAATGATGGATATGGCCGCAAAAGCATCGGCTTTTCAGGATGGAATGATGTTCCAGTCTCACATGCTTTATCACGATCCGAACGGGCCTTTGAAAGACAGGAAGAAAGATCCTACTCTTATGTATGGAACACCCTTTGTAAGTCAAATCTTTAAATCTGGCGGGGACGCTCAAAACTATCTACTTGATAGAAGTGGTGATGCAGTAGGCTTGGCCATGAATTTAAGAGGAGACACCCAAAACTCAACTAAAAAATCGGATGCCAAACTTGCTGAGCAATTAAAAAAAGAAATTGGCAAAATCAGCATTGAAAATAAAAGTGCTTACGTACTCTCTGAAAATAATTTCAAACCAGGCCAATGCGTTTCGGCCAAAGAGTATTTTTCCTATAAGCAATTTCCTGATAGTAATAATTTTTATAAGAATTTATTAAATGAAAAGAATTTTGATCCAAAAAAATGGAACTACATAACTTTAGAAAAAGAGTTAAAAGCAAAAAGCAATACCATCCCATATACTGAAGAAAGCAAACGTGAAATGGAAGAATTAAGAGATAAAATACGCTTTCTTCACCGCAATCCTATGCTTAAAACCTTAATGGCCGCAGATACTAATTTTGATGAATATGCAAGAAAGACAAAGACATTGACTCCAGAAGTTAAATCTCTCCTTGAGACTACTTCCAACAAAGTTTTGAGTAAGAAGAAGAAGGAACTTTTTGAATTAGTAAAAAAACATTTCACACCCAGCAATGTCTCCTGTACGAACGTCAGCAATTCGGCATGCCAGGAAGATGTTTTAAAAAACGTTAAAACATTTGATGAAGATATGAAGAGATTTTTTAATGACCAGGACGTGGCCCTCCTTACCAGAGCGCAGGCCGAAAAATCAACATTCCAGTTGGTTGATGATTTTATTGAGAACCCAATACCTCAGGAAAAAGTGCCGGTAAAACAGAACGAACTGGAGAATTTTGTTTTCAATGAAGTCATTAGTGTTGATGAGAAAACTAAAGAAGAAAATTTTGTCAATCCAGCGGATTGCCGTTCAGTAAATAGTCCATATGCCTCCCGATCTTCTGACCCTCGTTGTGTGATGACTTATGCCGTCTACTGCCCGGTCGTCAAAAAAGCACAAACCCGTCTGGCCAAAATGCTCCTTCGTAACGAACTTCTTCCTAACGGTGAAGAAAAAATTAAGAGCATTACTTATAAGAATTATTTCGAACCAGATATCGACAAGAACCCTGACTTTAAATCATTCAATGACGCTTTTTGCTCTATTCCACGAAAAGGGAATAATGGTAAACAGAATATAAGTTTCAATAGCTTTCAAGATTCTTTTTGTAAGGCCAATGCCAGCGATAAACGTTGCTCAAGCAGAAGCTATGAAAACATTATGGCATTAAGAGAAGTTTTTGATGGAGACCATGGGGAAGCGGTTTTAGTGGCCGGGGCCACCTCTGCCGATGTAGCGATGGTAAACAATGCTATTAAACTTAATCAAATACGTCCTACCAGCAACAGGTCTAAAGATGACGCCAACGCCATTGCTAATAGCAATTCCGGAACCATTCGTGACGTTAGAGGTTTGGAAAAATTCTTCGGAGAAATTGAAGGTTTTGGCAATGATGCCGCCATATCCTCAATCACTAAAAAGAAGGAGGATTCTTTTGAGAGCGCTGGTATGCTCAGTAACCTTTCAAATGTGGTTGAATCCGGCAATTTAAATAAGCCGCAATCTCAAGGACATAATTCTTATGATGAGGACTTCTCGGGGTATTCAAATTTAATTATGCCGCAGGAGATTTCAGAAGCTGAAAAGTCCAGAGTGGATAAGTTGCCTCAGTCCACTAGAGAAGAACTCCTAAGTCAGTGGAGAGAGGAATTAAATGATTATAAACGAAGTAATGAAGGTAAAAATCCGGATGATATTGATAGTGATGCTGGATTAAAAGCTAAAATAGCAGCACTTGAAACTCTATTGGAGCAACAACGTAAACTTACTGATGATCAATACAAGATTTTAAATTCTGCAATATCCAACAAGCAGGTTGCTCAGGCAGCGGTATCTTCTCAAGAAAGTCAAACGTCTCCCAAATCAAGTGAAGAAGATTTTCAGGAGAAGGTCAAGGCCCGTTCAGCTTCAGGTTTTACGACTATGGGATCTCATGGCGGCAGCCTTGCGGAAGAAACCTTCCGGGCACCTGCCAACTTGAAAGATTCCCAATTCAATGCCAGTGGAAGTAATGGCGGAGCTTCGGCCAGTGTGCAAAGATCTTCATCAAGTTCGGGTGCTGTTTCTGGGGCCGCTTCCGACTCTCTTGCGAGGGAAGAAGCCAAATTGGTTAATTTACGTCGTCACTCTGATGGTTCGATTACCATCGATTCGAACTCTAAAAACGGCCAATTTGTTCCCAATGCCATTACTGTGCCAGTTAGTGATGAGCAGTACCGTTTACTCCAGTCCAATCCTACTGCTCTTAATCTCAGCCAAATTGAAAAGAGCATCCCAAAAGAGCAGTTAGACAAACTTGAAAAAACAGGTGAGATCATTCTTGTTTTGCAAAATGGGGCCAATCCTCCTTTTGAAGTGAAACTTGAAAAGAAGGATAACCAACTGGTCTATCAGGTTCGGGATAATAATGGACAAAAATTAAATCCTGTTCGCAGAATCTATACCCGCCAAGCACTGGAGCTTGAGCTTAAGGTGCAATAAAATTTTTAATTTTAGAACTTACCCAGTATGAATCATCCACTGTCAGGTCATGACCGGCAGTTGGGTGTTCACTTAAGGGAACTTTCCATCTGGAAGCGATACTTCTCGAGCAGTAAACATTGACCATACGGTCAAGGACTCCAACCAGAAGTTGAACCGGAATAGGTGGAATAAAATTTCCTGGCCTGTAAGTCGCCGCTGCATAGAGCTGTCTTAAAGCATTGGATAACGAGACTGGTCTTTCTTTTTGAATTTCGTCCCAAAGATTGAGTGTTTCTTCGTAATAATCTTTGTTATTGCATATAAGTTTAATAATAAACGCTTCTTTATCTCTGCCTTTTAAAAACGCAGTTTTCAATAAATGAAAGAATGCGGAAGGCCTTAAACGATGGTGAAGAGGGGAGATCCCACCCATACTAGTGTTGATTAAAGTCGCCTTTAAAAAGTCTTGTGGGTAACGCTTCATCCATTCAACGCTAATCATTCCTCCTAAAGAGATAGAAATAAGATATGACTCCTCTCCCTCTGTCCTCACTTTTAAATAATCCTGGCGCATTATTTCTACCATGCCTGCGACCGTAAGGGGTGAAGCAGATTGGAAATATTCCCCCGCACCAGGAATATCCAGGGCCGTTACCACAGAGTCAGGAAAGTGACTTTTAAGGTGTTCATCAAAATTACCCCAATGACCTTTTTCTCTTATCAACCCGCGAATTAAGTAAAAGTGTTGCTTTGTCATAGCTAAACATCTTACACTTTTTTAAATGAGTTTACAGCCGTACTACGAAGAGTCTTATCAATCAGAAAATAATCGTTCCACAGCGGAGCTTCATTCTGAAGTCACTACTTATTCCAAGGGACTTTATCATTTTGCCATTGAATCAAAAGACCGGTTCTTACCAGAAGCTGACTGGAGTAGTCTGCGAATTCTTGAAACAGGAGCGGGGAGGGGAGGCGTTGCTCTACTTCTCGCCAAACTTGGCGCCAAAGTTACGGTGGTCGATTTTTCACCAACAGCACTTGAACAGGCCAAAAATATTTTTGCTCTAGAAGGTCAGGACGTTTTAACGATTCAGGGAGATGTCACTCATCCCGATTTAACACTGCCAGAGCAATACGATATTATTGTAGACTCCCACCTTCTTCATTGCCTCACCGCCAATCCTGACCGTTCAAGCTATTACCAGCTAATCCGGGACCATTTAACCAATCGAGGCATCTTTGTTGCAGAAACAATGGTCCATCGTAAAAAGCTTTTTATCCCTGACGGTTTCATGATTGATGAAACAAATACCCTTTGGCAGATGTTTGGGAAGTGGACCCCTATCAGGCGAATACTTGACTCTCTTGATCTTGAGCAGGAGCTTAACAACGCTCAGTTCAACATCATCTATTTTTACTATTACGGACAATATGGTTTTGTTCCCCATCGAAGCTTCATGGATCTTCCTGCTGATATTCTTCCGGCCGCAGTAAGAATGGTCCTTAGGAAGAAGTAGCCCTGTCGGGTATCCATTAAATTTTCAATATTAAGGTAGTTGATACTCATAGTCACACACACTATGCCCTTATACTTTTAGATGAACTTTTTAAGGAGAAAATTATGAATTTAAACATCACATTCCGCCACATGGAACACACACCGGCACTTGATCAGATGATTCGTGAAAAGTCAGAAAAGTTTTCAAAGTGGTTCGGTCCAGGCTCCAATGTTCATTGGACTTGTTGGACAGAAGGAATAAACCATTGCTCAGAAGTATCTATCCATAATGGTCAGCAAGAATACTTTGCCAAAGCGCAGGCAGATGATCTCTACAAAACATTCGACTTAGTTATTCAAAAAATTCAAAATCAAATGAAATAAAGACCGGAGAGTCAGATGACAAAAACATGGTACAAGGCATACGATGCCGGAGTTCCTTATGAAATTGATCTCAATGAGTATTCATCAATTAACGAGATGCTTGAAATGTCTTTCACAAAATTTAAGACTCATCCAGCGTTTCACAATATGGGAACAACTCTAAGTTATGGAGAGATTGATCTTTATAGCAAAAAGTTTGCGAGCTATCTTCAGAATGATCTGAAGCTCAAGAAAGGCAGTCGCGTTGCTATCATGATGCCGAATATTCTTCAGTATCCAATTGCTCTCTTTGGAATTTTAAGAGCGGGAATGGTCGCAGTTAATGTAAACCCTCTTTATACAGCTAGAGAATTAGAGCATCAAATGAAGGATTCGGGGGCAGAAACAATCGTGATTTTTGCCAACTCGGCCCATGTGCTTGAAAAAGTTCTTTCGCGAACGCCTGTTAAAAACATCATCACGACTCAAATTGGTGACTTTTTAAAATTTCCAAAAAACTACATCGTAAATTTTGTTATTAAGAAAGTTAAGAAGATGGTTCCTGATTATCAGTTGGCAAAAGCTATTGATTTCAAATCATGTGTGTCGAGTGGTGATGAAAAGTCTTTTAAAAAACCAGAAATTAATTTAAATGATGTTGCATTCTTACAATACACAGGTGGAACAACCGGTGTAGCAAAAGGAGCGATCCTTACTCATAAAAACATGGTGGCCAATATGCTTCAGGCCCGTGCCTGGATCAAAAATTTCATCTCCGACGGTAAAGAAATTATTATTACTCCACTTCCTCTTTATCACATTTTTTCTTTAACAGCGAATTGCTTTGTCTTTGGTTCCATTGGGGCCCTTAATATTCTCATCACAAACCCTCGTGACATTCCAGGCTTTGTAAAAGAATTGAAAAAGTGGAAGTTCACAGCATTTACTGGAGTCAACACTCTCTTTAATGGTCTTCTTAATAATGACGAATTCAGAAAGCTCGACTTCTCAGGATTAAAACTCACTCTTGGTGGCGGTATGGCCGTTCAGAAAGCGGTAGCTGAGAGATGGAAGCAAGTTACCGGAAGACCCCTCATCGAAGCTTATGGCCTTACCGAAACTTCTCCAGCGGCTTGTATTAATCCAATGACTCTTAAAGAGTTTAATGGGTTTATTGGGTTACCTATCTCTTCAACTGATGTTGAAATTAAAGATGATGACGGCAAGACTGTTTCAGACGGTGAGATTGGAGAAATTTCTATTAGAGGTCCGCAGGTGATGGAAGGCTATTATAATCTTCCTGAAGAGACAGCAAAGGTTATGACCCCTGATGGCTTTTTTAAAACAGGCGATTTGGGTTATATGACGGAAGAAGGCTTTGTTAAAATCGTTGACCGTAAAAAAGATATGATTTTAGTTTCCGGATTCAACGTTTATCCAAATGAAGTTGAGGATGTGGTCGTTCAACATCCAAAAGTTTTAGAAGTTGCGGCCATTGGCGTACCCAATGATAAATCAGGCGAAGCTGTGAAGATCTACGTGGTTAAAAAAGATGATTCTTTAACTGCGGAAGAACTTATTAAATTTTGTCGTGAGCAGATGACTTCTTATAAAGTTCCGAAGGATGTCGAGTTCCGAGCCGAGCTTCCAAAGTCTAACGTTGGTAAGATTTTGCGTAAGGATCTTCGCGCTGAGGCCATGGCCGAAGCTAAAAAATAAACAATTTTAAAGAAATGGCCCTCATTTGGGCCATTTCTTTAAAAGATTTAAGATAAGTTAGTAAAAGTAAGAAAAGAAAGGTTCCCCGTTACCATAAGCTAATCTTAAGATTGATGTAAGCCATAATTAAGAATCAAGGACGATTTTTGACCAGAGAGGGATTTCTGGCCTTAAGTAAAAGCCTAAAATGGGTGCTCGTGCAGGGCACCCTTTTTTTTGCCTTTTATTCAGGCATGAGTGCCACAGGTGGAGACCATCTTCTCACACCTTCAATCTGAACTGGGTCCGAGTTATATTTGGAAACATCATGCCCCATACGACTTTTGTATTCCGTTTTAACTTTTGTGGCCAGAGACTCTGCCCGGGCAAGGACTGAAGATAGATCCTCATCGTTCTTAATAATAGAAGATCCAATGGAGATTGATCCACGGTAGGTTGCCTGATCAACATATTCGTTTTGAATTTCTTTGAGTTTTACCGCTTTGAATTTTGTAAAATCTGAACGTGCTAATTCTAAATCCGCACTAGAAAGTGAGTTTTTGAGAGGGACGGTTAAATCATCTATGGTTTCACTCTTCTTGAGGTCTTTAAATTTTTGAACAGAAGTCTTCACCTCATGGCGGAAGATATGCCGGACTTCTGAATTAGCATCCACCGTATTAATCATTCTCTGAGATATATCTTTTATAACTTTGGGATTATTGCTCCCTAAGACAACAACCAATTCATCCCCGCCATTTTTAAAAATCATATCACCTGGACGTAGATTTTTTCGGAGGGACTCTCCCACTTGAGTGAGGTATTGATCTCCTGCCTGAGTGCCTCCGGCAAAGTAATTAGTTTTACCAAGATGGTTCACGTCGACAAATATAAGCCCGCCGCTTCCGGCCTTATCCTTAACCAGAGTACTTAGTATTTCTTTACCGATGACAGAGTTCGAATCAATCGCCAAAGTCTTCGCGTCTACTGGCACATCCCGGGTGACCTTGTGAGTGACACCATTTTTATCAACCATGTCTTTAGTATACTGGAGGACGCGGCTTCCATCCGGCAATATTTCTTCTCGAAGTTCAGAGGTTCCTATCGTTAATAAAGGCGGGGCCTTTGAAGTTCCTTTAAGGGATTTAGCTGCTAGATCCAGTCTGGAGGCAATGGACGCATTCTCCATTCCTTGAATGGTTTTTGTTTCCTGGACGAAGTTCTTCAATGCCTTGGCAGTATTAAGACCCCACTTTGCACCTTGGACAAATTTGGTAGGGGAGAAGACAAAAAGAAAGACATCACTGACGCCTTTACAGATGATTTCACTCTGGCGGTGGAGGGGAAGGCAAGGAAACCCTTTTATCTCTGAAACCAAAGAATTTTTTAATTCTTTACTGAATTTAACAAACTCATCCCAATACTGCTTGGCCGTGTCCCAAATTCCACTTTGTGAAGACATGTTTAAGCGGGCAATACTCATGGACATTTCTATCGGATTCAGATCCCCGCTCAGAAGCTCTTCAATTTTGTCGCTGGCCTCATTCCAGAGCCAAGCGGGTGCTTCGACCAGGAGAAGCTTAACAAGCTCTATAAAGCCTTGTATGAAGCCCAGGGCAGAGTTCTTACCGCCGCTTAAGCAACCAGTCACCATGTCCATGTAGTTATCATCTATTTTCTTTGAACACTCTTTTTCAGCGATCTGGGTCACATTGGAGCTGAGTTGTTCCGTGAGCGGCATTCCTGCAAGCGGTTCAAGACAAACTTCAGCATGAACAGAAAAGGTAAAAAGGAGAGTCATTAATAGAGTTATGAACTTACTCATAAGAATGAACCCATTTTAAGAGGGTTTCTTTTGGAGCGATGGTGAGTGTGGGGTCTCCCTTAGAGAGAAGCACCAGCACCGTATCTTTCCGAAGACACCAGATTTGGTCCCAGTCTTCTTTCTTTTGAGCTTTAATTTCCCGGCACTGATGAGAATCCAATTTTTCTTTCTGCATAAATTTGGTGAGCTTCTCAGTACGAGTAAATTCTTGAACCATCAGACTTGGAGTATCAATTAATTTTTTATTCGGATCAGCGTAGGCCCATGTGAGAATTACCGGAGAGAGGCTATTCATTTGAACCCATGACGAAGGGGTCTTCGGATAAAAGACTGTGGCATAGGTCTGGCTGATGAAAAGCATGAGAAATAACAAAGGCATGCGCAACTTTTCGGCGCATGCTTAAGGTTTCTTTAATAAAAGTATGGAACTTTTATTTAATAACCATCTTTATCTGATAATTATCAAGAAGTGGAACTTTACTGATGAAAGTGACCTTCATATCTGACCATCCTACAGACGGAAGTTCAGGATGATAAACAATCTGGATTTTAGAACGGCCATTTCTAGGCAATACAAGAACTTCATATGCATCTTTTAACTTTCCAGTGGTCGTTCGTTTTACAAATTTTATAACACCATCATCGAGTTTTATTTGCCCACGGGCCTCAAGTTCCAAATATCCTCTTTCATCCTGGAACATGAGAGGAAGATCAATGATTTCTTCGCCCTTTAAAAATTCCGATGGGACTGGGACTAAAGCCTTCTTTTTTATTTCATAACCCATTCGAACAGTGAATTTTTGAGAATTGGGGAGAATTTCAGTATAGGCGCTGCCACCTTTATGGAGCTTTCCTTCAAGGATATTATAACTGGCCTTGGCAGATGCCAGGGCATTAGTTGCAAAAAGGAGAACAGAAAAGAGAATAGTGGCCTTCATCATTTACCTTCTTAATGTTTATACCAACAGCTTGGGCGGTTTCCGACTTGATTCTTAGTACAGGGAAAATCCTTTTCTGAGCACAGGCTTCCTTGAAACAAAGTATCGATCCGGCACTGCTCTTCCGGGTATGAGTTAAATATGGTGGTCTCTACCACGCTCCTGTTTGGAGAGTCTATGGCCACTTCCTTCTGATACTGGGTCAAATGCCTCAGAACATGTTTAAATCCTTCAATGGCCTTAGAAATATTTAGGCAGATCAGAAAATCTTTATCTTCCGCAAAGGTCACCCGGCACTGAGTGAAAGAGACTTCCGGGATGTTATCTGGAATTGTAAGAGGCTTCGCTTTATGAAGAAGAGCAAAGAAGCGCTTTAAACAAATTCCACTGGCAAAATAATCAGACTGACCTTCGGACGATGACCAGAGGAAATCTTTAAGCTTGATGAAAGGCTTTCCTCCTAGGAGATGTCCAAATTCATGGCAAGCCGTTAAAGCATGTGCCTCATCATTCATTCCAGGAATGCGAGCAAGTCCACCCCAAAAGTTCACGGTGTAATGTTCTGCTTTATCTCCCGGATAAACCCATGCCGAAAAAAAAGGCTTTTTCCAATCATGAGTGATCTCAATAGTTCGTTTAGCTTTTTGCAGGTCTTGATAGTGTAGTGAATAAACCACATAGGGAATCGACTTGAAACTGTTCTCAGTAACGGTAGAAGTGGTCTCATCAGTATCCAAGATCTGATACTGAAAGTGCTCAGGATGATTGCCGGAAGCAAAGGCGGTTTGAAAGAGGACTCCGAGAACGAAAATAATAAACGTCATGAAATCAAGAGTACCAGAGCTTTTGAGTAGTTGAGAGGAGTGTGTAATTTTAACAGCGATCAATGTGCAACATTTTATGGTCACTTTTAGACCCTCTATCGTTCATAGATTAAGGAGGCTTTTAGTTAAAACTCCTGAATTAAAATAAAGAGTTAAGCCAGAAAAACAGCCTATGAGAGTGATATTTCTAAAATGAATCTCTGTATAATCCTCAGTATGTATGAAAAGAACGTTCAAACCATGGAAGAGCTCATTTCCCATATAAACCAAGCGGTCTTCTGTAAGACACAGGCCTATGTATGGAAGCGCACCCCTGAAGGGCAAACAGTCATCAATGAGAAGGCCCTGATCCTTAAAGTAAATGAACAGAATGAATTAAAGATTGAACTTCACGAAGATACAAAACTACCCGTTGGAGAAGATGTCCTCTTTGCCCTTGAAGGAGGCATCCTCGTTTTTAAATCAAAGGTCCTAAGTTCCAATGGAAGATTTGCCGTCCTAAGCATTCCCTCAATGGCCAAAGGAATTGAACGCCGTAGAAGTCCCCGCATCCCTTATAAATTTGAGGACCGTATTGATTTTGAAATGGAAGTGAAGTCAGATGTGACAACCGCCTTTTTAATCGATTTATCAGAACATGGAATGTGTTTGTCTTTTTCCGATGAGACAGTTCAAAACCTAAGGCTTGAGCAAACCCTTAAAATAGTTCGGCCAAACAAAGGAGTTACGTACAGTGCCTGTATCGTAAGATCGATCAGGGTCTTTAAGGGGGCAAAGATTGGAAGATCCAAGATGTATGCAGTGGGATTGGAGTTTGTTTAAACCATCCACTCAAGATTCGTTTTCGGCATTCTAGGAACCATCAACTCTCCCTGATAAATCATCGCTTCTCCTACCAGATTATGGCATAGGAAGTAGGGCATACTCTCCGAGAAACCATAGGCACCGGCCCGCTTAAACTCAAGCCAGTCTCCGACTTTTAAATTTGAAGGCAGGTTGAATTCGCCTAAGGTATCGAGAGCGGTACAAAGAGGGCCATGAACCGCAAAGCACTTCGTTTCAGTAGATTCATTCATGAAGGCTTCGCAAGGGAAGGATTCTCCAACCAAGGCCGGACGGGCCATGTGATTAATTCCACCTTCGGTTACGATGAGATCTTTACCGCGAACGATTTTAACGTCCACGATGCGGGTAAAATAAGAGCCAAATTTTCCAATGGAAAAGCGGCCCAGTTCCAACCACACCTGATTGAGTTCGTATTTTGTTTTAAGTTTTAAAATGAGGTCGTGAACTTCTTTGAAGTTAAGTTCATTCTCACATTGATAGGACAATCCAAGGCCCCCGCCCAGATCTAGAACTTCCAGCGGGAAACTCATCGTTAAGGCCAGCTCTTGACAGGCCTCAATGGTATGAGTCCAGACTGTCTCAAGCTTTTTCATGTCGAGTATGTTACCCCATTGAAAGCAGTGAAGACCTTTCACGGTTATATTTTTATATTCATGGAGAGTGACTGTTTTCCAATCTTCGATACCTAAACCAAAAGGGGTAATACTAGATCCCCCTAGTACACTTTTAAGTTCGTCATTCCAGTCCAGCTGAACTCGTAAAAGAACTTCCTGAGTTCGACCAAGTTTACCGGCAATGTCGTTTAGATCCTTTAACTGATTGAGACTTTCAATCACGATGGATTTGACTTCTGCCTGCATCATGGCCGCAAGATAGTTTTTGGATTTTGCAGGGCCCGTGGCAATCAAGTCCTGAGGCCCGTAGCCCGCAAGTCTTGCTTGTTGAAGTTCACCTAAGCTTGCCACATCGGCGCCAAAGCCGTTTTTATTCAGGATCCGAAGAATTTCCGATAAGGGATTGGCCTTGGTGGCATACCAGACCTTAATGTCCGGATGGAGAGTTTCTTTGATGTTCTTTATATGAGCCTCGAACTGATCAAGATCGTAGAAGTAAAAGGAAGAATGAAATCTATTAATAACTTCTTTCACATGATCAGTTCGATTCATCTCGGCACTACCTTAAAAGAGTTTCTAATTCCAAAGCCGCTGATGTTTTTGCGTCTTTGTATTTAATAATCATGGCGCATCTGAGTTGAAGGCCCATCTTATTGGCCCATTCCATTTTTTCGGAAACTGGCCGGGAACCAGTGACAACCACGGCATAAGGAGGAATTGGTTCGCCTGCTTCTAAAACGCGCTGATTAACACAGTCATAAACCGGAATCCCTTTTGAGAGGATCGTTCCCGGAGCAATCACTGCTCCTTCTGAAACCTGAACTCCTTCAACAATCACGGCCCCTGCTCCAATGAAGGCATTGTCTTCGATCACTACAGGGGCTTGTCCTACAGGTTCAAGAACGCCGCCAATTTGAACTCCAGCAGAAAGATGCACATTCTTTCCAATCTGAGCGCATGAGCCCACCAGAGCGTGAGAATCCACCATGGTGCCTGAATCAACATAGGCCCCAACATTGATATAGGCCGGAGGCATGATGATCACACCGGAAGCCACATAGGCCCCGCGACGAACACTGGATCCACCGGGAACCATACGTATTTTATCTTCTACTTTAAATTCACGGGCCGGAAGATTGTGTTTATCTACAAAGCCTCCAGCGAATTCTTTTAACTCTCCCGCTTTAAAGGCCGCAAGGATCGCCTCCTTAACTTCAGTTTGAGCAACCCATTTGCCATCAATTTTCTGGGCCGAGCGAACCAGGCCCTTCTCTAAGAGATCAAGTGTTTCCTGCCAATTCATTATTTCATCTCCTGGTACCAGCGGTTAACTTCTATATCGGCAGCAATAACCGGCTCACTAGACTCCATATCCTCATGGGATAACGGGGCCATCATGATCGCTGTTTTGATTGTTCCCTTTTCTGCCATTAATCTTTTTACTGGAACTGGATTAGATGCGACAAACAGAGAGTTTGAGGCCTTCGTCCACAGCTCTTTTGCATCAAAGGTTTTATTTAAACATTGTTTTACATAGAGGTTCGTTTGTTTAGGCCAAGCGTTGGAGGCCACAGAAACTAAACCTGCAGCACCTGCATGGGCGAATTCCGGCATAAGAGCATCGTCACCGCAGAAAACTTGTTTTCCACCGGCCGCACTCAAATACTCTTTAAATTTATCTACTGAGCCAGAAGCTTCTTTTATTGCCCAGAAATTCTTATGAGTGTTTAAACGTTTAACGGCATCGATTGCCATAGGAATGGCCGTGCGTCCCGGGACATTATAAAGCATACAAGGACGACTAGAAGTATCCATCAGGGCCTGGAACCAGTGATACTGTCCAACAGGACCTGGTTTAGCATAATGAGGAGTCACTAATAAATAAGCGTGAACATTCAGGCCTTCCAGATATTGGATCCATTCTTTCTGTTCTTCCAGAAGGTTTCCACCAACGCCCACCATGATAGGACTGGCCGGATTCATCGCCACTACGTGTTCGATGATTTGCTTACGGGTTTTAAGATTTAGATTCAGGGCCTCACCTGTTGAGCCCAGGATGAGGAGACCGTTACCCGCTTCCACTTGTTCATTCACTAGTCGAGTTAAACTCTCAAGATCTAGCGAGCCATTTGGGAGTAGGGGAGTCACTACTGCTGTCCAGAGGGCATAGTTTGTAACGTTCATAATTCTCCTTTAAAGGGATAGGTGAGCTTCCACCACTTTTTGGAAAGGATGAAGGCCTGGTTTTATGGATTGATTTAAAAGATAGTTCGCGGCCCACAGGGCGCCTTCAGCAAAGAGCTTACGGTCCTTTGCCTCATGAGTAAGGCGAAGGATTTCTCCTGAAGTTTCAAGGGTCAGTGTATGAAGACCGACAACATCCCCTGTTCTTTCAGAAGTTATTTCACAAGGCTCCTTTAGCCACTCTTTCATGGAGAGTGCTGTTCCCGAAGGAGCGTCGAGTTTTTTAGTGTGATGAACTTCGTGGATTGAAAGATGTTTTTCTTTGAACAGTCCATCCACCTGATGAAGTCTTTCGATCAGTTGTTTTAAGACAACGACTCCAAGAGAAAAGTTGGTCCCGAAGATCCACGAGATACTTTTCTCCTGGAGAGTTTGATCAAAATGAGAAGGCCACGTGAAACCAGTAGAGCCCGTTACAACGGGAAGCTTGGTTTCAAGGAGAACAGGTATTAAGGCTTGAAACGCCTCTCCTGGGAGGAAGGAGACGATCACCTGGTGTTTAATAAGTTTTTCATAAGTCGGGAGGTTGCTTGAATCAAAAACCTCTACCTCGTGACCCTGGGCCAGTTCTAGAACTTTTGATCCGGTTTTGCCTTTACCTAAGAGAGCAATTTTCATACTTCCTCGATGAGTCTTTTATGAAGGCCCTGGATCACTGCCTTGGAGTCTTCTTCGCGGACCAGGAAGTTAAAGTTATAAGGCGAAGCCCCTAAACTCATCATTCTGATATTCACATCATCAATCGTGTTAAAGATGGTCTTCGCCAGACAGGCCTTGCTGGTAAGTTCATTACCAATAAGAGAAATGAGTGAGTGACCGGCCTCCACGTGGATATTACCGACTTTTTCAAGGTCTTTAATGAAGGAGTCGTTTTCAAGAGTCGCATTATCAACGGTTACGGCAACCGAGATTTCTGAAGTCGTTACACAATCAACTGATACGCGGTGGCGACCAAAGACGGCAAAGAGCTCACTCATGAAGCCGTAAGCATTATACATGGTAGGAGTTGTGATTGTGAGAAGGGCCTGACCGCTTCTTTTAGTGATCGCCCGAACTGCCGGACGAAGCTCCACACTGGATCTGATCCAGGTTCCAGGAAGAGTCTTCTCGAAGCTTGAGCCCACAAACACAGGAATTGATTTTCTTACTGCTGGAGCGATCGTTGCGGGATGGAGAATCTTTGCTCCATATTGGGCCATTTCCCCTGCTTCAGAATAAGTAAGTTCAGGAATAATTTTAGCGGTTGGACAGAGGCGAGGATCAGTGGTTGCCACTCCGGCAACATCCGTCCAAATTTCTAAGGTATGAGCTGAGATCCCTTCGGCCATTAAGGCAGCCGAATAATCTGAGCCGCCACGGCCTAATATGGTTGTATTGTTCTGAAGGTCGGAGCCTATGAAACCCTGAGTAACATAAATAGTATCTCCACTGACATCGATTCGATGAGCGGCTTCTCTGGCTATCACATCAATTAAGGGGGTGGCCTTTCCGAAATTTGAATCTGTTTTAATAATGGTGCGAGCATCCAGGAGAGTTACTTTTTTATCAGTTATTGTGGCCGCAACCACATCTCTAAAGATTAATGAAGACATCCTCTCTCCAAGAGAGAGGATGTGATCATAGGCCCTGGGAGTGAGCTCTTTTAGAAGAGAAAGGTTTTGGATTAAAAGTTCTAATTCAGTAAAATAGCTTTCAAGTTGAGTAAGAGTTTGAGAATTTTCGCCGGTTTGTTTCAAGAGTCCTAAATGGCGCTCTTTAATTTCAAAAACTAAGCGCTCACATTCTTCCATCACTCCAGTTGAGGCAGACTTGGCAACGGCGATCAGTTTGTCGGTAGTTCCTGAGGTCGCAGAAACAACAATTAATGTAGTATCACGGTCCTTAGCAATGGAAGCACTCCTTTGCATTGAGGCCAGATCCCCCATAGAAGTTCCACCAAACTTTGAGACAACTATTGAACGACTCATCTTCTTCTCCATGGAAAAAGTGTTAGTTGTAATTTAATAGGGGAGTATCAGGATAGGGTAAAACAGAATAACAAGAAGACAACCTATCCCTAAAGCTCCCCACAGTTTTTGCTGTGACAGTCTTGGGGATTCAACCCCAACAACCAATGATTCATTCATTAAGAGTTCTGAATCACTTCGGCGACCATTCCATCAGAAGTCAGTCATTTCGGATCTTAATTCCATCCTGACTTCTTACCTAACCATCGCGCCTCTTTAGGCAACGAAATAATCATAGACAATTAAAATGGAAATTCCAAGTTTACTTTTAAAAAAATTTCGAGCTAATCTTCATACTTAATTAGGGTGTTCACAAAACGGAGAGTTAGACATGAAAAAAGTTGGATTTATCGGATGGCGAGGAATGGTAGGTTCAGTTCTCATGGAAAGAATGAGGTCAGAAGAAGATTTCTCTCACATGGAGTCTTATTTCTTTTCAACTTCTCAAACTGGTGAAGATGCACCAAAAATTCAAAATGCTCACGATAAACTTTTATCCGCAATGGATCCGCAAGAGCTCTCAAAAATGGATATATTAGTTTCCTGCCAAGGCGGCGAATATACTTCTGAAATGTTTCCACAATTAAGAAAAACCGGATGGGATGGCATCTGGATCGACGCTGCCAGCACTCTTCGTATGAAAGATGATGCTGTGATTGTACTTGATCCTGTGAACCGAAATTTTATTCAAGAATCTCTTCATAAAGGTGTGAAAAATTATGTGGGCGGAAACTGTACTGTTTCTTTGCTTCTTATTGCTCTTGATGGCCTGTTTAAAGAAGATCTCGTGGAATGGGTAAGTTCTATGACTTACCAGGCGGCATCCGGTGCAGGTGCTAAAAACATGATCGAACTTTTAGAGCAAATGAAATCAGTGGGTACATCCTTCGCTGGAAATCCCGGGGCCGGTGCTCTTGAATTGGAAAAGCAAATGACTACACTAATGAATTCCGGAGAGTTTCCAAAGACCAACTTCGGACACCCGTTAGCGCTTAACGTTTTACCCTGGATTGATTCTGAACTACCAAGTGGTCAAAGTAAGGAAGAATGGAAGGCCCAGGTTGAGGCCAATAAAATTCTTCAAACTAAAACTATTATTCCCATCGATGGGACTTGTGTTCGTGTGGGAGCGCTTCGTAGTCATTCTCAAGGGCTTACTATTAAGCTTAAAAAATCCGCCCATCTATCATCGGTTGAAGAAATCATCGCTAACGCCAATCCTTGGGTGAAATTAATCCCTAATAATAAGGCCGATACTTTAAAAGAACTGACCCCAGGGGCCGTTTCCGGAAGAATGCATATCCCAATTGGGCGTATCCGTCCTATGACTCTGGGAGATAGCTTTTTTAACGCTTATACGGTGGGTGATCAATTGTTGTGGGGAGCTGCTGAACCGCTTCGTTGCGTATTACGGCAGGTGCTTGAGGAAGTCTAATTGCATTAACATCCTGATCCTTGAACTAGGGCCATAAGTCCCGCCAAGATATTTCCTTGGAGGGACTTATGAAATTAGCATTTCTGGTATTTTTCGCTTTTATTTCATTTGCTGCCGTAACAGAAGATGAGTTCAATTCATATCGCATCAGATCCATTGAAGCTTTGGATGATGAAGGCCAGGTAATGGTCACTTTCTGGGAAGATAATCGGGTGTACAGGATTCTAAAGAATTCAGATATCCATCATTGTCTGGAAAGGGCCATGGAAAGACCTGAAAAAGTGCGTTTAAAGCTCGATAAAGATGAGCAATCCATAGAGGCCTGTAGGGTCATTCAACGTGAGATTTGAGGAAAAAGGCATGCACGATAAGAAAGATTATCGTGCATCGCGTCGGTGCTTTAGGCTTAAGTAAGATGAATCCGTTGTAAAAACTCATCCTGGGTTATCTTCCCTTTATGGACGGCCAGTTTCGCTACCATAAGCGCTTTTTCGTATAAAGGACGCTTATCCGTAGAAACCAATCCCATATCCATGTGCTTTTGATCATTGGTCCCGTTCTCTTTTACAATGTCTTTTAAAAGTTCCAGAGCCTGATCTAATTCCATATCCAGTTCCATGCTTAAATCTCCAAAATAAAAAAACCTTCAAACGCTTTTTATCACGAATGAAGGTTTTATTCTATGTGAATGTTAAGTATAGGTTATGCTGCTCGTGTCTCAGTTTGAGGGATGGCCTCATCAATTAATTGCGAAATGATTTCTTCGTTCAGGCCATCATATTGGGCCGCTTTAAAAATCACCTGTAGTTTGGAATTAAGTTTACCTAAGTCCATTCTCGTCTTGTGATCAGTTTCTGATTCCAAGATGGCCTCTTGAATAAGGTCACGGTACTGGCAAACTAAGGCTTCCTGGAAAGTTTCAATATTACGAACGTTCAAAATGGCCTCCCGGTTTGAAAACATCTGTCTCTCGCAAAACTTGATTCTATACAAGAGAATGGAATCTAATCGGCTATTTTGATCAAGTAATTAAGTTCCAATGACATAGAGAATAGAGATATATTTTTTTTAATCGTCCTAAGTCCTTGAGTGTTATGTAAATGACAAAAAATCTGGGCATGTTACCATAAACCATATGCATAACCTTGATCAGTTTTTATTTACAGGTGAAGAATTCATTCCTGGAAATCGCATTCAATTACGCTTGGGAATGATTGCTCTTTTATTAAATCGAAATGTCTTAATTGAAGATGTTCCAGGTATGGGTAAAACCACACTCGTGAAATACTTCGCAAAAAGCAGCGGTCTTAAATTTCAAAGGATCCAATTTACCAGCGATCTTTTGCCATCAGATATTTTAGGAATTTCGATTTTTCAAAAAGAAACAGAACAGTTTATTTTTAAACCAGGTCCCATCTTTGGTGAATTAATACTGGCCGATGAGCTCAACCGAGGGACACCCAAAACTCAGAGTGCGCTTCTTCAGGCGATGGAAGAAAAGCACGTAACCATTGATGGTGTCACACACCCTCTTCCCGAACGCTTCTGTCTTTTTGCTACTCAAAATCCAAGAGGGCAGTTCGGTACCTATCCCCTACCGGAATCTCAGCTTGACCGCTTTCTCTTTAAGTTTTCTATGGGCCATCTCTCAAAGAAAGAGGAAATGGAGTTACTTATGAGCGGATCCCGTGGAGAGGCCCTGGATAAGTTACAGCCTTCATTCACTCATGAGGATCTGGTCAGCTGGCAAAAAGAAATTAAGGCCGTGACCGTTTCTGAAATGATCCTTGAATATCTGGCCGATGTTCTCCAGAGCGCCAGAAGACTCGAAGACGCTCTTGGGTTAAGTCCCCGTGCCGGACTGGAACTTTTGGAAGCTTCCAGGGCCTGGGCCTATTTTGAAAAAAGAAATTATGTTATCCCTGACGATATCCAGGCGGTCTTTCCTTATGTGGCCGGGCACCGGATGTTCTCAGGACACGCGTTACCCACAGAGCTTGAGAAATCAAGGGCGAAAGAATTCATCTCTTCCATACCTTTTGTAAAAGAAAAATGAATATAAAGGACTGGGCACAAAAGCACTTTAAAAAGAAAGCTAGAATCTATATTTTGCCGACACGAATGGGAGGTTATCTTAATGGACTTATTTTTTTGATGTTTCTCCTTTCTGTGGGGTATGGAAATAATCTTCTTTTGGTCTTCACCTTATTTCTCTTCGGATTTAATCTGTTGTGGCTCATCCAATCACATTTTTATCTTCATAGCTTTAAAGGCTTAAGTCTTACTATTGAGGACAGCTTTGCCCGAGAACACGCTCTTGTTCAGATTAAATGGGAAAATGGGCCTGAAGAAGCTTCAAGTATCGAGACAAGTTTAGAAATGAATGAAAGCTCATATCCTATCATACAAGGTCACAGCAGTTTCCCTTTACGTGGTCTTTGGACATTTTCACATTTAAAAGTAGTCTCTCGAATGCCTTATGGTCTTTATAGGGCCTGGATTTATTTTCCTTTAATTGATGTAAAAGCTTACGTGTATCCAGAGCGCCTAAAAGAAGTTCCTCCTTTGAATATTAAAAACCTTCAAGATGAAGGTGAGCTGAATGCTCATGAGAAAGGTCTTCATGAGTTTTGGGGAATGGGTCCTTATCAAGGTGAAGAACTTAGACGGATCAGTTGGAAACATTACGCCCGTCTAGGAACGTTAGTGGTTAAGGAAGGAGAAAGGTTTTCATCTTCAGAAATACAGTTTCGTTATCATCCTGAATTACCGGATAAAGAATTGGAACTGTCACGTCTGGCGACTCAAATGGTTTATTGCCATGAAAATGAAATTCAATTTTCGCTTGATACAGGAACTGGCAAAAAAGAAGCTGATAGGAATCAGTATCATCTGAAAGAATGTCTTCGGGAACTAAGCAAATGTTAAAGGATCATTGGAAACAAAGTCTTATCCTTTTAGTTTTCATGTTTCTTTTGCATGAAGTTCTCACGTTAACCACGATGGGACTGGTTATCCTGGGCCTTGGACTTTCAAGCTTTAATATCAAGGTTCATAGGCACATTCGAAATTTTTTGGCATTAGGTGTTTTTGCTTCTTTTTGGATTACTTACGGTAAAATCATCGACCCCGAAGTGGGATTAAATTTCTTAACAAGTATCATCGTTTTAAAAGTTCTTGAAAAAGAAGACCAGCGGGATCGCTATATGATCTTTTTCGGGCTGATCCTTCTTATCTCGGCCGGGGCCTTGTTTGAGAGGACACTTACTTACGTCTTCTTTTATGGAGGTTCATTTCTTATTCTTTTAAATGACTTTTATTCGGGATTAGGTAGAAGGCTAAAGGTGAAAGAGATTACTCTGGGACTGGCCTGGATACTTCCCCTCACCTTTTTGATGTTTTTCCTTGTTCCCAGGTCCCTTAGTCCTATTCCTTTTCACCAAGGGAAAGTGGGCCCTGGAGAGATGGGTTATACTCCGGATGTGAACATATCTGATATTGATTCTTTGGTCTCTAACCCTGCACCTGTTTTTCAGGTTTTAATGGATAAGGATCTTAATCAGCATGAACTCTACTGGCGAGGGAATACTCTCTCTTACACTGATGGTTGGAACTGGGTTCAAATGACTCAGGATCGGGATCATCCAGAAGATTTATTGGGAGCTAAATCTTCTGCGGGTGAAATTTTGCAAAAATTTCGACTCTACGGAAGATCCGATTACTTTTTTACCTTAGATACACCCCGAACTATTAGCTATGGAAGAAGCTTTTATGGGCTTGGGAAAACGGGCACTTTGAACCAGAGAAATAGAAATTGGATTCCTCGTTATGAAGTCATAAGTGCTCCCTCGAAACCTCTCGAAGAAGAAGTCACACAAAAACACTATCTTCAGCTTCCTTGGTCAAAACAAATGAAAATGGAAGTGAGTCACCAGTTTCATGGCAAAACATTAAATGAAATCAGTAATTCTATCAGACGCCATTTTATCTCAGAAAAATTCAGCTATTCCTTGAACCCTGGTCGAAGCCAGAGCTTTAGAGAATTTATGGAAAGGAAAATCGGCCTTTGCTCTCATTATGCATCTGCAGTGGCACTCATTTTAAGATCCAAAGGTATTCCTACGAGACTCGTTTCAGGGCATATGGGGGGGAATTACAATCGTTTTGCAGACTTCTATATGATCTCACAAAACGATGCCCACGTGTGGGTTGAGGCCAAAAGTGAAGGTAAGTGGCTTAGGCTAGACCCGACTGAATGGATTGCGCCAGACCGCGTACGATTAGGGGGAGAAGCTTTCATCGAAAGCGTTCAAGAGAATTCCTCTATAGGTCGCAAATTTTTCAGGAGTCCTCGGTTTATCCAGGATCTGAGGATGTGGTTCGGGCAATGGGACTTTCTTTTTTATCAGTGGCTAGAGGAAATGGATTATCATACGCAGGAAGCGCTCCTTTCAAAATTCAACATTAAAAGACAGTGGCTCTTCTCCATTATCCCGCTTCTCATGGTCATATTTATGGGTCTTTATTCCTGGTATTTGAAAAGGAATGTGGAAAATATTCACATTCATCCTCTGCAGGAACTGTGGCAACTTTTTTATGTCAAGCTGGAGAAGCGTGGGCTTTCACTTTCCAGAACTTCAATCGAAGATTCCTCGAAAGAACTGGAACTTTATCAAGGCCGGGAAAAAGATGAGATTAAAAGTATTTGGAAGGAACTTACGGAACTGAGTTTTCAGAAAAGTTCTAAGTCCCTTAATGAAATCAAAAAGAAAATTCGAAAACTTTAATCCATAATTTTGAAATCAGCATCAATGACAGAACTATCCTTGCTTTTAGGTTGTTCTGATTTCTGTTTTTCTTGATTGGAGAGTTGTTCATCACGGATGGCCTTCATGGCCTGATACATTTGGTAAAAGCGGCGTATAAAATAAATCAAAAAAACAACGACGATTAGTTTTAGTAATTTCATGAGCTAACCTTAGATGCATGAAAGTAAAAAAGCAAGATTTCTAACTCTCTGACTCCTCAGTTTTGGCTTCATTCTCAAGTCGCTCTAGCTTCTCTTTTAATTTCTCCTCATTAAGTTTTTTAAATTCTTCGGTTTCTTCTGTAATCTTAGCGTCATGATCTTTAAAGAAAATGGAGTTAACAAATTGGCGAAGCTTCATTTTATCTGCTTCACCAATAGCATGAATCAACCCATGGTATTCAGGCACTTTTCCTGAACTCTTAAGAGGGACCACATGTATATACATTGGAACTGGATGGGTAACATGGAGATTCAATCCATTTTCCAGTGGGGCGTCGCTGGTCAGAAACATGTCAGTTTCTGATAATTTATTTACTTTGATAGAGATATTAACTTCACCAAGAGAGGCAGGATTTGTTTTTTTGATGAATATTTTTTTTTGTTTTTTTTGGCCAACCTGTTGCTTAGAAGTAACTTCTGAAAGTTTTTTATCGTACACATCCGCTATCCTTAAAAGGATATCTACCGCAAGTTCTTCAACAGAAGTCATGATGTGAGGATATTGGAACTGCTTTTGGAGTTCTTTGGATGGTGTCGGACAATTAAAGACGATGACAAACTTTTCTTCTTCCTGATACTTCGACTTTAAGGCCCGTATAAGACGACTTAAGGTTTCAGGATTATTTTTTGCATCAGGCGCTTCTGCTTTTTCCATATTAAAGGCAATAACTTGCGGACCTAAGCGGTCTAATTCAATGCTAATATCATTGAAAAAAGGAATACAGCGGATTGTATAATCATATTTATCTGTTCTTCCCTGATCATTAAAAAAATGGAAGTCACGATCAACTACCAGAATTTTTGCTTTCTTTTCAAGAGAGTCATTCTCAAAATTTTCAATCCATTTCTTTAATTGGCGTTTATGATGTTCAATTAAATCTTCACGCTCGAATTTCTTTTCTTTGATGAGGGACTCTTCTAATCCCTCTGGTAATTTTAGTTCATCCACAAAAAGGAAATTGGCGTCAACGCCGTAGTTGAAATGATAGAAGAGATCTTTAGTAGATACTTCCTGAACCTTTAACTGAGTTGAAGGTACAATTCGTTTATTAGTCCAATAATGGTTAAAATTGATGAGTTCATCTTTCTTCAAGGGCCAGTCTGTTTCAAAATGAATTCCTTCATGGTGTACATACCCCACCTTCACTGGAATTCCGGCCTTCAATTCCTCAGACAAATTAGCTGTCGCAAAACCATGAGATTTAATACTGTCTGGAGACAAAAGTTTTGTAACACTGAATACGACGTTATAAATTTCAGCACTTTTAATGTGAGTTAGATTAACCCCCGTAATGATACTTTCTTGTAAGACTTCAAATGGCGAAAGATAATCAATTAATCCTACTGTTACAAATTGGTGATCAAATGGGGTTCTGGTAATGAGACGGGCCAGATGCATATAGTCTTGAGGCAACTTAGAAAAATCAATAAACACACAGGACGGTTGAGTTTGAGCGAACTTCATAAAAAGAGATTGAATTTTCTTTTCATCTTGTTCAAAAAAACGTTTGAAATTAATTGATAGTTGGGAGTGTTTAGCAAACTCTCCTTGAAGGGCCCTGAAATAGGCTTCATCATCTCCAAAATAGTAAAAGTTCAATTTTCCACTCATATCTTATTCTACCATGGTTTTTAAGTACTCTAGATAGCTTATTGATGCTTTATCCTTATGAATTTCATAGGTTTTAAGCTGTTGCAAGCGATACTGTTCCCCTACTTCAGACCGCCACATCTCTTGTCCAAATGAAGAAACGGCAGATCCTTTGCCAGGTTTAAGAACCAGTATCTGGTAGAATTGCTCGTCTTCAAAAATAACCTCTTCAGTGACTAGGCTCAGGGGCATGCTTTTCAATTGTGCCCTTAATTCAAGTATCTTTCGATGAGGAGAAATAATGATCTGGGAACTGTTATCCAATTGGGGAAGTAAATGACTGATGATTTCTCCAATTTCTTTTCCTCCCATACCGGCTATAAAAATTGTGTTGGAAGGTTTTTGTATAGTTAATTTCTGTCCCTCGGAATGAATAATATTTAAATACCCCTCCGTAATATACGAATCTTTGTAGTTTATTTTAAGTTCTTTAATCACAGGGGCCGAAGGATCTACCAGATTTATGGATTCAATACCTGCTTCGCCGTAAAAGGACATACCTAGAAGCCCGTGATCGCAACCTATGTCCCAAATGTGCTGTTGTTTTTGATGAAACTTACGAAGATTTTTTAAACGTTCTGAAAGTCTCTTCCCTACTCTCTTAGAAGAACTCATCATAGTTTTGGCCGAATTGAATATCTAAGTCTTCGGTGAAGTACTTACGAATAAAGTATTGACCGGATCTAACAGTCTCTAGGAGACCAAAGTTTTCAAGAGCACGCAAGTAAGTTCCTAATTCATCCGTCGAAAATCCGAGGTTGGTGGATAATTCAGTGTATGAATTTAACGGTCCAATTCCATGGGATTTATAAAGATTAGGACGACACCAAATTTGACGATACAAAAACATGAGAAGGGAAATTTCCTGTCTGCTTAATTTATATTCTTTCAAAATGACATCAAAAAAAACATCCGGAATTTCAGAATTAATAGGAGTTTTACCGGGTTTAAGTCCTGATTTTTGGACATCAGGTTCTTTTTTCTTTGTTCGAAACTGAGAAAGGACTGTTCGGATATCTTCCATAGAAATCTCCTGTCTTTGATTATCTCCTATTCATAACAAAAATCAATAGATCTCATTGATAGGTAAATCAGACCTAAAAGCATAAAGCTCAAGTTTTCCCATAATTATTCCGACACTAATTATCAGGTAATTAAAGGAGTCCTGATGCCTCGAATTTCAATCATTGCTGCAGCCATTTTATTAGCAAGTGCCGGTGGTTATAAGATTATGGCGGAAATTCCCCGTCCCGAACTCTTTAATTCCGCAGCTGAACTTTCTAAGGCGGCCACTCAAGAGGAAATTGAAGGCCTGAATCGGGATTTAAAACACAAGCTTTTCGCTCTCCATAGTTACCAAGTACTTGCTCAAAGGAACCTTATAAAGTTTGATTATTCTCTCCAGGAGCTGGAAATTAGCGAAATCTATCAAAGCTATACCTACTTAAGCTTGACGGCCGCGAGGACACAAATCCAAAAAATTGAAAAAGACATGCAAGAACTTCATTCAAACCATCCTGAACTGGTTGAGCAAAAGGTCAAAGAGATTTCTGATCGTTCATCCGTTCATCATCTCTCCTTGAGTTCACTTCATGAGAAACTAAAACTATCCAACAAATTAATAACCGCAACACCTGAAGAAGTTGAAAAGGAGTATCAACGGTTATTATCGGCCCCGGAATTTCAAGTTTTCGAAAAAAATATTGAGCATCTGGCCCATCTTAATAAAGGGAAAACAAGAAAATTATCCCGAATGCCTGCATCAATACCGGATAACGGCATTGATACCCTTGACTGGCTGGCACAATCATCTGATAAAATCACAGCAAGAACTATAAGGATCAATGATCAATTAAATCGTAGGAAGTGAACGGCCCATGTTGAAATTTTTAATGTCGTTATTATTCGTCACTGCATGCACAACTACACCTGTCAAAGTGCCTGATGAAAAGCCAGTCACTCCTGCCCCCAGAGAGTTTTCTCACGGAGAACTCATACTTGGCACACAACTTTTGACTAAAATTTTTGATCAGGAGATGGCACCTCTTGAATGTGTCCCCTCAATTGACGAAGCGGCCCTGCTCCTCCGAACCATAAGACCACGTATGGATATTGTGCAAGATGATCTCGAAGCATTACTTGATGATCCACGAGAAGTGAATGATATGGTTAATACCTGCAATCAGAATTGCACCTGCGGGTATATTGACGAGCTGTTTAGAGAGCACTTAGTTGAATTATCAAATGACCAGCAACAAAAGCTCAATAAGAAAAAAAATGAAAAAGAAATAAATAGATGCTTAAGTTATGTGCAGGCCACTTTTTGTGAAAGTGACCTGTATAAGACGTTAGATTCTGAAAAGGTCGACTTTAGCTTCGAAGAGTAACCCTGATTTCTTCGGCCCTTTTTTTACCTGCTGCTATTGCACTCAACAGCCGATCCTTTAGATCCATTTCCCGCCAATGATTAAGAACTGCGATAGTGACTCCTGCTTTAGAAGTCACTTTATCTGTTAAGTCACTGAGAGATTCTGAATCTTGCTTTAAAGTTCTCGCGGCCCCTTTGAAAACTTGCTTCACAAGTGCTTCGCGTTTTTCTTCATCTAAAGAGGTAAATGATCCCGCTAGATACCTGGCAAATTCATAAAAGAAGGCCGGTCCAGAGCCGGTTAAAAGAGTAAGTTCTTCAAGTTCATCTTCTGAAACCACTAGGGAGGTGCCAAGTTTAGCAAAGAGGGCCTGCATCGAAGAAAGGCGACTCTGGCCAGAAACTGAGGAGAGAAGTGAAACCCCTTCATTGAATTCCACTGGTAGATTAGGCATCACTCTTATGAGTTCTTTTCCTGCTAACTTCTCTAACTGATCTTCTTCTGAAAGGGCCGCAAGAATACTGACAAAGAGAGATTCTTTAAAGGCCCCCTTGAGAGAAGATCCTAAATCTGAAAGTTGTTGAGGCTTACATCCAACCAAAATCCAGTCAGGATTCTTCACTAGCAGAGGGTCCGTTGTCACACGGGCCCCAACCTTACCCGCAAGTATTTGGGCAGAAATTCCGGATGGTGAATAAATCACCCACTCCGAAAGGTTTTCTGTTTTTTTAAAACCAGTCAGAATGGCCTCAACCATTTTTCCAGCGCCGAGAACCAGGACTCTCATTATGCTAACTCCAGTGGCGCCCCATGCCTCATGGTATTAATGGCCATCGAGCGAACCCAAACAAACTGATCCAACACATGAGAAGGATGATGAAGTGAAACTCCGTCGGCCTCAGATAAAATCGCTCTCATGGTTTCTGTTAAGGAATTGCCGTCTAGGATGTTTTTATAAAGCTGGGATTGATATTGAATTAAGCATCCGGCATATACGAAGTTATACCGAGACTCGGCAAAAAGCTTATTCAGCTTCTCTGGCGATGTTAAGGCACAATCAATATTAGATTTAGAGAAACCCGCTTTCCAGGCCAATTCAAGGATACCTTTCCATGTTTTATAGGCCTCTTCCGTAACACAAGCAATAGAAACACCAGAACCTAGTGCAAGCGCACTAAACAGATAATGAATCGACTTAACACTTGGTCTTGGTGCTACCACAACAAAGAGTCCTGATTCTTTAACCAAAGACTTATCGTTGTAACTTAGCTGGCCCGGAATCACGACGTTCGGATGTCTGCCATAGAGATAGTTTTCTAAATTATCTTTCGTCCAATCAAGGAAAGTTGTTAAATGACCTTTATCTTTCTCATTAACTGTTCCCATGAAGAGTTCATATTGCTCCAGGAAAGATCTGGCAAAGATCTCAAATCGGGCCACTCTCCCCGCTACAGAGATAAGGGAAGGTCTTGGAACAGGTAACTCATGTCCGCTTTTAACGGCCCACTTCGGTTCCACACATGGGGACTCTTGTTGAGTGAGAAGGAAATGGAATTCTTTTAAATAATCGGTGCCGCCGGCCTTAGGGCCGGTACCGGAAAGCTTGAATCCACCAAAAGGTTCAATCCCCACTCGAGCACCAGTACAAGTGCGGTTCACATAGAGGTTACCAGCACGGAGGAATTTCAGGAGAAAATCAATATCGTCTTGAGACTGAGAATAAATCCCACCGGTCAAAGCGTATTCTGTACCGTTAAAAAGCTCTACGGCCTCCACCATAGAATCATATTCCATGAGGTGAATGACCGGACCGAAGATTTCACGTTGGGCCCATGATTCTTTCTTACGGGCCTGATTAAATGGCAATTCAAAGAGAGCAGGTCCCACACAAAAACCTGGAAGTTTTTCAAAAGAGCGATCAATCAGAATTTTACCCTGACAACGGATCGCCTCTTCTTTGGCCTCTTCCACGGCCTTTCTGACTCTGGTCTGGTCAGCTTCAGTAATGAGTGGATTCACAGCAGTAGCTGGATCCAGCGCTTCCCCGACTTTAAGGTCACGAATCGCGGAAACTAATCTGGTGACTAAAGCATCTTTTACTTCCCTGTGAACAATCACTCGAGAAGCGGCAGAACATTTTTGACCAGAATGTCCGAAGGCCGAGGCAAGAATTCCTGAAATCGTCTCGTCTAACTCACAGTTATTGGTCACGATAATGGCGTTTTTACCGCCCATCTCCGTAATGATTTTCTTCTGCATAGGAATCTGATGATTGTAATGCTGAATCAGTTCCTGGGCCCCATGACGATAAATCCACTGGCCAACATTCTTTGAACCAGTGAAAACGACACCGGCCGTTTTTTGATGGGTCACAAGAGGCGCGCCCACAATCTCGCCATCACCTAGAATAAGATGGAAAATTTCCTTCGGTACACCGGCCTCAATTAAGAGGTTATAAAGCTCTATCCCAATGAGTGGAGTTTGTTCTGCTGGCTTTAAGATAACAGCGTTACCCGCCACTAAAGGCGCTACCGTCATCCCACAAGGAATGGCGAGTGGGAAGTTCCATGGACAAATAACAGAGAACACTCCGCGGTTAGTGTATTTTTGACCAGAGAGCTGAAGATTAATTTCCTGACGACAGTAAAAATTAATAAAGTCGATGGCCTCATCTACATCGGCCTGGGCCTCATTCATCGTTTTTCCGGATTCATAGACAATTAAGGCCGAAAGATCATTTCGTCTTAAAAGCATCATATCGGCCGCCTTAAGAAGAATGGAGACGCGATATAAGGCAAGGGACTGTTTCCCCCACCAGCTCTTAATAAGCCCTCTTTCCGCTTCTTCAATGGCGTTTACAGCATCAGCAGTTGTATTTTCTTTTACTGTTCCAACAATAAGTTCAGGGACTGAACTGCAGAGAATTTTAGTATCCGGAGAGTTTTGGAATTCTTCCTGACGTTCATCAAGCTTCTGAGCAAAGCGATCCAGGGCACTTTCAAATGAAAGGCGTTCATCCATAAGATGTAGTCTTAAAGGTCTTACGCTGGAAAAATCACTCTTAAGTTGAGTCAGATAAGAATCAAAATTAAGGCTTCCTGTTTTTTTCTTATTAATATGAACTTCTACCGGAGAAACAAGGCCTGAAGCTTTTTGATGGGAGCGCATAATTGAAAGAACCCCTACTTGTGAGGAGTTTTCCATAATACGACGAACTAAGTAGGCCATACCAACCAGAAGATTTCCGATTGGCATGTAGTTACGAGTAGGCCAACCCATTTTGGCCATACCGTGGGATAAGGCCTCATAGGTCATATGAAGACACTGGTGCTCAATAACAGGGGCCTCAGGGAATCGAAGTTCTCTCAAGCTCTCAACAAAAGCATGATCCTGAAGGTTATGGGAGGCAATCGCCAATTGTAAGTGCTGATGGTTTTTCAAAACTAAATAGCCCAGCTGTCTGAAGTGAAGATCAGATTCCTCCTTATTCAAAAACTGTGGAGGAATAAATTGATGGGCCTCCCCTTCAATGGTCTCTGCATCCCAATAAGCGCCTTTTACCAGACGAATGCACATACGAAGGTTTCGCTTCTTGGCGAGTTCAATAACCTCGGCCAGGTGATCGGCGCCATCTCTTAAATAGGCCTGAACCACGATACCTGTCTGTCCATAGTTTTGAAGCTCTGGAGTTTCAAGTAAGACCTTAGAATAGATAGCAAGCACAAGATCACGGTAGTGGTAGTGTTCCGCATCGATATGGATGAAAACTTCTTCTCTTTGTGCTTCCTGGAGGATTCTTCTTAACCGAGGGGCCACTTTAGCGTAAGTAGCATCAAAAGCGTGAGGTCTAAAGTCATGAGAGAGGGCCGAAACCTTGATCGAAACGTGAGATTTAAAAACGCCGGCCTTATTGGTCTCACCTTTAGGGAAATGAAGTTTAAGGCCATGGATCAACTGCAGGACTTTTTCAAAATATTCGTCGGCTTCTTTAGAGGATACGACGAGTTCTCCTAATTGATCCAAAGTCGCTTCACGATTAGTGTCTTTTAAATTCTGGAGCGTCTCGTGGGAGGTATTAATGCTTTCACCAGCAATAAAGCGTTTGGCCATCATACGAACCAAAAAACGCACTAAGGCGGCCAGAAGTCCGGCCGGTAAGAAGGTAGCTATTTGAAGAGAAGCCGTGAAAGTCCAGATGAGATACATCGGAAGCTGTCTTGTGCCTCTTTTTTTCTGAAGAGTAATCGCCTTAGTGTCATCAACTAACCGGCGCAAACTCTCTAAGAGGTTCCTTTTAACTTCTTTTCCACTTCTGTCATGATCGAGTGAAGGCAAGAGGGCCAGAAACTTCAATAAGTGAACACGAATCAAATCATACTGAGCGGTAAGAGTAAGCCCATAATCGGAGACTTTTTCAAAAGTACTTGATCGGTAATCACTTACCTTTTTCACAAGCTCTTTCAGGATGACTTTGGACTGCTCATCCACGTCAGTCCAGGACTCACGGTTTAAATACTGAGGAAGGCCGTTCTTAACTGAAACCCATTCTATTTCACTTGGAAAATTAGCGGGCGAGATCGTGCTGATTTTTTCAATATGCTCTTTAAGACCGAAAATGGCCTTTTCGAGATCATGATCTATTAATATAGGATTAACTTCATGAAGCTTTAAGATCGAAAGCTCCCGGGATAGTCGACGGCATCCGATATAGATACTTTTCTCTTCAGGTCTAACGGCACATAAAAAAGGAAAAGTCGAAATGACTACTTCTCTTCTAAAGCCCTTGCCTTGATTGGATTTTTCAACAAATTCTGCCAGATTTTTTATTTCGCTATGGAGCTGACCATTAGGAAAGAGAACATCGTTAAACTCCTCATAATAAGAAACCTGCCACTGATCAAGAATCGCGCGTTTCTTTACTACAGGAACACCTTTATCATTCACAAGAGCCTCCAAATTTTGAACACCTCAATCTACAACCAAAATGAGATTCAGCATAGTGCTGAGTCAAGGAAATTGACGAGCTTAAGGAGGTGGGCCTAAAATGAGGTATGCCTCAATTTTTATTATTCATGGCCTTATTTAATACTCAACTTTGGGCCGGAACCTATTCCCTGCCCGATCTGGAAGTCCTGGTTGCCGAAGAAAGCTATAAAGAGTTCTTTGAGCATGCCCTGGATATCAGACCAGTTGAACGTCAGGATGCCTGGAAGAATATGGTTACTAAAATGGGCGATATCTATTCCCAAAAGATCCTGCAAAAAGTTGACTTAACCCGCCCTGACTTCATCCAAATTGAAAATCTCTATAGCTGGCCCGCTCTCAAAAATGACGATATTTTTCGATTGCGCCGGCAGGAAATAGGCCTCAAACATCTCAAAAAATGCCTCAAAGGCGACAATCCTTGTTGGAATGATCTCAAATTCTTTTGGGAGAAAGATAAAACTGATGCTGATACGGCCTATAAATTGGCAGAAATTACTTATGGCATGCCCAACTCACCACTTTCCACCTGGACACTTCTGGATGTGGCCCTAAAAAGCAATTTAAGCGAATTCTACTGTAAAAATGAATTTGTGATGAATGCCCTTTGGGGAAAAATAGAGATCGATTATATCAAGCTTGGACCGGATGGGGACCTGATGAAGAAAATCGACCAGACCATCCATCCAGACTGTATGCCGGTTCTCCTTAAGGAAGCTCATGCCCGCCTGTATCACCCGCCTAAAACCTTTGACCGGGAAATGGCCTTCCAGATCATTAAATCTCAAAATAAGGCCGGACAGGACATCACTGATTTTTTCTATACAGTGTATCTTTTGGATAACCCTTCCCAAGGGGAACTTTTTAATTATTCCTGGTCTCGAATTAAGGAGCTCGGTAAGCGCGCTGACCGCCGCGAGAAGGTGTTAAATAAGATCAAACGACTTGATCCATTGCCGGACGCTATTCTTTCTACGCTGGACCAAACGAAGAAGAGAGTTATTCTAAGGCATTTGAAAGGCAATTTTCCCGAGTACCTGGATTTCTATACTGATCAATGTGTGAAGTTCTATGGAGGCAAAGGAAGCTTTCCCAGCGGCAATCCTACCATTCACTGCCAGGATTTCATGAACTCAGAACTCGCCCCTCAGATCATCGACTCCTTTAAAATCGATCAATACCAAAAGGTAAGACTTCCACAAACTTCCATTTAGGCCGCAACATACAAAAAAAAAGGCCACCCGAAGGTGGCCCTTTCTATAAGAAATCTTATGAGAGATTACTTAAGGTGGTTAGAAACAAGTTTAGTCATTTCGAACATAGTAACTTGTTTTTTACCGCCGAAAACAGCTTTTAGCTTCTCGTCAGCGTTGATTGCACGACGGTTTTTAGCATCTTGAAGGTCATGCTTCTTGATGTACTGCCAAACTTTCTTCATAACTTCTGTACGAGGGATCGGAGATCCACCAACGATTTCAGCAAGCTCTTTAGAAGGATTAAGCGGTCTCATGAAAGCAGCATTTGGCTTACGAGCTGTTTTTGCTTTCTTAGGAGCAGCAGCTTTTTTAGCTGTAGCTTTTGGAGCAGCAGCTTTTTTAGCTGTAGCTTTTGGAGCAGCAACTTTTTTAGCTGTAGCTTTCTTAGGAGCAGCAGCTTTTTTAGCTGTAGCTTTCTTAGGAGCAGCAGCTTTCTTAGGAGCAGCTTTTTTAGCTGTAGCTTTCTTAGGAGCAGCAGCTTTCTTAGCTGTAGCTTTCTTAGGAGCAGCAGCTTTTTTAGCTGTAGCTTTCTTAGGAGCAGCAGCTTTCTTCGTTGTTTTCTTAGCCATAAAATTCCTCCGTCTAAATTGGGAAACTATGTTCCCTTTGGTTTATATTGGCTTCTATAGAACTTTTACCCATTCGATAATATTATTACTGATTCCAAAAGCATTTCCTGTACGCTTATAGCCATGGCTTTCGTTTAAAGCGATCATTCGGAAATTGTCCACCGGACAGTAGTTAACTACTTGGCGGATATGCTGTTTTTTAGCTTCTTCCTCGTAAAAATTTTTAATCTGGTGGGAGAATCCATTCCCCTGAAAAGCCATCTTGATCGGAGTATTTTTGGTGAAGAGAGTATCCCCATCCTTCCTTATCAAAACTGCCGCCACAATCTCATCGTCTGTCATTACAGAGAAGAGCTTCCAACCCGTTTTAACTTCTTTTTTAATATTGTCTAATGACCAGGAGAAATCCTGAGTATCTGTGAAGGCCTGGATATCAAACTTAGAAAGGTTAACAACCTCTTCTTCTTTTTTGGCTTCTTTGAAAACTAATGATGCTTGTTCTTCCATTTTCTTCTTTTAAATAATTGTCTATTCAACTCTTGTTCATATTGTAGTCGGAAAAATTTCATTTAATCAAACTTATTTTTTAACTAGGCCTCAGGAATGAAGTTTAAATTCTCCTCTTGGAAAGCCTCAACCCCCAAAATATGCAGCTCTTCAAACAATGTTCTCTCACTCTGGGATGAGTAAGGGGCATGGATATAAACTGTAAGATCTTCCACGTCAACCAGCTCTGGCCGGGGAAGGTTTCGGTACAATGTAAGAATTTCAGGTGAGTTTAAAAAGGCTTTAATGGCCTTGATTTTATCCACCAGTTTTAGTTGATAAAAAGGACCATTTTCAGAGGAGAAAATGAAGTTTTCGGAGTACTCAAACAGAGGCCAGATCCGAATCCATTGGAAGACTTTTTTAAGGACCTCTTCTTCATTTTCTGTCATCCCTTCCACCGAGCTTTCTGAATTTCTATCACGCAAAAAAGCCTCACATTCACGGAGGCTAAGATCGTCCAATTTAGTAATTGGTTTTCCAATCAAAAGACTGGCCATAGATTCTAAAAATATTTTTTGGTAGTCCTCAATTTCTCCATAAAATGACATTTTTTTGACATTTTGCTGATCCCATTCCAGGGAAACCCACAAGGAAATGCCTTCCCCGGGAAATTTTTTCATCGAAGACTCTTGCACGTTTTTTATATGAACCGGGTGTTCCAATAACTTTTTGGCCCGGAGAGATTTTATTAATGCCATGTGGTTCCTCCTACTCATGAAGCGCAAACAAGGCTAAGATAGTCTCATGATGTTGCCAAGCTCTCTTATTAATAAAACAGAATGGGTCCTTGTGGGACCTATGGGTCCGGAACCTACCGAGACCCTTTCCCAGTTTCCCATAATTGCCATAGACGGTGGAGCACACCACCTCGAATGTCCGGATATCTGGGTGGGAGACGCTGATTCTTATGAAAAGAAGGTTTCTTGTAAGCATGTTTTTCGTCACCCTCCTAAAAAGGACTTGTCTGATTTTGCTCTCGCCCTCTCATTATTTAAGGTCCCTCATCACTATAAACTCCACTTATGGGGTTTATTAGGCGGGCGGCGAGATCACGAGCTCTTTAATTTCGGAGAGTCGTCGAGATTTCTTGATAGGCATAGTGAATCGGAAATCATTTTTTATGGTAGCGACGGAAAGATCCACTTTCATTTCCTTGGTGCCGGAACCTGGAAATTTAGTCACGAAGGACTTTTCTCATTGGGTACCTTGAAAAATACACTGGTGAAACTGAGAGGGAATTGCCAGTTTCCTATTCCTAAGCTCCTGGAAATCACCCCTCTTTCAAGTTTTGGTTTATCAAATGTGGGAGAGGGTGAAATGACCCTGGAAAACCAGGGTCCAGTCTTTCTTTATTATCCAGGAGGAAAATGAGGGCAAACTTCCTTGATGCTTTACGTGGCATGGCCGTAGTCTGGATGATTATTTTTCATGCCGCTTACGATATGAAAATGTTGAACTTCGTTACCTGGGATTTTTCTACGGGATTCTGGTACGGGTTTCCTCGTGTCATTGCCTGGACATTTTTATTCTGCGTCGGTGCTTCGCTTAATTTTGTTCATAGAGATAGAGTGAATTGGAAATCACTCGTTAAAAGATCCTTTAAACTTGCCCTGGCCGCAGGAGCAGTAAGCCTCGGTACCTATGTGGCCTTCCCCTCACAATGGATTTATTTCGGAACTCTCCACTGTATCCTTGTAGGATCGATTCTCGGGGCCCTGGTGGTTAATTACCGCTCTTTGGCAGGTATCCTTTTCATTGGAATTCTCGTATGCCAGTATTTTTTAGGCTATGACATCAAATGGGTATCTTCTGTTCTCCAGCGTCCTTCT
The DNA here is from genome assembly GCA_002422605.1 of Bacteriovoracaceae bacterium UBA6200. GTDB lineage: Bacteria > Bdellovibrionota > Bacteriovoracia > Bacteriovoracales > Bacteriovoracaceae > Peredibacter. Next base: position 155,797 of record DISW01000001.1, on the reverse strand, counting down.
TTGGATTTCATCCCTATATATCCCTGGTTCTGGGCCATATTGACCGGGGTTTTAATCGGTCCTTATTTGTCAAGGATTACTCTAATAAAAGATATGAAGCCTAGGAAACATTTGAACTTTTTGGGACGTCACTCCTTAAAGATCTATCTGATTCATCAACCACTCATTTTTGGATGTCTTTGGGTCATTTCTAAGTTCGTCTATTAGTGACAATCAATTCAGCTCATGAGAAATTATGGGCCTCATGAATGCACTAATACACTACTACCGAAAAGTTGAACTCTTCTTCGGCAATATGAAATTTGCCGTTTTTATTATTACTCTTTTTGCAATCGCTTTAGGCTATGGAACCTTTATGGAATCATACCATGGGACAGAATATGCAAATCGACTAGTTTACAAATCCTTCTGGTTCATGGGCATCCAGTTTTGCATGTTCCTTTCCATTTTATTTGCGACATTGATTAGATTGCCTGTAAAAAAGCATCTCTATGGTTTTTATGTCATCCATTCGGGTTTAATCATTATCTTTCTTGGGTCAGTTATTACCTATCTTTCGGGTGTAGACGGCACCATTACTCTGACTCCAAATCTACCTGCCCGAAACATCCAAATTAACGAAGACGAACTTAAAATCCAGTTTCCATCCCGGGGGAAGGAACTCAGTGTTAGTCTTCCATATAGCGCCTTTGCTAAAGACCTCAACTATACCTACGAAAATATCACTCTAAAGACTTTTCTTCCTTTTGCAGAAAGTAAACAGGATTGGGTACCGGTAAAGATTGAAGATAAAAGTCAGTCTTCTTCCCGTTATCGGATATACACTCCAAACTTTGGTGAATTCGTTACATTGAGCCTTCACCCTCAGTCTGACTTTGCCAATACTCAACAAATGGGTCCTCTTAATGTTCATTATATGCCGCCAAGTCTTGGTCCTTGTTTCGGAGAGAACACAGCGGATGGCCTGATTGTTTGGAATGGAGAAACCAGCGGATGTCTGGCACCTCAGAAAAAAGACATCAAAAGACAAAAAGGCCTGTCAGGCAAGGAAACCATTGAAGTGACCTACGAAGGTCAAAAGATAAGATTCCTTCCACAAATGTCCCCTCTTCCCCTTGATGATAAAATGAACTTATCTGAAAACTCTCCCTACAGAATTTTCAGTAAAAAGCTTTTCGAAAAAAGTCCGCATCTCTTCTTATTTGGGAAACAAGCTGCCTTCTTTGACCGGGAAAAGAAGTCTTGGGAGACCAAAGCTTTCGAAATCGGCGAGGAGACAGAACTCCCTTGGATGGGTTTTAAGATTAAACTTTTAGAGCACCGGGCCGATGCTTATCCGACTATGATCCCGACATACGTAACACCTGCTCAAGAAAATGGTCAGGTAACCTATGGCACACAAAAAGCGATAGAAATAGCTATTGGTGATCAGACATTTTGGGTAAAAACCAATGACCCTGTGGCCTTTAATCAGGGCGGAGAGAGAATTATCTTCGATCTCGGTAAGAAGAACCTTCTTCTTACTTACGAGCTGGTTCTGGATCAATTTATAATGGATACAGATCCGGGGACCAACAACCCGGCCAGTTATGAGAGTTATGTTACTCTTTTTCGTGGAAATGCCGGTTCCACTAAGCACCACGTGTACATGAACAACCCCCTTAAATATGACAATTTCACTTTCTATCAAGCCTCCTACTTTCAAACGAATGAAGGGCCTTTTGGGAGTGTGCTTTCCGTCAATTTTGACCCAGGAAGATTTTGGAAATACCTTGGCTCTCTTCTCCTTGTCCTGGGATCGGCTTGGCACTATATGATTCGTAAAAAAACGGTGGTTAAACCAGGAGTTGCCCGTGATTAAGTTTATCTTTATCTTCCTCATGACAGTGACTCAAGCCTTTGCCCAGATGAATTTCTGCACAAGTGAGCTTGAAACTTATCCCGTGCAGGCCGGAGGAAGAGAGAAACCTCTCTTCGTACTTGCTAGTGAAACGATACGTTTTATGACGGGCTCTGATAAAATCGACAATCTCTCCGCCACAGAAGCTTTCTGTAAACTCTCTTTAATGGCCTTCGGGATGCCCTTAAGTCTTCCTGTTCATATTAAAGTTGAGCATGTGGATGCAAAAAAACTTCTCGGACTTTCTGAAGATAAATCTTCCATTCCGGCCACGGAGCTAGAAGCAAAAGCCGATCTTATCACTGAAGAAGTGGCCCAAATTAAAGAGAACAACAGCTACAAAAAGGAACTTAACAAAGTTCTTCAGCGCCTTAATGCCTACCGGGCCATTATAAATGCTCGGGCCTGGACTGTGCCGCTTAAAACTGACAATAAAATTGAATTTGTTTCTATTGCCGAATTTTTAACTCAAAGCCGAGTGGAATCTGTAAAAGATAAAGCCTCAAATCCGGTTAAGTATCTTTTTGAACAGTCAAAAGCTGATTATCTTCAAATAAAAGGAGATAAGTATCTTTTGGAGTACAAATACTACAAATGGAATCTCTTTGTCTGGGCCCTATTTTCCTCAATTATTTCGATTGCACTGTTTGTTCTGTTAAAAAATAAGACTCCAGGGACCATCTTCTGCATTTTGACCATTGGACTTGAAATCGTGGCCATGACCTTAAGAATTATGATTTCTGGCCGTGCACCCATCACTAATATGTATGAGACGGTGATGTTCTCTGGCTTTGGAGCACTGATCATTAGTTGTGGCATTTATTTTGTAAGAAAAGATATCGTTTTCGTTATCGCGGGCCTTGCCTATAACGTTTTGGGTCTCATGATGATGAAATTTGCCAATGGAATGCTGGATGAAGGAATTTCTCCCCTCGTTCCAGTATTAAGAGACAATTTCTGGCTTTCAACTCACGTATCAACCATTATTCTTTCTTATGCGGCCCTGGCCTTGTCCTGGATGCTTGCAAATGCTCTTCTTTTAAGAAGCCGTTTCGGTAACGTTAGCGGCAAGGAATACCGTTATCAGGTTGACCTTATCTATACTTGTATCAAAGTGGGTATTGTCCTTCTGGCCGCCGGAATTATTCTGGGTGGTGTCTGGGCCGATTATTCTTGGGGACGATTCTGGGGATGGGATCCAAAAGAAACCTGGTCTCTGATTGTTCTTCTGGTTTATATGGCAATCCTTCACGGCAAATCCACCTCGTGGGTTAGTCCAAAACGTTTTGTACTATTAGTGGCAGGGGCCTTTATGAGTGTCATGATGGCCTGGTTTGGAGTGAATTACATCCTGGCCAGTGGTCTCCACTCTTATGGTTTCTCCGAAGGCGGCGCGATCTTCCTAGGCTCATTCTTCATTATTCAAATTGTGACTCTGCTCATCTGTGGCGTGACATTGGGGAAGGCAAAAGAAGCTTAAGTTTTAACGTCGTGATGAAATAATTGATTTATAACAGAATGGGGCCATAGAAATGTGGCCCCATTTTGTTTTGGGGCCACACCAATCATTAACGAACGATGTAGTAATTTGATCTTTGTGAATAAACACGGTCAATCATACGTTGGTCACCTGTTGATTCAAAGTAACCAACCAAGGCTCCTTCCATACGCACTTGCTGAACATACATTGAGTCCATGAAGTTACTGACGTTAGACTTAATCCAATCAGGCATTGGGATAAAACCCAGGGCCACTCCACCAACATTCAAGAGTGCACGATTTCTTTTTACTCTGTTTGGGCTTGAATAATCATAGGCCAGAGATGGTTTAGAGCTGAAAGTGTGATTTACATGATGTAAGTGATAAATCTTTTTTGAACCTTGCTGAGTGACACTTGCAAAAGCAAAGTTTAACTTCTGGATATTTTCAAATCTTACTTCACTAAATGGGCCTTCCCAGCTTCTTAGACGAGTATTACCAGCACGAACTTGCATATAAAACTTGTTCATTCCGTAATTTAACCAGTCGCGGGCAGCACGGTTAGATTCCATGATATTAGTTGCACCGATGCGGTACTCATAAATTGAAGAAACTGCACGATCTACTTCTTCTTTTGTCATCCCAAGTTTTGTCTCAGGGATTGTTTCAAAATAATGAAGAAGCATATTGTGGTGGAAATGTCGCTGTTCAAGCATCATTTGGTGAACACGGACGATCACAAAGCTAGCGATATTCAGTACTGGAATGTTTGAGAAGCGCTTTTTCGCCTGATCCAGGGCCCATTTAACAACCTGATAAGTCACTTCTCTTTTATAAAAGAAACGTGGGTCTTCAAGATGATTAAGAACTGTTGGATCAATGTAGAGGAAGGCCTCATTAATACGTGACTCAAATTCTTTCCAGAAGGATCCCTTTTTAAGCTCATTAAAAGACTCATCGACATTGATATTAGCAATGTTCATGATCGCTTCTTTAATTTTCTGAGCTTCATCTGACCCATTGCCTTTGAGGTAAGGATCAAGGCCCATATCATAAAGCATGCTGTCGACTTCCGCCTCTACCTGACCTTCAGTCAGGCCATGGAAGCTACTTTGTTCACGGGAGAGATCATCCTTAAGTTGCTCGATGAAAGGCATGATAGAAAAAGTTTTAGTGACTTTTTTGAGTCTGATAGCATTGATTTTACCCTGGTCATTCTTAACCAAAGAAAAACGGGAGTTGAATCCCTGAATGGCCAGATCCTGGGCGAAGGCCTGGAAACTTAATAATAGCCCCAATGAGAGCATAAAGATTCGGGACATACATCCTCCTTAATTTATTTAAAAACCTTCCAAATTGGTTTTTTAATTTTAATAGTTAATGCTAACTGGGACGCACACGGAACGACAATTCCAGTGGGAGATAAAGTGGAGTGTTTCTTCTGATATTTTCTTGCAATCGAATTATTTTAGTCGGCTATTGTGCTTTCGTTTTTTGAGGACGCTGACCAACTGGTAAACCAAGGTCATGATCTGCTTCCCATCGATCAGTCATGAGTTCCTGGCGTTCCACGCGGTAAAACTGGAGGGATTCATCAAGTTCATTGAGCTTCTTCATAAGCTCATTCTGAAGAACAAGCTGCTCTTGCTTTAAAGAAATCATATCATCCAGGGCCTTGCGTTTTTCTCTCTGGAGTTTATTGATCTGCTCATCGTATTCCACGGCCGTTTTTACTTTTTGTTGATCAAAGGTCCACAAAAAATGGTTGATGCCGTTGAGCTGTTTTAGAAAGTCATCTTTTCTTAAAATCAGTTGTTCGCGGTACTTAGTAGCTTCAAAAACCCTTGAAGCGAGAACTTTGGCATTAAAGTTTAGTACTGTCCCTCGACGGAAATACTCGCTCTCCGAGTAACATGGAGCGAGGCTTTCAACAAATATCGTGAAATGGAAGTCCTCAACTGTTCGGACAAAGCCCTTACAGTAATCTTCATTGGCCTTTAGGTTGAGCTTAAAAAGTACCTGGTCTCCGGCCCTAAAGAACTTGGTGTTATTATTTTCGACTTTAATCTTAAATACCCGGGAAGAATCATCTTTATCAGTGACCCGGCCCGAAAATCGTTCATAATCCACCTGAGGATCAATCGCCCCACGGTTAACAGGTCCCAGAACACCTTCGTCCGGTAAATTAGGAACAATGACTACTGCCTGGGCCAGTCCCATTGTTAAAAATACACTCATGCAAAAGTGGCCAAACGTTCTCATGCTTTTTATTATGATCCATAACTGTTTTAAACCCAAGACGTTTTAATCCGACTTATTCAGGAGACTATATGGAATTTTTTATTGATACCGGTGATCTTAACGAAATCAAAACTGCTTATGCCTGGGGCTTCGTGGATGGTGTGACCACTAATCCAAGTCTCGTTGCCAAAACCGGCAAAAATCAAAAAGAACTGATCAAAGAAATTTCTGAGATCGTGGACGGCCCTATTTCAGCTGAAGTTATTTCTCTGGAAGCTGCCGGCATGATTAAAGAAGGTGAAGAACTAGCGCTCATTCACAAGAATGTGGTGATTAAACTTCCAATGACCAAAGATGGAATGATTGCTTGTAAGCACTTTTCTAAAAAAGGCATCAAAACCAATGTCACACTAGTCTTCTCGGCCAATCAAGCGCTTCTTGCAGCTAAGAATGGTGCCACCTACGTTTCTCCTTTCGTTGGACGCCTTGATGACGTAGGACAGACAGGAATGGATCTAATTCAGGAAATTCGAGTTATTTTTAATAATTACGGCTTCGAAACGAAAATTTTAGCTGCCTCTCTTCGCCATTCAACTCATGTTAAAGAATGTGCCATGGTTGGGGCCGATACAGCGACTCTCCCATTTAAAGTTATTGAGGGATTATTCAACCATCCATTAACTAAAAATGGTCTAGATCAGTTCATGGCCGACCATGCGAAATCAACTAAATAGATAATTTTTTTACCTCATTTTTTCTCCCGAAAGAGTCGATATAGGATGAAACCTTGCTCTTTCGGGGAAAAATGAAATCAGCACTTTTACTTATCGCTATTATTATCCTTTCAGCTTGTGTGCCATCGGAAGAAGTTAAAGAAGCAACTGCTGGAAACATAAATAAAAACGCTCCTTATATTTGGACTAACACTCAGACATTCCCTGTGGATTTAAAATATTCCGATAGCTTTTCAGACCAAGAGATTCTAAATATTAAGGCCATGGGTGCTGAATGGACTATTGCCGTTGAAGAGAAGAAGATCTTTTTTGATCATACGGAAACACAAGAAAAATCTTCTCCTACACTGAATCTTGATTCATTGGGAGATGATGGAATCTTTGCTATTTATAAGTTAAAACCATGGCCTAAAGACCTTCCAGGATCGGCCCTTGCCGTGACTCAACTTTTTGGACGACGTCATAATATCGGAAGCAGCAATGAGTTCGTAAGAATTGAGCATGCCGATATCCTCATCAACGATAACTATCATTTTTTTAACACTGACACGGAAGGTGGTGAATATGATTTTAAAACTGTCATTCTCCACGAAATGGGACATTTCCTAGGTCTTCTGCATAAAACCGGCGACTCTATCATGATTGACAGTATTGTTCCTGGAATCAACAAACGAAGTCCAACTCAAATCGATGCCCATGATATCGCGAAAAAATTTAACATATCTCTATCTACAGTTCTTCCCATGTCTCGAGTCGCATCTTCTGCCGCTAAAAAAACAGAATCTGTGCCACTGGCCACAGATGCGGGATCTTCAGTCAGAATTATCATGGAATTAAGGGCTGATGGAGAGTGCGTTCATAAAGAAAATGGCACTGAAACTCAGCGCCACTTTCTTAGGTAAGTTTACAGAAGCTTTTGTAATTCTTCCGAAGTCATCTTCTGATGCATTGGATGATCAAGACGCTCACTTTGAAGAGATTTTTGAAAAGCATTTTTTGTTCCAAAAGTAAATTTCTTAAAATCTTCCTCTAGAGACTCTCCATAAAAATCACTCATCTCTTTAATGAACTCTTCTACAAAAAGTGGTGCAAATAATTTCTTCTCAAGCATATGTCTCATAAAAGGTTTTAAACCACCTTTCGCTTTGAGTTTACCATCCATATAACTCATAAATCTTTCACCAAAGACATAGGCCGAAGCATCGGTAGTTCTGGTGTAGTAGAGCTGATTAGACATACGGCTAACACCAGTAAGTTCATAAGTTGTGTTATAGCCCTTGTCTCTCCAGCTTGCCAAGGCTTCGTCAAGCCAACCAGCATTTCCATTGGCCGGCATGACTCCTCGTGCGAAGTAAGAGTGAAACATTTCATGCCCTAAAGCACTGGTGCTTGTGATGGTAGCTCCATGATACTCCATTCCGCCACGGCCCGCATTGTAAATGGTAAGCGTTGGGTGAGGCCAGGCCCCATAATCCCCTTCAAGCTCATGAAAAATTTGAGTCGAAAGCATTTTAAGTTTATCTGCTTCAAGAACTTCCGGTTTGATAGTGTAAATGGTTACTGGAACATCCCGTCCATCGACTGATTTCAAAGTGAATTGAATTTCATCAGAAGCACCTTCAGGGATGATATGATAAAAGACAGAAGAGTTATTAAAGTACTCTGGGAAGTTAATCGTAAACTTGTTCTCCCCGTTACTTACAACCTCACCATTCGAATATACTTTATACTTTGATTTTGTATTACCAACGACCTCAACTTCGAACTGCATTTTTACCTGATCGTATTCAAAGCTTGCAGGCATATAACGCTCAAGAAATCTTCGATCCATAAGATCCGAATTCCAGAAAGCGTTTCTCACTTCTCCGTTTCGCCATTCGATTAAGTTTTTAAGAGGAACAGTAATGACAGCAATATGGGTTCCAACAGCAACATCTTTTCTGATAATTCTTAGTTTCGTTTCACGGGCAGGAGTTTTAATTTCCTTAGAAGTGACAACTTCTCCGTTCATGGTGAGACTCATTGGATTCTCATCGCTGTCAAAAAGCGGCATACCGGCTTCAGGAGCATCAAACTTAATGGTCGCTGTTACTTGAGCTGAGCGAGAGTTTAAATTGTAAGTAATTTTATAGTTGGCCTCTAGGAAGTCGACAAAAACCGCCTTCCCGCCAGAAGTTAAAAAAGATTTTGGACGATGGGTAAGATCATTTTTTTGGGCCCAGGTAAATGAGCTTAACATAAGACCGAGAATGAAATACTTCATGGCAACTCCTTAAAAATAAGTCCGGCCATAAAACCAAATGAACCTATCCCTGTCCAGCGACCGGGAAAATCTTACTCAGCTTAATTTTTTCTATGGAAATAAAAAAAGGCCCCTTAAAGGGGCCTTATCTTAGTGGCGGGTTTTTGAAGTGGTTGTTTTTGCAGCTTTAGAGAAGTTTCTTTTCTTTTCAGCTTCTTTCTCACTCATGATAGAGGTGAGTTTTTTACCGGTTTCTACCAGCTCATCAATCAGTTTTTTCTTAATGAGGGCCGGAGACTTAAGAACTTTTCTGAACTCATTTAAGGCAGAGGTATCTTCTTTAATTAAAAGAAGTCTCTTTTCAACTTCTTCTTTAGTCATACGATAGATCGCCATATCGGCCAGATATTCGGCATACACAAACTTTTGCTTAGTCAGGTAATCAATATAATCCTTACGATTGGCCTTCTTCTCAGCAATGGCATAATGCTTTTCACGGATAAAACGAATGATCTCATTGTTTTTCGCAAGTCGGTCTTCGTAATCCTTGATGAGAAGTTCATAACGTCTTTTAGTCACCGCAAGACGCTGAACAGTAAAGACCTCTAAAATTTCTTCCGCTGTATGGAAAACTTTTACACCCTTCTCAGTAATCAGTGTGTAGTTAGGAGTAATAGATGAAGTTACTCCCATGACACTTTCTACTTCTGAAAGAGTCGGGGTTTGACCACGTTTAAAGATAAGTTCAATGTTAATGATATTATCAACTGAAGAATCGATATAATCCTTTAGGAAATCATTATCCATGTGCTTATTCAGATGACGGTAAATCTTCTGAGCATCATAACCTTTCGGAACTTCCGTGATGAAAATCTTGTCTCCAATTTGCTTGAAGCTCATCCTGGTGATGATCCGGCCTTTCTCATCAGTTGTGACTTTTTCATTATAGTAGCGGTAATAAGGCTTAACCTTCTTAATCTTTCCAGTCTCCACAAATGAGATCATTGATTTAATGATCTCATCATGATTAAAACTTGGAATCACGGATGAAAAGCCGGTTCCAATCCCTTCCGCTCCGTTAAGAAGCATGATCGGAAGCTTAGGAAGAAGACCAACAGGCTCCATCACCTTTTCATCATAGTTCGGAACCATCTGAACCTGGTTCATATCATCAAAGAGAAGAATCTCTGCAACCTTACCAAGCTTCGCCTCAATATATCGGGCAGCTGCTGCCTGAGGTTCCATTCTTTCTCCGAAATATCCTTTCTTATCGACTAAAGGGTAATTATTAGAAAAAGTGTAATCCTGGGCAAGGTTTACAATAGATTGCTCAACTGACGCTGGTCCATGAGGATGAAGAGTGAGAACAAGTCCTGTGAGGGAGCTCACTTTCACCAGGCCTTTATTAGAGTTCTTCCAAAGAGTGAAAAGAATCCTTCTCTGAGAAGGCTTAAGCCCATCTTGCAGGTAAGGAATCGCTCGATCCATTAAGGTATAGATCTGATAAGTTCTGTATTCTTCTTTAACCAGCGCCTCGAGAGGTACTGCGGCCATTGAATGTAATGCCTTATTCTCTTTCATAGTTATGATCTCGCTTCACGTGCAGATTTTTTCTTTGCATCGGCCTTGTTGCCGGCAATGACGTTGGTTAAGTCAACATCAATATCATCCGAATCAATTAAGAGGTCCTTACGGAGCTGGGACTCTTTTCCAAAACAAGTCTCTAACATGAATTTTGAAGCTTTCAGGTCTTTAACTGTAATTCTGGTAAATTCCTTACGGCCCAGAACATGCTTAAAAGCTTCCTGGCTCATTTCACCAAGACCTTTGTTTCTCATGATTTCTTTAATTTTGACGTCTTTACGGGCCTTAAGTTTTTCAAGCTCATCCGGAGACTCACAATATATTGTCCCCTTATCAGTGATGACCTCAAATAAAGGGGCCTTCGCCACCTGGATCATTCCCATATCAAACATTTCCGGCCAGAAAGTGAAAAAGAAATTGGTTAAAAGCGTGTTGATATGCCCACCGTCCACATCTGAATCGGCGAGGAAAACGATTTTAGAGTAGCGTAACTCTTTAGGCTCAACTTTCTGACCAATGGCCAGACCGATAGAACTCATAATGTCCGCGAATTCCTGGTTCTCAAGCACTTCTTTAATAGAGGCCTGGGAAACGTTCATTGGCTTACCTTTAAGGGCAATACCACCTTGATATAACTTATCTCGTGCTGAACGAAGACCACCAATCGCCGAATCCCCTTCGCAGATGAATAGAGCGCATTTTGAACGGTCTTTTCTCTCGTTAGCGTCGAGAAGTTTCTCAATTCTTTGGCGCTTGCCTTTCTTGGCAAGTTTTGAGGCGTCTTTCAGATCCGACATACGCTGACGAGATTTAGCTCTTTCCATAATATGGTCAAGCATCTCTTTATTCTTACGCATGAATTTTTCCATGCCGTCACCCATGAAAGTCTCAATCGCTTTTTCAAGCAGAGTGTCTCTCACAAGTTTACGTTTTGTCTGGGATTCGAAACGAGGATTTGGCATCACAATACCAATAACAAAAGTTAACCCTGCTAATACATCGTTATCGACTAAAGTTAACTTATCCTTCTTGGCCGTCCTTTCAAGTTTTTCTTTAATGGTGTTAATGAAAATTCTCTTAAAACGATCGTGATGAAATCCTCCGTCATAAGTAGGAGTTGAGTTTACGAAAGAGATCATTCGCTCTTTTTCATCAGAATTTTTGTCATAGGTTAACGACAGATGAATGTCATACTTGGCCTTAACTTTGGCCCCTTTGATATTTTTTGTCTCATAGACATAGCCCTCATCCCCAATAAGTTGAGCAGTGTCTGAATCAATTCTTTGAGCGAGTTCAAAAAGACCTTTTTTATAAAGATACTTTTCACCATTAAAATAGAACGTTAATCCTGGATTATTGTAGGCGAGGTCAATGATGCGCTTGCGGAGAAGCTCTTCATCAACAACCTGATCTTTATAAACCGCTTTAGCGAGAGTCAGTTCAACCCGGACTCCAGATGGACCTTTGAATGGTTTTTCTTTGGTCTTTTTAATCTGAAGAGCGCCATCAATGAACTCATAAGTTTGTTCTTTTTTAGAGTTGTAATGACGGACAGTGGCCTTAAACGAATCAGAAGTTAAACAGGTAGCAGAAGCTCCGAGTCCGTTTTGACCTAAAGTCCGATAAAGGAAACCTTTGTCATCAACTTCTTCATCTTTAAACTTAGAGCCTGTACGGAATTCTGTATAAACATCTTTCATCTTCGCGAGTGGAAAACCAATGCCGTTGTCCTGCACTGTTACGGTTTTTCCGTCAGGAGAAAGATTGCAATGAATTTCGGTTACGTAACCGCGATAAAACTCATCGATACAGTTATCCAGGATCTCTTCAATCGCCTTGGATTTGGCCTGATGGAAATTAACTTTTTTAAACTCAATAGAGTCTTTGTTGTAGACGTAAGTATCTAACTCTTCGATGTCATTACTTCCAAAAACAAGAGTGACGCGGTTTCGGCAGTGCCAACGCTGGTCTTTACTCTCGATTAAAGCTTCCTTGACTTTTGCGCCACGGCGCTTCACTTCTTCGACGGCCATTGTCAAAGTCTCCTTTAAAGTTGCTTGCAAGAAAATCAATAGGATAAGATTAAGGGTATCCCAAACACTAGGTCAACGATGAGAACCTTCTTTTTAATTGTTTTTTTGAGTTTTTTTATCAACGAAAGTTCTTTATCCCAGAACAAGGCGAATCTTCCTGCAAGTTTCGGTAAAACAATATCAACCGAGCTTAAACCTTTTTTTACTCCTACAGAAGCTCAAATCGAAGATTTATTGAAAGGAGAAGTCATTTCCGTGGGTAAAGTCCACTCTCCCAAGCCTAAAATTCAACAAATGTTCTTGTTTGTCTCAGGTATTCATCCCCGAAATTGCAAGCGGGCCATGAGAAAGCTTTCTCTTTATGAGAACTATGATGAGTACATGGATTTCATTAAAAGCAGTCATTATGACGAGAAAACCAAAAATTTCTCCTTTACGATTGATCACGCTCTTCTTCCTTTCCCCATGATTGTTAAATTTAAAATTCCACGAATCAGAGAAGAAGGAGTCTATCCATTTACATTTGAGACTGGGTTTCTGAAAGATCTTCAAGGAAAAATTATTGTTCAGGAATTGGATAAGTATTGTTTATTGTCTCTTAAAGCAGACTGGCAAGGTCCAGAATCCCGCATCCCAAATTTAATTTTTGGTGCATTCATTCAAACCGTTGGAAAATTAGGACTAGAGCGTCTTATAAGAGTTTCCTATTTTTAGTTTAAACTGCTTCCCAAATTGCCGGGAGTTTATTAATCTCCTCAGGTGCAAGTTTTAAGAATCAAAGCTATTGATACCCACCTTATCAGACATAAGATGTTGCGCCCTAATGGCACCATTGATGACTGTATTTTCCAAGGTGATAATGACGAGATGACGTTTCATCTTGGTGCCTTCGTTGACAAAAAACTTGTCAGTGTTGCTTCGTTTTATTTCGAGAAAAATGCTCATTTCCCCGATCCTTACCAATATCGCCTGCGTGGCATGGCCACTTTACCAGAGTATCAGAGACAAGGTCTTTCTTCGGCTCTGCTTCGAACTGCCTTTCCCGTCATTAAGCAAAATCAATGCACGCTTTTATGGTGTAATGCCAGAGAAAAGGCCGAGGGCTTTTACTCCAAAGTCGGGTTTGTCTCTTCAGGAGAGACGTTTTCCATTCCTCATATTGGAAAACATATCTTGATGTCTATTAAAATTGATTAGATAATCTACCTATATATCATTACGAACTCTAAGGACTACTGTGTTCACACGTCACGATTATTTTCGACGGGAACTGGCCCATGCGTTGGCGCCCGCAATTGAGAAAACTTTCAACTGTTCTTTTTCTGCAGATAAGGTTTACGGACTTTTCGGAGCAACTCCTTCAACGGAAGCAGGCGATCTGGCCTTTCCTCTTTTCCTGTTGGCCAAAGAGGCCAAAACGAACCCTGCTCAAGCCGCTAAGACTCTCGATGAAGCCTTAGGCACTCTCCCATCTTTTGTGACGGCAAAAAAAGCGATGGGTCCCTATTTAAATTTTTATTTCGATTTCAATGGGATTGCCCAAAAACTCATCCCGGAAATACTCTCCGGGGAAATTTTCAAGCAGAAGCTATCGGAAAACACACCTCGGACTATGATTGAGTATTCCCAGCCGAATACCCACAAAGAACTCCACGTGGGCCATATGAGAAACCTCTGCTTGGGTGATTCTCTTATCCGTCTCCATCGTTATGCGGGTTTTGATATTGTGGCCTCAACTTTTCCAGGCGATGTAGGTACCCACGTTGCCAAATGCCTATGGTTTCTTAAATTTCATTATAAAGGTGAAATCCCTCACAAGAAAAAAGGCGCCTGGCTTGGTTCCCTCTATACGGCCGGCCACAATAAACTCGAAGACGAGCGCGGAACAGATAAAGAAGCCGCTAACCGGGAGCAGTTAACTTCCATCTTAAAGCAGCTTGAACAGAAATCAGGCGAGTTTTACGATCTCTGGAAAACTACCCGGGAATGGTCTATTGAACTCATGAATGAAGTTTATAAATGGGCCAACGTAAGTTTTGATGTCTGGTATTGGGAATCCGAAGTGGATTCCTCCTCAGTCAAGCTCGCCCGTGAATACCAGGCCAAAGGTCTGTTTGTTGAAGATCAAGGTGCTGTAGGAATTGATCTGAGTGAACATAAACTGGGCTTCTGCATGCTTTTGAAGTCTGACGGCAACGGTCTCTATGCCACTAAAGATATCGAGCTTGCCCGACGTAAATTTCAGGACTATCACATTGAAAAGAATATTTATGTGGTGGATAAACGTCAGGAACATCACTTCAAACAAGTTTTTAAAGTGCTTGAACTCATGGGTTTTGAAAACGCTAAGAAATGCTTCCATCTTCAATATGATTTTGTAGAACTTCCAGATGGGGCCATGAGCTCACGGAAAGGAAATATCGTTCCTCTTCAAAGCCTTATCGAAAACATGGTTCAGATGATTAAAGACCAATATCTCAATCGCTACGCTCAGGAATGGAGTAAAGAACAAATTGAAGAAACGGCACAAATCGTCGCTAAAGGCGCGATTAAGTATGGTATGACAAGAATTGACCCCTCAAAGAAAATTGTTTTCGATATGCAGGACTGGCTGAAACTAGACGGGGAATCCGGCCCTTATATTCAGTACGCTTACGCTCGAATTAATTCAATGACAACAAAACTTGGTTCTCCAACATCCAATGAAATTTCCATCAATGCTCCTCAAGAAAAAGAATTAGTCGCGCAAATGATGAATTTTCATCATGTTATTCAGAGTGCAACCGAACAGTACAGGCCATCAGTATTAACAAGCTATCTCTATGACCTCGCAAGGGCCTATAATAGCTTTTATGCCGAATGTCCTGTGGGATCGGCGAGTGAACCAACCAGGTCCTCCCGTTTAATGCTCTCAAGAGCAACTGCAGATATCTTAAAACAAGGATTAGCGCTTCTGGGTATTGAAGCTCCATCGAGAATGTAATGAGAGTATCTGTTCAAATTGAATTTGATAAAACGTTGGACCTGGTGACAGATAAAACGTGCGTGATTGTTGGCCGGTCGGCCAAATGTGACCTTGTTATTCCTCATGAAGCAATCTCACGCCAGCATTGTCAGATTGAGTTTATTAAAGATCGCTTTTATATCACTGATCTTGAAAGCTCTAACGGTATCACAATAGACGGAAAGAAAATTCCACCAAATACCAAAGTTCCTTTCACCTCAACGTCTCAACTGACTTTAGGCAAATTAGATTGCGAAATCAGCCAATCCATTTCGTCACATGAAACATCACCTAAAATCATCAGCTCAACCGTCGCTGACAGTGGAGATTTTACGGCCACCATGAGATTGTCCCGAATCGAACTTAATCGCCCATCAATTACACTTGAGCTTGAAAAAAAGAAAACAACTCAAAGGTCCAAACGGATTAGAAATCCCATTATCCATAAAACAAAAGTAGAGGAAGAAACTGCTCCACAGAAATCAAGGAGCTCTAATTTCTTGCTCATCCTCCTAGGATTGGCCCTCCTGGCGGCGGCTTGGTACCTGGGCCCGGACCAGATTTAATTCCTTCCTATATATAAGATTGAAGTTTTTCAACCAATTTACCGATAGTTACTTTAAACACTGCCAATAATCGGGATCAACTGAAATCCAGGAACCCCTGATAACGAAGACAAGCGCTTGAAGCTTTTATTGGCCAACCTAAGAGAATTTGAAGGTTTATTCCTCATCTAAACTATTGGTGTTGAGAAAAAGTTGTATTGGAAACGATTATGACGGTTAATAGTAGTATGAAATTAAAGAAAATAGTCGGAACTCAGCAGGGTATGTCCATGCTCTTCATGATCCTGATCCTTGCCCTTTCTGTGGGAGGTATCGCCTACGTTACGACTGATATGCTCCCAAAACTTCAAAGCGAAAAGAAAAAAGCAGAAGCGGCCATTAACTACCGAGTGTTTATTGGAAGCATAAACGATTACCTAGTTCATGCTATCAGGGAAAAATGGTGTATCAATTATAATAGTGATGGAACGACTGACTTACTCCAGTCTACGTCTTGCGGATCTACTATCCCGATGGAACAGATTGTAACTTTCCCTGGAAATCTGGAGCGAGTATTATGGACTTCAGAAACCATTGGAACTTATCTTACTGCGGCTCCACCTTTGGAAAGTGCTAACAAAATTTTAGCTATTAACTATCTCCGTTTTCATGACACTCCAGCGAAAACAACCAAAAGACTTAAAGAAGAAGACATATCACCTACGGATGGAAAGCTTACATTCTCTATTACAAAAAGCATCCTGGATGATATGTCCACCGAGCATCCGCTTTATGTGATGGCAAAAAAAGTTAAAGACTGTGTTAACAAGATTGATATCGAAGTTTTCCAGGTTCGTGATATTAAAAATGTGGGTACAGGAGATGAAAGAAAGATTGGTATTCATATCACTTCAGATATCTCAAAAACAAGATTAAGCTGTCTGGCCTTAAGACAGGCAGACTCTATCAGTTACTATACCTTCTACCCGCGTCGCCTCCATACCTACGCGCTAATGAAATATGGGAACCTCGATGGTAACTTTCACAATGAGTTCCATGGCCCGGTTTATGTTGCAGGAGACTTTATTCTCCCTGCTGAAAGTTCTGATAAAAACAATGCCTCTGTGTTTTACAATACTTTAACTCTTGGAATTTACAATTCTGGCGCAAACAAAGGTTCAATTTTCCGCACAGGTAGAATTATAAATAGAGATAATTCAGACTACACTTTTTCTGAGCGGGGTCACCCTTATCTTTCTAAACAAGATCGGTACCCTAACTTTCGAGGTTTTTTAGGAGGAGTCCGTCTCGACGCCACAGAGGATAAAGGGTTCTATAACCTATTCGACTATTCCTCTACCACTTCTGGAAATGTGTCAGTACTTGAGTCATGTATTGATGAAAACAATGCCCTCTTAAGACCAAGTGCCAATTCAGACTCCAGACTTGCTTATGGCGAGTACAGCTCCAATTCTGATTCTGCACGCATGAAACTCTCTTTCACCCATAGAAACCGTTTTAAACCTTCCAATGAAGCAGGTGAATCAAGCTCTGATTACAATAAGGGTGGCGGCGGAAAATGGTGGGAAAAGAAAAAAGAAACCCGTTTCTCTTTTGATGTAAAGTCTCCAGACGGTAACAGAGCTCTTGGTAATATTGCTTTTAAATATAATGAAGAGAATGATTGGGGAACTACAAAAGAAGAATTTTACGGAACAATGGGTGTTGATTCTCTTGTTGAAATTGGCCTTAACTTAGATTTTTTCGATATGACAGAAAGTAAAATAAATGAATTTATAGGGAAGGTTGAAACGGCCAATCGTTATAACTATTATGATGCCATTGAAAGCGGTCACCTTCTGGATAAAATTCCTGAATTCGATAAATTCAAGCAGGATGCAGGATACCTTATCAATAAATGCAAAGGCTTCAAAAGGGCCTCTTCAGATTGCAATACTCTTGGATATAATGAAAGCTGTGACAAGAGCAAAGATTCTACATGTGACTATACCCCACAGCTAAATGACTACAATAGCAGTAAAGATAATCTAAAATCGAAACTTGATGCTGTAAAAGCTTTGGTCAAGGGCCCAGCTCCCATCATGACTGCAACATTAAAAGATACGGAACTCTATCAAGGGAAAGTAGTCTTGAATCAAAAGTACCTTGATTTTAGCTTTCCAAATCAGTGGCGTGAACTTTTTGAAATTGTAAAACCAGATCTTAAAAAATCACTTCGTTTTTCATTCACCCCTTATCATTACAGTCATTACAATCTTCCCATCTATCTCTACATAGAGGGGGCCCAGGGTAACAATTTGAAATTTCTCAACCGTGCCGATTGGAATGATTCTGAAAACTTAACCATGGGTGGCTGGAGAAGTGCCTTCAATAATAGCCTTTTTGATGAAGCCCCAAAACCCGTTGTCAAACTTGATTGTCCGGACGGTATGGGTGTAGCTGACTGGGATTTGGATATGTCTGGGAGTACTAATTTTGCCTGGAACTACGCTAATACTCCTCCAGGAGCAGAAGTCGATGGCACTGACCATGCAGCTGCTGCCCCAATTACATTTTACCCAGGGCTCGGAAGCGATCCCCCACTTGAAGGCCATGCACCATCTACCACGAAATCAGTTGTAGAGGAGTGTGTAATTCCTGCGGACAGAACACATGTCTATGGCTTCTATGTTTGTAATCGTCTCGTCATTAGGGACAGAAGTACGCCGCTATATATGATTGGAACCTTTATTGTAAATGAATTGGTACAGACTCCTAATGCGAATTCTCCAGTTTACTGGCATAGCATCTGGGATACAAAGGCCGCAGATCTAATCATGACGGACCTTCACGGGCGAAAACAGGCCTGTGCTCTTACTAAAAATCTCATCAATAAGACTTGGAGTGACATCGTAAAGAGCAAACAACTTAGTATGGAGATTCAATCCTGTAGCCCCCTCGACTTAGTAACCAATGGTCCGAATAATTTTTCCTGGACCACTGTGGATCCTGATATCGGAATCGCAAGTCCAACAGATGTCATGACATCACAAAAAGTTAATCGTATTCAAAAATGGATTATACGTGAAGAATCAAGGGTGGATATCATAAGATGAAAACTCTTTTTAAAAATCAAAATGGCGTAGGTATGGTCGAAGTGCTAATGGGATTTGCATTAGCAGGTGTCGGAGCCTTCATCATTTTGAATGCTGTAGATTATCTAAGCGAAAAGAAGGCAGAAGTTGATAAAAATGCCACCATGGAAAATATCATTACAGGTCTCATGGAATCAATTCGTTCAAATATTACGATGGAGAAAATAGATTTCCAACCGGAAGGTTTTCTGGACCATACAACTTTTGAGGCAGTACACGAGAATCTCCAATTATGCTGGGTAAATGATGGAATCATTCCTGTGCAGGACTATCCCGGGTGTCCTGGACGCGTGGGTTACATTGTCACGCCAATGAAAGCAGGAACAATGGAATTTAGAGGTTTGTTCAAAGTAACAGTAAGGATAACTCATACAGAACTCTTTCCAGGACAATTTAAGCAATACGAATTTATTGTAAAGGACCCATGATTAATAACAATAGAGGTTTCTCATTATTAGAAGTTGTCATTGCCATGGCCCTTTCGGGCTTTCTGGCAATGGTTGGCTACAACCTTTATCAATTTGCCAATAAAGAGACTGCCATCCTCTCCGAAGACATTCTCGTTACTATTGCCCGCTTTGGCGCATCCAGGATTCTGACTCGTGATCTTACAGGTGCAGAGCCTAGTTTTAATTATATCAGTCTTGATGATGATGACGGCCTTCCATTCTTTACCCTAGCTAAGAACGAATACTGTCGTCAGGAAAAGTGCTCAAGACAACTTACACTCGAAATAAAAGCAGGTCAGAAAAAATCAAGGTCCATTTATTTCATCGTAAGAAAAACTATTGGTAAAGAGATTCAGAGATATTCTATTAACCCTGAGGATGTCTTTAAAGTCGGTACAGATAAAAGCTTTGGAGGCATTAATTGGGAACACGCAACAGATAGAACGATATCAAAATCAGTCGTTCCAGAGTCTCCATGGGAGCCTAACCGTATTATAATGTTAAGCTCTGAAATAGAATTCTTTGACTGCAATACGACGGTTCTAAAAATGAACAACACCGGTACCTGCCGGGTAAGTTGTTCTATTTCTGGAAGCTGTGACTACGCTGTGAAGAGGCCTTTTAAAATGTTGGGTGTAGTTGACCCCGCACCAAGCGCAGATATGACTTTTGTCTCGATTAATGGAAATTCTTCTCTCTTGGCAACCAAATACAACATTTGTCGTCCGGACAAAGATCTCAACTGCATCGGGAAAATTGATATTTCACAGGGAATCCATACGACTAAAACTTTTTATGAAAATCTTCCTTACATACCGGGAACCGATCCTAGGACGATTTTATCTCCTGTGGAAGTTGTTGAGTACTACCTGGAAAGACCGTCCGCTGAATCACATGACCACTTAATTGAGCTAAAAAGATCCACGGCCAGCCTTAATGGATCTTCACTTAAATTCGGTAAGTCCTTGACTTTAATGTCAGGAATAAAATCTGTTGTATTTAATCGCACAAACGTTTCTACACCCGTGATTGAATATAAATTAAGAAAAGTCAGAATGAGGAAAAGTCTGAAATAGTTTTCTTCGACAAACTCGAGGTACGTATGAAGGTTTTAATTTTATCGCTTACCCTACTCCTGAACGCCGAAGCTTTTGCGCAGTTCACTGTTGCTCCCTTCGGCTCCTCCCAGAGCGGTTCTCCACCTATTGGACAAAACCGTAAAGGAGGCTGTGGTGGTTCAGCCTGTAGTTTTGAATTAACTGTTAAGCCGTACTGCTTTGGCACAAACCTACGAGCCTACAGTCATGATCGTCAGTTAAACCCCAATCAAAATGTCACCATGAATTTCTCCATGGTGGATGCTAAAGTTCCAACGAATAAGGATACGCTTCAAGTCGTTTTTCCGGCACGGATGACATGGGCATCTGCGGGAGTACGCTCGGATTGTGTTTTCAAAGAAGGTCAGGACATGAGCAAGCCGGGGTTCAAAGACTTAACTTGTTACGTCCCCTGGAAAAATGCTAATTATGATTATAAACTCGCGGGCTGGCTTGAAAGTACCAACCCACAAGACAATCCTTATCTAGGGGCCCAATTTAATAAGTATGGTGGCGTTCCACTCTACGCAACACTTATTGGCACTCCTGACGAGGATCTAGATAGCAAGATCACTTGTCTGTATAGGTTCAACCAAAATAATAAGCACGGGACTTTAGTCTATAGTTCGGTGAGCTGTTATTATCCTTCTCGACTTCCGGATCTAAGTTCATTTATTACAGTGCTGAAAGATGGAAAGCCTGTCACTAATATGGAAATTCAGGCCAATACCAACAATATTAAGATTCGTTTCAAAGACCCGATGAAGGCCATTGTTTCTAAAAATCCGATTCGTCATGGGAAGATTGTTTTAAGCGCTCCTCCTCGTCATTCAATTTCTTATAGTCAATCGGGAAGAACTCTTGCAGCTCAAAGAGAACTTGAATCATTCGATGAAGCCTCTGCCTATCAAAGCTTTACCGCTCAAGTTAAATTCCCAGGTATGGAAGGTTTCTGCGGCGGATACTACTCTCCGCTCATGCTCTTTTTCGATCAAAAGCTTCCGCAATTCTCAGGAGTTTCTCTCTTCCCACTTTACGGCGTTGAACCCGGAACACGTATCAACTGGCCTGAGCCAAAAGCATCTGGATACTTCCTGGCACACCTTAAGAAAGGTGAAACCAAAGTTAAGTCTTATCATCAAATTTTTGGGAAGGATGCTGAACATGAAAACGGTTTTGAAGCCTTAAAAATTCATGATAAGAATGGTGACAATGTGATCGATTCGAAGGATGCTATTTTTAAGGAATTAGTATTATGGAATGATGCCAATGGCGACGGGATATCCCAAAAATCAGAACTCTCGAGCTTAAAATCGAAGGGTGTCACGGGAATCTCAGTCAAGTATGACACTCGTTCAGTAACTAATTTCGATGACCGTGCCCGTGCACGGGAAAAAAGTAAATTTACATTTGTTAAGGATGGCAAGATAACTCAAGGTGATATCTTCGATGTTTGGCTGTCCCCATTAGAATAAGGGAAACCGGGGGCCTGTTTCTTCAGGCCCCCCAAAATTGTGACTATGCGGTTGATTTGTAAGTTGATTAGTGGTGAAGAATTCGAATTTGAAATCTCAAAATCAAGTTTCGTAATCGGTAGATCCTCCCAAGCGGATATCGTTATTCCTCATGAAGGAATCTCTCGGAAACATTGTCTTATTGAAAATAAGTCCGGTCAGCTTTACATAACAGATCTGGAAAGCGCCAATGGCGTTTTTATCGATGATAAGAAAATTTCTCCTAACCAACCGACTCCTGTACCTGAATATTTAAATTTATCTTTTGGCGCCGTTCAGACTTTATTGATTGAGAACCGCGATCAAGTCATTCTTACTAGGCCAGCATCCGTTATTCCCAGAAAAGAGTCCACGCATTCTGGAGTGAAGGTTCCTCTAAAAAAACATTACCGTTCAGGTAAACACGATATAGGAAAAAAGAAAGCTATTCCAAAAGAAAAGTCATCCAAAAAACAATTTTTGTTATTAGCGAGCACAATTCTAATCTTAGCATTTATGGGTTACATCTACTACAAAGACCAGAATGCGATGAATGCACCTATGTCTCACGAGGAAATGTACGAATAAGACACTTTCTGCTTATTAATAGAAAATCCCAAATGATCCAACCCTTAATTCCTGGCCAGATTTTTCTTCGATAGAAAGTCCTGCAGGGTCACGATGAATATCCGGGTCAGATTCAAAAAAACCGTAGGCCACAAAACTTCCTGAATCATCTTTTAATTGATCTGCCCCATCGTCTCCATGTGATGCTTCAAAGGCAAAAAAATCAAAATCCATTAGGGTTATTTTATTAGCGGAACATGCATAGAGAGGTAAGTCATAATTGTTATTGGCCACAAAGCTTGCAATGAAATTCTCACCATAATTAAGATCGTTGAGAGAAAGCGGAATTTTTAATTGATTCTCCCAACTTAATAAACTCATATCAAAAGGATTCAAGAGAGGTGATGGATTCAGCGCCTGGAGTTCCACAAAATTTTCAAAAATATCTTCGCAGTTCCCTTTCACATTAAAAGCTGGATCATAATTTTTAAAGTTAAATTCACCTACTGTATAATTTGTTTTACCAAAATCATTTGATCCCAGAAAATGGTGCCCTTCCAGCTGAGTAGTCTGATAAAGGGTTTTAGGGAAATTTAATTGTAAATCCGGGAGAAGGCCATCGAATCTATAAGTATGGTTTACAACTTGAGAATGACTATCTCCTCTCTCACCATAAAAACTTAAACAAGTATTTTCATTAAACATTCCGAGGGTGATAGGTCCGGTATAGAGGTTTCCTGAGGTATGAGGATCACAACATGAGCCTTCTTGAAGGCAGTACTTAATTTCAGCAACTGAAGAGTTACAAGCTAAATTGATTTCAACTGAGCCACCAAAAATCCCCCCGTTTACATTTGAAAAGCAAGAAAGATCTTCAGAATGTAAAGGTCCGGGAACATGAGGAGTTTCTTCTGGAGGAAGTGAAGGACTATCGACTCTCTTCTGTATTTCTACTGAATTTTCACAGGCCATTAATATGATCAAGGGAAGAAGTTTATAAAGTTTTAAGCTTTTCATTCTACACCCTTTTCTTTCCACTCTTGTTTTAAACAAAAACGGTCACCATAATTTTGACCAGTCATGTAAAGCACTCTTTGAAAACATGATTTTTTGGTAGGAAATTTTCCGATTGGAGCACAGCTATGCTCCACCCCTTCTTTTTTATCATCGGCAAGTCTCTGATTCTGACAGCTTGTATAGTTATCCTCTATGACACACACCCAATGTTTTTTTTCACAGTTGTATATGAGAAAGGGGCCTGCCTCATAATCGTCAGAAATAATATCAGCTAGCGGCTCAAGTACTGGACTCTTCACCTGTGCCAAGGCCATCTGTTCAAAAAAGAATAAAAGAATAATCCAATTCATTTAAAGACTTATCGGCTGGAATCCTAAGCATATTAAATTTATCAGTAGCGCTACAAAATAGGTGCAATTTCGCCTTATTTAAGCTACGATGAAGTAAATTCACAAATAGGGCAAATTTTAACGTATTTATGATTAAAATTAATAGAAAAGTTGAGTACGCTTTAATGGTACTTAAACTCATGAAAGATAAAGGATCCGAGGAGCTCACAACCGCCAGAGAAGTCTGTGATCGGTTTGAGACGCCCTTTGATACTACTGCAAAAGTCATGCAGTTAATGAATAACGCTGGCATCCTTCATTCTCATAAGGGAGTTAAGGGCGGTTACACTCTCTCCGGAGACCTATCCCAGGTAAGCTATATGGCACTGGTTGAATTAGTTGAAGGAAAAAGCTTCATGATGGACTGTCATGATGGTCCCTGTGTACTCCTCGGCCGATGTAACATCACTCAACCAATCAAAAGACTTAATGACTATTTAATCAATATTTTTAACGCCCTCTCTCTGAATGAGTTGCTATCTGAAGACAATCTTCTGGCCTTAAAAAAACTCCCTGAGAAAAAAGTGGATGACTGCCCTATTGTGAACAAGGTGAATATATGAAAATCGAAGACAAACTTCAGGACAATTATAAATACGGCTTTGTCACAGATATTGAGACTGAAGAATTCCCGAAAGGTCTCTCTGAAGACATCGTAAGGCTTATTTCTCAAAGAAAGAATGAACCTGAATGGCTCCTTAATTATCGTCTAAAGGCCTTCCGTCATTGGACAACTTTAAAGCACCCTGACTGGCAGTATTGTCATATTCCTCCAATCGACTTTAATGGCATTTACTATTACTCGAAACCTAAATCGAAAAAAGATGTCTATAAGTCTTTGGACGACGTTGACACTGAACTTTTAGATACTTTCGAGAAATTAGGCATTCCTCTTACAGAGCAAAAAAGATTGATGGGGGTTGCTGTAGATGCTGTATTCGATTCAGTATCAGTCGGAACCACTCACCAGGAAGAACTGGAAAAAGTTGGGGTAATATTCTGTTCCATAAGTGAAGCGGTTGAAAAGTATCCGGATCTGGTAAAGAAATATCTGGGAACAGTTGTTCCTTATTCGGATAATTTCTATGCAGCTCTTAACTCAGCAGTTTTCTCTGACGGCTCATTTGTTTACATTCCTAAAGGTGTGACCTGCCCTCTGGATCTTTCCACCTACTTCAGGATTAATGCAAAAGAGTCGGGCCAGTTTGAAAGGACACTCGTCATTGCTGATGAAGGCAGTTACGTGAATTATCTCGAGGGTTGTACAGCTCCGCAAAGGGATGAAAACCAACTTCATGCAGCGATTGTTGAACTCATCACTTTAGATGATGCCGAGATTAAATACTCAACTGTTCAGAACTGGTACGCCGGAGATAAAGAAGGAAAAGGCGGGATTTACAACTTCGTGACTAAACGTGGTCAGTGTAGAGGTAAAAACTCCAAGATCTCCTGGACTCAGGTTGAAGCGGGATCTGCCATTACCTGGAAGTACCCTTCTTGTGTTCTTTTAGGAGACAACTCGCAGGGTTCATTCTACTCAGTGGCCCTTACGAATCATTTCATGCAGGCAGATACCGGAACCAAGATGATTCATGTTGGTAAAAACACCAAATCAACCATCATATCGAAAGGTATTTCTGCAGAAAAATCTCAAAACGTATACCGAGGCCTGGTTAAAATCATGCCAAGTGCAACAGGAGCACGTAACTATTCTCAATGTGACTCGATGTTAATCGGTGATGAGTGTGCGGCCAATACCTTTCCTTTTATTGATGTAAAGAATGACTCTGCCATTGTTGAACATGAAGCCACGACTTCTAAAATCAGCGCTGACCAGATTTTTTATCTTCAATCCCGAGGATTTACTTCAGAGAAGGCCGTCTCGTTAATCGTTAACGGTTTCTGTAAGGATGTTTTTAAAACACTTCCTCTTGAGTTCTCAGTGGAAGCGGTCAAGTTAATTGAAATGAAATTAGAAAACAGCGTAGGATAAAAACATGATTGAAATTAAAAATCTCACAGCAAAAGTTGAAGGCAATGAAATCCTTAAGGGGATAAACCTCACTGTAAAGAAAGGCGAAGTTCATGCCATTATGGGCCCCAATGGTTCTGGTAAGTCTACTCTTTCAAAAGTAATTGCAGGCCATCCTGCCTATGAGGTAACTGGTGGTGAAATCAATTACGAGGTTAATGGCAAGATGAAGAATCTTCTGGACCTTGAGCCAAGTGACCGCGCCAAAGAAGGAATATTCTTAGGCTTCCAATATCCGATTGAGGTACCAGGCGTTTCGAATTTCACTTTTCTTAAAGAGTCATTCAATCAAATCTGCGAACATCAGGGGCTTGAGAACATGGATGACCAGGCATTCATGCAGCATCTTAAAGCTAAACTCAAGCTTCTTGAGATGAACGAATCTTTCCTGGAAAGATCTGTTAACGAAGGTTTCTCTGGTGGTGAGAAGAAGAAGAATGAAATTCTTCAGATGGCCATTTTGAATCCTCGTCTTTCACTTTTAGATGAGACAGATTCCGGTCTTGATATCGATGCTCTTAAAATTGTGGCCAACGGAGTTAACGCTCTTAAGAGCCGCTTTAATGCCACCATTCTGGTGACCCATTATCAACGACTTCTTGACTACATCATACCTGACTATGTTCACGTTCTTTATAAAGGTCAGATCATTAAGTCTGGCGATAAATCCCTGGCCTTAGAACTTGAAGAAAAAGGCTATGACTGGCTCATTAAAGGTTAAGAAATGAATATTGAAAACTTAACTGCGCTTGCAGTGAACTCATTAAAAGATACCAAAGGCCCTCTGAAAGAATTCAGACAAGGACAGATTGATCTTTTTAAAGAGAACGGGTTATTTTCTCCTATCAAAGACAGTTATAAGTTCACAAACTTAGAAACTTTCTTTGAAACTCTCCTTGACGTGAAACAACTGGCCCTTCCGGATTTTACTAAGACTGATTTCCCAACCATGGTTTTCATTGATGGTGAACTTAATCATCAAGATCCCCTCCCTCAAGGGGTAAAAATCACAAAGATTAGTGATCGTTTTGATGAAATAAAAAGCAAGCTTACCAGCTCCAATGCTTTATCCCATCTTCATCATGGTCTCTTGCAAGAAGGACTTTTAATTGAAATTGAAAAGAATCAGGAAATTTCTAAGCCGATAAGAATTTTAAACCTTCTATCCCTTAATAAAGTATCTGCTCCAACCAACTTCATCTTTGCAGACCGACAGTCTCAAGTGACAGTAATTGAAGAAACAATCTCCCTTGAGAGTTCACACGCTTTTATTGCTGAAACCTATATTACGGCCTTAGAAGGTGCTCGAGTCGAGCACATCCAGTTAGACCAAGAAAGCAGTAATAGTTTGAATCACGGTTCAGTCTTTGCGGATGTCGAACGAGATGCAACTGTTCGAAGTTTTTTCTTCACCATGAAAGGTAAACTTAACCGTAAGAACCTGACTCTTAATCTAAATGAAGCAGGAGCAAACGGTGAGTCTTATAGCTTGTTCCTTACAAATAATCGAGAACATAGTGACATCAATACGGCCATTAATCACAAGGCCGCAGACACAACTTCTGATCAAATGGCCAAGGGAATTCTTGATGGTGAATCAAAAGGAATTTTCACAGGCCTTATTCATATTTTTCCTAAGTCCCAGCGAGTAGCTTCTGCTCAGTTAAATAAGAATCTACTCCTTTCTAAAAAAGCTCAGCTTCACTCGCAACCGCAACTTGAGATTTTTGCGGATGATGTGAAATGCTCCCACGGGTCGACCACCGGTCAGTTATCTGATGATGAAGTTTTTTATTTTCAGGCACGCGGTATTCCGGCCGACAAGGCCCGCACTCTTCTGGCCCATGGTTTCGGAATGGAAATTGTTCAAAAGATCACAAATCGGGAAGCTCGCGATTATATAGGTCAGACCGTAATGGGTCATCTTGAAACTAAGTTCAATTTAGGGGGGAAGGAATGAACATTCTTACCGATAACCCTTATAGAAAAGACTTTCCGGCCGCCGAACAAATAATCGGTGGAAAACGTCTGGCCTACTTAGACAGTGGTGCCACAACTTTAAAACCTTTAGAAGTGATCGATGAAGTTGACCGATATTACCGACAGGAAACGGCCAACGTCCACCGTGGGCTTTATTGGCTCTCAGAAAACGCCACAAATAAGTTTGAAGAAACCAGAGATAAATTAACTTCTCTGATAAATGCTCCAGATAGAAAACAGGTTATTTTCACTAAAGGCACAACTGAATCAGTTAACATTGTGTCCCAGTGTTACGCTCGCTCTTTTTTAAATGCGGGCGACGTGATTCTTCTTTCTCAAATGGAACATCATTCAAATATTGTTCCATGGCAGTTAGTGGCTGAAGAAAAAAACCTTAAAATTAAAGTTATCCCGATGAACCTTCAAGGGGAACTTCTAATTGAAGAGTATAAGA
Source organism: Bacteriovoracaceae bacterium UBA6200 (assembly GCA_002422605.1). GTDB lineage: Bacteria > Bdellovibrionota > Bacteriovoracia > Bacteriovoracales > Bacteriovoracaceae > Peredibacter. Next base: position 127,402 of record DISW01000001.1, on the reverse strand, counting down.
AGCTTCTTTCTTCCGAAGTTAAACTCGTATCAGTTACTTATGTTTCAAATGCTCTTGGGACCATCAACCCTATCAAAGAGATGACCCAAATGGCCCATGCTGTTGGAGCGAAAATCTTTGTTGATGCGGCCCAGGCCATTGCTCATAAAAAAGTCGACGTTCAGGATCTGGATGTGGATTTTCTGGCTTTCTCAGGACACAAGATGTTTGGGCCTACAGGTGTTGGAGTCCTTTATGGTAAGGAAGATCTCTTAAATTCCATGCCTCCTTATCAAGGTGGCGGGGACATGATTGATGTGGTCACTTTTGAGAAAACCACTTACAACACTCTCCCTCATAAATTTGAGGCCGGAACTCCTTCTATTGCAGCAGTCATTGGTCTCGGTAAAGCGGTTGATTATCTTCAAAAAGTGGGCTTAGACACCATTCACGAAGCCGAAGACGAGCTTCTTAGATACGCCACTGAAAAATTAAAAACAATTCCAGGTCTCGTCATTTATGGAGAGGCCCGGGAAAAAGCAGCGGTCATTTCTTTTGGCATTGATGGGATTCATCCCCATGATCTGGCTACTTTGATTGACAAGGAAGGAGTAGCGATCAGGACAGGACATCACTGCGCTCAACCTTTGATGAAGTTTTTATGTGTTCCGGCAACATGTCGGGCATCACTTTCAATCTATAACAACAAAGATGACATTGATCAGCTATACAGTGCTCTGATCAAGGTTAAAACTTTTTTTGAATAACAGGTAAAAATATGGACATAATTGTACAACCAACACCAAATCCAAACGCTTTAAAATTTATCCTCGAAAAAGAGGTTATGCTGGATGGTAAAATATCTTTTAAAACTCCTCAGGATTGTAAAGATGTTGAGCTAGCGGCGGCCCTTTTTGATTTACGTGGAGTGGATCAGATCCACTTTTTTCAAAATGTCATAACAGTTAGTAAGTTCAGCTTCGAGGACTGGGACAATTTAGAGCCTGCCGTGCAAACCTGCATCGAAAACTTCATTGGAGACCATAATCCGGACATCAAAGTTTTTGATCCTGAGTCTGAACGTAGGGCAAATCTTCCTCCTGAATTACTACATATCGAACAGATTCTGGATAAGATGATCCGCCCTGGTCTTCAGGGAGATGGAGGAGATTTAGTAGTTAAGGACTTTAAAGACAATGTTTTGATTATTAAATACCAAGGTGCCTGTGGAACCTGCCCAAGTTCAACGGCCGGCACTTTAGAGGCCATCCGGTCGATTCTCAGGGATGAGGTTAACCCTGATATTGAGGTTTATCTTGCTCCAGAAGTCTAAAGGTTGATCGTTTTATTACTCAACCTTAAGAGTCCTTTGGGCCCACAAATTTTTGTTTAAATTTTTTAAAATTGAGTCATAATAGGATTATGCAACTCAAGATTAAATATAATGATGAAATTTTGACCTATGAAAGTGATAAAGACACTGTCACGATAGGCCGCTCAAAGGACAACGATTTCGTTGTTCCTTATGATGACTTTTCTCGTAAACACTGCCAGGTTACCTTTAAGGGCGAATATGCCTTCATCATGGATATGGGTAGTAAGAATGGTGTAACCATTGACGGGAAGAAAATTCCCCCTAATGTCCAACTTCCAATCTATGCCAGCTCACGAATTTTCTTAGCAAATTTATTTGAGTTCACTCTTCCTGACGGGACTTTTATCAAAGAAGACCTTTTAGGCGAAATCATCTTAGAGGAGCCTATTAAGAGAGGCAGGTAGGAGTATGGGTTTAAACTCATTCAAATTCAGCTTAAGTACCCCTACCGAAACATTTACCCATGCTACGTCCAAATTGGCCATTACGATTGGTCGCTCTCTCAAATGTGATTTCAATGTTCCTAAAGAAGATCTTTCCCGAGAACACTGTTTAGTAGAAATTGATAATAGCGAAATTTATATTACAGATCTTGGCAGTAAAAACGGGATCTCTATCAATCGGGCCAAGATCTCTCCCAATAAACGCTATCCTGTCACAAGCAATGTGGAAGTTCTCCTCTCCAACAAATATCTTTTTAAGGTAAACCCCATCGGTATAGAGGTTAAATCAAAACTCGACCTTGTTGGAAACGAAGGGCACCATGGTGGCTCAGCTGCAGTAACAACCGCAGAAACTGTCACTATTGAACTGGAAGCAGAAAGAAGTGATGAGAGAGAATTTTTCAAAAATCGTCCTCCTACTTCTATCCCAACCAAACATCTCATAAAGAAATTAAGAGTAGAAAAGAAAGATTCTTTACTCAGCCCGGAAGCTGTCAAAATGCTGATAGGCTTTCTTATCATTTCAATGGCCTTAATCTATTCTATGATGAGTAAATAGATCTCAAACTTACCAGGCCTTTGGTTTATAGTATTCCCACATCTTCTCATAAGGAGAACCGCTTTCAGGCCTGTACTGATAAGAAAACTTACAACGGGCGGGAAGCGAGATAAGAATAGAGTCAACTCTTCCGTTAGTTCTAAGACCAAATAAAGTCCCACGGTCGTGAAGGAGATTGAATTCTACATAGCGGCCACGACGATGAAGCATAAAATCCTCATCTTCTATGGTCCAGTTTTCACTCATTCTTTTTTTAACGATTGGAAAATAGGACGAAATAAAATGCTCAGAAAGATGAAAAACATATTTCATATCTTCCTCTGTATTACCTGAATTCATGTGATCGAAGAAAATACCTCCAATCCCCCGCATTTCAAGACCTCGATGGGCATTATTAAAATACTCATCACATTCTTTTTTCATTGCTTCATACTTATCTCCAGAAGCTTTCTTCCACACACCATGAAAATAAGAAAAGTCTTCTTCATAAGGATAATAGGGTGTGAGATCTGCCCCACCACCAAACCAAAACTTTTCCCCTTGATGGATCATACGAAAATTTGCATGAACAGTAGGAACTCGAGGGTTCTTAGGATGAATAATGAGCGAGATTCCCGCCGCCCACATTTCGTCGCCAGTTCCTTTAAGATTCTTGGCAAACTGAGGATCAATCTTACCAAAGACACAGGAAGTATTAACTCCAGCGTTCTCAAAGAGTTCTCCCTGAAAAGCACGTGTAATTCCGCCGCCTCCGGGAGACCCACGGTGATCGGTTCTTTGCCAAGGATCATCTTTAATGATCAAAGATGGATCGAGCTCTCGCATTTCCTGAGTAATCCGATCTTGTAAGCCCCTTACATGCTGGTGAAAGGTATTCTTTAAAAGTTCTAATTCCATAAGTTTTCCTGAGTGCGCTACAATAATACTATGAAATTTATCACAAGATCACTACGCCCTCTAGGAATGTTTCTCATCTTTATTTTTGCGGCCCTCTGCATATTTGGCTCTATCATTGTGCGCGACATTGATAGTACCAGTATGTTGGGTAAAATTCTGGGATACACCATATCCTTTGAAAATCGCTTTTATGATTTCAGAATGACCAATGCTTTGGATGAAAGCTTTAAAAGCCAAGAGATCATCCTGGTTAAGATCGACGATTATTCTTTACAGAAATTAGGTGTCTGGCCCATTCCGCGTACAGAGCATGCAAAAATGATTGATCAATTAAATCATTTCGGTGCCAAGGTGGTGGCCCTGGATATTCTTTTCCCGGAAAAATCACCGCAATATGGAGATGTTTCGGCGGATGATATTCTGGCCGAATCAATTAAAAATTTTCAAAGTGACGGACGCAGACTTTTCCTTGCCTATACCTTAGCAATGGCTGAGGACGACGGGTTGGAAGAAGCACCCGTAGAAATGCTCAACGATGTGATTCAGACCAGAAGTTCTGAAGTAGATATGAACCCAAAAAAGATTGGTCGCTACACATTTCCGATAGAGACTTTAGTTCAAACGGAAGCAGGACTAGGAAACATTAGTGCCTATGAAGACAGTGACGGGATTTTTAGAAATTATCAATTAATCGCCAATGTCGATACCATTTACTATGGATCTCTGAGCTTCAATGCTTTTGAGGCCTATGATGAAGAAAAACATACGATCAAAATCTTCAAAGATCGGACTGGAGAGCTTGAAATCAATGATAAGAAAATGGAAATAAGCCGGGATGGGGAAGTAAAAATTCGTTATATCGGTGGTGAAAACCAATTTGATGCCATTTCTCTCTATGACCTTATCACTGCAAAACCTGATGATCAAAAAATGAGAGAAATGATTGAAGGAAAAATGGTTTTCGTGGGATCAACTGCTTTAGGCGCCCATGATTTACGTCCTTCTCCCCTTGATGCCAAAATGCCGGGGGTCTACTCACATATGAACATGGGGCATATGCTCCTTCATCAATATTTTTATCAGAATTCTAATAACTCAGTTCAGTACTCTCTCATTCTGTTGGTCTTGGGGATGTTGCTTTTCTCTCTTGTTCAAAAATTTGGGAATCCTTTCTTTGATGCTTTAATCGTCTTATCTCTGGTGCTGGCCAGTTACTTCATAGATAAGTTTTACTTCCTCCCTAATGGATATGAGTTAAGGCTTTTTTACTGCTTTTTTTGTTTCATTGCCTGTTATTCCTGGAACACATTCCTAAGGTTCCATGAATCTAACAAGGAGAAAAAACAAATCAAAGGAACCTTCTCCCGATATGTGGCACCGACAATTGTTGATGAAATGCTCAAGTCCCCCGAAAAACTTCACGTGGGTGGAACCAAAATGGATATCACCTGTCTCTTTTCCGATGTCAGGGACTTCACCAGCATTTCAGAGGGATTAACCGCTACAGAACTGGCCCACTCCCTCAATTTGTACATGGGGCAAATGACTGACATTGTTTTTGATACTAAAGGTACTCTTGATAAATACATCGGTGACGCCATTGTTGCCATCTGGGGAGCTCCTCTGGAAATCGGAAATCACGCCCAACATGCAGTAGAAGGGGCCATAAAAATGATGACCATCCTTCCTGACATAAATGAAGAGTTTATTAAACTAGGCCGCCCGATCTTTAATGTAGGGATAGGACTTAATTCCGGAGAATGCTCTGTTGGGAATATGGGATCTGAACGTATTTTCTCCTACACCGCCCTAGGAGATAACATGAACCTAGGAGCTAGACTTGAAGGTTTATGTAAGTATTACGGGGCCCAGATCCTCATCTCAGAGATGACTCTTGCTCGTCTTGATTTGACTCATATAAAGACTCGACCGATAGATAAAGTTATTGTGAAAGGGAAAACCAAGCCGGTAGAGATTTTTGAAGTCCTTCACCCTCATCACTGGATGAGTAAAGATCCGGAGTCGTTAAATTTCTATCTCAAGGCCAGTGAACTTTTTAGTCAAAAGAATTTTCCAGAAGCCATGGATATTTTTAACCAACTTCTTATGGCCAATGAAAATGACAAGCCATCAAAACGCTTCTATGAACTTTGTAAGAAATACTGCGAACATCCGGAAGCAGTGACTGAATGCTTTGATGTGACCAAGATGACTGAGAAATAGTCATCTTGGGTTCTCGACGCCCTCTTTTTTATAATCCTCTTCAAAACACCAGTGTTTCCAGGAGAGCTTTCGGGTGATTCCGCCTTTTTCACCACTCGGCAAGTTAATCTGAGAATAGACTATAATCTCCATTTTTCTGAGAGTCGTCTCTGGAACCCAGCGAACTTTCCTCTTGTTCCAGAGGCGACAGAGATAACCCCCATAGTAGCGAGCGTTATCTAATTTCTCTGAAACATTCAGATAGTATTTTCTCCAATGTTCACTTGGTATGGATTTGTAGAACAGCTGATCCTTAATGCTATAGATATCACGGGAACCAGTAATGAGTTCGATTTCTGACCCATCACCTAAGGTTGCAGGAACCTCGATCCATATATTGTCGGTTTTCGGAAAGGGCGCAAACATGTTCCATTCCTGGTAGAGATGAAGCCAACGGGCCACACTCTGAAAGACTGGAGATTTAATATTATACTTTTTGATAGTACTTAAATTCCACATGACTAAAGTCACCACAATGAAAGCTCCGGCCAATTGAGAGAGGATTTTTAGACTTATAATGGGTTTTCGCGGATTTTTATAATCAAGAAACTGAGTCAATTTCCCCATGAGTGGCCGGTGGGTAGAAACCCATAAGTAAATTTTCTCTCCAATGAAACGGATAGGCTTTTGATTAAAAAGAAAGCTAAAAGGGAACAAAAGGGGTGATCTTCGGGTAATCTCAACCCAAGCATTATACTTAAATGAACGCTCACCCTTCTCAGTCACAACCACCCAGGAATTGTTTTTTACCATATCAGCATGAATGGACTTATTCTCCTGGGCCGGCGCTATTCTAACTTCAGGTAGAAGGAAAAATTCGCGAATGATCCGGACACCTTTTTGACAAAAGTTACACTCTTCATCGTAGTTAAGAACCAGTTCTCCAAAATGCTTTCGGCGAAAAAAGTTCTGAATGATATCCCAGACTTCCCCCGGAATAAAAATCGACCACATGACCATCGCAATAAACGGGAAAAGACCGATATTCATCGTGGCAAAAATACCAAAATGGAAACCCCAGAAAAGGAAGACTAATAATAAACGCACCATCCACCAGCGTTTTCCAAAACCTGCTGTGATGAAAAGAAGAATGGGCCCCAGCCACTCCAGATAAATGGAAAAGATAGTGATCAATTTTAAAATCCCCGGAAAATCACGGAGCCAGATTCCAAAGGAGGTAGCAAAGATATCGAGTTTTGAAGAAAATTCAACCGCCGTGAATTCGCTTCTCCAGATGGGATGATTCTTTAAAATATAACTGACAAAATAAATGGCGAAGGCCTGAAAGAAAAAGGCCAGAACCCAGCTACTGAAATGTTCTTTGGTTTGCGGCTTTTGCTTCTGAAGAGCTGAATCCAGCGAAAAACATCTATTGAGCGGTAAAAAAATCGATAAAAAGAGAATTGATCTTAAAACGTCATCTCCCCCATTATTTACTAACCAGTTCCGGTTATGAACTGAGACGGTCATGATAAACACGCCGATTATGGCCCATCTCGTTTTGTATCCCAGGGCCAGCATCAGACCCAATAAAAAATGAAGAGAGAAAAGAGCAACGACATAGGCATAACTTCCATTTGCGAGATGGAGAGAAAAAGACCAGGGCATGGCCATTTCACCAACAAAAATAGAACGAGGGATGAGGCCTATATCAGTGTAAAAGTTCATTAAATCCGGCCAACGGTGAATCACATCGGCCATGACAATTAGGCCCATAAGGAAGCGGTAAAGGGCCATAGACCTGTCATCAAAACTTAAAGTCTTTTTGATAAAGCTAAGAACTGACATAAGTAAAACCTTTGGGTAGTTAAGACACTATTATTGTAACGGAATTCATGACTTTTTCGAGAGTTTCGTCTAATCTTTCTCGAATGAAGATTGAATACTAATGCAACGCAAGGTTATCCATGCTCTATAAAGTCCGTGATGAAATTTCTAAAGATTACGATGTCATCATCGTAGGTTCAGGTCTGGCCGGAATGACAGCGGCCAATATTTTAGGACGCGATGGTCATTCGGTGCTTTTACTTGAATCCCATAATAAGCTTGGCGGTTTCGCTACATGGTTCTTCAGAAATGACAGAACCCATGTTTTTGACGTCTCCCTCCATGGTTTCCCGGCAGGAATGATAAAAACCTGTAGAAAATATTGGAACAAAGAAATTGCGGATTCCATCGTGCAACTTAAGGATGTGCGTTTTGTGAATCCTCAGTTCAAAGTTCAAACTGATTTCACAAAGGAACATTACACTCAGGTAATGGTGGAACAATTTGGAGTGGCACGTGAAACGGTGGATGCTTTCTTTAAGTTTTTAGGGGAAATGAATTTTTTCGATAACTCTGAAATGACCAATGGACAACTTTTTGAAAAGTTTTTCCCTGGTAGAAATGATGTAGTCCGTTTTCTGATGGAACCTATCACTTACGCCAATGGCTCAACTCTCGAAGACCCGGCCATCACTTATGGGATCGTCTTTTCAAACTTCATGAGTAAAGGAGTTTATACTTTTAAAGGCGGTACAGATTTTCTTATCGCCAAGATGAAAGATGAGCTTTTAAAAAACAATGTGGATATTAAACTCCAGGCCCGAGTCGAGAAGATTCAAATTGAAAATGGCAAGGTAACTGGAGTAGTTCTTGGCGGAAAAACTATACGCACTCGCGCCGTACTTTCAAATGGAAACATTAAATCCACTGTCTTAAATTTAGTGGGTGAAGAACACTTCCCGGAAGGCTTTGCAGAAAAGGCCCGAAACATCAGACTTAATTCTTCTTCTTGCCAGGTCTATATGGGCCTTAAAGAAGGAGCAACCATTCCCTATATCGGAGAGCTGGTCTTTACTTCGGAGTATCCAACCTATGTACCGGAAAGACTTTTAGATCTTAAAGTATCTTCACGTACCTTCTCCGTTTATTATCCAAAAGAAACAAGACCTCAGGTTGAAAATGCCCGAGTTGCTATTGTCTCAAGCACTAACTGTAACTATCTCGACTGGAAAAAGTTAACACCTGAAGAATATGAAAAAGAAAAGAGCTTCATGATTGAAGAAACCATCAAAGGTCTTGAAGCCTTTATCCCGGATATCAGGGATAAACTGGAAGTAGTAGAAGCGGCCACTCCTTTAACGATTGAGCGCTACACCCTTCATCCCCAAGGAACCTCATTTGGGACAAAGTTCGAGGGTCTTGAAGTATCAATGAATTTACATAAAACACTACCAGGACTCTTTCATGCCGGATCAGTCGGCATTATCATGTCCGGCTGGCTAGGGGCCGCAAACTATGGGGCCATCCAATCCAACGCCATCGAAAGTTATTTGGGAACAGGAGTCTAGATATGGATCAGTTTAGTAATCAAAATATTATTGTGACCGGTGGAACCAGAGGGATTGGAGCTGGAATTACTGAGGCTTTTTTAAAAAGAGGCGCCACTGTTATAGCGACCTATTCAGGAAATGATGAAGCCGCTAAAAGCTTTAAAGAAAAAAATTCTCTTTATGGAGATAAGCTCGTTTTAAAAAAATTCAATGTCGCCAATTCAACTGAAGTAGAAGGCTTCTTCAAAGAATATGAAGAGAAGTTTTCATCATTGGAAGTTTTAGTTAATAACGCTGGCATCCGCCGTGACTCTATCGTCGCCTCTATGTCTGAAAATGATTGGGATAATGTAATTGATACCAATCTGAAAGGCTCCTACAACATGACTCGATTTGCAGTTCTTCAGATGATGAAGAATCGTTATGGAAGAATTATTAATATGTCTTCTGTGGGCGGAAAATTAGGTCTTCCAGGTCAAGCAAACTACGCAGCTTCTAAGGCAGGGCAGATTGCCATGTCTCTATCAGTCTCTAAAGAAGTCGCGAAAAGAAATATCACGATCAATAATGTGTGCCCGGGTTTTATTGAGACAGAACTTCTGGCCGATCTTCCGGAAGACCAAGTTAAAGAATACAAATCTCAGGTTCCCATGAAGCGTTTTGGGAAAGTTGAAGAAGTGGCCCATGCCGTATTGTTTTTTGCCTCTAAAGAAGCTTCCTACATCAGCGGAACAACTCTTGATGTAGCCGGAGGATTAAATGCTTGAGACTATTTTAAATAATATTCCACAACGCGAGCCATTCCTGTTCATCGAAAATATCGTTGAGCAGAGTGAAAACTCCATTACTACATCTCAAAAACTCACAGGAGATGAAGATTATTTCCGTGGTCATTTTCCTGGAAGACCGGTCTTCCCGGGAGTTCTTATGTGTGAAGCTGTTTTCCAGACAGGGGCCCTCCTCATGTCCCTTAAGGGGACAGGTGTAGAAAACAATAAAACTGCCGTTGTCACCAGAATCCAGAATGCAAAATTCAAAAACATGGCCCGTCCAGGGGACCTTTTAACTATCACTGTTGATTTCGTAGAGATGCTTGCGAATGCGGCCTATATGAAAGGCAAAATCAAAGCGAATGATAAGCTAATTATGTCCATCGAATTTGCCTGTGCCTTAGTTGAAAACGGAGAAGAATAATGGATTTCTTAGGAGTAAAGAATAAGACGTTTTATATAGCTGGAGTTGCTAACAAAAAAAGTGTTGCCTATTTTTCTGCCAGAACATTGATTGAAAACGGTGCACGCTGTTTATTCTCGGTTCAAAAAGAAGAACAAATTCCTACTGTGCAAAAGCTCTTTCCCGACTCTCCGGTATTTGTCTACGATGTGGAAAAGAATGAAAACCTCCTTTTAGAAATAAGAAAATACACTGATAAGCTGGATGGCCTTCTCCATTCCCTGGCCTTTGCTAATTTCTCAGAAGGACCTAAACCCTTTCATGAAACTAAGCGCGAGGATTACCTTCAGGCGGCGCAGATTTCTTGCTTTTCACTGGTTGAGATGAGTAATGCCGTAAAAGAGATTCTATCTCCAGATTCAAGTATTGTGACTATTTCAATTTCAAATACCCGAGCCACCTCTTATGGTTATCTAGGCCCCATTAAGGCGATGCTTGATGCGACGGTGCCTTTCCTTGCCAAATCCTTCTCAGAGTTTTCTCACATTCGAGTTAATGCCGTAGGCGCTGGTCCTCTAAAGACATCGGCTTCCGCCGGAATTCCGGATTATATTGATAATTATTTATTCTCAGAACAACTGACTCTCAGAAAAAAATCACTTGAGACTCAAGAAGTGGCCAATACTGTTTGTTTTCTTCTTTCTCCCAGAAGTTCGGGAATTAATGCTTCAACTCTTTTAGTGGATGCAGGAATGAGTTCCAACTACTTTGATCAAAAGATCGTTAAGGGTTTTGCTCAGTCGACTTAATGTTTTCTCGATAAGCAAAAGTTCTTTTAAGCCCCTCTTCAATGCTGACTTTTGGAAGATAACCAAAATCTTTCTTTGCTTTCTCATGAGAGAAGTAATGAGATTTCCCAAGGTTCAAGGCCACAAAGCGAGTCATCGGAGGCTCAGGCTTTTGAATTCCTAAAAGTTTAAAGGCCTTCTCAAGTACCCAGCCGATCTTATAGGCCGTACTCACATCAATAGCACTCATCACAGGTTCAATCTTCATATAAGCGAGAACCTGATTAATAAAATCCCAGAGCTTCACTGGGCGCTCTTGCCCTAAGAAATAGGCCTGCCCGCAAACTGGAGAGCCAGGGTTTAGATGTTCAAAGGCCTGAACATGCCCCAAGGCCGCATTCTCAACATAAATAATATCGACCAGATTTTCTCCGTCTCCGACAATTTTTAATTTCCCTTCCTTCCCTCTTTTAATCACACGAGGAAAAAGATGAGGATCTCCTGGCCCCCAGATTAGATGTGGGCGAAGAGCGCAGGTCATGAAAGATTCGCCGTTATTCATCTCTAAAACAAGCTTTTCGGCCATGGTTTTAGTTTCAGCGTAGAAAGTAAGATGTTCCGTGGCATAGGGAGTTGATTCGTCAGCTCCCATCAAATCACCTTTGCCAAAAACCACGGAAGGAGTTGAAGTGTAGATAAATCTTTTTACGCCCTGTAGTTGTGCTTGGGTTAAAAGGTTCTTCGTTCCTTCGTAATTGATTCCAAGATAGTCTTCGAATTTTCCCCACACTCCGGCCAGAGCGGCAACATGGAAGATAGCATCAAAGCCCTGGGCGAGTGCGCGCTTAACATCCTCAATGTTCCTGAGGTCCCCTTTAATCGTGGGCACACCCATTTCTTCCAATACAGGGTAGTTATGACGCGAGAAATTAGTCACAATGTAAGTGGGATTTTTAAGAAGTTCTTTAATGATGTAAGTTCCTAAGAACCCACCGCCGCCGGTTACTAGAATTTTCATAGATTTATAATAAAACCTCACATCTTCTTCGTCTACATTGACGAGAGAGACCCGGGGCCCGTAGCGTTTAAGGAGAGGATTTAATATGAAATACTTAATCTTAGCTTTGATCATGATTTCGACTTCGACATGGGCCATCCCTGAAAATGACTTCAAAAAAGTCTGGCTGAATGAAGCCTTGCCTTACTTTAGAAGCTTTTCTAAAGGTCATCTGACAAATGCTCAAGGAATGAAACTTCGCTACTACTTCAATGTGAGTCCTCATCATCATAAAAATCTCGTCATTTCTCCCGGAAGAACTGAGCCTGCCATTAAATATGCGGAACTGGTTTATGACTTAAAAGACAGCGGGTTTAACATTTTTATTCTGGATCATCAGGGACAAGGCGAATCAGGTCGCCAGCTTAAAGATCCCCATAAAGGTCATGTCATTTATTTTAGTCATTACGTCCGGGATTTTTCACAGTTTATTGAAGAGATCGTGACCCCTCACTCTCAAAAAGAAACTTACCTGATAGGCCACTCAATGGGTGGGGCCATTGCCACTCATTTTATGAGTAAGAATCCTGAATTTTTTACGAAGGCGGCCCTGTCGGCCCCAATGTTTGAAATGGATACGAATCCTTATAGTGAAAGTGTCGCCAGGCTTTTTTCTGAATTTTTGGTCTTAACCAAGCAGGGAAGTAAGTACGCTCCTGATCGAGGCCCCTATATTCCTGAAGAAGACACCTTTGAAAAAAATGATGTGACCCAAAGCCTTCCTCGCTTTTGGGTCAATAAGTTTCTCTTCACAAGCTATCCCTATCTCGCCTTAGGCGGGCCTACCGCCCGCTGGGTGAATCAGAATCTTAAGGCCACCAAAGGAATCCCCTCTCTTGCTTCCGGAATTAAAACTCCAATCCTTCTCTTACAGGCAGGGAAAGACCAGGTAGTTAAGCCTCGTCGGCAGGAGACTTTTTGTCAGCGAGGAAACTGTCAGCTCGTCACTTATCCGGAGAGCTTTCACGAAATTCTCATGGAAAAGGATTCAATTCGGGATGAGGCCTTACGTGAGATCAGAATCTTTTTTGGATTTTAAGTCATGCCAGAAGATGGGCAGAGTATCGTAGGCATAAGAACCTAAGAGAAGACCAATAAAGAGCCCTGGAAATCCAAGCAGAAGTGCTCCCCCTATCACGCAGATAAAGGCCACTCCCGGTGGAATTTTACTTTCTCCAAAGCTCGCGAGCCATGGTCTTAATAAATTATCTACAAGCCCCGTCACAATCCCCACAACCGCAAGAATAATAGCAGCACTCGTATTATCTTTAAAGAAAGCAAGAATCCCGAATACGAAGGCCACAGGTGCGGCACCAATGACAGGAATAAACGATAGAATTAAAGTCACAAAGAAAACGATGAAAAAATCTCCCTGCTTCAGTAAAGCAACTCCCGTTGCAACAATGAGAGACTGGACACCGCCGGTCACGATGTTTGAAAGATAAACCTGACGTGAGGCCCTGATATAGAGTTTAGTCAGAGTTTCCATTCTCTCTTCATTAAGGCCTGTCACTTCCTTAAAAAAACTTCGAATGGGATCGGCATACTTTAAACAAATATAGAGACACAAAAGCATGACAAGTAAGATCAGAAACAATTGGGGAACACTGGAAGCGGTCTGCCTGAAAAAGTTCAGAAGAAAATCGTTAAAGGTATTAATGTACTGATTGATTTTCCGCTCATCCAGAAAATCCAGGAACTCGTATTTTGAAGAAAACTTTTTCACCATCAAAACCACGGCCCGTCTAAGATCCACCACGATCTCTTGCACTCCCTGACCCTGATAGCGATCATTTTGAGAAAATTTTTCTAACTGATGAGTGACAGCAATAGTGCCTTTGATCGCGAAAAAAAAGAGTGGAATCGAAATAATAAAAGTGAAAATGGTCGTTACCAGCATGGCCGCCCACTTGCGGGGTAAGCCTAGCTTTTCAAGTTTTAATAAGAGAGGAAATAGTGCAAGTGAGAGAGTTGCACCGAAGATAATGGGTATAAAAAAAGGAGACACAAGAAAAAGCCCCGCCAGTACAACAATGACGACATAAAGAATTTTAATTACCTTACTTGGGCCCATACTATTCTCCAGCCCTTATCTTGACGGTTTATTTCTGACTGCGCAAGACCGTCTGTGCCCACTCGCCCAATTTAACGCGATCAATTTTAATATTATGTCGAACATCCACAGGAAACTGAGGATGTACAAAGAAGTGTTTAATGACAGAAGTGAATGGTTCCGTCTTTTTCAGGGCCTCAAGTTCTTTTCTAAAACTCTCAGTTAATTGATGAGGTCCACGATGTCGTTCAACCACCAGACCTGGCACAACTTGATTGTTAACCACTAACTTCACCAGGGCCGATCGCTTTACATCAGGATGCTGATTGAAAATGGATTCCATTTGAATCGAATAATAAGTGGCATCAGCTGTATCCACCCGATGAACTTTTCTTCCTAAGAACCAGAGATTTCCGTCCTGATCGATCCAACCAAGATCCCCCATCCGGTGCCAGATCTCGCCATCAATAACGATTTTCGATTTCTGATCTTCAAGTGGCATTTCGAAATAGCCGGCGGTGACTTGCGGTCCCTGTACAACGATTTCTCCTACTTCCCCCGGCGGAAGTTCATAAAGAGACGTTTCAGGAATATCCGTAGTTTTTAAAATTTTAATCTGTGTACGAGGAACAGAAGAACCAATGCAGGTTCCAAAGCCTCGAAGCATTTGATCTAAATGTTTTGAAAGGATCTCGGAACCAGAAATTAAACTCACAGGTAAACACTCTGTTGCACCATACGGAGTATAGGTGTCCCCTTTCTCCAGAATCTTTTTATACATCTGATGGATTTCAATCCGAACCGGAGCACCAAACATGACAATCTGTTTGATTGAAGGAAGTTTGATATTTTTTGAAAGACAGTACTTTCCTACTCTCTCCCAGATCGCCGGAGAGCCGGCCGCAAATGTGATGTTGTGAGAAAGAATATTGTTCACAATCTTTTCAGGATGACATGAGGCCGGTTTGGTTGGATCCATCTCAGGAATCACAGAGGTCATCCCCATGGCCAGAGTAAAAAGAGCAAAGAGCGGAAATCCCGGAAGATCAATTTGCTTCTCATCCAAAGAGAACATACTCTTCAGAGCGTCCGTCTGAGCATTTAATATTCCGTGGGTGTAAAGAACGCCTTTAGGAATTCCTGTTCCGCCGGAAGTAAAAAGAATCGCCGATGAATCACCTGGACTCACCTTATAAGGTTTAAAGGCCCGGCTTTCTTCTGCCAGATTCTTATAGAGATAATGAGTTGAACCGCCTACTCGCGATAGAGAGATTTTAACTTTCACATTAGTGAATGCTTCACCCTTAAATCTTCTCAACCAATGAACCATGCCGATAGAAATCAAAGCTTCCGGTTTAACTTGTTTTACTGATTTAAGTAAATTCGAAAGCCCCATTCCTGGATCAATTAAAACCGGAACAGCTCCCACTTTGAAAAGGGCAAAGGTTATGACTGAAAAATCGAGGCAAGGTTTAACAAAAAGAAGAGTCCTCATCCCGGGAGTTATGCCTAAGGAAATGAGTTTATTTGCTATCTGATTAGAACGTTCTTCAAATTCCCGGTAAGTATAAAAACTATTATCCCGGGCCAGTACCACTGATTTTTTATCAGGAAACTTAGAGGCCATCTCGCTAATCCGATAGGCGATATTCATTTGATAAATTCCCAGATTTTAAGAGAGACATCTTCCAGAGCATCTTCCAGCACATAATGGCCGGCCTTAGCATACCAGTGGGCCGAAGCGTCCGGATAAATTTCAAGCCACTTCTCGAAGAAGTGATGATTGAAACAGAAATCTTTTCCGCCCCAAAGAATCAGTTTGGGATGAGTAAGTGTGGGAAGTATTCTTTCTATTTCACTTAAGGTCTTAAAAGTTTTGTGATCTTTTTCCATGGGAATATCCTGAACAAAACGGGCCACCGCCACACGAGTGTCCCAGGAATGATAAGGAAGAAGATACCCCGCCTTGATAAGCCTTGGCAGTGGTTTTTGAGTTGTCATGAAAGTCGCGGGCCACGCGAAAAGATTTAATCTTCTAGTGAGCCACTCTCCCATCTTGCCCTGACGAAGGAGGTTAATTCTTTGAGGGATATGTTCACTTGGAAAGGCCCCGGTATTTAAGATCACGATTCGAGAAAATAGCTCCGGATAACGGGTCACAAGTCCCATCCCGATAGCTCCTCCCCAATCATGAACCACAAGAATAATATTTTTCAAATCTAGAAACTTAATAAGCTTATAGGCATTCTGGATATGAGTCTCAAGGGAGTAATCATAATCCTGAGGCTTATCTGAGAGCCCGCACCCAATATGATCAGGCACCACCGTTCTGAATTTAGGAGAAAAAGTTTTAATGAGATTCCGGTAATAAAAAGACCAGGTAGGATTCCCGTGAAGCATCAAGATCGGCTGACCTTCTCCTTCATCCACGTAGTGAAGATTATTTCCGTCTAAATTAAGAAAGTGAGAGCGAAAAGGGTAGGCCGCTTCAAGGCCTAAATCTTTCATTTTCTTTCTAAGCTGATTCATACCCACTCCATTCCAAGCATTGTGCTGGTAAGACCACTTCCAATCCCTAACAGGGCCACCTTATCTTGCGGTTTTAAGAATCCAGCTTCACTGGCCTTCATTAAAGTTAAGGGGAGGGCCGCAGAACCGGTGTTACCGAACTGCTCAAATGTCTGAAAATCACGATCAGTGGGAAGCCCCAACTGAGTTAACATGGCAAAGCGGTGAGCACTTCCCACCTGATGAGGAATAATTTTATCTACATCCTGATTAGACCAACCCAGAACTTCTAAAGCGCGACCCCAGTTTTCCTGAGCAAGTTTAACCCCTGCTTTTAAGAGTGCTTCAGAATCTGTTTCCATCATAAGACCGTTAGTTGATCCATCCCCCTGGCAAAGTTCCACGGAGCTTGAGTCAGTCAGAGTCGTTCCTCCCAGAATTTTAGGCTTATCAGGAGAGAGACTGGCGTGAGTGAGTAAAACGGCCACGGCCGCTGACCCAATAGTTAACGAGGCCATAAAAGGCTTAATACGCTTCCGATCCATTAAAGGGTCATTCATGAGATGTTTTAAGGTTTGATCAATTAGAGGTCCAGCATTCTCACCGGACACGATAAGAGCGGTTTTAATAACTCCTCTTTCAATCATCTGACCTGCCATTAAAATGCTGGAGAGAACTCCCAGGCAGGCATTGGAGAGATCCGAGATCATGCAGTGAGGAGAAAGTTTAAGATTATGGTGCACTTGTGCGGCCGTGGCCGGTTCCAGAAAATCCCGGCACACAGAGGCATGAAGAAGAAGATCGACTTTTTCTCTGGGGAAATGTTTTAAGATTTTTTCAGCGGCCTTTGAAGCAATGGTGCTGGGTCTTGTGCCATTAGGCCAGAAACCCCTGCGCTTAATTCCCGTCTGGAGTTCAAGCCTTCCGAAAGGAAGTTTTGCCCGTTCATAGAGATCACTTAATTTTTGTTCCATTTCATCTGAAGTCATAAAGATTTCAGGTTCTTCGTAACCGAAAGAATGGAGGCGGAGGTTTTCAAATTTCATTCATTAATCCATGAAGATTGGCCATTGAGATACCGGAGAGCATGGAACCAACAATTCCCAGGAATCCTTGATCAGTGCCGATAATAAAAAGATTTTTTATCGGAGTAAGGCCGTCACGGGTTTTATCAATTGAGCCATAAACAGTTCCATTCAAATGCCAGGTATAACGTTCAATTGTAGTAGGAGAAAATATATCTTGAAAGAGAAGCTTCCCTTCAAACTGGGGAGTGAGTTTATGAAGTAAAGAAAGAGCGGATGCTCCTACCTCTTCTTTCATCTGAGCATACTGCTCTTTTTCAAGAGACTTCCAATTCTGGTAATTGGCCATATAAGTAATTCTCACTGTTCCTTCACCATCCCGTTTAAGGGGCTCATAGTTATCAGGAAAACAAACCACGGCCGAAGTTTCATCATAAAAATCTTTGGCAGGCCGATAAGAATACTTAGAAGCATTATTATAGAAGATAATGGTTGAATCATTTTTCTCTAAAGGTATTTTTTGATCAAAGACAAAAATACTCTCCAGGAAAGTCATCGCTCCCACTCGAGGAGAGAGTGTCATCTCAGAAGTTATCGTAGCAGTTTCAGGATAACCGATGCTCGATAAAACAACGGGTGCGAGAAGTTCTTCGGAAGCTGTTTTTACTCCAAAGGCCACTCCATCTTTAGTCAGGATTTCAACTACAGGAGTCTTATAGCGAATCTCTCCACCCAATTCCGTAAGTTTATTCACCAGAAGCGAAATGATTGTTCTCACTCCGCCTTCAGGGCGAGAGAAGCCTTCAAAATAAAGAGACTTAAACATGATCACAAACTGTGCAAAATCCATATCTTCTTCCCAGGCCGAACCGTAAATAAGAAGAGGACAGAGAATCATTTCAATTAAAAGCTCATCTTTTAAAATTTCTTTCAAGACTGAACGGGACGAAGAGTACTCAAGACTCAGATCAAGCTCATTAAAGGTCCGGATTTTTTCTACCAAAAGATTAAAGCGATCAATCTCATGAGGGAATTTTTCGTGAACTTCATTTAATAAAAGCTCAAAGTCGTTCGAGAACTTCAGCTCCATATCTGGAAAAACAATTTTAGAATAAGACTGGGGGCAGAGTTTGAAATCGTCATAAGAAAGGCGAAGCTGTTTTAAAAGTTTAGAAAAAGGTTTGGCCTTTTCTCCCTTCTTGATGAAATTAGTGAGCGCATGAAGACCTACATCAAACTGGCGAATGCCGCCCTTGTCAGCGTTTCGTCTTTGATAATAGGAATTGAGGCCTCCGGGAATGGAGTGCTTCTCTAAGATGACAACCTTTTTGTCGAACATCGCCAAACGGATGCCGGCAGCAAGCCCCGACATCCCGGCACCGATGACAATGGCATCGTATTTCATTTTAATTTAGGCGAATTTTGGCGAAAGGTAGCTTACGCAAGATTCAAGAGTAGCGAGTTTTGGATAATCTTCCTGAGGCACTTCTACTTTATGACGCTTCCTAAGCTCCATTACGATATCAAGAAAGTCCATTGAATCGAGGTCAAGTTGCTCACGTAGAGAAATCTTGTCATCAAGATTTGTTACATCTTCATCCGGAGCAATATCAGAAATAATATCGATTACAATTTGTCTAACGTCGGCCATATGAATCTCCTTAAGGCGTATACTTTTTAACTATGACGGCCGAATTAATTCCCAGCATTCCAAATGAGTTGTTGAGAATATAATTAACATTTCCGGCCAGTTTCGGTTCATTGATAACTAAATTTTTAATTACACATGCTGGATCAAGCTCGGTGACATTCATCCCTGGATGAACTATCCCGTCTTCAAAACTCGGAATATTCCCTGCGAGTTCAAGAGCCCCAGCAGCACCCATGGCGTGACCAATATGGCCTTTAGTGAAATTTATAAAGGTTTTAGAGGACTCAGCAAAAGCATCTCTTACGGCCTTACTTTCGTTAACATCTCCAGTACCAGTTCCAGTTGCATGCATGTTGACGATATCGATATCTGAAACAGTTATTCCAGCTCGTTTAATTGCTTTATGCATACACTCAACCTGACGTTCACCATTCGGATTAACGAAGTCAGTTGCATCAGAGTTAATAGCGTATCCTACGATTTCAGCATAAACCTTGGCACCACGTTTTTTTGCATCTGACAGACGCTCAAGAACGTAGATACATCCTCCTTCTGATATTGCAATCCCATTACGGTTAATATCAAGAGGACGAGAAGCTTTAGTTGGATCTTCATGATGAGCGAGTGCTCCCTGGGCCGCAAAGGCCGCAAAGATTCCGAAAGTCTGAGGAGACTCAGAAACGCCTCCTGCAAGGGCAAGATCTACTTCTCCAAGAATAAGCTGTTGAACACCTTGAACGATACCGACATTCCCGCCAGCACAGGCCGAACCTAAAGTATAATGAGGACCCGTGATATTCAAATTGAGAGTGACTTCACCGGCCGGTGAATTGGCCACTGTTCTTGGATTATGATGAGGCGACCAAAGTTTCCAATCGAGTTGGTTTTGGTGCATTTCATAGATTTCATTTTCAGTTTCAACATTACCGTGCTCAGTAATCCCGAGATAAACACCGACCATGGACTTATCAAGAGCATTCCAGTCAAGCTTAGCATCAGCAACAGCTTCGTTGGCACAGTAGATACTGATACTTCCAGCGCGGGTTCCTCGACGTCTTAATTTTTTGGATTGATATTTGTACTCATCAAAATCACAAAGTCCTGCCACTTGCTTACCCATGTAGCGGATTTCAGTGTGCTGAACACCTGATTTGCAATTTAAAAGTGCTTCCCGAAATTCAGTAAGGTTATTCCCATTAGGGGCCGTTAATCCAATACCGGTAATTACAATGCGTTTTGCGTCATCCATGTGCTTTTCCTGGCTCGTTAGCGAATGAAAACTGATGCAAAAAGTTAGCGCATCAATCTTTCTTTGTATAGTGAACAATTTAGATTGCCTGCCTTGATTTCAGCAAGACCTTGAGTCATGATTAACCGTAGTTTTAAAAGCACAATTTGCAGCTGTTTAAGGAGTTCCTGATGGAAAGCTTGATCGTTATCTCTAAAGTTAAGAAATTTATCAAAGAAAAAGCAGATATGAATACCTCCGCCAACTTCTTTGAGCCTCTGAATCAAGACATTGTTAAGGCCTGTCGTGATGCTATGGCCCATACCCAAAAACTTGGCCGCAAAACGGTTATGGGAAAAGATTTTAATCTGTATGTGGAAAAATCAGACATCGAGGAAGCTCTCGTAGTTGCGTCAAAAGTAAAAAAACTGATTAAAGATGAGGCAGGACTCTCCACTTCATCTCAGGCCATTGATCAATTAACGGTGAGAGTTCAAACAGTTTGTTTAAAGGCGATTGAAAATGCAAAAGCTGATAAACGTAAAACAGTCATGGACCGCGATTTTACTGCTCCGACCACTTTAGGCTAAATCTTAATTCTGGATCCCTGTTTCTGACAGGGATCCAATTCATTCTCAAAAACTCTTAATTTATTCCTAAAGCCAATCCTGTACCTCTTGGATCACTCACTCCATGCCAACCTTGTTTTGTTTTCTGGATGGCCTGAATGGAACATCCTAATCGACCACGTTCAACATTGTGCCCCAGTTCTTCAAGTTCTTTTTCTACCTTCTCATCGAGATAAGGAGCTTCGATTTTTAACAAATCAGGCTTCCACTGCTGGTGAATTCGGGTTGCGGCCACAGCTTCATAAAGTGGCATTTTAAATTCTGTGGAGTTTAAAATGGTCTGGGCCACACAAGTAATAATTCTCGTTCCTGAAGGTGATCCAAGCGCCATAAAGGGGCCATCATCTTTAGTGATAATCGTTGGAGACATACTGGACAGAGGTCTTTTCTTAGGAGCGATAAGATTATTCTGGCCACCGACAGCTCCGAAAAGATTTTGTGCTCCCACTTTTTGAGCGAAATCATCCATCTCATTATTTAAAACAATGCCTGTTCCCTGGGCCATGACTCCTGAGCCAAACCAGCCATTAATCGTTTGAGTCGAGGCCACCATATTTCCTTCACGATCGGCAATCGTAAAATGGGTTGTCTCTGGTGACTCATATGGCAGAGGAATGCTTTTCATGTTCTCTGCAGGAATGGCCCGAGGGCTCTTAATGGAATTTGAAAGTCGCTGCAAATAAGTTTCATCCAGAAGTTCAGCCGTTGGTACAGAATCAAAATCAGGGTCTCCCAAGTAGCTTGCACGGTCCAGGAAGGCCCGCTGCATGGCCAGTGCTGTAAAGTGGACAGCTTCAGTAGATTGCGGTCCATATTGTTTGAGTTTATGAGGCTCAAGCATTTTTAAAATTTGAATCACATGTATTCCACCAGAGCTTGGGGGAGGCATCGAAAATATTTTAAGGCCTTTATAATTTCCTGTTACTGGCGTGCGCTCAATCATTTTATAAGACGCTAAGTCTTTATGAGAAAGAATACCCCCTTTTTTATTCACTGTTTTGATAATGGCATTTGCTACTGGGCCTTTATAGAAACCATCTACTCCATGCTCACTAATCCGCTCCAAAGTTTTTGCCAGATTCTCCTGATAGATCATGGTTCCTAAAAGAGGAACTTCTCCTGCTTCGGTATAAAATGTTTTAAGCGCTTCGGGATCCTTTTGAAGAACATCTTTCATTTTATCTAAGGCTTCAGAAAGGCCGTCATAGAGGGGAAATCCATCTCGGGCCAGCTTGATGGCAGGAAGAATCGTTTCACTCCAGGGAAGTTTTCCAAAACGCCTGTGAATTTCATAAAGGCCTTTAACAAGACCCGGATTAGCAACAGCAAGAGCACCCTTCTGAGATAAGTGAGGCTGAGCTTCACCTTTTTTTGTTAAATACATTTTACTCGTTGCCTTAAGTGGCGCCACTTCTCGAAAATCAAAAGCATAAACTTTGTTCTCTTCTTTTGAATAAAAAAGAAGAAAGCCTCCCCCACCTATTCCGGTTGAATGTGGCCTTTCGACAGAGATGGCAAAAGAAGCGGCCACGAAAGCATCAATAATATTTCCACCCTTGGTAAAAGTAGAAAGCGCTGCACGGGTTGTTGCATCACCTTGAGTTGTCACCATTTCAAAGGAGGCTTTGGCCTCATGAGCAACCCTTGGTTCTGATGCAGTAGGGGCCACAATTTTTACTTGGTGAGAACAACTAATGAGAAGGATGAGAAAACTCAGTGCGCGCATTTACGACTCCGCGGTTTTGAAGGATACTAATTTAAAGTCTAGGAGAAAAAAAATGGATCTTAAAGACAAAAAGTGCGTCCCTTGCCATAACTACGTGCCGCCTCTTCCCCAAGAAGAGAAAGAGAGACTTTTGTCCACTCTTTCCTCAGACTGGTCTTTGACTCATGAACAAAGTCGTATCATGAGAAAAATTAAGTTCAAGAACTTTAAAAAGGCCCTTGAGTTTACCAATGATGTAGGAAGAATCGCTGAAGAAGAGAAGCATCATCCTGAAATTCATCTTGGCTGGGGCCACTGCGATATTGAGATCTGGACACACGCTAATAACAATCTTCACGAAAATGACTTTATTCTGGCCGCGAAGATTGATGAAGCCTATCTCAAGGCATCCTCATCTTCTCTCTAAGCTCTCTTAAAAAACGCTTCTGCTTAATTGTTTTACCGGCCAGATAGGAAGAGGAAGGATCGATGTGGAAATGCTTAAGGGCCGCACGGCCAATCAGCATACGAAATTTCATTTCATCTCGATTAGTCAGAGTGAGTTCAATCTGTTTTTTGAGTCCACAAAGAATCATGGTGGTTTGAATAACGTATCTGGTTTCTTTATGCCCACCTGAATCCGTCACTTCTCTTTGATCAACCAGCAAGGCCCTACACTTGATCACCACACTGAAATCGTGTTGAAGAGGATGGACTTTGAAGTGAACAAAGCTCTTCTTCCCCTTGTTTATAATCTCAATGTCATAAGCATGAAGACTTGACGTTCTTGCTCCAGTATCAACTTTGGCCTTAATCGCAGGCAAATCCAGATCAGGCAAAGCGACCCATTCTCTGAAACCAATAATCTGAGGAGGACGTTCAGTATCCATCATGGCCTTCAGTATAAGGGGGACAGAATTGCCTGTTAAGAAATCTTGCATTGAGTTTAGTGAATGTTAGAATAAATTCTGACAAGGAATGTCTAAAACAGAGGATTTTCAGGATGAAAATATCAGTTCTCTCAGCGTTGACTCTTTCTGCGCTGCTCTTTACCAGTTGCTCCCAAATGAAAAAACAAATGAATCAGCCTCCCTCAAAAGATATGGGTAAGTTGATGGAAACGGTGCAAATTGATGACGAAGATCTTTTTGAGAAGACAGATACTTCTGGTGAATATCTTCATGAGATGGCGGAAGCTGATGCTGATGACCACTCCATTAAAAAAGAAGTTGGTGATGCAGAGATTGATGTAGAGCTGCCTGAGTCAGAAAGAGACAATATTCCATATTCGCGAAATTTCCTTCTGAAAAAAAATACAAAACGAATGCAATTTTGGGTGGAGTATTTCACTAAGAAAAATCGTGAACGTTTCCAGCGCTTCATTAATAACGGTGAAGAATATCGCCATCACATTGAAAGCATCCTGGTTGAACAAGGACTTCCTAAAGAACTTTACTACGTAGGTCTGATTGAATCCGGTTATTATCTCGGTGCTAAGTCCCATGCTTCAGCAGTAGGTCCTTGGCAATTCATTAAAGGTACCGGTACAAGATACGGTTTGAGAGTGACTTCTGAAATCGATGAACGCCGTGACCTTTTCAAGGCCACAAAAGCTGCGGCCATGTACTTTAAAGACCTTCACAATGTCTTTTCAAGCTGGGAACTGGCCCTTGCTGCCTATAACGCCGGTGAGTACGGGATCATCAGAAGAATCATGAAGCACGGAACACGTGACTTCTATGAGCTATCACGTAATAAGCAGTTACCTTCTGAGACTATCAACTATGTTCCGAAAGTCTTAGCGGCCATGCACATTATCAATAATGCTAAGAAATACGGTTTCGATATTCCTAAAAAACAAAACCGATTTTTTGATCTGACTGAACTTAAGGCGATTAAGAAGAACGTTCCTCTTTCAACAATTGCCAAGCGCCTGAATATTTCCCGCGATCATTTAATGAAGTTAAACCCGGAGCTTAAAAAGAATTCAACTCCAAGAGCTCTTGCTGGTACTTACTATCTTCGTGTTCCGAAATCTCAGTACGCCTACCGTATCGAGAATCTTGAATCTGCCCGCATAACAGAATCTAAGGCCGCTTCGGTCAATCCTTCAAATGAAATGCGGAAAGAAAGAAACCGTCGTACTGCCCAGGTTGAGCATAGAGTTGATTCTTATAAAGTTAAGCGCGGAGATACACTGGTATCAATCGCTCGTAAATTTGATGTTAAGCCGGGTGAATTAGCTGTCCTTAATGGATTAAAAACCTGGAGAACCCGGGTAAAAATCGGACAGACTTTGAAAGTGAATGGATCTCATGAGAAAGCTCCTAGCAGAACCATTGCAAAGGTCAAAACTCCGAAGGCAAAAGTTAAAGTCACTAACAAACCGATCGTTTACAAAGTTAAGGCGGGTGACAATCTGACTAACATTGCCAAGGTTTTTGATCTTAATCTTTCAAAAATCAAAAAGGCGAATAATCTTAAAAGAGGCCACATTATGGTAGGTCAAAAGATTGTTCTTCCTGACACTAAAAAAGGGATCTACACCGTCAAAAAAGGCGATCACCTAACTAAGGTTGCTCGTAAGTTCAACCAGGATATGGACGCTCTTATAAAAATGAATTCTCTTAAGGCCGGCACCATTTATCCCGGCCAGAAACTTATTGTGAATATGGATTAATACGAGGACTATCAATTTGAAAACTTGCCCTTAAAGGCAAATGATCCGAGAGGGCCGAAGGTAAAACTTCGGCCTTCATCATTTTATGGCCGGTTTTATAAAAAATATAATCAAGTCTTCGGTCTGGCGCCCAGGCAGGAAACGTAAAGAAGAGTGACTCATCCTTGACATAAATTTCATCAGGCACCACTTCTAAAAGTCCTGATTCGGTCATAAGATCAAAACTCTGATCATTTTCATAATCATCATCGTTAAAAAATTTGGAACGCTTGGCGGCACTGGTTGGCAGCATATTGAAATCTCCTGCTACAAAGTCAATGTCCTCATCTTTTATCTTTTGAACCAAATCGCGAATCTGATCCATGCGGTTGTCTTTATCAAAAGCTTCAAGGTGGAGATTAATCACATTAAATTTTTTATTTCCAACTTCTACGGTCACTTTTTGAAAGTAACGATGAAGGTAGAACAGATTGTACCACCAGGGAGAAGAGGCCGGTTTATTCAGCAAAGTCACTTCATGGTCGGATAACGGATACCGGCTAAGGATGGCCCCACCAGAGAGCATATGCCCGAAATTTCTTGATAAAGGCCAATAGGGAAAAGGAATATAATTGGCGTCCCATGAAACTGCTTCAGCAACATAAGGATAGCCGGCCCTTCGGGCAAGATACTCCGCCTGATTGATAGAAGCAGACCTAGAAGAAGCGAAATCGATTTCTTGAAGGAAAACGATGTCGGCCCCCCAACCCTTAAGCTCCTCTGAAAGCTGATCAAGACGCTTAATGAAATACTCTTTATCTTTTGTCTCATAACCAGGTCCCTCGGAACCTTCACCGTAAACAAATCCAAGATTAAAGGTGAGAAGTTTTATCACGGAAGGATGCTCTTCAATGTCTATCATATCCTTTGGCTCAACATCGGTAATCGAGCTTAACTTTACGGTTTTTCCCAAACTCCATGGATAGGAAGCCCATGAAAGAATTCCAATAACACCAGCAATCAGAATAAGTGTTGTCCATAACAACATCTTCATAACTTTCTTCCTCCAATGAACAAGGCTTCAAGACTTCCTGGAAATGTGACATCAAGGAAAGGCGAGTGAGCAACTTTGGTTTTTAATCTTTCACTGGTCACGGTAAAAGGCCTTTTAAGATTTAAGACAGTAAAATTCGCCCGGTACCCGGCTTCAATGTAACCAACACCTTTACCCATTTTCTCAAAAAGCGGTGAAAGCTTCTTCCAGGAAGGAAGAAACTTATTAAAGAATTCTCCTGGATTTTCGGCGGTTATTTTAGCAATGATTTGAGGTTTAACCCCTTCTTGCAAAAGCCAAGTCACAAAGGGAGCAAAAGTATCGAGGCCTGTAAGACCTGAGGTTCCTTTTAGTTTTTCTTCTTGGGTATGAGGAGCATGATCAGTGGCGAGGTAATTAATCTCACCATTTTTTAGAGCATCCAGAAGGATCTTACGGTCATGAGATGAACGAATGGGAGGATTCATTTGAAAGCGCGCGTAATCCTTCTGAGCGAGTTTCTCAATGTCGTAATATAAGTGTTGGGGAGTGACCTCAATTTCAACTTTAAGCCCTTTATTGCGTGCTTCACGAATGAGATTCAGTCCCTCTCCGGAGCTATAGTGACAAAGTTTACCCTGAAGATTGAATTTTTCTATCAGGGTTAAGGCATCTTTGGTGGCCACAACCTCGGCCTCGACTGGTCGCCGTTCATGATGATGAGTTTGGGTTTTGTATTCCTCCAGAATCACCGGATCTTCACAGTGAAAACTCACTGTTTGATTTTTATAATGAATCAGAACATTTTCTAAAGAAGCGAGATCTTTAAAAAATAACTCTCCAACTGAAGGACCCATATAGACTTTATAAGGAACGGAATAACTTAAGGGCCTTGTCTCAGGCCCGATGCCAGCATAAGTCCAGAGCTCCCCCTGGGCCTTTAATGCTAAGTTAAGCTTTTCCTCATAAGAATGATCATCGACTGGCGGAATAGGATTATTGGGCATATCACCGGCGTGACAGAGGCCTCCGTTATGAAGTGCTTCTCGAGCAGAAAGAAAGTCTTCTTTATAATTATTTTTCCCCGAGACATCTTCCCGAGCATGAATATGAACGTCTCCCATGCCAGAGAATAAAAGACAATCATCATCAAAGTAATAATCAAGTTCAGCTCGGGAAATTTTAAAATCCCCAACTTCAGAAATAAGTCCACTCACCTCATCAAATCTAACCTGCTGACGTTTAATCGCCTTAGAATTAACGATCAAAGCTTCAAGAGTCTTCAAACACTTTTCCTTGAAACTGTGGTTGGAGATCCCTGGTCAGTCGGCATGGTGATAATTTCATCAATCACCACGTGGCGAGGCTGCTCCAACATAAATGTCATCATGCGGGCGATATCTTCACCATGTAATGGCGTCATATGAGAATAGACGGCATCTGCCGATGACTCGTCCCCTTTAAAACGAACTTTACTAAACTCCGTATCAACCATGCCGGGAGAGATCTGCATTACTCTGATATTTTTCCCACAGGTCTCTTCTCTTAGGACACGAGTAAAGGCCTTAACCGCATGCTTAGTGGCGCAGTAAACAGCACCACCAGAATAGGTATAGTGTCCAGCAACTGAACAAAGATTGATAATATCCCCTTCACCGGACTTGAGCATCCAGGGAAGAACTAAATGAACCAGCCTGAAATTGGCCGTGATGTTCGTTCCGATCATGGCGTCCCAGTCCTGAAGTGAACTCTCCTCTACCCGGTCTTTACCAAGGGCCAGACCTGCATTATTAATCAGGATATCCACTTTCTCCCCTGTCAGAGCGGCAAGCTTTGATGGAAGAGCGGGATCCAGAACATCAGAGACAATCAGATGAATTTTTGTTGTGGGATAAAGATCTAAAATTTCTTTTTCAGTAAGCTTAAGCATCCCCTCGCGACGAGCGAGTAGATAGAGATTACATCCACGGGAGGCCAGTGATAAGGCCATGGCCTTACCGATTCCGGAAGAAGCACCAGTGATAAGGGCCGACTTGTTTTGTAGTTTATTCATCCTTCTATTGTAAAAGGAAGCAAAAGGGAATGTACAGAGAAGGGGCCCCTTTGACTTAGGGGCCCCTTAAATAATTACTTATTAAGATTTCTTAAAACGTAGTGAAGAATACCGGAGTTCTTAAAGTACTCAAGCTCATTTGCTGTATCAATACGAGAATGAAGAACAACTTTTGTGACTTCTCCATTTTTACGTTTAATTTCAGCGTTAAGCTGGGCCTTCGGCTTCATATCAGCAATTCCGTGAACCGTAATTTCCTCTGAACCATCAAGGCCCAGGCTCATACGAGTTGCTCCACCAGTGAATTGAAGAGGAATAACTCCCATCCCAATTAAATTAGAACGGTGAATACGCTCAAAGCTCTCAGTGATAACAGCTTTAATACCAAGAAGACGAGTCCCTTTTGCGGCCCAGTCACGAGAAGAACCAGTACCATATTCTTTACCAGCAACAACCACGAGAGGCTTATTCTCTGACTGATACTTCATTGAAGCATCATAGATAGTTGTTTCTTCTCCAGTAGGAACGTAAGTAGTATATCCACCCTCTTTACCGGATTTCACCATCTCGTTTTTAAGACGGATATTGGCAAAAGTTCCACGAGTCATCACATCATCATGACCACGACGAGAACCGTAAGAGTTGAAATCCTGAGGCTTCACTCCCCGTGAAACAAGGTATGAACCGGCAGGAGTATCGGCCTTGAAAGAACCAGCAGGAGAAATGTGATCGGTCGTAATTGAATCACCAAATAAACCCAGAATATTAGCAGAAGCAATGTCTGCTACCGGAGCTGGATCTTTAGTCATGCCCTGGAAATAAGGAGGGTTCTTAATATAAGTTGAATTAGCATCCCAAGCGTATGTTTCACCTTCAGTCAGCTCAACTTTTTGCCAGAATAAATCGCCTTTAAAGACATCCGAGTAACGTGACTTGAACATTTCAGGAGTAAGGGACTTAGCTATTTCAGATTGAATTTCTGAAGAAGTAGGCCAAATGTCTTTCAAAAAGACATTATTGCCTTTTTGATCTTTACCGATTGGATCCTTAGCAAGGTCAACTTTTACGTTACCGGCAATCGCGTAGGCCACAACAAGTGGAGGTGAAGCGAGGTAGTTAGCTTTGGTATCAGGTGAAACACGTCCTTCGAAGTTTCTGTTACCAGAAAGGACTGCAGCGACAGCAAGATTTCCGTCTTTAATTGCTTTTGAGAACTCTGGCTTAAGTGGACCAGAATTACCAATACAAGTCGTACAACCATATCCGACAAGATTAAAGCCAAGTTTATTAAGTTCCGATTGAAGACCCGCAGCTTCTAAATAGTCAGTTACAACTTTAGAGCCTGGAGCAAGTGAAGTTTTCACCCATGGCTTAATTGTAAGTCCGAGAGCATTCGCTTTTTTAGCAACCAGACCTGCGGCCATAAGGACAGAAGGGTTAGAAGTATTGGTACAAGAAGTAATCGCCGCAATCATCACGTCGCCGTTAGAAAGTTCGAAATCATGCCCATCTACTTTTTGTGATTTATTAGCGTCGTCAGCTTTTACTTTGAAACCTGTTTCAGAAACCAGATCTTTCATAAAGCCTTCAGCAAGTTGCGATAAAGCAACACGGTCTTGAGGACGTTTAGGTCCGGCCAGAGACGGCTCAACAGTGCTAATATCAAGTTCAAGAGTATCAGTGAAGATTGGATCCTTAGAATCATCTCTCCAGAAACCTTGTTCTTTAGCATAAGCTTCAACTAACTGAACGCTATCTTCGTCACGACCAGTGAAACGAAGATATTCAATTGTTTTTTCATCTACCGGGAAGAATCCACAAGTAGCACCATATTCAGGGGCCATGTTTGAAATCGTTGCACGATCGGCGAGAGAGAGATCTTTCAGGCCTGGACCGTAGAACTCTACGAATTTATCAACTACACCTTTCTTACGAAGAAGATTAGTAACAGTTAAAACTAAATCAGTCGCAGTAACACCTTCTTTAAGTTTACCGTGAAGTTTCATACCGACAACTTCAGGAATAAGCATTGTTACTGCCTGCCCAAGCATAGCGGCTTCAGCTTCAATACCACCTACACCCCAGCCAAGAACAGACAGACCGTTAACCATCGTCGTGTGGGAATCTGTTCCAACACAGGTATCACAATAAGCGATGGTTTTACCGTCTTCTTCTTTCGTCCAAACCGTTTTAGCAAGATACTCAAGGTTAACCTGGTGACAGATACCAGTTCCAGGAGGAACAACACGAAAGTTTTTAAATGCTTTCTGTCCCCATTTTAGAAATTTATAGCGCTCACCGTTTCTTTCATACTCAAGCTCCATGTTTTTTTCGAAAGCTTCAGGGAAAGCTGCATAATCAACAATGACCGAATGATCAATAACCAGATCAACCGGAACCAGAGGATTAATTTTTTGTGGATTACCACCTACTGCTTTAATGGCGTCTCTCATGGCGGCCAGATCCACTACAGCTGGAACACCTGTAAAATCCTGCATTAAAACACGAGCAGGATAATAATTGATTTCGCGAGTAGATCTTTTATTCTTAGTCCATTCACCCATGGCCTTAATATCATCACCAAAAACTGTGAAGTTATCTTCGTTACGAAGAAGGTTCTCCATTAAAACTTTTAGTGAATAAGGAAGATTATCAATATCTCCTACACCTGCCGCTTGGGCAGCCTTCAAAGAAAAATAGTCGTAAGATTTGTTGCCGACTTTGAGAGTCTGGCGGGTTTTAAAAGAATCGATTCTCTTGCTAGACATGGATTACTCCCTTTAGAAAATATTTGAGCTATTCTAACTCTTATAGGCATTTGTGACTATAGAACTCTGGCAAAAATTTATTTTTTCCCTCTTGCCGGTGAAGTGAGCATCAGAGATGATGGCGCAACATGTAAAACAGGAAGTTTTTATGCCTATCACTCGCCATTTTCACCTTCGTTATATGACGAAGTTAACACCCCTTCTAGTCCTTCTCTATATTGCCCAGATTTGGCTCTATAAGCACTTTGCTCCTACCCATTTAACGAATGATCTTACTCTTGTTCTAGGAATAGGTCTGGCGCTGATCATCTTGTGCTACCACTCCTATGACCAGCACCACAAAATTATCTGCCATAATAACTATATAGAGATCAGCTTTGATCTCTTAGGGATCAAGGAAGAGATTCTCTATACAGAGATTGCTTCCGTGAAAATAAAGCAGAATAACCACGACTTCGGAAACCTGACTATTACAGGCAGGAACAATGGTGTTTACCGCTTGTATCATATCGATAATCCAGCAGGGGTTGCCACCTTAATTGCCGC
Source organism: Bacteriovoracaceae bacterium UBA6200 (assembly GCA_002422605.1). Classification (GTDB taxonomy): domain Bacteria; phylum Bdellovibrionota; class Bacteriovoracia; order Bacteriovoracales; family Bacteriovoracaceae; genus Peredibacter. The sequence goes on along the minus strand of DISW01000001.1, from coordinate 95,694 downwards.
CAAAAAACTAAAACTCTCCTAGTTAAACTGTTTTCTCAGAAAACCGAAAAGCTTGGTGATGGAAAAATCAAAAAGCTTTTTTATGACTCGCGAAAAACACTTAGACCATATGGTACGAGTGGTCCCCTTTATTGTTCTCTGTTATGCCATCCAGTGCTACGTGATCTATCAGATGGCGCCGGATGAATTCTCTACTTTGGGCCTAACTGTTCTGGGAGGCTTCCTCGCCTTCATGGTCGGGGCCTTTATTATTTATGATTTAAAACACAAGGTAGAATTCCAAGCTGATGGAGTTTCCATTTCTTTTCTGGGAAGCCATAAACTCATTTCTTATGAAGATATTTGGTCAGTTGAAATAAAAGACCCAGGTGAGAACTTTTCCACAATGGTTATGACTGGCCAGGACCAAAAGCACACTTTCTATTTCGTAGACGATGCTGAAAAAATCAAAAAGTGGATCGAAGAAAAGAAGCAGGATCAGTTATTAGAGGCGGCCTGAGCGACCGCCCCGTTATTTTCATTACATATTCAGAGCACGATTCTCAGTTGCTGCAAGACAGGCCTCTTTAAAACCTTCAGAGTAAGTCGGGTGAGCATGGGAAATGCGTCCTATGTCTTCCGCGCTGGCACGGAATTCCATAGCAACTACCGCTTCTCCAATCATATCAGCAGTCCGGGGACCGATCATATGAACTCCCAGTATCTCATCAGTTTTCTTGTCGGCGATAACTTTGACAAAGCCATTCTTTTCATTCGAGGCCACAGCTCTTCCGAGTGCCAGGAATGGAAATTTACCCACTTTGTACTCAACACCTTTCTGTTTTAATTCCTGTTCAGTGAAACCAACACCGGAAACTTCCGGCCAGGTATAAACAACACCAGGAATAAGATTGTAATTAATGTGAGGCTTCTGACCTGAAATGAATTCGGCCACACAAACACCTTCTTCTTCGGCCTTGTGAGCAAGCATTGCTCCTCTTACAACATCCCCAATGGCATAGATGTGAGAATGAGAAGTTTGAAGATGATCATTAACTGAAATGCGCCCTCGCTCATCAAGTTTAAGACCGATATTCTCTAGACCTAAACCTTCTGTATAAGGGCGACGACCAACGGCCACTAAGCAGTAGTCCCCTTTTAATTCAATCTCTTCATTGCTCGTTTTATTTTTTGCCTTCACAACCACTTCATTGCCTTTACGGGTAACAGAAGTCACTCCATGACCTAAGTAGAAGTTCATGCCATCTTTTTTAAGAACTTTTTGAAGCTCTTTTCCAAGATCAAGATCCATTGTAGCGATACAAGAATCGGCATATTCAACCACTGTTACTTCAGAACCCAGGCGTCTGTAGACTGAACCAAGTTCAAGGCCAATAACTCCGCCTCCAATAACAATCATATGCTTTGGAGCATTCTGAAGTTTTAGCGCTTCAGTAGAAGTGATGATTCTTTCTTTATCAATCGTGACCCCAGGAAGACTTGAAGGTTTCGATCCGGTGGCGATGATAACGTTTTTCGCGGAAATCTCCTGATTCCCTTTTTCACCCTTAATGATAATAGTGTTTTTATCTTTAAAAGAACCGTGGCCATAAAAAACAGTAATTTTGTTTTTCTTCATGAGAAAGGCCACACCGCCGGTAATGCCTTCAACCACCTTCGCGACTCTATCAGACATCTTTTTAACGTCTAATTTTACATTGCCTACTTCTATTCCGTGAAGAGCATGAGAGTGCATGGTTTCGTGGTAGCGCTCAGAAGAATCGAGCCAGGCCTTAGATGGGATACACCCAACATTCAGGCATGTTCCGCCTAAGACATTGTATTTTTCAATGATCGCCACTTTCTGTTTTAACTGGGCCGCACGGATGGCGGCGATATAGCCCCCTGGACCAGAACCAATTACTACTAAATCAAACTGTTCCATATAATTAACCTTTAAATATCAAGTAACAGGCGCGATGGATCTTCGATCATTTCCTTAACTGCTTTAAGGAAAGACACAGACTCACGTCCATCAATTATTCTGTGATCATAAGAAAGAGCTAGATACATAATCGGGCGAATGACCACCTGACCGTTAACCGCCACTGGACGCTCGACAATATTGTGGAGACCCAAAATGGCAGATTGAGGAGCATTAATAATCGGAGTTGAAAGCATCGATCCGAAGATACCACCATTAGTGATGGTGAATGTTCCGTTTTGCATTTCATCGATCGTGATTTTCCCTTCACGAGCACGAGTCGCAAGTTCAATAATTTTAGATTCAATAGAGGCCATGCCCATCGATTCAGCATTTCTGATTACTGGAACCACCAGTCCTCTTGGAGTGGAAACGGCCACGCCAATATCAGCGTAGTTATGGTAAACAAGTTCGTTACCATCAATCATTCCATTAACGGCAGGAAATTGTTTAAGAGCGGCACATGAAGCTTTTGTGAAAAAGCTCATGAAGCCCAGACCAACACCATGCTTATCTTTAAAGGCTTCTTTGTATTTTTTTCTAAGATCCATCACAGCACTCATATCGACTTCATTAAAAGTCGTAAGCATGGCCGTTGTATTTTTAGCAGTCACTAAACGAGTAGCGATGGTTTTTCTTAGACCCGTCATCTTTTCTCTACGAGTTTCGCGAGAGAATGAAGAGGACATGGTTTCATGGGCCAAGGACTTCATGTCAGAAGCTTGAGTTTTTGGAGCTTCAGCACTTAAAGCGTCAGCTTTGGTAATTCTCCCTTCCCGTCCGCTGCCAGCGACAGAGGAGGAATCAATGCCTTTTTCAGCAAGGATTTTGGCCGCGGCCGGTGAAGGGTAGTTTTTATCAGATGTGTTTTGGGAAGGAGCAGAAGGTGCTGGTGCTGTTTCCGCAGGGGCCTGGCCCTTAGGAGCTTCAGGTTTCGCAGGAGCAGCTTCAGAAGCGGAAGCCGTTTCATCAACTTCAGCAATCTTGGCACCAATGGCCACGGTATCACCTTCGGCCGCAATGATTTTTAATTTACCAGCTTGAGGAGCAGAGATATCTAAAGTTGCTTTGTCAGACTCGATAGAACAGATGGTCTCATCGATCTTAACCATGTCGCCGTCTTTTTTCAGCCAGGTGCCGATGGTCACTTCGGATATTGACTCTCCCACTGCCGGAACTTTTACATCAATCATAACTTATCCTTTTTAATTAAACTGATTCAATTCTTTCTGAAAAGGCCACATCAATAATTCTCCCCTGTTCCTGAGCATGGACATTGGCGTAACCGGTAGCAGGTGACGAAGAAGATTTGCGGGCAATAAATTTGAAATCATCAAATTGTGAGTAACGTCTCAGGAATGTAAAGGCCCCCATATTTTTTGGTTCTTCCTGAACCCAAACTTTTTCAGCGGATTTATACTTCTCAAGAAGTTTCCAGCTTTGCTCTTCAGGCATTGGATAAAGTTGCTCAAGACGAACAATGGCCACATCCTTACGCTTATCTTTTACCTGACGTGCCTTAAGCTCGTAATAAATCTTTCCAGTACACATAATGAGACGTTTTACGTCTTTGGCCTTAACGGAAGCATCATCGATGATTTCTTCAAATGATCCTTCTGTAAGATCTTTAATGGAAGAAACACACTCCGGGTGACGAAGAAGGGACTTCGGAGAGAATATAACTAATGGCTTTCTGAAATCCCATTTCATTTGACGGCGAAGAGCATGGAAAATGTTGGCAGGAGTAGTTAAGTTAGCAACAACCATATTCCATTCTGCAGCCAATTGAAGAAATCTTTCCGGACGGGCATTTGAGTGTTCAGGGCCCTGACCTTCATAACCATGAGGAAGAAGCAGCACAACGCCTGACTGACGCTGCCACTTGGATTCTCCGCTGGCAATAAACTGATCAATAATGGTTTGAGCACCATTGGCAAAATCCCCAAACTGAGCTTCCCAGATATTAAGAGATTTCGGATTACCTAAGGAGTAGCCGTATTCAAAACCAAGTACGGCATATTCAGATAAAAGAGAGTTGTAGATTTTAAACTTACTCCCTTTAGAGGAGATCTTCTGAAGGAACACATGACGGGTATTATTCCCCTCGTCTACCACTCCGGCATGACGATGAGAGAATGTTCCGCGAATACAATCCTGACCGGACATACGAACACTCACCCCTTCCTGAAGAAGAGATCCGTAACTTAAAAGTTCGCCCAAAGCCCAGTCAATTTTATCTTCTTCCCAACGGCGCTGTCTTTCTTCCAGAAGTTTTTTAACTTTCTGGATAGGCTTAAAATCATCCGGATAGCTGGTTAAAGCTTCAAGAGTTGTATGGAGTGATTCTTTAGTCACATTCGTTTTTGGAGAATAATCGAAATCTTTTGGATTTGATCGTCTGAAGGCCTGCCATTCCTCTTCTGGTTTCTGATAAAGATAAGGAAGCGGCTTTTGTTTTACCAGGTTGAAGCGGTCCTGAAGAAGATTCTTAAATTGCTCTTCCATTTGAACGGCCAACTGGGCTTCGATCTGTTTTCCATCGATCAGTTTTTCTTTATAAACTTCACGTGGATTATCATGCTTGGAAATTAAGCTATAAAATTTTGGCTGAGTGAAACGAGGCTCATCAGATTCATTATGTCCGTGCTTACGATAGCAAACCATATCGATAAAAATATCTTTATGGAACCTGGCCCGGAATTCGCTGGCAAGTTCAACTGCATACACAACTGATTCAGCATCATCACCGTTGACATGAATAGTTGGAGTCTCAAGAACCCGAGCGAGTGAAGTTGAATAAATAGAAGAACGGGCATCATCAAAATCAGTCGTAAAGCCAATCTGGTTATTGATCACGAAATGAATGGAACCACCAACATTGTAGCCTTTAAGAGCCGACATCTGAAGAGTTTCATAGCAGATACCCTGACCGGCAAGGGCCGCGTCCCCATGGATAATGATAGGAAGAATCTTATCCGGATTCTCATCGTATAAAGAGTCACCTTGAGCGCGGGAGAAACCTAAAACGACAGCATTAACAGCTTCCAGATGGGAAGGATTGGGCATGAGTTTTAAGTAAACTTTTTTACCGTTATGAGTGGTCACTTGAGAGGAAAAACCCATGTGATACTTCACATCGCCGTCTCCCATAGTTAAATCAGGAACGGCCTGTCCCTCAAATTCATTAAAGATGTATTCGTAAGTTTTACCCATGACGTTCGCAAGAACATTCAAGCGCCCGCGATGGGCCATACCGATAACAACTTCCTCAACTCCGAAATCAGCAGAAGAGTTAATAATGGCGTCTAATGCCGGAATAGTGTTCTCTCCGCCTTCCAGTGAGAATCTTTTTTGTCCTACGTATTTAGTGTGAAGGAAATTTTCGAAGGCCACAGCTTCATTGAGTTTTGTAAGGATTCTTTTCTTCTTATCGATGGAAAACTTCCGTTGGTCAGAATTATTCTCTACTTTGTTTTGAAACCAATCTCTGATTTCAACATCATTACTGTCCATAAACTCAAAGCCCATGTTGCCGCAGTAAATAGTTTTTAAATGGGCAATGATGTCTTTAAGCTTGGCGTTTTTTAAACCAAGCGTTTCACCGATAACAAATGTTTCTTCTAAGTCAGCATTCGTTAAACCATGGTCCTGAAGATCAAGATGAGGAAAACGATTCATTCTCTCTCGAATAGGATTGGTTGTAGAAACGAGGTGACCGCGTGAACGATAAGCGTCGATTAAACGATAAACTTTAAATTCTTTTGCCAGGTTTCCAACTGCTCCCTCTCCTGATTCAGAAGTTTCAGGTCGCGCTAAAGCAAATTCAACACCCAGGAAGAACTGCTTCCATGAAGGATCAACAGAATCCGGGTTCTTCTTAAAGTCACTATAAAGTCCATCAATAAAAGTATTATCTGAAGCAGAGGTATAGGTGAAATCTTGAGAAATAGTCATGTCACTTGCTCATGAAGGGGGTTAATGAATGCCCATATTATAGGCCAAAGCTCTAAGTGTGTGAATGCTAAATCCAAGAAACTTCAAGAGTTGAGTTTTAAGGACCGCTCTGCACAATGTGTATTTTAGTTGACCATCGAACTTCATTAAAGCACTTATAGATTCATGAAAATTATGCTTGCACTAACTCTCATGCTTTTTGTTGGTACGGCCCAGGCCTTCACAGAAACTACTGCAGAGCGCCGTTCAAATGGTCTTTTGAATTTCATCATTTCTCAAGAAGGTTTGCGGGATTGGGGTCTTGGTACTCTCATTAACAATCGCTGCAACCGCTATATGGGCTACTGGGACAGAACACCCTGCAAAAGCGCTGTAAAAAAAATGATCCAGTTATTGGATTATGACATGGTGGTCGATGAAAGACGGATAACTTCCAACAAAAACTCAAAATGGACACCAGGCTCTTTTGTCTTTGTTGCCTTCAAGAAGAACTTCATCACTCTTTTAAATACCTCTAAGACTCAAGTTTATCTAAGAGATTTAAATGAACAGCTTTATCTCTATCTAACAGGCGAAATTTCAGAACTTAATATCTGGGATCTGACCCTCAAGCATTTTAAGTCCACCTATATGGCCTCTATGGTCATGGCGACGCTTTTTCAGGACACTTCCGCCAAGAAGCTTCACCTGGCCTACCTTGAGCGGGCCCAAGTCAGAGGGAATGCTCTCTATCACGATAATAAAGAAATGGTCAGTCGGGTGATTGATACGATTAATTTGATTCTGGACATTTCGGAATCAAATTATCGGAAGCTTTTTTATCCCCCTGAAATTTATGAGCATCTCAACCGAAATATTTATCACTTTTATGTTCCGCTCTTTCTCTCAATGTCTTTGGCCAAAGAGCGAGTTCCAGTTCAATACGCCTACTCCGCTGCTCTCATGCTGACTTTGACTTATGAATTCATCACGTCTGCAAATGACTACCGATACCTATATGAAGATCCTCAAACGATTACTTCAGTAGGGAAATTACGGGACATCTTTGGTGGCTACAGTGGATCAAATATTGGTGTTCGGGGAATGAATTTCAACAAATCATTTTATCTGATTCAAGAAAGTTTTTCTCGTTCTACAAAAGATTCAGTCGAGCTACTCCTTCGCCATTAAGCGAACTGGCCAAGGAACTCCCTTACTTCATGGATCACTCCGGTAGGGATTTCATGCCCGCCCTGAAATGGATGGAGCTTTCCGCTGAAATTCAATGAAAGAAGTTTTTCTTCAAGTTCTTTGCCCGCTTGAAAATCCAGAACCGGATCCTTGACTCCATGGGACTGGTAAAAAGGAATTCCTTTTACCTGGGCGGGACAACGGGTCTCAGCGATTAAGGCCCCTGACAATAAAATCAGGCCATCAATATTGAGAGTTGAATTCATGGCAAGGTGAGAAGCGCACATGGCCCCTTGAGAAAATCCACCTACTATGATTGTTTTATGCTTTTTGGAAATCTCAGCGATATAGGGAGTCAGACGGGCCAGCGTTGAGTCAAATTCAAGAGGGAGAGTTCCTCTCATATTTCTTGGTCTTCCTTCCCGCATGGCCCTTTCCAGTTCCTGTACGTCGATTGAAAACCATGAGCGTCCTTCATAGTAGCCCATATTCAGGGGCAGAACTCCATTTGGGAAATACCAATTAAATTTTTCTGCATGCCAGAGTTCCCATAAAGGGAAAAGATCCTGCATATTGGCCCCATAACCATGGAGCATAATGATTCCTACATCAGAAGCATTGCCTGTAACAGTTAGCGTTTCAATTCCTAAAAGGTCAATACTTTCAATTTTCATTCGGAGTTCCGATATTGATGCGAATCCATGGTGGATCAATTTTAATGTCTGGGCTTCTATTAACAGCTTGGAGTCTTCTCATAACAAAATTCGTGACATTAAAAATGCCGAATTTAATTTGATTAACGTTGATGGCAATCGTTTGAAAGTCATTCTCATAGTGAAAACGACCATTGGCCCTTAGACCAGCATAGACGTAGTACTTAATGTAAAGCTGTAGATTAAACTGTCCGTTCCGGGAAGTAAAAATGAGATTATCACCGGGAAATTCAAGTTCTCCTTGAATTTCTGGGAGAGAATATAAAATACGATATAAAATAAAATCCGCTGGTACCTCTATGCGTTTTACCGAGGCATCCAATTTTTGACGACAATCTTCCAGAACTCTTTCTTTTAAAATGCCGGTGCCTTGTCCTTCACATTTAACATTTACTTTATGGGCCTGATAAAGACCTCTTTCCTTCGGCATAATTGAAAGCGCCTCACTTTCCAGTGAATGAAGGCTTCCACCAATAGAGAAGTCTGTGTTCTTAGCATTAAACTTTTCTGCGTTGAAGAAGATCTTATAAGGTTTAATCCACGAGAAATCTAAAAATTCAGAAGTAACTTCAAAAGCACTTTCCGTTTTTTCGATGCTAATCCGATAAGGAACTTGAACCTGTTTCAAGGAATATCCAAGTCCCACTTTTTCAAGTGTTCCTTCTCCATAGGAATCCTGATAATTCAGATTCAAATTTTTTACAGAGATTTTTTCGAAACCAGCTTGAGCAGAGGAACTTAAAAAAGCGATTAATAACAGAAGTGCGCGCATATGTTCATCCTTGGTTAGATGAACTATTTTCGTTTTTTAGCAGTGAAGTCGGCAAGTATCTTTTTGATCATTAGGACTTCTTGCTTCGATTCGGGGTGTTTATTGTTGATACGGGCAAGCAATTGCCCTATTTGATGCTCCATGAATTTCATATCTCCAAGGATATCTCCCAGGATTTCGGCCTTAAAATCAGCAACTCTTACTTTGACTTCAGCTTCAAATTCGACCTTACGCACGTGTTCCAATAAATCTTTTTGAGATTTCGTAACTTCCTTTGCTGGCACTTTAAGTGCGGTTGCAGTGTGTTCTCCTCCCTGACTCGCTGGCTGAGGTCGAACAGGTCGTGGCGCAGGTCTTTCCGGAAGAGGATGAACGTTCCCCTGGCCACCCTGAGGAGGCCTTTGAGGACGATTTTGAGGTGCTTCAGATTGAAAAACGAGATCGACATCTACCTGAACAGCATCGCTTTTCTTTTTCTTTAAATCTTCCTCATCTTCAAATTCTAGGTCCAAATCATGTAACGCCATTTTTTCTCCGTCCTATTCTTTTCGGAGAGGACGAAACAAGTCTTTAATTAAGAAAAGCATAATTAAATTCAGGTTTATTAAGGTAAAGCTCCTTCCCTAAATTGCCGATAAGCCTTCAAAATCCAGTAATAATGTACGGTAATTGTCGAAGGGAGCCGAGTATGTCTACAGATGATGACGACAAACCAACGGTTGTTTTAGATCTGAATGCTCTGAAAAAGCAAAAATTAAAGCAAGAAGAAGAACTGGCAAACATTGAAAGTGAACTGGAATTTAACGTAGGCCAGGATCCGCTATCCATTCCTGCGTCTGAGCCGTCACTAAGCGAAGATCCTGAAAATTTTGCTGAGAAATTTCTCGATGCACGAGCAAAAGAGGAAAAAGCTCCTCTGACAGTCATCCTTTTTGATTTTCAATCGGATTTTTTTCAGAAGGCATTGGACCAGTTTCCTAAGGGTCATGAATATCATGTTGCAAAAACACTTCCAGAATTAAACAAGTTTTTAGCGGATAAACGCTTCCAGATTGTGGTCTTTAATTACGATGTTAATCCCAAAGCGGTAAATCAGTTAACGGCCCAAATTAAGAGTAAATTCCCAATTATTAAAACCTTAATTATGGCGACGGCCATTTCTCCACAAAAGGCCCAAATACACGCTAAAACGCCATCAGGCGCCAATGGTTACTATCAATTTCCTCTGGTGGAAGCCAAAGTCGAAGCAGAATTTCAAAAGATTAAAAAGTTAGTACAAAAACAGGCTTCTTAAAAAAAGGCCATCGTGGTCAAGACGATGGCCTATTAGATCTGGGAGGTGAAATCATGGCTTATGATTTCGAGACCCATCATTCATGAAATCGTTGATCCTAGTCAACAAACCAAAATAGTTTTTTTGTAACACCTTATCCCAATCAGGAAGTTAGATCAGAACAGTTGACCATCCTGCTTCATTTTTGAAATGATTGTTTAATGAAAAACCCTTTTTTTAAACTGATTTTATTTACAGCTTTATGCCCTTCGATTGCCCTTTCAAATGCGGATTGGAGCAAAGGAGTAGAAATTCACTCTCCTCGTGAAAACCTCTACCAATTACCGCCAGAGGAATTTCATAAGACGATTACGGAAGGAACCAAGGCCGCTTTATTTTATCCAGTGACAGTTTCAGAACTTGTGATTCCTTACTGGCCTCTCAAAAATTTTTTTGAAACGAAACCCACAGATCCGGTAAGAATCATCCTCTACGAGCTAGCTAAGGTAGTTTCACCCTATAAAAGTATGGATGACGTTTTAAAATGGATGGGTCTTCATGATTTCCCTCTTCACGCTCAACAAGAGACTCCCAATCCCTTTCCTCCCTTAACAGCTGAAGAAAAATCCCTTCCGATGGGAACGACACTTTGGGAAACAGAACTGGGAACAGGTATCACTTTTGGGTGCGCTGCATGCCACACATCTGAATTGTTTGGAGTTAAAATAATTGGTCTTACCAACAGATTTCCAAGGGCCAATGAGTTTTTTACTCAAGGGGCCGCTCTTGCTCCCTATGTGAATAGCTTCGTTTTTAAAGATGTTCTGAAAACAACTGAAGAAGAACGTCTAATGCTGGTAAAAGCAAAAAAACAGTTGAAGTATGTGGGAACAAAAAAACCTGTCACAGTTGGACTAGATACATCTCTGGCCCAAGTTGCTCTTTCACTTGCTAAGCGAAAAGATGATGCTTACGCCACCAGAACACCCTTCTCCCACCGATTCCCTAGAAGAAATAAATTAGAGAAGATGGTTGCTGACAGTAAACCTGCTGTTTGGTGGAATCTAAAGTACAAGAACCGCTGGCTCTCTGATGGCTCTATCGTTTCAGGGAATCCAGTTCACACAAATTTTCTATGGAACGAAATAGGTCGAGGAACAGATCTCGTCGAATTAGAAAAGTGGATGCATGAAAATGGTGACACCATCAATGCCTTGACTGCCGCTGTTTTTGCCACCAAACCACCACGCTATGAGAAATTTTTCGGAGTAGATTCAATCGATTTAGAAAAGGCCCAGAGAGGAGAGAAGCATTTTGTAACTTCTTGCCAAAAATGCCATGGGGTTTATGAAAAAGGCTGGTCTAGATCTGATGCTTATGTGCTCTCCAAGGCTGAACTGATTCAGAATGACAGTGTTAAGTACCATAAAAAGACTCCAATACGAGATGTAGGAACAGATCCAGGTCGTTATTTAGGTATGAGAGAGTTTGCAAGTGATTTAAACCGACTTGCTATTTCCAAATCAATCGGTGCAGTTGTTGAACCTCAAAAAGGTTATGTACCGCCTCCCCTAGATGGGATCTGGGCACGCTGGCCTTATTTTCACAACAATTCAGCACCTAATCTTTGTGCGGTATTAACCAGTGGTACCAAGAGACCCGTTACCTATGTTGCAGGTCCGGCCAAGGATAAAAAAACGGATTTTGATCAAAACTGTGTTGGTTATCCCGAAATAGATAAGGCACCAACTGCTTGGAAGAAAGATAAAGAATTCCTCTATGATTCCAAAAAAGATGGTCTATCTAATAAAGGTCATGATGAAGGTATTTTCCTAAAAAACGGGAAAGAAGTTTATTCGATGAAACAAAAACTAGAGTTAATAGAATTTCTAAAAACGCTTTAGTAGAGCCGATAGTATTTAGCGGCCATGGATGAAATATAGTTACCTGGAGTGCGAATCTCTTGGAAGAACTCAGGATGTATCTTTTTCCTGAGTTCTTGAATGGCTTCCGGAGTCACGGCCAAAGAAAAATATAACTCAGGACCATTATCTTTTATTCTATAGAATGAAAATGTAAGCCGTAAACCAGGAACTAAATCAGTTCTTAAGTCTTGGGGAATAACGTTTATTAAAAAATTGAGGGCAACAACATGTTTGGCATGTTGGTCAAGAGTGTTGAATCTTTCAGGATTAGTTTCTATCGCAGGATCCGGGAAAGTGACCATCTTAGAAGTTGCTTCAATGTGGGGAGCAGTATCCAACAAAATGTAGATCATTGTCCCAACCTGGTAAGCCCCGAATGGTTCTCCTAAATTGCTGGTAAAGGTCTGACAAAAATATTGCTCAACATCCGTGACACATTTCATTTTACTTGTCATACCGACAAGTTGTTCTCGAGGGATCAGGTCATCATTACTAACTAGAAAAAATTCTTCTTCTGGTGTTTTGGGTTTTGGGGGTTCTACTTTCGTTACCTGAGGCACTACAGGAATACTTTCAGTCTCTTTATTCATAAAAAACTGATAATAGACGGCCGACACAAGCAGAAGGAGTGCACCGACTTTAATGAAATCTATTTTAATTTTTTTCTTTGGTGGAGGAGGAGGTACTGTTCTTTTTTTTCGTACTTGTTTTCTTCTTTCTTCCCGTTTCTTAATGAGATGATCGGTTTTAACTTCTTTGAGCTGTTTTAGAGATATGACTGATGTTGAATCATGGTCAGTCTTTAGAAGTCCACCGTCCTTCGGCTGTGATGGGCTTAAGAGTGTCGATTCTTGGTCCTCTCCACCCGGCTCATCATCACTTAAAAGTGAAATCAATACATCGTCACCTAAACGAACAGGAAAAAAAGAAGTGAATTCAACTCTTCTTCCTGGAATCAGTCGCTCTTCATTTATGTAAGAGCCGTTAGTACTCCCCTGATCAATAACATAAAAATGGTCGTTTTCAGCTACAACGATGAGGTGCTTTCTACTTATATTTTTTGCAGGCAAAATAATGTCGCAGGTTTCAGAAGAACCGATAAGAACACGATTACCCTTAATAGGGTGGATAAGCGTATCGCTATTGCCGATCATGATCTCTAAACGCATAAAGTTATCTTAATAAGAAAACCTAAATATTGTAAGTATTAAATAGAATTAATCCTATTTATCTGCGTAGATGGCCACGGTTGCAGAGATTTTATCACTTCCCCAGCGTGAGATTTTAAGAAATTGATCAAGGGGGATGGGAATATGAATTCGACTGAAACCACCCTTGTACTCTTCCGGAGAATCCTGGTCGGGATCATGAATATAGACAAAACTATTATCCAGCGCTGTTACCACAACCCAATGAGGTGATCGGTTATGGTCGAAATGATAAGTTGTAATCAATACCAGTGGGATCCCGCCATTATTTAAAATTTCTTTTAATTCAGGGATCGTGATTCTTTTTCGATGAATTTTTATTTTAGAATCTGTTGTTTTTTTCTCAAAGTCTTTATGAACCAGGGAAATGATTTCTTTTTTCTCAGGACTTCTCACACTATCAACAAATAAAGGCTTAGTATGAGAGAGGTAAACTTCCGAGCGATATCCCCGTCTCCAGGCCGATAAGGCCAGGCCATGGGGACCGCAACCACCATGGCCTGATGTCATAAAGATGGTAGTGGCCTCCCTCCAGATCTGCAGTTCGGCCGAAAGATTCGCCTCAGTTTTTTTATTAAAGGCCTTCATGGCCATAAGTAAACTGGCCGGACCACAAGTGAAATCCGTACCTTGTTGATAGTAAGGAACTTTTAAGTAAGAGGTCCGTTTAAGAGTTCGAATCCTTTTCTCAAAGCAAAGAGCTGTTCCGCCATCATCATAATAATCTTCTTTCGTCGAAAAGATGGAATAACCCAATTTCTCATAAAGTTTAATTGCACCACGGTTATTTTGTTTAACCTCAAGCCTCATATAAGCGCAATCTTCATCGTCGGCGGCTTTCTTTTCCAGAATCCCTATCAGTTTTGAAGCAAGCCCATGCCCTTGGTACTCCTTCAAGGTACAAATCGAATAAAGCCTAGCAAGACTTGTTCCATCATTTATCAGCACCAATCCGTACCCAATAATCGTACCGTCGTAATCAAGTACCTTAAGAATAGAGTGGGCCTTCTTAATCATCCAATGGAAATTCCTTCGACTTAACTGGTCGTAAGAAAAACAGCGGTTCTCAACTTCCAATAATTGGGGGATATCGTTGACCCTGGCTTTTCTGATTTTTAGTAAGGATGATTGAAATTTAACTTTTCCCAACCTCTCTCCCCTTTGAAGATGAGTGACCTTTTGCTATTGTACTTTAAGATATAACAACTGCACCATTAAAATGGTTTGCTCATTTCAGGGAAGGCACGTGGCCAAGCTAATCGTCATCGTTGAAAAATTAAAAGACTGGAACTCTTATTATCCCGCCCAACAATTAATGACCCCGGAGGAATACCTGGTTAATTGGGATGAAAAACTCTATGAGTCTTCTAGTAACAAAGAAAAAATCAAGATCATCAACCTTTGTAGAAACTACAAGTATCTGAGCCATGGATATTATTGCTCTTTGCTAGCAGAGGCACGGGGTCACTCGGTCATTCCATCAATTAAGACCATCAGTGATTTGTCCAAATCCTCTCTTTACTCTCTTCAAACAGAAGATTTAGACATTGCAATACAAAAGGCTTTTAAAGGTCAGGATAAGAGCACAGGTGTTTCAATATCTATTTACTTTGGCAAAACCGATAAAGAACAACTTCAGGATGTGGCACGGCAACTTTTCGATTTTTTCCCTTCCCCTATTCTACACGTTGATTTTGAATGCAATAAGAAATGGGAGATTACTTCTATTAGAACCGGAAGCATTAATACTCTAACCGGTCCTGATGAGGATAAGTTTGCGGCAGGGGTTGATGATTATTCCGGAAAGATATGGCGAAAACCAAAAACAAAGAAGAAGTTTCGCTATGATCTGGCCATTCTTTATAATCCACAAGATGAAATGCCCCCAAGTGATAAGAAGGCCTTAAATAACTTTATCAAGGCGGGGAAAGACAATGATGTTTTAGTTGAACTCATTGAGAAGAAAGATATCGGTCGAATTGCTGAATTTGATGCTCTTTTTATCAGAGAAACAACTGCCATAAATAATCACACCTATCGATTTGCCAAAAAAGCTGAGTCTGAAGGGCTTGTTGTCATCGATGATTCCATGTCGATTCTTCGTTGTACCAACAAGATCTACATGCATAACCTGCTGCAAACGAATAATATCAATTCCCCAAAAACGTTGGTGATTGGTAATAATCCGGCCCAACTTCAACTGGCCATTGATGAGATTGGGCTTCCCATGATTATCAAAATACCCGATGGCTCCTTTTCTAAAGGCGTTTTCAAGGTCAAAACTTTGGAAGAATTGACCCAAATTACTGAAGAACTTTTTAAGAAAACGGCCCTGCTATTGGCCCAGGAATTCTTCTATACCGACTTCGACTGGCGAATTGGCGTCTTAAATGACCGTGCTATCTATGCCTGCAAGTACTATATGACTAAAGGTCATTGGCAAATTTATAACCATGGAAATGTGAAGGATAAAGTTGGGCGGGCGGAGACTTTTCCTATCTCTAAAGTTCCTAAGCACGTTGTATCAACGGCACTAAAAATTTCACACCTCGTTGGAAAAAGCCTCTATGGCGTGGACCTAAAAGAGCGCGATGGGAAAGCCTATGTGATCGAAATTAACGATAACCCTAATATTGACTCTGATGTTGAAGATGCAATCGCGGGTATGGATCTCTACAACAATATCATCAATGAGTTCATTAGAAGGATTGAAGAAAAAAAATGACACCAATAAAGAAAGTAATCATATTTGGAGGAACTCATGGCAATGAGTGGACCGGAGTTTATGCTATTAAGAAATATGGCGAGAAGCTTCGTTTGCAGTTTCCTACCCTAGACCTTCACTTCGTGCATGCTAATCCAGAAGCTTTCTTAATTAATAAACGGTTCAAAGACGAGGATCTTAATCGGGCCTTTCAATACCTCCATGAAGACCGCCCAAACTCCTATGAGCACCAACTGGCCCATACGTATAAGAAGATGGTTGATGAAGAGGTCTGCTTTGTAGTGGATTTGCATACCACCACTTCCAATATGGGAAATACCATCATTATCTCCCATCCACAGCCTCTTAATTTTCAAATGGCCTCCATTCTTTCCAAACAGTTAAAGGATACGAGAATTATCCTTTCGCCCGATCCCAACAAAAAGTACCTGGCCTCTCAATCAGAATTTGGAATGATGATTGAGGTAGGGCCTGTTTCTAATGGGTTAATTAAAGCAGAAGCTCTAGAAGGGACCTTAAATTTATTAGAAGTGATCCTCTTAAGTCTGGCCAATCTGCAAAGCTTAACTGCTGGGCAGCTTGAAATTTTTGAAGAAATCGAAGATGTATTTTATCCTCAGGATGAAGCAGGCAATATGAATGCTTATATCCATCCCGAGTTTCAAGACAAAGATTTTACCAGAATTGAGGGTGACTACGTGCCCTTCAGAACTTTTGAAGGAGAAAGTGTAACCTTAAAGACAAAAGAGGTCCTTTATCCAATTTTTATTAATGAGGCAGCTTACTATCCTTCCAAGATGGCCTTTACTCTTTGTAGGAAAAGAATGCTACAAACATAACGCATCAAGTCTTTTGATAAAGAAATGATTAGCAAGAGATTAAAATAATTATGTCTGGGCCCTTGCAGTACAAATTGAGAAAAGATAACTTATTAGCAAAGACATAAAGATTTGAGAAATCTATATAACTACTTTCAGAAATGAATAAAAAAGGAGAATTTATGTCAAAGTATCTAGTTATTGCTGCTGCTCTTGTTGTTCTTGCTGTTGCTTGTAACAAAAAAGAAGAAACTGCTGCTCCAGTTGAGAGCGCACCGATTGAAGAAACAGCTCCAGCTGCTGATCAAGCTCCTGCTGTTGAAGAAGCACCAGCTGACGATGCTCATGCTGATCATGCTGAATAATTTGTAACAACAAATTAAAGATTCGAGGCCCACTTTTTAGTGGGCCTTTTTTTTTGAACTTTTTGAGTTACCATTCCATGATGAAATTCCTTACACAATTACTAGGCGAAGACCCTAAGAATATTTTTCTGCCAAAACATTTTACAAAACTTCCTTACTCTCGTCCTCATGGAGCAAATGAACTCCTCCACCTTCTTGATTGGAAAGCTATAGAAAAAATCTTTGAAGAAAAAAAATCTGTTTTAAGAATCGTTCAAGATGGAAGAGTCATAAAAGACTATGTGGATTTAAGTTTTACTGAAGCAATAAAACACCATGAGCAAGGACATACACTTCTTCTGAGATATGCAGAAAAATCCTCTCCAGATCTTATGGATTTGGCACGTGATTTTGAAGCTTCATTTCACACCCCTGTAGATATTCAGCTTTACTGCACGCCAGAAGGCCACAATGCCTTTGGTTGGCACTATGACGTAGAAGAAGTTTTTATTATTCAAACCAAGGGTTCTAAAACTTATAGTATAAGACCCAATACGGTCCATCCCTTACCCCTTATAAGTTCAATCCCAAAAGATTTGAATTATGAAAAAGAGAAAACTGAAATTGAGATAAAAGTAACTTTGGAAGAAGGAGACTTCCTCTATATACCTTCAGGCTGGTGGCATATCGCCCGAACTCAAAAAGAGTCAATGCATATCTCTATTGGACTGATGCCATCATCGGCCGTTAATCTGGCAGAGTTTCTACCTAAGCATCTCGCTAAACTTCCATTCTGGAGAACAAGGATGCCTGTTTATCTGGAATTTCCAACGAATGAGGAAGAAGTAGCTTTCTATCAGGAAGCCATGGCAAAACTCGGAAAAGACTTAAGTAGTATTATGAGTTCACCTGAGTTTATAAGAGAGTTCCTTGAATGGAAGAAATCTTTAAAAAAGAATTGAAGTAAAGATACTTCCAGGTGAAGTCGGATAGGCCACGCTATAACGAAGGTGAGATTCGAAATCTATTCCAATCCACCCTAAAACATCAATCCCAAGCTTACCAGAAAGCACAATCAGGGCAACGCCGGCCACAGACATAATCATTTTCATTCTTATCGGATGCTCTAGAATGGGCTTCATCACTGCAGAGAGAGACGACAGAATCAAGAACCAGATTCCTGAATACACACCTGCCCCAAGTCCTAAAATGATTCGATCCTGAAGGGAATCATACTTACTTGAGAAACCACCGATTAAAATAAAGGCATCAAGATAAGCATGAGGATTCAGAATACTAAATGTCATAGCGAGAATGACGCTTCTTTTTAAAGTCGTTTTTATAGGATCGCCAGAGATTTTCAAGACCGATGTGTCAGAAAAAAGCTTACTCATTCCATAGAAAAATAAGAACGAAACTCCCAGCACTCCTATGAAAACTTTTACACCTGGATAATAAGTAAAAAAGGTCGCGGCACCAGCAACCCCGAGAAGGATGAGAGTCAAATCACAGATAAAACAAACAAATGATATCATCAAATGATGTTGCCGCTTAAGACCTGCTTCAAGGACAAAAATATTTTGGGCCCCCAAAGCAAAAATCAAGCTCGCTTGTAAGACTAGACCCTCTAAGAAAAGACTTCCCATAATCTCCCCCGACGAGGAGAAATTCTAGGAGATTGAAGTATGTGTTTCACCTTGTTTTCAGATGAAGATTATTTGATTAACTTTTAATAAATTTTAATCGTTTATAGACAAGCATACGGTTATTGGCGGGCATGTCATAATCACAAATTATTTCAAATCCATTTTTCGCCATGTTCTGGTTAACATCTTCGAAAGAACGAACACCACTCAATGAGTCACGTTCTTTTAAGGATCGATCAAACTCCTCATTGCTCTGAGAGGTAAACTCGCCATTGTATTTAAAAGGACCATAGATGAAAACGAGTGAGTTCTCTCTAAGTCGATGTCCAAGAAGTTTCATCAATGACTTGCATTCTTTCCAATGCATTATATGAAAAGTATTAGCAGTAAAAACGACATCAAATTTCAACTTTGGAAAATCATCCTTGCCCACTTCCAATCTCACAGGAAGCTTAACGTTAGGAATCTTAGATTCTGATAACCAAAGCTTTATTCCTGATAGTTTATTAGAGACATCAGTTGGGTGCCATTCCAGCCAAGGAAAATGAGGAGCTAAAAACACTGCATGCTGGCCAGTACCAGATCCCACTTCGATCAGCCTTTTATGCTCCTTCGTAATAAATTCTTTCATAACTTCAAGGATAGGTTCTTGATTACGTTCACAGGCGTTAGAGAATGGTTTTTCCATGGCAGTTTACTACTTTATTAAAAAAAGGGGGCCCAAGTAGGGCCCCTTTGGATATAAGAATCAGTTTAATTTATCTTAGTTTGCTTCGCACGTTAAAAGAAGAGAACCGGCTTTTGTTGAAACAGCAGCAGTTGCAACAGCTGAAGCTTTCTTAAATGTCGCTTCTGATGTTGTGTTGCTCAACCTATCAGTCATTGTAACTTTAACGGTATTCCCGATGGCCTTCGCAGTAACATGAACATTAAGCATCATCATTTTTCCACGGCCATCAAGAATCAAGAACGAGCCTCTTTCTGAATTAAGGCCTTTTGGGTTGTAATTTAAAAGTAGGGCCCCTGGAGTGTGTTTAGCATCAATTAAAGCATTCAACCCTTGGGCAACCAAATAAGGAGCAATAAGACCATTAACGCTTACGCCATCTTCATTAAGACCGATCATTTGAGCGTCGCAATTAAAAGACTTAATTGATGATTGTGCGGAAGCGGAGAAAGAAAAAATAGTTACCAGGGTAAAGAGAGATATCAAAACTGATTTCATGGTTGCTCCTTTAAAAATTATTGCAGGAGCTAATATCACTTTAAAATTTAATTTACTATAAGCTAGGTAGATTTTACGGCCTAGTATTCCGGAACTTCTTCAAATTCACTGCGATGGTATCCGTTACTGTCGTAACCATCACGATCGAAACCTTCTTGATTGTACCCGTCTTGGTTATACCCTTCTTCATCGTATTCAGACTCGGACTCCGAAAAATCAGTAGTTTGAGAAAGTTCTTCTACATGACTCTCGATCGGACTCTCCACCGAAACCTGTTTCGCCAATTCAGCAGGATGCCTTCTTTTTTGGACTTCATAGGAAAAGTCCATCAGAACATCGTCTTTATTAGACGGAATGCCATCAGGACCCGCGCTAAAGACCTTTATCTGCCCTATATTCTGATTTACATGGAGTTGATAAGGATTCCCCCATATATCCATTGAATGATCATGTCCTTTATCACCATTAAGTTCTCGCGCCAAGACACTGTATTGGCTGTGAAATTCATCCTTAATAAACTGAGAAAAGTTTTGAGGTTCAGGAACTTTTCCACTTTGTGCAAAGTCCTCATAGGTATGTTTTGTAATTTGTCCAACCTCATATTGAGTAAGAGCAACTTTGATAGTGTCAACAAAGGGACCTAAACGAGCACCGCCACTGGTGATCCCTTTATAGAGCGTGAGTAGAGGCAATATTTTTATCAGTATACCAAATAATTTTCTCAAGCTGCCTCCGCCTGACGGTGGCGCCCCACACTCTCAATGTACATAGCAAGCTCAATATTATCTGAAAGGATATTCCAAAACTTCTTATCTTCAATGTAAAGGAAGAGACAATCTTCTTTTGTTTTTACAGTAGCTGTCCTTGGTACGTTGGCAATAAGTGCCACTTCACCAAAAAAATCTCCTTGTCCGAGTTGAGCTAATGACTCACCATTTTTAATAACCTCTACTTGTCCTTTAATGAGAAGATAAAAAGTTTTATCTGTCTCTCCCTCTTCGACAATACTATGTCCTTCAGGGAAAAGAACTAAGTCTCCGGCCTCCACAAAAAGATTCATGACCTCCGGAGGAAAATCACGAAACAAGTCCGCGGAAGAGACAAACTGGGATAATTCTATTCTTTTTCTTAGTTTTTCAACATCTTCTTCGAAACTTCCCTCAGAGATAAGATTCTGAAAAGTTTCTTCCGGGATTTCAAGATACGTTATCTCTTCTGTAGCAGTTACATTTGCTGTTCGTTGACATTTTTCAAAGATCGCAAGTTCTCCCACAACTGTATGGGCCCCGAGCCTGACGATTTGCTTAACCCGCCCCGTATTCTCTCTGACACTCACATCAATCTGTCCTTCAATCAGGAAATAAACATCTCGATTACTATCTCCTTGAATAACTAAATGAGATCCTGCTTTAAGAGAACGTACTGACGAGTTTTCGAGAATAAAATCAATTGCCGCATCAGAAAGCTGGTTAAAGAGCATATGATTTTTTAAATTTTCTCTCACTTCAAACGAAGTCATGTCTTTTTTCTGAAGAGATGACTTGCTTTTCCCTAGTCTCATTAAAGGAGTAATCATTGGAGAAAGGATATTATTATAAATGGTATGAAAGAGGTCGACTAAGAGATGTCCCGTAATAAAAGTAAAAGTTACCATGACAACGATGGCAGAATATTTGCTTAGAGAAATCCCTGTACTCATTTGATGAATCAATCCAGGAATACTACTCACTGTTAAATCAAAACTAAAAAGAGCGAATCCAACTGCCCAGGCCAAGGCTAGAATAGAGTAGGCCACATAACGAATTTCATCTGATATCTTTGCACCAGTATCTTTCCAGATTCCAGCTAAAGAGCAGTTCTTAAGATAAGGCATTATATTTTTTAACTGGTTGTCTGCGTACAAGAAATAGAAAAGCTTCGTTAAATCGCTGCGACGATAAGGATTCAAATCCATAAATGTTAATAATATCGCCACCACTCCGACATCATGGCGATAGGGCCTTAACATCGGAATCATTTCCAAAGCTGCAAAACTAACCATATATAAAAAAGCGGAGAACACACTATAGGAAATAATTGTGCTCTTTTTTGGATGAGAATAAAGTGAGTTATCACTTACTGATAATGAAATCGCATAAGGATAAAGCTGAAGTCCGACGCCATAGAGTTTTCCTGTAGAAGCAAGAAGTAAGACCCCTTTAAGAATACTTTTCATCGACATTAAAATAGAGGCGACTATAAATAGCCGTGGCAAAGCTTCATTGTACCCGAGTGGTGATTTCAAAAAGCGGGACATATCCAATTGGGAAAATGACTGATAATTTAGTCCTACAACACCTAAAAGTGCCAGGATCAATAAATAAAAGAGACCGTCATGATGCCAATTAAACCCAATTTTTCTAAGGATCATAAATTCAAAAATTGTTCGTGCTAAAAAAGAAGGTCTTTGCTCATTTGGGCTTTTCTCATCTTGGAGGTTTTCAAATTTATGGGCCATTCCAACTAAAAGATTAGACTCGCCTAACAGCTTTACTGTCGTGAGAATTGAATGAAAACTTACCTTGCCATGGGAATGATAAAGAATAGAGGAAATCTCTTTAATACTGTTCTCGCCGTTTAAAAGCTCCAGGATGGGAGCGTTCTCAATTGGCAGAACAACCTGGATCTTGGTGTCGACATCTTCTACGACGATATTTAATTCGCCTGCATAGAAGTTGCACTCTTTTAAAAGGGGTTTCAGCTGGTCAAGTTTAATTGTATTTTCCATTAAGTGGCTTATCGGAGTAAGCAATTATTTTTTTATGGAAATTAAACCGCGCTCAATACTCGGGTAATATCTATAATTCAAGGCTTAGAGATTGCTGAAGCTTAAGTTTTCTTTTGTTATAGGCCTTGGTCATAGAGATATTCTTATGTCCTACAAAATCAGCAACCCGCTCTAAGGCATGACCTTTATCCAAAAGCATTCCGATGACAGTTGAACGTGCAGAGTGAATGGTAATGTTTCCAGTGACTCCTATTTTTTTGGCGTACCTTTTAATAATATAGTTCAGAGATTTAGGATCCAGAGGCTTATTAAGATCACCGGATAAAGCATTCCGAGTGGGACGAAAGATATAATCATGGGGACTCATTGAATAATTCTGGGATTCACACCATCTTAGATAATCCCCTAAAGCCGTCAGCGCTTTGGGATTTAAGGGGGTCACCATTTCCTGAGCGCCTTTTGCCTGATAGCGAATAACGCTAAAACCATTTTCTTCATCAAGTGAGCTGAATCTCAAATGAGAAACTTCTCTATGTCTCATCCCTGTCGTAAAGAACAAGGTAAGGATCGCCTTGTGAAGTTTACCCGATCCAGAATGAGTATCAATGGCATTGAGTAAATCAATGACCTGATCATCTGAGAGATCTTGAGTTCTGACTTCCTTTGGAATACTGAAGCGTTTAATCCGAGCGGCCGGATTCTTTTCAACCAGATCCTGGTCCATTAAATAATCATAAAATGACCAAAGAGTTGCCAGTATTCTGTTCACGCTTCTTTGGGAGTAATTCTCTTTAAGGAGGAGATCTTTAAAGGCCACTAAATGAGCGTGTTCAGCTTGAAGTTCGTTTAGCTTAGGAAAAGTTGCCTGAAGGAAGTGAAGAAACTTTCTAAGGTCTCTGGTATAGGCATCTCTCGTATGCTCGGAAGAGAAATTATGGATAAAGCCATAATAAAGCTTATTACGGTCATGTTTTGTCAGGCGATCTAAGGAAAATCCCGAAAAGGTTTGAAGTGAGTTCACTTGTTCTCCTTGTGATTCCTTGTCCAGTCGATACAAAAGGCCATAACGGCCCATTCGTTTCTTGGAAGAAGTCGATGGAGATCTTTTGTCGAGTAGGCCATGACTTTTATCAGAAGGTGAACCTGGTTGACGGCTTTCCTTACCTCAAGCTTCTCGCGCGTCGATAACTCAAGCTTCTGGCCTTTTTTTACCTGGCCAGAGAAGGTCTTTAAAACATTTTCAACATTTTTTAGAGAATCACGAATGACCTGAAGCTGAGCTTCTTGTCTTTTTCCCATCTCCAGGAATCGGTCAATAATAAAGCGAATCTTCCTGCCACGTCCTTGAACCTTTCGATCTTTCACAATCATGCGGTCTAAAAATTCTAAATACTTTGTTGCCAGGCATATGGTGAAATTTCGGGCCTTAAGCTTTTCTTCTAGCTTAGGTCGGCCAGGAGTTCCGGTTTTTTTTGTGAATACTTTTGCAGGAGTAGAAAGAAATTTTTCAATAACTTCTTCTGAAGTTGTCACACTGGGCTTCTCAGAAACCCCATTTTTCAGGATTTTATTTAAAACGTCCTGGCTACGGGAATAATCGTTCATTTCAACCTCAAAAACACACTATTTCAGCGCCTGAATCATTCTAGACGCAGCGTTCTCTCGCATAATTCCCCTTATGGGGTATAAAAGCAGTGTAATAAAATTAATCTAGTTTTAATAGTAAAACTGATCTAGTTTTAAAAAAGAAATTAAGACCAACAATTGCCGCGCATCAGCAAATCTTTAATTCAAAATGAGAAGATTTTGTTTAGATATTTCCAGCATTCGTCGTGTTTCAGAGCCGATCATCATGCTGTCTAATAAACTGCCATGATGTTTTTTCATCACGGCCAGATCAATATGATGCTCCTGTAAAAGCGAATGCAAATGGAAAGCGATCTTCTTTTCTACTGAAATCTGAACAATCAAAGAAGCACTGGTTAAGGTTAAATGTTTCCTGATTTCTTCTTTAATTTTTTTGATGACCTCTTGCCGGTCTTCTTCCGAAAGAGAAAGAAGTTTTGTTGAATAACTTAGCTTCCCTAACCCTATAAAAGAGCTCGCAGCATCTTTAAACAGGGAAACCACGTGGAAAGGGGCCGAAAAAGAATTCGCGAAACGTTCACCTGTTTCAATAATTTCCGTCAAAGGGTTCATTGAATCCCAGAGTGAGGCGACTTTTGTCACACTTAAGGGAGTATTAATAACGAGTATAGGGACGGTGGATGAAGCAATCATTTTCTCCGTGAGACTCCCTAAGCGAAAGGGGGAGTTCTCCTTTCCTTTGTGGCCCATAATCAACAAGTCAATTTTATGGTCCTTAATGAACTGTTCAATTACGGAATAGGCCATTCCCATAGAAACATGGGCATCCCCTTTTAGTTCCACAGAATCAATTTGCCGTTTAAGTTTCTTGTCAGCTAGTGCCAGGAGTTCAGAATCAAACTTTTCATCCAGATAATGTGGTAAGAGATCGTTAGCGAGACTGCTGTTCCATTCTATTGGAAACTCTGTGACATGAAGGACATCAACTGTTCCATCGAATTTTTTTCTTATCTCCTCGGCGGCATTTAAGGCCATGTCAGAAAATCCCGTAAAGTCAGAACAGACGAGGATTTTGGGTTTATCCAGCATAATCTCTCCTTAAAGGAGATGGAACGACTCTGACGTCGTTCCATCTAAAACTTAGGATTTCATAATGGGGATTTTTTTTGTCTGATGCTGAACAGGATTAGTCTTTTGCATTTCCACAGTTAAAATTCCATCCTTATAGGAAGCTTTTACTGAGTCAGGATCAATTTCATCGTTTAAAGGAATGGTTCTGTAAAAACTTCCATAGCTAAATTCGGATCGGGAGAAATTCCCCTCTTCTTTTGTACTCTCCGATTTTCTTTCTCCCTGTAAAACGAGACTGTTATCCTTGAGAGTGATTTCAATATCATCTTCTTTAATGCCGGGTACTTCTGCGCAAACAGTGCAGGTCTTATCACTGTCCTTAACTTCAATTCTGGGAGAGAAATCACTCAGACCTGATCCAAAGGAACCAAAGTCTTGATTAAAACGATCGAAGAGAGTGTTCATTTCTCTTTGCCATAAAGAGAGTGGATTTTGATTTCTGGTTGTAAGTGAACTTTGATCTTTTCCGAAAAGGCCCATACTAACCTCCATGTTAAAAATTAACCTTAAAGAGATAGTAGGCCCCAGAATTGTGATAAAAAATCACCCATTTTACTTCTTCGGCCAGGATTTGGTTATACTTCCTTGATCAAGATTCCGAGCGATTTTAGTTCTTGTAGAACGCGGTTTTTATTCTGAGGATTAACAAATCTAGTTAGTGTAGAATCATAAATGACTTTAAAACCGACCCGCACGGCATCGCGGGCCGTCCAGTTAACACAAAAATCTCCGGCAAGGCCGACTAGATACACTGTCTCTATTTTCTTTTCACGCAGATATCCTTCCAGGCCTGTAGGAAGACCATCATTCTCTTTAAAGGCAGAATAACTATCGCATTCAGTTCGATTCCCCTTGCGTAAAATAAGACTGGCTTTGTCGAGTGGGAGTCGCTTATCTATTTCCCATCCGTGTGTTCCAGAAACACAATGGTCCGGCCACAAGGTTTGATTTTTTTCAGGCACACTTTTGAGGTAATCCCTCACCACTTCTTTTGTAAAATGAGAATGAAAATGAGGATCATTTAAATCATCAAGCGTAAGAAGATCATAAGGTTTTTTACCAGGATAAGAAGAAGCAAAAGAAATATGACCGGCCGGATGAGAATCCTGAGAAACTATTACTTCTTTATAAGTTCTCATTAATTGAGCAATACCATCTAAAATCTCATCCCCCTGAGTTACTGGCAATTGTCCCCCTGGTTCAAAATCATATTGCTGATCAATAACAATCAGAGCGGTATTCGAATCTTCAGAATGACTTGAGAATGATTTTGACACAATGAACTCCTGTGACGAGAGATTAAAACTAGGCTAAAAATGAATCATGAAAAAGTCACCATTATTTACAGATTTTTATGAACTCACAATGGCATGTGCTTACTTTCAATCCCATAAGAAAGATGACTATGCTGTTTTTGAGTTATTTTTTCGCAAAAATCCCTTTGATGGGGAGTTTGCTATCGTTGCGGGCCACAACGAAATTAAAGAAGCATTAGAGAATTTCCAATTTAGTGCTGAAGAAATCTCTTACTTAAGAGCTCTACCCATTTTCTCTCATGCTGATCCTGCTTTTTTTACAATGCTTGAAGATCTAAATCTGGATGATATTGAAATTTACGGATTCCCTGAAGGTTCTCTCGTTTTTCATCATGAACCACTACTTCAAGTAAGAGGGCCATTGATTAAAGTGCAACTGATAGAGAGTATGCTTTTAAACCACCTGAACTTTGCAACACTCATAGCAACACTATCTCGAAGAATATGGCTTGCGGCCGAAGGTAAAACTCTGGTCGAATTCGGCATGCGAAGGGCCCAAGGGCCAAATGGTGCGATGACGGCCACCCGATCGAGTTTCATAGGTGGTTTCGATTCTACATCAAACACGGAGGGTGGTTACAAGTTTAATATACCCGTTGCAGGAACCATGGCCCATTCATTCATTCAAAGTTTTTCTGCCATCATGCCTGAAACTCTCATTTGGAATGGAAGCTCTATTAAATCAATTTTAGAAGAAATAAAAAAGCAGGATGGTCTCCAAACCAATGAAGGTGAACTTGGAGCCTTTCTCGCCTACTCCAAAAATTTTCCTGAATCCACCACCCTTCTAGTTGATACGTACAACTCCCTTAAAAGCGGGATCCCTAACGCTATAAGAGTTTTTAAAATTTTAAAGCAACTTGGACACAGACCCTATGGTATACGCCTTGATTCAGGCGATATGGCCTATCTCTCCAAGGAAGCAAGAAGAATGATGGATGAAGCCGGAATGCCAGAGCTAAAAATCTTCACCTCTAATGAGCTGGATGAAAATATTATTCTGAGTCTTAAAGAACAGGGAGCTAAGATAGATGCATATGGAATTGGTACCAAATTAGTTACCGCTGCTTCAGATCCCTCCTTAGGCGGAGTCTATAAGTTGGTGGAGATTAATGGAAGGCCAAAAATAAAAATTTCTGATAACCAAACCAAGAAAACGATTCCGACCTGCAAACAAGTATATCGCCTTTCAGGTGAGAATAATGAGTACCTGATGGACATCTTAACTCATCATCAAGAAATGCCATTAATTCCTGGCCAGGAGTACATGGCACACCATCCTTTCTTTGACGACATTTTGGCCAAGGTAATTCCCAGTAAAGTTGAACCGATGCTGAAACAACTCTTTAAAAATGGAAGGTGGTTAGGTGAAACTGATATTTATCAAATAAGGGATAAGAGCTTGCAGGACATGAAAAAATTAAGAGAAGACATCATTAGATACAGGAACCCTACTCCTTATAAGATATCACTTTCTTCTGAACTCAAGGGGTTAATGACTTCAACCTATAAAAAAGAGGTCGGACTTCCTATTATAAAATAAACCTACCCAATGGCATTACATATGTTAATCAACCTAAAGATCTGTAATTCCAGAATTAATTTATTGCATTATAAATTTTAATCATCTAGTTTCCTCAGCAAATTATAATCCAAGGGGAATTAGGTATGTTTAAGTACTCTGACTTTGTTAAAGTTTGCGTTGTAGCAGCTTTGGTTCTCGGGCCAGTCGCTAATGCGCAAAAAAATCCAAGTAAAAATAGTAAACCTGCAAACAGTACCAATTCAAAGAATGGTAACTCTGGCAATCCAAACGGAAGCAACGGCAACACTAATAACGGGAACCCAGGCTGTCAAAATGGTTGCACAGGCAACAATGGTAATGGCGTAGGTAACACAGGCCCAGGAAACCAAGGTAACGATGGCAGCAACGGTAATGCCGGAGGAACTAAGCCAGGAAATGGTAATGGCGGTAGTAACGGCGGCGGTAACAACGGCGGTGGTAACAACGGCGGCGGTAACAACGGCGGCGGAAACAACGGCG
>DISW01000001.1:0-67054 GCA_002422605.1 Bacteriovoracaceae bacterium UBA6200 | reverse complement strand
CGGCGGTGGAAACAACGGCGGCGGACATAACGGCGGCGGTACTACTACTGGTGGCGAAACAACCGGTGGATCAACTACTGGCGGCGACACTACCGGTGGAGATGAAGGTGGAAGCACTGGTGGCGACGAAGGTGGAAGCACTGGTGGAAACACTGATGAACCTAAAAATCCAGAAGAAGATGAAGTTGTTGTAGAAGAAACTCCTGAGCAAGAAAAAGCTAAGAAGAAATTCAAAGCTCGTTTATTGCCTTTAGTTTATGGAAACTACGACATCCAAACTAAGACAGTTAATTTAACTGAGCATGATAGAGATATCTTAGCTTCAGGTGCAGAGAGCTATCCTGTTGTTCTAGATAGTTACCTACAAGGTTTCCAAGTAACTCAAATCAAAATGTGGGATGCAGGCCTTGGGGTTATGCCACAAGTATATCTTGAAAATGCTACTGGCCTTGCTCAATTAGCAACTGGTCTTGTTGGTCTTGCTATGACGAAGAATCGTTTTGTTCAATACGATCGTTTTGTAGATAGCAGTAAAGATCTTGGAACTCTTAAATCACTTCCGCTTCCATTCAAAAAGAAGCAGTTGGATTCATATAAAGTTGGCGAAAGCGTTCAGTTTGAAAACATGGGTGGAATTCTATTCTTTGGTGGAGTTGGAGTAGCTGGCGTATACGCTGGTGGTTCAGTAGTAGCTGAAGGTGGATTCAAAACTTTTGTTATGAAAACGGATAATGATAAAGCGATGGTTCAAATTGCGAAAGCAAGCCTTAGAAGCACATCTCTTTACACAGGTGTTTCAGTCATTAAACTTGATGGCACAAAAGTTAATCAATTGAATGAAGGCTTCCATTATGAGTTCGATTTCAGAAGAGGTGCTGGAGCAGTAAAAGCTTATGAAGCCCTTATTTCTGGTAACATGATGATTGCTCAGGAACTTTCTAAGATTGGTCCGACAGCTGGCGTTGTGAAAATTAATTCATTCACAAACAGAGAAGTTACATCTAGAAGAAGCACAACTGTCGGTATTCCAATGGTTGCCATCTATAACTGGTCTTCAGGAAAAACTTATGGCGAAACTGCTTCTAAGTTCTTCCAGGATAATACGACCACAGATTTGAACTATGGAATTTACTTCA
The DNA here is from genome assembly GCA_002422605.1 of Bacteriovoracaceae bacterium UBA6200. Taxonomy (GTDB): domain Bacteria; phylum Bdellovibrionota; class Bacteriovoracia; order Bacteriovoracales; family Bacteriovoracaceae; genus Peredibacter. The sequence goes on along the minus strand of DISW01000001.1, from coordinate 65,918 downwards.
AAGAACAAAAAGGTCGCTTCTTCCATAAGCATAAGAAAATGACTCGTTCATTCTATTCTGCTAAGGCGATCACAAAAGATGCAGACAAGAAAGTTCTTGCCCGTAATGAACAAGGCACTTATTTCTGGAGTTATGAAAGCGACAACGGCACAAGTGCGAAATTGAAAGATGCTGTAGGCCTGTTTCATAGAGATTTAGGTTTAAAAGCAAACTTCAACCCGACTGTTGAGAGTAAAGAGAAACTAGGATTCATCCGTCTTGAGGCAAAAGTTGAAATCCCTGAAAGCTATACTCAGAAACTAAGAGCTCAGTTTGCGAAATCAAACAAGGCCCTTAATTCAATTGAAATGAATGCTACTAATATGATTCATGACTATGTTGACCAGGGTGATGCTGAAGAACTTTGTCGTCGTGATGAAGATGATGTTTATGATTCAGTAGATGCATGTAAGCGTCGTCTAATCAGCGAGTCTAGAAGAGCGATTAATACTATTCGCACCACTCTAGGCAACCTCCATAAGAATAAAACGGCAAAAGAGTATACGTATCATTATGCTCTTTTAGGAAAAGAGCTTGTTAAGAACCAATTCGTATTGAATTCTTTCTTCTCTTTAGATGATTCTTGTGAAGTTAAGTATGAAGTAAAACTTGACGGGCATAGAGTTAGTAAAATGGTTAAAAAGATTCCTGCAAACGTAAACTGCAGATAATTCTCTAAAATCAGAAGGGGGCCTCGTGCCCCCTTTTTTTTTGTCTTATTTTGAGCATTCAAATTCAGAAGAGGCCAGAGTAACAAGTAGGGCCTTGGCCTTGAATTCGGCTTTCACTTTCGTAAGAGTTCCTTTTTTGAAAGTAAGTTTAAGATTCATTTTAAATTTAATTCCCTTAATTTCATCATCAGTTGGAGCTGGAAGATCAGAAGAATCCAGAGAATAAGTTATGGAATCAGTAAATGTCCCACGCGACACCTTCATTTCTTTTAGAAGGTCAGGATTTTCACTGAAAAGGCTTAGTACTTCCTCGCCGCCACGTGGCTCTATGCGAGTAGTAGGTCGGTATCCGTCCGGAGTATCAGAAAGTATCTCGAAAACTTTACTGGCCCCCTGGAGTTCCACATTTTTTAAGATGTCACGATCACCTTGAATAACTCTTACTGAGCAGGCCTTATTATCTAAACCTCGTCCTTGCAGCTCAGAAACTTCATCTTGAGAGTAGGCCATGGATGTTCCTAATACCAAAACAGAAAATACTGTTAAAAATGATTTTTTCATAAACAGATCCTTTTATTAAAAAAGTTGTGTAGCTAAGAATACTGCGAAACTTTAAACGACTGTTTAAAGTTGAAAAAAATACATGCCCTATCGAGTGAGCTTACGAGGGTTATAAAGGCCTGGGGAGAGATGGTGATTTTTATGATAGTAACCGCCGGAGGTGATGAAATTCATCAAAGAATAGAAATACCCGCCGTCGTGATTAAATATTCGCCCTTGATTGCTTTCATCTTTATGAGAAATATAATTTAAATGAGCAAATCCGAAGAAATAAGAAAGATAAGCTGGAATGAAGAAAAAGGAAAACCCAACAGGCCCAAGCAATAGAAACCAGAAAACAAGCTTCATAAGTGCCGCCAGATGAAAGGTTAAGATCTGCATCTTAACATTGAGAACTGAAGATTTAGACCTTCCATGATGCTTATAATAAAGGGCCTCTATGCAACCAATTGTCTTTTGCCTGGAAGACATGATGAACTTAAGAAAACTTAGACCCTGGGGAGGATGAGGGTCAAGGAGCGGATCATCCGAATGCATATGATGAAGCAAGTGCCCGACTCTGAAGCATTTCATATCCTCAAGACTGAAGTCGGCGGTTATCTCCCCTACAATCCTGTTTAAAAAGCGAGGCTTAATATTTCCATGGCTGGCATTATGAAAAGCGGTAGCACTTATGAGCCCAATGATCAGACCAGTTATAATTAACAATAATGAAAAGTAAGACAGGGAAAAGCGATCAAATTCTCTGAACTTAAAAAGCAAAATATTTAAAATGCCAAAAAAAATTGAATTGAAAATGAATGATTTTAATAAATAATTCGGGTTCTTTTTAAACATGTTCATAACTTAGTCCGATTAAACGATAAGTAAGTTAAGAGTTGTTTGGATTCATCTACTGATATTTTAGAGGGATTAAAGAGTCCCGGCTTCAAATGATGGGTCTTATGAAAGTACCCACCAAACGAAACGACATTAACAAATTTATAATAAAGATTATGATTAATATTAATGATTTCATTTTGGCCATCATCTCTTTCTCGATGGGCCGCGAAGTTAATGTGAGCAAAAACAAAAATATTCGCAAGATACACCGGCAAATAGCCAATTAAGAAATATTTCGGACCCAACAGAAGAAACCAGAAAAGAGTACGTGCGATTAAGCAAAGATTAAAAAGGACTAATTGGATAAGAATGCTTCTCTTGGTCTTTTCATTTTTCCCGTAAATCCCATAATAGGCCCGTTCAACCACAACCAATGTTGACTTAATAGGAGAGACAACGAATTTCAAGAAGTTCTTTCCTTGTGGCGGATGAGGATCCATTTGAGGATCGTCCGGATGAAGATGATGAAACATATGGGCCAGGGCAAATCCCTTAAATCCATAGATCATGAATAAACCGCAGAACTCGCCTAAGAGATTATTCAACCAAAGGGGCTTAATGTTTTTATGTGCGCAGTTGTGCATGATGCTTGAAGGAAGGCCACAGAAAAAGATTGGCAAAAGAACAAAGAGAACATCAGTTTTTTCGAAGCTAAAGTTAAAATCAATCCCACCTTTCACAATAAAGAGCATAATATCAACTGAAACAAATAAAATGAGTGAATAGAGACAGTAAAAAAGAAGATATTGAGGGTTCTTTTTAAATTTATTCATAAACGCTCTTCCCAAAGACCAAGAGTTTTTCGGATGATTCGGTTTATTTGAACAGGGTGCGAGCGAGTTAACCAATGCCCACCATCGAGAATGCGTATACTCCCCCGATCATAAAATCGTTCAACTTCACGGACAGAGGGAATATTTAAAAATGCATCATCCTTACCCCAAATAAGTAAAGTCGGTATTGAGATCTTTGTTACTTTCTTTCCCACCAGTTTCACTGCTGTTCGAAAAAGATGCTTATAAATGGCAATCGTACTTAATACTCTTCGATCATTTTTTAAAATGGAATCAGCTTCCGGCACAATAGATTTGGTATAAGCTTTTTTGAGAATAAATTTAAAGAACGTCTCTTTTACCAGACGTCGAATCAATGAGAATTGAAACAAAAGAACATAGGACGATTTGGCCCATTGAGTGAAACTCATTTTGCGGTCGACAAACTGCTCTAAACCCAGGCCATTAATATGGATAAGTCCATTGACCTCATTATTTAATTCAGTAACGAGAGAATTCCCCAGGAAACATCCAAGATCATGCCCAAGGATATAAATTTTATGAGAATTCGTTTTGCGGATCCGGGAGATGATATCCAGGACATCGAGCTTAAGTTCATGACTTGTTAATCTTTCGTCGCGAACAATATTTCCATTGAGAGTCCCGGGCATAAAGGGAACAACCACGTGGAAGTCTTCCTTCAAGGATTCAATCTGGTGATCCCAACCAAAGCCGTTATCCGGAAAACCATGCAAGAGGATGACAATGGAAGCATCCCGCTCACAATTGATGTAATGAATAGTTTCGCCATTCCTGAGAATGGAGTCGATACAGTACATCTAGGAAACCCTTTGTTTAAAAAAACCAAGTGGCATTCTTTTGGTTCCAAAACGCTCTAGCATTTGTCTTACATGGCCATGCTCAGAGAGATGGAACATATCTTTTATGTAGGGTGCAGAAGTGAACAAAGAATGCATGATTTCCATGGAACCACGTCCCTCTAATGAGGGACGAAGATCAGAGAGAGTTTTAAAAAAGGGATGAGCGGATTTCAGGTTGTTTAGATTTCTTAGTTTATATAATTGATTGAAGGTCCAAGTCAGATTCAAGATTTCTGCCAGGATGAAATCCACATTCTTAAAAATAAGATTTTGCGGGATACCAGCAAATTCTGAATTCACCTGAAGCATAATAGAAGCATAACTTTTATGGCGTATTTCTTCTTCGTAATGAGATTTATGAAGATCATAGTAAAGAGGATCAATATCAGCTTTGCATTTTCTCATATAATTGAAGATGAGAATTGATTCTTCTTCAACTGCTGCAATTAACCACCAGATGGCCATGCCGCCTGCGAGGGAATTAAGCTGGTAAATTTTTTCAGTAACAGAATGCTGTGAACTAGGTAACAGTTGCTTCAAGTCTTTAGGATCAACATTTACTTTTGCAGCGAAAAGTTCAATATAGCGTTTAAATCCTTGTGAATGCTTCTTTTCGTCTTCATAAAAGAGTTCACCCATTTCATAAATTTCAGGGTTCACAGGGTATTTACGTAAGACTTTTTCCCAGGTGGGTCCTTTTAACTTATAGGCCACATCTTCCAGCTCAGAGATTGTCGATGCCACAACAAGTCCGATTATCTGAGAGATAACCAAACGTTGTTCCTCCCCTGCCTCCGGGAAGAGCAAATTACTATGATCTAATGGTAAAAAGAGTTTATTCAGATCAATAGACCGGCCCCAATCTATATCCAGATTGAAATCTATTCCCTGTGCTTTTTGGACATAGAGAAGACGTGCTATCTTCTCTTCGTCGTAGATATTAATTGCGGCCATATAGATTATGGAGAGCAATTCAGGTGCCAAAGACGAAACGCTTTAAACGCATCCTGCGTAGAAAATCAGGAATAAACTAGTGAACTGTATAGTTTCTAGACGATTGTGTCCTATCCTAACTTCTGAGCGATTATGTCCTATCAATAATAGTTGTGTACCCTAATTCTAAACACTTAGATTAGGACTATTAAAAATGGGAAAGATCTCCATGGGCCAGCAAGAACTCAAAACCTTTAGACTTGGAATGGACGTTATTGAAGGAAAACTAACTATTGACGTCTACTGAATTCAAGTCATCTTTCCTGGAAAGAAAGGCAATACCTAAACCCATGAAGGCAATAATTAAAAAAGAAAAACGTAGGCTTGAGGCCCCAGCAACCCATCCAATGAGCGGAGGTCCAATGAGAAAACCGAAGAAACCTATCGTGGAAACAGCGGCAATGGCCCCACTTGGAGACATGACCCGGGTTTTCCCCGCTTCACTAAAAACTAAAGGGACGACAGCTGATACGCCGGCGCCTACGAGGAGAAAACCAAACATCGCTGGATAAAGTCTTGGAAAAACAACAGAGGTCATGAGCCCAATAAAGATAAGAGTTCCACTCATCTGAAGAACGACTTTAAAGCCAAAACGTTCTTTGAAATAATCGGCCACAAAACGCGTTCCTGCCATTGTTGCCATAAAAGACACATGGCCGGCACTCACCCATGCACCTTGAGCACCTACAACCTTTTTGAAGTAAATTCCACTCCAATCAAACATCGCTCCTTCACAAATCATAGATAAAAAAGCAAGAAGACCAAGACCTAACAAAGATCGGTCGGGCCAGGAGTAGCTAGTCTGTCCTACCGTTCTTTTACTTACGCCTTCAGGGATCAATGAGCGGGAAAAGAAGAGGCCCAATATCATCACAAGGATTAGTATAAAAATAAAATGTTGATAAGGCACAACCCCTGCACCAATCATTATCCCCCCAATTGCACCTCCTAGAAAGCCCGCCATACTCCACAGTCCATGGAGCGAGGCCATAATGGGCCGCTGGAATAGAGATTCAAGTTTTACTGCCTGAGTATTCAGGGAAACGTTTACCATATTACTGGTTAATCCAAAGATGATTAAACTAAGTGCTAACTGCCAAGTCGTTTGGGCCAATCCCACCGACACTAGAACCATTGAGTAAAGTATGATGGCGAGGAGAAGAATTTTCTTGCTACCAAAACGTGAAACTAAAGCAGCTGCAAGGGGCATAGAAAAAATAGAGCCGAGGGGCAGAGCGAGAAGAAGTGTCCCTAAAGTTGCTTCAGTTAACCCATGCATTTCCTGTATGGCAGGGATTCGTGCGCCCCAAGAGGAGAAGCAGAGTCCATGTAGGAAAAATAGAGCGCTAATAGATATGCGGGAGTGAGTTAAATTCATTACACAGGCCCATTTTCAATCAGTTTCTTGTACTAAGAAAACCTTTATATCTTAATAAAGACTAAAACTGATCATGCAATTTTTACATACCTGCTTTCTCTCTTAGTCCCTTTGGCTATAGTGACCCCCATGAAAATAACTCTATTTGTGTTTCTTATTTTTGCTCTCGATGTGCATGCAGTAAAACTAAGTGAAACCATGATTCAAACGATTAAAGTTCCTACTGCACAAACCTTTCAGAATGAGAAAGATGCCTTGGAAGCGACTTTCTCTTTAGAGGATCAAATACAAAATCATGGAAGCAGCGAGTACAAGAAACTTCGCAAAAATTGTGAACACTTCATACGTCTCCTTACACCAACGATTGTCCGCTTAGAAGTTGATGAGTATCAAAATATTAAAGGAGTCGTTCATGCCAAAATCAGGTGCATGAGATGATATCCCAAGTCTCTAAATCTCATCATTTAGTGGCGGATGAGATCCAGCGTTTTTTGGACAACTCACCGCTTAGCCTGACCGGGTTTGCAAAAAAACTTAAAATTTCCAAGACCCAACTCTCCTTAATTAAGAATAACAAAAAAGCTCCTACGCTCGATTTAGGGCTGAAGATTTTGAAGTACACCGGTCTGAATCCGGAAATAAGGCGAAATTGGGCCCTGGGACATCTGGCAGAACATTCTGATGAATATGAAGAGCTTGAAAGCAGTGTCCGCCTGGAAATCCAAAAGATTAAGCACTCTCAAAGCTTATGTGACCGCTTCGAAAATAATTTAGTCTTAATGAACATCTATCTTGATATCATTAATTCCGAAAATGGAGTAACCAAGTACGTCCTTGAAAAGAACTATGGAAAAGACTCCCTGACATTAGTAGAAGCTTTGGTTGCTGCCGGTCTCATTGAACAAAAAAGAGAAACTCTATCTGCTAAGAATGCCCGTTCAGTGATTACAAAAAGATCATCTTTTAATTTCATGAAAACTATCTTTGACGACCAAAGAGATAAGTTTGACTCAGGAAACTGGGATGGCCGGTTTCAATTTATTATGGATGATGTTGATCAAGAAGGGGCTCAAAAGCTCCAGGAATTACTAAGTAACACGATGATAGAAGCAGCAGAAATTATCAAGGCACACGAAAAGCCGCGATCACAAGGTGGTAAGAGAATGATCTTCCAGGTTTTAAGCGGAATGGTAAAAGGCCCTATGCTATCCATATTTTTTACTCTTCTTTTATCTCTTAACAGCTTTGCGGGCGGAGTTGAGGGTGGAGGGTCAATAAGAATGAGATTCTTAAATGATCAGGGCAGAGAACAGCTTGATCATCAGATTAGTAAAATATATGAATTAACCACCTCTTCTCAATGGAATGAACTGAAAGAAAAGGCCTATAACTACTGTACAGAGAAGTACAGAATGGTGAATAAAAACAAAGTATCAATCGAAGTTAAGAGTGTGAAATACGATCGTCTATGGATTGAGCGCCGAGAGCATCAAGAAGCATTCGCCGATTTCACAATAAGCTGCTCACCTAATCGTCTAATGCCAAATATAAAATAAATAGATTTGAGTCGCGTTTACTTAAGGTAAACGCGACTTACAATCATTTAGCAAATCGTCCCTTTAATTAACTTAACTTCCCCTTTCTTGCCTTAATCCTGTTTACTCTAAAGAAACAGATAATAACTTTTTTGCTCTATTACTCTTTGTCACTCGGTTTAATTTGAAACAAATTGAGGGCATCGAAAATACGTTTCTCATGAAACATTAAAGGAGACCAGTCTATGAAAAAGTTCATCGTTCTTATTTCTCTCTTCTCATCAACACTTGCCATGGCAAGAACAGAAATCGACATGCCTCACATACATTTTGGTCTTTCAAAAGTTCCGGCTTCAGAAGTATGTGTTCAAGGAGATAATCTGGTAACAAAAAAAGAGATCACTTATTGCTCAGATTCTTCAAGAGTATGGGTCTCTACTGGACAACGTCGTTCAGAAGGCTACTTCGAAACGGTTTGTCATGCTGAAAACAGTGCTGTCCTCACTCGACCTATTACATACACCTCACAGCGTTGTATTCGTTGGGAAGGACGTCGTAGTGAGAATAATTGTTCACGTTATGAAAACGTTCTTAAATCAATCCCTCTTACTTATAAATATGGCGTTTATGATGTTCACGTAAGACGAGGTGAGCGTTTCAGAAAACTAATTGAGAATAGAACCCTTAATATTGCCAACTGTCATTAATTATATTTTTCGAACTATTATTCAAAAAAAAGGCCAGGTTTAAAACTGGCCTTTCCTCTTAAAACATTGCTCTGGTATTACTTACTCTATCACTGCCCTTCGTAACGTTAACTAAAAGCTGCACTAGGTTCTGAAGAGAAATTGACTGAGCCGCTAACTCTTCAGCAGCAGAGGCTGTCTCTTCGGAAGTTGAAGCATTAACCTGAGTCATCTTCTCTAACTGAGACATTGCAAGGCTAATTTCTTTTACACCCTGGTCCTGTTCATTTGTAGCTGAAGATATTTCATGGGCCATCTGACCAACTTGTTTAACATTTGTCATAACTTCTTCCAGAACTTCGTCACAAATTTTAGCGACTTTAATTCCTTCTTCAACCTTTTGACTACCATCATTCATAAGAGTTTGAATTCTTGATTTAGAGTTTTCAACAATTGCTGTTACTTTATTGAGACTATCTTCTAAAAGCATGGTTATCTCCTGCGCAGCAGTCCCACTCATTTGGGCCAGATTTCCTACTTCTTCAGCAACAACAGCAAATCCTTTTCCGTTTTCACCTGCTCTAGCAGCTTCAACTGAAGCATTAAAAGACAATAATTTAGTTTGAAACACAATATCATTAATAACATTTGTTTTATTACCAATTTCTGAAATAACGTTAACGATATCGGATATCTCCGAATTACTCTTATCGATTTGATGTTTTATGGTCTTATTGCTCACATCAATATTTTGAATAGCTGCTAACAATTCTTGAATTGTCTTTTTCCCTTTCAATGCACTCTGAAGACTCTCTTCAGAGACTTCCGCTGCCATTTGCGCATTTTGTGCATTCTTACTCACCATAGAGGTTAATTCGGTTATCGAAGAATTTGCTTCTTCCAGAGAGTATGCTTGCTCATTAGATGATTTTGACAATTCCTCTGAGGATGTCGAAATTTGTCCTGCAGCACTACTTACTTGTAAAGAATTGTCACTCAGGTCATTAATCACCTGCTCTACTGTTCGGGTAAAAGCATTGACAATGAAAAAGACTATGGCAAAAATCGCTAATCCCAATGCCACAACTGTCAATGAGAGTACATATAGTTGATTCTTTGCACTTCCTTGGATCTCAATGGCATTTTTAACAATATAACCCGATTCTCCATCCACAATTTCTGCAATCTGATCAATAAATGAAGAGATGATTCCAAAAAACTCGTGGGGATCATGCCCGAAATTTCCTTGATTGGATTTTTGGAGAACATCCTGAAATACTCTCTGGACATGGATCCAATTATTACTCTCTATCGTTTTGGAAAGTCCTTCCGTTGATTCGGGAGAGAGGAAAAGTGCTAAAGATCTAAGATTAGATGAGACCCCTGCATTAAGATCAATAATTGTTCTATATTGTTTTGAATCGAGCGCTTTATTTGAAGTCAAAATTGCATTTAGATTAGCTCTCAACCTTCCTGCATTTTCTTTAGCACTTTCTAAGATTGACATTGATCTGATTCTACTTGAAAGATCTTCAAGAACACTCTCTTCTGCTAACACAGGATATTTTTTAAATAGTTGATCAATAACATTGGTATAAATGCCAATAGCTTCTGGTGTTGTGATTACTCTTTTGTCCACCTTCGCTCGAACATCCTTAATAGCGTCCATGATGGCCGGAAAAGACTTTTCATTAGCTATTTTAAAAAATATATCAGCATGCTTATTACTTAACTCTCTTTGAATCTTAAGCTCTTCAATGTTTCCGCTACCTCCCAAAAAGCCAGCAGTCATCCCTCTTTCTTTTTGAGCTTCATGAACATAGTTTGAAAGGGCATCAAGTGTGATTAAATTTTCAACAACAGATTTTGATTTTTGATACTCGACATATTTAAGGCGAATCATTTGGCCAGCAACTACGAGAAAAATAACAAAAGGAATTGCCACCATTAAAAAAATCTTACTTCTTAGACTAAGTTTCATTTTTCTCCTACCTGTTTGATATAGTATTAATGGATATCTAGAGTTAATTATGCCACTTTAGGTCACTTTTAAAAGTTGATATTTGTTGGATATAGGTTCGCGCACTTTCCCATTTGAGTCTCAACCCATTCTATTAACAAAAAACTGGTCATCAATTTGCATGGTTACTGGGCCTAACATTTTTCTATTACAGAGGAGTTCAGTATGTTAACAACGAAAAGTATCAAGTCTAAAACGCTTTCTTTGCTACTTGCCGCTAGCATAGCAACCTTAGTTGGATGTGGTGCAGATGATGATGATTCAACAAGTGTGGTGATCAATGATGGGGCCCCTGAGCAGCAACAGCAAAGGGAGGAGGGGCCCGTTCCCACTTCTCAACCCATCAGGATAAATCAATCTATAAATAACGAAGTTAAAATCACTGAAACAAATCGCATAAAAGTTGAAGAAGACGAACTCATCTTTGAATGTGGTGTCGAAGATGCCGAACCTGTGGTTCATCAACAGTTTATTTATGTAGCACCAAATTGTAATGCGATCCAAGATGTGGACATAAATGCAAATGGTCTGATCGAACGTGAAGAAGTTGAACAAGCAGTAGGTCAACCAGTGATAACGCTAGAAGAACAACAAGGTCCAGTCTATACAGTGAACCAAAGTATTCCAGTTTCAGAACTGCCACAACAGGCGGAAGATTTTATCTTTGTGGTATATGGGGATGAGACGGGAGGGGTAAATATCCCGATTGTCTGTATGAACTTTCAAGTGGTCATTAATGAGGCGAGTGGTGAGACAACTGGGGGCACTAACGGGGGTACAACAGGTAGCACAACAGGCGGTACTAATGGTGGAACAACCGGAGGTACTAACGGAGGAACAACCGGTGGAACAACTGGAGGTACTAACGGTGGTGAAACAAATGGCGGAGAAACTGGAGTAACTATTCAATAAATATTTATGTGGGCCATGTAGCAAGCATGGTCCACTATTATATTTCATTGCTCCATTCAAATACCCATAAAAAAAAACCGTAATCTAATGCATTTCAAGATAACATTCTTATTGTAGAAGAATGTCTGTTAAACCTAGTCTAATCCCGAGAACATTTTAACCAAGGATTAGACATGGTAAGAATTATGAGACACTCTTTTTTATTACTGCTCTCTTTCACGTTATCGCTCAATCTCATGGCCCAGGAAACACTCACTGGTCACAATTACGAAGTTCATACAGTCAATTTTTCTAAGGATGGCAACTGGCTCGCTTCTGGTTCAGGAGATAGGACGGCCATTATTTGGGATACTCAAAGTAAACAACAAGTGTTCCAGATTACTGAACACCGCAGGGCCATTTACGATGTTGCGTTTTCTAAACTTCAGAATAATCTTTTGGCAACGAGCTCTAGTGACGGGCACTTGATACTCTGGGACGTTAAGGAGCAGAAACTTATTAAAACCCTTGTTGAAGGTGACACGAATTCAAATGGAATTATGTCCATGGACTTTTCTCCGACTCAAAATTTATTGGCCGTGGCCTATATGGGAGGAGAACTTGCTCTTTGGGATACAATCAATTTTAAACTCGTAAATGCAACCCATGCTCATCCTTTTGGGTTTGCCATGAGTGTTCGCTTTTCACCCGATGGAACAAAAATTGTAACGACGGGTGGAGTTGATAACACCGTAAAGCTCTTTAATTCGAAAGATCTCTCACTAAGACAAACTTTTAATGGAACAAAAAATTCTGACTTCAATTCATTTAAGAGTTTTGCTTCAACACTTAAAAATGGATTGGAAGTAGAAGAAGATGCTTACAATGGAACAATTTGGGATACAGCTTTCTCCCCTAATGGCAGCGAAATCGCTTCCGTAGATAGTGCAGGAATGCTTTCAGTCTGGAGAGAAGAATCATCAACTCCTGTTCTTGAAGTGAGGGTTAATGACTATCTCGCATTAAGTATAGAGTATTCAAAAGATGGCAAAAATATTTTCGTTGGTGTGGACGCGTTTAACTCTACTGTTGGTAACTATGTTAAAACCATTGATGCCAAGTCAGGGAATATCATCAAGGAAGTTGATGCTCACCAGGACAGGATTAGAGGACTGGCTCTTTCCCCAGATGGTAAAACACTGGCAACGGCCAGCTGGGATGCAACAGTTAAGCTTTTAACTTTGCCCTTAGAATAATCGCCTTGACTTGGGTCCTTAGGGGCCCAAGTTTTATTTGATTATAAGTATGTCCCACATCCACTGCTCCTTACTTGGGTTTCTAATTAAAATCCCATCTCGCCCATCAAAGCTGATAGTGTCAGCACCTTTCATAAAGGAGCTCGTTTTTTTGATATTCTTCGTTTTTAGAATCACTTTCGAATGGTGATTATTCTTCCCTTCTTTGAAGTAAAAAACTGTTCCACAATCAAGAGTGACCTTCTTTTTTATTTTCGTTCCTAAAATTCCTTGAAAAAAATCTCTTCCTCTTTCATTGATGACAAATTCATGTCCCCAAATCCCTGTAACAGAATTAGGATGTTTTACTGGAATGAATTTCCTTTTACTGTTCGGATTTGGCTCGTATTCGGTGAACCAGGGGAAAAAAGTTCTAAACCCTAATTTCTTAAATTCAAGAAAATTCCAACCAGGGAGGTGATCCTTATTGTTTTCACGCCAGTTATAATTTCTGTGACTAAAGACACATTTTAGGCCAATTCTTTTATATTTTTCTAAAAGTGCTTCTAGATTATTCCTAACAGCAAATGAGAGACCAGGTTTTTTCAAGATTTTATTTTTATCCGGATTATGGACAAATTCTAAATAACTCCCTTTACCAAAATACAAAAAGCAGCAATCTGAGTTCGGGTGCTTCACCATAAATTCACTAATCGTGAAACCCATTTTATGTAGCTGTTTATAAAAAGAATGATTCTGATCCCCAGAGTATGCATGGTCAAAAAAGATAGTTTTAATCATAAATAGGATTATAACCGTTATTTAGATTTTATAAATAAGGCCCTTAATCACTTCCGCCGGCGGAAGTAGAAATATAAAAGTATTTAGCTAGATAAGAAGAATCAAGGGAACCTAAAGCGGGGTCCAGTCATTTTAGGACATTCGCTAGTACCATCTGATCTCATAAAGAACCAGATCCTGCCTGAAAAAATACTTTACGTGCTGCTCAGGACATTCTCCGGATTCAATAGTCTTAACGACATGGGCCTCCTTGAGTTGGTTTTCTTTTCAGTCCATTTACAAGGTATGCCATTTTTAAAAGCACTCAGATCCGAATGGCCTACTATGGCAAACTAGTCGATGAGTTTCTTATTCTTGTCAAAGAAGAACGTCATTTTCGCAAAGTCAGTATGATCATAATTTTATGAAATACCCTCTTCGATTTCTTTAAAATATGGGCCCAAATAATTAACGACCTCATCCTTGGAAAGCCTTTTTTGCCAAATTTCATTCATTCGAACGAATTCGCTAATTGTCTTATTACTAGGCTGATTTGCAGAAGTGCAGGAGACTAGGATTAACAACAGAACACTGGTATGAATTTCATTTTTTAACCCTCTTCTCAAACAGTTCATAAACTTTAAGATTTTTTGTTCGCAATGTAGCTTTGTCATTCAAATACAACTCAAGATGATTGGCATAACCTCATCTTGAGAAACAGATGAATCCTCCTTGATCAAATTCTTTGGCGGGACATACTTCTCAGCCCGATTGACAATGGCCTTAGTCCAGCCGGATGCCGCCATAAATTCAAGTTTCTCTTCCGTAGATAGCTTCTCATAGAGGTAATGACCGGACTCATGGGCTAAAATCTTATCTTTGATTGGAAGCATGGATAATACTTGCCCATATTGAAACCTAATAACTATCTTACTACTCTAAATTCTTACAACTATAGATCCTGTTATCTCTACCTTCCAATACAACATAAGAAGTAGGCCTGAGATCGTATTCATTATTAAACATTAAATTCACATGAGTCATGCCTTCGATAGTGAAGTTAAACCATACTTGATTATTACTGCTTACCATAATAGGCAAATCAGGATTTCTTGGCCGGGATCTATAAACAAGTCCACCCTTACGAAACGTAGCTACAATTTCACCTTCCGAATTTTGTTCCAATGTTAGACTGCACTTAGAAATAATGTGCTTTCCTTCAAAAGACCCCAGATTCAAATCCTTCAACATGGGAGTGTTTGCTAAAACAGAGGTTGCGATTAAAGAGAAGCATAATCCAAGTAGTGTCTTTTTCATCGTTCATCCTTCTTTCGTAGATTAAATGGTTTCTTTCAGTGTACGGCCTCCCGAATTTTATAAAATCCCCCCATGAAGTTTATTCATGCAGGACTTAGAATATTGATTTCGCAGTGTTACCTTATGAGCATAAAAAAAGCCGACTGATGGTCGGCTTCTTTATTAGAAATTTGGTGGATTTGACCCCGCCTTATAGATTTCGGTGATTTAATAAATTGTTTAGCCAATATTAGCGAACTACAGAGATATAGAGAGACTTTTACAAATTATATCCTGCGATCCAATTTGGTGAAGTGTTTCCGACTTTAAAAGAAAATATTAGTCGGTTTTTATTATCAATCCAAAACTTTGGGGAGGCATATACAAGGGAACTATCAAGGTTAAAAACAAGAACCTGATTCTGCCCAGGTCGCCTTGGAAAACTGATTACAGGCTTATCAAAATCATAATTGTGCCGATGTAGAACATAGCTGCTTCTTATCCAACTTAATTTTGAATTGAAAAAAATATCTTTTTGGCTCTGTATCGTATGAAGCCCACCTAACACACAAACCTCGGTCGGTGAATAAAAATCAAGTTGAGAAATTTGCCTATCAAGATCATTATTGTTCTTACCATTTTGAAAGTTAACACCAAAATGATTATTTGAAGCATCGATAAAAGCTTCACTTATAGCAGCAACAGCACCTTGAATAATGCTGCTTTTGTAATTTGAAAGAAAATCTTCAGTTAAGGTAACAACATTCCCACCTCTTTGTAAGATTGCTGGATATGGATAAAGTGGGTTATAGGTTATTTGAGAAACATTGACTGTTGAATCATCCTCATCATCTTCTTCAAAAGAGATTGTATTTATGTTGGTGTATGGTATCGCCATAAATTGATCAGCAGGTGTCTCTTTGACTAACTTAAAAATACAAACCTTTTCGAGTTCTGAAACTAAATCGTCAAAAAAACTCATAATACACCTCCAATCAAGGACTCAAAACAAACTTCCCACTAAAGGAACTATTCAGCATCGTATTCTTCACAGCCTTATCGGCAGTAATTAGAAGGGAGAAGCTTGATTCTTTATAAAGATTTAAAATCATCGCATCTGCGGAGCCAATGCCTGACTCTCCTAGTATGGCGACCATATTTGCCCATGAAGGGTGCTTTTCAAAAAACTCTTTGCTCTCAATTTCCCTTGTCCCAAGAAAATTGATTTTTAGGTCTTGAACAACATCTTCCCAGATGCCGTTTATGTATGGTGCAAAGTAGGACTGACAAAAGACTGTCCATGGACTCGGCCCATCGCCAGCTGGCTCATGGCCAAAAAGCTCCATATATTTCTTTATGTCTGAATCATTTAATTTAAAGGCGCGCTCTTCATCAGTCGCAGCCTTTGCTTTTCGTTTGAGATATTTAAGCTCATCGTAAATTTTCCCATCAAGAGATTCTGAGAAATCTTCATAAAAGCCAACAAGGCCTTCAGGGATTAAAACTTTGCGGTGCAAATCAAGAAACTCTGAGCGAACGTTAAGGTTCGTGTAAACGGGAATACCTAAACGGTTTAAGGTTTTGAAAACCTCATCTGCCCAATCATTGTGAATATCAAGTGGATACGAACCTGCGAAAAGAACATTTGTATCAACAATACAGCCCTGTTTTAAGGCCGGAAATTTTTCTACTGATTTTTCAAAATCGGAAATCTTTAACTCCATTAAGCTCCTGCTTCAGGCATATAGGGTCTCGCCACTTTTTTATCTTTAGGCTGCTTTAACTTGCCACTCTTGATAAGAGCATCAATCAATTCCTTTGATGGCTTGAGATTATTTTTGATGCTGTAATATCTTTCTCTCAATTTTTGTACGCCTGATTTTTCTTCTTGCTGGCTCATAATTTTCCTCCCACTTATTGGTATGCTTAACTTTAAAATACCATGGCTTTTTAGGCGGGGAACCTGTTGATATTATGAGGATTTGGGAATTACCCCAAACCCTCAAATAATTACCGAAATAACGGTATAACTTTATCAAGATCACGACTTTCTGGCAAAACCTGAAGCCCTTCAGCGACTCCCCTCACATCCACTCCAGACATCCTCAGATAAATCTGAAATGTCTTAAGATCACTCCAGCCTCCCATCCTCATCACTTTTAGTGGCTCAACACCAGTTGAAAGTAAGTGGGTAGCAAAGCAGGCCCTCAGGGTATGGAATACCACATCCTTATTAATGCCGATTCGCTCAAGAAACATTCTGAGCACTTTTCCTGCATCACCATGCTTCCATTCTGGATGCTGTGGCAAAACATACTTCGCATTGAGGCGAGCGTTTTTCAGTTCCGAAATGATCTCTTGAAGCTGAGAGCTGATATCGACATTTCTCCAAGTCCCATTCTTGGGGCACTTGGTAGTATTGATTCTTTTATTAAAAGACTTCGATACTCGAATAATGCCGTTTTTCTCATCAACGTCTCCCCATTCAAGGGCCTGTAGTTCTCCTGATCTCATTCCAGTCAGAACTGCAAACGCCCAAACGGGATACCATGGGTGCTTTTGAATCTTGGCCTCAAGAAGAAACCTTCTAACCTCATTAAGGGTGAGTATTGGCTTGATCTTTTCTTCTTTGGCTTCCAGCCCAAGACCAAAAACAGGACTTTTACCAGAAAGGTTGCTGCCAGTTATCAAGCCTTCCTCCACACCCCATCCGTAGATGAGGTTAATGGAGGACTTGATTGAATTTAGTAAACTTTTTTTAGCTCCAAGAGATTCAGCGTAAGCCAAAACTCTCCGACCATCGGCTTTATTTAAATCAGAAGCAATAAGGTCTAGCCAGGGTTGGGTGTAACGCTTCAACCTGCTCATGTGGTCTTTCACGGTAAAGCGATTTAACTTTTTACCGAGACTGCCTGAAAGAGCACTAGACTCCCATCGATATAAAACTTCTGACCATAAAAGCCCTTTCCCTTCAAGTTTTTCAACTTGCCGAGCAAGCTCTTGGAGCCATTGTCTCTCTTCTCGTCTTGCGACCGCTAATGACTCAATGTCTTTGATAAGTTTTTGCAGACGTATTTGCCTGTGCTTCTTACCCCGACATTGGACATAAACCTTGTAAAAGGTTTTACCGTTTTTTTGATACTCACTAATTGCCATTGAAACCTCCTTAATAAAAAGATGTTTCAATCAATTCGTTGAGTTCACTCCGTTTGAAATAAAGTCTGCCGCCATATTTTCGAGGACGAATCTTGCCTTTATAAACAAGCTGCCTCAAAGCATGGGACGACCTCCGAAGTAAACGAGCGGCCTCCTCTGTAGATAACCATATTAAGTTTTCAAAGAATTGTGGAGCATCAATATGCTCTCCATTATAGTAACCTTTTTGAGAATGAATGTCTGTAATTTCATGAATAGATTTTTCCATCAAAGCTCTCCCTAAACTACAACTCAGAAATGAAACCAATTGAATCTGCATTTACTTCTTTGTATTTTTTCGTTTCTCCATTTTTATTCTTAAATTCCCTGTCAGCTACACGGCCCCGCACAAAAACTGACATCCCTTTTTTAAGAACTTCGGCCCAATGTTCGGACTCTTTTTCCCACATCACGATATTGTGCCAGCGAGGGGTATCACTACTATCGATCTGTTCGGCCAACGTAAAAGTACAGAAGGGTCGCTCTTTTTTGGTTTGACCTAGCTCTGGATTTTTACCCAACCGTCCATAGATAGTTATTTCTCTTTGATTGTTCATGAGTACCTTTTGATTAGTTAATTCCAAGCTTCTTCACCAAAAATTCACCGAGGCTTATATTTGCGCCAATCTTCTTATTATGTTCATCGAGAAGTCTCTGCACCTTCTCCATTTCCCCTAGGCTCATTTCTTGGATCTTTTCGATGTCTTTATCTGTGAGCTTTGCAACAGAATAAAGACAGATGTCCTTAAAAAGGATTACGCGACCGTAATCCTTTTCATTGCATTTCCTTAGAAGACCAAAAATCAAATCAAGACTATCTTTTTCATTACTCAAATCTATGAAAAACTTAGTCTGTCCTTGATTAACACTCACTTCCTTCTTTTGATTTTTGGGCTTCCTTCCCCTTTTTTTTACTATCTCTTCTTGTATTTTTTCCATTGTCTTCCTCCTTTTAATTCCTTGCCCGTTAAGGTTTTAACCTCTCTCTCGCACGTAGAATGTGACTCCACACACTCATACTCGTTGGGGGTGGGGAGTCACATTCGGAGTGCGCGATTCCTGATTCATTTCAAAGATTTAACGGGCAAGGAAAAACAGTTATCCTCATCATTCATCATCACTTCTACTTCACTTCAACACTTCTGAAAGCGTGATTTTCTTACCTTGATAAATCCCCTTAATATCTTCTGGGTTGTGATGACCAGAAGACAATTGAGGATGATAAAAGAACATAAACTTGATCATGTACTCCTTCCCGATCTTCTCCTCCGCTTGAGCTATGTACTTTTCCATCAAGTTTTCTGATGGGAAAAAGTACATCACATAGTGGTAGAAGCTACTTGTCTCATATTGCTTCATCTTCTCAATGAGACGCTGGTTACTCTTTCTTGTAAGCTCTAACTCAAAGGCGATCTGATACTTGTGACCTTTCTTTTCGAGTTGAAGGATGGCATCAGGAATGATCTTATAAGTAAGCTTAAAGTTTCTTTTATCGTGAATCAGGTGTTCAAGCTCAACATCATCAACGAAGCCTTGAGCATAAAGAGACCTCGTAATCTCTGAAACCTTGAGATCATGAATTAAAGTCTCTCCTGATAATGCCGTCGGGTTTTCCTTAAGCGACAACCTGCCCTCTCCGAATGCGCTAAGGTAGATAAATTTCTTGCGACTATATGGGTCTCTATATCCCTCCAAAATTTTCTTCTTCTCAAGATTTCTAATGATGCGATGAAAGCTTTTATATTTCGGGGCACTGATACACTCCTTCCTTAATGACTCCAAGTCCATGACCCTCCACTTTAAAAGTGGAGTAAGGTAATTCAAATGCAGGCTATTCAGGTTCATTCTTATATCCAAGCTTCCTCCTTATTTAATTTCATAAGAGTGATGGGGCGATCTGTTTCACTGGTTCTTTTTTACGGATCTTGTCCCACTTTCTATTTCTGACATTGATGAGATTTACCCGAGTAGGCCCTTGCCTTAGAAGCACACACTGGCCGATTCCAAGATTCTTAATGATGTCAGGATGGACAATAAGCTCATGGACTTCACGCTCACTTCCTGACCTTTGCTGCTCACCGTTTTCTATTCTGAAGGTTTGCTTCTTGGAGATTACCGTACCGATGGCCTCAGAGAAAATGGAGGCGCCTTCCTGTAGTCGTTGTTTGAGAATAAAAAGATTTCCGGCATTCTCAATTACTTGCCTGGTAAGATCAGGATTTACTCGATCAATATCAGATGCCGTCTGAACCGCAAGGGTTAACTCCATACCAGCACCACGGCACTTATTCTGAAGTTCGATGAACTCAGGAGTTACCAGTGAGCCAAACTCATCAAAGTAAACGCTAATAGGATTTTCTAGTCCTTTATTCTCTCCAACAGCGAGAGTCTTATAGGAATTATAGAGAAGCTCACCCAAGAAGAGTTTTCCTACTGCTGAAGCCGTTTCACCGTAACCTTGTGTCGATAGGCCAATATATAGACAGGCCTTTTCCTCACGAATCTTTGACAGAGTTAAAGCACCAGGCCCCTCAGCATTGAGAATCTTTCCAAAGTCTGAAACTAATATGGCCTCAAGTTTAGCAATAAGACCTATGTTCTCTTTGCTTTCAAGGCGTACTAATTCATCAAAGACCTTCTTAAGAGTGAAGGTTTCACCATCCTTTTCCAGTTTTTGAAGGGCCTTGGTTAAACTTCTTCTTGAAGCGTCCCTGTAATATGGCTCTGACCAGTCAAACGAGCGCATGATACGATCAACGACTTGGTTTACTGTTCCCTCTCTAAGTGGATTAAGCGAGATTGAGTCTTTGTAGTGCTCAGAGAAGATATAACAAGGCTTATTATACTGCTCACAAATCTTCTGAAATGTAGTTAAGGCTTCCATATCACCTTTCGGGTCAAAGAAGATAATCGGTTTATCTTTACGTAAAGAGTGTTCCTGGAGGATACTGATAAGATTTGTCTTACCGAAACCAGATGCTCCAACAATGAAGCTATGGCGTCGAAAGTCCACTTCCTTAAGTAAAAACTCTTTTCTATTTTTGGTATCAATCCCTAATGCGTCTTGAATTTCTGTTGTTGTTCTCACGTTTAATGCCTTTCTGTTAATTTGTTCTAGGGGTGGGTTCTTCTTTAAAATCTTCATCCAGCCCCACTTGAAGACTTCCTTTCCAAGGTCAAAAAGGAGGACGCATAACTCATGGAAGATTTCATAGATAGGTGTGAATAAATCTATCTGTGGCTGTTGGTTTTTATTTTTCATAAATGTGCTCCCATGCTTTAAATGGACTGATCTGGATCGTCCTGTTGTCAATTTCTAGTGTTCTGGCATCAGATTCGTACTCGATGATGAACTGTTTTTTTACTTTGCCTTCAAGTTCCGTTGGTAGCTTCTCAAGAGGAACTTCATACTTCTTAACAGGTTTAAAGTTCACTTCAGGCCTTATATGCTTAAGCTCTGGTGAAAAATCAAAAAGTGGTACTTCCTTGTGAAGCTGAGTCGGTTCATCCAAAAGCATTGGGTCTGCTGTTTTCTTTTTAGGTTCATCATGAAAAAGATAAGCTAGCCCTGCCCCTGCAATCGCTCCGATCACCCCCCCCATGTAAGCGTTCTTACCTTTGGAATACTCATCAGGTGAAAACACAGCTCCGCCAGCTCCCCCGACAACTCCGCCAATGAGGGCCCCGGCACCAATACTTTTCTTAAGTGACGAGCAGGAGGTAATAAAAATTAGAAAAACTAAAAGACTACATTTCATTGACTGCCTCCATGAAATAAATCAAGACTTCCTCTCCGGCCTCGATAGAGACGATAGGTTCAGCGGTTTTCATTTCATCTAATAAAATGTCAGAGGTGGTTCGCCCTGATTCAATGAGGCCTTGAAGAACTTGATTTTTGGCAGAGTCATCTCTTACGGCACCAAAGGTCGAGCCGAGCCGGGATTGCGTGCCAGAGAGCATCCCTTGAGCGAAGTCACTTATGACGGCCCCTGCGATAAGTTGATCCTTGGCATCGTCATAGACTCCCTCAAGACCACTACTTCCATCCGTGTTAAGTAGCTGGGCCTGAATGGGAATTTCCTTATTAGTTGTCACCATCTTGTTACAAAGTGTTAAAACACGCTTATTTTGAGTGGTTCCCTGACAGGAAAATTTAGTCTTATGCGGAAGGCCCTGATTGGGATGGGCCATGACAATCACCGGACTTGATAAATTCGTCGAGACAATCGAGTTTAGAAGAGTACCACGGAAGACTTTACCCGTGAGGATTTTCGCCCTTTGTTCCCATATAACAGGAATTCCACTCCGACTTTGAAGAAGTGAATTGAGCCGCTTGTTGTTTTCAAGAATTTTGTTGAGAATCTCGCCATGATTATCCCGCCTTTGTGTGGTTTTCTGGTGATGCGTTGTTACTGTCTTGTTCATTCTACTTATCCTTGCTGTCTGCGCTTTGAGGTTAAAGCTCACGCAGGCGATCATTATTACCGCTATATTTTTCATCTGATCTGTCCTTGAAGCTCTTAGTTCAGGATTCGCTGTCCCTCATAGAGGATTGGGACCCCTTTGGATAAATACTCCCGATGCTTAATCCTCATCCCATTGACCGTGACTTCTGATGACTTGTTGTTAATAAACAAGATGGAGTTATCTCCCTCCAAGATTTCATACTCCTTAGACTTAATCTTCTTGGTGAGAGCATGGTTCATGACACCATTTTTAACCTCAACGAACTGATGAGGATTATCCTTGGAATGCTTTAGATCAAAGTAGTATTTACTATTTTTGGTAATCACCAAGAGGTTAGAATAGGCCCCATCCATTTTCGGCTTAATCGCAAGCGTTCTGTGATTATTGGTCACTTGGAAAAATAGTTCTTCCTGACTTCCGCCGTATAGATAGCTTTGAATTTCCGAATCAAAGCTAAGTGTAGTGAGAAGATTTAGACCCAGGAATATGGTGGTCATCTGATTCATTAGGATATGAAAAATCATATTTTCTCCTTCGCTGGAATCTCATCCAGTTGTATAAGTTTGTAATAGAATGGATTGCCATCACTTCCCTGAAGTTTGACCTTAAAGGCTGTGAGAACTCCTTCAGATTTAAGAATAATCTTACAGGCCCCCACTTCGAGAGACTTCACTTGAAAAATCTTATCAATCGTCATTGAAAAGTTGTCTTTCTCCGCTATTTTTATCACTTCATCATGAACGACATGGGAATTAGGAGTCCCTCCTGCAAGTCCCACAAAAGCAAGACGACAAATTTCTTCAGCGAGAGGTCTTTCTTCAAAAATAGTCCCGCCTTGATAAAGAAAGTAACGTCTTTCAAAAAATTGCAAGATAACCGCAGTCAAAGAAATCAAGATCGTAATGGCCAGAACGATTTTCAGCTTCTTGTTTTCTTTGGTAAAACTTGCCTCAAAATTATCGTAGCTCATTTGTTTTCTCCTTTTTTCTTGGGAGGATCACTGGATTATGAACTCGTGGACCAGGGGCAACTGTTGTTCTCTTCGTTGTCACAGGAGTTGATACCTTTGCCTTGTCAGAATTAACCGGGCGATGAACTTTGTGTGGATTAACAATATTTCCATCAATGCCGTATTTCTTCTTTATGGCCTCCCCCTTATGAGGGTTAATGCTGTCCCAATACTTTTGATTGAACTTGAAGTTCTGCTTCTTAAGTTTCACAAAATCTTGAGCTGGTTCTGCATTAGGGACAGGTTTCAGTTCGCCAAGAGGAAATTTCCCTTGTTGGGCCTGTGCTGAAGACTTAAAAGTCTTAGTATCATTCGCTTCCTGACTGTTCTTCCTTACTTGAGTTTGATTATTCTCCTTAACAGAGTCCTTTCCTTGCTTCTCGCTCATCTTCATTGAATTTGATCTCAAATTGGCCCCCGTGGATCTTGATTGAAGGGTGTTCCCTTTTCGATCACTGAAACTAGTCTTACCAGTAAAGCGATCTTTCATTTTCGTAAGGAATGGGAGAAGGGCCATCGTTTTCATCCCTGAACTCACTACCATTGTTCCCATCTTTGAGCCGAAGGAATGGATACCGTCTCCTTTAATCATCCCATAGCTAATAAGCGGACTAATAAGGAGAAGCAAAGTGACTCCGAATAACCAGATGATAGTGTCAACCTTAGTGACAATAAGATCACTTCCAAGAGCCGCTTCATCAATACTGTTTCCCACGAGAGCAAGTATCGCCACAATCACAAAGGGCATAATCATGCACCAAAGACTAGCCTGAACTGTTCCTTTGAGAGCATCTTTCGTCCAACCGAGAAAATACAGAATGGCAGTGACACCAGAAAAGACATAAGTCAGATGGTACACGCTGGAATAGATGAGCTTTAAAAGCCAGATAAAGACTTTAGCGAGTAGAAAGAAAGCTGTAGCTAAAAGATCATTCAGGTTCGGAACTACAAGCGACTGGATAAAATTCCATTCTTTCTTTTCAGTAGTTTTAACCTTAGTGTGATACCACTTCTTTACGAACAGATTTCGAGGACTCACTTTTTTAAGCGTATAGGTCGCATTATCAAGAGCCAGTTTCGTGGCAGTAGTATGAAACTGATAAAAAGTACCGATAAAGACCGTGATTAGAAGAAGCTTCTTAACTACTCCACCAAAATCCATATTTCCAAAGTATTCCAAGATGAGAGCAATAGTGAACACGGGAGCAATAAAGTAATTCGCAATACTTGTCATTTCTTTGTAAAGACGAAAAACACTTGGTTCCTCAATAAGTAGCATCTCTTGCAGGATATTCATTTCTTATCCTTTGATACACCATAGGACTTCTCTTTCTCGATCTGCTCGAAACGCTTTTCTTCCAGTTGTTCCGCCATGAGGCGATTACTAGTGGAGAGCTTTTCTAAAATTTCAAGCTGGGTGTTGTGCATATCCACATTTTGTTCATAAATCATGGCCGTATTCTGGGCAGTAAGCTGTGTGGCCCGACCTGTTGTTTTCGCTTTGACGGATTTATCCACCTGAGACTTAGCAATCTGACCCTTACGAACGTTTACTTTTTTTTGAATTTTGACCTGCGCTTTAGTCTTTGATTCATCCGATTTTATGATGGTGTACTCACGCATGAGTTCCTTCATCTCTGCCATAGAGTATTTAAGCTCACGAATGGCCCAGTTTAAGTCGCCAATATTTGCCACTTCTTTTTTAGCGGCAAGTGATTCTGCGATATAAAGCACACGCTCGGCCCTAAAGTATTCATCCTGAAATAACTCGTTATACTGCTGCATCTTCACCGTGTACTTTTCCGCATTACTGACAAGCTTCTCTAATTCATTAAGCTGACTGGCCGTTGTCGTGACCAGCTCTACCAAGAGAGCCGTATCAGAACTGAGAATCTGAGCATAACTTGGAAGTGTGAGAAGCATAATTCCTGCACTTAAAAGAATCTTTTTCATGAACAACTCCCATACGGATTTTTAATGATCGTGAAATTCTTCATTGCGTCTTGAAACGGAAGAAACTTGCCTCCACTTGCGAGATATTCTTCAAACTGCTGATTATCATCACGGGCACTTGTCATCACCTGATACTCAAGTGGTGTTGGATAGTAACGGATAGGCTTTTTTATGGATTCCGTTAAAAGCAGAAACTCACTATAGGCCCCTTTAATAGATTGCACTGAATCCAAAAGTGACTTGGTGTGAGCATCAATGAATTCGGATGTCGATAGACTCTGCCGAAACAAAAACTTAAAGTAAGTGTTTTGAATAATCACACGCCCAAGCTGAGATTCTGAAAAGTCATCTAGGTTTTGCGAGATCGCAACCGCACTTGCCTTATGTTTCCTGAAGGTTCTAAAGCACTCTGCGATGTAATCCGCATTTTTAAGGAGTAAGTGCCAGCACTCATCAAAGATAAAAATCTTCTCTCCCTCAAGATGCTTAAAATACTCAATAAGATAAATAATCAGTGGGGCCTTCATGGCCTCTGGATAGAGAGAGAAGTCACAGTAAGTAAAATCATTTAGAGATAAACTTTCGTCCGTGAAAAATTCTTCAATCTCATTGAAGTAATAGCGGATTCCAGAGAAAGATTTTTCAAGCTCTCTTAGAAACGCTTTAAAGCTTGTGATCTTTCCATCTTCAGAGATCGCTTTAATCACTTCAAATAGTCTCCCCTCCTCATGACGGGCCAGCTTTTCATCCATCGTCGCCAATACAAACTCTTTAAGGTAGCGAGGGTTCTTAAACTGATAAGGATTAAACTTCTGAGAGAGAATCGCCCCATCATGAAACTTGGCGTTTTTAGCAAATGAGTTTCCAAGATCGAGAACCATCGCCTTTGTTCCCCGCCCAAGTTCCTGCCAAAGGAGTTTATTTGCCATCATGGATTTGCCTTGCCCCGATGAACCGGTGATAAGGACGTTGTAATTCAAGGCCTCGGAACAAAACAGATCAAAATCGACAGGTTTTCCACTGCGAGAAGTAAGCTCAAATCCTTTATCCATTACAAAATCTCGGTGATATGGAATAAGGTGGCCCAGATAGTCCGAAGGTACGTATAAGGCCCGTTTAAAGCTCGCAGGCACTCCAGGAACAAGACTCTGATAGAAATGGGACAGTCCACTAGCTTCCACATGGAGCTTGGCCCCCTTTCCTCTAAAATCGTAGATAAGTTTGTCAGTGAGTTTATCCAGTCCGCTCTTAGTTGAAGCCTTTAATAGGAAAAACATCTCTACACTGAATAGGCCCTTCTCATCACTGGTGACGGCATCAAAGAGTTCTTCCGCCTGATGATAAGCATTCTCAGAATCCAAATCCCGCATCCCTTTAAACAGAGCTGAGAAATGGAGTTTCCGCTTCATATTGATCGAGCTTTTGGCCTTCAATTTATCTATCTTTTTAAAGTTGATAACAAAATCGCCCCATGAACAAGAATCAAGCTTCTCTAAATTCAATGGAAAATCCACAACCGAGAGCACACGGACAAAGTCATTTCCACAGGTAAGGTAATTCTCATAAAAATGAGCTTCGACTTCATCTCGACCTGTGAAGGTTGAAATTGGAGCTTCTTGTGGAAGAATTTTCCCATGAGTAAATCCAATCTCTCCAAAAGTATTGATATAAAGCTTCCCATCTAGCCAGTAAATTTTAAAAGCTGAATCCGTATTAACCAGATCACTTCCAAGATCTCTGAATATCCTTTCTTGGTTGTCAGCATCTAGTCTATCCATATCAGGAGGAAGAATTTGAAAGAAGGAACTAACTTCTCCCGTAAGAGAAGTTAGTTCATGTCCATTTACAGAAAATATTGGTGTCATTTTTTACCTCGACAAATGTCTGAGAGATGGATTTCTTTTTTTCGAGGAACCAAAAGACCTGTGAAGTCGAAATTCTTTCTCATAATCTTCATCACTCCGATCATCACGACACTTAAGGAAATCGTAATAAGAGGATTCAGTCCTAAAATCATGGCCATATAAAGAATAACCATGAGGCCCGCGATATCAGAGAATTGAAGTCCATGAAAGGAGGGATTGGTTTTGAGAAATTGAGGAAACTTTTTCATTACGCAATTCCTTTGACGAATGAAATAATTGTTGGTGAAAGCATGAGAACTAAGACACCCATCAAAGCTTGAGTCATCTTTGCACTAGCATCCTGACGGCCTAGCATGAAATAAATGGCAGCAAGAGTAAGCCCAAAGAGTGCAATTCCAAGTCCGATACGATTTGTCTCTTGGGCAAGCTTATCTGCTGTTGCTTTAAGGCTTCGTGCCCAAAGTGTGTCAGAGTAAAGAAATGGAATTAACGATATTAAAATATTCATCATCTCTCCTTAATTGTGATAGTTGTTTACACTGCTGCTAACATCAATGGTGAAAGGTTGTTTATAGGTTCTGTCTTTACCAATACCTAAAACATCCCATCTAAAAAGGTGTCTCCATTTGTTAAAATCAATAGAGCCTTCATAGACAGGGATTTTTTGGTGATAAGAAGCATTTCCTACGAGTTGAAAGCAACCATAACTTTGTCGTCCTGAATAACTAATGAGGTTCACCCCATCAAAGGTTGTCGCAGTTAAAGTGGTAAGTTTAAGAGAAACGACATTCTCATCGGCTTCAAAGATTTCTTTAATCCTGGAAATATCATTAATACGAAAGTGTGCATTTTTATCGGCCCAGTGGATTTCGACTTTCTTCTCATCAACTAAAGTCTTAAGATTAAACTCTTCCTCATTGATAATGATCGATAGCTGATTCAGTTCTTCTGTAAGGTCTTTTTTGAATTCAAATCTAGTATTTCGTTTTTGAAACTTATTGAACTTTAAGTGACACGTATAATGCCAAGTTGTGCAGTTCTTCCCACAGGATCCTCCACTACTAAATGGGCGATCTTCGTTTTGAATAACTTCTTCACCCATGCGCTTACCAGATGCTAACTGAAAATCCACAACGGAGTTAGGAGAGACGTTTCCCAATGGATAAATTTCATATTCGTCATTTCCTGAAATACTAAAGCGAGTTGCGTTGATCTTCTCCGAAGTTTGCTCAGAAAGCTCTCTCCCAGTCATGTATGAAAGAATGATCGCCTCTCCGGCTTTATACTCATGGTCTAAATAAGTACGAGTCAGTCGGTCTGTGAAAACAAACCATTTGCCCTTTTTGTCTTCTCCTCGAACTTCTTTTAAATGGGTGTAGTCAGAAAGATTGTTTTCAAACTGGCCAACTTTCCTAAGCTCATCTTCTTCAATCTTAAATTGCTTTGGATAGACACTTTCCAAGAGATCAGCAAAACGATTTTTATTTTTAAATGGAGCGACAAATAAGGCCCTTGTCTCAAGCGGAGTATTCACGACCATTTGAATAGTTTTGTTTTTCACTGACTGCATAAGCTCAGAGAATTTGCTTCCTATTTCTGGAATCTCATAATCTTTCACTTCCGAAATAATGAACTCGCCACGTTTTAGATAATTCTGTGACACCAGATCAACGGGAACATTTTCCAGCGTAACCGAGAATGTTTCGTTCACGTCACGGTTAAAATGACGATCTACTACTTTGGTGACCAGGAGTTCGTATGATTCCGACTCGTAGTTATAGTAGTAAAAATTTAATTCCAAATTCTTAATAGAACTATAAACTGACGAAGGAAGGAGTCTTACTGAGTTTTCGAGTTCTACGGTGACAGTATCAATGACCACTCCATCGTTATCAAAATACTTACCTGTCATAAGAGCATTCTTACCGGTGAAACGAGTATCAATATCTGGATAAGTCACCCGTGTAAGATCAGTTTCTTTAATTTCTCCCCAACTATGTGAAGAAAACTTACCAATACGAGCGGCTTCACTAAAGGCCTTATTGCGGACAAGAATTTCCCCCACTCGGTACTTAAAGTCTGGATCATTACGTCCAACTCGTGTATCAATTTTAAAATCCCATGCGGATTCTGGATGATGTAATCCATCAGGAGTGCGAACGTGCCAATTCACCTTAATTGAATAGTTTTGTAAGAAGCGAACCTTAAGTTCTGGTATGTCGGCCACAAATGGATTAAGACCACGTTCTTTTTCATCAAGATCGTTAATCTTATCTCCGTCGGTATCCATCTTCGCCAAATCTTCTGGCCTAATCTCCTCGTACTGAGAGATTGCTTCCCACTTTTTCTTTTCCTCAGGGGCCTTGAATGAGCAGGCCGAAGAAATAGCCAACACAACTAACATTAAATAATTCATTAAAAACTCCAAAATAATTTTTTACAAGGATATGAACAATTAATAACTTGAGCACTCCCCTAAAGTTTCATCATGAACAAAAAAACAATTCACACAATGTGAATATGTTTCAAGATGCTCATAGCTTCGATGATTGCATCGTGGGCAGTGGTAAAAACGTAAATTTCTTTTTCTCATTACTCCTCCTTTACTGGGTTTTGATAACCTCTCTAGGAGCAACACCAATGCCAATGTCGGCCAACGATTCAGAAATGAATTATTACGATGAGATAAGAGAAATCAGTTTCACGGATAGGAGTAGCAAAAATAGTAGTGCTACATTATGAATAGAAGCGAGGTGCAGATTTAAAATGTTACCAGGATGGTCCCCTCTGGACTTGGAATGATGGGCCAGTTAGAATATACAAAACGAAGTAAACAAGGTGCCTAGTCAATCGGGGCAAAAAAAAGCATGAATAAAAATATCTATTTCGACCATACATTCACAGGAGATCAAAACCATTCTTTTTTGAAGAAACTAAAAAAGATGGGATTTAAAGTTAGTGACTTCATGGTTAAACATCCTAATGCAGAATGTCGCTTTTTGTATTTTGGTAAAGGAAGCTATCTGGAGTTTATGCATACCCCGAATGAGAATAAGATCTTACACCAACCTGGCTTCTCATTTGGTGCTAAGAAGAATTTGGAAGCACTTTTTAAGAAATATAAAAAAAGTGGTTTAAATTGCAGCTTTACCCATAGAAATTATAACTGGCTTGAAAACAACAAGGATTATCTTCCGGGTTGGAATTTCCTTGAGTTTAAAAAGATAGGTTTCAAAACTTTTTATCCTTGGTTTACTGAATATGAGCCTAACCCGAACAGTAAAAGAAAGTTTATTCCAATCAAGCACCCCAATTGTGTTACAGGAATTTGGGGACATGAATTTGTGGTTAATCAGTCGGGAAGAGATTTCTTTCAGAAGGTATTAGGGACGAAGATTCAAGACAAGATCATTCTTGATTGTGGAACAAGTTTTTACTTTAAAGAAGGGAGAACCAATGACCATTCAAAGGTCATTCTAAAAACGAGCAACTTTAAAAAGACCAGCTCCTACATAAAAAGAGCTGATTTAATAAAATTTGAAGGGAGAGACGGCATTCTAATTGAAAACCCAAGTCCAAACATGCGGATGTGGGATCTACTTATAATTGGAGAGAATTAATCTCTCCTGCTTAGAGCGATAGTAATAAAGTGCCGTGGAGACCAAGAACAATACCACATTGAGAGGATTAACAAGCGTCATCCCCAACTCAGATACCACATACCCCGAATACATGGGATGCTTAACCCATTTATAGATCCCTGAAGTGACGAATTCTCTCTTAGCAGGAGATATCCCTATAGATGTCCCTAGTTCAATTGTCGCCAGTGCCACAAAGAGAAATCCAATAATGGCCAATAAGTTAGAAATAAGCAGTAAGACCCTAGATTCTTCTGTAGATGAAAAATAAAACAGAGGCATGGCCGCAGAAACATAGGAAAATATACTCGCTGTGGTCGTAGATTTCATTTCTGCTGGAGTTCTCTTTAAAAAGAAATATCCAGCAACAAAATCCCTCAGAACAAGTAGGAGAAAAAACAGAAGCTGGGTTTGGTACCAACGGTAGAAAGCAAAAACACCAAACCCAAACATCATTAAAGCGCCAAAATACTTACTTCGATCAGACTGCATATTAGATTCCAGGTCCATCTCCAGATATTCTCTTTAGTTCTTTTTTATTCACCATTTGGTAAAGTACTTTTTCCATTCCAATGGCATTTGAATAACGAATAACAAGCTCTCCAAAGGAATTTTTGAAATCATCATCGGTTTTGATTTCGGGAAAATCATTTGCAAGCTCAATTGCTGCCTCTTCAATGGAGTCTCCACGGGCCGCTACTCTTTGTCTGAATTCGATGAGCTTAATAATGGCCTCCCCATCTTTTTCCAGTGAATACTTTACCTCTTCAAGAGCATAAACACCCACTGTTTGGGCCATTGCCCCGATGGCCAAAATAATGGCGAGGCATTTCATAAATTTTTTCATGATATTTCTCCTTCGTTGAAGATAAAATCTTCAACAATCTTTGCTGTTTTCTCTGGTTCTTCAAAATGAACAAAGTGACCAGCGTTATCAATCGTTTTAAAAGTAAAGCTCCCTGAATCTGAATCGCTTTTTAAAACATGGGAAGGCAGAAGGTGATCTTCATTACCGGCAATAAAAAGTTTCCTCACTTGAGAGATTTTAATTTCATTAAGTAAATGTGCTTTACGAGAAGCTTCATTAGTCGCTCCTAGATAATTCTTTACATTGACTCTGCCCTCCAAAAGAAGCTTTCTTCCTTCTTCTATTTTGGATTTTGAAAAATAAATATGTGCATAAGCAGCAAACCATTTCTGATAATTCTCATTGGTAGGACTATCTTTAAAAATCTCACCCATCATGACTTGCTCAGAAGTCTTCACCCTATTGAAATTAATGCTAAGTTCCTTAAAAGCATTTTCAGAAAATGGGCTTGCTAGACAAATAACTCCTTTAATCTGGGTAGGAAGTCTAAGTGCGATATCGACTGCCTGTATTCCACCAAAGGAATGGCCACACAGATAGACAGTTTTCAATTTCTCAATTTCTTTTGATAATTCTTGAAGCTGATCATCATATGAGGAAAGCTCAGTGGAATTTTCGTCAATGGTTCCTGTGGGGTGGTAAAGATAGACATTTATATCTTTAAAGCATGATGCAAATGCCTCAAAGGAAAGTGAACCAAGACCTGGGCCTCCGGGAATCAGAAGTATATTTGGAGCAAAGGGATTTAGTTTATCTTTCAATTCAACTTTTGCCATAAATTACCTAACTCAATTGCAATGAAGGTCTTCCGACTCCATTGCTTTCAACAATCTCATTTAAGTTAAACTTCTTAATCCAGCGGTGAAGAGTCGTTTTATGGACTTCAAGAAGTGCCGCTGCTTTAGTTCTATTTCCATTGGCCTGCTTTAAGGCCTGTATGATTTCTTCACAGGAATACACCTTAGACTCTGAAGTATAAGTCATCTCTGTAGGTGTTATATTAAGAGCATTTCTTACTGATTCGCTATCTAGGCTCCTTCTATGAGAATAAACAACAACTCTTTCAATGACGTTTCTAAGTTCTCTAACATTCCCGGGCCAAGAATGTTTTTTAAGCATCTCAATTCCACTGACATCTATCCGAAAGAACTCACCATTTGTAATTTCTTCGACAAACATCCGTGCATAATACTCAACATCTTCAGGTCGATCCCTTAGAGGTGGGATTTTGAAAGTGAAGGTATTGAGCCGTTGCAATAGATCTAGTCGAAACGATTCATTGGTCACCATGGAGTTAAGGTCTCGATGAGTAGCGGCCACAAAACGAGTTTCGATTTTTTTAGGAGTAACCCCTCCAACTGGAAGGATTTCTTTTTCTTGGATAACCCTAAGAAGCTTCGCTTGAATCGCCTCACTACAATCACCAATCTCATCTAGAAAGAAAACTCCATTGTGAGCATGATCTAATAAACCCACTTTATCAGAAATAGCCCCAGTGAAGGCTCCCCTCTTATGTCCAAATAGTTCACTTTCTGCTGTTTCTTTGGGAATGCTGGCCATATTAGCTGCAACCAGTTTTTTCCTAAGTTTTGAAGCAATAAATTTTGCTAAAAACTCTTTCCCTGTCCCGGATTCCCCTAGGATAAGAATTGGTGCTGAGCTGTTTGAGGCAAGGACTTGGTTAACTCTAAATAACATTTTTTTCATTAGGGGAGAATTTGTCTTAAATTCAAATTCATCCTTATTTTTCACGTTTCTCTTTTTAGTAAGAGCTTGACCAATAGCAGATCGAATTGAAGCTTCTGAGTCCTCGTCCTTAGTAATAAAATCAACCAGAGGTCTTCTCATTGCCTCAACGACTCTTTTCGTATCATGGTCGCTACTTAGTACAATTAAAGAAACTGACGGCATCTCTTCTTGAATGTAGTCAATAAGATTTAAACCATCTTGGTCTTGCCCTTCAAAGTTTAAATCAACAATAGCTACATCTATTACTTTTTTAAGTAAAATTGCTTTTGCTTCCTTAATACTAGTAGCAATCTCAACTTCATAATTATCACTTAATAAATACTTATTAGTTTCTAAAATATCTCTATCATCATCAACTAATAAGATTTTTGTCCCATTCATACCGAATCCCCTTGTAACCTAACTTCAAAGCATGCACCTCCTAAGGATGAGCTTTGATAAATAATTTTTCCTCCATGAGATCTGATTATATGGTTAGCACTGGCAAGTCCAATGCCCATGCGTTCATTTTTTGTAGATTTTCCACGCCCCTGTAGATGGAGCGAAACTTCCTCTTGTCCAAGACCTTCCCCGTCATCATTTACTTTAATGCTAACACCATCTTCAATTTTTGAGAGTTCAACCTGAACTTGTTTTGATGCTGCCTCTATCGCATTGGTAATGAGATTACTCAGTGCTCTCCCTAGAAGAATAGAGTCATGAGAGGTCATTAACTTTTCATCAGGAAGGACAGCTCTAATTTCAATATTTGGTTTATCAAACGAAGCAATCTGAGCATTATTCGTAGCCTTTCTCACTGACTCAACAATGTCTTCATTTTTAAGTAATACCTCAAGGCCCAGATGAGACCTGGCAGACTTAACTTGTTTAAGTACTTGTTCAGCTAAATCAACAATACGTTTTAAGGCATTTTCTCGATCTTCTTGCGTGGCACGCTCTAGTCCCATAATTTTGAGGTGATTTCTAAGAGCAGTAACAGGAACATGGAGATCATGAATGAGGTTTTTGTAGGCATAGCTCGCCATTTCTTTGGCCTTACTTTTTGCCAGCTTTTCGTTTGTCTCAGATAGCTTTGACTGAGAGGTAACAAATGCGCTTCTGATGCTTTCCAGTTCAGAAATAGGGAAAGGAGGGATTTCAGTCGCCTCAAACTTATTCTGAAGCTTGGATATTCCCTCTTCAAGAAGGCTTAAATGCTTTAGGCTTAGTTGTGTTTCACAAATAATTTTCATCATCGGCCACTTGATAACGAAGAAAGTAAAAATAAAGACAATAAAT
Organism: Bacteriovoracaceae bacterium UBA6200; assembly: GCA_002422605.1. GTDB lineage: Bacteria > Bdellovibrionota > Bacteriovoracia > Bacteriovoracales > Bacteriovoracaceae > Peredibacter. The sequence goes on along the minus strand of DISW01000001.1, from coordinate 31,275 downwards.
GAAATGCCTAGAGATAAATAAATCACTGGCGTCCAGTTCAGATAAATTCCAATTAACGCCTTATCTCCTCCCCAACCATTTTCTCTGCGAGCAATTGTAAAACTCATAAGCTTTCCAGCGTTGAATTTCAGATCAAGAAATGGCAATGATATAATGCCTTTTTCAAATTCAGTCCCGATGCGTTCTAAAGAAAAGCTTGAAGCAATGATTTCATTATTAAAAATGACTTCAACCTCAGCACCTTTCTTTGTTGAGATCGCCCTAACAAATCTTTGAATTTCTGGTCTATCTTGAGTTTCAAGCAAAGTAGCAATATGAGGAGCAACAGATTCCACAAAGGCTTTATCCGAGTTTGCAAATGAAACAATTATAATAAGCGAAGTAGAAAGTGAAATTACCAGTGCCAAGATAAGTGGAATACCTATCAATTGCCCCTTCATCTTTTTAATAATGAAATCCTTAAAGGGAATTACTTCTTGTTCCAAAGTTCTCTCCTCTTTAAACACTTCTGATCAAAAGATACTTTTCTATAATCAGTATAAGCTACGGCCAATAAATTAGGTTTAAACCCTTCTACACACTCATGAATCCAGTAATGTGCTCTAGAGTGAAATAGATTTATTGAAAGAGATAATTCATTGACCCTTTTTGCCAGTGCAAGCTGGAATTTTTGGCGTTCGATCCTATCTTGAGTCTTCCTCGAACTCAAAATGAGTTCATCAATTTTTGCGTCTTTGATACCGCTAAAATTGTCAAGATTTTTTGATTCAAAATTATTCAATAAAAACTCTGGATCTGGGTAATCGACGATCATCGAGACCAGGAAAGCACCGAGAGTCTTATCATTATAGCCCTTCATCATTTCTTCCCATTTTGTAGGAATAACTTTAACGTTCCATCCCTTCGATTTAAACTCCTCTTCAAAGAAATGGGCCATTTCCTGAGAACGTGATAACTCTTCCGGTATATAGAGTTCAACAAGTTCCTTCGGAACTCTGGCAGCAGTCTCTAAGAAGTTAACCTTTAAGCTCTCATGGCCTGGAAATGAAGGCGGAATATAACCAAAGGCAGGTTTGGCATCGGGGTAAAAAGTTGTTCTAAATTTCTCAGTATCAATACTTTGTTGGAAAAGTCTTCGGTTTTCTAATCGATCAAAAGGAGGGAATCTAGTATTGAGACCAATAATCCAGGTATCAGCAACAACTGAACTTATATCTTGCCCACTCTTAAAAACTTCTTCTTTCCCATTCATAGGCCAGCTTGAAAGATCATGAACAAGTCCACGAGAGGCTTTCTCCATCGCTTCTTCCTGATTTAAAAGTTCAAGAATCATCTTAGGGATTCGTGGCCCATTACCGTGATAACCAGAAAACATTTTAAGATGGATCTCTTTATCATTAATCTCTTCAACCTGATACGGTCCTGAACCTATAGGCTTCTTAAAGAAGCCCTCATCATTAATATATTTTGATGGAAGAATTTTGGCAGTTCCTCCTGCTAACACGTAAAGGATAGGAGGAAAAGGCTTCTCAAGGTGAATTTCAAAAGTCAAATTATCAATAACTTTCAAGCCAGACACATCTTCGCTTTTTTGAGCAAAGTAATCCTTAGCACCTAGTATGACGTCATAAAACTTATAGACTAAACTTTCTGAACTGACGTTGCGAGATAAGGACGCCTTTACATCCGATGCTGTTATTGGCTCCCCATTATGAAATTTAGCTAGCGGATTGATTTTGAACTTTAAAACAAGACCATCACTGCTTGTAGTCCAAGACTCAGCAATTGCAGGCCAAACCCCGTAATCATCGGTAAAACGCAGAAGCCCTTCATAAATTAGTTCTGAAAAGATTAAAGACGCTCCATCATTCATTTTAATAGGATCAAAAGAAACCGGCATTGAGTAGATGGCCTTCACATAAGCGGGAGCCGGCTCAAAAATACTTTTAGATTGCGAATTCTTTACACTAAAGATTCCCAAACTCATAAAAACAGTCGTAAATATCAATAAGATGATTTTCACTCATCCCCCTTCCCAAATCGCTTAATCTTCACAGACCATGGCAAAAAGTGTGCCAATATCAAGACCCTTGAGATTAGTCTTCTCTTAACTTTCTGAAGTGAAATATTTATAAATGACCATGTAACAATTACCTAAAATTTCAAGTATCTATTAATCACTATGTTGGGAAGTGTGGGTTATTATCTGGATAAGAATAATAGCAGGGTGCTACTTTAATAATGGTAGCGCTACTATATTGTGACTATTTTAGAACATCCGAAAAACATTTAGTTCACATACTCTTAAAATGTATGACTTCAAACGCATACAGTAAGAGCACCATAATCACCAAAAAGACAATAAACGAAGTATAAATTTTATTTTTCATAGTGAGCCTTATTCGAATAAACATCCCATGTTGTAATTTTGTGAGTAAAATTATATAAACATCTTATGCGATTAATTGTATCCTTGGTTTTATTATTAAGCGTATTTCTTGACTTTTCAGCGAGTAGTATCGTTGAAGATTTTTCTATATGCCATAGGGATGATGCATCAATTTCAGATTTCCAACATGATTTGAGTCAAGCCGCCAACGATCTGCCTATTCATCCACATACAAAAAGTTCAGAAACTCATCATTGCCATGCTGGCCATATTCATATCGCTGTTAACTTTTCTTTCAAATCACTTGTTAGTCCTAGCAGTTTAAATTTCTTGCTAGAATTTTCCGATTTCTCGTTAGCTCTGCCCTCTCCTTCTTTGTCTGAAATTAATCGCCCTCCAATACGCGCATAATCCCCATTTTCTCGTTTTAAATTAATTATAGAGGTATTTATGTTCTTATTTCTCTTAGGCATCTCGCTGCTAAGTGGGGCGGCATATTCACAGGTTAATTGTGATTTTAAAACTATCAACGAGTTTTACAGTAAACTTAATTTGAATAATCCTATTCAAGAACAGATTAAACGACGTGTTAGTGAAGTTGAAAGTGGTATCGACCTAGCGAAACAAAGACCTAATCCAGTCGTAGACGCTGAATATTTAAAAGGAAACCAGTTTGGTATTGATGTTAATAGCTTGCAAGTAACAGCTCAACACATCTACGAATTTGGTTCTAAACTTAACCGTCGGATAGAAGAAGCGCAACTTTCAGCAACAATACAAAAAAGATTATTAAATCTTAAGGGAGTTGAAACAACTGTCAGCTATGCGCTTAAATATCAAAGAGTGGCCCAACTAACTATTCTGATAGATGCGGCAAAAGAAGCAATCTCAACTTTTGAGAAAGTCATTGAAAAACTAGCAGTAAGATCTGGGCTAACTCCAGAAGAGAGAGTTTCTCTATTAACTTTACGGTTAGCTGCAAATGACTATAAAGCGAGGTTGAATGATTTTGAAAATGAGAAGACTTTACTTGGAGGTGAATTAACCTTCATCACTGGATGTGAAATCATCAATCCTCATTATTCAAGTCTTCACTATAAACAGCTACTTCTTCCCCTCAAAAACTTGTCGTCCACGGAGAATGGACTTGTTAACGTAGAAAATTTAAAAACTAAGCAGGCCGAAGCGGAGCTGGCAGTTCAAAAATCACTAGGATATTCAAACATAGCAATTGGCCCTGTTGTAGAATATCAAACTGAGGGAAATGATAAGTTCTTATCAGCAGGGGTAGCAGTTACGTTTGATCTACCTTTGTTTCACACCAATGATGCTGGTAAGTTAAATGCAGCAAGAAGAATGGCTGCACAAAAAATTGAAAGTGCCAATTCTATTAAGAATTTAAATATTAAGAAGACCATGCTTATTAGAAAGTACGAACGATCTGTCCAGGTTCTCTCTCAAATGACTACCCTGGAAAGGCTCAATAAACAACATGCTGAAATTGAAAGTTTATTTGCAAGAGGAATTGTTTCAATCCCTATGACAATTGAATCTCATCGCCAGCATTTAGATTTTCTAGAATCACGTTTTGAGACTGAAAACGATCTTCTGGTTTCACTTGAAGAAATCGTTTTCATCAGAGGTGAGACTCAATTATTAGAAGATCTTTTTACCATAAATTCCAAAAATTAAGGCTCGATATGAAAATTTTATTTCTCCTTGTCGTTTGTATAGTCGCCACCACAAGTATTCAAAATCTATATGCACAAGATTCTCGCGCGGGAAAAGAACATAGGCATAATGAAGAAGAAAAGCATGATCATGGCAAAGAAGATAAGCATGATCATGACGATGAAGACGAGCATGGACACGGTCATGAAGAAGGCGGAGGCAAAGCAGTTGGTCCGGGGAAAGCAATTTTAGAAGTAAACGAGGAAAAAGGGTTTCGCCTCTCCAATGAAGCAATGACCACCTTGGGAGTTAAATTCAAGACAGTAGAGTCATCCTCCCCGGTGATAAACGCAGCAACATTAGTTACATCTAAAAATACTACTGGAGTTTACCGTTACCGGGAAGGCTTCTTTAAATTCATTCCTGTAATTATTAAGCAAGCTTCAAAGACAGAATATTCTATTGAGACAAGAGACCTTAGATCTGGCGATCAGATTGTCACAGATGATGTGGGTCTTATTGCAATTACTGATGTGTATTCAACAGACACCGCTGAATACAGTCATGGCCATTAACAGGAAATAATCTAATGATTAATCAAATTATACATTTCTCAGTAAAAAATAGGTTGTTCGTCTTTTTGATGACAATCCTTCTCATTCTCCTTGGTCTACGTGCCTTTGAGACTCTTTCCATTGATGCAGTTCCTGACATTACAAATACACAGGTACAAATCAATACTCAAGTTACTGGATTAGTGCCTGAGGAAATTGAGAGAATGGTGACGTTTCCAATCGAATACGCGATGAACGGGATCCCTGACGTGGAAACCATCCGATCAGTATCACGCTTTGGAATCTCGCAGGTAACAGTTATCTTCAATGATGATGCTGACGTTCTCAAGTCCAGACAGCTGGTAAGTGAAAAGCTTCAGAACCTTGAGCTCCCTAAAGGTGTTACACCTGAAATGGGGCCTATAAGTACTGGTCTAGGAGAGATTTACCACTATGCAGTTGAAGCAAAGAAGCCCGAAACTGATCCAGAGAAAAGATTAATTCAGTTAATGGAGCTTAGATCCCTCCAGGACTGGTTTATTAAACCCCGTTTATTAAACGTTAAGGGCGTCGTCGAAGTTAATACGATAGGAGGATATGAAAAACAATTTTTCATTCAGCCAGATATAAAGAAAATGGCCACTTTTGGAATTCATTTCGATGACATTGAAAATGCTATCGAAACGACTAACCAAAACGTTGGTGGCGGTTATATCCAGCAAACAGGTGAACAACTCCTAGTGCGAGGAAATGGTCTTCTTCAGAATTTTGAACAGATTGAAAATGTCGTTGTGAAGAGACTTTCCGACTATCGGGTCATTAAAGTTAAAGATATTGCCAACGTAAAGTTCGATAAGCAGATCCGGACAGGTGCCGCAACTGTTAACGGAGAAGAAAGCATCATTGGAACTACATTTATGCTTCTCGGTGAAAACAGCCGGACTGTGGCCCTTTCTGTCGACGCGAGACTCCAGGAAATTAAGAAGGATATACCCGAATGGGTTGAGCTTAAAACCCTTTATGATCGTTCCGATATGGTGAATGCTACTCTTGGAACAGTTGAACACAGCCTTCTCATGGGGGCCGGACTTGTGATGGTGATCCTCATTCTCCTCCTTGGAAACTTGCGTGCTGCTTTAATCACATCCTTTATTATTCCCATCGCCCTTCTTATTACATTCATTCTCATGAAGTGGATGAAGGTTTCAGGGAACCTCATGAGTTTGGGGGCCTTGGACTTTGGTATCATCATCGATGGAGCGGTTATCGTTATCGAGAACTGTGTTCGCCGCTTGGAAAAGGCTGGTAAAGAGCACGGTCGTGAACTAACGAGAAAAGAAGTGAAACACTATGTTACTGAAGCCTCAATTGAAATTCGTACAGCTGCTGGGTTTGGCGAATTGGTGGTCATGGTGGTTTTTATTCCAATATTTGCTCTAACTGGTATAGAAGGAAAGATGTTCGGGCCTATGGCGCAAACCTTTCTTATGGCCCTTGCCAGCGCCCTCCTCCTTTCTTTTACTCTTGTTCCTGCGCTAGCAGCGACTTTCTTGAGTGGGAAGACTAAAGAGAATAAACCTATCCTCATGCGGATCGCGGAGAAAATTTTCCACCCTTTCCTGCTCAAAGGACTTGAGTACCGGAAAGTGGTTCTGGGAATCGGACTTGCCTCAATCGTTGCAGGTGTTTTCTTTTTCTCACGGTTGGGTTCAGAATTCATTCCTCAGTTGAACGAGGGAGATTTTGCTATCCAATTCATTCGCCCAGCGAACATCACAACCCAAAACTCTGTTAAACTCCAGATGCTTTCTGAGAAAGTCATCAATACCTTCCCACAGGTCCAGAACGTTTTTGCCCGTACTGGTGCTGCTGAAGTTGCGACGGACCCCATGGGTGTGAACATCTCAGATTCTTACATCATGTTAAAGAAAATCAAAGACTGGCCTAAAGGAAAGATCAAAACGAAGGACGATCTAATCGATGCAATTAAGAAGAAGCTTGAATTGCATGTTCCTGCACAGACCCTGCTGATCTCTCAACCGGTTGAGCTAAGATTTAATGAGCTACTAGAAGGAACAAGGGCGGATGTCTCGGCCAAGATCTTCGGTGAAGATTTAGACAAAATCATGGAATATGCACAAAAGGTTTCGGGGATTGTTGCCTCAATTCCTGGCTCAGGAGAAGTGGAATCCGAATCCAAGGGGAAATCCCCCATGATCCAATATACGCCAAAGATGAACGATCTTGCGAATCTCGGCGTCACTGCGAGACCGGTTCTTGACACGATAAACACTGCGATTGGTGGGAAGGAAATCGGTTACATCTATGAGGGCGTTCGTCGCTTTCCAATTGTCACTAGACTTTCCGAAACTGAGAGAGAAAACATTGCAACTATCCGTCAGTTACCAGTAGGAATTTCAGAGGGGTACACTGTACCAATTGAGCAGGTAACGAAAATTGATATAGTAGATACATTTACATCTATTAGCCGAGAGAACTCACAGAGACGGGTTGCTGTTTTGATTAACCCTGAGACCAGAGACATAGAGACTTTTGTTAATACCGCAAAGGCCAAGGTAGAAGAAGCCATTAAGCTTCCTGAAGGATACTATATTGAATGGGGGGGGAGCTTTAAGAACCTGCAGCAGGCCAAGGAAAGGCTTGCGATTTTGGTACCGTTAGCTATGCTCATCATTATCGCCATGCTTTTTGCTGCCTTCAGAAATATTGCTCAGGTGGTACTGATCTTTATGTGCGCTCCTATGGCCCTACTCGGCGGAGTAATATCTCTGAATATTCTGGATGTTCCGTTCAGTATCTCCGCAGGAGTCGGCTTTATTGCTCTATCAGGGATCTCCATCTTAAATGGAGTGGTGATTGTTTCGTACTTCAATCATCTGTATAAAGAAGGACATACGCCGGATGAAATCGCTGAAATTGGATCAATGTCACGATTAAGGCCAGTGCTCATGACGGCCCTGGCCGATATCTTCGGCTTCTTGCCCATGATGTTTGCCACTGGTCTAGGTGCTGAGGTTCAAAAACCGCTGGCAACCGTGGTAGTAGGTGGAATGCTCACGGCCACTGCCCTTACCCTGGTGGTACTGCCTGCGCTCTATAGACTTTTCTTTAAGTATATGAAGCCACCAATGGAAGAAATTGCTTGAAAATTTGTTTAATGTTTATAAAAAAATTACCAGGAATACTGTATGAAAATCATTTATTTATTGTTTTTATTTTTAGCTTTCTCATGCTCGCATCACCATAAAAAATCACCCCATCATCACCATGATGATAAGGCTGGATGTAAAAAATGCTCAAAAGATGCAAAAGAGGCTTTTGAAAAAAAGTGTGCTCATGCTGTCATGGAGGGTGATACTCATGTGGAGGGAAAAGAGGAATTCACACTAACTCATGGAGGAAGGAAATACTATTTTTCTTCAAAAGAAAAGATGGAGAAATTCAAGACACATCTGGATGAGCATGTAAAGGAAGCGAACAACAACTGGGAAAATGCGACTCGTCGTTAGAACAGACTAAAAGAGAAAACATGAAAAGCAAATAAAGAAGATGAAGATAACAAATCACATACTAGCTTATGTAATAATGTTTAAGAAAAGAGGAATCATGAAAGAATGTTGCACACCTAAAGCTAATAATGAAGCCTCGTTTAATACATCTACTCATGCTCCTCCCTTAGATAGCATCATGACAAGCTTCAAGGTTTCAGGAATGGACTGCGCTGATGAAGTAGCTGCGATTCAAAATGCCTTAAAGTTAGAAGGCATTGATCGGGTTAATACCAATCTCATGAATGAAACTGTTACTGTTTACCATCAAAAGGGCGTGAAAGAAGAAACAATAAAATCTCTTATTCAAAAAACAGGGGTTAAGATTGTTCAGGAGTCCAGTAAAAGCTTTTTCCATGATCATACTCAAAGGGTAATGCTTGTTGCCGCTTCAGGGATAACCTTAACTCTAGGCTTGATATTTGACTGGATGGAAGTAGGAAGTTCTAACCTTCATTTGGCTTTTTACAGTTTATCAACTCTCCTCGGTGGAGTCTTGATTTTCCCGAAGGCCTTTCGCTCTTTGCGGACCTTTCGCCTTGATATGAACGTTTTAATGTCAGTGGCAGTTGTAGGGGCGTATTTGATTAAGGAATACTCCGAAGCTGCGAGCGTGGTATTTCTCTTTGCGCTGGCCGAACTCCTGGAAGCTTTAAGTGTTGCTCGGGCCAGAAGAGCAATCCACGAAGTATTAAAAGTAACTCCAGATGAGGCCCTTCTTCTCCAAACAGATGGTTCTACTATTCCTATTGTTGTCGCACAAATTAAAGTGGGAGACGTGGTTCTGGTAAGACCAGGTGAGAATATTCCTGTTGATGGTGAAGTCGTTCAAGGAAATTCAAGCGTGAACCAGGCTTCACTAACGGGTGAATCAAGAGCTGAAGAGAAAAATATCGGAGATTCAGTGTGGGCCGGAACAATCAACGAATCGGGCGTGCTGAAAATAAAAGCTTCCAAAGCCTTTCAAGATACAAAGATTTCCAAAATCATATCTTTAATCGAAGATGCTCAAACCCAAAAGGCCCCTTCTCAGCGCTTTGTGGACAAATTTGCATCAATCTATACTCCAACTGTTATGGCCTTTGCATTTCTAGTAGCAATACTTCCTCCCGTCTTCTTGAACGGTAATTGGGATGATTGGATCTATAAGGGCCTTGTTCTCTTAGTCATTGGTTGCCCGTGTGCACTTGTCATTGCCACTCCCGTTTCTGTTGTTTCCGGTTTAACTTCTCTTGCACGTAATGGAATCCTTGTAAAAGGCGGCATTTTCCTGGAAGAACTTGGAAAGTTAAAGGCAGTGGCACTGGATAAAACCGGAACATTAACTAATGGTAATCCTTCTGTAACAGAATTTAAATTATTCGCTCAGATGACTGAAGAAGAAGCAATCTTTCTGGCCGCAAGTCTGGAAAGCGTCTCAACTCACCCACTCGCTCTCGCTGTCCTCCGGTATGCGGATGAACGAAACATTAAGTTTATTCACCCGCACGAATTTCGCAACATTACTGGAAAAGGAGCAGAAGGAAAAATAAAAGATCACTCTTACTTTGTGGGAAATCACAAATTGGCCCACGAGTTCGGCATTTGTGGACCTGAAGTAGAAAGATATCTTGAATCTGTGGAAGCAAAGTCCATGTCAGTCGTGGTGTTAGGTCATGCTCCCCACGATGGATGCAAGGGTGAGATTTTAGCAGTCTTTGCACTAGCGGACACATTGAGACCAAGAATTAGAGATGCCATACAAAATTTTCACAGAGCAGGAATAAAACAGGTCGTTATGCTCAGTGGTGACAATCAAAGAACAGTCGATGCCGTAGCAAAAGAAGTTGGAATTGATGATGCGAAAGGAGCTTTGCTTCCCGATGATAAGGTTCGGGAAATTAAGGTCCTTGTGTCCAAATATAAGCACGTTGGCATGGTTGGTGACGGTGTTAATGATGCTCCAGCACTTGCTCATGCCTCTATCGGATTTGCCATGGGAGTGGCGGGAAGTGATACTGCTATTGAAACCGCGGATGTTGCTTTGATGAAAGATGATATCTTTGAAATTCCTCGTGCAATCAATCATGGTAAGAAAGTTCTTAATATAATTCGTTTCAACATCTATTTCGCCATTGGTTTGAAATTAGTGTTCTTTGTATTGGCCTTTTTAAACCTCACCACCCTTTGGATGGCAGTGGCATCAGACATGGGAGCATCGTTGTTTGTGATTTTTAATTCTTTAAGATTACTGAAGCTGGATCCTCACAAAACATAAGTTTGGCAGGTTTAAATAGTTATCGAGGAGTTTTAATCCCAGAAACAACTTCTACTATGTTGACTTGATTTCATCCCGGACCTATACGCTTAACAGCTATGCCTTTAACAAGGTTCGGGGCAGTAGAATTAAAATAAAAAGTTTTTTGCAAATAAGGAATTCTTATTTAAGGGCACGTACGTTGGCACGACAGCATCTTGCACAGGAGGATGAGGATTTATAAATTTTCTTTGAAGGAATTAACAAAGCGAAGAGCATGAAGAATGCGGATAATGACAAAAAACCAACCACACAAAGAAAACGTAGTTCAAGAAATACCATGGCGAAAAAGGCCGCACTATCTGAGACAATATTATAAAAGAAGAATAATTTCTTTATTTCTGTGCATTTAGGCGCTCCGCAAACTTATCTTTTTAACTTAAATTATCTTGCATCATAGAACATATAATTAAAACCAATTGTTTCTCTCCCCTTATAAGTGTTAGCGTTGATTATCAAACAACGTGAGGTTAATTTGATGAAATTTTTTCTTACTTTTTTACTTATCTCTTCATTTACTGCATTTGCAAAAGATTCTACCGTAGTTGAAGAAAGACTTTATTTAGAATTCAAATATAACTTTTCAGAAGTCAATTATGAGGACAATTTTTTAAGTCCTATTTCTACTTTTGAGCAAACCTTATTAGTAGATGCTTACTGGGATTCACTTCAAGAGGAAATAACTCCGCAAAAGCTCGAAAACTTAAACCAGACTTCGACATTTTATTTTGGATTAATAGAAAGACTAAGACTTTCTATATTGAAAATAAAATATGGTGAAATGCAATTTTTGGATTTCAATCTTCACGAGAATCTTTTAAACGAACTACGGAAGCCCATTGTGGAGACAAAACTAATATACATATTGGCAGCTCATGAAGACTTATTATTATCAAGCGGCCATAAGAGAGTAATTGATTTGGCCAGTTTGCATGATGCATATTCAGATATTGCTCAAGAGAATGAAAGTAAAAGTGATATACTTTCAGAGATTGTGACAGATCTATATTTTAATACGCCAGATGTAACGACATACATGGGTGGTGAATACATTAAAAGTGTTAAAATATTTATGTTTTGCCGGCAGAATCGCCTTTATCCGTGTCTAATGGTTATGAAGGACATCAACGGAATCGAGGTCCGCAGGGAAGACGGAAGTCTCTGGAGCAATCCTGCTCTTGCATCAGCACAGACTGGACTTCCAAGTTACCAACGAAATGGGAACACACCAGCTGGAATTTTCACCATCAATTCAGTAATGCCGGTTGCAGACCAACAGCTTTCATATGGGAAATTCCGAAGGATGATTTTGAACTTTGTGCCTAAGTCAAAAGACGAGGTTTTAATTAAGGAATTGTTACCTAAAAGCTCATGGAATCATGATTGGTGGAAAGCAACTTTGATTGCGAGAGACATTGGCCGGAATCTATTCAGGATACATGGAAGCGGAAGAATAAATCCTGATTCAAGCACTTCCTATTATCCATTTAGAAGAACTCTCGGATGTATCTCACAAAGAGAAAATACCTATGAAGGGGTAACATACAGAGACCAAAGAAATCTCTTAGATTCTGTCATGAAAGCTATGGAGCTACCCCCTATTTATCAAAATGAACCTCAAGTAAAAGGAATTCTCTACATTGTGGAAACTAACGATAAGAATTCACCAGTTACATTAGACGAGCTTGAAGAATTTGGAATCAGATAATATATCATTGAAGTGATAGTAAGCAGATGGTTCATATCTTACCTGAACATCATCGTAGGATTTGATATATCCTCTTGTTCAAAACAAACCTTATGAACAAGAGGATGATTAAAACACGATCATATTTTCATTATGCTAAAAACCTAAATCGAAGGCTTCTCTGTACGCTTCTTTCAATTGGTCACGCTTGAAATTGTTTTTTGTAAATCCCCAGGCCTCATGCATCTCCAGCTCAGATGGTTGGTAATAATACATACTAGTCCTCATTAGGTAACAATCACCAGTATAAGGGTAATCTGCATAGTCTGAGTATTTTGTCACAACCCGACATTGAGCATCGTTTCTCATAAATATATCAGTCCACTGTCGAACAGTTACCGGTCCCCTCGTATATTTGATGTCCATTAAACGTTCAACTACTTTGCCTTCTTGCATGACATGAACATAAGGTGCAATATGCCACCACCACTCAAAATTGTAAGTTCTAATATAATTTCTTGTGAAAAAGATAAACATATGCATCGATTTTAGACTGTGGTCTTTGTACCATTCATAACTCCATATTAATGCCCTGTTAAAACACTGCGATTCTTTAGGACTATGTCTGCCCTTATTATGATACTTCTGGGCTGTACTCATATTAGATATTGTTGTGGGTATGTAAGTGCTGATAGCAGCATTTCTTTCTTTAGGAATAAATTCTGAATGAGTCGAAGCGGAAAGAATTTCAATACTTACTATGTAACGATCCTTGTTCAATGTTATACCGAGTTCCTTTTTCAATCGTTTCGATTCAGAAAGGATATACAAATAATCAGTTTTATCGGGATTTGTTTTGGCAACACGGCCATTTCCTAAGAGAACGAGTATTTCTTCCCCAGGCAAACCATAATCAACATCATATATATTTGTCCTGTAAAAATTTTTTCCAAAAACCGTTGTTGAGGTAAATATCAAGATTAGACATAAAAATTTCATAATCATACTCCATATGATTTTAAAAGTATTAGATCAACAAGAAGATATCAGCTAATAATAAATGTTTGGCGGTGGCAGTAACAGCTCAGGAAATATTGCTTTAACAAACTCTACAGTATCTTTAAAAACAACAACAGAAGTAGTGTATACAAGTACAAACGTAGGAGGAGAAGAGAAAAAGAAATCTCTAAAGCAAGAGAAATCACAATGACATTTCTCAGCTTGAGAATCGTTTATTTGAAAATCCGAGGAAAGAACGTGGGAAGAGCTGTCATTCTTTCCTGCTAGCAAAATATTACAACAGTCACTAATGTGCATACCCGAAAAAAACAATAGCAGCAAAAGAATGCCATTCTTCATCTTAACCCAGTTACCTCTTTAAATTTTTACATTAAAGGCATCTTCAAATGCATATCGTACTTCAGATTCGATCCATTTATTTCTAATGATGCCTTTAAGATCTTTAAGCTCCAAATCTATTGGTTGATAATAATACATACTACTCTTCATTAAAAAACAGTATGCACTTTCTGGATAATTAGCATGGTCATCGTATTTTATTACGACCGGACATTTTGATTTATTTTTCATAAATATATCAGACCAACTATTAATTTTTAAAGGCCCTTTTGCATACTTTGGGTCCATTACTCTCTCTTTTACGGCCCCCTCATGTACAACATGAACCATTGGCGCCACGTGGAACCACCAGCCATGATCAAATTCTCTTATATATTTGCGTGTGAAGAAAATCCAAATTTTTGAAGAGTAAACGTTGCTTTGGATTCGCCAATCATAGGCCCAAACATGCGCTTTGTCATAACACTGAGATTCCTTATAATTTACTTTCGCTTGTGAAAACAACAATCTCGCTTGATCCATATTCTTTAAGAAAGAAGGGATGAATGTTTCTGGAGAAAAATTTTCAGGTGAAGAATTAAAAACATTCTTTTCAACTTCATTCTTCGAAAAAAACACAACGTTCTTAATCTTTCTCTGATTATCAATTTTAAACTTAATCCTACGATTCGCTACATTTGCTCCTGCGAGAAGTTTTTTTATTTTTGAATCACTAGCTTTAACAATCCTTCCTGACGCAAGATAGACCAGGGATGATTTATCTTTATCGTCGTTAAAATCAATATGAATAATCCGTGACACGAGTTCATCCGCTCGGACGTCTAAAAAAGAAAAAAACATTATGATTAATACGATATTCATTATAGCTCCATTAAAAGGTAAAACTTTTACATTCCCTTGTTCTCCCCTATTAGTATCGTTTAAAGAAGTCTGTGATGTTGTAGGATATATTCTTGAAAAAACAACACGGCATCTTACTCCTTTGAAATAAATCGAATTTCATAAATTAAATTCATAAGCATCCTCACGATAAGTTCTGAATAGCTAGCCTGAAAATATGCAAACAATGCTCAAACAAATAGGAGAGAATTGTTTTAGACGATTGGAGGTTGAAATATGAGATATGGATGAAATATTTCATTGCCTAGGATTGGACTTATTTGAAAAACGCTAATTTTGTAGTTAGGCAGTGGTATTGAAGTTATAGCCTTATCTAATAGAAGTGAATAAGAGGAAAACGTGGAACAGAGGCAATGCTCACATTCATTTTCATTACTATCGTGCTCTTCATCAAATGTATCATTACAAACTATACTAGAAAGTTCCTTATTCAAATCACTAAGACAACAGACGTTAACTGTTGCAAATGTAAACATTAATAATAAGAGGAGAAGTAATACTTTCATAGCTTATGAAGTATCTTCAGGCATATCAAAGTAGTAAACTTTATCTTCACTTAAGAAAACATAAGCGCCCAACGCATTATAATAAGCAACATATGGCTTCATAAAAAGAACTAACCAGCTTATTATCTCGACCGAACAATCTTGATAGCCAGTGAATATAATGACAGCGCAAACTCACTTTATTTGCCGATGTCTGAAAATAGTTGCAATAATTTCGGTTTTTATGTTTTTTTGTTTAGCTAAATATTTTTTCTAATCATGTCACAAACTCAAATTTCATTTCGTCTTAGTATTAAATTACTATAAATTGGAGTTTATATGAAAATGCTAATTATTTTAGCCTTGGTGATCACCACTTCTATTGCTTTAGCTTCGGACAAAGACAATCGGTGCATTGAAGACAGTCAACCTACTACCAATGAGCCTATCATTCGTGAAATAAGATAGATTACTAATAAGTGGCGCTAGAAAATTCTAAGGCCACTTATGCTTTTCATTTGAAAAGCTGTTGTCCGGGAAAGCAAAGAGAATATAATTATAAAATAAAAGTTGGAGGGTTAGAACCTAGTTTAAGGACTTTTAGAATAAAAATATCCTTTTAACAAATTTCAAGCACTTCTCAGCCTAATATCAGTAGCCTTGGTTCTTCTTTCAGGCCAGTTCTACTGGTTCTCAAGCAATGGTGACAAACTTATATCGTGCCATTTCTCATCTTAATGCTGGCAGTGGTATTTTTGAACGTCCCTTTGAAGAACAGTTTTAACAGTTTTCAATTTATCTGGTGACATCCTCTTTAAAGGATATTGTCTTTCCGATAGGCTTGATTGGTGGACTCGGGCTGACTAATTAAAATTCAAACCCATGGCCCATATATAGTATCAATGTAGCATAGGTTTTTTATTAATCAAATCGTGTGCATTAAATTAAATCTAAAAATTTGATTTGAATTACAAAAGCTAAGTGTGAAATGTATAAGCTAATCCAAAGGAAAAGCTTTTTTTAAAACGTCAAGAATATCGGCTTTACTCAAGGTACTCCCAACTATCTGTCTAATTGTTTTTTCTTCCAATTCTTCGACAGCAGAAAATATCTGCAAAAAATCCTGCTTTGGCCGACCTTGTAATTTTAACTGTTCACCAGTTTTTAATATTTGGGCCAATCTCAATACATCATTTCTATGCTTATTAATTTTTTTCTCTTCTTCGTTTCTTTCCTTAAGCTCTCTAAATGCTCGGGCCTTAAGACAAATATTTGCGTACGGTGTGATTATGGAAAATCCAACTTCACTCTTCTTAGCGTTATCTCTTATCAAATTAAAATATTCATCATCTAATAATATTGCTGACAATTGTGCTTCGGCATCATTTTGAATTGGTATTATATATTGGCCCTTTCTCAGCTCAATTTCACTATCAGCCTTTGCAAAAATCTCCACTATTTCTGGAAAATTTTTGTCCTCGGGATTTGAAAAGCGGTAATACCTAGGGGTATTTTCTGTTTTTTCATTAACCTCATATTTTCCAAGAAAAACATATTCACTTATTTTTTTATTCAATTCAGGTGAATTATTAGTGAAGAGAACCATATCAATATCTTTCGTTACTCGAAATTCCAATTTTTCATCATCCAAGCAAGCTGATGCAGCCCCACCGCCAATAATCACATAGTCGTTACTAAAATCATTAAAGAAATCAGTAAAATGTTTAAGACCTCTTGGTAATGCCATATAAACCGCCTATTCTTTTAATAATTGATCAGACAACATCTGATCCAATGCTATTTGAACTCTCTCATCACTATTAGATCTCATTAAAAAATATAATTCTACAGGGTTTAGAAATTTATTATTTTTTGCAAAAAGACTTGGGCTTTCTTTCAAAACATCACAAACATAAAGCGGATTTCCAAAATCCCCCACGGGAACGCCTTTCTGAATTTTTTGAAACTCCTGATTTGTTACAGCAATATGTTTAATTTTTGGCTCTGCTAAATCGGAACAATAAGCTAGAGCGGTTTCTCCTGAATAAATAAAATCATCATCAATCATATAATAGCTTTCAATAGATTTTGAAAATGATTTTAAAGGTGTCTCTTTTAACTTAGCCCATACTTCCTGACGACCTCGAAATATCACTAACCGATTTGGCCCTGTTCCTTTTGCATCCATAAACTCCAAATCAATCAAATGGTTTATGGCCTGGGCCAACTTTGCCTTAGAACACTTATAATTATTCTTCTCAAGAATTGATTCAATCTGATTTAAATTAAAACTTTCTTTGGAAATATAGCCTGTTAAATATCCTGCAAGAAGTTTTAATTCAAATGGCCTAACACTCTCTTCTATTAACTTAGCCTTTAACTGCCTTGGTTCTTTATAATCAAAAAGTTTTATTCCAAGCCTTGGAGCAAAAAGTGATTTATCTCTATATATAAAAGGCACATTATTTTTCACGAACAATGCTCGATATTTTGGATTTAAATCATCTGCAATTAGAATTGCGAAGCCTCCCAGTTTTTTTTCAATCAGTGAAACGATATTAACCAACTGATCATAAGCCAAATCTTTTTTAGCTTTAACTAAATAGAGCCTGCTATCTTGGTTCAGATTAAATGCATAGACCGCAACTGTTTTGCTAATCCATGCTGGAAAATCATCTAAAAAAATGGGAAATAGCTTCTGACTATCATCACCTCTAATTACAAGCTTTTTAAAAAAATCAAATGAGTCCATTAGTCAATAATACCATGTATTTACATTTTTACAAGACTTATTCATAAAAAATGAAACATACATCTTTAAACCAATATATATATGATTTCACAACGTTTTATCTCTGTGAGTGACTTGACTTACAATAAGGGACTGTTAAAATTGGTTTTTTAAACCAATTTTAACAGTCCCTTGCTCATTTAACTACGTCCACTAAAATGAAATAACTGAACAACATGACCCATTACGGCCTCTTCACTAGGTAAGAATCTAAGACCATCAGTAGCACCTTTTTCATCAACACCAGCAAGTCTCAAATAAATCTGCATCGTTTTTATATCTTTCCAACCGCCAATCTTCATTACCTTTGTCATCTCTACTCCATCAGCAAGAAGCTGAGTTGCAAAACACGCTCGCAAAGTGTGAAACTTAACAGAAGGAATACCGATGCTCTTTAAAAAAGCACGAAGGGGCTTGCTTTGACTCCCTCGATCCCAATGAGAATTTCGAGGAAGAACATTTTTCAAACTTCCAGTTGTTTGTTTAAGCTCAACTAGAAGATTATTAAGCTCTGTGGAAATAGGAACGTTTCTCCAATATCCAGCCTTGGTGGATTTAATTTCATTCGTCCTCTTGTTAAAGGATTTAGTTACTCTTATCACCTGATGCTGAAAATCAATATCATTCCACTCAAGAGCGTACAGTTCTCCACTTCTCATCCCTGTCAATAAGGCCATGGCCCAGATTGGATACCACTCCTGATTTTGCAATTTGGCTTCAAAAAGAAATTTTCTAATCTCAACCAAATTTAAAATCTCAGGAAACTTATCCTCTCTTTTATCAACCTTAATTCCATGTAGCGGACTAACAAACACATCACGAATATGTCTATGATCAATTCCCCACTGAAAAACCAAGTTGATTGTATTTTTCACCTTACAGATATAACTCTTGGATTTACCCAATTCAGTTAGATGCTCGATTACATTTCTTGCATCTCCACGGGTGATTTCGCTAGGCTTTCTCTTTAACCAATCTTTCGTATAACGTTTTAAGGAGTTGTAATAATCATTAAGAGTGAATTTGTTTGAATATCTTTTACCAAAATCATTTTTGAATTGATCGTAGTACCATAACTCAACAATACGCTCCCAACTATCTCCTTCTTTTTCTTTATTCCCTAATTCAATTAGGGCCTCTTTTGTAATTCTCGTCTCCTCTTTAACTGCATCTTTATAAGTCTTGATGTTCATCTTTCGTTTCTGAACCCTTATCAGGGGATCAACGTTACTTTTAACATGAACATAAATTTTATAAAAACTAACACCATTTATTTGGTATTCTGTTATCGCCATTGGAACCTCCTATAATAAAATTGAGTTTTCCAACAACCGATTTAATTCACTTATCTTAAAATAAAGTCTTCTCCTAAATTTTCGTGCCAATACCTGTTTTCGGTAAACAGCATTTCTTAGAGAGCCAACTGAAATTTTAAGATAATTTGCAGCTTCCTTCGAGTCCATCCATATTTTATTTTTAAAGAACAATTCGGAATTATTATTTTCCGTTGGACTACTATATCGTGTAGTCGTTAAAATGTCGCCAGTAAGATTAATATTTTCAATAACCATTTTCTTCCTTTGCTAAGTTATTAAAGTAACGATTGCCCAACCGAAAACGCCCTAACCTCAAGATATTCTTTCTCTCGTCCATCTCGGTTGGTAAACGATCTTAAAAAAAGTCGGCCTCGCACAAAAATTTCGTTTCCCTTCCGAAGATGAACAGAGCACTGCTCGGCCAATTTTCCAAAGACCACAATTTTTCGCCACATTGTCTCGTTTTGTTCATTGACTAAACCTACGGACATTTCACAAACAGCTTCACCTTTTTTTGTATAAGCAAGTCTTGGATCAAGGCCCAAGCGTCCTGAAATTGTTTCTACTTTATTATTTTCCATCTTTTCCTTCCCTTAATATGTTTTTAACTGTTACCAAATATTCACCAAGCTCTAGGTTAGTTTTATTTTTCTGATTGTATTCAAAGCATTGCTTCTTAACTTTTTCCAAATGTGTAAGCGCATTGTTCTGAATTTGCTCTAGGTCTTTAGAAGTAAGCTTTGGAAGTGCTACAAGTACCAAGTCTTTTAAAATAATAGGCCTTCCAAAATGTTTATTGTTTGCTTCCGCCAAAAGTTTTCCGACCATCTCTTTTGCCTCCTGATCTTTTGCAACATCAATAAAAAACTTGTCCTGACCATCTTTATATTCTTCCTTGTCTTCATTTTTATTTTCCTTTGCTTTTTTTGTTTTTCTTCCTCGTCTTTTTTCCTCTTGGGCCTCAACACTTTTATTTTCTACTTCAATATTCATTTCCATAGTTCTTACTCCTACTTTTACTAATCTTAATTTCCTAAATACTCTTTCGTATCCCCGTGCTTTATTAATATATTTCTCTGAATTGACCACCTCCTCCTACTCATGTTGTGAGGGGGTGGTCAATTCAGCGTGTTTGAAATATTTAACGAAAGCACGGGGATACGACCTCTCTAAAAGTTCCAGAGTCACACTTAAACTTTTTAGGTAAACAATTAAAATACATTTTAGGTAACATCATATTATTCAAACAAATCTCCCAGCTTTTTTGTGTTTCCGTTATGAAAAACTTCAGAGCTTATTAAGTCTGAGGCATTTTTCAAGATGGATTGATTAAGAATGAAAATAATTTTTTGTGATAATTCCTCTTTTAAGTGCTCCAGATCATCATCTAGTAAAAGTTCGCTCAGTCTCTTTTTGTAAGATTCAAATGATGACCTATCAGAAAAAAAGTATAATACATTGTCGTATTCATCGGCCTTGGCATATTCGACCAATTTGTCAAAGACTCTTTTTCTGTCCTTTCGCCATAGCTCCACTTCAATTGCCACCACTAATTCTTTTTCATTTTTTTCTATAAAGATTATGGCATCTGGTTCAATCACTCGATGTTTCCATGAAGATTTGGCTTTAAACTCATGGGGAAGTCTTCCGGCAGAGACCATTTTAAAATCTACTAACTTTGAAACGACCATTGAAACAACGGCATCATGGCGAATGTTATCCTCATTAAAATTTTCTATCCCAAGCCTTAAGAGCAATTCTCTTGATGGATAAACAATCTTATTAAATCCTTTCTGTAGTTTTGATTTTAAAATTCCGCCTTGTTCTAACCGTAGTATTCTCTGTCTAAAAGCAGGGGCATTTTCTGCTCCTGCAACCAATTCTTTTAAATTTTTAGTTGTCATAGACCGCCACTTAGTGAGTGCTTCCACAATATCAGAATTTTTTTGAAGCATTATTTCATTAATCATAGGCCTCCTTTTACTGTTTTATGAGTTAGTGACTTTTTACTAATTTGGGCAAGTGGTTCCGACTTTTCACTTTCGGTTATTTCTCTAAAGGCTTTTGAATCTTTAGTATTTCTAACATTAAGAACAACCAAGCTTTTTTTACCGTGCTCAAGTAAAACACTTTGCCCAACATTAATATTTTTAAAAATATCAGGGTGACATAAATATTCATGTCCTGTTCTAATTGTTCCGCGCCCTGACTCCATCCCTGAATCAGTTGCTAGCGTTTTCTTTTCAGCAAGATAAGTTCCGCAAGCTGAGGCCAGCTTTTCAGCATTTTCCGTATGAGTCTGCCTTTGAATAAACCAATTAGAATAAGATTCAAAAAGTTGCTTCATTAAAACTTCACTATGTCCGATCATTTCTACATCTGAATAAGATTGAACAGCGGTATAAACATTAATTCCACTTGAGCGACACTTGTTTACAAGATCAAGAAAGCCCGGAAATAAAACGGAACCAGCTTCATCAATAAAAAGACCAATGGGACGTTTTCTTGCTTCAAGGGAATCATCAAAAGTTTTTCCAATCCAGTCTGATAAAATCATAGCCTCACTAACAAAAAGTTTTCCTATGGTTTTAGCAATGTCAGAATAGCCTTGAGTCGAGCAACCAATATAAAGACAAGCTTTTTCTTCCCAAGCTCTTTTAAAGGTCATGGATGACTTTCCGGCTACCTTTGACTTTTTAAAAAGCTTTCCGAAGTCTGAATTTAACAAAAGTTGAAGCTGAGTAATAAGGCCTGAAGTCTTTTCATTATCATGCTCTAGTTTTAATTTTGCATAGACATCATGAAGATCAAACTCGGCATCTTTAGCTGATAAAACTTTAAAGACTTCATCTAATGCTCTTCTTGATTCATTAAGATAATATTGATTAGGCTTATCCCCCCAATCAAGACCGCGCATGAGCATGGCGATACGCTGAGTGTTGGTCATATCTAATAAGGGATTAAATGATACGGCCTCTTTATCAAATTCAGAAAAGATGTAGTACTTCCGTCCATAGTAACGGCATAACTTTTTAAAGGTCTTAATTGCTTCTTTACTGCCTTTAGGATCAATAAAAGCTATGGCCTGTTTTTTTTGAAGACAGTTTTCTTGGAGGATATTTATAAGATTACTCTTACCCCAACCAGAAGCACCCACAATAAATGTATTCATACTTGGATTAAAATATTCTAATGGATAAGGACGGTTGAGATTTATGGCCCACCCCAAATGGGCCTCATCAAACGTCTGTTTATCACAGTCAAGCATTGAAACATCAATTCTCATGTAATTTGTTTTTTCTAATAAATTTAACTTTCCCCCTTTAAAGAGCTTTGGAAGCTCGGTTGTTCCTTTAGTAATCATAACTTGAATTAACTCCGTCATGGCCTCGACCATTGGAGTAAATAAATCGCCTACTGGATTTGTATTTTTTGAACTACTCATAATCAACCTCCCAAGCCTTGTGTTTTTCAATAGTGATGGCCTTACCATTTTCTAGGCGTTCAACTCGTTCAGGGATTTCATGCTCGATGATATAGGGAGCTTGTACTTTTCCTTTTAAATGATCTGGAATCGGCCCTGATTCTAGTTTGTATTTTTTAGAATCTTTGGGCGTTACAATTTTTGCTTCAATGTTTTTAATTGGGGCCAAATCATATGGCCCCATACCGTTTGCATTTTCGGAAAATTTTTTAAGCTGAGCATTGTTATATGAATTTCCTTGAATCATTGAAGGAAGCTCTCTATTTTCTGGATCATCTACAAAAAAGAAATACCCTAGGCCCGCGCCAATTAAAGCTCCAAGGCTTCCCCAGATTGCCATATTGGGAGCAATTGATTCTTTATTAGGACTAAGTGCCGCACTTCCAGCAACACCAAGAGTAATTCCTGACAATCCTCCGTAAAAAATTGATCGCTTCATGGTTGAGCATGACGTAATTGTAAATAGAATAATGATTAAGCAAATCGCTCTGTTCATTTGGTAAACCTCTCTTGAAAATAAATTAAAACTGCCTTTCCAGCATAAATGACGGCCTTCGGCTCTTTTGATTTCATCTCAGAGTTCATAAGTTCATTGGTTTCATCTAGGGAATTTAAAACACCGTTCGTTATTCGATTTTTTCTATTGTTAATCGTGAGTTCCCCAAAAGGACTACTTAGTCTTTCTGTGCCTAATTCAATTAGACCTCTTGAAAATGCAGTAGCAATACTTGCGGCCATATATTCTTCTTTACCTGAATAAACTTCATCGGCCTTTAGTCCACTAGAACCATCCATATTTAAAAGATTGGCCCTAATCTCAAATTCTTCTTCATCGTTAGGCGTGATTAATTTATGACATGCAGATAAGACTCTTTTAAATTTTGTGACTCCACGACAAACAAAGCGAGTACCAACAGGTAAGGCCTCGCCACCTGTGACTTCTACGATTAAAGGGGATTCTAAATTAGTAGATATTACAGAATTTAATAAAATGCCTTTAATGACGGTTCCTGTTTTAAAGTCATACTGATTTGTAAAATCCCACACACCAGATCGCTCCTGAAACTTCCCCAAGAGATTTTCAATTTTTTGTCCTTGAAGATTTAAGTTTAAAAGGGCACGATCTAGGTTGGAGTTTACTGAAACACTTTTTTTAGTGGCAGCCATCTTTATAATTTTTGATGCCTCCTTTTTCTTTTTTGGTGGAACTATTTTTAGTTCTGCTTCATCTGCTAAAATATTTGAAGCAGATAAGCTGAATAAAATTAAAAGCATCCATTTATTAAACTTCATTAATTCCATACCCTTTGATTGTTAATTATTATGGGACTGCCTTTAGAAAAATACCCATCACGGATTACTTCAACTCCATTAACATTGATTGGAGTTTTAGATTTATTAATAATCCAAGAAGAAGTCTCCCCCTCAAAAACTTTAAACGAATCAGTCTCTAGCTTTTTTTCAAAACTTCGATTAATTGCCCCTTCATATACGTTGATAAAAGAATGTGACTTCTGAGCTTCAAGGTTTGCGTTTACTTCTTTTAATTTAAACTGATAATGATGATCTTTTGTGATCACGATCATATCAGTTTCAATAAAAGGCTTAAGAGGTCGCATAACCACAATCTTTTGATTTCTTGCTCTGTGAAGATCAAAATCTCCCTCACGTCCGGCACTGATGTATTCAACGGGTTCATCAAAAACTAAAGTCGTCGGATGATTTGTACTTAAAAATAAAAAAATCATACTCTTTGCCAGGATATAAAAATTCATTAGGAGTTCTCCTTTTCAAAAAGCTCATTCTCGGTAATCTTTTTGACCTTGTAGTAAAATTTATTTTTTGAATCCTTTTCTAAAAAATAATCAAATGATCTAAGTCCTGTGTTTGTTTTAACCAATACTTTGCAAGATTCTTCTCCAGACCAAACAGCACTTACTTTTTCATCTCCTTCAAAATAGAGGTCTTTGTAATTATCTTTTGTCACAAGTTCATAGAGGCTTTCAGTGATAATGCTCTTTGAAAGTTTTTTATCAATGATTTGCTTTGTGAGAACCGAACAAAAATCTCTTTTAGAAGCATCAAAACTTAATCCTTCACTTTCTGAAATAAAAAGAGTTTTTCCAAGTGTCATAAAGGACACTCCTAAAAAAATTGTGGAAATAACAATATTGAGTTTTAAAAGTAATCCCAATCCGTCATCACGCAATTTATCTTTAAACAATTGGATTCCGCCCATTAAATTCCCCCTTAATAATTGGTTTCATAACAAATGGCCTTTTTTCTTTCACACGCTCATTTCGATTCATTCTTTTTCTTTCTAATACAAGCTCACCTGATTCTGGTCTTACTTTTGGAATTGGATTAATGACATGACTTTTACGATTTCTTAAAAAGCTCTTTGTTTCAGGCGCAAGCCTATCCGCCTTACGATTTGTCATTTGCTTGGCATTTTGATTTTGAAGATATGATCTTGCTTCATTTTTGTAATCAGAAAGTGGAAGAACCGCCCTTTTGGCAAATGGCAAGGCCTCTGCTGTATAGCTTTTTGAATCTGGCGTTTTTTTATGTTGATAATTTTTTAAATTTTTGGCCTCCTGTGATCTTGCCATTTTTGCCATTGAGTTTTCTTTTCGGTTTACAATCGCATCTGATCCTAAAACGACTTTTTCAGAAAGTGTCGTTTTCTTTAGTCCATCTTTAAAGTCAGCGATACCACCTTTAATTTTTTCTCCTCTGGTTTCAGCATTGAGTGTATTAAGTGTTGGCCCGATGCCTTTAGAGTGAGCGATCTCGCTTGCTCTATTTGAAATTGAGCTTTTCACCTTGTTCATTAAAGGCTTTGTCGTTGATCCATGAATTGTACCGCCTATTGCTTTAGATTTACTTCCTATAAATTTAGAGGCAATAGAAGCACCTCCAATCATGGTGGACATTGCCGCCATTTGACCGATATTGTCCGCTACACCTGAAACTCCACTTTCACTCATAATTTTTGTGGTAATAAGCGGAGTAAGAAGCAAAATAATAGTCATGACTAAAAGCTGAATGAGACTTTCAAGATTTTGAACAATACCTCCTGAATAAGTTTTAAAGAAGGCATCACTATCACCAATGAGAGCTAAAACGATGGCCACCACAAATGGCATAATCATGCACCAGAGGCTTGTCTTGACTGCTCCAACTAAACTTTTTGAAGTTATGGGAAGAATACTTAAAACTGCACACAAGCCAAAAAGTGCAATGCCCAGATGATAGATAAGACTATAGAGCTGAGTGAGTAAAAAGAAGGCCACATAGGATAAGAGAAAAATAATCATCACGATTGGATCATCGACAACCATTTTTACAATGCTTGTAAGTTTACTCCAAACTCCTGCTTTCTCTCCGTCAATTGTTTCACTTTTGGCATTTTGATAGGCCGTAAGAAACTTATTTTGTGGAGAATAGCGACTAATTAGTTCAGAGCTAATTTTTAAACTTGTATCAACGGCTCCCACATGTATAGGAGTTAAGAGTTTTATCGCTAAAAAAGCAATAACCGATCTTTTTGCCACACTTTTAAAATCAAAATTGGTGAAATACTCCACGCACATTCCAATATAAAAAGCAGGAAGTAAAAATAGTAGTGCCGATTGATTTAAGTAAGTGCTTAGCCCCAAAACTTTTGGATTAGTTATAAGGAGTAAATCTTTAAGCATTGATGATTCAATCATAAACTATTTCTGCCCGTTAAACTTTTGCCTTTAATCTGATAGTACTTTTCTCGCTCGATTTTTTTTACTGCCTCATCTTTTAACTCTCGATTGATGAGCTTATTTTGCTCCGAGAGTTTTTCAGCAATAAGTGCATTCATTTGATTGCCTTCAACTTGGGCCTTATAAGTAAGGGCAGTGTTTTGGGCCATCATTTTTTGAGCTTCGTTGGTGGAATGAATATCACCAGAGCGCATGACTTGATTGTTTGCAAAACTTAGCTCACGATTTGAATCTTTTACTTTGTCTGAGAGCTTAGCTTCTGCAACTTCATTTTTAGCTTCATCCGATCGGTATTCATTAATCATGGCCTTTAAAGATTGGGTTTCACTCTTGAGTGCTCGTATGGCCGAATTTAATCCTTCCAAGTCTTTTGGATCTCTTTTTGATAGCTCCACATAGTTTTGAGCGATATATTGAATCCGTTCGGCCCTGAAATAATGATCTCGTGCAATCTGGTTGTATTTTTCCATGAGTCCCGTGTACTTTTCAGCATTACTTACGAGTTTTTCAAGTTCATTGAGTTGACTTGCAGTATTTGAAACAAGGTTAAATAAAAGGGCCGTATCACTATCAGGAGCAAATAAAGTTGAAGCTCGACAATTAAAAGAAAAGACCGAGGCAGACAAAATGATATAAATTAAAAATAAAAATTTACGCACTCATACCTCCAAAGTAGTATTTAAAGTCAACATAGCGATCCATGATTTCAGGAAAAGAAAAATATTCAGCGTAATGCCCATGAAAACGATCAAAGGAATTTCTGTCGTTGTGGTTACTCGTAAAAAGCTCATACTCTAGTGCTGTCGGGTAAAAGCGAGCAATTTTTCTGTGATGTTCAGTTTTGACGTAAAACTCAGAGTATTCTTTTCTTTTCGTTGAAAGCTCTCTTATTCTTTCCACATCAAAGGAAGTAATTTCACTTGATGCTTCTATAGTCTGCTGAAACAAAATTTTTGTAGAACATAGTTTTGCAATGACCTTTCCCATCTGGGTTTCTGAGAAGTCATCAATCCCTTGAGATATTGCAATGGCGCTGGCCCCTGATTTTCTAAAGGTTCTAAAGCATTCTGCGATATATTCAGCATTGTTAGTCAAAAAATCCCACACCTCATCGAAAATAAAAACCCGCTTCCCTTCAAGATGATTAAAGGCCTCAATTAAAAAAATAATAAGTGGTGCTTTTATTTTGTCTGGATAAAGGGTGGTATCGACATAGGTAAAAGCCGAAAGGTCACGAGTCTTGTCATCAAAAAATTCCCAAAGCTCAGAAAAATAAAGCTCAAAATCAGAAATTTCATTTGAAATAAAATGAATCAATTCTTTAAATGAAGTTACACAATTAATATTGTCATTAATAATCGAAAAAATCTTGCCTTCCATTTTTGCATTTAGTTCAGCTTTTGGAATAACACTAATAATAAGTTCTTTTAAATAATGAGGTGACTTAAACTGCAAAGGATTAAATGAAAGACTTAAGCTCATCCCACCGAAGTATTGGGCAGTCTTTTTAAATGAGTTCCCTAGATCAAGAACAATGGCCTTGGCATCATTTTCCAGTTCTTCAACTAAAATCTTTTGCGCAATCATGGATTTTCCAGCACCCGATTGACCTGAGAGGAGTAAGTTAAAATTTAAGGCCGATTCGTCAAAGAGATTAAAATAAATTGGATTTCCTCTTGAGCTTATAAATTCAATTCCATCACTTTGAAGCTCGTCATGTTTTAGAGGAAGAAGATTGACTAAATAACTAGATGGCGTTTGATGGGCCCTTTTAAACTTTGGAACCCCATTACAAAGAATCGTTGGAAAAAGCTCATAAAGTCCTTCTGCCTCAATATGAGGTGTGACTTCTCCCTGCTTTAAATTTCTAATTATTATTTTTGTTTTTGCATTTAAGGAAGGGAGGGAGTCTGCTTTAACAATAAACCATGCTTCAACTTCAAAAAATATTTCTTCTCCTTCCATCATTGATTCAGACAGCTTCTCAGCTTCCATAAAGCTAGCTTCACTTTCAAGATTTCTAAGATTAGAATAGAGATTGGAATGATGAAGTTTTCTTTGAGTATTCACTCGTCTTTTAGAAACAACAGGATCAATCTTTTTAAAGAATACGCAATAATCACCATAATCCATAAGGCTTGATGGCATAAGGTTTTTTGAAAATTCATAAAGATTTATAAGACGCAAATACTTACCATTAATGCTTACGAAATCTTCACCTAAAACGGCATCTCCATTGGCTTCAACATCTTCAATAATAATTTGATTGATCTCTCCTTCGTTTTGAACAGGAAGAAACTTTATATTTGGAAGATGAATCTCTTCTTCATAGTTTGTTTCCAAATAAATCACTTCATTAAGTGAATAAAATTTATAAAAATAGCAATTGGTATCAGAGTCTTTTAAGGGAAGTCCCAAAAACTTAGATAGAAAGTGAGGTTGTTGAAAATCAGAAATAGTATCTTTCAATAGCGTTTGATTTAATCCTAATTTCGCTTCTTTTAAAAAGTTTGAAATGGTATCAACGTTCATTTGCTCCATGTCGCTAGGAATTAGTTTATAAAATTTTGTTTTTTGCATTTAATTCATTCCTTTTAATAAGTTTTTTTCTTTTCCATACAAATTCAAAATAGCGGCGAGGAAAAATCCTCCTCGCCGTTATAATTCCTATATAGAAAAGTATCGTTGTACCTAAAATTACGATGCTTCCTGCACCAAGCATTTGCATCACCACCATGACACCACTTAAGCGAAATAAATCCGAAATACTTACTCCCCAGATAAGCGGTTCATTTTTTAGAAAACTTGGATAGGTCGCATTTATTTCATTCATTTATCCCACCACGCTTTTAAGCCAATTAAAGACCGATGATCCACCCAGTGAGATTAAAGCGGCCATTAGAGTTGTTGACATAAACTGTGCCCCTCTTGGATGGCCCACGATCATAAAGATCGCTGAAATGGCAAAACCTAATGGCACTAATAAATTGGCCAGAGTTCCGGTCTTTGTTGAAAGATTGGTGGCAATAGATTCCAAATCCCGAGCGACGGCAGGATTACTCATCAAAAAATATGGAAAAACATAGAACCAATATTTTAAAGGGAGAATCATTGTCTTTTTTAAACTTTTAAAAGTCATAAAACCTCATTGTTTATTTGTGTTTGTTAGTTGTAATAGTTTTCAATTGAACTACTCACCGAAAGAGAAATTTCTTGATAATAGGGGCCTGAATCTAAAAGCTGAAACTTATAACGATAGCCTCTATTCGCGAGATCATTAATAAGCCAAGTAATTTCTCCTAGCTCGCGTGTCTCTTTAGAAATTTGTGTCTGAAATTTCTCGGCCACCGCCGGAGTGTTAAATGGACAGCCACCAATGCCTTGCCAGTAACCGCCAACTTCAACTAATTTCACTCCGAAAAAGTCACTACTAGCAAATGATTTAACCTTTAAAGACAGAGTGTTTTCTTCAAAATCTTTGATTTCTAAGATTTTTGAAATGTCATTTATAGTCACATGAATCCCGACCTCAGTTTTAGAAAGCATTATCTTTTTTTCTTTTAAAAGATCGCTTAACTTAAAAGTTTCACCGTTGATTACAAGATCAAGTTTTTCTCCTTCTCCAATTAGATCAGGAGTAAGAGCAAATCCTTCATTGTAGTCTTTAAAGGTATTTACTTCCCAAGTGCAGTTCATAGGTAACTGGATGCAGTTTTTGCCACAACTACCGCCGGCGCGACTGTAAACTTCTCTTTGTTTGCTTAAACTCCGACCGAAGCGATTAATAGGCTTTAGAGTAAATTCTACTTTTGAATTTGGAGTGACATTACCAAGAGGTAAAACGGATTCTGACTTGTTACCAGAAATTGCTCCAATATAAGAGTAGATGCTTTCATTTGTTTCGCCAGATAAATCATTTCCAGTTATATAGGATAAAACAATGCGATCACTTGGAAGATATTTTCGATCCAGATAGTTTTCTTTAAACTCATTGGTCATCACAAACCATTTTCCAAGTTTGTCTTTATCCTTGATTTCTTTTAGGTGAGTAAAACTTGGGAGATTGTTTTCAAATTGCCCGATCTTTAAAAGCGAATCATCCTTAATCACATAGTTTTTATCAAAAACTGACTTTAAAATACTTTGAAATGAAACACCTTTGCTAGCGGCCACATAATAGATTTTTTCATCAAGTGGTGTCTCGTACAAAACAGGAATGGACTTTGCTTTTACACTTCCCAAAAGTGTTTTATAGTTTACTGTCATTGAAGGAATTTCAAAATCTTCCACCTCTGAAATAATGAACTCACCTCGTTTAAAGAAGCTCTCTTTCAAAAGAGCAATAGGAGCATGCTCGATCACAACATCGAAAGATTCATAAATGCCCGACTGAAAATGTCTATCAACAACTGTTGATGATAATATTTCATAATTTTCTGTTTCATGATTTAGAAAATAGAAATTAAGTTTTAGATTCTTAATCTCTTTAAAGATGGGCGATTCATTAAGTCTTGCCTGATTTGAAAGCGTGATCCGAATATTATCTATGATATTTTGATCGCTAAAGATTTCTCGGTACTGTATGGCCTTTGCATGAAAAAACTTTGGATCAAGCTCTGGATAACTTACCCATGAAAGATCATGTTCTTCAAAGGTGCCACTTGAATGACTGGAAAATCTTCCAAAACTTGCTGCGGTTTTCTTCGCATGATTTCTAGCAAAGACATTACCAACTCGAAACTTAAAATCGGGATTGGTGTCTTTGATGTCTGTATTAATGACGATAGTTTTTTGATCTTTTACTGGATCAGCATTTTTGTCATGATAGGTGACTTCAATTTTATAATTTTGTAAAAATCGCACCTTTAAGTCTGGAAGTTCGGCAACAAAAGGATTTCGTCCCTTATTTATTTCTTCGCCATCTAAAACGCTATCTCCATCGCTATCAGCGTTTGGATCAATTTTTAATTCATTGGAGGTGGCGGTCATTCCACCTCCTCCATCACCACCGCCGTT
>DISW01000021.1 GCA_002422605.1 Bacteriovoracaceae bacterium UBA6200 | reverse complement strand
AAAATTTGGCCATGCTCAACAAAGAATGAGAATTATTAGTAAAAATAACAGGGTACCAGTTAAAGCGGATCTTCTTTTTTATATCTTGATTTATGTGTTCTAAAAAAGATGTAGTCACTAGAACATCAATATCTAAGAAAAGAATATATTCGTTGATTAAATCAACTTGTAGGATGCTGTTTTTGACTATCGCTGGAGTATAGTCACACAAGAGTGGTACATGATGCTGGTAGATTTTAAAGTAGCGGGAAATAAGTGCCACAGGAGTTTTATATTTACTAGCATCCAATACAACAATATTGTGAACTCCCTGCCTTTTTAGCTTAATGATATTGAGAAGCAGACGTATTAACGCATCAATTTTAATAGAAGAAATTTTTAAGGGCAATACAACTGTAAGATTACTTAAATTCACTTATAATGTACTCCAGGGTCTTCTTACTGTGATCACCAGTTACTGTATGAAAAAATGAACTATGTAAATCTACAAATTTTGGGTCCATTGCAAAGTCGTTTTCAATGTATCTGATTACTGTCTCTGCGGTTTGCTCAGCAGTAGAGCATTTTTCGCCGAACAAGTAAGAGTCTTCTGGGTAATGAACATTATGAGATGGAAGACAATCTTCATCAAAGTGTGCAAATACGACCGGCCTTTTTTGATAAAAGAAATCCCAGGCTACACTTGAGTAATCAGTGATCATTAACTTACTTTCTTTAATAAGTTGGGAAACATCCTCTTCTCCTAAAACGATTGGTTTAATTACTTCTGATGTAATTTTGAAATCATTTAGACATGCAGCAAGTTTAATGTGCATGTAAAACTTTAAAACTATTTTATTATTTTCGAGAGCTTTTACTAATTTCCTATTGCTTATAAGATCTTGGTAAAATTTAAAAAACCTTGAATTCACTATATTTGTTTCAAATTCAAGAAAATCTCTCCACGTTGGCATAAGAAGAATTTGGTTCTTGATTTGAGAAGGATTTTTTAGATTATCAAATCTAGTGAATCCTAGTATAGGAACATTGTTTTTAGGATATTTTAAGATATTACATACTATATCCTTTTCAAATTGAGACGTGACAATAAATCGGTCAATTTTCTGGCTGCTGTCATTTGCCAAAGCCGGCTGAGCTCCTCTTAGTGCTTTGAAAGCAGTAACCCCATGCTGTAGAAAAACAAAAGGTTTAGTTTCTATACAGGTCAAAATTGGGGTTTTGGGAGAACGGAATATATATCCATGCTGTCTTGTTTGAGCAGAAACCAAGCCTTTAGCTTTTAAAATGTATAAGAGATGTTTAAAGCTCATGAAATATATGACATTTTTCGTATTTGTTGAAAACTTCACAATGTCCGGAGAGTTTCTTCTAATGACATAGTATAAATTCAGACGATGATAAGGGTTTTTCTGATAATAATCGAATAGCCAGTAACTATTGTCTTGCGCAGTATTAGACTCCGTTTCCCATGTTAGCCACAGGTTGTTCGGTAGAAAATATTTCGCGAGAGGGTATATTAATAAGGCTAATTTCTCCTTCAAAGGATATTTCCAGTTTTCTTCTGAGTCTTGATTCCTTTTGAGAATGGAGAGAGATTTACCTGGAGTGAAATATGGAATTATAGATTTTTCTTTGTGTGTAAACGGATAGAATGTAGACCAATTTTTTGAAGTGGTGACTTTTACTGTTGGTCTACCAAGTCTTTTTACTCTTAGTTTGTTTCCATTTTGTATAGTTATATACAGATCCCAGTAACCATCCTGAAAAGTTTCTAGTTTCATGAGTTGGCTGATTGAAATTCGTGCCCTGTAGGCTGACCATAAGTAATCTTTCTTATCTTTAGATCTTGTTTTGGTAATATTTGGATTTTTCCTGCTTTCAACAGGAAGCTTGATTAAAACATCTCGATTAGACTTTTCTCTTCCTTTCAGGATTAGCTCAATCTTGGGTTTCTCAGTCGCGTCTACAGATTCTATATAAGAGTTCCCCTCAATAATGAGAATTCCTGATTTCCAAGAAAGTTTCTTGATGTTAACAAGGCTCTCCTCTTTGCAATTAGAGATAAGGTTTTTATGACTTATCTGAAAAACGACATTTGAACTTGATTGAATATTTAAAATATAGTCTGAATGGATAATCTTTTCTTTAATCTGTATTTTATTTGCCACATCTGTTCGGGTTCCATTTTTATCGATATGGCGTAGAAATAACTGGGTACCATGAAAGCATATAGATTCAAAACTGATCGTATCGAAGCTTAGTGCGTAAAAGTATCGATCAATAACTTTTGTATCCTTAAGGTAGACAGTAGAGCCGGTGTCGTCCTCAATAACAAATTTGTGAGGTATGAGGTTTGAGTTTGTTTGATTATTATACACATGGAAAACTATCTCTTCATTCGATGAACTTATATCGACGAGATGGAAATCTATTTGTTTCAAGTCTTTGAGATACAGATTCTTATGAATATCATAGTATAAGTGATGGCCATAAAGCTTCTTGTTAATAATGTTATACTTGACTTCTAAATCGATACAAGAATCTTCAGAGGTAACTTTTAAGAAATCACTTTCTGATTGGACACCATAGTGTTCGCAGAAGACCTTAAAGTAAACTTTGTCATGTTTTTTTAAAATACTGTCAAGCTTGTTAGCATGGAGGATGAATGAAAAATTTATCAATGTTTTGTAAGTGTTTTCATCAAGACATTTAACTCTTTCAATAATGTCAGTTATTGCAGGGATGACGATGATTGGAGAGCCAGTTGTATCTTGAACTTCTACTAAAAATGAAATGTCACTCTTTTCAGTTGATAGTGTATCAAGAAAATTCCACTTGCATTCAAAGGATACAGCGTCGTCGATCATTTTAAGACTATCATATAAGAACATTTTTTTTCCTGGTTTGTGAAAGCTATATTTTATAGCTAATAATTGAGTAGTAAATCTATATTTAATCCGACTGATCTAGTCTGTAGTTTGTAGGTTTTTAAATATCCTCATTGATTATCCGTTCGCATCTTTATTTAAATCAAAATTAGCGCTTGATTATAGATTTCCAGATTGAGAACATTTAATATTATAAAATTGAAAATAGTGAAGGATATTGTAAAGAAATGAATATTAATCCAAAGCTTACAGACTTTATAGAGTGTAATAGAGATGCGATGCTTTTATACTTAGATCAGAAGGCAAAAAATGAAAAGTCTGCGATAATCAAAAAGATTTTTTTCTCCGAGATTTTGGATTCCTAGACCAATTAATAAAATTAATAGAAGCTTCTAACCTAAAAGAGTTAAATGAAATTTCTCATAGAATGGGTTCCAAGGAATTTGAAAAGTTTAACGATATTTTAAAATGGAAAGTTGAAATATGGGATCCAATGCTGATAAATGGGATACAGAATTCCATAAAACCATTGGAAACAAGGCTACTTTATTACGCTTATCATCGAAATTGGAAAGACTTGCTTTCTGAAACAAAAAATTTTGAAGTCTACATCAAAAACAAAAAAGTTCGCAGATATGTATTGATATATGCTTGTCAGTCAATTTTAGATTCAGGTAACGGTGACTTTAATACTCTTAAGGCGTATTCTCTCTTAGCCAGGAAATCAGGTCTGTCGAAAAGTCTAAGAGATTATTTGCTAGCCTATTGGAATATATCATGTAAGTCAGCATATTTAGTTTCTTCACTTTATGCTGTTGCGTTTAAAGAAAACGATAGTGAGTTAATTAGTTTTATTTTAGATTACAACAAAGTTGATCTAGGTTTTTCTAATGAAATTCAATGTAAGGCCCATGAAGAATTGATCACTTCTAGTACATCATTAAGGAAAGAAGATAAAAAGCGATTCAAGGGTTTTTTGTTTCGTCTAAAAAGTACTTCAGCACCTAGAGTTGCCGTTTGTGTTTCAGGAATTTTTCGTAACCCTGATATGACGATAAAAAGTTTAAATGAGAATATTTTAAAAACTCTAGGAGCAGATGTTTTTGTTGATACATGGGATATACAGGAAACATGGTCTGGATTTTGCGGAAGCGAAAATATGGCCAGAGTTTTTGGAGCGAATAAGGTCAAACATCTGGTTGATCCTCTTAAGAAAGTTAAAAAGTTTAATGAAATTCTTCCTGAAACCAGTAAAGTTTTAGCTGAAAGAGTTTATCAACCGCTTTCAGAAAAAGAATTGAAATCAAGAATCTGTCGTCTCCGAAAGATACACATAGAATCAGAAAAAGATTTTTTGTCTAAAGATATGGAGAGATTTCGGGTTCGTGAAAGTCTCAATCAGTCGAAAATGTTTTACAAAATGGAGAACTCTTTTCGCCTAATGATGGAGTATGAGAAACAAAAAGGTTTTAAATATGACTTTGTTATAAGAGTAAGGCCAGATCTTACATTTTTAAGCAAGGTCAGTCTATCTCAGTTAAATAAGATTGAAGAAGGAACGGTTCTCCTAGAAAGCTTTACTGATTTTGGTATAGATGATCAGTTTGCGATAGGAAGAAGAGATACCATGGAGATCTTTTGCAGGCTTTGGCCTTGCATCAAGCAAGGAGGCAGTATCTCTCCTTTTGAGAAATATGAAAAATTCTGCGGGCATCAGCTTTACTTACTCTGGGTGTTAAAGAATAAAATAAGACTTGAAAAGGCAAATGTGAAAAAAAGTTTGAGTTCTGCCACAGTTTCTGGAGTCCCTGATGTCACCACTGTTCTATTGAGTGATCTGAGGCATGTTAATGATGTGAGAATGAAAAAATCGATTGAAGATTTTTTTAGAGAATTACAATGATATACGCTGTAATTGCTCGCCACTGTTACTTTGATAGTTTTTCCACTGAACTAACTTTTTTATTATGTCACGATTTTGAAGTCGAAAATAACAATCGGGTTTATGATTTCGATAATTAATTGTGAAAGCTATTTTTAGTTAAAGGTATGTAGCGATATGGTATTAATTACAATGGCAGGCTTAAGTAGTCGTTTCAGAAAAGCTGGTTATGATAAGCCTAAATATGCGCTCCTCTATAAAAATAGAACAATCTTTGAGTGGGCAGTTTGTTCATTTGAAAGGTATTTTCATAGTGAGCCATTTCTTTTCATTGTGAGACCTGATGGGTTTGCCCGAAATTTTGTCCAAAATTCAGTACAAGCTTTAAATATAAAGAACTATTCCATTTTTGAGCTGACGGACGATACACGTGGTCAGGCAGAAACTGCTTATAAAGCACTACAGGCCTATAAAGTAGACTTTCCTGTTTTGATATTTAATGTCGATACGATCATACATGATTACGTTAAGCCTGTATTCATTGAAGAGTGTGATGGTTATCTTGAAGTTTTTGAAGGTGAAGGTGAACATTGGTCTTTTGTTAAACCTGGAGAGAATTTGAAAGTCCTTGAAACAAGAGAAAAAGAAAGAATCTCGAACCTTTGTAGTGATGGTTTGTATTATTTTAGGAGCCAGTTAGATTTTAAGAGGATTTTCGAGGAATGTTTATTAAATAATGAAATGGTTAGAGGTGAGTACTATATAGCGCCCTTGTATAACAAACTCATCAAAGAAGGGAAGAATGTAAAATACGATATGATTGATCCACACAATATTTCATTTTGTGGAACCCCTGAAGAATATGAAGCTTTAATTAGAAATGGAATGCCGTCATGAAAAGAATTATAATGGATTTAGATGATACTATATGTCGAACTCACGATAGTGATTATCTTAATTCTACTCCCGCTAAAGATGTAATAGAGAAAATACATGAGTTTAAGAGACTTGGTTTTGAAATCGTTATAAGTACGAGTAGAAACATGAGGACTTATGAGGGCAATATTGGGAAAATTAATGCAAATACTTTACCTATAATTTTAAATTGGCTCGAAAAGCATAATGTCCCTTTTGATGAGATTTATACAGGTAAACCTTGGTGTGGAACTGATGGCTTTTATGTGGATGATAAAGCGATTAGGCCTGATGAGTTTACAAAATTATCTTTAGATGAAATTAATAAATTAATCGGTA
This sequence comes from Bacteriovoracaceae bacterium UBA6200, assembly GCA_002422605.1. Taxonomy (GTDB): domain Bacteria; phylum Bdellovibrionota; class Bacteriovoracia; order Bacteriovoracales; family Bacteriovoracaceae; genus Peredibacter. The sequence goes on along the minus strand of DISW01000021.1, from coordinate 26,962 downwards.
GTAAAAAATGATAGTAATTAACTCCGGTGCATATGTTAATCAGGAGTTCCGAAACGAGTTGGGGGCAATCCCTCCCTGTTTTTTACCCCTAGGAAATAAAAAACTTCTACAGCATCAAGTAGAATCTCTGGCGCAATTCACTACTGAGACAATTGTTGTATCTTTACCTGAGAGTTATGAACTTAGTTTAGATGAAAGAGCCCTGGTTCAATCTTTAGGTTTGAAAGTTGTTGTCGTTCCGGATAATTTTACCTTAGGAGAAGCAATAACCTATGTTTTAAACGTTTCTGCTAGTAACGATCAAGGTGTGCGTTTATTACATGGGGATACTCTTATTTGGGACTTACCCAATGATTCGGACATTTTAACTGTGGGACATACAATTGATGAGTACAATTGGGAAATTGAAAATACGGATTCTGATGATGACACTCTAGTCTGGTCTGGCTTTTTTTCATTCTCTAGTCAAAAAACTTTTTTAAAAGCTTTGTCATTATGTCGAGGGAATTTTGTTGAAGCAGTTAGGGCCTATTCAGAAGATTTTGCTCTGAAGACTTACTCAAGTGAGCATTGGTTCGATTTAGGACATATCAATACTTACTTCTCGTCGCGATCAAAGATTACAACTCAGCGTTCTTTTAATGATTTGAGAATAGAAACTGGCTTAGTATATAAAACAGGGTATCCTACAGTTAAGATCGAAGCAGAAGAAAAATGGTTTAAGTCTGTACCTTTTGAAATAAAAAAATACACCCCTCACTTGATTGACTCGGGGTGTCTAAGGATGGGGGGCGGTTTTATGTACTAGAGTATCTTCCAAACCTACCTCTGAATGAGCTTTTTGTGCACGGTCGAAATTCGTTTCGGTTTTGGGAGCACAAATTCAAGTCTATAAAAAAGTTTTTAGAGGAAGCACGTCTTGATAGTGTTTCGTTAGATGAGAGATCAAGAAATGAAATCGAAAATGATACTAAAACTCTTTATGTCGATAAAACTTTTGATCGAATTTCAAAATTTGAAAGAGAGGCAAGCTTTTCTATATCTGAGAAGGTTGCAAAGTTGAATGAGAATACGATTACTCTTGAACATGTGATTAGGGACTGCATCGATCGAACACTCAGGTTGCCTATAGTGTTTTCTGTTTTGCATGGTGATCTTTGTCTTAGTAATATCCTTTATGACTCTAGGACTGAACGCATAAAAGTTATTGATCCTCGAGGATTGAATTTTAAAAATGAATTTTCGATTTATGGTGACCAGAAATATGATGTTGCTAAATTAGCTCATTCCGTAATTGGTCTTTATGATTTTATCATTTCTCGTCGTTATACTATAGATGAGGATGAAGACGGTTTTAGTGTTTTGAAGTTTGATATTGATGAACGACTACAATTTGTTCAGTCAAAGTTCCTTACTATAAAGTTTTTACCTAACGTTTCAGTTTTAGAAATTATGCCGCTTGTAGTGTTACTGTTTATATCAATGCTGCCTCTCCATTCAGACCATCCTCAAAGGCAGCAAGCAATGCTTTTGAATTCGATTAGAATTTATAAAAAATTCGTGGTAAATAAAAGCTAAATAAAAAAACACTAGCCACTAGAGCTTTTTACCCTGATTTGAATTCATAAAAAATATTGTCTCGCTTATACTTGTTTTATCAGCGTATTTTGTTGTCATTTATTGAAGGGGCTAAGTGAAATGATCGGAATATCCTCTCGTGGTATAAAAAAAATCAGTTCTTTTGATGTTTTTCTTGATGAGGAAGCTCAATTCATTAATGATAAAAAGTCCTTCTCCAGAATTGCGGGCTGGGGTCATAAAACCAACACCAAAAAGAGCCGCGCCTATGCTGAAAAACACAATCTTCCGTATATTTCCTTAGAAGACGGTTTTATCCGTTCCTTGGGACTTGGGGTATCGGGAAGCCCTTTACTCTCTTTAGTAATTGACGATCTAGGTATCTATTACAATGCTCGCACACCGTCCCATCTTGAGCAGTTGATCCTTGATGGGGGAGTTGATCCAGACGTTCATAAGGCTATCTCTCTTATAAAAAAACATCGGATTTCAAAATACAATCAAGCACCTCATAGAGAATTGCCTTTTAAATTTGGTCCCCGAGTCCTCGTCATTGATCAAACACTTAATGATGTTTCAGTCAGTCTTGGTGGTGCAGACGGAATAGATTTTAATAATATGTTGAAGGTGGCACTTCAGGAAAATCCTTATGCTGAAATTATTGTTAAAACCCATCCTGATGTTCTTGCCGGAAAAAAGAAAGGCTATCTCACTCAAGTTCCATCTGATCCTCGGATTAAACTCTACAGTGATGATATTTCACCTCTCTCACTTCTAGAGCAGGTGGATAAGGTTTATGTCGTAACTTCCCAGATGGGATTTGAAGCTTTGCTATTAGGAAAACCCGTCAACTGTTTTGGTCTCCCTTGGTATGCAGCCTGGGGGCTCACTGATGATCGTCACAAAGATATCGAGAAGTTAAAAAAGCGCCGAAATGTTAAGAGATCTGTGGATGAACTTTTTACAGCAGCTTATTTTAAATATCCGCGCTACTTAAATCCTGTAATAAAGAATCGTGGAAATATATTTGACGTCATTTCATACGTTGCCGAAAACAAGCAAGCTATGAATGAACTTAGAGGTGACTTTTACTGTCAAGGAATGACTCTTTGGAAAAGAGATGTGGCCACACCTTTTCTTGATAGCCCTGTAACCTCGCTTCGGTTTAGAAAATTCGGATTCTTGATTCCTAAAAACGTCCAAGTCATAAGCTGGGGCATCAAGTACCCCAATAAAAACCACTGGCGCATGGAAGACGGCTTCCTCCGCTCCGTAGGCCTCGGAAGCGATCTCATTCGCCCCATTTCACTTGTTTTAGATAAACACGGCATTTACTACGACCCGTTCTCCGGAAGCGATTTAGAGCGAATACTACAGAATCAGATCTTGGATGAGTTTGATCTCGAGCGGGCGCGGTCGTTTCGTGAAAAGTACGTCGCCATGAAAATGAGTAAGTACAATTTGGGAAAGAGTGGTTTTGAAATTAACCCAGGGGACAAGAAGGTTATACTCGTTCCGGGGCAAGTAGAGGATGATGCTTCGATTAGACGAGGATCTCCTATCATAAATACTAATCAGGGTTTACTAAATACTGTTCGGAAGAACAATCCAGAGGCCTATATCATTTATAAGCCTCATCCTGATGTGGTGGTAGGGAACAGGAAGGGCGCTTTAACAGATCCTTCTGTGGCCGATGCGGTGGTCGTTGATGCCAATATCATCGACTGCATTGAAGTGTGCCATGAGCTTCACACCATGACTTCGCTCTCGGGCTTTGAGGCCCTTCTTCATGGAAAGGTTGTTCATTGTTATGGTGGGCCTTTCTACGCTGGATGGGGACTCACTGTGGATCACATGGAGCTTCCTCATCGGACGCGCAAAGTGACCCTCGATGAATTGGTGTTTGGGGCCTATCTTAAGTATCCACGTTACAGCATTCCGGGAGTTGAGGGTGTGGTTCGTGCAGAAGATGCGCTCGAGTGGATTAGTGAGCGTTTGAAGAATCCAGCTCTCTTGGAGAATCTTCCAAAAAATAATACGTGGCTTGCGCAGAAAAAACGGCGCGTCCGATATTTTGTTCAGATGGTGAAAGACATCATGCCGAGAAGGTAGCGTCTACCTATTGGACAAGTATAGTGGGAATGGGAGCGGGGGATAGCATGGGCTGCGCCCATGCTATTGGGAGTCAGTTACTTTAAAATTAATTTCGCTAAAAATTTTTTAAAGTGTCGAATAGGTATCAGGTTAATAGCGTTAAATGTTTGAATTCATACTCTGAAAAAAATCTCTATGCGTGAATGAAAAATTGAACTTATAATAGAGAAGAGAATAAGGTGGAAGGGAGCTTCTGACTCCCTTCCTAAATCCCACTAAAGCGTTTTCCAAATTACAGCAAGCTGTAATAGGATAATGACGAGAGTGAGAACCCTTACTATCTCTTCCATAAGATACCCCTTTGGGCGCCCTTCATTGGGCGTCTAATGGAAGAATCTCTCTGGAAGATCTTCCGAACTTACTTCACGGAAATTTTAATTGTCTTGAATTGTCATTCTGATGGATGAAGTCTTTGCGGTTTTGAAACCCAAAGGCGAAGGACTTCCGCCGGCGGAAGTTGAAGAAGATTTATAATCGCCTTCTGTAACATATTGAATCTACATCAAATCCTTTGTTGTAAAATAGTGTAAAAGCTGTAAAATGGTGTAAAACAAGTGGTGTAAAGAGTCGATATATTATCATGCCCACCCATAATGGAGTGCTATCATGTCTGCAGAAAAAATTGAAAATAAACACACTTATAGCGTGAAATCACACCTTGAGGCCAAGAAGCTTAAACAGATAAAAAAACTGATCCTTGAAGGTCAAAAGCAAATAGGCTTTGATCAGAAGTTATCTGAAATGCTTAATTTCTTTTTTGATAAATTAGCTGAAGGCAAAACAGTAAGTGTTGTTGATCAGACTGAATTGTGGTCAGTAACACAGACTGCAAAGGAATTAGGTGTGACAAGACCAACAATCTATAAAATGTATGAGAGAGGAGATATTCAAGGGGTGGCTCTTGATGGCCTCAAGATCGTTCCTTCATCTGTTGTGGAGTTTGTGAGACGTCAAGAAGATGTGAGGGCCAAAGCCCTCTCTGAGCTACATAAGATAGACCAACAGCTTAAAGCTGAAACAAGAGAAATCCTGCCAAAAAGTAATTCAGCTGATTACTTCGAGGATATTGATCTTGAATAGTGTTTTTCTCGATGCAAATATTCTCTTCTCTTGGAACTTAAATCATGTATTCATGTTTTTTGCAGATACTAAAGTAGGGCTTCTGTGGCCCTACTGGTCTGATGCTGTGATAGCAGAAGCTATAAAGAATATTATGGAAGCCAATCGAGCTGAAGACATAAACAAAGTGAAAGCTCGTTTTGTTCAAATGAATATACTCTTCCCATATGCTTCTATATCAGATTATGAATCACTGTCAGATATTGAAGGAGTGGACCCGAAAGATCAGCACGTCGCTAAAGCAGCTGTTCATTCTGAATGTAAGTATCTAGTGACTGGTAATATACCTGATTTCATTAAAGGAAACTTCAACGGAAGTATAAAAGTGGTTACTCCTGATTCAATTCTTTCTGCCCTTGCTAAAAAACATCCTGATAAATCTTTAAAAGCGACAGCTTTAGCATGGTGGCACAAAAATGGCGCTGGAAATTTTGATGAGTACCTTGCTTATCTGGGTCGCAAGACTTCGGGAGTTGGATTAACGAATTTTGAAACTGATATTAGAAATTATATTAACAGTATTGGTAAGCCTGTTGAGGATGCGAAGAATGAGGCTTTATTGGGTGAGACGAAAAGGTATTAAGGTTACGACTTAATTAGCGGCTAAATGTGGTGCAAGTCGATGATCTTAAAATGGACACTGCTTTTCATGGAAAGGTTGTTCATTGTTATGTGTTTGGGGCCTATCTTAAGTATCAACGTTACATTATTCCGGGTGTTGAGGGTGTTGTTCGTGCAGAAGACGCGCTGGAGTGGACTTGAGTTGAGCGTTTGAAGAATCCATCTCTCTTAGAGAATCTTCCGAAAAATAATACGTGGCCTGCGCAGAAAAAACGGCGCATCCGATATTTTGTTCAGATGGTGAAAGACATCATGCCGAGAAGGTAGCGTCTACCTATTGGACAAGTATGGTGGGAATGGGAGTGGGAGAGGGGGAGAGCATGGGCTGTGCCCATGCTTTCGTAATTAAGCTACTTGGTGTGGTGATAGACGGTCTGAAATAACAAAGCTGAAAACTTTCTTATTTCCTTCACTTAGATTTATAACTTTGATTTTGTTCTTAAATGCCTCGAAACCTAATTCAATGGCAAGCTTACCAATGAGTTCATCGGCGAAAGAATGAGAGACAGTGCGTACATCGGCGAAATCAAGAATGACTTCACCAGAAAACGCTAGGATATCTTCACGGATTTTAGCCGCGAAGTCTCTACCGCCTAACACTGATCCATATTCTTTAAAAACCAAAATCATAAGTAGCTCCGCTTGAGGTGTTAATCCTAACAAGAAAAATAATTTGTGAAAATGTCGAATAGGTATCGGGTTAATAGCGTTAAATGTTTGAATTCATACTTTGAAAAAAAACTCTATGCGTGAATGAAGAATTGAACTTATAATAGAGAAGAGAATAAGGTGGAAAGGAGCTGTGAACTCCCTTCCTAAATCTCACTAAAGCATTCTCCAAATTACAGCAAGCTGTAATAGGATAATGACCAAAGTGAGAACCCTTATCGTCTCTTCCATGAAACTCCTTCATCAGGGCGCCCTTCATTGGGCGTCTTATGGAAGAATCTCTGGAAGATCTTGGAACATACTCCTCCCAAAAATTTCTTGTCTTGGTTTGCCATCCACATGGATGAAGTCTTTGCGGTTTTGAAACCAAAAAACGAAGGGACTTCCGCCCGCGTAGAAGTTTAGACTACCGGACGCCATTTGAAGTATTTAACGAACTGTTGCGCTAGAAATTGGGGACTACACGTCTACCTTCTTATTATTCTTGCTACTTCAATTCAACTCCTTTGGCCCAAACTCCTATCCCTCTAAATTTTTAAAAACACCTAGCTCTTAACCCTTAAGATTCTTTAAAAACCTTAATATAATTAATCTATAGACGGCATCCACCCGATATCCAACGGAAAGGGGCCTTAATGAGAGTTATTATCTGTGCTTTGTTCTTAGTTCTGTCTTTTTCCCTACGGGCAAATAACGAATCAAAAAATCCATTTGAAAATATTTCAATTCATACTTTAAAAAATGGGATGAAGGTCTATCTGTCCCCAAATCAAAAGTCCAAAAAAGTCGAATTGAAAATCATAGTTCATTCAGGCAATTGGGCCGAAAACGAAAATAATCTTGGGGCCAATCACGTTTTGGAACATATGCTATTCCAGGACGGGACTATCGAAGGCGATAAGTCTTACCTGGAGGTAATTAAAGAGGCCGGCGGAGACGTCAATGCTTATGTGTCCAACGAACACACCGCTTATTATGGTAGTATTGATGCAGAAAAAGGTGAATGGCTTATAAGTATTTTTAAGAAGATGCTTTTTTTTAGAAACTTAGAGCAACATGAATTAGAGTTAAGTTATGGTTCAGTAGAACTTGAGATAGGAAAACCATTCTTTATAAATAAATGGTTAGGCTTTAGTCCAATGGACGCTTTTGTTAATTCCTATTTCCCAACGAAGGATTTCGATGAAAGAGAGTTTGGCGTTCCTGAATTTCCGTTTTCTCGCGAAGACGAGAGAATACTTCTTCGTAAGTTGGATCTAGAAACAGTAAAAAGCATTTATGATGATTTCTATTATCCATCAAATATGGTTTTGTTCGTGTCAGGAAAATTTTCCCCTGCATTGATGCTTAATTATCTGAACAAAACATTTTCAGATGTGGAAGATAAAGATGGAAAAACATTGAACCTTTTGGTGGCAACGAAAGCAGGTGAAACTTTTCACGAAGTTTATCCTGTTTTTGAGGAAGGTAAAGCGAGGCTTTCGTATGGTCTTAAGCTTTTTAATATTACCGCTAAAGATTTTCTTGTTCTCGACTCTTATTTTGGTTATGTGTCCCATCGTTTAATGATTGAATTCAGAAATAAACGTGGAGAAACCTACACTGCTCATAAATGGGGTTGGTACAATAATAAGTATGGCAACTTTTATGTGAATTTTGAAACTCCCTTAGATAAATACGAAGCAAATAGAAACTATCTCATAAATCTTATTAATAATGAGACACATGATGGGAAGTTCACAAGTAAATCATTCAGTGAAGCAATAGATCTCTATCTGAAAGAGAATTTTGAAAACGTAGATAATGATGCTGCTGTATCGATGTCTCTGGCCCAAGGCATGGATTATTTCATGACAGAATTTAATGAAGTGAGAGATCCATACAGTCTTTTGAAAAATATGAGTGAGGAAGAATATAAGAAAATTCTTGCAGAGAGGTTCAGCTTAGGTAACCCATACATTGTTGAGAATGTTCCTCCTGTCCTGTTCAAATATGATTTTTATGTCTTCATGTTCTTAAGTGTTATGGGCACGTTAATGATTTTTAAAAGTATTCTTCACAATCAGGATGAAATCAGAAATACCGTCTGGATGGTAAAAAACACAACATCGCCAGGAAAAGTTATCGAGGTTGCGGCGTTGTTCATCTCCAGTATACTTTTGTCCTATTTGATTCGAAGGCCTGTAACTTCATTTGTCGAAGGACAACTTTTTTATACTACCAATGTTCTCTTATCTACATATCTTGAAATGGTCCTTACCATCTCACTTACAGTCGCTCCTTTCATGCTTCTGCTTTCGCGATTTCCAACTAGATTAATATTTACGGGGAAAGAATATGTGATCAAGTCACTGGTGTTGAGAGAGGAGAAGATTAGTGTGGACGATGTCGTGGAAGCTAATCTCATTGGGCCTTTTAAGAAGTATAGCTTGAGATACCTGATTAATGGCCGTTGTTCTTTATATGCAGCAGTCTTTAACTTAGCCTTTTGGAGACCTTCTTTAGAAATAAAAACTACTAGAGGAACAAGTTATATCTTAAATATAAAGGGCGCCAAAGAGTACGCTGATATGATCAATCGAGAAGTAGGGGATCATAAAGTGGAGGTTGAATTAAACACTGTAGAGCAGGCAGCATAAGTACTTCCCTGACAAATGTTAGTATTTCTTTAATTTCGAGCCTTAAGAATCCTTAATTTGACTCGAATATTGGCCTATGCAAATTCATTTAATCAAAATTTAAGTTCATGGAATACCTCTTCCATAATTGACTCTGTTGATTTTGATATAGGAGCCACCTCATGGACGTTATCTAATAAACCTTATTTCGCTCCTTAATCTAAATATCCGCTTCCGCACTCTTTCATCGTAAAGGCTTAATGGTAGCGTCTACCTTTTTACATTTCAACTTCGAATGAATCTCTTCTTCAAGAAATAATCCCACGACAAAAATATTTGCAATTGATTAGTATCGGCCAGTCTTCTGTGAGGTTTCCATTAGACGCCCAGTGAAGAGCGCCCATTAACATGGAGATTTCATGGAAGAAATAATCAGGGTTCTGATTCTTTTCATTCTGGCTTTGCAGCTTGCTGCAATTCTTAGAATGTTTTGAACAGATTTAAAGGAAGTGTTAGCAGCACTTCCTTACCTGGTTATTTCATTTCTAAGATTAGCAGTGTTTAGTTTCGGTTTCAAGATGCTAAATGGTAGCGGGGTGCACTTCCGCCGGAGGAAGTAGAGTTCATTTCAAATCGAACATAATGCTTCTATCTTGTTTTATCTTCACGACAAAAATATTTGCAATTGATTAGTATCGGCCAGTCTTCTGTGAGGTTTCCATTAGACGCCCAGGTAGGGCGCCCATTAACATGGAGATTTCATGGAAGAAATAATCAGGGTTCTGATTCTTTTCATTCTGGTTTTGCAGCTTGCTGCAATTCTTAGAATGATTTGAGCAGATTTAAAGGAAGTGTTCGAAGCACTTCCTTACCTGGTTATTTCACTTCTAAGATTAGCAGTATTAAGTTTCGGTTTCAAGATGCCAAAAGGTAGCGGGTTACACTTCCGCCGGCGAAAGTGTCTAAAAAGTAGACGCTACCTTTTGAATAGCTTCTGATAACCCCACGATAAAGCGAAAAACTTAAGAAAACACAATTATGTAAACTATCGTTTAGAAACACCCGATAAGAATGCATGGTTAAAAATGCAATTCTTATCATCTCGTTACTTATATTGGCCGCCTGTTCCGGGAAAGGTACCGATGTGGAGCTTAAAGTTTCTAAAAGCTTTGCCATCGCTACCCAAAATGGGGGAGGCGCGGTTCTCTATATTAATAACACTGATACTAAAGACACAAAAACCATTGTTGTTGATAAAGAAGAAGTCACCATAACATTACTTAACGGTAATTGGGACTTCTCTGTTATTACTTGGGATGGAGCAACTCCTCTTGCGGGAGAACTGGCCTGTGCTAAACAAAGTGCCGTGCTCAAAGGTGAAAAAGTTGAAATAGACCTTGATCCGACCATTCATGAATGTAAAGACCTAAACTTTTCCAGAAAACCCGTTTCTTTCGTAAATTGTCACACTCTCGCCGGCATTACTCCTGGAGAAACTTGTGATAGTTTGGGCCGTGGACAAGCAGGTTCTTACCAAATTCGTTTTGAAAATGTTGAGACTAAAGGATTAAGTTCAGTTTGTATTCAAGCCGAAGCTGATCCAATTTCAACCGTAGACACTCATCATTCTCTACCGTTTAATTATATAAAAGATTTTAAATTTGATGTTTTCTCAGATGCTTCTTGTTCTACAGGTAAAAAAACATTTTCATATCATGAAGCTTTTAGTGATGAGGGAACTCTATACTTCGCTTATGGCGGGGTAGCTTCATATCCACCGATTGCCTCAAACATAAATCCTCCGGTTGCTACTCATAATATAGAGTCAATGATCACACTCTCGTATGTTGATTATAATCTAGATCTTGCCACAAGCTGTTCTGTCTCAAACTTAAATTATCTCACTGTTTCTACTCCTTGTACGTGTACATTGGGTGTCTGTAAGGTAGGTGTTTTAGAGACAACTAACTTTGTTGGAGATGTGGGGTTTGACTATACTGTCACTGCGAATGGGCAAGTCTCGAATACAGCGAGTGTGAGCTTTTTTCTAAATGAGCCGCCTGAACCAGATTATGCACCTGAAGCTCTTGGGATTATGAATGGGGGGAACTTTGCTTTTTCTTCACTAGCGATGAGTCTTCCATATTCTGATGCTAATTCTGACTATGCAACAAGTTGTGAAATTACATCTTATACTGGACCCATCACTCCTGGAAGTTGTTCATGTTCAGCAGGTCAATGTATTATCACTATTTATCCAAACGGTTATGGTTTGGCGAGTTTTGAATACAAAGTTACGGCCAATGGATTAGATTCAAATATTGCATTGGTTTCTTTAAGTATCATTGAAGCTCCTGTCTTAGAATATGCTCCTAATATAAGCGCTTTTTTTGGCCAAAACATAAGTGTTGGACCAACGTCTTTAATTCATAATGGCGAAATTGCTACTTGTACTATTTCTCCGGATCTTCCTACTGGTCTTACATTTGATCCTTATAGTTGTATTATTTCTGGGTGGACAGCAGCTACTATTCTTAATCCTACAGTTTATACAGTTGTGGCCACTAATAGCGCTGGCCCTACTTCAACCAATTTTACATTTGAGATTAAAGCTCTGTTACCAACTGTTGATTACACGGCAGCATTGATGGTCGATTTTTATAAAGGCATGCCTTTAAATATTAATCCTATCCTGAATGAAACGGGTTCTCCCATTATGAATTGCTCCGTAACTCCATCACTTCCTATAGGACTTACGATTGATAATAATAATTGTGCGATTTCAGGAATACCTTACGACAAATCAAATCAAACTTATACAGTCATAGTCCAGAATGCAGCAGGAACAGTTAATGTACCGTTAACTTTAAAAATCCAAAGTGCCTTTGCTACTGAATGGGAACTTACATACCCTGGTGACTTGACGATTACGTTGCCTCTTGTTACCGGGAAAATCTATGACATTAAAATTGATTGGGGAGACGGTTCAGGGCCCACAATACTCTCAGGTCCTCTTAGTACGGCCGTCTCTCACAGCTATAGTGCAATGGGCGTCTACTCAATAACAATTTACGGCAACATACCATTGTTTAAATTTAATGGGGTAGGTGACACATCTAAGATTAGATCAATCACACAGTGGGGAACTTCTAAATGGGAATCAATGGAGCATGCCTTCTTCGGCTGCTCTCAATTACAAGTTTTAGCGACTGATGCCCCAGATTTAAGCTTGGCCACTAGTTTATTGGCGATGTTTAGGGGAGCTAGCACATTTAATGGAAGCATTGGCCATTGGGATACGAGTAACATCACTGATATGAGTTATATGTTTCAATATGCTAATTCTTTTAACCAGGATATTAGTGGATGGAACACAAGTAATGTAACAAATATGACCTATATGTTTGATGGGGCGACTTCCTTTTCGGGATTTCTCAATACTTGGGATGTAAGCAAAGTCACTAATATGGAAGGCATGTTTGCTGGCGCTTACAGCTTTAACTCCCCTCTTAATATGTGGAACACTTCGCAAGTTACTAATATGAAGCAGATGTTTTTGAATAACTCCAGTTTTAATCAAGATATCGGAATGTGGAATACAAGTAAGGTTACTAACATGGAATCAATGTTCTCTTCTGCTGTTAATTTCAATCAAGACCTCTCTCAATGGAATATTGGACTTGTCGTTGAATTTAATTATTTTTCCTTTAGTGTATCGGCTTGGAATCCTTTTTTGCAGCCAACCTTCTAAATATAAAAGCAAAACAATTTGTTTAGAACTGAGGCCTTTAATCCGATAAGCCTCCTACCAAGGGGTCTGTTATTAAAGCCTTCGTTTTACTATTAATGGTTTTACTCACAACAAGTTGTGGGGTCGATAAAAAAGTGAATCGCTTTTTTAATCAATTAAAATCCGTCCCGGACAAGTTAACAGATATTTTTGATATTGATATGTCGATTGGGAATTTTCGTCTGATTGCAACTGACGAGCCTTTTACTTATGATCGAATCAAGGCTGCCCATATTGTCTTTTCGAAATTGGAAGTTAAAGACATTTCTGGAACATTTCATCCTGGACCTAATCGGGAAATGGCACTTGATCTGGCCAATCTTCGAAATGGCCGCTTCAGCATCATGGCCGATTTCAATTTACCTCCCGGAGAGTACGTGGAGATTAAACTCTTTGTGAAAGAAGCTTCAATCATTTTAAAGAATGATAAAAAAATTGATATTGCTGTTCCAAAAGAGGCGATTGATGGTTTCAGTGTTTCCTTTCCTGTGAAACTTTCGGTTTCTGAAAAAGGGACCAATGATTTCTTAATTGATTTTAATCTCGCTAAGACTTTTCTTCCTCGCGGTGATCTTACAGATCTGGAAAAGGTGACAGGTTTTGATTTCTTTCCAGTTACTCGCTTATCTGATCTTCATAAGGCAGGTGCGATAGGTGGAAAGATTCTCTCCAGTGATAAAACCGGGCTGGTTGGTGCATTAATTGAAATTAATCATGAAAAGTGGTCGGCCTCAGCTTTTACTGAAGCAGATGGTATGTTTGCGATCATCGGGCTTCCTGTTGGTGAGTATGAGGCAAAAGTCTCTGCTCCAGGACACTTTGAACAATCGAGTATTTCTGTTAAAGTGGAAGAAAGAAAGGTAACACCTTTTGGAACGATCCTCATAAAAAATACTCTTTAACTATGCTTTACGGAAATCAATCGATCTCTCATTTCACCCCATCCAATCAAGCAATCTGGATGCTCATGTCTTTTCAGGCGGGCATACTAAACATTGGCGGCTTTCTTGCCGGCCACCAAATCGTCTCTCACGTCACTGGATTCGCCACCAACTTCGGAAGTGAATTGAGTAAGGGGATAAATGCCTGGGGACTGCTTCTGGTTCCTGTGTTCTTTCTTCTTGGAAGTATGGTGAGCGGATACTTTGTAGACTTAAGAATCAAACTTAAAAAGAAGCCGAAGTACTATATTACTTTTACTCTCATGTTTTTGTTAATTTGCTCCATTTGGATTATGGGATTTCTAGGAGTCTTCGGACCTTTTGGAAACTATGATGAAGTTACAAGTCACGCTCTTCTAATCATTCTCTGTTTTACCTGTGGTCTTCAAAACGGAACTATCTCGACTGTTTCACGCTCTATCGTTCGAACAACTCACTTAACTGGCGTTACTACCGATTTAGGACTTGGAATTGTGCGGATACTTTATCGTAACAAACTTCAAGACAGGATTATCGATGAAGGCAAGGCCAATATTATGCGTATGGGGATCATCTTCTTTTTCACTCTTGGAGCAGTGGTAGGTGGTTACCTTTTTTCACGTTTCCAATACCATGGTTTTCTTTTACCTGTTCTTATTTCCGGTGGCCTCCTATGGCTCATGATTTATTTTCAGGTGATTAAAGCACCGAAGGTTTAAATCAAATCTTTAATTTTATAATTTTTTAGTTCTTGGACAAAAGAAAGACGCGCTCGTTGGAGCATGTGTTTAAGTTTACACTTTGGACTTAGAGTACAAGTGTTTGTGTGAGCATTGAAACATTCAACGATATCCATTCCTTCGACTGCCTCAATTAATTCGCCAACAGTTCGTTCAGTCGCTTTAGGGTGTAATTCTATCCCGCCTTTGGGCCCAGAAGTCGAAACAATATAACCTAGCTCCGAGAGCTTATTTACCGCTACGGATAAATGATTTTTAGAGACACCATAGTATTCGGCTATCTCCTGGATCTTTGATTTGGTCTTGTGCATTTGTAAATGAATCAAAACTTTCAGACATAGATCTGTTTTTACGGTTAGTTTCATAATTCTATATTATAGATTGATATTACTTGAGTGTATTGATATATGTGAAATATATTAATCAAACAAGAGAAGGAACTTATGAGAAAGTATTGGCTTGCTCTCGTCTCAGTCCTTATTGTGACATTCACAATTCTGGGCTTCTTTGGTGGGGAAGTGTACAAACAGGCACCACCTATTTACGGTAAATTATTAGATTCCCAAGGAAATGTTCTCTATACACAAACCGACATTTTAGACGGCCAGGTTGTTTGGCAATCTATTGGCGGACAACAAATTGGTTCTATCTGGGGGCATGGCGCTTATCAGGCCCCTGACTGGACGGCAGATTGGCTTCATAAAGAACTCGTAAATTATCAGGAGATTTATTCTCTTAAATATTTTGGTCGAAGCTTTCATGAAACAAGTGAAATAGAAAAAGTTCAGATTCAAAATTCTATTCTTAAAGATTACCGCGAATCAAAAATGGAAAATGATTCAGTGGTTTTATCTGAAGTTCGTTCTGAAGCATTTTTAAAAACCAAAGATTATTATTTAAGTCTTTTTAGTAACACTCCAGATCTTCGCGAAACAAGAATTGCTTACGCTATTCATGAAGAAGTTCTTCCAAGTCTTGAGCGCCGTGAAAAAATGATGGCCTTCTTTCACTGGTCAACCTGGGCCGCTTCAGCAAATCGCCCCGGGCTCACTCACACTTACACCAATAACTGGCCTCATGAGCCTTTGATTAATAACGTTCCTACAACAGAAAATATTTTCTGGTCAATCATCTCTGTGGTCCTTCTGTTAGCAGGGGCAGGTTTCCTTCTTTGGTACTACTGCTTTAAAAAAGGAGAGGATGAAATTAATCCTGATCTTCCTGCAAAAGATCCCCTTAAAGAATTTAAAATCACTCCTTCCCAAAAAGCCTTATGGTGGTATTGGGGAACAGTAATCGTTCTTTTTATTCTTCAAATCGGTCTTGGTGGGATCATTGCTCACTACACTGTTGAAGGACAGGATTTCTATGGATTTCCTCTCTCTGAATACCTTCCTTATAGCCTTGTTCGTACTTGGCATATTCAAGTGGCCTTATTCTGGATTGCAACTTCATTCTTAGCTGCAGGTCTTTTCCTGGCCCCTATTATTAATGGTGGTAAAGATCCTAAGTTTCAGCGTGCCGGAGTATTAGTTCTCTTTGGTGCACTCGTTGTTGTCGTTTTCGGTTCTTTAACTGGTGAACTACTTGCTATTCACCAAATCATGAATCTTGATTTAAGTTTCTGGTTTGGTCATCAAGGTTATGAATATGTGGATCTAGGTCGTTTCTGGCAGATCCTTCTTCTTGTTGGTCTATTTATCTGGCTTGGACTTATGTGCCGTTGTATCTTACCAGCACTTAAAGTTCGTTCAGATTCAAGACAATTATTATTTCTCTTCACTGCTTCCGCGATCTGTATCACTCTCTTTTACGGCGGTGGTCTTTTCTATGGTGCCCGCACACATATTTCTGTCATGGAATTCTGGCGTTGGTGGGTAGTGCATCTTTGGGTAGAAGGTATCTTTGAAGTTTTTGCGACTGTCGCGATTGCTTTCATCTTCGTGACTCTTGGGCTTATTAAACCAAGTTCAGCGACTAAAGCTTCATTATTCTCAACATCGATTTTCCTTCTCGGAGGAATACCAGGTACTTTTCACCATCTATACTTTAGTGGAACTCCTATATCTATCAGTGCTGTTGGTGCCTGCTTTTCGGCCTTGGAAGTCGTTCCTTTGGTGTTAGTAGGATTTGAAGCTTTTCATACCTACAGAATGCAGCACGTGACTTCATGGACACGGAACTATAAGTGGCCAATTATTTTCTTCGTTGGTGTGGCCTTCTGGAACTTGGTAGGAGCAGGACTCTTTGGATTCTTAATCAATCCTCCAATCGCCCTTTTCTATATGCAAGGGTTAAACACCACTGCTGTTCACGCCCATGGAGCAACCTTCGGTGTTTATGGACTTCTTTCCCTTGGTTTAATTCTTGTGATCATACAATCAGTCTTTAAAGACAGACCTTGGGATGTAAAACTCATGAACGTCTCTTTTTGGGGATTAAATCTTGGTTTAGCTCTCATGATCTTGATGAGTTTGCTTCCAATTGGTCTTATTCAAATGTTTGCTTCAATTGATCAGGGACTCTGGTATGCCAGAGGGTCGGAAGTCATGCAGACTGAAGTGATTCAATATTTAAGATGGATACGCTTTGTGGGGGACGCTGTTTTTGCAGTAGGTGCCCTCTCATTTGCCTTTGCTGTTCTTGATCGAACTGGACTCCTTAAGTTCGGTGGAGCTACTGAAGCAGGGGAGAAGACTGAGCTTACTGCTGCTCTCAAATAATCTCTTTGGGCCCGGTTTTAAACCCGGGCCTTTTTTGATAAAAAATAGTCCCAAAACCTGATCCATATCAGTTATTCTTTCCTCTCATAATGTTAAATTTCAATAAATCAATTTTTAGGTTATTAGGCCAGGTATATGGAAGTATGCGTACATTGTGATGAAGTGGCCGTACCGCCACTTTATAATGAAGACGATCAGTCCCAGCAGCACCCTTTTTGCTGTCAGGGGTGCATGACGGTCTATAATGTTTTGCATCAAAAAGGCCTGGAAGCTTATTATGAAATTAAGAACAATTCCGCTGTTTTTAAAAGACGCTCTCCTGTCGAATTAAAATCAACTCAATTTAAATACCTTGATGATGCCGATTTTGAGAAAGAGTTCTCGTATCTTGATAGTACGGGATATCGTACGATGGAATTTTATCTGGAAGGCATTCACTGCCTGGCCTGTTTATGGCTGATAGAAAAACTTCCCGAATTTGTTTCTGATGTCATGATCTCAAAACTTGATCTTGAACGATCTGTAGCAACTGTGGTTCTTAAACCGGAAGGAAAATTTTCCTCTGCGGCCAAAGAATTCAGTCAGCTGGGCTATCGCCCTCATCCGTTAAAAAGAAATCAGGACGTGATGGACTTCAAAGCGAAAGAAGAACGTCTGGCCCTAATCCGCATTGGTGTTGCCGGAGCAGCTACCGGTAATATCATGATTTATGCTGTCTCTGTTTACGGAGGAGCTGCCGGTCAGTTTGCAGAAATCTTTAATGCCTTAACTGTTATCCTCGCTTTTCCTGTGATGTTGTTTAGTGCCTGGCCGTTTTATCAAAATGCCTGGCACGCTATTAAAAATAAAACTGTCTCCATTGATATACCTATTTCCATCGCCCTGGTTGCCGGCGGGCTTTTTGGATTCACCACTCTTTTTACTGATGTGAATGAAAACTATCTGGACTCTTTGACCATGTTGGTTTTCCTGCTCTTGATGTCCCGCTATTTTCTACAAAAGATCCAGGAGAAGGGATTGTCGGCCCAGGATCTGCATTACTTTTATCAAAGTGACAGTGTTCTTAAAGCCACGACAGAAGAGGCCACCGAATTTTCTGAAATCCATCCGAAATTTATTAAATCAGGCGATATTTTAAAAATCCGTCCGGGGGAATTTATTCCGGCCGATGGAGAAATCGTAAGTGGTCTTTCTTATATGAATAACTCTCTTTTAACTGGAGAGTCTGAACCGGTAAAAGTAAGAGTAGGGGAGAAGGTTTTTTCCGGCACTCAGAATATTGACCAGGATCTGGTAATGAAGGCCGAGAAGGTCCATGATGAATCTCGTTTAGGTCGTCTTTTGAAAAATGTTGAAAATGGCTGGGCCCATCGCTCGCGTATTGTTGATTTAACCAACCGTATCTCGAAACATTTTACGATTGCTGTCTTCTTAATGGCAGGAACTCTATTTCTTTATCATTATATGCAAGGAAATGTTCGCCATGCTCTAGAGCAGGCGATAACTCTACTCATTGTTACTTGTCCTTGTGCTCTGGCGCTTGCGACTCCTTTAACTTTTACCCGTGCTCTCTCTAAGGCTTCAGAGCAGGGTATTATTATTAAAAGCGATGAAGTGATTGAGAAGCTTGCAAAGATTAAAAATATCTTCGTGGATAAAACCGGCACAATTACTTTTGGTAAATTAAAAATCACTCATTTTAAGGCCCTGAAAGAAACTCATCTTCCCTTAGTTGATATTATCTACAATCTCGAGAAAAGATCCCGCCATCCAGTGGCAGTGAGTCTGGTTGAGTATGTTAAATCCCAGGCACCAAAATTAGTCGCGGTGGAAGATCTTAAAGAAACTATTGGCCAGGGCGTGAGCGGAACAATTAATGGACACTTTTATGTAATTAATAAATCCGGCGTCTTTGAAGATGATATTCTGGTTGCTACTTATCAGGTAGAAGACACCGTTCGAAATGATTCCCGGCCGACTTTGGATAAAATTGTCTCGAAGGGACGAAACATTCAGATTCTTTCCGGAGATCGTGCTGAAGTGGTGGAATCCATTGCTCAAGAAATTAATCTTCCAGGAAACTTTGCTCATTCAGGACTAACTCCTGAAGAGAAAAGTCAGAAAATTAAAAATACGTCTCATTCTATGATGGTAGGTGACGGGGCCAACGATGCTATCGCCTTAGGCGATGCGGATGTAGGTGTTGCCGTACTTGGAGCTATGGACATTTCCCTTCGAGCGGCAGATGTATATCTGACTACTCCAGGTCTCGTGCCAGTTGAAAAACTGATCACTCTTTCTGAAGAGACTATGAAAGTGGTCTATCGGAATCTGGGATTGTCACTCACTTATAACTGTATTTCAGTCGCTTTGTGTTTTGCCGGCTATATTAGTCCACTGACTGCTGCTATTATTATGCCTTTAAGTTCTCTGTCGGTTTTAATTTCTACACTGATTGGAACTAAGGAATTGAGGTCTTTATGGAAATAATGGCAATCCTTTTGCCTTTGGCGATTCTTCTCGGCGGAGTTTTTGTCTTCGCCTTTGTCTGGTCGGCCAAAAAAGGGCAATATGATGATCTTGAAACTCCACGATTTAGAATGCTTTTAGACGATAAAAAAATAACTAAACCTACCACTAATCTCATAAAGGAAGAAAAATGAGCTCTCCCCACGTGAATGTGCCTTCCTCAAATCGAAGGCTCGAGACTTTTACTTATGATGACCACATCGTTAAGTTGTTCGTTATCGCAACAATTGTTTGGGGAGCAGTCGCTATCCTCTTAGGTGTGACGATTGCTTTTCAGTTGGCCGAATGGCGAGTTAACATGGGTATTCCATGGACGACTTTCGGAAGGCTCCGTCCGCTTCATACCAACGCTGCGATTTTTGCTTTTTGCGGTAACGCTATTTTTGCTGGTATTTATTATTCTCACCAGCGACTGCTTAAAGCACGTCTCTTTAATGATATGCTCTCAAAGATTCACTTCTGGGGATGGCAGGGTATTATTGTTCTGGCAGCGATCACCTTGCCTATGGGATTCACTACAGGGAAGGAGTACGCGGAACTTGAATGGCCAATTGATATCCTGATCACATTGATCTGGGTTATCTTTGCTGTAAACTTTTTTGGAACGATTATCCGTCGCCGTGAAAGACATATTTATGTGGCGATCTGGTTTTATATCGCAACCATCATTACTGTTGCGGTTCTTCACATTGTAAACTCTTTCGAAATTCCTGTGACATTGACTAAGTCTTACTCACTTTACTCAGGCGTTCAGGATGCTCTGGTTCAGTGGTGGTATGGTCACAATGCTGTGGCATTCTTCTTGACCACTCCGTTTTTAGGACTCATGTATTACTTCATTCCTAAAGCGGCCAATCGTCCTGTTTATTCTTATCGCTTATCAATTATACACTTCTGGTCCCTCGTATTCATTTACATCTGGGCCGGTCCTCACCATCTTCTTTACACAACTCTTCCGGAGTGGGCACAAACTCTTGGGATGGTTTTCTCTGTTATGTTATGGATGCCAAGCTGGGGTGGGATGATCAATGGTCTACTAACTCTTAGAGGTGTTTGGGACAAAGTAAGAACTGAACCTGGACTTCGTTTCATGGCCACAGCTCTTACTTTCTACGGTATGTCGACTTTCGAAGGTCCGCTACTTTCTATTAAATCAGTAAACTCAATTGCTCACTTTACCGACTGGATTCCGGGCCACGTTCACGCTGGTACTATCGGATGGAACTACATGCTTATTGCCGGTGTTCTTTTCTACTTAGTTCCAAAACTTTGGAATGCTGAAATTTATTCTAAGAAGCTAGCTAATACTCAATTCTGGCTTGCCACTATTGGTATTCTTTTCTACATCGTTTCGATGTGGATTGCCGGTATTTCTCAATCTCTTATGTGGAGAGCGATGGATGATGCTGGTCGTTTGATGTATCCGAACTTCATTGAAACAGTAATTAAAATTGTTCCAATGTACTGGCTCCGTGCTATCGGTGGTACTTTTGTTCTGATTTCTTTCTTCATCATGATTTATAACATGATTAAAACTGCCCGCAGCGGTAAGAAAGGGGAAGAAGTCGTTTATGAAGCTTATGCTCTGGATGACACTTCTTTAGAACCAAATGCTCCTACTCACCGTAAGCTTGAAGGATGGCCGGTAATCTTTTCTATCCTTTCATTCCTGGCGATTTTTGTTGGATCTGCGATCGAGATTATTCCATCTGTTATCTCTGATAAGTACATCACTAAAATCGATGCCATTAAGCCTTATACTCCTCTTGAACTTTATGGACGTGATGTTTACGTCAGAGAAGGTTGTTACACTTGTCACTCTCAGACTGTAAGACCGCTTTCTCACGAAGTGCTTCGTTATGGTAAACCGTCTCACGCTTCTGAATTCGTTTACGATCATCCATTCCAATGGGGATCAAAACGTACTGGTCCGGATCTTGCCCGTGTTGGGAAGAAGTATCCTCATATGTGGCACTATAAACACTTCTGGGATCCTCGTGAAGTGACTGCTGGTTCCATCATGCCTCGCTACACCTGGCTGTTTGATGGAAAGATTGATTACAAAACTCTTCCAAAGAAACTTCAAGTGATGCAGAAGTTAGGCGTTCCTTACACTGATGAAGAAGTTCAAAACAGTGTGGCCAATGCTAAAGCTCAGGCCCAGGGAATTGCTGATGAACTGGCCTTAAGTGGTGTTCCGGCGAAAATCGTAGAGATGGATGTTGTTGCTTTAATTTCCTACATGCAAAGACTAGGTTCTGATTATGCAACCGTTCCTGATGATACTCCTGAACTAGCTACACCTGCAGTTGATGAAGAAACTCCGGTTGAAGCCGCTGTTGAGGAGGCACAATGAAGCAGGAAGTTTTAAAAAACTGGGACCTACCGATGGTCTCAGTTGCAGCACTCTTGATTTTTGTTATCTGCTTTGCGGCCTACACGTACTGGACCTTCAAAGCTACTAACAAAAAAGTTTATGAAGAAGCATCAAATATCCCCTTAGGAGATGCGAATCTCGCATCTCCATCCAATAAAGGAAACGTTGTATGAGCGAACAACAAGATACTAAATTAGAAGTCATGGCCGATGAGCATGATCTCTTACTCGATCACGCTTACGATGGAATCCAGGAGTTAAACCACCCACTTCCAAACTGGTGGAATATGATTTTTCTCGTCTGTTGTATTCAGGCCGTAGGTTACTGGGTGTACTATTCTTTCATGGGAGGACCTACTTTAAAGGATGAGTTCCATCGTGATCACGCCAAAATTGTGGCCTTGCAAGAAGACTTCAAAAGACAAAACAGTGCTTTTAAGCAAGACTATTATGACCAAATGGTTGCGAACGATGGCCTTAAAAAAGGGGCAGAAGTTTACGAATTAAACTGCCTTCCTTGCCATGCTGATAATGGTCGTGGAGACATCGGTCCCAATTTAACAGATAAAAACTGGCTCATTGCCAAAGGCACACCTGAAACTCTTTATCAGGTTGTCTTTAACGGAAGCGAAGAAAACGGAATGCCGGCCTGGTCTGAGATGATCAGTCAGGATGAAATCTATCAAGCCGTTATTTACGTTAACAGCTTGAAAAATACTTTCGCTAAAGGTGGTAAAGAACCTGAAGGGGAATTAGTTGAAGACTAAAAATATCTTTGAATTAGATCCGGAAAGACTTGCTACTACTGATGAGCACGGTAATCGTGTCTATCTCTATCCGGAAGATGTGAAGGGAATCTGGAAAACCCGTAGAACTTATTTTTACTGGTCACTGATCCTTTTGTATCTCATTTTGCCCTGGATTAATATCAACGGCAAACCTGCTCTAAATCTAGATATTATTAAACAAGAATTTACAGTAATGGGTTTCACTCTTCACGGAGTGGAGCCCATTCTCTTTTTCATGCTGGTTGCAGCAGGACTTTTCTTAATTGCATTTTTGACCAGTCTTTTTGGTCGTATCTGGTGCGGCTGGGCCTGTCCGCAAACCGTATTTATTCAAACTATCTTCATGAAGATTGAAACTCTCATTGAAGGTAAGGCCCGTGCCCGCAGGGAACTTGATAAAGGCCCCTGGACTCTTAATAAAATAGTTCGAAGATCACTTAAGTGGATCGTTTTCACTGTGATCTCCCTCCATATCGCCCATACCTTTATTGGTTACTTCGTGGGCCCCCGTGAACTTTTACGAATCACTACCATGTCTCCTTCTGAAAATTGGGGACTCTTCGTTGGTACTATGATTATCTCTACCATTTTCCTCTTGGATTTTGGCTGGTTCCGCGAGCAGTTCTGTATCATCGCCTGTCCTTACGGTAGAATGCAGTCCGTGGTGATGGACGAAAACTCTTTAGTTGTGGCCTACAATCCTACCCGAGGCGAACCTCGTCGCGCACCGGACATCCAAAGGGAAGACGAAGGCGACTGCATCAACTGCTACAACTGCGTAAAAGTTTGCCCAACCGGTATTGATATTCGCCGAGGCAATCAGCTCGAATGTATCGCTTGTACTCAGTGTATCGATGCTTGCGACGAAATCATGACTAAGCTTAAGCGTCCAACCGGACTTATTGGCTATATGTCTGAGAATGAACTCGCCGGAAAACCTCGAAAAATGATTACTGTCCGTTCGGCCATCTATGTTTTTGTTTGCCTCGCTCTGTTAACTGCCTTTGGCGTTATCATTCAAAAGGGTACTGACCTTAAAGTTATGTTCATTCGTTCGGCCACTCCTTATCGTGTGGTTGAAGATTCTCTTATAGTGAATCATTTTACAGTTAAACTCACTCACCAGGGCAGTCAGGTTTTCACTGTTGATTACCGTTTAACCGATCCTGTTCTAAAAGACCGGGTTGAGCTTGTAACTCCTGTCCATCCAACAGTTTTAAATGTTCCGGAAAAGAAGATTGTCATGTTCTTCAAATTCAATCCGGACGTTCTTCAAGGCGGCACTCGTAAGACAACTTTAGAAGTCTACGATGTTGATACTAAAGAGGTTATCACTACTAAGGAGGTCGTTCTTGTCGGCCCAACTCATTAGTGCTCTGAGCGAAATTAAAACTTACCTGCCTTGGGTTTCTTTCCTTGCAGGTATGGGTGGTAGCCTTCACTGCGTAGGAATGTGTGGCGGTTTAGTCACCGCCAGCTGCGAAGGCTCGAAAGATGTCGTTCGCTACCAGTTTGGACGTCTCCTGGGTTATCTTCTTTTAGGGGCCCTCGCTGGTTTTCTCGGAAACTTTTTAAATTTTAAGTCGGCCCCTATTGCTGCCACACTCATTCCTTCACTTTTAGTTGGCGGCCTTTTTATTTTTTGGGGCGTTCAGGCCCTCCGAGGCCGAAAGGCCGAACTTCCTATGCCAAAATTTTTTGGCCAGCTTTACACAAAGCTATGGAGAGCTTTAGTTCAAAAAAATAAAAACTTAACTCGTGCCTTTTTTACTGGATTCATATCAATTCTTCTGCCATGCGGGCTTCTCTACGGGATTGTCCTCAGTACTGTGGCCCTCCAAAACATGCCATCTGCGCTTATGGCGATGCTCTTTTTCTGGCTTGGTACAGTCCCTGCAATGGTGGTCGCCCCAGGAATCATCCAGCGTTTATTAAAGCCTTTTAAAGCAAAACTTCCTAAAGTCTATGCCATTAGCCTCATGCTAATTGGTGTAATGACTATTTCTTTTCGAATTGTAAAAATTCAGAATGTTCATTCTCACTCACACGGAACAGCAGCGCCTGAAACAAAAGTCATGTGCCACTAGTGTAATAAACAGCAGCACCAACTAAAAGTGGCGCCAAAAGGAAGAGATAAGAGATCATTGGTTTCTTACTTATATTTTGGATGGCCTTATAGGCCCCAAAAAGCACAGCACTCGCATAGAAAACGGCCAATAGGACTGTCATAAACATTGAGGTCGTATCCTTCTGGGTAATATCACCGCTACTAATCACTGTATAAATTCCAAAAAAAAGTATTGGGAAAAGTGTTAAAACTTCTGCTGCCGCAATAATAGAGATAATGATTTTGTTGGCCATAAACTTTTTTCTCACTTCCGCCGGCGAAAGTAAATTCGCTTCAAATTTTTATTACTTGACTTGCACGTAAGTTTTCCGTACAAGTCAAGCATGAAACTTTCACATTTAACAGATCATGCTTTATTTTTTGATACGAAGTCGCTTGTTGTCCACGAGCGTAGTGTCGTTATAAAACTTCTTTATCATTTAAAAGAAATCGACCGGAGAAAGCTTTATTCTGATTATAAATGTTCCTCATTATTTGATTTTTGCGTGAGGGAATTAGGTTACTCTGAGGCCAGTGCTCAGAGGAGGATTGTCGCGGCTCGGCTTCTTGAAAACATTCCAGAAATTGGCCCAAAGCTTAAAGCGGGAAAGCTCACTCTGACAAATATTTCACAAGTGAATCAGTTTTATAAAAATCATTCACTGGAAGAGAAAAAAGAAATTTTACAAGAAGTAGAAGGTCTTTCTAAACGAGAGTGCGAGAAAAAACTCTTTGATTTATCCGGCAAAGTAAAAACTCCAGTTGAAAAACAAAAACGACTTTCAAAAGACCAGGTGCAGGTAGCGATAGTGCTTTCCGATAAAACCTTGGGAGAAATAGAACGATTGAAAGCTCTTTTGGGCCAAGACCTTTCGATGGATGAATTGGTGCTATTTATGGCGACAGAGGCGATTAAGAACGTCGAGAAATCTAAATTCAAAACGACAGAGACAACACGAAGCTCACTTTCGCCGGCGAAAGTAGGACGCGTAGTTCCTGCTAGTATGAAAAGAGAAATTTATCTTCGAGATAAAAAATGTACGAACTGTGGATCAATTCACCGACTAAATTACGACCACCGTATCCCCTATGCACGAGGAGGGCCGACAAATAAGGAGAATTTAAGAATTCTATGTTTCCATTGTAATCAAAGAGCAAGGATGGGAGCGGGATTAAATGGACCGGAAGCCGGAAGCCTCCGATCCTAAGAATTTTTAGCTAAAGCGGCAAACCGTGATCGAAGATCCCAAGCAGTTTGCATTGTGGCAATGACATCTTGACCTGAATACGGTGGGTAATTCCGCTTGTATTCATGCGAAATACATAAATTTCTACGGGGGCGTTGGAGGAATTCCAGATATCTCCCGCAAGCATCATAGATTCTTCTTGAGGTGCTAAAGTCGTAGAGCCCTCTAAGCGGTCAAGATTAGTGACCTGTTGATTAATATTTGCTTTTAATTGAAGCATAGCTTGATTAAGGCACTGATGAGTTGAGGCGAAAGAAGTCGTGCTTACAACTAAGCTAACTATTGCGAGTAGTTTTTTCATTGGAATCTCCTGTTTGGTTGCAAGCTTTTATCAGGGAGATAGGAATAATTGGGAATAAAAATGAAATTACGGTGCTTACCTTAGTATATGTATTTTATATTATCGGTACAGACGAGGTCTTCGACCGTATAGATGGTTGCGGTGTTGTTGGGGGTATTTGGTTTATAAACTGAAAGCTTATTTCCATCGGCCCTGACAGTTACCGGGCTATTTGCAGGTGTTGAAATGGTATTAAGGTTTCTATAATTCACATAGGGATGATCAACCAGTTCACAGAAGTAGCTAGAAAGATCACCGTGGCCATCCATGTAGTATTTTTTTACTCTGCCGCTCGGGCCATCGCCTGGAACGCTGATTTGGAGGCTTTTAAAATGGACAAAGCTTGCTTCGCTATCTTTTGAATGTTTATGTACCCGCCCAGAAATGGTGGATTCAACCTCATTGCCTTCAGCATTTATAACTGGAACTTTAAATTTCACAGTTTGAGCGAGTAGGGGAAAGCTTGTAAGAAGGACCACACCTAAAAGGATTTTTCTCATACATGTCTCTTTTGAAAGGATTTATTCAAGGGAGCTTACAATACTGGAGAAAACTAAAGTGATTTTATGTAAAAAAGACATGGTTGTTAAAAAAAAAGCCCCCATAAAGGAGGCTTTTTGATTAAATTAAATTTTGGAGCGGG